>CAWCFJ010000003.1:0-1027244 GCA_963794695.1 uncultured Actinomycetes bacterium | reverse complement strand
TTCTCGGCACCGACGTACACGCTCGACCCGAACGACCACACCGTGGTGAGCGGGCCCGAGCAGTTCTACGAGATCAGCCTCGGCCACCGCATCGCCTTCGTGCGGGCGGAGGACGTCGACCTCGTGCAGTGAGCGTGTCGGCCGCCGTGGCCAATTGGCCACGCGGCCGCGTGGCCAATTGGCCAAACCCCCCGGAGGGCGGCCGGCCGTGCGCCGGTCGCCCTCCGTGTGCACGTACGCTACAGAGGTGATCGTCCGCGACCTTCGCGAGTGGGTCGACCTGCTCCGCCGCGAGGGCGAGCTCGCGGAGATCGAGCACGAGGTCGACCCGTACCTCGAGATCACCGAGATCGCCGATCGGGCGATGAAGGGCGGCGGCCCGGCGCTGCTGTTCCGGCGGGTCAAGGGCTCGCCCCATCCGCTGCTGATCAACCAGTTCGGGACCGAGCGGCGGATGTGCCTGGCGCTGGGCGTCGAGAAGCTCGACGACGTGGCGCAGAAGCTGTCGGACGTGCTCGAGCTGACGCCGCCGCAGGGCCTCGCGGACAAGATCCGCACCCTCGGCAAGCTGAAGTCGTTCGCCGACGCCCTGCCGAAGACGGTCAAGAACGCGCCGTGCCAGGAGGTCGTGCTCGAGCAGCCGTCGCTCGACCAGCTCCCGATCATGACCTGCTGGCCCGACGACGGCGGGCCGTTCATCACCCTGCCGTCGGTCATCACCAAGGACCCGAAGACGGGCGGGCGCAACGTCGGCATGTACCGGCTGCAGAAGCACGGCCCGACAGCAGCTCGGGATGCACTGGCAGATCCACAAGGACGCCGCCGCCGACTGGCGTCTCGGGAGCGGCCGCATGGAGGTCGCCGTGGCCCTCGGCTGCGACCCCGTGACGACCTACGCGGGCTCGGCGCCGCTGCCGAAGCACATCGACGAGATCATGGTCTCGGGCTTCCTGCGCGGCGAGCCGGTCGAGCTCGTCCAGTGCCGCACGGTCGACCTGCAGGTGCCGGCCCGGGCCGAGATCGTGATCGAGGGGTACTGCGAGCGCGGCGAGCTCGCCCCCGAGGGCCCGTTCGGCGACCACACCGGCTACTACACGCCGGTCGAGCCGTTCCCGGTGCTGAACGTCACGGCGGTGACCATGCGCCGCGACGCGATCTACCCGTCGATCATCGTCGGGCCGCCGCCGATGGAGGACGTCTGGCTCGGGAAGGCCACCGAGCGCATCTTCCTGCCGGCGATCCGCGCCACCGTCCCCGAGATCGTGGACTACGACCTGCCGTTCGCCGGGGCGTTCCACAACTGCTGCATCGTCTCGATCCGCAAGGCCTACCCCGGGCACGCGCGCAAGGTGATGCACGCGATCTGGGGGACCGGCCTCCTGTCGCTGACGAAGGCGGTCGTGGTCGTCGACGCCCAGGTGAACGTGCACGACTACAACGAGGTCATGTGGCAGGTCGGCGCGAACGTCGACGTCTCGCGGGACGTCGAGCTCGCCTCCGGGCCGCTCGACCAGCTCGACCACGCGGCCCAGATCCCGATGCTCGGCGGGAAGCTCGGGATCGACGCGACCGCGACCTGGGCCGCCGAGGGCTACACCCGCGAGTGGCCCGAGATCGCGCGCATGTCCGACGACGTCGTGCACCGCGTCGACGAGCTCTGGCCGGCGCTCGGGATCCGGCTCGGCGGCCAGGGCGCCGCTTCCACGAACGGGCACGGGCGGCCTGCGCGCCGCCGCGCCCGGCCCTGGAGACGCTGAGCGATGGCCGCCGCCGAGCAGATGCCGGGCCCGACCAGCGGCTCCACCGGCCACCTGCTGTCCGGGCGGCGGGTGGTGGTCGCGGGCGCCAGCGGCTGCGTCGGGCGCCTGCTGCTGCCCGAGCTCCTGGCCGCCGGTGCCGAGGTCGTGGCCCTGGCCCGCCGCCCCGAGACGCTGTCCGGCGTGCCGCGGATCGAGCGGGTGCGCACCACGCTGGCCACGGACACCTCGCTGCGGCGGGCGCTCAAGGGCGCCAGCGCGGTGATCGACGTGACCCGCGGCGCGCCGCCCGAGAGCGGCCAGCTGTGGCTCCCGCTGCACGAGGCCGCGGCCGCGGCCGGCGTGCGCCGGGTGATCGCCCTGCGCTGCCTGGCCGACGCCGACCCCGACGCGCCGCCCGGCGCCCCGACGCCGCCGGGCTCGGAGGTCGTGGTCCTGCGGGCGACGCCGATCGTGGCTGCCGGCTCGGCCCCGGTCGTGGCCCTGCGCCGGCTCGCCGAGCGAGCCCCGCTCCTGACCACCGGCCGCTGGGCCTCGCAGCCCGCCCAGCCCATCGCCGCGGCGGACGTCGTCCGCCACCTGGTGGCTCTGGCGGCCCGCCAGGAGCCGACCGCCGGCACGCTCGAGCTGGGCGGCCCGGACGTCGTCACGCTGCGCGAGATGCTCGAGGAGGTCGGAAAGGCCGTCGGCCGTCGGCCGCTCCTGGCCTCGCTCCCGCTGGACGTCGGGGCGTTCTCGACGTTCGCCTTCCGGGCCTTCGCGGGCGCGGACGAGACGACGGTGCGCATGCTCCTTCGGCCCGCTCGGCCCCTGGTGGTGCGGGACGACCGGATCCGTCGGCTCGTGCCGCTGCCGCTGGTGCCGTTCTCCACCGCCGTGCGCGCCGCCATCGCGGCGACGCGCAGACGGGGAATCTAGGCGCCCCTACTCGGGGGCGGTACGGGCCATGCGGGTCTCGTTCGCGCCCGGGCCGCCGCGTCACGCGCCTCGGCGTCGCGCTCGACGGCGTCGGGCGGCAGGGGCTGCTCGTCGAGGTCGGTCGCGTCGGGCTCGACGGCCACCGGCTCGGGCCGGGGCTCGACGACCACGGGCCGCTCCTCCTCCTCGGCCACGGTGACGATGCGGTTCACCGACACGCGCGGCTCGAGCAGCGTGAACGCCAGCAGGAGCCCGCTGCCGAAGCACAGGGCGGACATCCCGATCGCCCAGTGGGCGAGCCAGGTGTCGGGCAGGACGTCGCGGTACAGCCGGGCGACGTCGCCGCCGGGCTCGGCCAGCTGCACGACCGCGCCGGCCGCCAGCAGCGACCACGGGAGCCAGGCCAGGAACAGCATCGGCTGGTTCAGCCGCGTCCCCGGCCGGCGCACGCCGCCCGCCTGGTAGAAGAAGCCGGCCACCAGGCCGGCCGCCGCCCAGATGCCTGCGACGTACCAGAGCGTGTTGCCGGTCAGGTCCCCGGCGTTGGGAGCGACGGCGAGCAGGACCGCTGCAGCCGCAAACCCCAACAGTGTTGCGAGTGCTCGGATCATGGGAGAGGGTTCCTCCACCCGGGCCAGGCAAAACCCCTGCTCGAGCGGATCCGGGTACGGCAGCGGCCGGGCAATCTGCTAGATCTACGGCCGACGGGGCGCCAGGGATTGCCCATGCCTCCGTCGAACGCCGGACTGGGGCCGAGATCGTGGCAGGTGCCGCGTCGTTGCGGCAGCCGCGGGGATCGGCTCTAATGCCACTCGCACGACCGTCCTGACCCTTCGGAGGTAGCCGTGGCGGATCCACCCGCCGAACCCAGCGAGCGCGCGACGTCTCCTCAGGACGACCCGCAACCCCTCCCCGGGACCTCCTCGGAGAAGCCGCTCGAGAGCGCTGTCCAGGCCGCCCCGCACAGCGCGCTGGCCCAGGCGGCCGACGTCGACGCCGCCTCGGCACGGGCCGCGCTCCACCGCGGACGCTTCCTGGCGGGCGCCACGCTCGGCGTCGGCGCGGTCATGAGCGCCGTGATCGCCGTGCCCGTCCCTGGCCTTCGTCCTCGCGCCGGTGTTCAAGAAGGCCAAGTACTTCGACATCGACCTCGGGCCGACGTCGAACTTCCCGGTCGAGCCGACAAGTACACGGTCGTGACCTTCGAGAGCCAGCCGCACGACGCAGTCGGGCCTGCAGCGGCGCGTCGTCTTCGTGCGGCACAACCCCGAGGGCCGGTTCACGGCCATCGCCAACACCTGCATGCACCTCGGCTGCCCGGTCCGGGCCTTCACCGGCTCGTTCGGCTGCCCGTGCCACGGCGGCCAGTACGACAGCGAGGGCCGCCGCACCGCCGGCCCGCCGGTGCGCCCGCTGAACCGCTACGAGACGAAGGTGGTCAACGACCGCCTGATCCTCGGCCAGCTGATGGCCACCGAGAGCGTCGACAAGAACGGCAACGCCAAGCTCGTCCAGCTGAAGGGCCCCGGCCAGCCGGTCAACGGCATCCTCAGCTTCCTCTACCCCGACGCGCCGCAGTAGGAGCCCAACGGCATGCCTCGCACACGCCCGACGGTCAAAGAGCTCGTGGTCGACGCCCCTCTCGAGTGGGTCGAGGAGCGCTCCGGGTTCGTCGGCCTCGTCGAGGCCTTCCTCTTCCGCAACGTCCCCCGCGACACGTCCTGGCTGCAGACGCTGGGCTCGTCGCTGCTGGTCGTCTTCCTGTTCCAGGCGACCACGGGCGTGCTCCTGGCGATGAACTACGACCCGTCGCCGGACGGGGCCTACAACTCGATCCGCTTCATCACCGACGACGCCACGCTCGGCTGGCTCATCCGCGGGATGCACAAGTGGGGATCGAGCGTGATGGTCATCCTGCTCTTCCTGCACATGGCCCGCACGTTCTTCTTCGGCGCCTACAAGTACCCGCGCGAGCTCACCTGGATCACCGGCGCGATCCTGTTCATCCTGGTGATGGCGATGTCGTTCACCGGCTACCTGCTGGTGTTCGACCAGCGCGCCTACTGGGCCACGGTCGTCGGCGTGAACATCAACGGCACGGCGCCGATCCTCGGGCCCTACCTGGCCGACTTCCTGAAGGCCGGGCCCGAGTTCGGCGGGCAGACGCTGTCACGCTTCTACTCCCTGCACATGCTGGTGATCCCGGGCGGGATCTTCACCTTCATCTTCGTGCACATGTGGCTCGTGGTGAAGCTCGGCGTGACCTCGCCGCCGTGGTCGAAGACCCGCTACGACGAGTCGATCGCCCGCGAGGCCGTGGAGAACAGCCGATGACCGCTCCCGCGACGATCGCGAAGGAGGCCGCATGCCGCGCCTGACGGCCCGCGAGCGGCGCGAGGAGTACCTGCGCGAGTACGGCTACCAGAAGAAGACGGGTAAGCCGTTCTTCCCGAACGCGCTGCTGCACGACACGATCGTCAACTTCTTCTTCGTGGCGCTGATCGTCGTGCTCGCGGTGGTCTGGTACTACTCGGCGACCCACGGGACGGACATCAACCACGGCGGCAAGAACGGCGTCCTCGGGCCGCTCTACGAGGACCGCGCCGACCCCGCGGTCGAGCAGTACGACCCGCGGCCCGAGTGGTACTTCTTCTTCCTCTTCGAGCTGCTCCGGATCTTCAAGAACCCGGACCTGCTGCTGCTCGGCACGATCATCATCCCGACGATCTGGATGGTGCTGCTGATCGGCATCCCGTTCATCGACCGCTCGCGCGAGCGGCGGCTGTCGCACCGGCCGATCGCCATCTCGTTCGCCTCGATCATGGCCGTGCTGCTGCTGTCCCTCACCTGGTACGGATCGAAGGCCCCCGGCGCGGCCGGCGCGGGCTCGGCGATCGCCTCGAAGTACGGCTTCTCGAACGCCGCCTGCGCGTCCTGTCACACGCTCAAGGACCCGGGCTGGAACGGCAACGTCGGCCCGAACCTGGACGGCGCCAAGCCGGACTACGCCCTGGTCGTCGACCGGGTGACGAACGGCAAGGGCGGCATGCCCTCGTTCAAGGGCAAGCTCAGCGAGAAGCAGATCGACTGCATCGCGACGTACGTCGCCTCCGCGGCCGGAGCGACCGCGGCGCCGACGGACCAGTCGAAGCCGACGGGCGCCCCGAAGTCCATCGGCGACGCGTGCCAGGGCGTGACCTTCTGACGCAACGGCCGAGCCCCGCTCGTCATCCTTCGTCGTGAGGCCCGGTCACGCCGGGCCTCACGCGTCTCTGACCACGTGACCTGAATGCGCGTCTTCCTCGGCATCACCGGCGCCTCCGGCGCCCCGTACGCCGCCCGGCTCCTCGAGGGGCTGCGTGACGCGGGGGTCGAGGTCGGGGTGTGCGCGTCGGAGTCGGCGGGCGAGGTGATCGCCTTCGAGGTGTACCGCGACCGCGCGATGCGCCCCTCCCAGGCGATCGAGCGGCTCGTGCGGGAGCACGGCGGCAAGACGACGACGCTGTACTCCGAGCGCGACTGGTTCTCGCCCTACGCCTCGGGCTCGGCCCTGGTCGACGCCTACGTGATCTGCCCGTGCTCGATGGCCACGGCCGGCACGATCGCCTCGTCGGGCCCCGCGAACCTGATCCACCGCGCCGCGAGCGTGGCCCTCAAGGAGGGCCGAAAGCTGGTGCTGGTGCCGCGCGAGGCCCCGCTCTCGCTGATCCATCTGGAGGTTCTGCTGAAACTCCGCCAGGCAGGTGCGATCATCATGCCGGCCATGCCGGCCTTCTACACCCAGCCGGACACCCTGGACGACGCCGTCTCCTTCGTCGCCGCGAAGGTGCTCGACCTCGTCGGGGTGGAGCACGACCTGCTGCGCCGCTGGGGGTCGGAGTGAGCGTGGCCGAACGGGGCACCCTGCCACCGGGCGACGTCGAGCGGATGTTCGACCGGATCGCCGGACCGTACGACCTGATGAACCGGCTGATGACCGCCGGGCTCGACCAGCGCTGGCGCGCCCTGGCCGCCGCCGAGGCCGGGGTCGGGCCGGGCGCACAGGTGCTCGACGCCTGCTGTGGGACGGGTGACCTCGCGCTGGCGCTGGCCCGCGCGGTCGGTCCCAACGGGCGTGTGACCGGCCTCGACTTCTCCGAGAAGATGCTCGACCACGCCCGGGAGAAGCCGCTGCCCGAAGGGGCGGCGGAGATCGAGTGGGTGCGCGGCGACGCCACGTCGATGCCGTTCGCCGACGGCTCGTTCGCCGCGGCCACGGTCGGCTTCGGGATCCGCAACCTCCCCGACGTCGACGCCGGCCTGCGCGAGCTCGCGCGGGTCGTGCGGCGCGGCGGCAGGATCGTGGTGCTCGAGATCACGACGCCGACGCGGCCGCCGCTGTCGAGCTTCTACCGGCTCTGGTTCGACCGGCTGATCCCGCTCCTCGGCCGGGTCTTCGACTCGTCCGCGTACACCTACCTGCCGGCCTCGGTGCGCCGCTTCCCCGGGCCCGAGGAGCTCGGCGAGTCGTTCCACCGCGCCGGGATCGGCGAGGTGCGCTACCGCCTCCTGGGCGGCGGGATCGTGGCCCTGCACGTCGGGGTGCGCCAGTGAGCTCGGCCGTCGAGGAGGTCCGCTCGCTCGGCGGCGAGGCCGCCCAGCGCTTCCGGGCCGAGGTCGAGCTCCGGCTCGCGGACGCGGTGGACTACACCGCCGGCCCGGCCGCGCTGGCCTCGCACGCGACCCTCGGCGCCGGCGGCAAGCGCCTGCGGCCGCTGCTGGTCTACCTCTGCGCCTCCCTCGAGGTGCCCGCGAGCGAGGCCCTGGTGCACGCCGCGGCCGCGGTCGAGCTGGTGCACATGGCGACGCTGGTGCACGACGACGTCCTCGACGCCGCACCGCTGCGGCGCGGGCGCCAGACGATCTGGGCGGCGCACGGGCCGCGGATCGCGAGCGCCGCCGGCGACTACCTGTACGCCCGGGCGTTCGCCGAGCTGGCCGCCACCGGCGACCCGGTCGCCGTCCAGCTGCTCGCCGACGCGGCGCTCGACCTGGCCCGGGGCGAGGCCCTGCAGGTCGAGCAGACCCGCCGCCCCGAGACGGCCGTCGAGGACTACCTCGAGCGCTGCCGGCTCAAGACCGGCCGCCTGTTCGTCGCGGCCTGCGCCCTCGGCGCCCGGTTCGGCGGGCTCGACGAGCGCGACCAGCAGCACCTGCAGGCCTTCGGGCTCCTCCTGGGCCTCGCGTTCCAGCTCGCCGACGACGCCCTGGACTGCGACGGCGACCCGCAGATCACCGGCAAGGCGCTCGGCACCGACGTGCTCGACGGGACGATGACCCTGCCGCTGCTCCTGGCCGCAGAGCGGGACCCCGAGGTGGCGCGCGCGATGCGCGAGGGCGTCGACGGCCAGGGCGCGCTGCCGACGCTCGCGCGGGTGGTCGCGACGGGAGCCGTCGCGGGAGACCCGCGCCCGGGCGGTAGAGTTCGCCGCGAAGGCCGAGCAGGAGCTCTCGCGCACGAGCAGCGCCTGCGATGCCGCAAGCTTGCGCGTGGTGCTGCGCCGCGCCGTCGAACGAGAAGCCTGACGAGGGAGTGTTCTTGGCCACGGTCGCTCACGGATCCGAGCTCGCACCCATCCAGGAGAAGGTGCTCGCCGGCGAGCGCCTCGACTTCGAGGACGGCGTCACGCTGTTCGAGAGCGAGGATCTGCTGGCCCTCGGCGAGCTCGCCGACCTTGCCCGCCGCCTGCGCGGCGGCGGCGACGAGGTGTACTTCGTCAACAACCTCTACCTGAACCAGACGAACGTCTGCCGGGTGAAGTGCAAGTTCTGCGCCTTCGCGCGCACCCAGAAGCAGGACGGGGCCTACACCAAGAGCGTCGCCGAGCTCGTGGAGCACGCGGCGGCCGTGTACGAGACGAACGGCTACAGCGAGATCCACATGGTCGGCGGCGAGAGCCCGCACCTCACGTTCGACTACTACGTCGACCTGATCCGGATCGCTGCACGAGGCGCTGCCGGACGTGCACCTGAAGTGCTTCACGGCGAGCGAGATCCACCACATGACGAAGCTCTCGGGCATCTCGCACGCCGAGGTGCTGCGCGAGCTGCGGGCCGTCGGCCTGGGCTCGCTGCCCGGCGGCGGCGCCGAGGTGTTCGCCGACCGGGTCCGCAAGATCATCGCGCCGGGCAAGGAGCATCCCGACATCTGGATGCAGGTGCACCGCGAGGCCCACCAGATGGGCATGCCGACGCACTGCACGATGCTCTACAACCACGTCGAGACCTACGAGGAGCGCGTCGACCACCTGCTGCGGCTGCGCACCCAGCAGGACGAGACGGGCGGCTTCCTGGCCTTCATCCCGCTCCCGTTCCACCCCGAGAACACGGTCTTCGAGCGGCGCGGCTGGTCGTTCACGACGGGCCACGACGACCTCAAGATGCAGGCCGTCTCGCGCCTGATGCTGGACAACATCCAGCACATCAAGGCGTACTGGATCATGATCTCGACCCCGCTCGCCCAGGTGGCGCTGCACTTCGGGGCGAACGACATCCAGGGCACCGTGGTCGAGGAGACGATCGCCCACGCCGCCGGCGCGGTGACGCCGACCGAGGAGAAGGTCGCCTCGCTGGTGCGGGTGATCCGCGAGGCCGGCCGGGTGCCGGTGCAGCGCGACACGCACTACAACGTGATCCGGCGCTTCGACGGCGCCGAGGTCGCGGCGTGAGCGACGCCCCGCTTCGCCTGGGTCGCGTCGGCTTCATCAACACGTTCCCGGTGGAGTGGGCCATCGGCCGCCACCTCGCCCCCGAGGAGGCGGTCGAGGTCGTCGGCGTGCCGACGGCGCTGAACCGCATGCTGCGGGCCGGCGAGGTCGACGTGGCCAACGTGTCGAGCATCGAGTACGCCGCCGCGGCCGACCAGTACGTCCTCCTGCCGTCGCTGTGCGTCGGCTCGGACGGCGCGGTGGAGTCGGTGCAGCTCGTCACCTCGGTGCCGCTGCCGGCGATCGAGACCGTGGCCACGACGTTCGAGTCGGCGACCTCGATCACGCTCGTGCGGACGCTGTTCCCGAACGTGACCGTCGTCCCCGAGGAGTCCGAGGACGCCGACGCCCGGCTGCTGATCGGCGACCGGGCGCTGCGCTCGGCGTTCTCCGATCCGCGGCCGCACCACGACCTCGGCGCGCTGTGGCGCGAGCGGACGGGGCTGCCGATGGTGTTCGCCGTCTGGGCCGCGCGGGTCGAGGTGCCGCCCGAGCGGCTCGAGCGGGTCGACGCCGCCCTGACCCGGGCGGTGGCCGACGCCGCCGAGCACGCCGTGGACGTGGCCCGCGACGCCGCCGAGCGCCACGGCTTCCCCGCGGGCTACCTGGCCCGCTACTTCGAGAAGCTCCGCTACCGCTTCGGCCTGCGCGAGCGCGAGGGCCTCCGCCGCTTCTACGAGCTCGCCGCCGCGGCGGGCGTCATCGAGCGCGCGCCCGAGCTTCGCTTCGCCCGGGCCGCCGCCCTAAAGTAGGGACCAATGGCCGCTGTCGAGACCGAGACCCGCACCGTCCGCGCCATCCTCGACGAGGTGCTGCAGGACGAGCGCCTGTCCGACGAGGACGCCGTGACGCTGCTGCGCTCCCGCGACCTGGTGTCGGTCGGGCGGGCCGCCGACGAGCTGCGGGCGCGACGGACGAACGCGGACGAGGTCACGTTCATCGTCGACCGGAACCTGAACTACACCAACGTCTGCGTCACGGACTGCGACTTCTGCGCCTTCTACCGGCGCCCTGGCGACGAGCGCGAGGGCTACGTCCTGCCGAAGCCGATCATCTTCAAGAAGATCGAGGAGACGCTGCGCCTCGGCGGCACGGCGGTGCTGATGCAGGGCGGGCACCACCCCGACCTGAAGATCGACTGGTACGAGGACCTGTTCCGCTCGATCAAGGCGCGCTACCCGATCCACCTGCACGCGCTGTCGCCGCCCGAGATCCAGCACATCGCGCGGCGCTCGAAGATGACCGTGCCCGAGGTGCTGTCGCGGCTGCGCGACGCCGGGCTCGACTCGCTGCCCGGCGGCGGCGCCGAGATCCTGGTCGACCGGGTGCGGGCGATCATCGCGCCGAAGAAGACCAAGACCGCGCGACTGGCTGCAGGTCATGCGCGAGGCGCACCGCCTGGGCATGTCGACGACGGCGACGATGATGTACGGCCACGTCGACACGGTCGAGGACCGGATCGAGCACATGCGCCGGATCCGCGACCTGCAGGACGAGCACCACGGCTTCCGGGCGTTCATCTCGTGGACGTTCCAGCCCGACCACACGCGGCTCGGCGAGCAGGTGAAGGAGACGCCGACCTCGTTCGACTACCTGCTCACGCAGTCGGTCTCGCGGATCTACCTGGACAACGTCGACCACATCCAGTCGTCGTGGGTCACCCAGGGCCTGAAGATCGGCCAGGTGGCGCTGCACTTCGGAGCCGACGACATGGGCTCGATCATGATCGAGGAGAACGTGGTCTCCGCCGCCGGCACGACCTACCGCGCCTCGACGGAGGACTTCTGCCGCCTCATCCGGGCGGCGGGCAAGCGACCGGTGCAGCGCGACACGCTGTACCGGCGCGTGCGCGAGTACGACTGATCCACTAGGCCCACCAGTCGCGCAGGCCCTCGACGTCCTCGCGCGTGGCCTCGCCGAGGCTGGGGGCGCCGATGACGAGGAGCTCGAGGCCCTCCGGCCCGGCCTCGTAGCCTCGCCACGTGCCGGGCGGCACGCGCACGGCGTCCCATTCGGCGAGCTCGAGGATCTCGTCGTCGACCTTCATCCGCCCGCTCCCGCGCACGACCACGTACACCTCTTCCTGCGTCCTGTGCGTGTGGCCGTACGGAAAGCGGTAGCCCGGCGGGACGCGCTGATAGGTCAGGCCGGACTGCTCGAGCGCGAGCGCACCGGTCGCCATGCGGAACTCGAGGCCCGGCGGGCCGTCGAAGTTCGAGCCGACGTCGTCCAGATCCCGCTTGAGGTTCCTGTGGCTGAAAGGCACCGCGCAATGCTAGTGGGCCTAGTAGAAGGCGCACGGCGGGATGGCGGCGATCAGGCCGCCCACCAGCAGGACGCCCGCGGCGGCCAGCGACCCGAGGGCCACGCCGGCCTTGCCTCCGCCGGTCTTGCGGCACCCGAGGCCCGCGGCGGCGGTGACGAGCAGCGCGATGAGGGCGATGACCCAGAACGGTCCGGCCACGCTCGTGGCGTGGTTGAACGCGGCTTCGGCTTCACTCGAGTATCCGCCGCCACACGACACGGACTGCGGCCGGAGCGCGTCGTAGGACATCAGGGCGGCGAGGCCGGCCAGGCCGGCGACGCTCGCAGCGAGGCCGTCGAACGGGAGCTGGAACGGCCTGGGTGCGTCTGCAGTGGTCATGCGTCCACGATCCGGGCGGGTGTGGCCGGGCCGTCGACGGCTCGACGAGCGGCGTCTCCACGCCGGTCACTGGTCGCGGGGCTGTCTTCGGCGAGGCAGCCGGAACTCCGACCCGCCGGTGATGCCGGCGGGTCGGAGCACGAGCATCAGGGCCATCAGCGCCCCGACCACCACGAGCCGGGTGCCGGTCGGGACGTCGAGGTGGACGCCGAGGTCGACGCCGTTCTCGGCCTCTCCCAGGAACGAGTCGATGCCGCTCACGAGCAGCGCTCCGACGACCGCCCCGAAGACGCTCGACGCGCCGCCGACGATCAGCATCGCGAGCGTCGTGAAGGTGAGGTCCAGGTACACCTGGTCGGTGGTGATGGAGCCGTACAGGTGCACCAGCAGCGCCCCGGCGAAGCCGCCGAGCGCGCCGGAGACGGCGAACGCCGTCAGCCGCTGGCGCCAGATCCCGATGCCCACCGCGCGGGCCGCGGCGGCATCCTCGCGGGTCGCCCGCAGAAGCCGCCCGTAGCGGCTCTGGCGGTAAGCGAAGGCCACGCCGACCACCGCCAGGGCGCCGAGCGTGGCCTGCCACAGGCCGGTGGTCTCGGGCACCAGCGAGAGGGTCGTCGCGCCCGGGCCCGATGCTCGACCAGTAGGTGAGGACGTTGTGGGTGATCTCGAGCACGGCGAAGGTCGCGATGCCGGCGGCCAGCCCCGACAGCCGCATCAGCGGCAGCCCGACGGCCAGCGCGGCGATCCCGCCGACGGCCGCCGCCAGGAGCAGCGAGACGCCGTTCGACACCGTGTGGTCGCGCAGCACGTGGAACAGCGTCGGCAGGACGCCCTTCTTGGAGTCCAGCGGCACGGTCATCACCCCGGCGGCGAACGCGCCCAGGGCCACGAACGAGACCTGGCCGAACGACAGCACGCCGCTGTTTCCCGACGAACACCCCGATCGAGACCACGATGGCCACCGAGACCAGCGCCGTGCGGAAGTAGATCTCGGTCGCCGGCGAGGTGAACGAGCCCAGGATCCCGACCAGCACCAGCAGCACCGCCGGACCGGCCACGGCGATCGCCGTGTCGCGGCCGATCCTCACAGCCGCTCGGCTCCGAGCCCCTGGCGAACAGCCCGTCGGGCCGGATGATCAGCACCACGATCACCAGGAAGAACAGGGCCGACGGCAGGTAGACGCGGTCGTCCGCCGGCAGCTGGTCGCCCAGGATCCCGGTCGCCACGCCGATCGAGAACGCGCCCAGGGTGGCCGTCCAGAGCCGGTCGATCCCGCCGACGACGACCCCGACCAGGACGATGATCGTCTCGTGCAGGGCGAACGTCGGCGTGACCAGCGGCTGCGAGACGGTGAGCACGACCGCCGCGACCGCCGCCAGCACGCCGGACAGGACGACGGCCACGGTGATCACCCGGTCGGCCTGCACGCCGAGCATGCGGGCGGTGCCGAAGTCGAGCGCCGAGGCCCGCATGTGCAGGCCGATGGTCGTGCGGCCGAGCAGCAGCCCGAGCAGGCCGAGGGCCACGAGCGCGGTCACGATCGTGACGATGGTGATCCAGCGGATCTCGGTGCCGAAGATCGAGACGGCCTCCTGCAGCTGGGCGAGCGAGGCGGCGACCTTGCCGAGCGCGCCGAACTTCAGGAGCGCGATGCTCTGCAGCAGGAACGAGACGGCGAACGTGGCCACCAGCATCACCGCCGGCGACTGCGCCCGCAGCGGGCGGAAGACGGCCCGGTCGAGGACCAGCGACAGCACCACGACGACCACCAGGCAGGCGACCAGCGACAGCGCCAGCGGCCAGGAGCTGGTCAGCGCCAGGGTGTACGCGCCGACCATGATGAGCTGGCCGTAGGCGAAGTTGACCAGCCGCAGCACGCCGAAGACCAGGCCGATCCCGACGGCCATCAGGGCGTACAGCGCGCCGAGGGCGACGCTGTCGGCGAGCGTCTGGGCCAGCGTCCCCATGGGCAGGGCGAGGCTCATCAGGTGGCCAGGTACGCGGCGATCATCCGCTGGGTGTCGCCGGCGTCGGCCGGCCCGAGCAGGGCGCGCTCGGCGCCGTTGGCGATGACGTGGGTGCGGTCGGCGAAGGCCACCGTGTGCTGGGCCCGCTGCTCGGAGAGCAGGATGCTGACGCCCTCGTCGCGCACCCGGCCGAGCACCTCGAACAGCTGCTCGACCAGCAGCGGCGAGAGGCCCAGCGACGGCTCGTCGAGCAGCAGACGTCGGGCCGGGCGATGAGGCCGCGCGCGATGGCGAGCTGCTGCTGCTGGCCGCCCGACAGCGCGCCGGCGCGGCGGCGGCGGGCGTCGGCCAGGACCGGGAAGAGCTCGGACAGGCGCCGCAGCTCGTCGTCCAGGCCGGCCCGCTCGCGCCGCGCGGCGGCTGCCGAGCCGAAGGTTCTCCTCGACCGTCAGCGAGGCGAACACCCGCCGGCCCTCGGGCACCAGCGCGAGTCCGAGACGGGCGATGGCCTCGGGCGCCAGGCCGCGCAGCGAGCGGCCGCGCAGCCGCACGTCGCCGGCCGAGATCGCTCGCCGAGCCCATGATGGCGTGCAGGGTGCTGGTCTTGCCGGCGCCGTTCGGCCCGATCAGCCCGACGACCTCGCCCTGGGCCACCGAGAGGTCCAGCCCGCGCACCGCGGCGACGGGGCCGTAGCGCACCTCGAGGCCCGACAGCTCGAGCAGGGCGCTACCCGCGCACCGCCGACTCGCCGAGGTACGCGGCGGCCACGTCGATGTTCGCCCGCACCGCCTCGGGCGGCCCCTCGGCCAGCGTCCGGCCCTGGTCGAGCACCTGGATCCGGTCGCAGACGTCGAAGATCAGGGCCATGTTGTGGTCGATCAGCAGGACGCCGGCGCCGTGCGTCCGGCTCACCGAGCGGACGACCTCGGCGAACGCCGGCAGCTCGGGCTCGGGCAGGCCCGCCGCAGGCTCGTCGAGCAGCACGAACGCCGGCTCGGTGGCCAGCGCCCGGGCGACGCCGAGCCGCCGCTCGTCGCCGTGCGGCAGGGCGATCGCCGGGCGTCGGCGAAGCGGTCGAGCTGCAGGACGGCGAGCAGCTCGCCCGCCCGCTCCCGGGCCGCACGCGTCGACGCGCCGACGCCGAGCGCGGCGACCTCGACGTTCTCGCGCACGCTCAGCCCGCGGAAGGCGTGGGCGTGCTGGAAGGTGCGGGCGATCCCGGCCCGCCCCGCCGGTCCGGCGCCCAGCGGGTGATGTCGGCGCCGTCCAGCTCGACCCGGCCGGCAGACGGCCGGCTGAACCCGGAGAGCACGTTGACCAGCGTGCTCTTGCCCGCGCCGTTCGGCCCGATCAGCCCGACGACCTCGCCGCGCAGAGCTCGAGCGTGACCTCGGCGAGCGCCTGGGCGCCCTCGTAGGAGCGGAAGACGCCGGCGGCCCGGAGCGTCGCCCCGGGCCGCCGTGCCTCGCGCTCTCGACCGCGTCAACGCCCCGCTTAGATCTTCGCGGGGCTGGACGCCGTGATCGAGCCGATGTAGTGCGGCTTTCCGTCCGTGACCTGCATGATCCGGTAGGCCCGCCCGAACACGGTGTGCAGGGCGGCCGAGAACGAGACGTTGCCGAGATCGTCTTGACGCCTTGAAGCCCTGCATCGCGGCCGCGAGCCTGGCGCCGTGGTCGAGCCACCGGCCTTCTGGATCGCCGCGACGATGCCGTCGATGGCCGCCGCGCCGGCCACGAAGCCGCCGGTCGCCGGGGCCTTCCCTCGGCCTTGAGCTTGGCGATCATCGCCTTCACCGCCGCGTTCGGGTCGTCACCGAAGACCGACGCGTAGGTCAGGTCGTAGTAGTTCGAGATCGCCATGCCCTTCGGGAACCAGTAGTTCCCGTCGCCGGCCCAGGAGTTCAGGATCGCCCGGTCGTCGTGCAGCGCCCGCAGGCCCTGCACCAGCGCGGGCAGCTCGCCGAACGTCGTCGAGGTGACCAGCGCGTCGGACTTCTCGCCCGAGACCCGCGAGATCACGTTCTGGATCGTGTTGTCACCGGTGGTGTAGCTCTCGTGGCCCACGACCTTGCCGCCGAGCTGGGTGAAGCGCTTCTCGAACGCCGCGGTGGTGTTCTTGAAGTACACGAGCTGGTTGTTGGTGACGATGACCGCCGTCTTCCAGTGCTTGCGGTTGTAGGCGAACTCGGCCATCGCCGCGCCCTCGTCCTGGGCCACGTTGCCGAACGAGAACGCCAGCTTGCCCTTCGAGCCGAAGCGCTTCGGGCCCATCTGGTCGGTGCCGATGCACGGCGCCACGGCCAGGACGCCGCGGTTCAGGGCCTCCTGGGTGGCCGGGGTCGCGTAGTCGACGTCGCAGGTGACGACCAGCGCCGCCGCGCCCTTGTCCAGCATGCTCGCGGCGCACGACTTGGCCTTGGCCGCGTTCAGCTGGGTGTTGCAGACCTGGATCTGCAGGGGCCGCCCGTCGACGCCGCCCTTCTTGTTGATCGCCGCGACCTCGAGCTGGGCCGCCGCCAGCGCGGGCGCGTCGAACGGCGACATGTTGCCGGACAGGTCCACGACGAAGCCGAGGATGATCGGCTTTCCGGCCGCCGAGGCCCGCGTGCTCGCGGCGGCGAGCGCCGCGACGGATACGACGAGGGCGAGCAGCGCCGCCAGCACGGCGGATCGTTGGCGAGTCACAGCCTTTCCTCCTAAGGGTCGGCGCCGAGTATCGCCGCTCGAAAGAGCCCGCGTCAACGTGTCGGCCCGCCCCCCGCTATCGTCCGGCGCCATGCCGCCATACGACGCGCTGCTGGTGGGTTCCGGGATCAACTCGCTGGCCTGCGCAGCGCTCCTGTCGCAGGCTGGCTGGCGCGTGCTGGTGCTCGAGCGGGACGACCGGCTCGGCGGCGCGATCCGCACCAGCAGCGAGCTGACGGCGCCCGGCTACACCCACGAGGTGCTGAGCTCCTGGCACCCGCTGTTCGCGGGCTCGGCGACCTACGGCGAGCTCGGCGAGGAGCTCGGCCGCCGCGGCCTCACCTACCTCAACACCGAGCTGCCGACGGGGACGCTGTTCCCCGGCGGGGAAGCGGCCTTCCTGACGACGACGCTCGACGGCAACGTCGCCGAGCTGGACCGCCACGCAGCCGGGGACGGCGAGGCCTGGCGGCGCCAGCACGAGGAGTTCATGGCCTCGGCCGACCTGAGCTTCGGGTGCTCGGCGTCGAGCTCTGGTCGTCCCAGGGCCTCGGGCTGGCGGGCAAGGCGGCGCGGCGGCTCGGCCGCCGCGGCCTGCTCGAGTTCGCCGGCTCCTCGCTCGTCAGCTGCCGCGACTGGTGCGCGGCCACGTTTGCCTCCGAGGAGGCCGCCGGCCTGCTCGCACCGTGGGTGCTGCACACGGACTCGGGCCCGACCAGGCGATGTCCGGGTTCATGACCCAGGTGATCGCGAACGCCGTCCAGCTCGGCGGGATGCCCGTGCCCCAGGGCGGCGGCATCCGGCTGGTCGAGGCCCTCGCGGGGATCATCCGCGACGCCGGAGGCGAGCTGCGCACGAACGCCGACGTCGACCGGGTGCTGATCGCCGGCGGCCGGGCCGAGGGCGTGCGGCTGCTCGACGGCGAGCAGCTGTACGCCAACCGCGCGGTCATCGCCTCGGTCACGCCGACCCAGCTGTACGGCCGGCTGCTGCTCGAGAGCGACGCGCCGCCCGAGGTCTGGCGCTCGGCCCGCGGCTTCCGCTACGGCCGGGCCGGGACGCAGATCCACCTCGCCCTGTCCGAGCCGCCCGACTGGGCCGGCCCGGAGGCCGAGCGGCTGGCCCGCACTGCCATCGTCCACCTGACGCCCGGCATGGACGGCGTCTCGCGGGCGGTCAACGAGGCCGAGCGGGGCCTGCTGCCGGCCGAGGCCACGGTGGTCGTCGGACAGCCCTGCGCGGTCGACCCGTCCGCGCCCCCGAGGGCGGCTGGATCGTCTGGGTCCAGCTGCAGGAGCTGCCGCGCCGGCCGCGCGGCGACGCCGCCGGTGAGCTCGACGTCGGGGACGGCACCTGGACCGAGGAGCTCCGCGAGGCCTACGCCGACCGCATCACCGAGCGCCTCGGACGCCAGCTGCGCAACCTGAAGTAGGCGACGATCAGGCGGGTGGCGCTGTCGCCGCGGACCTCGAGCGCCTCGACATCAACCTGGTCGGCGGGGACATCTACGCCGGCTCCTGCGCGCTCGACCAGAACCTGCTGTGGCGCCCGACCGGACGCGTCCCGGGCCATTCGACACCGGTCGACGGGCTGTTCCAGATCGGCGCGTCGACCCACCCCGGCCCCGGTCTCGGCGCCGGCTCCGGCTACCTGGTGGCCAAGCGCCTGACCCGCCCGGGGCTGCCGAAGCGGGTCGTCGGCAAGGCACCGTCGCTGGCCGGGGCGCTGCGCGGGAGGCTGCACCGGTGAGGCTCTCGTTCAGCCAGATCTCGACCCTCAACGCATCGTTCGCCGAGGACGTCCCGGCGTACGCGGCCGCGGGCTTCGACGCGATCGGCCTGTGGGAGTTCAAGCTCCCCGCCGACGACGCGGACAGCCGGGCGCGGCTGCGCGAGGCCGGCCTGGCGGTGTCGAACTGCGTGCCCCAGGTGCCGTCGGTGCTGCCGCTGCAGGTGCCCGGGATGGAGGGCCCGTCCGACGTCGGCGAGCGGATCGAGGCGCTCTGCCGCAGCGTCACCCGGCTCGCCGCGTACGAGCCCGAGTGCGTGCTCTTCCTCACCGGCCCGTACGGCGACCTCGACCCGGCCGAGGCGCGGCGGCTGGCGATCCAGGGCGCCCAGGCCGTGGCCGAGGCGGGCCGCCAGGCGGGCGTCCCGGTGGCCCTCGAGCCGTCGCACCTGTCCGAGAGCGGGGCCTCGTCGTTCCTGTCCTCGCTCGCCGAGGCCGAGCAGCTGCTGGCCGACGCCGGCCTGCCCGAGCTCGGCCTGATGGCCGACAACCACCACCTGTGGGACACGCCGACCCTCGAGGACGACGTGCGGCGGCTGGGCTCGCGGATCCGCGGCCTGCACGTGTCCGACCGGCTGGCCCCCGATCGGGGCGACCGCGTCCCGCCGACCGAGGGCGTGACCAGCCCCGAGCGGCTCGTCCGGCTGTCCGGGCTCAGGGCTTCGACGGCTCGCTCGACGTCGAGATCTTCTCGACGCCCGACGGGTTCTGGGGCCTGCCGGTCGACGAGGCGGCGCGGCGGGCGTACGCCGGCGCCAGCGCACTGCTGGCCAGGCTCTAGCCTCCCAGCAGCACGTTCGAGCGCAGGATCGCGCCGTCGCGCTCGGCCCACAGGACGCGCCCGTTGCTGTCCAGCGTGGCCGCGTAGGCGTGGCCCACGCCGTCCGTCCAGTAGCCCACGGCGTCCGGCGGCGGCGGGTCGCCGGCGGCGGCCAGCGCGACCACCGGCCCGTTGGCAGCGAGCGCGTCGACCGGGGCCAGGCCGACCCCCAGTCGGGAGCCGAGGAGGGCCGCGTCCAGCAGCGCGCCGATGGTCGTCGAGCGGCCCTGCTCGCGCTCCTCGTAGCGGCGCCCGGCGTCGGTCAACGGCACCCGGGCCACGATCCGGTGGTTCACCGCCTTTCGCACCAGGCAGGCGTCGGGCGTCTCGGGCGACATGTCGATCGGCAGCGTGAGCGTCGACGACGGCCGGAACGGCCCGGCCGAGGCCTCCGCCCGGCCGGTCGACAGGAGGTGCAGGCAGAGGGGGTCGAGCTGCGAGCCGGCGAGGCTCGCGAGCAGCGGCGGCGGCAGCGCGAGGGTCACCGCCCGGAGGACAGCGCGACCGTCACCCCGGCGCTCATCTGCTGGACGGGGACGAGCGGCACGGTCTTCGAGAGCGCCCCTCCGAGGAACCCGACGACGTTGGTCGAGACGGCGTCCGGCGCATCGAAGCCGGCGAGCACGATCCGGCCCGCCTTCGTGCGAGTCGCGAACAGCACGTGGCCGACGCCGTCCGACCAGAAGCCGAGCTTCGGCGCCGCCGGCGGCCGCGAGATCGGCGTCGCCAGCGCCACCGTTCCCGGCACGCTGCCCGGCGGCGGGACCACGCCCATCGTGGGAAAGGCCGCGGCCACCTGGCTCGCCGCGCCGAGCGTGGCGTTCGCGCCCTGGTCGACGTCCAGCAGCGTCGTCCCGCGGGCGCTGAAGGTGCGCGGCGCGATCGACCGGTCCTCGGCCGCCACGGTGAGGCCGCCCGAGCAGACGTCCATGTGCGCGCTCGCGGGGTCGATCCCGGTCCGGACCGTCAGCCGCGCGGGCGCGACCGTCCCGGTGGCGTTTCGCATTGCCGGCGTCTCGTCGGAGAACGGGACGCCCGCCGCCTGGCAGTGCACCGTCCAGCGGCCGCTCCCGGCGGCGCGCCAGATGGCCTTGCCCGGCGCCGTCACCTGCAGCACGAGCTCTCCGCCCGCTGAAAGGCGCAGGTCGATCCCGCTGAGCGGCGGCGCCGGCACGGCGAGCACGGCAGCAGCGAGGAGCGCGATCATCGGCGAAGCATCCCAGACGGGTGCCTCAGCGCGCGAGCGGGAGCAGCGTGAGCCGGTCGAGGGCCACGTCGAGCACCCAGACGCCGTCGTCGTTCGCGACGATCCCCGTCGGGATGATGCCGACGTGCCATGTGCCCGTCACCCGCCGACGGTCGAGGTCGACCCGGTTCACCGAGTAGCCGCGCCGGGTGGTGACCCAGAGGTCGCCGCCGCTCATGGCGAGTCCCTCGGGCCCGTCGCCCACGAGGATCCAGTGGCCGAGGTCGCCGGTCTCGACGTCGACCGGCTCGACCGCGTCCAGCAGGTTCGGCGCACCCAGACGACGTGCCCGGACACCGCCAGCGCGGCCGGCGCGCAGGTCGACTTCAGGTCGATCGTCCGCGGATGCGGCCGTCGCCGCGTCCACGCCGACGAGCCGGCCCCGGTCGGTGGCCGCCCAGACGGTGTCGCCGCCGACGGCCACCGCCGTCGCGCCCCCGACGAGCGGCGTGCGGTGGACCGCCAGCGTGTCGGCGTCGACCCGGTACAGCGCACCGTCGGCGTCCGTCACCCAGGCCGCCCCGGCGCCGTAGGCGACGTCGGTCGGGAACGGGCCGATCGCGGCGGGCCGCTCTGCTCGCCCGAGTCCGCGTCGACCCGCAGCAGCCGCCCCGGGCTGCCCTCGACGGTGCGCGCGGCGATCCACAGGCGCCCGTCGCCCGCGGCCAGCGCGACGGGCGTCGCCGACAGGTGGAAGCGGACGTCCTCGGCACGGCGGTGCGGATCGATCCCGAGCACCAGCCGCGGCACCGGGACGCTGACCCAGACGTGCTGCTCGTCGATCGCCACGTCGCCGAGCGCCCCGACCAGCGTGCCGCGGAGGATCAGCGCGTCGGGCCCGACAGCCAGGTGCAGCTCGAACGCCCCGGGGAAGTCGCGGGTCGCCTCGATCGGGTCGTCCAGCGCGGCCCGCTGGTCGCACCGGCGCGCCGCGCCTCGGCGACCTGGGGGCGTCGCGGTCGCCCGTCGAGGCGCAGCCGGCGGCCAGCACGGCGGCGAGGACGGCGAGGGTGACCCGCATCACGGGCACGACGATACGGAACCCGCCGGGTAGGAACCGCGTCAGGACGATCGAATGAGCCATGGAGTCCGCCCGGGACTGCATCATCCCGATGACGATGCTCGACGCCCCACCCGCCCCGCCGCCTCCCACGGACGAGCACCCCGTGGTCGAGCCCGCGCCGCCGAAGCGCCGCCGCTGGCCGTTCGTGCTCGCAGCGCTGCTCGGCGTGCTCGTTGCCGGCGCCGGCGCGGCCGCCGCCTGGCTGGCCACCCAGTTCCCCCACGCCGAGCTGCACGGCCACCAGCGCGCGCTGGCCCAGCTCGAGCTCCCGGGCATGGGCACGAGCTCGTCTCGGTCACCGTGCACGGCGACGGCGGCACGCTCGTCCCGGTGCGGGTGACCTCGACCGGCACGCTGTGGCCGAAGACCAAGGTGCGGCCCGGCGAGAAGCTGCACGTCGACGTGGTCGTGAAGCGCCCGTCCTGGGCCGGCTGGCTCGTCGGTGCCGAGGAGGAGCGACAGCTGGTCTACACCGTCCCGAAGCCGACGTCGAAGCCGCAGCAGTGGCTCGGCGTAGGCCCGGCGCCCCGGTGCAGGTGCACTTCTCGACGCCCGTCCGGGTCGTGGTGGTCAAGCGGGGCCACGAGCGCATCTGGCGCACCCTGAAGACGCCGCGCACCGTCGTCTCGCTGCCCTGGAAGATCGGCAAGACGACGTTCGGCCGGGCCCAGATCCAGGCCGCCTCGCGGCCCTGGCAGAAGCTCTCGGCCCCGATCCGGGTCACCTGGTTCCCGCTCGGCCGCGGCCTGTCGGCCACCGTCCGGCCCGCGCCGGGCACCACGATCACGCCTGCCCGGGCGATCACCATGACCTTCTCGGCGCCGCTGTCGACGGCCCTCGGCGACCCGCTGACGATGCCGACCGTGACGCCCGGCGGTGACCGGCGCAGTGGAAGGTCGTCGACAAGCACACCATCCGCTTCGAGCCGTCCGGCCTCGGCTACCCGTTCGGCCAGACGCTCCGGGTCACCATGCCGAACGCCGTCAGCAACGCCGAGGGCCCGGCCGAGCCGGCCCAGAACGTGCTGACCTGGCAGGTGCCGCAGCCCTCGCCCCAGCGGGCCTACCAGCTGCTGTCGGCGCTCGGCTGGCTCCCGCTGAAGTTCAAGCCGGACTACAAGATCCCGCGCACCCGCCTGCACCAGCTGGCCGCCGTGACGACCCCGCCGACCGGCACCTGGAGCTGGAAGTGGAAGCGGACGCCGGCCTCGCTGAAGGCCCTGTGGACGCCCGACGACGTCGAGACGAACACCGTGCTCAAGGGCGCGATCATGGCCTTCGAGGACCAGCACCAGCTCCCGGTCGACGGCTACCTCGACGACCAGGTGTGGAGCGCGCTGCTCGACGACTCGCTCCACCACCGGGCGAACACCGCGGGCTACACCTACGTGATGGTCTCCGAGAGCGTCCCCGAGAACGGTGCAGCTGTGGCACAACGGCAAGGTGCTGTTCCAGGTGCTGGCCAACACGGGCATCGGGTCCGCGCCGACCGCGCCCGGCAGCTGGCCGGTCTTCCAGCACATCCCGGTGGGGACATGAGCGGCACGAACCCCGACGGCTCGCACTACACGACCCCGGCATCCAGTGGATCTCCTACTTCAACGGCGGGGACGCGCTGCACGCCTTCATCCGGCCGGGCTACGGCTACCCGCAGAGCCTCGGCTGCGTCGAGATGACCACGAACGACGCCGGCCGCGTCTCCCCTACACGCCGATCGGGACGCTGGTCACGGTCGCGGCGCCAGGCGCACCGGTAGGCGTTTGACGCCGCAGAAGAAGTTCGAGCGGAGCCGGTCCGGCGGGCCGGCCAGCTCGAGCCGGTCGAGGTAGGGCAGGAGCTCCTCGAGCACCACCTTGACCTCGATCTTCGCGAGGTGCGCGCCGAGGCAGAAGTGCGGGCCGCCGAGGCCGAAGGTGACGTGCCGGTTGGCGTGCGCGCGACGTCGAACGTCAGCGGGTCGGGGAACTGGCGCTCGTCGAAGTTCGCCCCCGCGTACCACAGCAGCACCTTGTCGCCCTCGGCGATCCGCACGCCGTGCAGCTCGGCGTCGCAGGCGGCGGTGCGGCGGAAGTGCAGCACCGGCGTCGCCCAGCGCAGGATCTCGTCGGCGGCGGTACCGCACAGCGACGGGTCGGCCAGCAGCCGCTGCGCCATCTCGGGCCGCTCGAGCAGGGCCTGCAGGCCGATCGACAGCGAGTGGCGGGTCGTCTCGTTGCCGGCCACCGTGAGCAGCAGGAACATCACGTCGAACTCGCGCTCGTGAGCCGCGAGCCCTCGACCTCGGCCTCGATCAGCTTCGTCACGATGTCGTCGCGAGGCTCGGCCCGGCGCTGCTCGGCCAGGCGGTGGCCGTAGGCGAACATCTCGAGCGCGGCCGGGCTCGAGAACGGCAGGTGGGCGTACTCGCGGCGTCCTCGCGGCCGTACACCGGGTCGTCGCGCACCTGCTCGGGGTCGGTGTTGCCGAGCATCCGGTCGCCGATCGCGATCAGCAGGCGGCGGTCCTCGGCGGGAGCGCCCAGGAGCTCGGCGAAGACCCGCATCGGGATCTCCATCGAGACGTCGTGCACGAAGTCCAGCTCGTCGCGGGCGAACGCGTCGGCCAGCACCCGCCGGGAGAGGTCGCGGATCCGCTCCTCGTAGGTGTTGATGATCTTCGGGGTGAAGCCCTTGTTGACGATCGCCCGCAGCCGGGTGTGGGCCGGCGGGTCCATGTCGAGCATCGACTTGCGCGACTCGATCTGCTCGGGCGTGAGGTCCTGCAGCGACGTGCCGCCGAGCTCCGAGGAGAACCTGCGCCAGTCCTTCGAGGCCGCGACGACGTCGTCGTAGCGGGTGATCGACCAGAACCCGCGGCCGCGGGCTCGGGCGTGAAGTGCACCGGCGCCTCGTCGCGCAGGAGGCCGAACCAGCCGTGCGGGATGCCGTCGACGAACCCGTCGGGATCGGCCAGATCGACCGCGTCCAGCGTGACGTCCCGGGCCCTTCGACACGGGCTTACGGTACCGCGGGCGGACGGGGACGGCCGGGACTCGCGACAGGCAAGCCGTGCGCCTCGGCCGCCGCCAGCAGCCGCTCGTCGTACGCGATCAGGGCTCCGAGCTGGGCTCCGATCCGCTCCGCCGTGGCGAGGTGGATGGCGTCGAGGGCCCGCAGCGCCGGCGGGTTCATCAGGGCCGCGCGGCGCAGAACGTCGTCGTCGAGGTCGATGGACCGTCACCCCCTCGAAGACCTCGATCAATGCCAGGGCCAGCGCTCCCGGCTCGACCCTGGGACCGCGCGGGTCACCTCGACCCGAGCCAAGCGCGCTCGTGACCACGGCCGCCCACCGCGGCAGCGCCGCCGAGCAGCCGTAGACGTCTCGGCCTCGCCCAGCACGAGCTTGGTCAACGCCGACGAGTCGGCATACGCCACGGCGCCCGACTGCTCAGGGAGGCGTCCTCGCGGTCCGCGAAGGAGCTCGTCGGTCGCCGGCGT
The DNA here is from genome assembly GCA_963794695.1 of uncultured Actinomycetes bacterium. Taxonomy (GTDB): domain Bacteria; phylum Actinomycetota; class Thermoleophilia; order Gaiellales; family JALYLC01; genus CAWCFJ01. The sequence continues at coordinate 1,002,131 of CAWCFJ010000003.1, read as the reverse complement.
CCGGCTCCGCCCGGGCGTCGGGAAGCATCGTAGGGCTCGACGTCACCCCAGCCGCCCCCCGTTGCCGGCCGGGCGCGCCCCGCCGCGATCAACGCGTCGAGCCGGCTCATCTCGCCGTTCAACGGGGTGAGCAGGGCCACCGGCTGCCCGCGTTCGGTGATCCGCAGCGTCTCGCCGAGCTTGATCCGCTCGAGGTACACGCTCAGGTTCTGCCGCAGCTCCCGTACCCCGACATCCATGTGCTACATGGTAGCACTTGAGGTGAGCACGGTCGCCTCGCCGCTGCGGTAGGCTGGCTCGCAGATGAGCGAGCCGTCCGAGAGCAGCCACCTCCTGTTCGTCCCCTCGCCACAGGGATACCGGCTACAGGAGCAGCACGCCGAGCTGCCGGCGCAGGGCGACGAGGTCGAGATCGAGGCCGGCCGCTTCGTGGTCAACCGGATCGGCCCCTCGCCATACCCGCTCGACGCGCGCCGCTGCGCCTACCTCGTCCGCAAGCCGTAGGCCCCGCGGTTGCTGCAGCCCTGGTCGACTGGCTGACGCGCGTCGTCGGGGATCACGGCGCACCCGCCGTGTTCCTCCTGATGACGCTGAAGTCGGCGTGCATCCCGGTGCCCAGCGAGGTCATCATGCTGTTCGCCGGGCTGCTCATCCACCAGGGGAAGATGAGCTTCTGGGCCGCGGTGGTCGCCGGCGTGGCCGGGAACGTGGTCGGCTCGTGGATCGCCTGGGCGGTCGGGCGCTACGGCGGGCGGTCCTGGATCGAGCACCACGGGCGGTTGATCCACGTCACGCCCGAGCGGCTCGCGCGCGCTGACCTGTGGTTCGACCGGTACGGGCCGATCGCGGTGCTGACCTCGCGCTGCCTGCCGATCATCCGCACCTTCATCTCGCTGCCGGCCGGCATCGCCCGGATGCCGTTCTGGAAGTTCACGATCTACACCGTCCTCGGCTGCATCCCGTGGGTCATCGCCCTGGCTCTGGCCGGGGTCTGGGCCGGCAACGCCTGGGAGAAGTGGCACTCGCGGCTCGAGTACCTGGACTACCTGGTCGCCGCCCATGATCATCGCGGGCGTCGCGTACCTCGTCGTGCACTCCCGCCGCCGCCGGATGGCATGAGCGGCGGGCCCGAGGCCTTCCGCGCGTTCCACGTCCCGCTCGACTGGCGCGTCCTGAACGCGGTGCACGGCCGCTTCGTCGACCACCCGGGCACCCACGACCTGATCTTCAAGCTGGACGACGCCCAGGTCGTGTTCGTGGCCGGGATGCTGCTGGCCACGGCGCTCCTGGCCTGGTTTCGGCCTGCGACCCGGACCGCGGTCGCCACGACGTTCGCCGGCGTCGTGCTGGCCTACGGCTCGACCGTCGTCCTGAAGCAGCTGGTCGATCGGGGGAAGCCGTTCCTCGAGGGCCGGCTGGCCGCCGGCCAGCACCCGAGCGCGGTGTTCCCCGAGGGACCGGGCGCGATCTGGGTCGCGCTGGGCGTCGGGCCTGTGGGACGTCTCGCGGCCGCTGTCGCTGGCGGCGTTCGCGTTCGCCCTGGAGGACGGCCTCGTGCAGCTGCCCGAGGCTCGCACTGGCCGAGCGACCTCTACGCCGCCTGGCTGCTGGCCTGGCCGGCGGCCTGCTCGGGCGGCGCTGCGGCAGCGCATGAGGCTCCGGCGGCATGCACCGTGACCTGGCTGGCGAGCGGGCCCGCGGCGCCAGGGCGTGCACGGCGGCGAGCTCGTATGCGGGTCAATACGGGCGAGCCGCCGGGTGCGTCCTGGCGGCGGCGGGACGCCGCCAGACACCGCGGGGCATGTCGCCGGGGCCTCTTTAGTCGACCCGGAGCAGCTTTCCCGGGTTCATGATCCCGGTCGGGTCGAGCGCGTACTTGACCGCCCGCAGGGCGATCTCGGTGGTCCGGCCGCGCCCGCGCACGAGCCACGGCTCGTGGTGGGAGCCGACGCCGCCGACCGACCCGCCCTCGGCCAGGATCGCGCCGAGCGCGGCCTCCCGGATCCGGCGCCACAGCTCGATCTCGGCCCCCTGAGGCGCCTGGGTGCGCACCGTCATCCACAGCGAGGCCCCGTCGGTGGTCGCCCCGCTGAGCTGCCAGCCGATGGCCGACGGCGCGCCGATGGCCTGCTCGACGGACACCGTCGTCGAGGCGAGCAGCGCCGGGATGGCGCTCCAGCGGACCGACACGTCGACCGTGTCGACCAGGAACCCGGTGTCGACCAGCCGGTCGCGCACCAGCGGCCAGCGGTGGCGGTGCAGGACGAACAGCCGGGCCGGCTCGTGGCCCAGGTCGTCGGGCTCCTCCTGGCCGCACAGCTCGACCGCCTGCTGGATCCGGTCGGCGGCGGCGCCGGCCGAGCCGAGGCCAGGACGAGCATCAGGCGCCGCCGTCGCGGCGCCGGCGCGCTTCTGGCCCGCCAGCAGGCGGGCGCCAGGAGCCGGGTCTCGACCTCGTCGGCCAGGATCAGGGTGTCGATCGGCACGCCCTCCTGCACGAGCCGGCGAGCCGCGGCCAGGCCGTCGGCGAACGAGCCGAAGCGCAGCGCCCGGCCGGCCTGGGCCTCGGGCCGGGCGTGCAGCGCGACCGTGGCCTGGGCGACGATGCCGAGCGCGCCCTCGGAGCCGACGACCAGCCCCAGCATGTCCGGCCCTTCCGGGCGGCCGGGCGCGTCGCCGGTCTCGAGCGCCCCGGCGGGCGCGACCAGGCGCGCGGCGCGCACCCGCGAGGCGATGGTGGCGTCGCCGACGCCGCCGTAGGAGGCCGAGCGCGAGCCGATCCAGCCGCCGAGCGTGGAGCGCTCGAAGGACTGCGGCTCGTGCGCCAGCGTCAGCCCGTAGGGCCGCAGCGCGGCCTCGACGGCCGGCCCCGAGATGCCCGCGGCGAACGTCGCCCGGCGGGAGATCGGGTCGACGTCGACCACCCGCGAGAGCAGCGACGTGTCGATGACGACCACCGCGTCGCGGTCGGCCGCGCCGCTCGCGTCGACCCCGCCGACCTGGCTCGTGCCGCCGCCGCGCACGATCAGCCCGAGGTGCTGCTCGACCCCGATCCGCACGATCCGGGCGAGCGCGGCCTCGTCGTGCGGGCGCACGATCAGGTCGGGCGCGGGCGTCGCCTGGCCGCGCCGCCGCCGGACCAGGTCCGGGTAGGCCGAGCCGGCTGCGGCGAGCACCCGGGCCTGCCGGGCTCTCGTCGACCTCGGCGGCCCGCGCGAGCGCGTCGCGGGCCACAGGACCGATGCGCGGGTCGGGCGGCTCGATCAGTCCCAGGGGCATCGCGGCGCGCGGCGGCGGGGGCGTCCCGATCATCGCGCAGAGCTCGTCGAGGACGGCGCCGGCCTCCTCGAGGTCGCCGCCGCCCCAGCCCCACCAGCGGGCATCCGTCGCGCCCGGCGAGTGCGTCTCGGTCACCTGGCGGAGCATACGAGGTGGCCCCACGGGACGCGTTTGGCCTAGCGACGCGGAATAGGATGCGCGGCCGGGGGCGTTCTCCCTACCCGGCATGTACCTTTCGATCGTGGAGCCCGACGCCGCCGAGGCAACGAACGTCCGCGACCTCGCAACGCGCGCGCGGACCGCGTGCGCTTCGAGGAGGACGCCCTGGCACTGGCCGACGACGTCTACCGCGTCGCGCGCCGGCTGACCCAGAGCGCCACCGAGGCCGAGGACCTGGTGCAGGAGGCGTACGTCCGCGCGTTCCGTTCCTGGGAGCAGTACCGCCCGGGCACGAACCTGCGGGCCTGGCTGCTTCGCATCGTCCACAACCTGGCCATCGACGCCTCGCGCAAGCGGGCCCGGACGCCGCAGACCGAGCCTGTCGAGGAAGGGGACTACTTCCTCTACAACCGGCTCGGGGCGACCCAGGCGCCGGACGAGTCCGAGGCCGCCGTCGAGCGGCTCTCGCAGGGGAACGTCGTCTCCGCTCTCGCGTCGCTCCCGCACCAGTACCGCGACACCGTGGTGCTGGTCGACCTCGCCGAGTTCTCCTATCAGGACGCCGCGGACATCCTCGACGTCCCGATCGGAACGGTCATGTCCCGCCTCCACCGGGGGCGACGCATGCTGAAGACCAGTCTCGCGGAGACGCTTGACGGTGAGCCCGGAGAGGACGTCGCATGACCGAGGTGATCGTTGCCTGTACGGAGGCCGAGCTCCACCTGCAGGAGTACTGGGACCGGATGCTCCCGCAGGAGGTCGCGTCGGCCATCGAGGCGCACCTCGCGGTCTGCGAGTCCTGCTCGAAGGCCTACGCCTTCGAGGCCAGGTTCCGGTCGTACGTGAAGCAGTGCTGCGGCGGCGGCGAGTCCGAGGAGCGCTGCCGCGAGGAGTTCCGCCAGGAGCTCCGGCGCAACTGCCGCGAGGCCTCCTGAGGCCCGAAACGAATCGAGGCGCCGGCTCAACCGGCGCCTCGTGTACTGCACCCCGAACGTGCGTGGGTCTGGCGCTACGCGAGCGCCTTCTCGATCGCGGCGATGACGCGGTCCTGCTGGAACGGCTTGACCACGAAGTCCTTCGCGCCGGAGCGGATGGCCTCGACGACCTTGGCCTCCTGGCCGAGGGCCGAGCACATCACGACCTTGGCGCTGGGGTCGGCCGCCATGATCTCCTTGAGGGCGGCCAGGCCGTCCTTCTCGGGCATCGTGATGTCCATCGTGCAGACGTCCGGCTTCAGCAGGGCGTACTGCTCCACGGCCTCGGCGCCGTTGGCGGCCTCGCCGACCACCTCGTGGCCGCCGGCGGCGAGGTGGTTCTTGAGCATCATCCGCATGAACGCGGCGTCGTCGGTCATCAGGATCCGCGCCATGTCCTAGATCCCCTCGCCCAGGCCGAGCGCCGCGAGCATGCCGTTGATGGCGCCCTGCTCGGGCACGAAGAGGAAGCCGAAGTCGCAGGCCGTCGACTCGATCCGCAGGGCGGTCTGCAGGAACAGCACGGTGTCGCTGTCGACGGCCGAGCTGGCGATGATGGTGTCGACGACGGAGCCGAGCATGTCGAACGCCGTCTGCGGCGGAGCCGGCTCGATGGCCAGCCCGGTCATCTGCTGCAGGGCGGTCGAGTAGGAAGCGGTCAGGATGTTGCCGATCTCCTGCAGCGCCGACTGGCCCATCTCGTCGCGCCAGTCGCAGCCGAGCATCCCGCACAGCGCGGAGGCAGCCTCGCCGGGGAAGACCAGCAGGATGGCGGCCGGGACGTCGCCCACGACGGGCGTGAGGACCGCGAAGACCTCCTGCTCGAGCGGGCCGACGCGCTCGGCAGCCTCGGCGATGGGCACGAAGTCGACCGCGGGCGGGTCGATGTCGGTCGGCTGACCGACCATCTGGGACAGGGCGGTTGCGGCGCTCCCGGTCCCGATGTTGCCGAGCTCCTGGATGGCACTCATCTGAAACTCGGAGTAGATCGGCGACACGTAGCTTCCTTCGGCGGGGCTCATGGACATCGAGCGATACACGGACGTATCGGCGCGGCACGGCCCGGTCCTGAGGGTTTTCGACGAACGCCGGGCGTTTGCGAGGGCAGGGAGCGGGAAGGCCCTTCGGGTGCCGCGTCTGACAGCGTCTTCCCACTCGCGCGTTCCCGAACCGCCCACGCCGAGGCCGCCGACCGGCCCGCTGCCGGACCCCGGCCCGGACCCGTCGCCGCCGAGTCCCGGCCCGCCGTCGCCGATCCCGACGCCCATGCCGCCGGACGACCCCCACCCGATCTAGAGGAGATCGCGATGAGCGTTCCCCAGCCGCCGAGCGAGCCGATGCCGACGCCGGTTCCCGAGCCGACCCCGGCACCGTCGCCCGAGCCACTGCCCGCGCCGATCCCGGAGCCTGCTCCCGAGCCGAACCCGCACCCGCCGCCGACGCCGCAGCCGGTGGCCTAGCAGGCCGGGCCGCGACCTCGGCGGTCATACACAGCGGGTGATGCCCGGCCAGCGGGCGCACGCGACGCTTGCCTCCCGACGTTCCCACGCGTGAGGAGACAGGCAGGCGATGACGACCGCGAGCGATCCCGCAAGCACCCCGGCATGACCACGACCACGACGGTCAGCCCACCACGCGGACCGGTCGGGCTGGCTGATGTTCGCGGGCCTGATGCTGATCCTGGCCGGGAGCTTCAACATCATCCATGCCCTCGCGGCGATCCAGAAGTCGAGCTACCTCGCCGACCACGAGCTCTTCTCGACGCTGCGGGGCTGGGGGTGGTTCTTCCTCGTCTGGGGATCCTTCGGGGTCATCGCCGGCGTCGGCGTCCTCCGCCGAGCCGACGTGGGCGATCCTCGCCGGCATCGTGCTCGCCTTCGTCAACTGCCTCGGCGCAGCTCTCGTGGGCGGCGACCTATCCGGTCTGGGCGCTCTCGGCGATGGTGCTCGACGTGATCGCCATCTACGGGCTGCTGGTGTACGGCTTCGTCGAGGAGTAGCGGCTACTCGAAGGTCTGGATCGGCCGCACCTCGACCACCAGGCCCGGGCTGAGCGGGACCTCGCGCGCGTACGCGAGCGCCTCGTCGACGTCGGCCGCGTCGACGATGTAGAAGCCGCCGGCCTGCTCCTTCGTCTCGGCGAACGGGCCGTCCGAGACCAGGTCGCCGCGGGTGCGGCGCACCGTCTTCACCGCGCTCGACGGCGCCAGCGCGTGGCCGAGCACGAACGCGCCGCGCTCGCGCAGGCGCTGCCCGAGCGCCGAGTGCGCCTGCACGATCGCCATCAGCTCCTCGCGCGGCAGGGCCCCTTCGGCCTCCTCGTCGCCGATCAAGAGCAGCAGGAACCGCATCGTCTCCTCCTCGGTGGTGGAACCTCCATCACCCGCTCGACGCCCCTGCCGAAGCGAATCGACAATCTACGCGATCGCGTCGGGCGTGTCGACGTCGCCCGGTGCCTCGAGGTCGCTGCAGTCGACCTCGGCGTCGGGCGTCCCGAGCACCCGGCCGCCGCCCTCGCCCGTCTCGGGCACCCGGCTCCAGGCCGCGCGGGCCAGGCCCACCGGGTGGGCGTAGCGCTCGCCCGGGTAGACCGCCCGGGCGTAGGTCGCCCCGCCGCGCAGCGCCTGCGCCACCCGGGCCACGGCCTCGGGCGCGACGCGCGGCCCGTCGCCGAGCAGCACCACGGCCCCGTCGCAGTCCTCGAGCGCGGCCAGCCCGGCCCGCAGGGACGTGGCGATGCCCTCGTCCCAGCGCGGGTTGCGCACGGCCCGCACGCCGTGCAGGTCGATCGCCGTCCTCGACGGCGTCGGCCTCGGCGCCGAGCACGACCACCCGGTCGTCCAGCGGCGCGGCGGCGAGCACCTGCAGCGCCGCCTCGACCAGGGGCCGTCCCTCGAAGTCGGCGAGCTGCTTCTGGCCGCCGCCGGCCGCGCGGAAGCGCGTGCCGGCACCGGCGGCCAGCAGCACGCCGCCGATCCTCACGACACGGCGGCCAGGGCCCGCTTGCAGAGCTCGCCGAGCAGCGTCCGCTTCCAGCCGGTCTGCTCGAGCCCGTCGAGCCCGCGCAGCGGGTCGTCGGGATCGAGCGCGCGCGGCTCGTTCGTCACCCCGATCGCGACCAGGTGGCGCTCGCCGCCGGCGAACCGCGCCGCCGCCACGCCGGCCAGGGCGAACGACCAGGCGGCCCGCTCCCCGGCGCGCACGTAGGCCGACGCCTCGGGCACCCGCGGCAGCTCGACCGCCACGATCAGCTCGCCGGGCATCAGCGCCACCGACGAGCGGTGCTCCTCGCTCGGCCGCCGGTACAGCTCGAGCAGCGGCAGGCTGCGCGCGCCCTGCAGCCGAGCGCAGCTCGACGGCCGCGCCGAGCGCGCCGAGCGCGGCGGCCAGGTCGGACGGGGCGACCGAGATGCAGTCGCCGGCCTCGAGCCCGTGCTTGCGGTGGTCGCCGATCTGGGCGTAGCAGGTGTCGCCGCCGTTGAGCCAGCAGCGCAGGTCGGGATGGCGGTAGTACCAGCAGCGGACGTGCTGGGCCAGGTTGCCGCCGACGGTGCCGGCGTGGCGCAGCTGCGGCGAGGCAGCCGCCCTCGCGGCCTCGGACAGCGACGGCGTAGCGCTCGGCGATCCCGGCGTGCGCGGCGATCGCCGCGAGGGTCGCGCCGGCGCCGATGCGCAGCGCGCCGTCCTCGTCCACGATCCCCGACGGGAGCACGCCGCGGATGTCCACCAGCACCGACGGGTCGAGCTTTCGCCGGTGGATCCGCGGGGACGACGTCGGTGCCGCCGGCGAGCGTCGTCGCGCCGTCGCTGGCCGGTCAGCTCGAGCGCCTGGTCGAGCGACGACGGGCGGGTGTAGGTCGCGCTCATGCGGGCACCTCGCTGCTGCGGGCCTCGAGGAAGCGGCGCCGGGTGAGCGGCGCCTCGCGCAGCCGCAGCCCGGTCGCCGCGGCGACGGCGTTGGCCACCGCGGCCGCGGTCGGCACGATCGGCGGCTCGCCGAGCCCCTTCACGCCCATCGGCGTGAGCGGGTCGGGATGGTCGACGAACTCGACGACGATCTCGGGCGCGTCGGCCATCGTCGGCAGCTTGTAGTCCTCGAGGTTCGCGTTGACCACGCTGCCGGTCGTCGGGTCGACCACGCGCTCCTCGGAGAGCGCGAAGCCGAGCGCCTGGAAGATCCCGCCCTCGACCTGGCTCGACGCGCCGAGCGGGTTGATCACCCGGCCGATGTCGTGCACCGCGATGATCCGCTCGACCTCGATCTCGCCGGTCGCCTCGTCCACCGCGACCTGGGCGATCTGGTAGCCGAACGTCTGGATCTTGGAGCCCTCGGGGTTCGGCCCGCGCGAGCCGGTGCCGACGAGCTGGGCGTTGCCGAGCTTGCCGGTGATCTCGGACAGCGGCTCGACGCAGCGCGCCGTCCTTCGAGCGGATCTCGCCGTCGCGCAGCTCGAGGTCGTCCGACGAGACCTCGAACAGGTCGCTGGCCAGGGCCTGCAGCTTCAGCCGCACGTCGTAGGCCGCGGCCCGCACCGCCGGCGCCAGCGAGGGCGTCGTCTGGGAGCCGCCCGAGACCGGGGCGTAGACGCCGTAGCGGGTCGTGCCGGTCTCGACGCGCACCCGGTCGAGCGGCAGGCCGAGCTCCTCGGCCGCCACCTGGGCGAACGTCGTCGAGACGCCGGTGCCGATGTCCTGGACGCCGGTGACCACGGTGGCCACGCCGTCGGAGCCGAGGCGCACCAGGGCGTGCGCCGGCGGCCCGCCGCCGCCCCACCAGATCTGGCTCGCCCCGCCCAGGCCGCGCTTGCGCCCGTCCGGGTGCTCGGTCGCGGCGAGCTCGTGGCGGGACTCCCAGCCGGCGAGCTCGGCGGCCCGGTCCATCGCCTGGCGCAGGCCCTTCGAGGTGTACGGCTGGCCGCTGTCCTGGTCGACCTCGATCTCGTTCCTGCGGCGCAGCTCGAGCGGGTCGAGGTCGAGCACCTCGGCGAGCTCGTCCATCGCCTGCTCGAACCCGAACGTGCCCTCCATGACTCCGGGCGCCCGGAAGGCGTTCGAGAAGCCGAGGTTCAGCTTCACCGGGAAGACCTGGGTGCGCACGTTGTCGCAGCGGTACAGCGTCGACATGGGCACCAGGACCGGGAAGGCCCAGCCCTTGACGCCGATGGCGATGACGCGCGTGCCCTCGATCGCGACCAGCGTGCCGTCGCGCTTCGCGCCGATCCGGTAGGTCTGGATCGTGGCGGCCCGGTGGCCGGCGGCCACGCTCTCGGCGCGGCGGTCGTTGAACACCCGCACGGGGCGCCCGGCGCGGCGCGCCAGGTGGGCCGCGAGGAAGCCCTCGAGGGTCGCGCCCTGCTTGGCGCCGAAGCCGCCGCCCATGAACTCGCAGTTCACGTGGATGCGCTCGGCGTCCATCTCGAAGGCCTGCGCCAGCTCGCTGCGCGCGGCGTAGATGCCCTGGGTCGAGATCCACACGGTCAGCTCGTCCTGCGTCCACCAGGCCACCGCGCAGTGCGGCTCGAGCGCCTGCTGCAGCTGGGCCGGGGTGCGGTACTCGGCCTCGATGACGACGTCGGCCTCGTGCTCGAAGGCGGCGTCGACGTCCCCGCGCTCGTCCTCGGACGGGTCGGAGGCGAAGCGCTGCTCGCTGCAGGCCCTGCTCGAGGTCGATCACGAACGGCAGCGTCGTCCACTGCGGGTTCAGCGCGTCGAGCGCGGCCTGGGCCGCCTCGGGCGTCTCGGCGGCCACCGCGGCGACCGCCTGGCCCGCGTACTCGGGCTCGGCGGCGAGCACCGGCAGGCCGTCGTAGGTCAGGTCGTCAGCCGGGCGTGAGCACCGCGTGCACGCGCCGGCATGGCGCGCGCCGCGTCGAGGTCGAGCTCGACCGTCGCGTGGGCGTGCGGGCGAGCGCAGCACCGCCGGCGTGGAGCATGCCGGGCAGCGAGATGTCCGAGACGTACTTGGCAGCGCCGGAGACGCGCTTCGGGCCGGTGATCCGCCGCGCGGGCCTGTCCGACGATCGACAGCTCGTCCTTCTCCGCCATCGGCGGCGGGCCCTCTTCCTCGACGAGGACCCAGCGCTCCTCGTAGCGGCCCTCCATCTCGACCTGGGTCTTGACCAGGCGCGGTGCAGCCATCAGACCTCCACCTCCTGGCCCGAGGCGCGCAGGATCGCGCGCTCGATCTTCACGTAGGCACCGCAGCGGCACAGGTTGCCGCTCATCGCGGCGCGGATCTCCTGCCGCGACGGCTTGTCGGTGTGCTCGAGCAGGGCCGACGCCGACAGCAGCTGCCCCGGCGTGCAGAAGCCGCACTGGAACGCGTCCTCCTCGATGAACGCCTGCTGCAGCGGCGAGAGCGCGCCCTCGTGCGCCGAGGCCCTCGACGGTCTGCGAGCTCGGCGCCGTCGACCTGGGCGGCGAGCAGGATGCACGAGAGCAGCGGCGACCCGTCGACGAGCACGGTGCAGGCGCCGCAGGTGCCCTCGCCGCAGGCGATCTTGGTGCCCTGCAGGCCGATCGGGCCGCGCAGGAGCTCGGCGACGGTGCGTCAGCTCGTCGACGGCGGCGCGGTGGCGCGTGCCGTTGACGCGGAGCGTGATCTCGATCACGTGAACAGCGCTCGCGACTGGGCGACGTTGAGCAGGTCGAAGGCCGTCCGGCGGCGGCGCTCCATCTGCACCGGGTCGTCGGACTCGAGCGAGGTCTGCCAGGCGGCCTCGGCGCCGACGATCAGCTCGGCCACCGGGGCCAGGGAGCCGTCGCCGTTGCGGCAGGCGCCGGCGGCCAGTCCGAGGAAGCCGATCATGTCGGCCTTCCCGAACCACAGCATCGGCGTGGCGGCTGCGATGTAGTTGTGCACGCGCATGTGATCAAAGGGCACCTGCAGCGTCGGGTCCACGATGGGCGGCGAGATCCGCTCGGGGCGCCTGCCCTCGACGAGCCGCAGCACGGTCTCCCCCATGCACGCCGCGCTGAACCTCCTCCGCCAGGCCGGCCTTGCGCATCAGGCGCAGGAGCAGGTGCTGGGACGAGAGGTGGTCGCCGTAGGGCACGTCGGAGGCGTACACGACCTGCTCGGGCCCGACCTTCGAGAAGAGGGCGAGCACGTCGAGCGGCGTCCAGGTGGACGTGTCGAAGTAGATGTTCGGGTGCTGGTTCGCGATCTTGCCGATCCCGCTCTGGTCGACGATCGCGGCGTGGGCCAGGATCAGCGACGCGCCGGGATGGCGGTCGGCGACGTGGGCGAGCTCCTCGGCCATGCCGAGCGGCAGCCCGCGGCCGGCGTGGATCAGGACCGGGAGCTTGCGCTCGTGCGGCGAAGGCGAAGACGTCCTCGAGCCGCGGGTCGTCGACCCGGAAGGCCTGGGCCCGCGGATGCAGCTTGATGCCGCGGGCGCCGAGGTCGACGCAGCGCTCGGCCTCGGCCAGCGGCTCCTCGGCCAGGCTGAGGCGGACGAACGGGATGAGCTTGCCGTCGGCCTCGCCGGCCCACTTCAGGATGCGGTCGTTGGGCCGCCGGTAGGCGGGCTCGCGGTCGGGCTCGTTGAGCGCGAAGACGCAGGCCCGGGAGATGTTGTTGCGGCCCATGTCGGAGAGGTGCTGCTCGAGCGAGTACGAGCGGCCGTCCTCGTCGAGGCCGAGATGGGTGTGCGCGTCGACGACCTCTGCTCCGTCGGGCAGGAGGCGTCCGATCTCCTCGGCCTGCCTGGCGAGCAGCTCGAGGGCGAGCGTCGTAGGCGTCGGCCACGCCAGCAATCTATCCGATGCCGTCGCGCCGCCCGCACGCCCGGCGATACCGTTCGGACATGCCCGAATGCCTGCTCCTCAGGGCCGCGTCGCTGACCAACGCGGACATGCTCGCCGCGGCCGGCTTCCTGGCCTCGGACCCGTTCGACTACGTCGAGCTCGACGGCCGGCGAGTGCTCTTCGTGGCCGGGTTCGAGCGCGACCTGGCCGAGCGCCAGTCGGGCGGCGCGGACGTCGTCTCGATCGAGGAGCTCGGGCTGCGCGACCTGCTGTCCGAGGGCGTGCCGCGGCACGAGCTGTCGAACCGCCTCACCCTGAACGCGCTGCGCCGCGTCGGCGCCGACGCGGCGGTGGTGCCGACCTGGTTCCCGGTCGGGACCGCCGACTACCTGCGGGGCGCCGGCATCGGGCTGCGGGTCGAGCCGAACCTGCTGACCGAGCGGCGCCGGCACAAGACCCCGGAGCAGGTCGAGGCGATGCGCGTGCCGCAGGCCGTGACCGAGCGCTCGTTCGCGCTGATCGCCCGCCTGCTGTCCGAGGCCGACGTGGCCGGCGACGGCACGCTGGTCCTGGACGGCGCGGCCGCTGACCTCGGAGCGGGTGCACGACGCCGTGCGGCTGCAGTGGGCCGAGGAGGGCTGCGAGGGCGAGACGCCGATCGTCTCCGGCGGCGCCCAGGCGGCCGAGCCGCACGAGCACGGCCACGGGCCGCTGCGAGCGGGCGAGTCGATCATCTGCGACCTGTTCCCGCGCAGCGTGCGCAACCGCTTCCACGCCGACATGACGCGGACGTTCTGCGTCGGCGACCCGCCGCCGCTGCTGGTCGAGCTGCACCAGGTGGTCGAGCGGGCGCTGCAGGAGTCGCTCGCGGCGATCGGGCCGGGCGTGCCGGGCCAGGAGTTCGACCGCCGGGTCTCGGACCTGTTCTTCGCCGAGGGCTACCACACGCTGCTGCACCCGGCCGCCGAGCACGGCCGCGAGGGCCGGCCCGGCTACATCCACGGGCTGGGGCACGGGCTCGGGCTCGACGTGCACGAGGCGCCGCACCTGGGGCAGGCCGGGCGCGACCCGCTCGAGCCGGGCGACGTCGTGACCGTCGAGCCCGGCCTCTACCTGCCGGGCTTCGGCGGGGTGCGGCTCGAGGACGTCGTGGTCGTCACCGAGAGCGGCAACGAGAACCTGACGCGGTTCCCGTACGCGCTCGCGCCCACGAGCTGATCGAGGTCAGGCCGACTCGGCGAGGAGCGCCGCGAAGCGGTCCTCGTCGTCGAACGGCCCGATCGGCCGCGAGCCGCAGGCGCTCGCCGAACAGGTCGTTGGCGACCCGCTGGATCTCCTCGGCCGTCACCGACTCGATCCCTTCGAGCACCTCGGGGAGCTCGCGCGCCCGGCCCTCGAGCACCAGCCCGCGCAGCCCGAAGCCGACGATCGAGCGGGGATCCTCGAGGCCCAGGACGAGCCGGCCCTTGAGGAAGCTCTTGGCCTTGCGCAGCTCCTCCGGCGGCACCGGCTCGCGCTCCATGCCGCGCAGCTCGCCGACGATCGTGCGGATGGCCTCGTCGGCCCGCTCGAGGTCGACCCCGGCCTGGGTGTAGAGCGAGCCGGCGTCGAGGTACTGGCCGTGCTGGGCGAAGACGTAGTAGGCCAGCCCGCGGCGCTCGCGCACCTCCGAGAACAGCCGCGACGACATCCCGCCGCCGAGCACCGTGGCCAGCACCTGCGCGGCGTAGCGGTCGGGGTGGCCGATCGGCAGCCCGGCGCCGCCGATGCGCAGGTGGAACTGGTCGGACTCCTTCTTGTGCAGCGCGATCTGGCGCGGCGTGCCGTTCGCCGACCAGCGCTCGTAGGAGCCGGTCTGGCTGTCCGGCAGCGTCCCGAACAGCTCCTCGACCTGGGTCACCGCGGCGTCCGTGACGGCGCCGCCGAGCCCGATCGACATGCGCGACGGCACGTACCAGCGGCCCATGTAGTCCAGGAAGGTCTCGCGGGTGGCCGCGCGGACGGTCTCCTTGCGGCCGATGATGTCGCGGCCGAGCGGGGTGTCGCCGTAGCAGCAGCCGGTCGTACACGCCGGGCAGGAAGTCGGTCGGCGTGTCGAGGTACATGTTCATCTCCTCGACGATCACGCCCTTCTCGCGCTCGATCTCCTCGCCGTCGAAGCGGGAGTGCAGGAGCATGTCCGAGAGGACGTCGAGCGCCACGGGCACGTGCTCGGCCGCGCACTTGATGTAGTAGCCCGTGTACTCCTTCGAGGTGAAGGCGTTGAACTCGCCGCCGATCGAGTCGACCTCGAAGGCGATCTGCGCGGGCATCGGGCCGGCGCTCGGTCCCCTTGAAGAACATGTGCTCGCAGAAGTGGGCGATCCCGCCCTCCTGCTCACGCTCGTAGCGGGAGCCTGCGGCGTACATCACCATCACGGCCGTCGACTGGGCCTCGGCCTGGCGAGCCGTCAGCAGCCTCGCGCCGTTTGAGAGCGTGCGGGTCTCGAACACGTCCGCATCGTAGCCCGGCGCGCGGAATGGCAGAGGGGGCGGCCGCGCCGGACCGCCCCCCGCCCGAGGCCGCCCCCCAGTGGCGGCCCCGACCTCGAAGATCTCGGACTACGCCCAGGAGCCGGGCCTGTCGAACACCTCGAGCTCCGGCGGCGCCGCACCGTGGTGCTCTCGGCTCGAGCTGAGGCAGCTCGCGTCGTTGGTCGGGTCGGCGTCGTCGATCTGGAACGCCGGGTTGCCGGTGCACTGGTTGCTCACGACCCGCAGCTGCACGTGGGTGGCGGCGGTCGCCGGCACCGCGAAGCGGCGCAGCGTCAGGTCGGGAGCGACCGGGCGCGGCGCGGCGCCGGGGAAGGCGTCGGCCGGGCTCGGTAGATGCGCGGTAGCCGACGGCCGGGTTCGCGCAGAAGGCGTTGGCGGCCGAGGCGTTGCACGTCCAGATCTCGAACCCGCGGAGCGCGGTGAAGCGGTTCTGGGCGTCGGGGTCGTTGGCGATCGTCGGCGTTCGCCCCGTGCAGCAGGGCCGAGACCGACGACGTACTTGCACGGTGACCTTCTTCGCGAGCTTGACCGTCACCTCGGAGCCGGCGACCGACGGCGCCGCGCCGGTCGGGACCCAGTTGGTGCCCTCGTCGTCGTCGATCAGGTTGCGCCTGGTTCAGACCGTCACCGGCCGCGATCGTCGCGCCCTGGCGACGCGCGAGGCCCAGTTGCGCCGGCAGGTCGAACGCGATCGTCTGGGCGGCCGTGCCCTTGATCGTCTTCTGCAGGCGAACGATCCCGTAGCCCGGGGCCCGCACGGTGAAGCGGTAGGTGCCCGGCACCATGCGGGCGGTCGACGGCAGCGGGGTGCGCACCGGGCCGAGGTAGTCGCCGACGAAGATCCTCGGGCGCCGGCGCCGGTGCGCCTGAAGGTGATCGGGGCGTTCGGCCTCGCGCGGCGAGTCGTAGGCCGCGACCGGGTCGCCGTCGTCGGTGCCGTTCGAGCCGCGCCGGCGCCCATGCCGCGGTGGGCGAAGGCCCGCCAGGCGACGTCGAGGTCGGCGCCGCCGAAGCGCAGCTGGTCGGCCGCCAGGAACGCGTCGCGGGCGTCGAGCATGCTGGCGCGTCGGCCTGCATGCAGCAGGAAGGCGTCGTAGACCAGCTGGATCCAGCGGCGGTTGCCCGGGCACTGGGTCGGCCGGCAGGATCGCCGTCGGCGCACTGGCGCTGCAGCGCGCGGTTCGATCGACGGGAACGTCTTGTCGTACTTCTTGACGAACGCCTGGCGGATGCTCGTAGTTGACGCCGTTCCAGATCTCGCCGTCGGCGTGCACCTCGGCGCCGGGCAGTGTCGAAGCCGATGTCGCGAGTAGTTCAGCGGGTTCGCGTCGAGCGCGTAGTCGCGGATGCCGACGCGTGCTTGTTGCCGGTCACGTAGGCGCCGACGGCCCACGGCGTTGCCGCCGCTGCTGGGCACGAGGCCGTACTCGTGCAGGTACTCCTCGCGCGTCGAGGTCGGACCAGGACTCGCCCATCGCGCCGGCCTGGGCTCCGCTGAGGCTCGAGTCGGGGCCGCCGACCATGCGGTTCGAGATCGCGTGGGTGTACTCGTGCCCGACGACCGAGATGTCGAGATCGCCGTCGACGCACGGGCTGTAGAACGCGGCCGCGATCGGCTGGAACAGGTACTTGTTGGTGATCCCGCGGGATCGCCGTCCTGCAGCGTGATCTGGTTCGCGTTGTCGCGGCCTCGAGGTAGCTCGGGGCGCCGCCGCTCGAGCGCGCCGGCCTGGACGTTTCCGAGCTCGGGGTCGTCTCGCCGCCGGCCGGACGGGCCCGGGCGGTGTTGCCGAAGTTGTCGTCCTGCAGGTTCCAGGTCGTCTCGGTGAAGCCGAGGTAGTACGCGAAGTCGTGCATCCGGTTGTGCGACACGAAGAGGTTCGCGATCGCCGCCTGCACGTCGTGCGCCCTGGGTCGGCACCGAGCGTCGCCGGGTTGCAGCTCAGCGGCGAACCAGGAGTTGGCCCAGGCGAAGGAGTAGTTGCGGTCGGCCGCGACCGGGCTGTACTGCTCGGCCGGGGTGAGCGGGCTGCCCCAGGCCTCGGCGGTCTTGGCGGCGTTGCCGATCGTGGTGAGGGTCGGGTGCCGCTGCGGAAGTCGTAGTCCCACGGGCCGCGCGCGGCGATGTTCTGGACGTCGCGGTCACAGCCAGTCCCGCCGTCCCAGCAGCCGGTGACCCGCCGGTCGACGTTCGAATGGTCGACGAACGGCCAGGCCTCGAAGTACTTCCAGCGCGGCGCGGGCGTGGCCTGGGGGGTGGCCACGTCGTTGGTCGTGAAGGTGCCGGCGTAGGTGTACGGCGGCATCGCCGGCGCGGTGGGATCCGGGAATGGGCAGACCTGCACCTGGTAGACGCCGGCCGAGGCGCCGCCCGCCGGGGCGTAGTGGATGGCCTCCGGGCTGGTCGCGGTGTCGGAGGTGGCGACGTCCGCGCCGTCCTTCTGCAGGTGCAGGACGATGTCGTTGGTCGGCAGCGAGGCGGTGGCGACGACGTCGATCGTCTGGGTGCCGGCCGGGACGTCGAACGGGTGCAGCGGGCCGCAGCCGGTGGCGGTGTACTCGCCCTGGAAGCTGTTCGTGTCGGCGAGCTCCTGCACGGCGTCCCGCCGGAACAGGACCGCGCCGGTCTGGGCGTCGACGAGCGAGGTGTAGGCCGTGGCGGCGCCGTGCTCGGACGTCGACGACGTTCACCTCGAACGCGGCGCGCGGCCGCGCCGCCCGGCGTCGGGAAGGCCACCAGCCGGGCCTGCTGCTGCTGGGCGAAGCCAGGCACGCGTGAAGGTCGTCCAGCCGGTGGCCGGCGCTGCTCGGGCGACGCTCGCGGATCGCCGGCAGGGCGACGACCCGGCCGACGTTGGCCGCCGCGGCGGCCCAGGCCTGCGGCCGGGGAGAGGGTGGCGCTGTTGCTGAGCGTCCTCGTCGCCGGCCGAGGACGAGGAGACGTAGGCGACCTTGTCGCCGAGCACGCCCGACGGAGATCAGGCCGTCCTGGGTGGCCGGCAGGCCGCCGAAGGTCTGGCGCAGGAGGACGACGTGGGCCTGGCTCGAGACGAGCCGGTTGTCGGCCACGAGCTGCAGGCCGGCGACGCCCGCGTCCGAGAGACCGAACAGCGTCCGGTTGCGCTGGCACGAACGTCGCGCGCGACCGTCGCCGGCGTCGCCGCTCAGGCCGCTGGCGAGCCAGCCGCCGTCCCGGATGAGCGAGCCCGCGGTGCCGAAGCGGGTCCAGCTGGCGCGAGCGCCGAGCGCGGCCACGGCCGAGCGCTGGGCCGCCGTCGGGGCGACCGAGCCGGCGCGGCCGTCGAAGTCGGCGAGGCCCTGCGGGCCTGCAGGATGTCGGCCGCTCCGAACGCGCTCCCCGGCAGCGCCAGCGCCGCCAGGCCGGCGGCCAGCGCAGCGCCGGGCCGCCACCCGCGGCTGGACGAGCTGGTCGTCATCACGATCCTCCCCACGAAAGAGACGCCACTGACCGTGGTGGTCACCACTCTCAGTGGTTCTCAAACGTCGAATGACATCGAGAAGCGCACGACCCGTTTCTCTTGCCATGGTTCTCGACATATGTAGACTTCCTGTCATGGCCCGTGCCCGCCAACCCTCGCCCCAGACCGTCGACGGTGCTCCGTGCGCTGGCGAGCGACCCGGCGGCCTGGCGCTACGGCTACGAGCTCTCACTCGAGATCGGCCTGCGCTCGGGCTCGCTCTATCCGATCCTGGTCCGCCTGTGCGACCGCGAGCTGCTCGAGGCGGCCTGGGAGCAGGACCCGCCCCAGGGCCGCCCCCCGCGGCACCTCTACGCCTCACACCGCGTGGACTCGAACATGCCGCGGAGCACGCCGCTCCCCGAGCGGCATCGCCGATGCCGCGCAGGCCGCGGCTCCAGGAGTCGTCATAGGCCTTCTCTTCCTCACTGCACTCGCGATCCTCGTGGGCGTGCGGGTCGTCCCGTCCGCGGCTCGCGTCCTGCGCGTTCGGGACGGAGCAGACGTCCCGGCGCGGCTGCTGGCCTTCGCGGTCCGCGGGCTGGCCGGGACCGGCGCGAGTGGGCACGGGCCATGCGCGCCGAGCTGCAGCACGTGCGCGGAGACGCGGTCGCGCTGGGGCTTCAGCCTCGGCTGCATCCGCGCCGTCGCGGCGATCCGGGTGCAGGCCGCGCCTCCTCGATCCCGAGCGAGGAGGCAGGCGCATGCGCTCCGCGATGCTGTCGGCGGTCGCCGGCGTGCTCGCGCTCGGCGCCTACGGGCTCGTGCGCTACCCCGGCCTGCGGTCGAGCCCCTCGGCGTGGCTCTCGCTTGCCTCCCTGCTCGTGCTGCTCCTGGCCTACGTCGTCGGCGCGCTGACGCTTGTCGCGCGGCACGACGCCGCAGGCCGTCGCCGCCCGCCGCTCGGCCTGCGCGGCTGGACTCGCAGCCGGGCGACCTGGCTCCTCGCGCTCGAGCCCTTCGCACCGATGAAGAGCTGGGTTTTCGTGCCGCTGGCCGTGGCCCTGCTCAGCCCCGTCGGTGCCGCCGTTCTCGTCGGACGCTCGACCGGCGACCCGCGCGCCGCGACCGACGCTGCGCTCCTTGGCGGCCTCCTCGGCGGGCTCCTGGTGTTCCTCGTGTGGGTGTCGGCCGCGTATCTGCAGAACGGCGGCCCGTACGATCCGCAGCTGCTGCGGGACTTCCACGCCAGCGGCGCCCACGACCTCGCGACCTACGCCGTGAGCGACGACCTCGGCGCTGCGCTCGGGCTCCTGCTGCGTCATCCCGACGGTCGCCCTCGCGCTCGGCCCGCCCCGCCGGCCGCCTCGCAGTCGCCCCGCCGAGCTAGTGGTCGCGCCGGTTCCTGAGCGCCTCGGACGACACCTGCTTCGGCTGGCCGGGCGCGCCGCCGGCCCGGGCCGGTAGGCCGGCACGCCGACGCAGGTGATGAGCAGGCCCGCGAGCGGCTCGCCGAGCAGCTTCGGGATCTCGCTGTCGTAGAACGTCATGCCGGTCGCCGCGATCCCGAGGGCCACGGCGGCCAGGTGCATCCGTCCCGAGACCCGGCCCGCCTCGAGCTGCAGCGTGCGGTAGTCCCGGTCGTCCACGCCCGTCAGGTCGGCGGCGGAAACGAGCACGAAGGCGGCGTCGCGGCCGAGCTGCTGCTCGATGCAGACGGTGTACAGCTCCTCGCGCAGGTTCCCCGCGCGCACCGGCGTCTGCAGGTCGGGCCAGCGGTACAGCCCGGGCGTGAGGCCTTCGACGGCGTGCACCGCGACGGCGTGCGGCACCCGGGTCCCGCGCATGGCGGCGGCCATGCACCACTCGAAGACCGGCCGCGACACCGACCTCTCGGGATCGAGCAGCCGCGTCGAGGCCCGCCTCAGGATCACGTCGTCGAGGCCGGCCGACTCCGGCACCTCGCCCGCCAGCGCCTCGCCCTCGTCCAGCGGGTCGCCGAGCTCGTCGCCGTCGCCCGCGTGCTGCGCCCGGGTGACCAGCGGGAACTCGATCAGCGTCTCCGCGACCTGCCCCTGGGCCGCGTCGCCGGACGGGCCGATCGCGGGCTCCCCCTCGCCCAGCGTCAGGAGGGCCAGGGGAAGCTCCTGCACCCCGTCCGCGCCGACCAGCCGGGTCACGGATGTGTCCGGGAACACCATCCGGATCAGCGCGGACAGGCCGAGCTGGTGGGCCACGGCCACCTGCTGGGCCAGGACGGCGCCGGCATCCCAGTACAGGTGGCGGAAGCCGCGCTCCGTGTAGCGCCACCCGGTACGCCAGGGAATTCCAGTGAGCACGACCGTGGTCGCCCGTCCGTTCGGGGCGGGGCCGACCTGCACGAGCCGGTGGCCGAGCGGATCGAACCAGTGAACGCCGTCCGGCAGGCCGTCGACGCCGCGCGCGGCGACGTACGCCTCGTACGGAAAGAGCCCGCCGGCAGAGCCCGTGGCTCGGAAGCGGTAGTGGCGGCCGTCCCGGCGCACCGCCTCGCGGACGATCCCCAGCGACAGGTGCAGGAGCTGCGCCAGCCCCTCGAGGTCGAGCTCGCCGTCGGCCTGCGCCTCGCCACCGGCCAGGATCGCCGTCGTCGGCGTCGCCCCCGGCGGCCAGGAGCGCGGCAGCTCGACCGCCGGCAGCCCGTCCGCGTAGCTCTTGCAGGGCGGCGGGAAGGTCGCGAGGTCGTTGTCCACGAAGCCCTGGACCACCCGCGGATCGTCGGGCGTCGCGTCCCAGTCGGTGCCGATCGTGTAGGACGTGAGGGCGTGGTAGAGCCGCGCGGTGTCTCCGGGAGCCATGCGCGGAGTCTCCCATGGCGGGCGTCAGGCGGTGACGGTCACCGGATGCCGGACCACCGCCCAGAACAGGTAGCCGTTGTCGTTGAACGGCACCGCGTCCGGCTGCACGCGGCCACCGCCGTCAGTGGCCCGGGCCAGCAGCTCGTACGAGCCTGCCGCGGGCGGCGTCCAGTCGACCTCCCACTGCACCCAGGCCTTCGGCTCGTCCACGTCGCCGAGCCTCGCCCGGTGCCACGTCGCGCCGCCGTCGACGCTCACGTCGACCCGCCGGATCCGCCGGTGCCCCGACCAGGAGCGGCCCGTCAGCACCTGCGGCACGCCCGCGGGAAGCGTCGCCGGGAACGGCAGCTCGAACGCGCTCTTGACGATCTGGTTCGTGATCGGCGGCGAGTCGGGAGGGTAGGTCGGGCCGGTCAGCCGGTACTGGGTGGTGTTCCAGAACGAGAACAGCTGCTGGTCGGAGACCTCGATCTGGCCGAGCCACTTGATGTTCGCGATCCCGATCCAGCCCGGGACGACGAGCCGGGCCGGGAAGCCGTGGTCCGGCAGCAGCGGCGCGCCGTTCATGTCGTAGGCCACGAGCACGTCCTGCAACGCCTTCTGCACCGGCAGCGGCCGGCGGACGTGACCCTGGTCGACGCCGTTGACCACGACGGTGGCGTCGAGGCCTTCCGGCATCAGGTCGACGGCGTGGTGCTTGCGGATCCCGGCGAGCTGCAGCAGGTCGCGCAGCAGCACGCCGCGCCAGCGGGCCACGCCGATCGCCCCGAGGTGCCACTGCGAGCCCGGTGCCGGCGTCCCCTGCTGGGTGCCGAAGAACGAGCGGCCGTTGCCCGCGCACTCGATGGCGCAGGTGATCTCGGTCGACGGCATCGCCCGGAGCTGGTCGTAGGAGACCTCGAGCGGCGCACCGCTGAGGGCGTTGCCGAAGATCCGCAGCCGCCAGGTCGAGGCGTCGATCAGCGGCGTCGCCGTGTGGTCACGCACGAAGAAGCGCTCGACCGGCGTGAGGTAGCCGGTGTCCTTGAGCGCCTCGAAGCGCGTCTCGGCGTTGGTGCCGAGGATGGTGAACCACTCCGGCGGAAGCGGCTTCAGGATCGGCCCGTCGGCCCGGGCCGGCGCTGCCGCCAGCGGGCCGAGCGACCCGAGTCCCGCGACCACCGGCACGCTCGCCGCGGCCGCCTGCAAGAGCCGACGGCGCGAGAGCCGCGGGTCGAGCCCGCCTCCCGCGCCGTCGTCGATCGTCTGCATGCGTGCGCTGCCCAACGTCCGCATCAGCCCCTCCTACGCTTTTTGACTAAGTCGGTAGGAAAACTATGCGAGAGGCGCCGTGGCCCGCAAGGGGTGTCCGGGACCTGGGGTCAGGCGGCGAGCAGGCCCTGGGCCTTGCGCTGCTCGAAGTCGAGCCACGCCTCGCGCCGCCCGGCCTCGCCGCTCGCGAGCCAGGCCTCGACCTCGGCCCGCAGCGCGGGCTCGCGCCGGAGCCGGGCCGCGAAGGCCAGGCCGGCCAGGTCGAGCGCGTGGCGCGCGCGCAGGTCGCGCAGCGCCCGCAGGCGCATCACGTCGCGCGCCTGGTACTTCCGGTAGCCCGACGGAGTGCGCTCCGGGGCGACCAGCCCGAGGCCCTCGAGGTAGCGCAGCATCCGCGGCGACCAGCCGGTCTCGCGCGCTGCGGCATTGACGGTGATGGACGGCACGCCCTAAGATTAACACGATCATGTCAATGTTAGGAGCCCGATGCGAGACCACCTGCTCGCCGATCCGTCCCTCGCCCCGCTCGGGCGGCGCACCATCGCGTTCGCCGGCAGCCGGATGCCCGTCCTGCGCGACCTGTCCGCCGAGCTGCTCGTCGAGCGACCGCTCGCCGGACTGCGGATCGCCGCCTGCCTGCACGTCACCACCGAGACTGCGAACGTCTGCAGCGCCCTGGTCGCCGGCGGGGCCGAGGTCGCGCTGTGCGCCTCGAACCCGCTGTCGACGAAGGACGAGGTCGCCGCGGCGCTCGCCGCCGACAGCGGCGTCGCCGTCTACGCCGTGCGCGGCTGCGACGAGACGGCCTACGTCGAGCAGCTCGACGCGGCCCTCGAGATCCGGCCGCACCTGGTGGTCGACGACGGCGCCGACCTCACCTCCCGGCTGCACGCCGAGCGGCGCGACCTGCTGTCCGGCGTCATCGCCGGCACCGAGGTCACGAGCGCGGGCGTCGGCCGGATCCGCAACCTGGCCCGCGACGGCGTCCTGGCCTTCCCGGTGATGCCGATCAACGACGCCGTCACCAAGCACCTCTTCGACAACCGCCACGGCACCGGCCAGAACACGCTCGACGGGATCCTGCGCGCGACCAACACCCTGATCGCGGGCTCGGTCATGGTCGTCGTCGGCTACGGCTGGTGCGGCCGCGGGGTCGCCGCCCGGGCCCGCGGGCTCGGCGCCCGGGTCATCGTCTGCGAGGTCGACCCGATCAAGGTGCTCGAGGCGGTGCTCGACGGCTTCGAGGTGCAGCCGATCGCCGACGCCGCGCTCGAGGGCGACGTCTTCGTCACCGTCACCGGCAACGCCGGGGTCATCCGGCTCGAGCACGTCGAGCGCATGCGGTCGGGCGCGATCCTGTGCAACTCGGGCCACTTCGACGTCGAGATCGACGTCGCCGCGCTGCGCACCGCCGCGATCCGGGCCGAGGAGGTCCGGCCGAACGCCGTCGAGTACGAGCTCCCGAACGGCACCACCGTCGTGCTCCTGGCCGAGGGCCGGCTCGTCGGGCAGGCGGCCGCAGAGGCCAGCCCGGCCGCCGTCATGGACCTGACGTTCGCCACCCAGGCGCTGACGATCTGCCACCTGGCGGCGACGGCCGACGACCTGGAGCCGGGCCTGCACGCGGTTCCGGCGGCGATCGAGGAGCGGGTCGCCCGGGCCAAGATCGCGGCCCTCGGGATCCGCCACGACACGCTCGACGAGGCGCAGCGCACGTACCTCTCGACGTACTGATCCGCAGGTTCCGGAACGTCCGCGGGCGCTCCGTGAAGGACCAGTGAACATCCCCCTTGTGTTGCCCGGATGGGTTGCATAGAGTCACCCACCCCAGGGCGGGAGCCGCCCGTTACGATAGGAGCCCGCTCGTTACGTGGGAGACCCGACCCCCCCGCGGCAACGGAAACACGCTGCTCGATGGCTCTTTCCGTCGCCCTACGCGATCGAGGACAACGTGACCGTCCGCGACTACGTGTCCGTGTTCAGGCGCAGATGGATCAGCGTGGTCGTGACGCTGGTCCTGGCGCTTGGCGTGGCCGTGGCCGGAGCGCTGCTCGTGCCTCGCCCGTACGTGGCCAGGTCGACCGTCCGCGTGGCCACGGCATCGAGCCAGACCGAGCCGGTCCGTCCGGACGACCTCTCGTACTCGGACCGGCTCATGAACACCTACCGGACGATCGCGACCAGCAAGCCTGTACGCCGGGCGCTGGCGGCGCGCCTCGGCGTCAAGACCGCGCCGGCGACCAGCGTCACGATCCCGGCGAACACCGAGCTGATCCAGATCACGGCGAAGGACGGCAACCCCCGCCTGGCCCAGCGCGCGGCGAACGAGCTCGCACGGCTGCTGGTGGCCCGGGCGTCCGGGCTCGCGAGCGTCGGCGAGCGCGCAGCGAGCGCGCAGCTCCGGCCGAAGCTGCAGGC
The DNA here is from genome assembly GCA_963794695.1 of uncultured Actinomycetes bacterium. GTDB lineage: Bacteria > Actinomycetota > Thermoleophilia > Gaiellales > JALYLC01 > CAWCFJ01. Next base: position 977,510 of record CAWCFJ010000003.1, on the reverse strand, counting down.
CCTGTCCGACAGGATCGACAGCGAGAGCCAGGAGCGCGGCCGGCTCGCGGCGATCGCGATCGCCAAGCGCTCGCCGGCCCAGGCGAGCCGCCTCGGCGAGCTCACCGAGCAGCTCAAGCTCGACGAGCAGACCTACGGCACGCTGCAGAGCCAGCTCCAGAGCGTCCAGGCGCTCGAGGCCGCCAGGACGAGCGGCGTCAGCGTGCTCGCGCAGGCCGGCCTGCCGTCGAGCCGCTCCGCCAGCCAGGTCGAGCTGATCGTGGCGATCGCGCTCGTGCTCGGCCTCCTCGGCGGGCTCGCCGTGGCGCTGTTCATGGAGAGCCTCGACACCCGGCTGCACTCTCGCGACGAGATCGAGGAGGCGCTCGAGGCGCCGGTGCTCGCGGTCATCCCCTCCGCCGGGCGGGCGACGCGGGCGCTGTACAGCTCCTCGGCCCAGGAGGAGGCCTTCCGCCGGCTGCGCACGAGCATCCTGGCCAAGGAGCTCGACGAGCCGCTGCGGACGATCCTCGTGGCCAGCGCCGAGGTGGACGAGGGCAAGTCCACCGTGGTCGCGAACCTCGGGCGGGCGATGGGCCGGCTCGGCCGCCAGGTCGTGGTCGTGGACGCCGACCTGCGGGCTCCGACGCTGCACCGCTTCTTCGACCTCCTGCCCACCGAGAGCGGCCTGGCCGACGTCCTCGCCGGACGGGTCGAGCTCGACGCGGCGATCACCGACAGCGGCGTGCCGAACTGCGCCGTGCTGCGCAGCGGCAACCCGCCCGCCGATCCCACCGAGCTCCTCGGCTCGCCGGCGATGGCGGCGACGCTGGCCGGCCTGGTCGAGCGCTACGAGGTCGTCCTGATCGACTCGCCGGCGCTGCTCGCCGTCTCCGACGGAGCCATCCTGGCCTCGGCCGTCGACGGCGTGCTGCTCGTCGTCCGCAGCGGGCAGGCCCGCCGCGAGAGCCTCGAGCGGACCCGCCGCCAGCTCGAGGGCGTCCGGGCCAGCATGCTGGGCTCGGTGGTCAACTGCGCGGCCGAGGCCTACGAGGTCTACGGCCACCGGCCCGGCGACCCAGGCCGCAGGGTGAGCGACGTGACCACCCAGCGCTCGGAGATCCGCGGGCGCGAGCTCGTCGGCGCCCCCTGTTCCTGGGCCTATCTCGTCGGCAAGCGCAGCATGGACCTGCTCGTGGGGTCCATCCTGCTCGTAGTGCTCTCGCCTCTGATGCTGCTCATCGCGCTCGCGATCCGTCTCGACTCGCCGGGCAAGGCGCTGTTCGTGCAGGAGCGGGTCGGCGCCCGTTCGCGCCGCCGCGACGGCCGCTTCGTCTGGCAGGTGCGCCCCTTCAGGGTCTTCAAGTTTCGCTCGATGGTGCAGGACGCCGACCCCCAGCTGCACCGCGACTACGTGCGCGACTTCGTCGCCGGCGCCCGGCCCGAGGCCGAGTCCGAGTCCGGTCTGCCGGCCAAGCTCGAAGGCGATCCGCGGGTCACCCGCGTCGGGCGCCTCCTGCGCCGCACGAGCCTCGACGAGCTGCCCCAGCTGTTCAACGTGCTCTCGGGCAGCATGAGCATCGTCGGCCCGCGGCCGGTCCCCGACTACGAGGTCGAGTGCTACTCCGAGACCGCCTACGAGCGGCTGACCGCGCAGCCCGGCATCACCGGGCCGTGGCAGGTCGAAGGCCGCGGCCGGGTCTCGTTCGAGGAGATGCTGGAGCTCGATCTCGGGTACGTCCGGCGCCGCTCGTTGCTGCACGACGCCTCGATCATCCTCCGGACCGTGCCCGCCGTGCTCGGGTCGAAGGGAGCTCGATGAGCCTCGGCGTCGCCGTCGTCGGCTGCGGCTACTGGGGCATCAACTACGCCCGCGTGCTCGGCGAGCTGCCGGACGTGCACGTCGCGGTCGTCTGCGACGCCCAGGAGCGCCGGCTCGAGGAGGTCGGGCGGCGCTTTCCCGGCCTCGAGCTCCGCACGAGCCTGGCCGAGGCCCTGGCGCTGGACGGCGTCGACGCGGCGGTCGTCGCCACCCCGGCGACGTCCCACACCGACGTGACCCGGGCCTGTCTCGAGGCCGGAAAGCACGTGCTCGTCGAGAAGCCGATCACGACCGTGTCCGGCGAGGCCGGAGCGCTCGGCGAGCTCGCCGACAAGCGCGGGCTCACCCTGATGGTCGGCCACACCTTCATCTACAACGCCGGCGTCGCCAAGGTGCGCGAGTACCTGCAGAGCGGCGACGCGGGCAAGGTCTACTACCTCTACGCACGGCGCACCGCGCTCGGGCCGATCCGGCGCGACGTGAACGCGCTGTGGGATCTCGCCCCGCACGACGTCTCGATCTTCAACCACCTCCTCGGGAGCCGGCCCGACTGGGTCAGCGCCGTGGGCTCGCACGTCCTCGGCACCAGGCGCGCCGACGTCGGCTTCGTCTGCCTGGGCTATCCCGGTGGTGTCCTGGGCCACGTCCACGTGAGCTGGGTCGACCCGCAGAAGGTGCGGGAGATCGTGGTCGTCGGCAGCAGCAAGCGCATCGTGTTCAACGACCTCGACGCGAACGAGCGTGTTCGCGTGTTCGACAAGGGTGTCGTCCGTGAGTCCGAGCCCGAGACCTTCGGCGAGTCGTTCCTCCTGCGCGACGGAGAGATCGTCAGTCCGGTCGTCCAGGCCACGGAGCCCCTGAAGGAGCAGTGCTGCGAGTTCATCGACGCCGTTCGGAGCCGCCGTCCGCCAACGACCGACGTGCACTTCGGCGCCGACGTCGTCCGCGTGCTCGAGGCGATCGACCGCTCGCTGGCGTTGCGAGGTACCCCCATCGACGTCCTGGAGAACCATGCCGTACACGGCGACGCTGACCGAGTTCCTTCCCTTCGTTGACCTCGCCGCGGCGCACCGCGAGCTCGCCACCGAGCTCGACGAGGTGCTGAAGCGGATGCTGGAGAACGGCGACTTCATCCTCGGACACGAGGTCGCCGCGTTCGAGCACGAGTTCGCCCGCTACTGCGAGGTCGACCACGCGATCGGCGTCGACAGCGGTCTCTCGGCACTCGAGCTCGCCCTGCGGGCGTTCGGGGTCGGGCCGGGCGACGAGGTCATCACGCAGGCCAACACGTTCATCGCGACGGCCTTCGCGATCACCCACGTCGGCGCGACGCCGGTGCTGGTGGACGTCGACCCCGACACCGGGCAGATCGACGTCGAGCAGGTCGAGCAGGCCATCACGTCGCGCACCCGCGCCGTGATGCCCGTGCACCTGCACGGCCTGCCGGCCGAGATGGACGACCTCGTCGAGGTCGCCCGCCGCCACGGCCTGGTCGTCATCGAGGACGCCTGCCAGGCCCACGGCGCCCGCTACCGGGGGCGCCGGGCCGGGTCGCTCGGCGACGCCGCGGCGTTCAGCTTCTACCCCTCGAAGAACCTCGGCGCGGCCGGCGACGGCGGCGCGGTCACCACGAACGACCCCGAGGTCGCCGCCACCATCCGCACGCTGCGCAACTACGGCCAGCGCGCCAAGTACGAGCACGTGGCCGTCGGCTACAACCGGCGCCTCGACACGCTGCACGCGGGCGTCCTGCGGGTGAAGCTGCGCTCCCTCGACGAGTGGAACTCGAGGCGCCAGGCCTGCGCGGCCGAGTACCAGCGCCTGCTCGACGACCTGCCGGTCGTGACGCCGTACGAGTCGCCGCACGTCGAGCACGTGTGGCACGTCTACCAGATCCGGGTCGAGGACCGGGACCGGCTCGCCGCCCGCCTGAACGAGCAGCGCATCGCGACCAGCGTCCACTACCCGGTGCCGATCCACCTGCAGGATGCCTACCGTGGGCTGGGACACGGCGTCGGCGACTTCCCGGTGAGCGAGGAGGACGCCCGGCGTACGCTCTCGCTGCCGATGCATCCCCACCTCGACGCTCGCGGGCGTGAACCGGGTTGCCGACGTCGATCCGCGCCGAGCTGAGCGCGAGCGGCGGCCGGCCGCGGCGCTTCCAGCGCAGCCGGCCTGCGACCTCGCAGAGCGCGGGCCTGGCGACGGCCACGGAGGACGTCACAGGGTGAGCGGTGCCCTCCCCGCCCTGCGCAGCGCGCGGGGCTCGGGAACGCCGGTCGGCACCGGATCGCACCTGGCACATCGCGCGCTGCCCGTCGCCGTCGGCCTCGCTGCCGGCGGCGCGGCGGTCGCGTCCGCGAGCGCCCCTCCGCGCTACGCCGGCCTGCTGGTCGCCGCAGCCACGGTGCCGCTGCTGGCGGTGCTGCTCGGCGACCTGCGGCGGGTGCTGCTCGCGCTGGTGCTGCTGGACATCCCGCTGGCGCGGGACGTCAACATCTCGTACACGGCGAAGGCCGCCCAGTACGGCGCGTTCTACGGCTACAACCTGTCGGTCACCACGATCTGCCTGGCCGGCCTGTACGGGCTGTGGCTGGCCGACGCCCTGGCCCCGCGCACCCGGGCGCCGCGCGCTGGCGCTGCGGATCGCGCTGCCGTTCGGGGCCTACGTGCTGTTCACCGCGCTGTCGGCCCTGGTGGCCGAGAACCGGCAGTACAGCCTGTTCGAGATCTTCCTCGTGATCCAGATGCTGCTGGTGCTGGTGTACGTCGCGAGCAACGTGCGCACCCTGCGCGACGTGCGCTTCGTGGTCGCGCTGCTGCTGCTCGGCCTGATCCTCGAGAGCGCCGTCGGCATCGCCCGGGTCGGAGGCATCGGCCGGCTGGTGGGGACGCTCGGCTCGCCGAACGTGGCCGGCGCGTTCTTCGCGTCGCTGCTCGCGCCCGCGCTCTCGGTGTTCGCGACGCCGCTCGGCTGGGCCTACCGCCGGCTGGCCCTCACGGCCTTCGTGCTCGGCCTGTTCGCGCTGTTCCTCACGTTCTCGCGCGGCGCCTGGTCGGGGACGCTGCTGTCGCTCGCCATCCTCGGCGGTGATCGCGGTGCGGCGCGGCTGGCTCCGGCTGACGCCCGGGCTGCTCGCCGGGGTCGCGGCGATCATCGTCGTCATCCCGTTCATCGTGGGTGCGATCGAGAGCCGCCTGGCGACGGCCCAGAGCCCTGCCGGCCGGATCACGCTGATGCGGCTCGCGTGGCAGATGATCCAGGACCACCCGCTGTTCGGGGTCGGCGCGAACAACTTCCCGGTGGCGATCTTCCACTACCTGACGCCCGAGTTCGACGGCACCTGGATCTACTCGGTGCACAACAAGCTGCTGCTGGTCTGGTCCGAGGCCGGGCTGTTCGCGCTCCTGGCCTTCGTCTGGTTCCTGGTGGCCACGCTCCGCTACGGGCTGCGGGCGACGCGCTCGAGCGACCCCGTGCTGGCGCCGCTCGCGGCCGGCTTCCTGGCGGCCTTCGCGGGCCAGATCGTGCACATGCAGGTCGACCCGTTCCGGTCGCGCTCCGAGATCCAGATGCTGTGCGTCATGTGCGGGCTGCTGGCGGCCATGGACCGCATCCGGCGCCAGGAGACGGCGTGAGCAACCCGCCGCTGCGAGGCGAGCGCCCGCGCGTCCTGATGCTGCTCGAGAACAACCCCTACCCGGCGGACTTCCGGGTGCGGCAGGAGGCCATCGCCCTGGTCTCGGCGGGCTACGACGTCACGGTGCTGTGTCCGCGCCGCTCGGGCCAGCCGCGCGAGGAGGTCATCGAGGGCGTGCGCGTGCACCGCTTCCCGGGCACGTTCTCGGAGCTCGAGGGCGGCGGCCTCGTCAGCTACGTGGCGGAGTGGGGCGCGGCGACCGCGCTGATGCTGGGCGAGTCGCTGCGGCTGGCGCGCCGCGGGCGCTTCGCGCTCGTCCACATGCACAACCCGCCCGAGACGCTGAGCGTCATCGGCGCGGTGCACAAGCTGCTCGGCGCGCGGGTGATCTTCGACCAGCACGACCTCTCGCCGGAGATGTACCGGGCCCGGCCGGGCGAGCCGAACCCGCTGCTGTACCGGGCGCTCGTCGCGCTCGAGCGCTTCTCGTACCGGATCTCGGACCACGTCATCGCCACGAACGAGTCCTACAAGCGCATCCAGATGACCCGCGGCGGCGTCCCCGAGGAGCCGCATCACCGTCGTCCGCAACGGGCCCGACCTGAAGCTGCTGCGGCCGGTCGACCCGGATCCCGAGCTGCGGCCCGACGGACGCTCGCTGATCGCCTACGTGGGGATCATGGGCGCGCAGGACGGCGTCGACCACCTCCTGCGCGCGGTCGACCACATCGTCCACGAGCGGGGCCGCACGGACGTCCTGTGCGTGCTCATGGGCAACGGCGACGCCCTCGAGGAGCTGCAGGCGCTGACCCGCGAGCTGCGGATCGGCGAGCACGTCCGGTTCACCGGGTTCCTGGGCCACGCCGAGCTCAGCCGCTGGCTGTCGGCGGCCGACGTCTGCGTCGTCCCCGATCCGCCGAACGCCTACAACGACCGCTCGACGATGGTCAAGCTCATGGACTACATGACCTTCGCGAAGCCGATCGTGGCCTTCGACCTGCCCGAGCACCGGGTCACGGCGCAGGACGCGGCGGTGTACGTCGCCGGCGACAGCGACACCGACCTCGGCGACGAGATCGTGGCCCTGCTCGACGACCCCGAGCGTCGCGAGCGCCTGGGCCGGGCCGGGCGCGAGCGGGTGGAGCGCGAGATCGCCTGGCAGTACTCGGTCCCGAGCCTGCTCGCGGCGTACCGCGCCGCCCTCGACGGCGTGCCGTGAGCGCGCTGCGGGTGCGCATCGGGCGCTCGTACCTGTCGCGCTTCACGGTCGACGTCGGCCAGCGAAACGCGGTCTTCGTCCGCCGCCCGATGACCCCGCTGGCCCGGTTCAACCGCCGCGCCGACGCGTTCGCCCCGCTCGTGGAGCGCGACTTCGAGCTCGTCCACAGCGTGAACGCCATCCCGCTCCTGAGCTCGCGGCCCTTCGTGGTCACGTTCGAGGACTACCTGCCTCGCACGCCGCCCGACCGGCCGGCTCCCCGGCTCGAGCGCTTCCTGCGCCGCCGGCTGCTCGATCCGCGCTGCCTTCAGGTCGTCGCCATGTCGCAGTACGCCGAGCGCTGCCTCCGCCTGCAGCACCGCAGCTGGCCGGGTCTCGAGGAGCTCGAGCGCAAGCTCCTGCAGCTGTATCCCGGGCGTCGAGCCGCGGCGCCAGGCGCCGAAGCGCCGCTCGGGGCCGCTGCGGCTGCTGTTCATCGGCCACACCTTCATCCGCAAGGGCGGCCCGGCGCTGGTGCGCGCCCACGTCGAGCTGCGGCGCGCCGGCGTGCCCGTCGAGACCACGGTGGTCTCGGAGCTGCGCTGGTCGAAGGGCGACTACATGACCCCGCCGGCGCCGGACTGGGTCGAGGAGCAGCTCGAGGCCCTGCGGGCGAGCGGGATCCGGCACCACGAGCGGCTGCCCAACGGCGCCATCCTCGAGCTCCTCGACCAGGCCGACTACCTGGTGCACCCGACGCTGCACGACACGTTCGGCTTCGTCGTCCTCGAGGCCCTGGCCGCAGGCACGCCGGTCGTCGCCACGGCGACCTGCGCGCTGCCCGAGGTCGTCGAGGACGGCGTCTCCGGCCACCTGCTCGACCTGGACAACGACGATGCCGGGCACTGGCGCATGGTGCGCCGAAAGGGCGAGCCGGGCTACCTCGAGGCCTACGACGCGACCCTCGACCGGCTCGCTGCGCAGCTCGTCGAGCGTCTGGGAAGCGCCGCCGAGGACGGCGCGGCGTACGAGGAGCTGAGCGCCGGCGCGCTCGCGCGGGTGCGCCAGCGCTTCGCCCGGGACGAGCTGCGCGACCGGCTCGAGGAGCTCTACGAGCGCTGCCGGGAGGCCGCGTGACCGCCGCGTTCGTCCACCCGTCGGCGATCGTCGAGAGCGACCGGATCGGCGACGGCACCAGGGTCTGGGCCTTCACCCACATCCTCGAGGGCGCCTCGATCGGCACCCGCTGCAACATCGGCGACCACTGCTTCGTCGAGTCCGGCGTGGTGGTGGGGAACGACGTGACGGTCAAGAACGGGAACGCCCTGTACCGCGGCGTGACGCTCGAGGACGGCGTGTTCGTCGGCCCGGCCGTGGTCTTCACGAACGACCTGCGGCCGCGCTCGCCCCGCCTGCCGCAGGCGGCCGAGCGCTACGCCGACGACGGCTGGCTGGTGCCCACGCTGGTGCGGACCGGCGCCACGCTCGGCGCGGGCGCGATCCTGCTCGCCGGGGTCACGGTGGGCGCGTTCGCGCTCGTCGCCGCCGGCGCGCTCGTGACCCGCGACGTGCCGGCGCACGCCCTGGTGCTGGGGGCGCCGGCGACCGTCCGCGGCTGGGTCTGCGAGTGCGGCGAGTCGGTCGAGCTCGAGGCCGGCGCCGCCCGCTGCGACAGCTGCGGCCGCACGTACCGGCAGGGCGACGGCGGGGCCGGCCTGATCGCCGGCTGAGCCTCCCGAAAGCTGCACCTTTCGCCGACGGTGCGACCCCCCATATGGGGGACTGAGCGAACGGCCGGATGGGCGAGACAATTGGCATGAACCGAGGAACTTCGAGGCGCCTGACGTCCGCCGCCTTCGCGCTGGCGGCCGTGAGCTGCGCCGCTCCGGCCGTGGCGAGCGCGGCGACGCCCATCGCCCCCGCCGCCGACGCCTACGTCGACCAGGCGCACGCCGCCGCCAGCTACGGGACCAAGACGTCCCTGCTGACCTCCGGCGCCCAGAGCGCGTACCTGCGCTTCGACACCGGCGCGCTGGCCGGAGCCGTCCAGTCGGCTCACCTGCGCCTGTACGCGGCGAGCGCCGCGGCGAGCGCGCCGGCCCTGTCCCTGGTCTCGAACGACTGGACCGAGGGCGTCACCTGGAACACCCGCCCGAGCGTGCTCGGTGGAACCTTCGCGGCGCCCGGCGCCGTGGCGGCCGGCTCCTGGGTCGACTACGACGTGACGAGCGCGATCACCCAGAGCGGCTCCTACAGCTTCCAGCTCTCGGGCAGCGCCGCGTCGTTCAAGTCGCGCGAGGTCGCGAGCGACGCCAAGCGCCCGCAGCTCGTGATCGCGACCAGCGCCGCCGCCGACTCCACGCCGCCGGCCGTCGACATCGTGTCGCCGACCGACGACGCCGAGGTGTCGGGCCAGCTCGACGTGACCGCGTCGGCCTCCGACGCGTCCGGCGTGCTCAGCGTCGACCTCTCCGTGGACGGCGTCTCCCAGGGCTCCGACGCCGCCTCCCCGTACTCCTACGCCGTCGACACGAGCGCCCTCAGCGACGGGCAGCACACCCTCACCGCCACCGCGGTCGACACCGCCGGCAACACGTCCGAGAAGAGCGAGACCGTCGTCGTCGGCAACGCCGCGGCGACCCAGGCGCCCTGCAGCTGGTACGCCTCGCCGAACGGCTCCCCGACCGCCAGCGGCCGCAGCAGCGTCGGCCCCGCTGGCGATCACCCAGGCCATCGCGAAGCCCGCCGCCGGCGAGGTCGTCTGCATCCTGGCCGGGACGTACAGCCTGTCGCAGACGCTGTACCTGCAGAAGTCGGGCACGGCCGGCCACGACGTGGTCTACCGCTCCGAGGGCGGCACGGTCATCCTGCGCCGGGCGAACGGCGGCTCGACCCACGAGATGCTGAAGATCGCCAGCGGCACCCGCTACGTCACCGTCGACGGCTTCACCATCGACGGCGCGAACATCGCCTCGAACGGCTTCCTGTGTGACAGCACGAGCCACTACCGGGTCGCCGACAACATCGTCGAGAACACCGGCGCCGGCGGCATCGTCAGCATGGGCTGCGACTACCAGACCGATCGACAACAACCGCCTGTGGCACGTCGGCTACGGCAGCGGCTGGTCGAGCGCGATCTCGCTGAACACCGCCAACGCGTCCGATTCGGCCCCCGGCTTCCACTCCTACGTGACCCGCAACATCCTCGGCGGCACCGACGACAACAGCGGTCAGAACAGCGACGGCAACGGCATCATCGTCGACCTCGGCGGCAACACCCCGGCCGTGCTGATCGCCAACAACCTCGTGTACATGAACTACGCCCGCTGCATCCACGGCTTCCACGTGAAGAACGTGTGGATGGTCAACAACACCTGCTACAAGAACACGATGCGCGAGCCGAACTCCACGTACGGCACCGGCGAGGTCAACTTCTCCTACTGCAACGCCTGCTACGCGGTCAACAACGTGGTGCAGGCCTGGACGTACGGCAACCCCTACCGCGTCGAGAACAGCAACGGCCCCGACGTTCTCGCACAACGTGTACTTCGGCGGCAAGGTCAACATGCTGCCGGCGGCCATCGCCAACGACCAGAACCAGATCCGCTCGGCGAACCCGCTGTTCACGAACCCGATCGCGGTCAACGACACGGGCCAGAGCCAGTGGCGCAGCGCGCCGCAGGCCTGGACGATCGGCACGGGCTTCACCGTGCAGGCCTCGAGCCCGCTGATCGACACCGGCGTCAATCCGGACACGCTGGTCGGCATGACGGCCGACCTGCGGCGGGGCTTCGACGCCGCGATGACGACCGACCTCGCAGGCCACCCGCGCGCCAACGGGGCCTGGGACATCGGGGCCTACGAGCGCTAGAGATCCAGATCGCCCGGCCGGCGCGCTGCCTCAGGGCAGCGCGCCGGTCGCGGTCGCTGAAGTAGGGTCCGGGCGGTGACGGGCCTCATCGCGATCGTCTCGCACGACCGGCAGCGGCCGATCGAGGACGAGGAGGTCGCCGGCCTCGCGGCCACCTACGAACGGCTGCGCGGCAGCGCTCCGCGCCGCGAGCTGGCCGCCGGGACGGTGGGCCCGCGCGGTCGCCTGGACGATCCCCGTGGCGGCACCGACGGTCGAGCGAGGACGCCGGCGGATGGGCTCTGGCGGTGGGCACGATCCACGCCCGCCGACGGGATCCTCAACACCCCGCTGCGCGAGCTCGACGGCCAGTTCGGCCTCGTCCGCTTCCACGCCGACGCCGACGAGGTGGTCGTCGCCACCGACCCCTTCGCCCTGCGCGGCGTGTACGTCGCAGAGCACGACGGCCGCACCTACGTCTCCACCTCCGCGCTGGCGCTGGCCCTGCATCTGCGCCTGGCCCCCAGCGCGCTCGACGTCGCGGCGTTCCTGCGCTCCGGCCGCCTCTACGGCCGGGCCACCCAGTGGGAGGGCCTGCGCCGGCTCGAGCCGGGCGCCGCGATCCGCATCGACGCGTCGGGCGCGCAGGAGTGGGCCTACTGGCGCCCGCAGGTCGACCCGCAGGTGCGCGGTCTGTCGGCAGGCGAGGCGCTCGAGCGCGTCCACGAGGTGAGCGTGCGCACCTGGCGCGAGGACTTCGCGGGCCGGCCCCGCGGCTGGGCCGACCTGACCGGCGGCTACGACTCGCGGATCGTCAACCTGCTGCTGCGCGCCGTCGGCGCCGAGGTCCAGACCTGCACCCGCGGCGACGAGGACAGCGCCGACGTGGTCCTGGCCCAGCGCGTGGCGGCGCTCGCCGGCCTCGACTGGACGCGCATCCTCCTGCCGGCCGACTACGTCGAGCGGTCGCCCGAGCTCCTGCGGGAGGCGTTCGTCTGGAGCGACGGCCAGCGCGAGCTGTGGGGGATGACGCCGAGCCTGACCGAGGCCCAGGTGCGGGCCGAGAGCTACCCGACGCTGATCAACGGCGGCGGCGGCGAGTTCCTGCGCAGCTGGGCCTCGCAGCAGGAGTTCTGGAAGGCCGGGCGGACGCGCGAGGTCAACTACGACAACTACCTCGACATGCGCCAGCTGCACGCCGAGGACACGTCGATCTACGCGCGCGACCCCACGGCGGAGGTGCGGGCGTCCTTCCTGCGCCGCTGCCGCGCCTGGGCCGAGCCGTACGGCGAGTGGCCGAACAACGTGCAGCTCGACATGCTCTGGATGCTGCACACCGGGACGGGCCACTTCGGCGCCACGGCGTCGTCGGTGGCCGGCGCGATCCAGCTCGACATGCCGTTCTTCTCGCGCGAGCTCGTGTCCGCTGGTCCTGTCGATCGACCACCGCCACAAGTCGATGGGGCGCCTGGCGCGCCGGCTGATCGAGCGGCTCGACCCGAAGGTCGCGGCCGTGCCGCTGAGCTGGGGCGGCCCGGCGCAGCCGCTCCGGCTGACGAACGCCCACCGCTTCGTGCCGTTCTACGCCGACGTCGGCCGGCGCGCCGCCAACAAGGCCGGCGAACGGCTGCTGGGTCGCGGCTTCCTGAAGCGCGCCGCCCAGCTCGACGAGCAGCGGCTGGCCGGCTGGAGCCGGGCCCTCGCCTCGCTCGCGCCGCCCGGACGCGAGCTCCGCGCGGCGGACTTCCACTCGGCACCGCTCTACCGGCCCGACCGGCTCGACGACCTGCTGCGGCGCGAGCGCAGCGCGGCCGACGACGAGCTGCTCGGCCGCATCGTGGCCGTCGAGCTGGTGCTCCGCGAGGCGGACGTGGAGCCGCCGCTGCTCTAACGGCTGCGCCGGCGGCGCAGCGCCGCCTCGTAGACCGGGAGCGTCAGCCGCGCCGCGGTCGCCGGGTCGTGCTCCGTGCGGGCCTTCTCCAAGGCGCGGGCGCCCATCGCCGCCGCCAGGCCCGGCTCGCGCAGCACCCGCACGATGGCGGCGGCCAGGGCGTCGGGATCCCGCGGCGGCACCACGAACCCGCTGCGGCCCTCGTCGACGACCTCGGGCAGCCCGCCGACCGAGGTGGCGACGACCGGCCGGCCGTAGGCGTACGCCGTGTGCAGCACGCCGCTGTTGGAGCCTCCGATGTACGGCAGCGCGACCACGCTGGCCGCGCGGAAGAGGCTCCCGATCCCGTCGTAGGGCACGTACTCGTCCCTGACCTCGAAGCGCTCCGGATGGCGCATCAGGGCGCGGTAGCGGGCCAGGTCCTCGCCGCGGCCGGCGATCACGATGCGCACGTCGGGCACCGCGGCGCTGATCGCCGGCTCCGCCCGGATCAGGTACTCGAGTCCCTTGTAGGGCCAGATACGGCCGAAGAACAGCACGGTCGGCGGATCCAGCGGCGGCGGGCCCGGCGCGGCGGGCGTCGTCCTCGACGAGGGTGATCGGCCCGGTGGGCACGACGTGCACCCGCTCGGGGTCGAGCCCGAGCGACTCGATCGCGTCCCGGCGGATCTGCTCGGCGTGCACGATCGTCTCGTCGGCGCGGTGGTAGCCGAGGTCCTTGAGCCGCTGCGGGGTGCGCTGCGAGTCGCGGTCGCCGACGTGGTGGCGCGCCTCGTGGATGGTGACCACCAGCGGGTAGCGCCGCAGCAGCGGCAGGCCGAGGTTCAGCCAGAGCTGACCCGCCTGGACGTGCACCACGTCGGGGTCGATCCTGCGGATCTCGCGGACCATGCGGAGCACCAGCGCGGCCTGCAGGTGGGCCTGCCGCAGCCGGGGCTTGGCGAACGGGTGCACGTCGACGGCGGGGTCGACGAAGCGGCGCCAGTGCTCCACGCCGGTGTCGGTCAGGAAGAGCGAGACCTCGCGCGTGCGCCGCCAGGCCGTTGGCCAGCGGCACGCAGTACTCCGGGAAGTCGTACGAGACCATGGCGACCCTCATCGGCCGCCACGGTAACGGAACGCGCCGCGTCTACTGCTCGTAGGCCCCGATGTCCCAGGCGCGGCCGTGCAGCCTCGGGTGCCCGGCGATGTCGGTGGCCATCGCGGCGCTGAAGCTGGCGCGCAGGTCGGCGGGCATCAGGGTCGTGCGGATCGACGCCGCCGTCGATCAGCGGGGAGCCCGGCCTTCGGCAGGAACGCGTTGGCCGCGAGCGACCACGGGGTCGGCGCGTTGACCCACTGGCCCGCCGCGGTCGGGTTCACCGCCGGCGGCGCGGTCAGCAGCGGATCCACCACCCGCAGCTGCTGCGGGTCGGCCATCACGGACGCCGGCACCGAGTTCGGCGTGCCCCCGAACGACACGTCGTGCGAGTAGGTCACCGTGCTGTTCTCGGCCCGGAACGGGGTGCCGTACGTCCAGGCGGAGACCACGTCGTTGACCGCGAAGCAGTCCTTGCACTGGGTGAAGTTGATCTCGCCCGTGCCCCAGGGCGTGCCCGGCTCGCGCAGGGCGTTCTTGTAGCAGGTGTTGTTGACGATCCAGACGTGCGACGTGCGGAACGTGTGGACGCAGCGCCCGAAGTTCATGTAGGCGACGTTGTTCGCGATCAGGATCGGCGGGGTGCCCTGCGTGCCGCGGTCGATGATGATCCCGTTGCCGTCGGTCTTCTGCGGGCTGTTGTCGTCGACGCCGCCGGTGATGTTGTTGGTGATGAAGGAGTGGAAGCCGGGCGCGGTGTCCGACGCCTTCGGGGTGTTGATCGAGATCGCGCTCGAGTAGCCCGAGCCGTAGCCGACGTGCCAGACCAGGTTGTGGTCGAACGTCAGGTAGTCGCAGCCGACGGACACGATCCCGCCGGAGCCGGTGTTCCGGACCGTCGTCCCGATCACCCGCACGTGGTTGGTCTTCGAGCAGACGAAGCCGTTCTGGGCGATGTTCGACCCGTCGAGCGTCAGCCCGTTCACCTCGACGTACTTCACGCCCTTGCCGACGCGGATCATCTGCACGCTCGAGCCGCCGGCGGTGCGCTGGAAGATCACCGTGCCGCCGCTGCTGCGGTAGACGATCGGCGCGGCCGCCGTGCCCGACTTCGAGAGGTACAGCGAGTCGGCCAGCGGGTAGGTGCCCGGCAGGAAGCAGACGACGTCTCCCGGCACGGGCTTCGACATGACGACCCAGATCGGGATCGGCGTGGTCGGCGTGCGGCCGTCGTTGGCCGACGAGCCGGTTGGCGACGAGTACCAGGTACAGGCCCCGGGAGCAGCTGCCGCCGACCCGGCGCCGACGCCCGCCCCGAGCACCAGCACCGCGCCGAACGCGGCGCTGCGAGCGAGGTTCCGAGTGCGCATTGGAGTCCTTTCCGCGGAGGTGCGCTGGCCGGGGCGACCCGTCAGCGGCGGGCGTGCACCACCGGCGAGGTCGCCGAGGCGCGTCCGAGCGCGTTCTTGGCCGTGAGCCGGCAGGCGAGGCGCTTGCCGGCGTCCGCGCGGGTCACCTTGAAGGTTCGCTTCGTGGCCTTCCTGATCGGCTTGCCGTTGCGCAGCCACTGGTAGGTCTTGGTGACCGTCGGGTAGGCGCGCCACGAGCCCGGAAGGCACGAGAGCGTCTTGCCGACCTTCGGCGTGCCCCGCACCGTCGGCCGCTTGACCAGCGTCGGCTTCAGCCGCACCTTGACCGCCGCCGACGTGGCGGTGGCGGTGCCGATCGCGTTGCGGGCCGTGACGACGCAGCGCATCGCGTGTCCGGTGTCGGTGACCTTCAGCTTCAGCTGGGTCGACTCCTGGCCGGCGAGCGGCTTGCCGTCGCGCGTCCAGGCGTACCCGAAGATGGTCGGCGAGTTGTCCCAGGTGCCGGCGGTGCACTCCATGACCTGGCCTCCGATGGAGGAGCCCTGCAGGTGCGGCAGCGCCGTGTTGGCCGGGGCGGTGGTGATGGCCGGCGTCACCGGCGTGCCGGGCGTGCCCGGCGCGGACGGCGGAGGGAGCGGCGTCCCCGGCGGAGGCGGAGGCGGAAGCGGCGCCGGCGGAGCCGGCGGAGCGGCCTGGTTCAGCTCGTAGGCCCCGATGTCCCAGCCGCCGCCGGAGACCCGCGGGTTGCCGGCGAGGTCGGTGCCGAACACGGCGTTCATGCCGGCCACAAGCGCCGGGTCGACGGAGGCGGCGACCGTCCGCGGGTCGATCCCCTTGTCGACCAGCGGGCTGCCGACCGACGGGTAGAACTGGGTCGTGAGGGCCCACGGCGCCGGCGCGTTCCGCCACTGGCCCTGGGCCGCCGGGTCGACGGGCAGGGGCGCGAGGAACTGCGGGTTCACGATCCTGATCTGGTTCGGGTCGTTCGTCACCGACGCCGGCACCCGCAGCGGCTGGCCGCCGAAGGCGATGTCGCGCGAGAACGCCAGGGCGCTGTTGCTCTCGGAGCGGTAGGCGTTGCTGTACGGCCAGGCCTGGACGACGTTGTTGATGATGTACGAGCCGGGGCTCAGCGAGGCGAACATGTTGATCTCGCCCGTGCCGTTCCCGGTGCCGTAGGTCGGCTCGCGCAGGCCGTTCGCGAAGCAGGTGTTGTTGACCACCCACAGGTTCCACTGGTGGAACGAGTGGATGCAGCGGCCGAAGTTCATGTACACGAGGTTGTTCGCGATCAGGACCGGCGGCACGCCGTCGCCGAGGTCCATGATGATCCCGTTGCCGTCGCTGTGGTGGGTCGACGCGTCCTCGGTGCCGGCGACGATGTTGTTCGGTGACGTAGCTGTGGAAGCCGGCGGCGCGGTCCGACCAGACCGGCCTGTTGATCGAGATCCCGCTCGCGAACCCCTGCAGGTAGCCGGCCCGCCAGATCATGTTGTGGTCGATGTTCAGGTAGTCGCAGCCGAGCGCCACGATGCCGCCCGAGCCGGTGTCCTCGACGACGTTGCCGACCGCCTGGATGTGGTGGGCGTTGCGGCACAGGATCGCGTTGCCGGCGATGAACGAGCCGTCGAAGGTCAGGCCGCGGACGTCGATGTAGCTCGCCGTGATCTGGATCAGCTCCGCCGACGAGCCGCTCGGATCGCGGCGCAGGATCGGCTGGCCGCCGAAGCCCTTGTAGACGATCTGCGCGCCGGCAGCCCCGGGGCGGGTCATGTACAGCGGCTGCGCCAGGTTGTAGGTGCCCGGCAGGACGCAGACGACGTCGCCGGCGACCGGCTTTGCCGATGACGCCCGGAAGCGTCACGGGCGTGCTCGGGGTGCGGCCGTTGTTCGCGTCGCTGCCGCTCGGCGACGTGTACCAGGAGCACCCGTTGGAGTCGAGCGCCGCGGCCGTGCGGTCGGCCCGAGCGAGCGCGCTCGGGGCCGGCAAGGCCAGAGCGGCGCAGGCAGCGGCAAGCAGCGCCGCGGCGCGACGATGACCGACCAGCGGCCGTCGCAGGCCGCGTCCTCTCGGACGACCCATAGGAGCGTTGTACCGACCGGCGCCGCCGGGCGCAAGTCGGAACGGCCGGTCGGACGGCGGCGGCCGGCATCATTCCGAGCATGTTCGCGGCGCCCCTGGCAGCCCTCGCGCTGGCCCGCTCCGGCCGCCGGATCCGGCTGTGCGGTGTACGCCGCTCCGGCCGGCTCGGCACGCGGCTCCGGCCGCTCGCCGGAGCACCCGCTGGACCTGTACGCGGCCAAGCGCCGGCTCGCTCCCGGACGCGTGCTGTGCCTGCTTGCCAGGCCGCTACGACCTGCCCCGGCCGGTCTACCTCGACCGCGGCGGAGCACCCGGGCGACCGGCCGTCGTGCGGCCCGCGACGGGCGGCGTCGAGCTTCGCCGGGTGGGCCGGACGGCGGACGACGTCCTCCAGCTGACGGCGCCCTACGTGCGCGTCCAGGGACTGACGATCGACGGGGCCGGGACGGCCGACACCGGCATCAAGTGCACCGGTGGGGCGCATCACATCTGGGTCGTCGGAAACCGGATCTGCGACCTCGGCGTCGGCGGCGTGGTGGCCCACGGCTGCGACTACGTCGTCGTCCGGCGAAACCAGATCTGGCACGTCGGCTACGGGAAGGGCTGGGGCAGCGGCATCTCGATCCACGAGGCCCGCTGGCACGACCACGCCGGCGGCTTCCACAGCCTGGTGGTCGGAAACGTGGTCTCCGGCTCGACGGACGACTCGTTCCACCACACCGACGGCAACGGGATCATCCTCGACCTCGCCGCCGACCCGCGCGCGGGCACCCCGCCGGTGCTGGTGGCCAACAACGTGGTCTTCATGAACGGCGGCCGCTGCATCGAGACCTACCACGCCACGGGCGCCTGGATCGTGAACGACACCTGCTACCGCAACGCGCTCGACCTGCGTGTCGGGCGGGGCTGCCGCTGCATCGGCGAGGTCGCGGTCAAGCGCTCGCGGGACGTCCACGTGGTGAACACCCTCGCGGCCGCCTGGACGGGCGGCGTGCCCTTCGTCACGCCACGGCTCGACCCGGGTCACGTTCGACCACGACGCCCGCGGCGTCCGGGCGCGCTTCGCCGACCCGCCGGCCGTCTCGGACGACGGCCCGCAGCAGCAGCGCACCGCGCCGACGCCGGCGGCGGTCGGGGACGGCCTGTCGCTCGCGGCGGGCAGCCCGCTGCTCGACGGCGGCCGCGACCCGCGGACGCTGCCGGGCCTCGACCCGGCCCAGCGGGCGACCATCGCGTCGGTCCTGGCGACCGACGCCGCCGGGGCCCGTCGCCCCCAGGGCCACGGCTTCGCCATCGGGGCCTACGAGACGTAGACCGCCGCGTCGTCCAAGCGCCTACAGTGGAAGCGTGAGCGAGCGAGACGCCGCAGTCCGCGGCTCCCAGGCGCCGCTTCGCGTGCTCTGCGTCGGCAGCATGACGCGGGGCGGCAGCACGATCCTCGGGCTGGTCCTCGGCCAGATCCCGGGCTTCCTCGGCATCGGCGAGGTCGCCCAGACCTGGCTCCGCGGCCCCGTCGAGAACGACGTCTGCAGCTGCGGCGAGCGGTTCTCCGACTGCCCGTTCTGGCTCGAGGTCGGCGCCGAGCTCGGCGGCTGGGACCGCTTCGACGGCCCGCAGGTGCTGGCCCTGCAGGACCGCGTCGAGCGCCTCCGCCACGTCCCGGCGCACCACGCGCTGCGGCTCGCGAAGGGCTTCCGGCGGGACCTCGAGCGCTACCTCGACCTGGTCGTGCCGCTGTACGCGGCGCTCGGGAAGGTGACCGGCTGCCGCTGGATCGTCGACACCTCGAAGAAGCCCGGCTCGTACTACACGCTGGCCTTCTCGGAGCGCATCGACCTGCGGCTCGTCCACCTGGTGCGCGACCCGCGCGGCGTGGCCTACTCGTGGAGCAAGAGCGGCCTGATGAACACCAGCAGCCCGGTCGAGTCGACGAAGCAGTGGATGGCCTCGAACGTCCTCTACGCCGCCCTCGAGCGCCGACGCGTCCCGCGCCACCTGATCCGCTACGAGGCCCTCACCGCCGACCCGGAGCGCCACGTGCGCGACCTGCTCGAGTGGATGGGCGAGCCGGTCGGGGCCGGACACGCTCGGGTTCCTCGACGGCCGCGGCTTCACGCCGCGCGAGACCCACATGCTCGCGGGCAACCCGTTCGTCCGGCACCGCCGTGAGCCGTACGTGCTCCGGGAGGACGACGAGTGGCGCGCCCGGCTGCCGGCGTCCACCCGCCGGCTCGTCTCTGCGCTGGCCTGGCCGGGCCTCCTGGCCTACGGCTATCCGCTGCGTTCGGCGGGCGCGCAGACGACGGAACCGCGATGATGGCCCGGTGAGCAGCGCGCCCACGCAGCGCGGCCCGAACGACGAGCCCACGCGGGGTCTTCAAGAACAGCTCGGTGCTCGCGGTCGCCCGGCTCGCCGACCGGATGAGCGGCCTGGTCGTGGCCTTCGTGATCTCCCGCTGGCTCGGCGCCTCGAGCCTCGGCGTGTACGCGGCGGCGATGGCGATCTACGGGCTGATGGCCATCGCCGGCCAGGCGGGCGCGACGACCTACCTGGTGCGCGAGATCTCGAAGCACCCCGAGCTGACCGGCCGCTACGTGGTGCACCTGAGCGTGCTCGCCGCGGCGGCCGCCGGGCATCCTCACCGCCGGGCTGTTCGTCGTCGTCCCGCACCTCGGCTACGCCGACCAGCTGCAGACCTCGGTCGAGATCATCGCCCTGGGCCTCATCCCGGCGACGATCAACAACGTCCAGGAGGCCGCCTTCGTGGCCCACGGCCGGGTCGAGCTCGAGACCCGGACGACGCTCGTGAAGTCCGTGATCAACGTGGTCGCCTGCATCGTGCTGATCAACCAGGGCTACTCGATCGTCGCCGTGATCACCGCCTACGTGGTCACCGAGTACCTGGTGACGATCGCCTACTACGTCCAGATCACCCGGGCGATCTCGCGGCTGCCGCTCGCGTTCGACTATCGGCTCGCGGGGCGGCTGTTCTGGGAGATGAAGGCCTTCACCGGCTCGTCCGTCGTCGCGGCGCTGTTCTCCCGGCCCGAGATCATCCTGCTCTCGCTGTTCAGCACCGAGGCCCAGATCGGCTACTACAGCGCTGCGCTGAAGGTGGCCGAGGTGTGGAGCTTCGTGCCCGAGGTCTTCTCGACGAACATCTTCCCGCTGCTCTCGCGGACGGCGTTCGTGGCCGACGAGCGCTTCGCGGCGATCCAGCGCAAGGCCATCAAGTACCTGCTGGCGTTCGCCCTGCCGGTCACCGCGGGCCTCCTGGCGACCGCCGACCAGATCATCCCGCTGCTGTACGGCGACGGCTTCGAGCCCGCCGTGCCCGAGCTGCGGATCCTGGCCGGCGGCGTGACCTTCCTGGCCGTCGACGGCGGTGTTCTGGCGCTCGCTGGCGGCCCGCCACCGCCAGGACGCCGTGCTCTGGACGCAGGTCGTGACGCATCGTCTTCCGCCTGGCCGCGGGCACGCTCCTGATCGCCTGGCTCGACTCGCGCGGCGCGGCCTGGGCCACCCTGTTCGGGACGTTCCTGAACCTGGTCCTGCTCACGATCGTCGTCCACCGCTGCCGGGTGGCCGTGCCGTTCGTGCGGATCGGCTGGCGGCTGGCCCTCGCGGCGGCCGTGTCGCGGCGCGGCCGCCTGGCTCGTGCCCCACGGCGCGAGCTTCCCGGTCACCGTGGCCGTCGCAGGCGTCGTCTACATCGGCGCCGTGGTCGTGCTCGGGGCGTTCGCCCCCGAGGACTGGGCGCTCTTCCGGCGCGCGCTGCCGTCCCGGCTCGCCCTCGTCCGCAAGTAGCGCTTCCGCCTCGGCTGCGGGCGGCGGGCCGGAGCCCGCCGCCCGCAGCCGGGGTCACTTGACCTTGACGTTGGTGCCGAGCTCGCTGGTGTCGCCGAGCATGTCGGTGGCGGTCGCGGTGACGACGTCGCCCTTGCGCAGGTCGACCGGCAGCGTCCAGTTGCCGGAGGCGTCCGAGGTCGTCGTCCCGACGTAGGTCCGGGCCGGGCCGTTCTGGCCGACGGCGCCCTTCGTCATGAACAGCTCGACCGTGGCGTTCGCTCGGCCCGCTGCCGGACGACGGCGGACTTCGTCGCCGATGATGATGACCGGGAAGTTCAGCCTGAAGTTCGCGCCCGTGTCGATGTCGCCGTCGTCGTTCGGGTTCACGGCGCCGAGCGGGGCGAGGTCGATGCCGAGCGTGCCGACCGTGGTGAACGACGTTCCGGCTGATCGTCACGAAGTGGTCGTTGGTGTCCGGCACCGCGACGCCGGCGAGGGCGACGTTCCCGATGCGGTTGCGCAGGATCTGCTCGTTCGACGAGTCCGCCTGCACCAGCACGCCGTTCTGCGTCGAGCGGCGCCGGGTCGCCGTTCGGCAGGATCCCGATGCTGTTGTCGGACACGATGTTGAGGTTGCAGCTCGTGGGCGATGCGGACGGCGTTCCAGGCGGCGGTCAGGTAGTTGCCCGTCACCGTGTTGTGGTTCGCGATGTCCCAGATGTTCACCGCGGAGCTGTCGTTCTCGTTGTGGTTCAGGCCGACGGTGAAGGCCGGGTCGTAGGAGCCGTCGGAGCGGATGCCGATGTAGTTGCCGACGACCGTGTTGTCGTTGACCTGCCACATGACCGACGTGTCGCCGGTCGCCTGGTCGAAGCCGTGCGAGAACTCGACGCCGTCGCAGCCGTAGGCGGTGATCACGTTGCGCTCGCGCTTGCCGGTGCCGCCGACCACGTTGTTCTTCGGGCCGACGTTGAAGTCGATGCCGGTGCACTGCCCGCCCCAGGGCTGGCGGCCGTCGGGCGAGGCGCCGATGATGTTGTTCTGGAAGACGTTGCCGTCGGCGCCCGGGTTGTCGACCACGATCCCGTCGAAGCCGCCGGTGACGACGTTGCGGTCGGCCAGCGCCGGCGTGCCGACGACGTTGTTCGGCGACCCGTCGATCATGATGCTGGTGTAGTGCCCGACGTAGGTCTCGCGGGTGCCGGCGGCGGTGACGCCGAAGATGTTGCCGACGATCATGTTGTGGCTCGTGTCAGGCCCGAAGATGTGGATCGAGCGGCCGACGCTCTCGAAGCCCGAGCCCGCGGATGATGTTCTGGCCGCCGGTGACCTGCAGGCCGACGGCCAGCTGGTCGGTCGTGCTGTAGCCCTTGAGCACGACGCCGACGACGGCGTTGTCCCTGAGCTCGCTGGTGTTCTCGGAGGCGCCGCGCTGGGTGTAGCCGTCGATCTTCAGCGAGCCGTCCGTCGCGTCGATGGCCGGCAGGACGCCGGTCAGCTGGATGGTCTGCGGTGCGCGGCCGGGGACGTTGAAGTCGATCTCGTCGTCGCCGGGCCGCAGGTCGGCCTCGCGGATCGCGGCGCGCAGCGAGCAGGTGCCGGCGGAGGTGGCGCAGACGCCGTCGCCGGGATGCGCGTCGGGCAGGTCGTCGGTGGCGTTCACGACCCACGTCTTGCGTCGCCCTGAAGACCCGCGCCGCGGTGCCGGACGCCGGAGCGGCGGGCGCGACGTCGTCCTCGGCCTGCACGTCGGCGACCGTCGCCCGGTCGGACTGCCAGGCGAGCGCCGCGGCGGCGACGTCCGCCTGGGTGACCTTGCCGTCGCCGTTCCGGTCCTTCGGCCGTCCGGCCGGGGTCACGCCGGCCTCCGCAGCGGTCGGGCGCGTGGAACACCGTCTGGCCGCTGCCGACGGCGATGCTCACCGCGTCGCCGCCGCCGCTGACCTTCAGCACCTTGCCGGCCGCATCGACCAGGATCGGCCGGGAGAGCCGCACCTGCAGCCGGCCGTCGGCCTTCGGGGTGACCAGGACGTGGGCCACGACGTCAGCCGGCGCCGAGCCGGGCCGCCCGCCGAAGAAGCCGACCGTCGCGCTGCCTCCGGTCGCGCCGGGATCGAGGATCCGGGCGCCGGCCAGCGTCGGGATCGCGGTCACGACGTCGCCGCCGGCCGCGTCCACCAGCGCCGTGGCCTGGAAGCCGGCCACCCGGGCGGCGTCGGGCCCGCTCAGGTGCACGTCGACGGCGACGTCGCCGCCGACGGAGGCCGTCGCCGGCGCCGTGAGCGTGACCTGCACCCCCGGACCGCGCGGCGAGCGCGGATGGAGAGAGCGCGAGGAACGCGACCGCGACGGCGGCGGTGAGGGAACAGGTCGAGCGAGCCACGTACAACCCCTTCGGACGACTGGGAGCCCAGGACTGCCTTCAGGACTACCACCCCGGCTCGCCGATACAAGAAGCGCCGGTCACGATTCGCGTCAGCCGTCGGCGAGCGCGTGCGCTGAAGAGGTCGCCGAGCCTGGCCGCCTCGACCGCCAGGTTGAAGTGTGCGTGCACCTGCTCGCGCCCGGCGCGCGCCGAGCCGGGCGGCCAGGCCGGGGTCGGCCAGCAGGCGGCGAATCGCCCCGGCCACCGCCGCGGGATCCTCCGGGGCGACCACGAGGCCGGTGGTGCCGTCCTGCACGAGCTCGGGGATCCCCGAGACCGACGTCGTGACGACCGGCAGGCCGCTGGCCATGGCCTCCATGAGCGCCACCGGGATCCCGTCGAGCTTGCCGGTCTGCAGCGAGCCGACCGGGATCCTGCATCGCCGCGAGGACGAACGCGTCGGCCTCCTGCAGCAGGTCGCGCACCGCCGTCGCCGCCAGCGCGCCGTGGAAGCGGACGCGCCGATCGATGCCCAGCTCGCGGGCCAGCGCCTCGAGGTGCTCGCGCTCGGCTCCGTCCCCGACCAGGTCGAGCGTGAGCTCCGGCGCCTCCTCGGCGACCAGGGCGAAGGCCCGCAGCAGGGTGGCGTGTCCCTTCTTGCGCTCGAGCCGGGCGACGCAGGCGAGCCGCGCTCACGCCCGCGCGCTCGCGAAAGGCGTAGTCCTCCGTCCGCACCCCGCAGCGAACGATCTCGACGCGCCCCTCGCCGGGCGCGACGTCGTGCAGGTAGGCGCGGTTGTACTCCGAGATCGTGGCCACGAAGCGGGCGTCGCGCAGCTTCTCGTGGAACAGCGCCGGCCCGATGAACAGGTCGTCGGCGTGCGCCGTGACGCTGAACGAGGTGCCGGCGATCCGGTGCACGACCCAGGCGGCGGTCGCCGGGTGGTGCAGGAAGTGGGCGTGCAGGTGCACGACGCCGAGCCGCCTCGCGACCCGGGCGAGGTGCACCGACTCCCAGAAGACCGCGGCTCCCTTGAGCGTCCCCCCGGCAGGCCGGCGGAAGCTGCCGCGCAGCACCTCGGCCAGCGTGCGGGCATAGCGGCCCGGGCTGCGGACGAGCGTGGCGGCGTTCGAGGCGGCCGTCGCCGCCGAGGCCACCGCGAGGAACCGCACCCGCGGCAGCAGCCGCGCCGCGGCGGGGTGGACGACCTCCTGCTCGCCGCGCACCAGAGCCGCGAGCTCGAGCGGAAAGCGGTCGGCCAGCTCCCACCACTCGTTGACCACGAACGTCTCGCTGACCCGCGGAAAGCGCGAGACGACGTACAGGATCGCGCCTCGCTCCCGGCTCCTCACCGGCGCAGCCTAGCGGGGTGTGATCGGGCCCCGCGCGGCCGGGCCAAAACGGCGAGCCTCCGTGAGAAAGCCGCAGGATCGGGTGCCGGACCGGTTTCCTCAGGTTGCCATTCCGACTACCTTCTGCGGCGGGAAGACGACCGGGCCGACACCTCGGTCACCCCACGTCTTTTTCGGGAGGGATCTCGTGAGCCCGCTGCGACCGTCACCGGTCGCGGAGCGATGACGTGTGGTCCGGGTCGGCCGTGCTCGTCGATCAGCAATGCCACCAAGGACGTGTCCACCATGATCACGAGCTTGCGCCGCTGCACCATCGTGTCGCTCACCCTGTTCGCCCTGCAGGCACCGGTCGCGCTGGCCGATGCACCGCCGGTCGACCCGACCGCCCCCGCGGGCACGCCCGCGGCCACCGAATCCGATACGCCAGGCGACGCTGCTGCCGCCACCGCCTGCAGCTGGTACGCCTCGCCGACCGGCAGCTCCAGCAACACCGGCAAGTCGACGTCGAGCCCGCTCTCGCTCCTGAACGCCATGAACCGGCCGACAGCAGGGCAGGTCGTCTGTCTGATGTCCGGCACCTACAGCGTGCGCGACAGCATCTACCTGACCCGCAGCGGCACTGCCTCTGCCCCGGTCGTCTACCGCAACTACAGCGGCGCCGTGACCATCAAGCGCTCGTCCGGCGGCTCTCCCTACCAGATGTTCAAGATGGGCTCGGGCACGCGGTTCGTCGAGCTCAACGGGATCACCATCGACGGCGCCAACATCGCCTCGAACGGGGTGCTCTGCGACCACACGAGCCACCTGCGGCTCATCGGCAACACCGTGATGAACACGGGCTCCGGCGGTCTCGTCAGCGTCCACTGCGACTATCTGACGATCTCGGGCAACCGGATCTGGCACGTCGGCTACGTGCAGGGCTGGTCGAGCGGCATCTCGATCAACACGAGCTACTGGTCCGACTCGGCCGCCGGCTTCCACTCCTACGTGGTCGGAAACATGGTCGGCGGCACGAACGACGGCAGCGGCAAGAACAGCGACGGCAACGGGATCATCATCGACCTCGGCGACAACACCCCGCCGGCCCTGATCGCCAACAACCTCGTGTACATGAACTACGCCCGCTGCATCCACAGCTTCCACGCCAAGAGCGTGTGGGTCGTCAACAACACGTGTTACAAGAACACGCTGCGCGAGCCGCACTCGCAGTGGGGCACGGGCGAGATCAACTTCTCCTACTGCTCGGGGTGCTACGCCATCAACAACGTCGTCAACGCCTGGACGTACGGAAACCCGTACCGGGTCGAGAACGGCGCCGTGACCTTCTCGCACAACCTGTACTGGGGCGGCCACCCGAACATGGTCCCGACCGCCACGCTGCGCGACGCGAACCAGCTGCGGAGCGCGAACCCGATGTTCTCGAACCCGGTGGCCGTGGACGACACGGCGGCGCGGCAGTGGGCCAACGCGCCCTCGCCCTCGAGCGTCGCCAGCCGCTTCAGCCTGCGAGCGGGAAGCGCGGCGATCAACGCCGGGGTCGACCCGCGCATCGCTGGGCCTGACGGGCGCCCTGCTCACCGGGTTCAACTCGGTGATGGCCACCGACCTGGCCGGCAACCCGCGCGTCCACGGCGCCTGGGACCTCGGCGCCTACGAGTCCTAGGAAGCGTCGACGCTGAGCGTGTAGGCGCCGAACGTCCCGGTCGAGGTCCCGCCGACCTTCGCCCGGCTCACCACCACCTCGTACGGCCCGTCGCCCAGCCCCGTCGCCGAGAGGACGGCGGGCTGGGCGGCGGTCGACGGCCCCCGCGCGTCCTGGGCGTTCACGTCGGTCACGCCCGGCGCCAGGAACGGGTGGGTGCTGGCCACGAGGTCGTGGTCGCCGTCGTACAGGTAGAGGTCGTAGGTGTCGGCCCCGGCCACGTCGAAGACCTTCAGCGTCACCTGGGTGGCGCCGGCCTGGAGGGCCAGCGGATAGGTGATCCAGTCGGCGTTCGAGCCCGTCCCGGACTGTCCCTCGGCGCTCGGCCAGCTGGTGTCGTCCTTGGCGTAGACCCGGCCGACCGTGACCTTCGACTGCTTGCCGGCGAGCTTGCCCGCGGCCGGGTTCTGGTCGGCCAGGGCTACGTCGGCGAACACCGGCAGGTGCAAGGTCTGCTTCGCCGAGGTCTTGAGCTGCAGGTCGCCGGTGGAGCTGCCGGGCGTCGCGCGGGCGGGCACGATCGCCGAGAGATCCACCACCACGTCGCCGCCGGCCGGCACCACGGTCGGCCCGGGGAGCGTGACCTTCCACCGGTTCCTGGCGATCTTGCCGCTGGTGTCCGACGGCTTTCCGGGCTTCAGCGAGAAGGTCACCGTCAGCGGGCCGATGCCCGGCGCCGCGTGCAGCACGAGCCGCTGCGACACGCGCCTGGCCGGCCGCGACCGGACCCATCTGCCAGATGCCCTGGAAGTCCTGCGGGTGGGTGCCGGCGTCGTCGCCGCTGCCCGAGGCCGTCGTGTAGGCCACGATCCCGTGGTTCAGGGCGGCGATCGCGGGGCCGACGTCGAGCTTTCCAGCGCCCTCGCCGAGCGGCCCGACGAACGGGTCGTCCGGCCCGTTGCGCGGCTCGTACAGGGTCAGCGAGCCGAAGCTCGCGGCCGACGTGATCTGGCGGGCGAAGTCGCACAGCTCGACGCCGAGCGTGTCGAGGGCGGCGAGCGGCGGGCAGCCGGCGACGCTGGTGTCGCCGTCGATCGTCAGGATCCAGCGCGACTCGGCCAGGTTCGCGTGGGCGGCGTTCATCAGCGCGGCCTTCAGGAGCACGTAGGCCGGCGCGGTCGAGGCCGGCGATGCCCGACGCGCCGGACGGCGAGGCGCCGCCGTGGGCCTGGCGGTAGGCGTCGAGCAGGAGCGCCGCGCTGCCGGCCGCGGCAGGTGAGGCCATCGAGGTGCCCGAGGCGGTCGCGTACAGCGGGTCGGTCCGGGTGCCCGGGTTCATGTCGTTGCCCGCCAGCGCGGTGCCGGTGGCCGCCTGGGCCGAGACGATGTCGTAGCCCGGGCGCCGTGAGATCCGGCCGCAGCCAGAGGTCACCCGACGGCCCGCGCGAGGAGAACGGCGCCAGCGAGCGCCCCTGGGTGCCGGGGCCGGCGGAGCAGTCGTTGGCCGGCGCGCCGGGGTGCTTCCAGCCGGCGCAGGTGTCGCCGGACTGGGTGTCGTCGTGGTTCAGGTCCCAGTCCTTCGGCGAGGCGCCGACCGACAGCACCTGGGAGGCCGAGCCCGGCGACTCGAGGGCGCTGCCGACGAACGGTCCGCTGTTGCCGACGGCTCCGACGAACAGCGTCCCGTAGCGCACCGCCAGCCGGTCCAGCACCACCGAGACCAGGTCGAGGTCGTCGCCGCTGTTGAGCCGCTGCGGCCGCGACTCGCTGCCCAGGCTGATGTTCACGATGTCGGCGCCGACCGCGCAGCCACCCGGATCGAACGGCATCGCGGCCCACTCCATCGCCGCGATCAGGTCGCTGTTGAGGCCGGTGCCGGCGTCGGTCAGCACCTTGCCCACGGCGAGCTGGGCACCCGGCGCGATGCCGCTGTAGCGTCCGTCGTCGGAGGCCAGCGGCGTCCCCTCGCCGGTGCCGGTGGCGATCCCGGCGACGTGGGTGCCGTGGCCGTGGCCGTCCTCGGTCAGCGCCGGAAGGCACTGGCCGGCGGTGAAGTTGCGGGCATCGACGACCTTCGGAGGACGTCCGAGCGACGACCAGTGGCGGAAGTCCTCGTCGTCGAGATCGGGGTGGGTCGCGTCGAGGCCGGTGTCGAGCACCGCGATGCGCACCCCGCTGCCGGTGATCCCGGCGTTCCACTGGGCCGGCGCACCGACGTCCTGGGGCGTGCCCCTGGTCTGGTCGGCGATCGGGTCGTCGAGCGCGTGCACCAGCTCGACCGGGGCCATCCAGCGGACGAAGTCCTGCTGGGCGACCTGGCCGACCACCGCTGGCAGCGAGGCCAGGACGACGGCGTCGACCGTCCGGTAGGAGCGCAGGACGCGCGCGCCGAGGGTCTGCAGCACGAGCTGGTCCTGCGGATCGAACGGCTCGTTCAGCACCGCGAAGTAGACGAGCTCGTGCGGCTGGTAGCCGGGCACCAGCGGCGGGACCCGCGGGTCGAGCGGCAGCGTGCCCGCCACCTGCTCGGAGAGGTCGGGACGGACCAGCGCGGCAGCGCCGGCTGACGGGGCCGCGGCGACCGACAGCACCAGCGCTGCCAGCGACGTCGCGAGGCGCCTCATGCCGTCTGCCGCTGCTCCCCGAGGACGTGGGCCCTGGCCTCGTCGAACGTCATCCCCTGCGACCAGCACGACTCGAAGGCCACCTTGAGGATGCGCGCGAGCGACGGGTGCTCGACCACGACGATGGTCAGGTCGTCGCTTCCGGCCACCGGGTCCTCCATCCCGAACATCACGATCGTCTCGTCGATGATCACCAGCTTGAGCGGCAGCTCGGGCAGGAAGCGGGCGCCCTCGCCCTGGTCGATGAACATCTTGACGCCGTCGGTCGCGTCGGGGTCGTCGAACAGCGACAGCTCGTACATGCTGCGCGCCTCGTGGGCGCGCAGCACCTCGAGGCCCTCGACGTTGTCCTGCGGCGGCGTGGCGTACGGCGCCTTCGTGAAGACCAGGATCTCGCGGGTGATCTGGCGCTGCAGCTGGGCGAAGCGCTCGTTGATGGCGCGCCGGTCGCGCAGCACCTCGATGTAGTCGAGCGGGTCGGTCTCGCGCTGGCCGGCGGCGTAGTCCGTCGAGAGCTCGCCGACCATCTTCTCGGCGTCGGTCTCCATCGCCTCGAGCCGGGCCCGGTGGTCGGCCACCAGCCGCGGGATGGCCAGGTCGGGCGAGGTCGCCGAGTACTTGACCGCCCGGCCCGGCCTGGTCGACGCGAGCCCCTTCTCGACCAGCGAGCCGAGGACGTCGTAGATGCGCTGGCGCGGAACCTCCGCCTGCCGCGCCACCTGCGCGGCCGTGAACGAGTCGCGCTTGATCAGCGCGAGGTAGGTCTTGGCCTCGTAGCTGGTCAGGCCGAGGCGCATCAGCCGTTCGAGCACGAGTCCCACGGTAACCGCCACCCCAGGTGGTGTCAAAGCCCCGCAGGGCCGCTCAGGGCAGGCCGAGCTCGCCCTTGACGAGGGCCTCGAGCGGGGGCAGGTGGCGCCCGCAGAGCGCCGGCAGCGCGGCGTGCTCGACCTCGTAGACCACCGAGGCGATGCCCTCGTCGGCGCACCAGGCGTCGAGCGTCCCGGGCGTCTTCGAGGCCGAGGGTCTCGTGCACCTCGAAGCCGGCCCGCTCGGCCAGGGCGCCGGCGAGCTCGCGGCCGAGCCCGTCCCGGCACAGCACCAGCGCCAGCGGGCTGTGCAGGTCGACCACCACCCGCGGCCGCAGCTCGCGCACCAGGGCCACGATCGCCCGGGTCTCGGGCTCGGAGCCCGCGGCCTCCCCGGTCGTCGAGCGGTTGGTGCGGTTGGCCAGGCGTCGGTCGAGGCAGCCCGGCGGGAACGTGAACGACTCGCCCGCCCGCCAGCTCTCGGCCGGGAAGTTGCGGTTGATGTCGACGCCCGCGGCGTTCTGGCGGGTGCCCGCGAGCACGCCGTCGGGGTTCAGGCAGGGGACGACGGCGAAGCGGCTCTCGGCTCGCCGGCACGTGCTCGAGCACCCGGCGAGCCAGCAGCAGCGTCTCGGGCTCCTCGCCGTGCACCGCCGCCACCAGCAGCGCCTCGGGCTCCCGCTCCGGCAGGAAGACGGTGAGCGGCACGCCCCGCACGCTGCGTCCGAACTCCTGCTCACGCCACCCGTCGAGGAACGCGCCGTCCACGCCCGCAGCCTATCCCGCACCGCGAATTGGCCCGATCTTGCCCGATTCCGGGCAGGATTCTTGCCATCGAGACCCGATAGGACGGATGATCGACGAGCGATGGACGCGAGCGACGCCCTCGACCCGCTGCTCGACCACCTCGAGCGCACCACCCCGCTGGCCCGCGCGCAGGCCGCCCGGATCGTCGAGGACGTGCTCGCGTACCTCTCGGAGACCACGGAGCAGTTCGTCCGCCGCCGCCACCGCGAGCTGCACGCCCGCGGCGTGTCGAACCCGGCGGCGTTCGCCCGGATCGCGAGCGAGCTGAAGGGGCGCCGGGTGGCGGCGCCAGAGCTCACGCGAGCGCCAGATCCGGCGCCTCATCTACGGCTAGAGGAGCACCCGGCATGTGTGGAATCGTCGGCTACGTCGGCCGCCGCGACGGCGTCCCCATCCTGCTCGAAGGACTGCAGCGGCTCGAGTACCGCGGCTACGACTCGGCCGGCGTCGCCGTGCTGCGCGGCGGCGGGCTGCGGGTGCACAAGGCCGAGGGCCGGATCCGCGACCTCGTGGCGGCCATGCCGAAGCGCTTCGGCGGCGCGCCGGGCATCGCCCACACCCGCTGGGCGACCCACGGCGAGCCGAGCGACGTGAACGCCCACCCCCACGTCGACGGCGCCGGCCGCACGGCGATCGTGCACAACGGGATCATCGAGAACGGCGGCGCGCTGCGAGCCCGGCTCGCGGCCGAGGGCGTCGAGCTGCTCTCCGAGACCGACAGCGAGGTGCTCGCCCACCTGATCGCACAGGCCCAGGAGGACGACCTCGAGGACGCCGTGCGCGCCGCGCTGCGCCAGGTCGAGGGCGCCTACGGGCTGGCCGTGGTCGACGCCCGCTGGCCCGACCGGCTGGTCGTCGCCCGCAACGGCAGCCCGGTCGTGCTGGGCGTCGGCGAGCGCGAGATGTTCGCCGCCTCCGACGTCGCCGCGCTGGTGCGCCACACCCAGAAGGTCGTCTACCTCGAGGACGGCGAGCTGGCCACGATCACCGCCGACGGCTACCGCACCTCGACCCTCGACGCCCGCACCGACGACGCGCGAGCCGGCCACCGTCGTCGCTGAACGACGGCGACTACGACAAGGGCGGCTACGGCCACTACATGCGCAAGGAGATCCTCGAGCAGGCCGAGTCGGTGGAGCGCACGCTGCGCGGCCGGCTCGACCGGCGCTTCGGGACGGCCCACCTCGGCGGCCTGCAGCTCGAGCCCCGCGACGTGCTCGCGATCCGCCGGGTCAAGGCGCTCGGCTGCGGCTCGGCCTACTACGCGGGCCTGGCCGGAGCCCAGATGCTCGAGTCGCTGACGCGGCTGCCGGCCGACGCCGAGCCGGCCTCGGAGTTCCGCTACCGCAACCCGGTGATCGAGCCCGACACCCTGT
This sequence comes from uncultured Actinomycetes bacterium, assembly GCA_963794695.1. Taxonomy (GTDB): domain Bacteria; phylum Actinomycetota; class Thermoleophilia; order Gaiellales; family JALYLC01; genus CAWCFJ01. The sequence goes on along the minus strand of CAWCFJ010000003.1, from coordinate 945,832 downwards.
ACGTGGCCGTGAGCCAGTCCGGCGAGACGTACGACACGCTGCGGGCGGTCGAGGAGGTCAAGCGCAAGGGCGGCCGGGTCATCGGCATCGTCAACGTGCCCGGCTCGAGCATCGCCCGGGCCTGCGACGCCGGGATCTACCTGCATGCGGGCCCCGAGGTCTCGGTCGTCTCGACCAAGTCCTTCACCTGCACCGCCGTGGCCTTCGCGCTGCTGGCGCTGCAGCTCGGGCGGGTGCGCGACCTCGGCCCGGCCGACGGGATCCGCCTGATCGACGGCCTGGCCGCGCTGCCCGACCAGATCCGCGAGCTGCTCGGCCGCGAGGACGAGCTGGCCGAGCTCGCCCGCCGCTACAGCGGCGCCGCCAGCGCGTTCTTCATCGGGCGGGTGCAGGGCTACCCGATCGCCCTCGAGGGCGCCCAGAAGCTGAAGGAGGTCTCGTACGTGCACGCCGAGGCCTATCCCGCCTCGGAGCTCAAGCACGGGCCGCTGGCGCTGATCTCCCCCGAGGTGCCGACCTTCGCGCTGGTGCCCGACGACGCCCTGTTCGAGAAGAACGTGTCCGCGGTGGAGCAGGTCAAGGCCCGCGGCGGCCCGGTCGTCGCCATCGCCCACCGACCGCTCGACGGTCTGGCCGACGAGACGATCGTGGTCCCGAAGTCCGAGCCCGAGCTCGACCCGATCCTGCTCTCGGTGCCCGCTGCAGCTCATCGCCTACCACACGGCCGTCGCGCTGGGCCGGGACGTCGACCAGCCGCGCAACCTCGCGAAGTCCGTGACGGTCGAGTAGTTCCCCGCAGCCGATCCCGGCCGGCCGCGGGTACCGTTCGCGATCGATGCGGCGGCTTGCCCAGATCCTGGTCGTCCTTTCGGCCGTGCTCGCCTTGCCGGCGGTGGCCTCCGCCGACGTCAAGGTCTGGTTCCCGCAGGGCGAGCAGCTGATCTCGGTCACGCGGCCGGGCTCGACGGCCAACGACGCCCTGCAGGCGCTGATCGCGGGCCCGACCACCGCCGAGAAGGCGAAGGGCGTGCGCACCTACGTGCCCGCCGGGACGCCGGTGCGCTCGCTGTCGGTCGTCGACGGCCTGGCCACGGTCGACCTCGGCGACCGCTTCGCCGGCGGACGCGACGCCGAGAGCCTGCTCGCCCGGCTCTCCCAGCTCGTCCGGACCCTGACCGGGGTCGAGGGGGCGACGAAGGTCAAGCTGCTGATCGACGGGGGCACGGTCTACGGCCTGTTCCCCGGCGTCTCGACCGAGGGCCCGATCACCTACGCGTACCTGCAGACGCCCGACGTGCCGACGCCGAAGCCGCCCGTCGTCCCGACCACGCCCGAGAACGACGCGGTGCGCAACCTGCAGCAGCGGCTGCTCGACCTCGGCTACCTGGTGCAGGGCGACGTCGACGGCCAGTTCGGGCCCGCCACGTCGAACGCCGTGCTGGCGTTCCAGAAGTGGGAGGGGCTCGACCGCACCGGGCAGGTCGACGACCGGACGCGGGCGAGGCTCGCGATGGCCAGCCGGCCGACGCCGATCACCCGCGGCGGCCCGGGCAAGCGGGCCGAGGTCCTGATCGACCGCCAGGTCGCCCTGCTGATCCAGGACAACCAGGTGGTCCGGGCGATTCCGGTCTCGACCGGCAAGCCGTCGACCCCGACGCCGACGGGGGACTTCAAGGTCTACGCCAAGATCCCGCGCTGGTGGTCGGTGCCGTTCCGGGAGTGGCTCCTGTGGGCGCTGCCGTTCGTCGGCGGGGTCGCGTTCCACGAGCTGTCGGACGTGCCGCCGTACGCGGCCTCGCACGGCTGCGTGCGCCAGTCGGTGGTGGTCGCGAAGTGGACCTACGACTTCGCGGAGGTGGGGATGCCCGTCAAGGTGATCGCGCGCTCATGAGGCGCCTGCTGGCACTCGTCGCGCTCGGGTCTCGTCGGCCGCCGCTCCGGCGCAGGCCGCCCCGCCGCCGACCAGGATCCCCGACACGCTGACCGTCGGGGTGAACCTGCCGAGCGAGGGCTTCCAGGTCGGCGCGGCCAGGGGCAGCGAGGTGGTCTTCGCCCAGGGCCTCGAGATCGACCTCGCCCGGGCGCTCGCGAAGCAGCTCGAGCTGCAGCGGGCGATCTTCGTGCAGACCCGCTTCGACCGGCTGCTGGCCGCCGGGCCGAAGCCGTTCGACCTCGCCCTGGCCCAGATCACGATCACCCCGGCCCGCCAGTCGCGGCTGGCGTTCAGCATCCCGTACATGCGCGCCGACCAGGGCGTGCTGCTGGCCCAGACGGTGTCGCCGGTGCCGCACACGATCGCCGGGCTGCAGAAGCTGCAGCTCTGCGCCCTGACGAACTCGACCGGCGCCGACGTGATCCGCACCCGCATCAAGCCCGTCAAGCCGGCCCGGCTGATCGGCAACGTCGGCAACCTGACGCTGTCGCTGCAGACCGGCCGCTGCCAGGCGGTGGTCTACGACGCGCCGTCGCTCGGCACCCTCAAGGCCCGCGTCCCGCCGCGCTACGGGCCGTTCGCCGGCGTCATCCGGACCGGCGAGAGCTACGGGATCGCCATGCCGAAGGGCAGCCCGCTGCTGGCGCCGGTCAACGCCGCCCTGCAGACGCTGATCGACCAGGGACTGATCCAGCGGCTCGAGACGCGCTGGCTCTCGGCCAACCTCTCGAAGCTGCCGGTTCTGAGCTAGACGGCTACGCGGCGTAGCGCTTCGCAGCGCGCTCGCGCTTCTTGGCCGCTTCGACCTCGCGGTTCTTCGGCGGCCCGACGGCGACGAGGCCCTCGAGCAGGCGGCGGGTCGCCGCCTCGACCTCCTCGATGGCCCGGTCGAACGCGGCCTGGTTCGCCTGCGAGGGCTTCGTCGACCCGCTGATCTTGCGGACGTACTGCAACGCCGCGGCGTGCACCTCGTCGGGGGTCGCCGGCGGCTCGAAGTTGTGGAGGGTGTGGATGCTGCGGCACATGCATTCAGCCTAGCGGGCCGGCGGCGCGCCGCCGGCCCGCCAGGTGTCGCTAGGAGGCGAACGCGGCCATGGCGCAGCCGTCGTCGATGTCGCCGCTCGGGGCGCCGCCGACGCCGATCCCGCCGAGCAGGTTGCCCGCCGGGTCGGTGATCGGCTCGCCGCCGGCCAGGATCACGAAGTTCGGCACGGTCAAGCAGCCCCGGATTGGTCTTCGAGGCCTCGCCGAGGGCGCCGCTCGGCGACTTGAACCCGGCCGAGGCGCGGGCCTTGCCGAGCGCCGAGTCGAACGTCGCGCCCGTGGCGTCCTCGTCCCGCAGCACCGCCAGCGGCACCCCGTCGCGGTCGACCACCGCCGCCGTCACCGCGAAGCCCTGGGCGGCGCACGCCTGCATGGCGGCCTTCGCCAGCTTCTCGGCGGTGCGCTCCCGCAGCACGGGCTGGGTCTTCGTGGCCGTCACCGCCACCTGGGCGCTCGGCGTCGCGGCCTGCAGCGCTCCGACTCCGACTGCTCCCACCGCGGCGACCGCGGCCAGGGCGAACAGCCTGCGCTTCATGCGTAGCTCCTTTCGAGGGGTGAGGCTCAGCCCTACGCATTCCTCCGACCGTCGGATTCGCACGCCCTGGGCGGGGTCACGCCGCGAGCGCGGTGCGGAGCTTGTCGACGCAGCGGCCGAGCGTCGGCCCGATGCTGCCGACGGGGCGGCCGAGCATCGCGCCGATCTCCTGGTAGGACGGCCTCGGCTCGGTCAGCAGCACCAGCCGGACGAGCCGCTGCTGGTCGTCGCGCAGCTCGTCGAAGGCCTCGGCGACCTTCGTCGCGAGCCGCCCGTCGTCGAGCGCCGGCTCGGGGTCGTGCTCGCCGCCGGCGAGGGCCTCCAGGGCGTCGCTCTCGGTCGGCAGCTCGCGGGCGCTGCGCCGCAGGGCCTGCAGGCACTCGTTGCGGGCGGTGCGACCGAGCCAGCTCGCGAGGCCCTCGGGCCGGCGCAGCGTGCCGATGTGCTCGACCAGGCGGCACCAGGTCGCCTGCACGAGCTCCTCCGAGGCCGCGGCGTCGAGGCCGAAGCCCCGCACGACGTGCCGGACGAGGCGGTCGTGGCGGCGGTGCAGCGCGACCCAGGCGCGCTCGTCGCCCGCCGCCGCGGCCCGCACCAGGGCTCGCGTCTCGTGTTGCGTGATGGTCACCCTCGTCGTCCCTTCTCTTGCAGCAGGAGCCGGTTCGGGGCGACAATGGCCCGCCGGTCCTGCAGCGCCGCTTGCAGGCGGCTGACACGACGGCAGGAGAGGAAGACGGTGCAGGTCCGGATCCTCGGGACGCTCGAGGTTCTCGACGACAGCGGACGGCCCGTCGCGGTCGTCGGCCCCCGTCAGCGCGCCGCGCTGGCCCTGCTCGCGCTGCGCGCAGGACACGTCATCCCGGCCGACGAGCTGGTCGACGTGCTGTGGGAGGAGGAGCCGCCGGCGAACGCCGCCAACGCGCTGCAGACCGTGGTCTCGCGGCTTCGCCGGGCGCTCGGCGAGCACGCCCTCGAGACCCGGCCGCCGGGGTACGTGCTGCAGGCGCAGCCCGACGACGTCGACGCCGTCCGCTTCGAGCGGCTCGCCGACGAGGGACGCCGCGCCCTGGCCGCCGGCGACGTGGCTCGCGCCGGCGAGCGGCTGGGCGAGGCCCTGGCGCTGTGGCAGGGCGACCCGCTGGCCGAGTTCGGCGACCTCGAGTTCGCCCGCCGCGAGGCCGGCCGCCTGCGCGACCGCCGGCTCGCCGCCCTCGAGGACCGGGTCGACGCCGACCTCGCCGCCGGCAGGCACGCCGACGTCGAGGCCGAGATCGAGGCGCTGGCGGCCGCCAACCCGACGCGCGAGCGGCTGCAGGCCCAGCGGATCCTGGCGCTCTACCGGGCGGGCCGCCAGGCCGACGCGCTGGCCGCCTACCGCGACGTCGCAGGCCTGCTGCTCGACGAGTACGGGATCGAGCCTGGCCGGGCGCTGCGGGACCTCGAGCGCCAGATGCTGCAGCAGGACCCGGCGCTCGACCCGCCCGCCGCCCCGGCGGCGCCGCGCGTGGCGCCGCCGCCCGCGTCGCCGGCCCGCGAGGCGGCCACCGACCGGCGGGTCGTGAGCGTGGCCTGCGTCGAGCTCGGCGAGCTCGACGGCGACGCCGACCCCGAGTGGCGGCGGGCGGCCCACGGGCGGCTGCTCGACGCGGCCCGCGCGGCGCTCGAGCGGCACGGCGCGGTGGTGGAGCAGCTCGCCGGCGACGCGCTGCTCGCGGCGTTCGGGCTCGACCAGGCCCACGAGGACGACGCGGCCCGGGCCGTCCGGGCGGCCGGCGCCGTGGCCGGCGCGGTCGAGGCGGCCGCCGTGGGCGTGGCCACCGGCGAGCTCCTGGCCGGCGACGGCTGGGCCGTCGGGGCGCGGGTCGTCCGGGTCGCCCGGCGGCTCGCCGCCGCGGCCGTGACCGGCCAGGTCCTGGTCGACGGCGAGACGGTCCTGCTGGCGCCCCACGCCGCGGGCTACGAGCAGGACGGCGATGCGTACCGGCTCGTCGCAGCGCCGCCCGAGCACCCGCTGCCACGCCCGCTCGGCACCGGCGCGTTCGTCAACCGGGCGACCGAGCTCGCCGCCGTCCGGGCCGGGCTCGACCGGGCGATCCTCGAGCGCCGGGCCCAGGTGGTCACGCTGCTCGGCTCACCGGGGATCGGCAAGTCCCGGCTGGTGCACGAGCTCGCCGGCTCGCTCGGCGGCGACACCGTCGTGGTCGTCGGGCGCTGCCTGTCGTACGGCGCGAGCACCAGCGTCTTCGCCCTCGACGAGATCGTCCGGGCGCTGGTCGGCGACGACCTCGAGCGCGGGCTGCCCGCGCTGCTCGAGGGCGTCGAGCGCGGCGAGCAGATCGCCGCCCGCGTCGCGGCGGCCATCGAGGCCGGCGGCGAGGGCGGGCCGGGCGAGGAGGTGCAGTGGGCCTTTCGCCGCCTGCTCGAGCGGGTCGCCTCGGAGCACCTGCTGGTCGTCGGGCTGGACGACCTGCACTGGGCCGAGCCGTGGCTCCTCGACCTGGTCGAGTACCTGGCGGCGTTCGCCTCGGAGCCGATGCTGATCCTCACCTGCGGCCGGCCCGAGCTGCTCGACCGGCGGCCTCGCTGGGCGGGCGCCGAGGCGCCGGGCGAGCTCGTCCGGCTGGAGCCGCTGTCCGAGGCCCACACCGACGAGCTGGTCGCCGGGATGCTCGCCGGGCACGGGCCGCCGCCGGGCGCGGCAGGTCGCATCGCCCGGCGCAGCGAGGGCAACCCGCTGTTCGCCGAGCAGGTGGTGGCGCTCGAGGTCGAGCGGGCCTTCGCCGGCGGGCCGGGCCTGCCGACGAGCCTGCGGGGCCTGCTGCAGGAGCGCATCGACAGCCTCACGCCGGACGAGCGCGACGTCCTGGCCCGGGCCGCGGTCGAGGGCGTGACGTTCCACCGCGGAGCCCTCGCGGCGCTGGCCGAGGACGACGAGGCGGCGCAGGAGCGCGGCGCGGTCATGGCCCTCATGCGCAAGGGCTTCGTGACCGGCGCCCGGGCGGAGCACCCCGGCGAGGACGCGTTCCGCTTCCGCCACGCCCTGCTCCGCGACGCGGCCTACGAGGCGCTGCCGAAGGAGCGCCGGGCCCGGCTCCACATCGCCTACGCGGACTGGCTCGAGGCGCTCGACCCCCAGCGCCACGCGATGCTCGGCCACCACCTGCGCCAGGCCTTCACCTACGCCGCCGAGCGCGAGGTCGACGAGGCGGACCGCCTGGCGCTGGCCCGGCGCGCGGCCGGCCACCTGTTCGCGGCCGCCGAGCAGGCCCTCGCCCGCAGCGCCCTGCCGGCGGCCACGGTGCTGTTCCGGCAGACCGCGGCGCTCCTCCCCGACGAGGCGCCGGAGCGGGTCGACGCCCTGGTCGAGCTCGGCGCGGCGCTGCTCACCGAGGGGCGGCTCGAGGAGTCGAGCGACGTCCTGGCCGACGCCGAGGAGCAGGGCCGGGCGACGGGCAACGAGCGCGGCCGCGAGCACGCCGTCGTGCTCGGGATGCAGGTCGCGCTGGATCGCGACCCCGATCCCGCCCTGGCGGCGATCACGACCGTGACCGAGCGGGCGGCAACGGTGTTCCGCAGCGCCGGCGACGACCTGGGGATGTCCCGCGTCCAGCACACCCGGGCCCTGGCCCACTGGTTCGCCGGACGCTGCGCGGACGCCGGTGAGGCCTGGACGCAGGCCGCCGCGCACGCCCGCCGCAGCCGCCACCCGTGGGCGCTGCAGGACATGCAGGCCTGGGTCGCGTCGTCGCTGCAGCTCGGGCCGGAGCCCGTGCCGAGCGCCATCGAACGCTGCGAGGCGCTGGTCGAGGAGACGGCGAGCCACCCGCTGTGGCAGGCGTTCATCATGCGGCCGCTCGGGCTCCTGTACGCGCTGGACGCCGACCTCGACAGGGCCGACGCGGCCTTCGACGCCTGCGGCCGCGTCCTGGCCGAGCTGGAGACGATCCACTCGGCGGCCATGCACCGCGAGGGCGAGGCCGCCCTGCTCGCAGGCGACCCGGCCCGGGCCGAGCGGCTGCTGCGCGAGAGCGTCGAGCGGCTCGAGGCGATGGGCGACCGCGCCTTCGTCTCGGTGGCCCTGCCGCTGCTGGCCCAGGCGGTCGAGCAGCAGGGGCGCGGCGACGAGGCCTACGAGCTGTCGCTGCGCAGCGAGGAGCAGGCGTCGCGCTTCGACATCCTGGCCCAGGTGCACTGGCGGACGGTCCGGGCCCGGGTGCTGGCGCGTCGCGAGCAGCACGACGAGGCCGAGCGGCTGGCCCGCGCGGCGCTGACGCTGGCCGACTCGACCGACTGGCTCCTGGGGCGCGGCGGCGCGCGCGAGACGCTCGCTGCGGTGCTGTCGGCGGTGGGGCTCGACGACGAGGCGTATCAGGCGCGAGCCGACGCCATCTCGTTGTACGAGCGCAAGGGCGCGCGCCTCCTGGCGGAGCGCCCGCAACCCACCTGAGGAGTCGCCGTGCTGACGCCCTACCCGAACATCGACTCGTGCTCGCTGAACGACGACGGAACCGTCGCGGTCCGCGGCCGCTTCATCTCGGAGCAGCAGGAGGCGCAGAAGGAGGTGACGCCGAACCCCGACGCGCCGGTGAACACGCAGCTCTCGGCGGTCGTGACGCAGCTGCCGAACGGCGACGACAGCCCGTCGGGCTCGGGCCAGGACACCTTCTCGGAGGGCCGCCACGCGTGGGTCGTGCAGGTCACGCCCGTCGGCGTCCCGTTTGCCGCGGGCTGGGCCTGGATCACCGCCCAGGCCGTGCGGGCCTACGCCGACAGGACGACCGACACGTTGAGCTGGTCGCGCTGGATCCGCATCGAGCCCGCTCCGTCGTGACGGGTCGCTACGCTCGGGACCCGTGCGCATCCTCATCTGCCGCTGCTCGATCCTCTACGAGGGGCGCCTGACGACCCGGCTCGGCTCCGGGGAGCGGGTGGTCCTGTTCAAGGACGACGGCTCCGTCTGCGTCCACACCCAGCGTGGGGCGAAGCCGATCAACTACATGCCCGGCCCGACCGTGCTGCGGGAGGAGGACGGGACGCTGCGGATCCACCGGCCCGCGAGCGGCGAGACGCTCACGATCCTGCTCGAGGAGGTGCACGCCGACGCCGTGCACGCCCTGGTCGACGAGGCCCAGCTCGAGCGTGAGGGCTCCGAGAAGGAGCTGCACGCCTACCTGGCCCGACGGCCCGACGTCATCGAGCCCGGCCTGATCGTGCTGGAGCGCGAGCGCCCGACCGACGTCGGCCCGATCGACCTGTGGTGCCGCGACGTCGAGGGGCGGATCGCGCTCGTCGAGGTGAAGCGGATCCGGGCCGTCGCGAGCGCCGTGGAGCAGGTCGTTCGCTACCGCGAGCAGGCCGAGCGCGACCCGTCCGTCGGGCAGGTGCGGGCGCTGGTCGTGGCCCCGGAGTTCGCGCCCCAGGCGCGGGTGCTGGCCGACGCGCGCGGCGTCGAACGGGTCACCCTCGACGTCGGCCGGCTGATCGCCGAGGCCGAGGCCGACCTGACGCTGTTCTCCTAGAGGAGAGCCGCGCCGGGCGGCCAGGCCGCCGACGATCGCGTCGAACAGGCGGTCGCCGAGCTCCAGCTGCAGGCGCGCCCGCGCCGGCTCTCGCTCGTTCGTCGCCCGAAGCCACGAGTGCAGGCCGCTGCACTGGGCCAGGATCCTCTGCGTTGCAAGCTCTTCGTGCCGCATGCCACTGGTATCGGCGGTGCGATCTTCGCCATCACACCCGTCCGAGGGTATCGGTCGAGCTAGTCGAGCTCGATGCGAAGGCCCGGCTTCGCCAGCTCGACCGGCCCCGCAAAGGTCTTCTTCGCGAGCTTCAGGGAGGCCTCGCGGCGGTGCGCCTCGAGGTGCGTGAGCACCAGCCGCTTGACCCGCGCGTCCGTGGCCGCCCGTGCCGACTCGACCGCCAGGTGGTGCTCCTCGGAGCCCTCGTCGCCGTCGCCGAGGCCGGCCTCGCACAGGAACAGGTTGACCCCACGCGCGTGCTCGGCCAGCGCCGGCGTCGGGCCGCTGTCGCCCGAGTAGCAGAGCGACGTCCCGCCGGCCTCGACGCGGATCGCGAACGACGCGCCGGGGTGCCGCATGGCCCGGAACGCGAGCCGCGCCTGCCCCAGCGGGAGGCCGGCGGCCGGCTCGTAGTCCTTGACGTCGAAGGCCTCCTCGAAGAAGGCGTCCTTGCCGATCGCGGCCTCGGCGATCCGCCGTAGCTGCTCGCGGCCGCCCGGCGGGGTCCACAGAGCAGGCCGGGGCCAGTCCGAGTACCAGCCGTAGCGCAGCCCGTAGGTGAGCGGCACCAGGTCCGCCATGTGATCCCAGTGCAGGTGGCTCAGGACGATCGCCGAGACCGGCGCCCCGTCCTGCTCCAGAAGCTGGGCCAGGGCCCCGGTGCCGAGGTCCAGGAGGATCCGCCTGCCGCCTGCCTCGATGAGGTAGGAGGAGCAGGCCTCGCCCGGGTTCGGCCAGGCCGGGCTGCAGCCGAGGACGTGCAGCGAGAGCGTCACGGTGCGGGACGGTATCTGGAGGGGCGCCGGCGCGCCGCGCTGGCGGCTCGAATGCCTGGCGCCGGGTCGGGTCGGAGGGTATGGTCGGCGCACGTCCATGGCCAGCATCTCCGCCGTCGCGCCGGGCGCCGACACCAGCGCGCCCGAGGCGCCCGGCCGTTCGACGCTCTTCGTCGTCGCGGTCGCCGGCGTCATCGTCGCAGCGGGATCGTTCGCACTCGCGCTGAGCGCCGAGTCGAGCGGCGTCCAGATCGCGCTGCTCGAGTGGATCAGCGTCCCCTACGTGGCTGCCGGCCTCGTCGCCTGGTGGCGGCGGCCGGAGAGCCGGCTCGGCCTCCTGATGATCGCCGGCGGGTTCGCCACGGTGGTGAGCGCCCTGCAGTTCGCCTCGGTGGACGTGCCGTTCACCCTCGGGGCGATCTTCGACGTGCTGCCGGCAGCGTTGTTCCTGCACGTCTACCTGGCCTTCCCCGACGGCCGGCTGCGCTCGTCGTTCGAGCGCGGGCTCGTCGCCGTCACCTACGCGGCAGCGATCGGCCTGCAGCTCGTCAAGCTGCTGCTCGGCGGGTTGGGGCCGAACAACCTCCTCGAGGTCACGGCCCGGCCGGAGGCCGCGAAGCTCGTCGAGCAGGTGCAGCTGCTCACCGTGAGCGCCGCGTGCCTCACGGCGATCGGCGTGCTGTTCGCCCGCCGCCGGCAGGGCGGCCCGCCGCTACGCCGCTCGGTGGCCCTGCTCGTGGACTCGTTCGCGCTCGGGCTGGTGATGATCGCGATCCTGTTCGTCGTCGGCGCCTTCGAGTGGCCGCACTTCAAGGCCAGATCCAGCGCGTGACGCTGGTGGTGCTCGGAGCCTCGCCGATCGTCTTCCTGATCGGCCTGCTCAACGCGCGTCTGGCCCGTTCGGCCGTCGGCGACCTGGTGGTCGGGCTGCACAGCGACCCGACGCCGGCCCAGCTGCAGCCGTCCCTGGCCCGCGCCCTGCGCGACCCATCGCTGCGGCTGGCCTACTGGCTCGACGAGTTCGGCAGCTACGCCGACGTCGACGGCCAGCCCGTCGAGCCGCCACCGCCTGGCGGCCGCCAGGCGGTGACCCGGATCCTGCGGAACGGCCACGAGGTCGCGGCGCTGTTCCACGACCGCTCGCTCGCGGACGACCCCGAGCTCCTGCGGGCCGTGACCGCCGCGGCGGCGATCGCGATCGACAACGCCCGCCTGCAGGTCGAGCTGCGGGCCCGGGTCGACGAGCTGCGCGGCTCGCGCGCGCGCATCGTCGAGGCCACCTCGAAGGAGCGGCAGCGGCTCGAGCGCAACCTGCACGACGGCGCCCAGCAGCGGCTGGTGGCCCTCTCGCTGGAGCTCGGGATGCTGGAGCGCGACCAGGGCACCGACGTCGAGACCCGGGCCCGCCTCGAGGCCGCCCGGGCCGAGGTCGCGGCCTCGCTCGCCGAGCTGCGCGAGATCGCTCGCGGGATCCATCCCGCGGTCGTCTCGGGCCACGGCCTGGGTGTGGCTCTGGAGCAGCTCGCAGCCCGCTGCCCGGTGCCGGCGACGCTCCGCTCGACGCTCGTCGGGCGGCTGCCGGAGCCGGTCGAGATGGCCGCCTACTACGTGGTGTCGGAGAGCCTCGCCAACGTCGGCAAGTACGCCGAGGCCTCGAGCGTCGAGATCGTGGTGTCCCACGAGGGCGAGACCCTGCTCGTCGAGATCCGTGACGACGGCGTCGGCGGCGCCGACAGCGAGCGCGGGAGCGGCCTGCGCGGCCTGGCCGACCGGGTCGAGGCGCTGGGCGGACGGCTGGCGGTGTACAGCCCGCCGGGCGGCGGGACGCGGGTGAAGGCGGAGATCCCGTGCGAGTGGTGATCGCCGAGGACAGCGTCCTCCTGCGGGAGGGCATCGCCCGGCTGCTGGCCGACGCCGGCTTCGAGGTGCTGTCCCGCTCGCCCACCGCCGAGGACCTCCTGCTCAAGGTGCGCAGCCACCGGCCGGACGTCGTGATCGTCGACATCCGCATGCCGCCGACGCACACCGACGAGGGTCTGCGGGCCGCGCTCGAGGTCCGCGAGCAGTATCCGGGAACGGGCGTGCTGGTCCTGTCCCAGTACGTCGAGCTCGGCCTGGCGATGCAGCTGTTCGCCGACTCGGTCGAGGGCGTCGGCTACCTGCTCAAGGACCGGATCGCCGACGTCACCGAGTTCGTCGCCGCGGTGCGGCGGGTCGCCGAAGGCGGATCGGCGATCGACCCGACGATCGTCTCGACCCTGCTCTCGAAGCGGCGCAGCGACGACCCCCTGACGTCGCTCACGCCGCGCGAGCGCGAGGTGCTCGAGCTGATGGCCGAGGGCCGCTCGAACCAGGGCATCGCCGACAAGCTGGTGATCACCCTGCGGGCGGTCGAGAAGTACGTGTCGAGCATCTTCGGAAAGCTCGGCCTGCCGGCCACGGGCAGCGACTCGCGCCGGGTGCTGGCCGTGCTGCTCTACCTGCGCACCTAGCGGGCCGGCCGCACCCCCGGCCACCAGAAACCCGCCCTTCGGCCTGCCAGAGCCCCGTCTTCTGCCGGCGCGCCTGAAGCGCCAGATTGGACGCATCACCACCGTTCGTCCAATCAGGGAGCTCTGCACCACATGAAGACCAAGATCGTTCACGGCGGGTCGGGAAGGCCGCCGTCCAGCGGCGAGCCGAAGCGCCCCCGCAACCTCGCGGCCCGTGCCGGCCGCTGGAGCGCCACCCACCGCAAGACCGCGATCTTCGGCTGGCTGGCCTTCGTGATCGCGGCGTTCGCCATCGGCGCGATGTCGCCGATGAAGACCATCGCCAAGCAGGACGCCGGCGTCGGAGAGTCCGGCAAGGCGGCCAAGATCGTGGCCGACGCCTTCCCGCAGGAGAAGGACGGTCTCGGCGAGTTCGTGATCGTCCAGTCGAAGACCCTCACGGTCGACGATCCCGCCTTCCTGGCGACGATCGCCGACACGATCCGCACGCTGCGCGGCTTCGACCAGGTGCAGCAGCTGCACTCGCCCTTCGCTCGAGGCAACGCCGGGCAGATCTCACCCGACCGACACGCGGTGCTCGTCTCGTTCGTGCCGAAGGGCGACTACGACGCCGCGGCGCTGTACATCGACGACATCACGAAGGCCGTCGGCGGCATCCAGAAACGCCATCCCGCGTTCTACGTCGGCTCGGCCGGCGTGTCGACCGAGAAGGCCCTCAATACGCTGATCAACGGCGGCGTGGCCAAGGCCGGAATGATCGCCATCCCGCTGACGCTGCTGATCCTGCTGGTCGTGGTCGGATCGCTGACCGGCGCGCTCGTGCCGGTGCTGCTCTCGCTCACCGCGGTGTTCGCCACCTTCGGGCTGATCACCATCCCGAGCCAGATCGTGCCGATGGATGCCCAGGTGCAGGAGGTCATCCTCCTGATCGGCCTGGCCGTCGGAGTGGACTACTCGCTCTTCTACCTGCGCCGCGAACGTGACGAGCGGCGCGCCGGCAGAGGCGAGCGGGCCGCACTCGAGGCAGCCGCCGCCACCTCCGGCCGCGCCGTCCTGATCTCGGGCGTGACCGTGATGATCGCGATGGCCGGCATGTTCCTGTCCGGCGACAAGACCTTCATGTCCTTCGCCATCGGCACCATGCTCGTCGTCGCGGTGGCCATGCTCGGCTCGCTCACCGTGCTCCCGGCGATCCTGTCGACGCTCGGCGACCGCGTCGAGAAGGGCCGCATCCCGTTCCTCGGCCGGCGCCGCGGCGAGAGCGGCCGCATCTCCGGGCGCCGTGCTGAAGCCGGTGCTCCGCCACCCCCGCATCGCCGCCGTCGCTTCGGCCGGCGTGCTCGTCGTCCTGGCCATCCCGGCCCTGTCCATGCACACCGCGAACTCGGGCATGGACTCCTTGCCCGCCAGCCTGCCGGAGCTGCAGGCGTTCCACCACGTCGACGACGCGTTCCCCGGCGGGGCCAGCGCGGCCGTCGTCGCGATCAAGGCGCAGGACAGCCCGCAGCTGCGGGCGGCCGTCGCCAGGCTGAAGCGCGAGGCCCTGGCCTCGGGCGAGATGCAGAACCCGATCCAGGTCGACCGCAGCGCCGACGGCAGCGTCACCACCGTCGACATCCCGCTCGCCGGCAACGGCACGGACAAGGTCTCGGCCCACGCCCTCGGGACGCTGCGGCACGACCTGCTGCCGGCCACGGTCGGCACCGTCCCCGGCGCGGAGTACGCCGTCGGCGGCAGCACCGCCGGCTCGTTCGACTTCACCGAGAAGATGAAGCACTCGGCGCCGCTGGTGTTCGGCTTCGTCCTCCTGTTCGCCTTCCTGCTCCTGCTGGCGGCGTTCCGCTCGGTGGTCATCGCGGTCAAGGCGATGGTGCTCAACCTGCTGTCGGTCGGCGCGGCCTACGGCATCCTCGTCGCGGTCTTCCAGTGGGGCTGGGGCGAGAACCTGCTCGACTTCAACTCGACCGGCGGCATCGCCGCCTGGCTCCCGATGTTCCTGTTCGTCATCCTCTTCGGCCTCTCGATGGACTACCACGTCTTCATCCTGAGCCGGGTCCGCGAGGCGTTCGATCGCGGGCTCTCCACCGAGGAGGCCGTCGAGGAGGGCGTCAAGGCCACCGCAGGAGTCGTCACCGGAGCGGCAGTGGTCATGGTCGCGGTCTTCAGCGTCTTCGCCATCCTCCCGCTGCTCGATCTGAAGGAGATGGGCCTCGGCCTGGCGGCGGCGATCCTGATCGACGCCACGATCGTCCGGGCGGTGCTCCTGCCCGCCTCGATGAAGCTCCTCGGCGACGCCAACTGGTACCTGCCGAGCTGGCTTCGCTGGCTCCCCCGCCTCGAGCACGAGGCGGCTCCCGCCGCGCTCCCCCAGGCGGCGTAGCTCTCCCCCGACCACCCCCGGCCCCGGTCTCGCGGTCCTGCGAGACCGGGGCCTGACCCTTTCACGAGAGGAGGACCCCGTGCACGCGATCGAGATCACCGGCCTGGCGAAGCGCTATGGCGACCAGCAGGCCGTGAGCAACGTGACCTTCGCCGTCCCCCGCGGCCGGATCGTCGGTCTGCTCGGCCCCAACGGAGCGGGCAAGACGACCACCCTGCGGGCCCTGCTCGGCCTCGTCCAGCCGACCGCCGGAACCGCCCTGATCGACGGTCTCCGGTACCGCGACCTGCGCCGTCCCGACCGGGTCGTCGGCGCCCTGATCGACGGCGGCGCCGCCCATCCCGGACGGCGAGCCGAGGACCACCTGGCGGTGCTCGCCGCCGCCACCGGCGCCAGCCGCGAGCGCGTCGGCGCCACGCTCGAGCAGGTCGGCCTGACCGGCGCCGCGCGCCGACGGGTCGGCGGCTTCTCGCAGGGGATGAAGCAGCGCCTCGGCCTGGCCGCGGCGCTGCTCTCGGACCCCGAGATCCTGGTGCTCGACGAGCCCGCCACCGGGCTCGACCCCGAAGGCGTCCGCTGGCTGCGGACGGCCGTACGGGCCTTCGCCGACCACGGCGGGACGGTCCTGCTGTCGAGCCACGGGCTCGGCGAGGTCGCCCGCACCGCCGACGACATCGTCGTCCTGCACCACGGCCGCGTCCTGGCCGACGCACCGACCGACGAGCTGGCCGCCGCGCACGGCGACCTCGAGACCGCGTTCTTCGACCTGACCACCGAGGCCGCGTTCGCGCAGGAGGCAGTCCGATGACCCGCCTGATCCGGGCCGAGTGGCTCAAGCTGCGCACCGTGCGTGCGCCCTGGCTGGTGCTCGCCGCCCTGTTCGCCCTGAGCCTGGCCATCGCACCCGCGGCGGTCGCCGACGTCGATCCAGACGGCGCCAGGGCGGCACGCGACCTGCACGAGATCCTGGCCATCGGGCCCGGGCTCTTGACGTCGCTCACGCTGCTCCTGCTCGGCGCCCTGGCCGCCGCCGGGGAGTTCCAGCACGGCACCGTGGTGCGCACGTACCTGGGCTCGCCCCGACGGGAGCGGGTGCTGGCGGCCAGGCTGGCGCTGTTCGCCGCGCTCGGCGCGGCCGTGGCCGCGATCGGCACGGCGGCGACCTACGCGATCGTCCTGCCGCTGGCCGACGCTGCCGGACTGCCGGCGGTCGGCGTGGGCGACCTGGCCACGCTGGCCGTGGCCCTCGTCCTGAGCGGCGCGCTGGCCGGCGCCGCCGGCGTGGCGATCGGCTCGATCCTGCGCCAGCAGACGGCGGCGATGGTCGCGATCCTGCTCTGGACGCTGGCCTTCGAGCGGTTCGTCGGCGGCTTCCTGGGGCCGGTGCTGCCCTTCGGCGCGCTGCTCTCGGCGGTCGGGCTGGCCGGTGACGACGCTCCCGCCATCGCGGTCTCGCTGGCGCTGCTCGCGGGCTGGACGGCCGCGCTGGCCGGGCTCGCCCGCTGGCGCTTCGTGGACCTCGACGTGGCCTGAGCGCGAAGAACGTGCGAGGCGGCCGGGTCGGCGGCCGCCTCGCACGTCGTGCCGGGCTCCTACTGCTGGTAGTCGAGCCCGCTGTACGCCCAGAGCAGGGCGTCGCCGATCGTGGCCAGGCTCACGCCCGCCTGGCTCGTCCCCGTCGGCAGCAGGGAGGTCGGGAGGCCGATGGTCTGGTCGTCCCAGGCCGGGCCGTCCGATCCGAAGAACGGGTTGGCCCCGGTGACCGCGGTGCCGGCGAAGGAGACCGGCTGCTCGGGCCAGGACTGGCCGTCGCCGATGCCCAGGTGCAGGGCGGCCGTGGACGGCGTGCGGAAGATCCCGAGGCTCGTGAAGAGGTGCCCGAAGCTCGCCGGGCCGACGGGACGGATCTCCTGGGCACCGTCGACGATGACCTGCGTCGACTGCGGGCCGCGCGGCGGGATCAGGTAGCGGCCGGGCTTCGTCCAGGCCTCGACCAGGGAGGCGCCCTGGCCGTCGCCGCCGAACGTCGGATTCAGACCCGAGAACGAGTAGCTCCCGTTGCCGTTCGTCGCGACCAGGCCGGTCACGTCGGCCCGGTAGACGCGGTTCGCGCCGAGGCCCCAGTCGGTGTCGGGCGTCGCCCCGAGCAGGGTGCCCGTGACGTTCGTGCCGTTGAAGGTCACGGTGGCGTCGGCGCCGCCGATCGTCGACCAGTACAGGAACGCCCTGGTCACGACAGGCTGGATCGGGCCGAGCCAGACCGGGACGCTGTTGATGGCGATCGTGCCGCTGCCGCTGGCGCCGAGCCGCCTGGCCAGGCCGATGCCGTCGCTGGCCAGGCCGCCGACGGGCACCGTCTGGCGGAACGACTCACCCGAGCGGCGCAGCAGGCCGAGCTGCGCGAGCGCGGTGAGGATCCGGATGCGCGGGGTCGTGATGGCGTTGCGGGCGTCGGTGATCGGGCGTCCGGACGTCCGCAGCAGGTTCTGCAGCGTGGCCACGGTCGCCCCCGGCTGGGCCTGGCGGAGC
This sequence comes from uncultured Actinomycetes bacterium, assembly GCA_963794695.1. Classification (GTDB taxonomy): domain Bacteria; phylum Actinomycetota; class Thermoleophilia; order Gaiellales; family JALYLC01; genus CAWCFJ01. Next base: position 928,411 of record CAWCFJ010000003.1, on the reverse strand, counting down.
ACCGCGAAGGCACCGGTCACGTGCGGCGTGGCCATCGAGGTGCCGCTCTTGCTGCCGAGGCCGCCGCCGGGCACCGACGAGCTGATGCCCACGCCGGGCGCCAGCAGCTGCAGGAACGAGGCGGAGTTCGAGAAGCTCGCGACGGTGTCGGTCGAGCTGACCGCGCCGACGCTGACGGCGGTCGAGATGCACGCCGGAGACGACAGCGCCGCGGTCTGGCCGCCGTTGCCCGCGGCCACGACGGTCGCGATCCGCACCGAGCGCAGGTTGTCGATCACCGGCTTCATCGGGTCGGTGTCGCAGTTCGACGTGAACGCGCCGCCGCCGAGGCTCAGGTTGACGGCCGCGATGTTGAAGATGTTGCGCAGCGTGAAGATGTACTGCAGCGCGGCCATCTCGTCGCTCTGGTTGGCCAGGAGGCACGGCGCCGTGGTGCCGGCGGAGGCGCAGGTGCCCGAGTTGTTCTCGCGGTGGAAGATCTGGATCGAGATGATGTTCGCGGCCGGGGCGACCCCGTTCGGCAGCGTCGAGCCGCTGCCCGCGCCGGCGGCGATGCCGGCGACGTGGGTGCCGTGGCTGCAGTCGAGGCCGGTGGCCGCGCTGCACGGGGCGCCGGTGCCCGGGCCGACGGCGCTCGCCGCGCCGCCCGCGCAGTTGCCGTTGGTGATCCACAGGAACTGGCTGGTCAGCGCGAAGCAGGCCTCCGACAGCACCCGCCCGGTCAGCATCGGGTGGGCCGAGTCGACGCCGGTGTCGACGATGGCCACGGTCTGGCCGTTGCCGGTGAAGCCGAAGCCGCGGGCCTCGTCGCCCTCGACCTGGGGGACGCTCGTGAACAGGCTGGGCGCGACGAGGCCGTCCGGCACGACGCTCGCGACCGTCGTGTTCGCGGCGAGCGCGTCGAGGCCGGCCGGCGTCACCGACAGCGCCAGGTACGGCAGGCTGTCGTAGCGGTGGGCGATGCCGTAGACGTCGCGGCTCATCGTGCCGAGCAGCTTGTCCTGCAGCGCCGCGATCTGGGTGTGCTGGGCCGCGACGCCCTTGTCGTCGAGCAGGCCCTCGGGCACGAAGCGCATCCGCAGGCCGACGATCACCTTGACCGAGCCGTCGCCCGCGGCCGCCTGCTTCTTCAGCTTCGCGATGAGCTTGGCGTCCGGCCTGCTCTTGGTGGTGTCGGTCGCGCCGAGCAGCGGGTCGTCGCCGGGCGTGTCCGCGGCCGGCGCGGCGCTCCGGCCGGGCGGGCTCGCGCTGCCGCCGCGTTCGGCGGCGGCGATGGACGTGACGGCGCCGAAGCACAGCACCGCGGCGAGGGCCGCGAAGGCGCGGCGGCCCGTCGGTCGGGACTTCATGGGATGGCTCCGAGGTCGGGAACGAGACGTGCGGCGCGAACGTACGGGCCGGCACCGCTCCCGCCTCTGGGGAAACCCCAGGATCGCCGTATGATCGCCGCGTGTTGCAGGGGCGCGCGAGCGAGCGCGCCGAGCTCGGCGGGCTCCTGGAAGCAGTGCGCGCCGGACGCGGCGCCAGCCTGCTGATCTGCGGCCCCGCCGGGATCGGCAAGACGGCCCTGCTCGACTGGCTGGCAGCCGAGGCGGACGGCGTGCGGGTGCTGCGGGCGGCCGGCTTCGACGCCGAGCGGCCACAGGCCTTCGCCGGCCTGGCCGACCTGCTGCGGCCGGTGCTCGACCAGCGCGAGCAGCTCCCGGACGTCCAGGCGAGCCTGCTCTCGGCGGCGCTCGGCGGCCAGGGCGAGGCCGGGCACGCGACCCCGTTCGCGGTCGGCGTGGCCGGGCTCGCGCTGCTCGCGGCCGCCGCCCGGGACCGGCCGCTGCTGGCGATCGTGGACGACGCGCACTGGCTCGACGACTCCTCCCGCGAGGCGCTCGCGGTGGCGTCCCGACGGCTCGCCGCCGATCCGCTGGCGCTGGTGCTGACGGCCCGGCCCGAGGAGGAGGTGCTGCAGGCGCTGGCGTCGCTGCCGATGCTCGAGCTCGGCGGCGTCGACGAGCCGGCGGCGCGGGCGCTCCTGCGGGCCTCGGCCGACGGGATCGCCCCGGCGGTGGCCGACCTGCTGGTGGCCGCGGCCGCCGGCTCGCCGCTCGGGCTGGTCGAGCTGGCCGCCCAGCTCACCCCGGCCCAGCGCGCCGGCCGCGAGCCGCTCCCCGAGCCGCTGCCGGTGGGCCGGCGGCTGGCCCACGCCTGGGACGCGCGGCTCGCCGCGCTCTCCCCCCGGAGCCGGCAGGCGGCGCTGCTGCTGGCCGCGGCCCAGCCCGACGACGCGCCCGCGCTCGGCGCCGCCGACGTCGGCGCGCTCGAGGCCGCCGGGATCGTCACCGTCGCCGACGGCGAGCTGGCGTTCGTGCACCCCCTGGCTCGCTCGGCGGTCTACCACGCCGCGACGCCGACGCAGCGGCGCGCGGCCCACGCCGCCCTGGCCGGGCCGGCCGGCGATCCGGCCGACGCGCGCCGGGTCTGGCACCGCGCAGCCGCCGCGGCGCTGCCCGACGAGGACGTTGCCGGCGCGCTCGACCTGGCCGGCGCGGCGGCCGCCCGCCACGGCGACCGGCTGCAGGCCGCCCGGCTCCACCGGCGCGCAGCCGAGCTGTCCCCAGAGGACGAGGCGCGCGCCGCCCGGCTGCTCGAGGCCGCCCGCTGCTACGAGCTCGCCGGCCGGACCGAGACCGCGATGCCGCTGCTCGACGCGGCGCTCGCCCGCACCCGGGAGCCGCTCCGGACGGCGGCCATCCAGCGCCTGCGGGCCCGGATCGAGGGCAAGCGCGGGAACGTCGTCGACGCCCACGCGCTGCTCACCGCCGAGGCCGAGCGGGTCGGCGCCCAGGCACCGTCGGAGGCCGCGTCGATGCTGGCCGACGCCGCCATCCTGTGCCTGTTCGCCGGCGAGACCCAGCGGGGGCTGGACACGGCGGCGCGGGCGGTCGTGGCCGCCGACGGGGACGACGGCCGCGCCGGCGCGGCGGCGTGCCTGGCGCTCGGCGCCGGGCGGCTCCTCACCGGCGACGTTGCCTCGGGCGCGCCGCTCCTGGCCGAGGGCGTCGAGCGGGTCGAGCGGCTCGGCCTGGAGGTCGAGGACGCCGAGCTGGTGATGGTCGCGGCCGTGAGCCTGGCCTGGCTCGACGAGCTCGAGCGGGCCTGCGAGCTGCTGGCGCCGGTGGTCGCCGCCCAGCGCAGCGCGGGGATCGTGGCCAGCCTCGCCGAGACCCTGGACTCGCTGGCCCAGCTCGAGGACCTCACCGGCCGCTGGACGGCGGCCTACGCCCACGCCACCGAGGCCATCGACCTGTCGGGAGAGCTGGTCCGGCCGTTCGAGCGGGCCTACAGCCTGGCCGCGCTGTCGCACCTCGATGCCCAGATGGGGGCCGAGGAGCTGTGCCGGGAGCACGCCGCCGAGGCCCTCGAGCTGACGGGCGGCACCGAGATGGCGGCCGTGGGGAACATGACGTCGTCCGTCGCTCGGCGTGCTCGAGCTGGGGCTCGGCCGCCCGAGGCGGCGCTCGGCCACCTGGACGCCGTCCGGCTGCTGCTCGAGGAGCAGGGCGGCCGCGAGCCGCCGCTCCTGAACTGGCGCGCCGACCGGATCGAGGCGCTGGTGCAGCTCGGCCGGCTGGACGAGGCCCGGTCCGGTCTCGAGGCGCTGCAGGAGCAGGCCCGGACGAGCCAGCGCGGCTGGGTGCAGTCCGCCGCGGCGCGCAGCGAGGGCCTGCTGGCGCCCGAGGACGGCTTCGACGAGCCGTTCGCCCGGGCAGTCGAGCTCGGGCGCTCGGTGACGCCGCTCCTGCGCGGCCGGACGAGGCTCCTGTGGGGCGAGCGGCTGCGCCGCGCCGGCCGCGACGCGGAGGCCCGCGCGCGTCTGCACGAGGGCCTGGTGGTGTTCGACGCCCTCGGCGCGGAGCCGTGGGCCGCGCGGGCCCGCCGCGAGCTCGCGGCCTGCGGGGAGCGCGTGGCCAGCCCGGCGCCGTCGCTGCGGGCGACGCTGACCGGGCAGGAGCTGCAGGTCGTCCTGGTCGTCGCCGAGGGCCTGCGCAACCGTGAGGCCGCAGCGCGCCTGTTCGTCACGCCGAAGACCATCGAGTTCCACCTGAGCAACGTGTACCGCAAGCTGCGCATCCGCTCGCGGGCCGAGCTCGTGCGGCGGGTGGCGCTGGACGTGGAGGGGCTCGACGGGGGCTAGCGCGCGGAGACCGTGCAGGTGCCGCGCGCGACGACGTGCTGGCGCGCCGCCGGCCCAGGGCATGGCGACGACGACGCCGGGCCGGCCGGTACGACCACACCCGGACGATGCGGATGTAGGCCGTCCGGCCATCGCGGCTGAGCGCGACCGCGCCGAGCCGACGCCGGACCGCAGCGGCGTGAGCGCACGGACGCGGCCGCTGCGCACGTCGACGGCGACGACCTGCCCGTTGTCGCCGAGCGGCCGTTCGGCCAGCAGCCGGGTGCCGTCGGCCGAGATCGCAACCGGCACGAGCACGTGCTTCGGAAGCGGCGCAGCAGCCGCCGGCCACGCCCGTCCGGGTCGAGCAGCCACAGCTTCCAGTTCGGCCCGCCGTGTCGCGTACACGATTCCGCCGCGCTCCCCACACGCGGCCACGCTCGGTTCGCGGTAGACGACGCGGCACGGTCGGCGACCCGTCGACGTCCCCGATGCCGATGCCGGCGCCGCGACCGGCCTCGGCCCAGGCCACGCGCGTCCCGTCGGGGCTGATGCCGCAGCGCCGACCCGCCGACCATGTCTCCGCGTGATCGTCGTCCTGTCGACCGCTGGCGACGTCGATCGCTGAACAGGCCCATGTCCGGCACGACGACGAGGTGCCCGTTGCCCGCCCAGGCCAGCACGGATCACGAGCGACACCGCCGGCACGGTCCGAGAGCCGCGCGACGCGCCGCCGGCGCTCGACACGACGAGCACCCGGGTCGCTCGCCCGCCCGACGCTGGCCCTGGATGAACGCCACGCGCGTGCCGTCTGGCGACAGCGCAGGCATCTGGCCCGTGGCGATGCGCACCGGATCCGACCCGTCGGCGCGCGCCCGGTAGATCCCACCCGCCTTCGCGTAGACGATCGACGGCGCGCCGCTCGGCAGCGCCGGCGCCGACGCCTTGCGGTGTCCGGCCACGATCAGCGCGATCGCCGCCAGCAGCAGCGCCAGGCCGAGCGCTCCGACCAGCACCGGCCGCCGCGACCCCACCGCCCGCTCCCGCAGGGCCACCGCGGGGACGTCCTCGAGCGGCGCGAGCAGCGCCCGCGCCCGCCGGTCGAGCTCCTGCTCCGTCGCGCTCATGCCCCTGCCTCCTTCGCGTGCTCGGCCAGCAGCCGGGCGCGGGCCCGGCTCACCCGTTTTCGCGCCGCCTCCGGGGTGATCGACCAGATCTGGGCGAGCTCGTCGGCCGAGTAGCCGTGCACGAAGCGCAGCACCAGCAGCACCCGATCGTCCGCCGGCAGGCGGGCGAGCAGCCGGCGCGTGTCGAGCACCGCATCCCGATCGCTCTCGGCGTCGACCCGAGGCGGCCAGAGCCGCTGCCAGGCCCGCCGCCCGCGCCGCGACCGGCGCAGGTGCGCCAGCGCCCGGTGGCGCGCGATCGTGAGCAGCCAGGCCTCCGGCGCGGGATGGCCGACGAGCCGGCGGCGGTCGCGGAACGCCGCGGCCCAGGTCTCCTGCAGCAGGTCCTCGGCATCGGAGCGATCCTCGACCAGCTGCGCCAGCAGCCGGCCGACCCGTCCCTCGGCAACCCGCCAGGCGGCCTGCAGGATGGCCAGCCCCTCGTCGGTTGCGTGTCGCTCGGCGATCATCTGCAGGCCAGGTGCCGGACAGGGCCGGAACGTGACCTGCCGAGGCTACGCTAGAGGCCGAGCCCGGCCAGGAACGCCTCGATCAGCAGCGCGAGCTCCCGCGGCTGCTCGGCCGGGATCTCGTGGTTCGCGTCCAGCAGCACGAAGCGCGCCCGCGCCAGCGGCGCCACGACGGCAGCTCGCAGCAGGTCGGGGGTGAACATCCCGTCGGCCGATCCGCCAACGACCAACGTCGAGGCGGCGATCGCGCCGACGTCCGCCGTGAACGACCCGTCGCAGGCGCTCTCGAGCGAGCCCTGCAGGGCGGGCAGCGGACCCGGGCTGCGTCGAGTCCGAAGCGGTCGACCACCGCCGGCCTCGACAGGCTGCTTCGAGAAGCTGCGCATGACGTCGGCCAGCCGCTCGGCGTCGCCCTGGCGCCCGTACCAGTCCGCGACGAGCTCCGCCGGCAGCGGGATCTCGCCGGTCGGGCAGCCCGCGACCAGCACCAGGCCGGCGACACGCTCGGGCGCCCGGGCGGCGAGGTACTGGGCGAACCTGGCGCCCATGCTGAACCCGACCAGGACGAACGCGCCGGCGCCGGCGGCATCGGCCACGGCCAGGGCGTCGGCGGCGATCCGCTCGAGCGTGAGGTCGTCGTGGTCGTCGGAGCGGCCGTGGCCGCGCAGGTCGAAGGTGATCGCGCGCAGGCGGGTGGTGTCGAGCTCGGCGATCGTCTCCTCGAAGTACCTGCCGGAACCCGCCCAGCCGTGCAGGAAGAGGACGTCCGGCGGGCCCTCTCCGGTGGCCTCGTAGGCCAGGGTGACTCCGTCGTCGGTGATCGCTGCACGCATGCGCCAGCTCAGACATCGACGGCCTCCTTCGGTTCGTGGCTCTCTTCTCGGCGCGCGTGGCCGAGCACCTCGTCGAGGGGCATCGCGCGCCCCTCGGCCCAGGCCTCCGCGAAGCGCTCGTCGCCGAGCTGGCGGCAGACGTCGGCGACCTCGCCCGCGTGGCCCGACTGATCGATCTGGAAGGGATGGACGGCGGCCACCTCGCGCAGGACGCTGGCGCTCGCGTAGAGCCGGGCGGCGCGGGCCGGCTCGAGCCGGGTCGCGGCGAGCCGGCCGAGCAGCTCGAGGCTCGCCGCCAGACCCGCCCGCTCGAGCGTGTCGCCGGCGATGTCGAGGCTCTCCTGAAGGAGGCCGCGCGCTGCGTCCAGCTCGCCGCGTTGGAGCGCGACCGACGCGAGCCCGTCGAGGGAGTAGACGATGCCCCAGCGATCGCCGAGCCGGCGCTGCTCGGCGAGCGCCTGCTCGAGCCTCGACCCGCGCCCGGTCGAGGTCGCCGGCCGCGAGCGCGATGCGCCCGAGCTGCATCAGCACCCACGCCACGGAGCGCAGGTCGCCGGCCTCACGCAGGCCGCGCAGGCCCTCCTCGAGCGCCCGCCGGCCGGCCGTCACGTCGCCTGCCGCGGCGTACACCAGGCCGGACTCGGCGAGCGCGAACGACGGCATCCAGACGCCACCCGCGCGCCGCGCTGTCGCCAGGGCCTCGTCCAGCAGCGCCACCGCCGCGTCGTGCTCGCCCGTGCCGCTGGCCGTGAGCCCCGGAGGATCAGCGCGAAGCACACGGAGTACAGGTCGCCCGCCCGGCGATGGACGGGGAGGCAGCGCGACAGGTAGCGGCCGACCGCCTCGGCGTCCGACTGGATGAAGGCGCAGCGAGCGAGCGAGAGCTGGGCCGCCGCCCGGGCGAGCCGCGAGCCGCCCCGCCTCGAGAGCAGCCGCTCGAGCGACTCGCGTCCCTCGACGACCCGCCCTCGAACCTGCCAGTAGCGCCACAGCGAGGCCGCCAGACGGAGGCCGACGTGGCGTCCCCCTCGCTCGCCGCCCAGGCGATGGCCGCCCGCAGGTTGTCGCGCTCGGCGTCCAGCCGGTACGAGGAACGCCGTCTGCCGGCCGTCGCGCAGGGCGCGCTCGCTCTCGTCGGCGAGGCCTGCGTAGAACGACGCGTGGCCGCCGCCGGAGCTCGGCCGCGTCGCCGCGCGACGACAGCCGCTCGAGGGCGTACTCGCGGATCGTCTCGAGCATCCCCAAGCGCGGCTCGTCCCCCGCCGTCCCCTCCGCCCGCAGGAGGTTCGCCGCGAGCAGCGACTCCACGCCGTCGACGACGTCCAGTCCGCCGCCGACCGCGACGACGTCGGCCGCATCGACGGTGAAGCCGCCGACGAAGACGGCGAGGCTCGCGAACAGGGCCTGCTCCTCGGGGCGCAGCAGGTCGTAGCTCCACTCGATGGTCGCTCGCAGCGAGCGCTGCCGATCCGGCAGCTCCGGGGCGCTGCTGCGCAGCAGGTCGAGCCAGCGGCCGAGCCGCGACACGATCGCCCGCGGGGACAGCAGGGCGACCCGGGCGGCGGCGAGCTCGAGCGCCAGCGGCAGGCCGCCGAGCAGGACGCAGAGGTCGGCCGACGTCGCCGGCGTTCGACCTCGCTCAGGGCGAACCCCGGCCGAGCCGCGCCGGCCCGCGCGACGAACAGCTCGACCGCCTCGGCCCCGGCCGGATCGGCTCCGGGCCCGCGGGGAGCTCGAGCGGCGGCACCGGCAGCACCTGCTCGCCGGCGAGCCGCAGCGGCGTCCGGCTCGTGACCAGGACTCGACCTCCGGGGCACCGTCGAGCAGCTCGGCGACCAGCGGCGCCGCGGCGACCACCTGCTCGAAGTTGTCGAGCACCAGCAGGATGCCTCGACCCGCGCAGGTGCGCCGCCAGCGCCGCCAGCGCGTCGTCGTTGGCGACCTCGCGCAGGCCGAGCACGGCGGCGATCGCGGCCGCCACCCGGGCGGGCTCGCGGATCGCCGAGAGGTCGACGAACGCCGCAGGGCCGGAACAGGCTCGCGCGGCCTCGAGCGCCAGACGGGTCTTGCCGGCGCCGCCCGGCCCGGTCAGGGTCACGAGCCGGCTCTCCGGGCCGTCGAGCAGCGCGCGCAGCGCAGCGAGCTCGCGGCCGCGGCCGACGAACGAGGTGCGGCGCTCGGGCAGCGGCGCGGCCGCCGGCGCGGCACGCGCCTCGGCCCCGGCGGACGTCACGTCGAGCGCTGCGTCCTGCCGCAGGATCGCCTGCTCGAGCCGCTGCAGCTCGGGCGTCGGCTCGATCCCGAGCTCGTCCACGAGCGTCTCGCGCGTCTGCCGGTAGAGCCCGAGCGCCTCGGCCTGCCGGCCCGAGCGGTAGAGCGCGAGCATGAGCTGGCCGCGCAGCCGCTCGCGGACCGGGTGCTCGGCGATCAGCTGCTCGAGCTCGCCGACGAGCTCGGCGTGACCGCCGAGCGCGAGGTCGGCGTCGATGCGGGCCTCGAGCAGCGCCCAGGCGCAGCTCCTCGAGGCGCGCGATGTCGAGCTGCGCGAACCCGTCGAACGCGAACTCGCCGAGCGGCGGTCCCCGCCACAGCGCGAGCGCCTGCCGCAGCGCCGCGGTCGCGCGCCGGGGATCGCCGCCGGCGAGCGCCTCGCGCCCCTCGCGCGCGAGCTCGTCGAACGCGTCGACGTCGAGCGCACCAGCGGCGAGCCGCAGCGTGTACCCGGACGGCGACGTGACGATCACGTCGCGCCCGAGCGCCTTGCGCAGCTTCGAGACGTAGCCCTGCAGGAGCGTCGCCACGCTGGCCGGCGGCCGCCCGCCCCAGAGCGCGTCGATCAGCCCCTCGCTCGACACGCGGCGCGTTGCGGTGCAGCAGGAGGAGCGCCAGGAGCGCACGCTGCCGTCCCCGGCCTATGGGAATCGGGCGAGCGCTGTCACGGGCCTCGAGCGGGCCGAGGATGCGGAACTCCATCTGGCCTCCGACGTGCTGGCCGACAGTACCGCCTAGCGCGCGTCTAGTCAGCGTCTAGCGCCAGGTCCGAGCCTCGTGGGCGAGATGTCCTCCACGAAAAGGGGCTCGCCATGCGGAGAAACGGGATGCTCGCGATCGCGGCACTCGTGGTGATCGGAGCCGTCGCGCCGCCGGCGCAGGCGCGGTCGGCTCACGCCGAGGGTCTCGAGCTGCGGGTCACGTCCCTGGCCTTCGACGCGCCGACGCCGGCCTGCCCGGCCTTCCGCGGGCGCCTGGGACTGGCGAGCGCCGCCGGGCCGGGAACCGCGGTGCTCTGCATCCAGGCGGACGACTTCTGCCGGACCGTGGTCGGGACGTGGACGGTGCGCCTGCCCGCGGGAACGCTGAAGGCGCTGGTCGTCCAGCGCGAGCAGTGCACGTTCGACCCCGTCAGCGGGGACCTCACGGCCGCCGACCTGACGTTCGACGGGACCGTCGGCAAGGCGTCCGGCGACCTCGCGGAGCTCGCCGGAGGGCACGTCTCCGGCGGCGGCACGGACGACGTTCGCTGCCGACGGCACGGCGGCGCCGGACCTGGTCGTCTCCATCGCCCCCGGCGCCGGCGCCGCGACCGCGTTCGCGGGCAGCGACACCGGGACGTTCAGCGTCATCCCCACCGACGACCCGAACGTGATCCTGGCGCCGGCCCAGGCCTCCGGACGGGCGATGCACCTCGGCCGCTACCGGTTCATCGCGAGCGAGCTCGACAACCTCGCCACGGGCGACGTGTACGGCACCTTCATCCTCACGACGAGGAACGGTGCGATCTTCGGCACGTACACCGGCTTTGCGACGCCGGGCGCCTCGCCCACGGCGCTGACCTACCTCGTCGGCGGGGCGATCAGCGGCGGCAGTGGGCGCTTCGCCGGAGCGACCGGGACGATCGTCTTCGACGGCGGCGGCGATCTCGCCACCGGCGCGCTCCACGACACCCTCTTCGGCGTCGTCGTGGCGTAGGGGGGCGCGGTGACGAGCCTCAACAGCGCCCGCGGACCTCCGGCGGGACGATCGCCGATGCACCACCCCTCCCCAGTCACAGAGAAAGGCACGACCATGATCCGCAGGTTCCTCACCCCGCTCGCCGCCGTCGCCCTCACCGTGGCCGTCGCCGCCACGCCGGCGGCGCTCGCCACCCGCCACGCGCCCGCGACCGCGAGCGGCCCCGAGGTGGTCGGGTTCGGCCTCCAGAGCGGCCAGCCGGGCGCCCCGAGCTCGGCGCTGTTCGGCGTGTTCGCCAGCGGCCTCGGCTCCACGGCCACGGGCATCGTCGAGTGGTCGTCGGGCCTCGCGAGCAAGCCGAAGGTCACGACCGGCACGGTCACCTGCATGACGATCAGCGGCAACCGCGCGGTCATCACGCTGCAGTACAAGGTCAAGAAGGTGCTGCACCGGGCGGTCGCCGAGGCCGTCGACAACTCGAACCCGACGAGCGCCGGCGCGCCGGACGCCTGGCGTGTCTCGTTCGAGGGCTTCATCAGCCCCACCGACAACCCGTCCTGCTGGCGGCCCCAGCTCGCCCCGGTCTCGATCCTGCCGAGCGGCGGCGGCGCCGACATCCGCGTCGAGCTCGGCGCCTAGAAGCCCGTGACGCCCCTCACGCGCTGCGTGGGGGGCGTCACCCGAGCGCGCGCAGGAGCGCTGCCGTGGCCGCCGCGGCGAGCACGACCACCAGGAACGGCGCGCGCCGCCAGACCAGCACCGCCGCCACCCCGAGGGCCGGCAGACGGGCGTCGAGCACGAGCTCCTGCCCGGTGGCGACGGTCTGGGTGACGATCAGCGCGGCGAGCAGCGGCACGGCGACCAGGTCGAGGGTCAGCCGGAGCCGGGCGCCGAGCTGGCGACCCCCCGCGAACACCGGGCCGATCGCCTTCAGCCCGTAGGAGATCGCGCTCAGCAGGAGCAGCGCCGGCCAGCTCACGCGCCGGCCCTTCGGGCCAGCAGCACGCCGGGAACCACGGCGGCGAGCGCGGCGATCACCGGGACGCCGGCTCGGGTGTACGGCACCAGGGCCAGCGCGATCAGCGCGCCGCCGAGCGCCGCTGCGGGCGCACCGGGACGGCGCAGCTGCGGCGCGAGCAGCGCCAGGAACGCCGCCGGGAACATCGCGTCGAGGCCGAGCGCCTGCGGATCGCCGAGCGCCCCGCCGAGCAGCGCGCCGGCGGCCGTCCCGGCGTTCCAGCAGAGCCAGATGCTGACGCCGGTGGCCAGGAACGCCCGGCGTGCAACGGCGGGATCATCCTCTGCCCGAGCCACGGCCGTGGTCTCGTCGATCACCAGCTGGGCGGCGAGCGCCCGCCGGCGCAGCCGCCCGTGCAGGATGGGGGCGAGCGCCAGCCCGTAGGCCGCGTTGCGCAGGGCGAGCACGACGGCGGGACCCATGGCTGCGAGCGCCCCGCCTCCGCCCGCGAGCACGCCGACGGCGGCGAACTGGGACGCGCCGGTGAACACCAGCATCGACATCACGCAGGCCTTCGCCACGGAGAGCCCGGCGGCCACCGCGAGCACGCCGAACGAGACGCCGTAGACGCCGACGGCGATCCCGATCCCCGCGGCCTGGCCCAGCGTCCGGCGAGGCGTGCTGAAGAAGATGGTCGCCACGCTCGCAACGATAGTTGGAGACGAGCGGCAGATGCGTGCGACTTCGACGCGAAGAAGGGCGGTCTGCGGCATGATCTTTGCGTGGATGCCGTCGATCGCGCAATTCTCCGCCAGCTACAGGCCGACGGCCGGCTGTCGAACGTCGAGCTCGCCGAGCGCGTGCGGCTCTCGCCCTCCGCCTGTCTGCGCCGCGTCCGGGCCCTCGAGCGCGACGGCGCGATCCGCGGGTATCACGCGGACGTCGACCCGGCCGCGGTCGGTCGCGGGCTCGAGGTCACGGTGCACGTCGAGCTGTCCCGCAAGGACCGGGCCACCGTCGAGGCGTTCGAGGCGGGGATCGCCGCGCTCGACGAGGTCGTCGAGTGCCGCCGCATGTTCGGCATGCCGGACTACCTCGTCCGGGTGGCGGTCGCGAACCAGGAGGCCTACGAGGCCTTCTACATGAACCGCCTGGCCGAGCTTCCCGGCCTCGCCCGGGTCAACTCGCAGTTCACGATGAAGACCGTCAAGCGCGGCAGCGGCGTGCCGCTCTGAGCCGGCCTCACATCCCCATCGCGTGGGACCCGCGCCCGCCGCTGGCTCTGCCAGGCGGCGTCACACGGCGATCCACTCGATCTCGTCGTGGACGAGCTGGTCGCCGTCGCTGCGCCAGGTGATCTTCTTCAGCTTGCCGTCGACGCGCGACCACGAGCAGATGCGGTCGTCGTCGCCGCGGATCTCGACGCACCAGATCAGGTTCTCGTAGCGCCCGGCCGAGCCGGAGTTCAGGTAGACGATTCCGGCTCCGGTGTCCGTCTGCTCCCACGGCTCGTCCTCGCCGAGATCGGTGGGGAACACGGCGTTCTGCCGCGGCTCGTGGGTATGGCCGAGGACCAGCTTGGGCAGCGGCACCAGGACGCCCTGGGGCTGCAGCGCGAGGAAGGCGGCAGCGAATCCCTTGCACAGCCCGACCTCGTCCATGTGCTTCATCTTGTACATCTCCTCGCCGGTCCAGATCTCGAGGGTCAGCGCGTGGAACGCGTCGCGGTTCTCGAAGTACTCCCACGCGACCTCGGCGCCGAGCAGCGTCTCGACGAAGTCCCGGCTGTCGGCCTTGATGAGGTCGATGTCGGAGGCGGCGAGGTCCCACACCCCGTCGCCACCGCCCCGGTAGGTGCCGGGCTCTTCCCGCGCGAGGATGTTCTGGTAGGTGTTGCCGATGTACCACCGCTTCGTGTCGTCGAGCGTCCACACCCGGTCTGCGCCCTGGTAGGCCCAGGCCAGGCACTCGGACAGCGTCTCGCCGAGGCTCTTGGCGAACGGGATGTCGCCGTGCTGGTTGCAAACGGGGTCGAACTGGTGGCCGTGGGTGATCAGGTACGAGACCCTCCCGCCGCGCTCGACGCGCACCAGGTCGTGCACCTGCGCCGCCGGGTCGTCCGTGCCGACATGCGTTCCGAGCTCGGTCTGGATCCGGTCGCGGAGGACGCGCTCGCGGTCCTGGTCGAGGTAGGAGTCGTGGTTGCCGGCGAGCCGTACGTACCTGCCGTACTTGATGAAGCGGAGACGGATGAGCCGGTAGTAGTCGGCGAACCGGGCAATCACCCGCTCCTGGTTCGTCTCGCGCTGGGCGTAGCGGAGGTCGAGGAAGTCATCCCACTGGGGGTCGTCGAGCAGGATCGGGTAGTCGATCCCGTCGATGCCCTTCCCGGGCGCCGCGTCCTTGCGCGCGCGGCTGTCCGACACCGTGGGCGGGTAGATGACGCACTCCTCGAGGTCACCGTTCTCGACGAGGCAGAACTCGCCGTCGGCGTCCGCGTAGTGGCGCAGGACGTCGAGGTAGAGGTCGTAGTTGAACTCGAGGAAGTAGTTGCGGTGCGGCGGGTCGTACGCCGTCATGTGGTGGTCGGAGAAGACGACCAGGTTCGCGTCGGTACGCACCACCGGCCGGCGGAACGTCGACTCCTCGAGATCCTCCCCGTTCGCCGCCCGAGCGGCCAGCTCGTAGGCGTTCCGGACGGTTGCGCCTGCCGTGAGGCGCGTGTCGTGCCCGTAGTTCCGGCACTCGCGCACGAGCGGCCAGAGCTCGTTGAAGGTGTCGTTGTCCTCGTCGCGGAGGCTGAACTTGCGCGCGATCGACTTCGCGACCTCGCGCTTGACGTTCGGACCGGCGAGCCAGGACGAGTAGAAGTCCCCCCAGTTCCGGTCGGCCACGATCGGCCGGACGGCGTTCATGTAGAAGCCGCCCGGGAACAGGAGCGGCTCGCCCCCGCCCAGCGGACGGAAGAGCACCGTGTCCCGCACGGTGAAGGGGATGTCCATCCCGGTGGCCGGTGCGACGTCGCCCTTGATCCGGATCGGCATGTCGTCGCCCCCTACCGCGCCATGACCAGCACCGGGATGAGCCCCCGGTCGGTGGGCAGCGGCGACAGCGCCTTGCCGATGACGCTGCCGACCGCCAGGAGGCGGTCCGTGGCCTTCATCGCGTGCCCGCTGCGCGGGCTCGTGGTGAGGAGGTCTCCGACCTCGATCGGCGCCTCGGAGGCGTCCGCCAGGCAGAACGCCTTGCCGACGAGGGCGATCGGCACGCGGTTCTCGCCGCCGGTCTTGTCCATGACGATGCCTGGCCGGTGGTCGCCGGCGCCGGCGACGACGCCCACCACCTTGGAGTCGTAGGCCGCTTCGCAGGGAGCCAGCAGGCCATCGCTCCCGAGCACCATGACCGTCCCGGGGCTCGCGAAGTCGACGTCGCCGCCGGCCACGTCGAACTCCTCGGCGAGGTCGGCGTTGAGGAACTCGATGTCGCCGATCGACCCGTAGATCTTGATCGTCTCGATGTCGTTCTCGTTCTTGAGGAAGATGTCACCGTTCGCGCCGACCCCGCCGAGGGTGAGGGTGGCGTTGTCGCCGTCGAGCTGGATCACGGTCTCGCCGTCCCTCGTGCGCAGCGTGACGTCGCCGTCCACGCCGCCGCCGCCGAGGGTGACGTTGGCGTTCTCTCCGTCGAGCTCGACCGTCGAGGCGCCGTCGGCGTTCGTGAGGACGATGCTGCCGGCGGCGTCCTGCGGCGTCTGCTTCCCGTCGACGTGACCGAGCTTGAACGTCGCGTTCTCGGCGTCGAGCACGCCGGCCCGCGCTCCGAGGTGGTTCTTGACGGTGAGGCTCCCGTCGCCGGCCTGCGTGCCGCCGAGCGTCACGTGGCCGCCGGTGCCGTCGAGGAGGATCGCCTGCTCGTCGTCGTTGACCCGGCCGATCACGACCTTGCCCGGCGTTCCGAGCTGGACGTCGCCGAGTTGCAGGACGCCGGTCTTGCCGTCGTAGACCAGCGATCCCCAGGAGAGCTGCTGACCCTGGCCCGCGTCGGCGACCGACGTCACGACGAGCCTGCCCGGCGTCTCCCCGCCGCCGGCGGTGATCGAGGCGTCCTCGGCGTCGAGGACGCCGACCGCGGTGCCCAGGCGGTCCACCACCGTGACGGTGCCGTTTCCGGCCAGGCGACCCCCCAGCGTCGCCTTCCCTCCGGTTCCGTCGAGGAGGATCCCCTGGGCGCTGTCCGACACCCGCCCGATGACGATCCGGCCCGGCAGGCCGAGCTGGAGGTCTCCGAGCGTCAGCGTCCCGGTCTCACCGTCGTACGCGAACGAGCCGTAGTACAGGTCTCCACCCTGGGCGTCGACGTGGAGCGAGCTGGCCACGAGCTTCCCGACGCGCTCTCCACCGCCCACCCAGCAGGTCGCGATCGTCTCCGTCTCGGAGTAGAGGTCTCGGAGCTCCGCCATGGCGCTTCCCATCCCGTGCGTCGTAGGTCGCGCCGGACCGGCCCGAGAGGTCGGTTCGCGGCACGCGCCGGCGCCGACCGCGCCCCGACGAGCAACTCTCGCCGCGCGCGGGCAGGCCGCTCAGCAGGCTTCGGAACACGAGGCGAGCACAGACGCGTGGTCCGTGGCGTGCGCCGAACGCTGCCCACGATCGTATCCCTCACCGGCGGGGTCCGATAAGAGCGAGGATCAGACAGGTTTCGACGGTGCCGGGCTCGTCAGCCGCGGCGGCACGACCACCCTCACATCCCCATCGCGTGGTACCCCGCGTCGACGTACAGCGTCGTGCCGGTGATGCTCTTCGAGTGCGGCGAGAGCAGGAACAGCCCTGCGTCGCCGACGTCGTCGGCGTCGATGTTGCGCTGCAGCGGCGCGCGCTCGGCGACGATCGACTCCATCGTCGGGAAGCCGGCGATCGAGCGCGCCGCGAGCGTCCGCACCGGGCCGGCGCTGATCGCGTTCACCCGGATGCCCTTCGGGCCGAGGTCCGAGGCCAGGTAGCGCATCGAGGCGTCGAGCGCCGCCTTGGCCACGCCCATCACGTTGTAGTGCGGGACGGCCCGCTCGCCGCCGAGGTAGGTCATCGTGACGATGGCTCCGCCGCCGCGGGCCTCCATCAGCGGCTCGGCCCGCCGGGCCATCGCGACCAGCGAGTAGGCGCTGATGTCGAGGGCCATCGCGAAGTCCTTGCGGGCGGTGTCCGTGAACCGGCCCTCGAGGTCGTGCGCGTGCGCGAAGGCCACCGAGTGCACCAGCAGGTCGAGGCCGCCCAGGCCGCTCGGCGGCCTGCTCGAAGGCCCGGTCGAGGCTCTCGTCCGAGGCCACGTCGCACTCGACGCACAGCTCGCTGCCGATCGACCCGGCGAGGTCGCGCACGCCCTTCTCGAGCCGCTCGCCCTGGTAGGTGAAGGCCAGCGTGGCCCCCTCGTCGTGCAGCCGCCGGGCGATGGCCCAGGCGATCGAGCGGCGGTTCGCGACGCCGGCGACGAGCGCGGTCTTGCCGTCCAGAAGTCCCATGGGGCCGAGAGGCTAGACGGTCGATGCCTCGACGGCCTCAAGCCGTCTATCGCCGCAGGCGCGACAGCAGGCGTTTCACGGCGTCGCCAGCAACGCCCAGCAGCAGCGGCAGCACCCTGAGCGGCTTCGCCTCGGGCGGCGGCGGGGCCGCGGGCCGGGGTGGCGGTGACGGCGCGTCGGGCGCCGCCGGCGCGGGCTCGGCGGCGCGCGGCGGGCTCGTCCGGCGCGAGCCGGGTCTCCATGCAGCGGGCCATCTCGGCGAGCATGCGCGTCGCGACGTCCTGCATGATCCCCTTGCCCATCTGGGCCACCCGGCCGGTCACCTCGATGTCGCTCGAGACCTTGACCCGGCTGCCCGCCGGATCGGGCTCGACGGCCATCGTCATCGTCGCCTGGGCCGTGCCCTGGCCGCGGGCCTCGCTGCCCCTGGCCCGCATCACGGCGGTCCGGGCGGCGTCGTCCTGCTCGGCGATCGCCACGCTGCCGGCGTAGGACATCGACACCGGGCCGAGCTTGATCTTCATCTTCGCGTCGAAGCCGCCGTCGTCGCGCGCGCCGGAGACGACCGCGCCGGGGATGCACGGCGCCACCCGCTCGACGTCGAGCATCAGCCGGTACACCTGGTCCGGGTCGGCCGCGACGGTGAGCTCGTTCTCGATCAGCACGACGGCTGCCCGACGGCCTCCATGGCCTCGTCCACGGGATGGATCCGGCCCTGCGCGGCCACCAGCCGGCCGCCGGTGCGGCCCGCCCGCGACGCCACGATCTCGCCCAGGATGGAGAGCGCCGTCTCCTCGGGCGTGAACGCCCCGATGTCGAGCCCGACCGGGCCGGACACGCGCGACAGCTCCTCCTCGGTGAGGCCGCTCTCGAGCAGCCGGGCGCGCCGCTTCTCCTGCGTCCGCCGGCTGCCGAGCGCCCCGATGTAGCGCACCCCGCGCCGCACCGCCCCGGTGATCGCCGGGTCGTCCAGCTTCGGGTCGTGGGTGAGGATGACGACCGCGTCCTCGGGATGCAGCTGCAGCTCGTCGTAGCCCGCCTCGGGCCACTTGACCACCAGCTCGTCGGCCGACGGGATCCGCTCGGCGGTCGCGAACGTCCCGCGGGGATCGACCACGGCGGTGCGCCAGCCGAGCCGCTTGGCCATCGCCGCGAGCGCGTCGGCGGTGTCGACCGCGCCGACGATCACGAGCCGCGGCGGCGGCACCAGCGCCTCCACGAACAGGAGCGACTCGCCCGCCTCGACGGTGGCGTTGCGCTCCCGGTCGATGGCTTCCAGCGCGGCCTCGCGGGCGCCGCTCGCGAGCGGCCCCTCGGCCAGCGCACCGGTGCCGTGCCGTCATCCGAGAACAGCGCGTGCTGGCCGGCGCCCGGGCCCTCGACGGCGGTCACCCGGGCGGCGCGCTCGGCGGTCGGCCAGCCCTCGTAGCGCTCGAGCCAGACCCAGATCTCTCCGCCGCAGGCGCAGCCCGACGTCCCAGGCGAGGTCGTCGGCGATCCCGTAGAACAGGAGCTTCGGCGGGCCGCCCTGGATGATCGACTGGGCCTCCTCGAAGACCGCGCCCTCGACGCAGCCGCCCGAGACCGAGCCGGCCATCTCGCCGCGCTGGGAGATCGCGAGCTTGGCGCCGAGCGGCCGCGGGGCGGAGCGGCGCGTGCGCACGACCGTCGCCAGGGCCACCTCGTCGCCTCTGGCACGCCAGACCTCGCAGCGGCGGATGGTGTCGTCGTTCACCTTCGAGCCAAATCTAGCATCGGCCTCCGGGATCGCAGCGCGCGCCGGTGGCGCGTCGGCAGGCACCGCCTCGAGCGCCTCGGCGAGCGCTTCCAGCGAGCGCAGGTTGTGGCCCGGCAGGAAGACGTCGATGTGCGGCATCGCCGCCGCCATGCCGGCGACCAGCGGGCGGTAGCCGTCGTGCCCGGCCAGCGGGTTCACCCAGACGACGCTGTGGGCCAGCCGGTGCAGCCGGGCCATCTCCTCGCCGAGCTGGCGCGGGTCGCCGCGCTCCCAGCCGTCGCTGACGATGACCACGACCGCGCCGCGGGTGAGCCCGCGCCGGCCGTACAGCCGGTTGAAGGCTGCGAGGTTCTCGCCGATCCGGGTGCCTCCGGCCCAGTCGGGCACCGCCTCGGCCGCCGCCTGCAGGGCCCGGTCCGGGTCGCGCCCGACGAGGTGCGGCGTGAGCCGGGTCAGGCGGGTGCCGAAGGTGAACGCGTCGACGTGGCGGCCGGCCCGCACCGCCGCCTGCAGGAACAGCACCATCGCCCGCGCGTACGGCTCCATCGAGCCGGACACGTCGACCAGGTAGACCACCCGGCGGAGCACCTGCTTGGGCCGGCGCCAGGCCCGCTGCACCGGATGCCCGCCGGTCCGCATGGCGGCCCGCAGGGTGCGCCGGGGGTCGAGGTGGCGGCCGTCGTGGGCCGGCTCGAGCCGCAGCGAGCGCCGCCGCGGCGCCGCCCTGGCGACCCGTTCCACCAGCAGCCGCAGACGGCGCAGCTCGTCGGGCCGCAGCGTGGCGAAGTCCTGCTCGCGCAGCCGCTCGTCGGACGACCACAGCGCCGCGGCGGGCCGGTCGTCCTCGGCGTCGTCGCCGTCGTCGTTGCCCTCCTCCGAGGAGCGCTCCACGGTGTGCGCCTCGACGACCTTCGAGCGCGGCGCCTGCTCGCGCGGCAGCTCCACCCGCAGCCGCATCGTGCGCTGCTCGAGCGGGCGCGAGAGCCGCTCCCAGTACGCGGCGAAGGCCGCGTCGAAGACCTCGATGTCGTCCCGCCGCGAGACCAGCGTGCAGCGCAGCGCCCAGTAGGCCTCGTCGCGGACCGACAGGTCGATCGCGTCGAGCGCCGAGAGCGCGTCCTGCAGCCGGCCCGGGCCGACCTCGACGCCGGCCTCGCGCAGGATCCGGCCGAACGTCACCAGCCGGCGGACGACCGCGTCGCCCTGTCGCCGGGTGCTCACGGAGCGGCCATGCGGGCCTCGGCCACGAGCTCGGCGAGCCCGCGGTCGCGCACCCGCTGCAGGTCCTCGTGGTGCTTCAGCACGGCGCCGAGGGTGGCGTCGACCAGCTCGGCCTCGAGCTCCTGCTGGCCGAGGGCCGCGAGCGCGGTCACCCAGTCGATGGTCTCGGCGACGCCGGGGAGCTTCTCGACGTCGAGCTCGCGCAGCCGTTCCACGAACGCCGCGGCCTGGGCCGCGAGCCGCTCCGGAACGCCCGGCACCCGGGCCCGCACGATGGCGATCTCGCGCTCCAGCGAGGGGTGCCCGATCCAGTGGTACAGGCAGCGCCGCTTGAGCGCGTCGTGCAGCTCGCGCGTGCGGTTCGAGGTGAGGACGACGACCGGCCGCTGCTTCGCGACGATCGTCCCGATCTCGGGGATCGTCACCTGGAAGTCCGACAGCAGCTCGAGCAGGAACGCCTCGAACTCGTCGTCGGCGCG
The DNA here is from genome assembly GCA_963794695.1 of uncultured Actinomycetes bacterium. GTDB lineage: Bacteria > Actinomycetota > Thermoleophilia > Gaiellales > JALYLC01 > CAWCFJ01. The sequence goes on along the minus strand of CAWCFJ010000003.1, from coordinate 907,912 downwards.
GTCGATCTCGTCCACCAGCAGGACCGGCGGCACGGGGTCGTCGTGCTCGATCGCGTCGAGCAGCGGGCGGCGCACCAGGAAGTCGCGCCCGAAGACCTCCTCGAGCGCGCCGGTCGGCATCCCGCCGCCCGTCTCGAGCATCCGGATGTACAGCATCTGGCGCGCGTACGACCAGTCGTAGAGCGCGTGGGCGACGTCGATCCCCTCGTAGCACTGCAGGCGGATCAGGCGCGCGCCGAGGACGTCGGCCAGGGTCTTCGCGACCTCGGTCTTGCCGACGCCGGCCTCGCCCTCGAGCAGCAGCGGCTTCTGCAGCGCGAGGGCCACGTGCAGCACCGTGGCCAGGCCGCGGTCGGCCAGGTAGGCGCGCTCGGCGAGCGCCTCGGTCAGGGCGTCGATGCTCTCGGGAACCGGCACTGCGCCGGATCCTACGATCAGCGCACGCTCAGCCCGCCGTACGCCCCGTACATCCCGAAGCCGCGGGTGTTGTAGACCGAGTTCAGTCCCACCGTCAGCGTCGGCTTCGGCACGTCGTGCTCCACGGACAGCTCGGTGACCGCGGTCCCGATCGAGAAGAACTCGATGATGTGGCTGCCCCAGCCGTGGCTCTGCTCGACCAGCCGCGCACCGATGATGCCGCGCGCGCCGAGAGGGCCCTGGCCTCGGCCTGCATCCGCTCCATCGCCAGCTCGCGGGCGTCGTACAGGGCCTGGGTGTAGTTCTCCATCTCGACGTTCTGGCCCATGTTGCGGAGCATCTGGCGGAACCCCTGATGGGCCACGTGGTACACGCAGGAGCCCATCACCATCCCGGCAGGCATGAAGCCCGCGTGGCGGAGCTTCCAGAAGTCCTGCCCCGAGAGGTCCGAGGTGAACGGCTTGTTCTGGGCGTTGCGCCAGCTGCGGCCGTCGCGCGCGTGCACCGCCGTGCCCATGGCGATGAACTCGGCCAGGTCCGCGCCCCACTCGTAGCGGCCGATCTCGAGCCGGACGCCGACGACGCCGTCGGCGCCGAGCGCGTCGGCCTCCTCCTCGAGCCGGGTCATGGCCAGCTCGCGGGCGTGGTACATCGCCGCCGTGAGCACGCCGAGCTCCTGGTTCTGGCCCCAGTTCGAGTTCTGCATGCCGATGTGGTAGATCGACGAGCCGACGACCAGGCCGAGCGGCTCGAAGCCGGCCTCGCGCACCAGGAGCAGCTCGTCGACCGAGAGGTCGCTGGTGAACAGCGCGCCGGGCTGGTCGGGCCGCATCTCGCGCAGCCGCTCGAGCGCGTGCGGCGGCAGCCCGGAGGTCGAGCCCTGCTGGTAGGTGTCGTGGCCGTAGGCCTCGCGCTGCAGCGGGATGCCCTGCGAGACCCCCGCCTGTTGCTGCGGCTGCTGCGGCTGCTGTTGATCGTCGTCGTCGCGCCCGAACAGGCCCATCCAGTGCTCCTTACGATTCGAGGAGGCGCTGCAGCGCGGCGTGGTCCGCCGCGAGCGCTCCGGCATGGGTCGAGAGGGCCGCTGCGAGCTCCTCGATCCAGCGCTCGACCGGGACGGTCTCGCGCTTCAGGGCGATGCCGCGCACCACGTGCACCCGTTCCGCGGTGACGCCGTGCGGGGCGGCCGCGCAGGCGAACCGGTCGTCGCCCAGCGTGACCTCGATCCGCTGCACCACCTTGTCCCGCGAGAGCATTCCGGCGCGCTTGCGCTGCACCCGGGCGATCCCGGGCAGGGCGCCTTCGAGGCGCACCGCGAGGGCCTCCAGGAACGACCGGTTGTCCTGCAGGTCGGCACGCAGCGCGGCCGCCACCAGGTCGATGTCCGGCGCGGCGTCGAGATCGTCGCCCATCGGGCCGATCGTACCGGGGCGGCTGGCCAGCCGGCCAGGGCGGCGCGTGGAATTCCCTCAATCGGCCGCGTATGCTCCGCGCTCGCGCACAACACTGCTTGGACAACCCTTGGGCAAGGGAGGAACCAGGTGACACGGGTCGCGATGACCGTCAACGGCGTCGACCGCGAAGCCGACGTCGAGCCGCGCACGCTGCTCGTCGATCTCATCCGGGACGGCCTCGGCCTCACCGGCACCAAGATCGGCTGCGACACGAGCCAGTGCGGCGCCTGCACGATCCACCTCGACGGGAGCGCGGTGAAGTCCTGCACGCTGCTCGCCGTCCAGGCGGACGGGTCGTCGATCACGACGATCGAGGGCGTCGCCGAGAGCGGCGAGCTGCACGCCGTGCAGCAGGCGTTCTGGGAGCACCACGGCCTGCAGTGCGGGTTCTGCACGCCGGGGATGATCATGAACGCGATCGATCTGATCCGGCACTCCGACGGCGAGCTCTCCGACGCCGACATCCGGCGCGGCATCGAGGGCAACCTCTGCCGCTGCACCGGCTACGAGAACATCGTCCGCGCGATCCGCGCGGCGGCCGCCGACCCGCTGGCGGTGAGCTGAGTTGGCCGCCACCGTTCCCGAGACGCAGGACCGCGGGGCCGATCGGCCAGCGGCTGAAGCGCGTCGAGGACCCGCGCCTGATGACCGGCGCCGCGCGCTACCTCGACGACGTCGTGCTGCCGGGCATGGCCTACGTGGCCATCCTGCGCTCGCCCCACGCGCACGCCCGCATCAAGGGGATCGACACCAGCCGGGCCGCTGCGGCACCCGGCGTGGTCGGCGTCTTCACCGGCCAGGACTTCGCCGACGTGCCGTCGCTGCCGTGCGCCTGGCAGGCCGGCGGCGTCACCAACAACGTCGTCACGCCGCGGGTGCTCGAGCTCGACAAGGTGAGCCACATGGGCGCCGGCGTCGCCGCCGTCGTCGCGGACACCCGCGAGCAGGCCGAGGACGCGCTCGGTCTGATCGACGTCGACTACGAGGTGCTCGGCGTCCTCATCTCCTCCGAGGCAGCGGTGCAGCCCGGCGCGGTCCAGATCCACGAGAACGCCCCGAACAACGTCGTCATGGAGTGGACCTGCGGCGACGCCGCGGCCACCGACGCGGCGCTGGCGGCGGCCGAGGTGCGGATCTCGCAGCGGCTGATCAACCAGCGGCTCATCCCGACGCCGATGGAGGCCCGCGGCGCGATCGGCCAGTACATCCCGGCGACCGAGGAGTACACGGTCTGGATGACCTCGCAGGCGCCGCACGTCATGCGGCTCCTGATGACGGCGTTCGTGCTCGGCATCCACGAGACCAAGATGCGGACGCTCTCGCCGCAGGTCGGCGGCGGCTTCGGAGCCAAGATCTTCCTGTACCCCGAGTACCCGCTCATGGCGCTGCTGGCGAAGGCCACCGGCCGGCCGGTGAAGTGGGCCGAGACCCGCTGGGAGAACTACGCGGCCACCACCCACGGCCGCGACCACATCAGCGACGTCGAGATCGGCTGCCAGCAGGACGGCACCGTCACGGCGCTCAAGGTCGACACCCTGGCGAACCTCGGCGGCGTGCTCTCGACGATCGCGCCGGGCATCCCGACGACGCTCTACGGCCGCATGCTGTCGGGGCCGTACACGATCCCGAACATCGCCTGCCGCGTGCGCGGCGTGTACACCAACACCGGCATGGTCGACGCCTACCGCGGCGCCGGCCGGCCCGAGGCGACGTACGTCCTCGAGCGCTCGATGGACCTGGTCGCGGGCGAGGACCGGCATCGATCCGGTCGAGGTGCGGCGGCGCAACTTCATCGCGCCCGAGGCGTTCCCCTACACCCCGTCCTCGAACGTCCTGAACGGCCTCCACTACGACACCGGCGAGTACGAGAAGCCGCTCGACCGGGCCCTCGAGATGGTCGACTACGAGGCGTTCCGGGCCGAGCAGGAGCAGGCCCGCAAGGACGGTCGCTACCTCGGCATCGGCTTCTCGACCTACATCGAGATGTGCGGCGTCGCCCCGTCCGCCTGGATCGGGACGATGGGCGAGGGCTGGGGCGCCGGCCTCTGGGAGAGCGCGAACGTCCGCGTCCACCTGACCGGCAAGGTCGTGGTCACCACCGGCTCCCAGTCGCACGGCCAGGGGCACGAGACGACGATGGCCCAGGTGGTCGCCGGCGAGCTCGGCATCCCCGTCGAGGACGTGACTGGTCGCAGCACTCCGACTCGCTCGGCACGCCGTTCGGCTACGGCACCTACGGCAGCCGCAGCGCTGCCGTCGGCACGATGGCCATCCACACGAGCCTGCAGCGGATCAAGGAGAAGGCGAGGCGCATCGGCGCGCACATGCTCGAGGCGCCGGTCGAGGACGTGATCTACGAGGACGGCAAGGTCTTCGTCAAGGGCTCGCCCGCGTCGATGAAGACGATCCAGGACATCGCCGCCGCGGCCGCCGTCGGCTACAGCCTGCCGGCCGGCGACGAGCCGTTCCTGGACGACACCGCGTACTACGACCCGCCCAACTGCACCTACCCGTTCGGCACCCACGTCGCGATGGTCGAGATCGACCCCGACACCGGCGAGGTCACGCTGCAGCGCTACGTGGCGGTCGACGACGTCGGCAAGGTCATCAACCCGCTGATCGTCGACGGCCAGGTGCACGGCGGCATCGCCCAGGGCGTCGCCCAGGCCCTGTGGGAGGGCGCCTCCTACGACGAGGACGGGCGGCTGCAGACCGCGAGCCTGATGGACTACGCGCTGCCCGAAGGCCGAGTTCTTCCCGCCGCTCGAGATCGACCGCACCGAGACGCCGACCGACGTGAACGCGCTCGGCGTGAAGGGCGCCGGCGAGGCCGGGCACGATCGCCTCGACGCCGGCGGTGGTCAACGCGGTGCTCGACGCGCTGACGCCGCTCGGCATCACCCACATCGACATGCCGCTCACGCCCGAGAAGGTGTGGCGGGCCATGAACCAGGCGAAGGCGTAGGAGGCCACCGTGTACACGATGCGACCGGCCGAGTTCGCCTACCACCGGCCCACCAGCCTCGACGAGGCGCTCCGGCTGCTCTCGAGCGGCGACGGCGAGATCCGGCCGCTGGCCGGCGGCCACAGCCTGCTGCCGGCGATGAAGCTCCGGCTCGGCGCGCCCGACGCGCTCGTCGACCTCAGCCGGATCCCCGGGCTCGACGGGATCGAGAGCGAGGGCGACGGCCTGCGGATCGGCGCCCTGGCCACGCACGCGAGCGTGGCCTCCTCCGACCTCGTGGCCCGGGTCTGCCCGGTGCTGGCCGAGACCGCGGAGGGCATCGGCGACCGCCAGGTGCGGGCCCGCGGCACGATGGGCGGCAGCCTGGCTCACGCCGACCCCGGCGCCGACTACCCGACGGTGGTCAAGGCGCTCGGAGCGACCGTTCGGGTGCAGGGCAGCGGCGGCCAGCGCGACGTCGCGGCCGACGACTTCTTCACCGGGCTCTTCGCCACCGCCCTCGACGAGGGCGAGCTGGTCACCTCGGTGCTTCGTCCCGGGCACCGGCGCCGGCGCCGGCGCGGCCTACGAGAAGCACCGCCACCCGGCCTCCCGCTACGCGGTGGTCGGCGCGGCGGCCGCGGTCTCGGCTGGACGGCGGCTCCTGCCGCAGCGCGCGGGTCGTCGTCGGCGGCGCCGTCGGCTCCCCGGTCTCGGTCGCGGCGGCCGCGGACGCGCTGCAGGGCTCCGCGGTGACGGCCGACGGCATCGCCGCGGCGGCCCGCACGGTGCCGGGCGCGATCGCGGACAACCTGCTCGGCGACGTCTACGCGTCGGCCGAGTTCCGGGCGCACCTCGCCGAGGTGCTCGTCCGCCGCGCCCTGACGAGCGCGTTCGCCCGCGCGGGGGTCGGCGTCTGACCGACCCCACGCCGGAAGCGGTTCACGCGGACGTGGAGGAGGCGCCTCCCGACGGGCATCCGCTCGTCGTGGACGGCATCCTCCGCCGCGTGCACGGCGAGCCGCTCTGCGCGGTGCGGGCGCGCCTCGGCGGCGAAGCCGGCGAGATCGTCGACCCGTGGGGCGGCATGCACCGGCTCGACCTCTCGAGCTGGCACGACCGCGACCCGAAGGCGACGTTCGTCCACGTCTGCTTCCGCTGGCGCCACGCGGGGCTTCCCCCGCCTCTGTGGAACACGGCCTACCCCTTCGCGACCTCCTCCGAGGAGGGCAGCGGGCCGCGGTAGCGGAAGCAGCCGACGGTGTGGTCGTCGACCAGGCCGGCGCTCTGCATGAACGCGTACACGATGGTCGGCCCGACGAACGTGAAGCCGGCCTTGCGCAGGGCCTTCGAGAGGGTCTTCGACTCCTCCGTCTGGGCCGGCACGTCCCCCGCGTTGAGCGGCTGCTTCGGCAGCTGCGGCTCGCCGCCGACGAAGCCCCAGACCCAGTCCGAGAACGGGCCGAGCCCGTCCTCGAGCCGCAGGTAGGCCTGGGCGTTGCGCACGGCGCCCTGCAGCTTGCCGCGGTGGCGGACGATCCCGGGGTTCTGCAGGAGCGCCTCCACCTTCGCGTCGTCGAAGCGGGCGAGCTGCACGGGGTCGAACCCCGCCAGGGCCTCGCGGAACGCCTCGCGGCGACGCAGGATGAGCGACCACGAGAGGCCCGCCTGGAAGCCCTCGAGCAGCAGGAGCTCGAACAGCTTCGGCCCGTCGCGCAGCTCCACGCCCCACTCGCGGTCGTGGTAGTCGCGCATCTGCGGATCCTCGCCGGCCCACGCGCAACGGCCGGTCTCCTCGGTGATCGCCATGTGCGAGATCATGCCACATCGATCGAACGTGTGTTCGTCCGACGCCTCCTCTATCGTCTCGCTCCCCATGTCCTTGCCCGCCTCCCTCGACCCGCTGCGCGAGCGCCCGTTCCAGCTCCTGTTCCTCGGCCAGGCGCTGTCCCGGCTGGGCTCGTCGCTGGTGCCGGTGGCCCTGGCGTTCGCGGCCTACCAGGTGTCGGGCTCGGCCAGCGGCGTGGGCCTGGTGCTGATGGCCTCGCGCCTGCCGCAGGTGGCCTTCGTGCTCGTCGGTGGAGTCCTGGCCGACCGCCTACCGCGCAACGCGCTGATGCTGGCCTCCGACCTGGTGCGCGCCGCCGCCCAGACGGCGACGGCGATCCTGCTCGCGACCGGGCACGCGACGATCGCGCTCCTGGTCGTGCTGCAGCTGGTGCACGGGGCGGCGCTGGCGTTCTTCGACCCGGCCATGACCGGTCTCGTCCCGCAGACGGTTTCGCCGCCCCGGCTGCAGCGGGCCAACGCCCTGCTCGGCCTGACCGGCAGCTCGATGGCCGTGCTCGGCCAGGTCCTGGTCGGGGTGATCGTGGCGTTCTCGGGCGTGTCGCTGGCGTTCGCACTCGACGCCGCGACCTACCTCGCGAGCGCGGCCTCGCTGGCGTTCCTGCGGGTGCCGGCACCGCCGAGGCGGGCCGCGGCGCGCTTCGGACAGGCGTTCCGAGGCGGCTTCGCCGAGTTCCGGGCCCGCACCTGGCTGTGGGTCGGGTCGCTGCACATCGCGCTGCTGAACGCGTTCGCGATCGCGCCGTTCTTCGTCCTCGGCCCGGTCGTGTCGGCCCGCGCGCTCGGCGGCGCCGGCGCCTGGGCCGGCGTCGCGACGGCCTACGCCCTCGGGCTGGTCTGCGGCGGCGCGCTCGCGTTGCGCTGGCGGCCGTCCCGACCCGTCTTCACGGCGCTCGCGGTGATCGTGCTCGCGGCGCCGCAGCTCGCGCTGCTGGCCCTCGAGGCGCCGGTGCCGCTGGTGATCGCAGCCGGCTTCCTCGGCGGCGCCGAGACGGCCGATCTACGGCGTCTTCTGGACGACCGCCCTGCAGCAGCGCGTGCCCGCCGAAGCCGTGTCTCGCACGGCGGCCTGGTCGTCGCTGCTCGGGCTGGCGCTGGCGCCGCCGGCACTCGCGCTCGCGGGCGTCGCGAGCGACGCCTTCGGCACGTCGGCGGTGCTGGGGTTCGGCGCCGTCTACATCGTGCTCAGCACGCTCGTGGTGCTGGCCATTCCCGCGATCCGGGCCGAGCAGGACGCGCCCGCCGCGGACGCTCTGCTGCCGTCGAAGGGAGGTCGCCGAGTCGTCCCGGCCGACGCGTGACCAGCGCTGGATGACGGTCCCGGGCCGACCGGGCCGGATATGCTCGCGGTCGTGACGCGCGAGCCGTCGATCGACGAGGTGCTCGGGTCGATCCGCGTCCCGGCGCCGCCGACGGCGGAGCCGTGGGCCGAGGCGCCGCTGGCCGACTGGATGCAGCGCTTCGGGGTTCCCGGCGTGAGCGTCGCGCTGATCCGCGACGGCGTCCTCGCCTGGACCGGCGCGGCCGGCGTGCGCGACGCCGACGCGCGGCGACCCGGTGACCCCGGAGACCCGCTTCCTGGCCGGGTCGATCTCGAAGCCGGTCGCGGCGCAGTGCGCGCTGCGCCTGGTCGCCCGGGGCGAGCTCGAGCTGGACGCGGACGTCAACGAGCGGCTGCGCACCTGGCGGATCCCGCCGACGGCGGGCTGGCAGCCGCGAGTCACGCTGCGCCAGCTCCTGTCGCACACCGCCGGGCTGACGGTGCACGGCTTCCCGGGCTACGGCCCGAAGGAGGTCGTGCCGTCGCTTCCGGACGTCCTCGACGGGAACGGCAACACGCCGCCGGTCCGGGTGGCGACCGTGCCGGGGCTGCAGTTCAGCTACTCCGGCGGCGGCTACTGCGTGCTGCAGCAGCTCCTGATCGACGTGACCGGGCAGCCGTTCCCCGAGCTCGCCCGGGAGCTGGTGCTCGGCCCCTTCGGGATGGCGTCGAGCAGCTACGAGCAGCCGCCGCCGGCCGGCTTCGAGACCCACGCCGCGAGCGGGCACCGGGCCGGTGGGAGCGTCGTCGGCGGGCGCTGGGCGGTGTACCCCGAGATGGCCGCGGCGGGACTCTGGACGACGGCGGCCGACCTGTGCCGCTTCGCGATCGCGATCCAGCGGGCGGCGGCGGGCGACGAGTCGCTCCTGCCGCGGGCGCTCACCAGCGACCTGCTGACGGCGCAGAGCGCCAACGGCGAGGTCGGCCTGGGGCTGTTCCTCGAGGGATCGGGCCCGGGCCGGCGGTTCGGACACGGCGGCACCGACGAGGGGTTCCAGGCGGTGCTCTCGGCGGGCGTCGAGACCGGACTCGGGGTCGCGATCATGACCAACGGGGACTACGGCCGTCCGATCCTCGACGGCATCCTCGAGGCCGTGACGGCCAGCTGGCCACCTGCCGCGCCGGTGGCCAGTTGGCCATCACTGCGACGCGCCCGCCGTCGCCGGCAGCTACCGGCTGCCCGACGGGCGCACGCTGGCGGTGCGCGAGGCCGGGGGCGGGCTCGAGGTCGTCCTGCCCGGGCAGTCGCCGCTGCCGCTCGAGCAGCGCGGCGAGGGCTTCGCGATCGGCGGGCTCGACGCGACGCTCACGCCCGAGCTGGACGCCGGCGCGGTGCGCGGGCTGCGCCTCCACCAGGACGCGCAGTACACCAGGGACGTCGTCGCCGAGCGGGTCTCGGGCTAGCGGCTGCGGCGCAGCGCCCGGTCGCGCAGGCCCCAGAGCTGGGAGGCGAGGCGCATCGCGCGGGTCTCGAGCAGCCGCTGCAGCTCGGCCCGGGCGGCGGCCGTCTCGGCGCGGGCTGCGTCTGCCTCGCCGAGCGGCGCGCTCCAGGCGGCCGCGTCGCGCACCCGCTCGACGTCGTCGGCGCGCAGCCCGGCCAGCGACCGCAGCACCTGCGGGTGCAGGACCAGCCTCGCCGGCGCGCCGGCGAGGGCGCGGGCGATGCCCATCCGCTCGTCGGGGTTCGCGGTGGTCGCGGTCGTGGCCACGCGGGCGGCCTGTCCGTCGACGGTGAGCTCGGGAGCGACCGACAGGCCGAGCACGGCCGGGTCGCCCTTGACGGCCAGGATGTCGGCCAGCGTGCTCGGCTGGAAGCCGTCCGGGTCGAGCGTCGCCAGGCCGAGCTCGTCGACCAGCACCAGCGTGTAGCCGAAGCCCGCGAGCCGGCGCTGCAGGTCGAGCGGGTCGCAGCCGAAGCTGGCCAGCGTGTGACGGTTCGACTCCACGTACAGCGCGGGGGCGTCGTCGGGCTCGAGCAGCGGGCGCAGGCCGTCGAGCGCGTCGAGCTCGTAGCCCTCGACGTCGACCTTGACGAAGCGCACGTCCTGCACGCCCCGCTCGGCGGCCAGGTCGGCGACCCGCACCAGAGGCACCGCCTCGCCGCCGCTCGCGCCCTGGATGACGTGGCCGAACGGCCCGTCGGCGTGGAACCGCACCTCGCCGGGCGCGGCGCCGGCGGCGGCATGCTCCACCCGCAGCAGCTCCTCGACCCCGTTCAGGGCGGCCGACTCGCGCAGCAGCGCGGCGTTCTCGGCCGAGCCCTCGACCGCCAGCACCCGGTAGCCGAGCACGGCCGCGGGGACGCAGAACGAGCCCAGGTGCGCCCCGACGTCGAGCACCGCCGAGCCCGGCGGCGCGACCGTCTTCAGGAGGTCGAGCAGCCCGTTCAGCGACGGGGCCAGATGGCCGAGGAGCAGGCCCGCGGTGAGCGGCTCGGAGGCCTCGTCCGGGAGGGCGAGCTCGAACCGCGTCCCGTCGGCGGCCGAGACGATGCGGGTGGTGGGCGGCATGGAGCCGTCATGCTACGAGGCCGATGGCCGACCGCGTCACCGTCTCCGCCCCGGCCTCCTCGGCCAACCTCGGCCCGGGCTACGACTGCCTGGGCGTCGCGCTGCCCCTGCGGCTCACGGTCACGGCGGAGCGCCGGCCCGGCCCGCTGACGGTCGCGGTGGAGGGCGAGGGCGCCGCGACGCTCCCCGCCGACGCCACGAACCTGGTGGCCCAGGCGTTCGTCCGCGCCGGCGGGCCGGACGCCGACGTGGCGCTGTCGGCGCACAGCCCGGTGCCGCTGGCGTCCGGGCTCGGCTCGTCGAGCGCCGCCATCGTCGCCGGCCTCGCGGCGGCCAGGGCGCTCGCCGGCGTGCCGCTCGACCCGGCCGCGCTGCTGGCGCCGGCCACGGCCATCGAGGGCCACCCGGACAACGTCGCCGCGGCGCTCCTCGGCGGCTTCACGATCGCGCTGACCAGCCCGCCGCAGCGCCCGGCGCATCGACCCGCCGGACGGCCTGGCGCTTCATCACCGTCACCCCGCCCGTGGGGCTCTCGACGCACGAGTCACGGGCCGCGCTGCGCCCGGTCGTGGACCGCGCCGACGCGGTGCACAACCTGGCCCGGACGGCCTACCTGGTCTCGGCCCTGCACCGCGGCGCGCTCGACGACCTGCCGGTCGCGCTCGACGACCGGCTGCACGAGCCCGACAGGACGCCGCTGGTGCCGCTGCTCGGCCAGGTCCGGGCCGAGGCGGCCCGGCTCGGCGCGCTCGGGACGACCCTCTCGGGCGCCGGGCCGAGCGTGCTCGTGTGGGCGCGCGCCGACGACGCCGAGCGCGTGGCGGCGGCCCTCGCCGACATGCACCGCGACGCAGGCGTGCGGCTGCTCGCCCCCGAGCGCGAGGGCGTGCGGGTCGAGCCTTGAGCTCACGCGGACGTGCGCTCAGCGGTGGGCGACGCGGCGGCGCGCGCCGGCGGCGGTTGGCCTCGGCCTCGCCGCCCTCGACCGTCGCGTGCGCGGTGCCGGCGTCGTGGATCGCGTCGTCCTCGGCCCCGTCGGCCTCGGGCAGCGCGAACAGCAGCGGCCCGAGCACCAGGCCCGCGATCGCGCCGACGGCCGCGGCGAAGATCGCGCTCGGCGGGCTCAGCGTCGCGTCCAGCAGCACCCAGTGGAAGAACAGCAGCACGACGACGCCCAGGACGGCTCCGCAGATGGCCCCGCCGATCAGGGCGGGAGAGAATCGCTTGGCGTTCATGCTTCGAGGCTTCCCGGCTGGGCGGCGCTCCAACCCAGCCGGTCGGCCCGGACGTCCGAGAAGCGCAGCGCTCAGTAGCCGCCGCCGTAGCCGCCGCCGCCACCGCCACCGCCGGTCCCGGTCGGCGGTGCCGGGGCCGCAGCGCTGGCGCCGAGCGTCGCGACCTTCCAGGTCCCGACGTCCTTGAACCCGTTGCCGCTCACGTCACCGCGGGCGTGATCGCCGCTGAACGTGTACAGCGGCAGGCCGCGGTAGGTGACCTGGAAGCGCCCGTCCGGCCGCTTGACCGTCGCGAGCTTCGCCGCGCCCGTCGGCGCCGTGCCGCGCGGGACGACGAGCGGCTTCCACTGCGCGAGGCAGGCCGCGGTGCAGATGAACCTGCCGTGGGTCTCGGCGCTCAGCGAGTAGAGCGTCCGCCCGGCCTTCGAGACGAGGATCGTCTTTCCGAGCGCGGCGTTCTCGGCGGTCTTGACCTCGACCCGCCGGGTCGTGCTCGCGTCGTGGGACGTCGCGGCCACGGCGTAGCCGCCGCCCGCGACGGCGGCGAGGACGGCAGCCGTGGTCGGCCACAGCACCCGCCGGGTGCGCGGAGTCGTTGCGTGCCACATCTCCAGAACCTCCTGGTGAGGAGCTATTTCCTGGAGCTACGAGCCAGCCTCGCGGCAGGGATTCACGGCCGGTGTGCCGACCGACAGGGAGCCTCAGCCGCCGACGCCCACCGCCGCCGGCGTGGCCGCCGGGTCGACCACCAGGGTGATCGTGGCCAGGTAGCCGTCCGCGACCTTCGAGCCGAGGGCCCTGAGCTTCAGCTTCGACCTCGAGCCGCCCTGACCGGCGTAGACCTGATCGCTGCCGTTCAGGACGCGCACCGCCGTGTCCGAGGTGTACGGCGCGAGCTGGTAGACCCTCGCTCGTGACCGCGTCGTCGAACAGCAGCTGGCCGGTGTGCGACACGTGCCCGCCACGGTAGGCCTTGCTCGAGGTGTGTCCGCCGACGTGCACCTTCACGTGGATGTGGGTCGTGCGGCCCTGGTAGTGGCCGGGGTAGATGGTGACGAACTCGGCGACGCCGTCGGCGCCGGTCAGCTGCACGCCGCGCAGCCAGGTCTGGCCGACCGTGTTCTCGACGGACTCGTCGGAGTACACGCCGAGCGCGTCGCACTGCCAGATGTCGCAGGCCGCGTTGGTGACCAGCTTCCCCTGCGTGGTCACGACCTTGATGCGCAGGTGCAGCGGGACGCCGGGCCGGCCCAGGGTGACGTTGCGCCTGACCTTCTCGAGGGCCACGTAGTACGGGCCCTCCTCCTGCTCGGGCGTCAGCGTCAGCCCGGAGGCGGCCGATGTGGCCGCCTCGGCGGCGTCGGGAGCGAGCAGCGTGCGGCCGGCAACGGCGCCGCCGACGGTCGCGGCCAGGCCGAGCGCGCCGGCCCGCTGCAGGACGGAGCGCCGGCTCAGGCCGCGAGGGGAACGATCGTCAGGTTCGGTGGTCATGCGACCCAGGCTGACCTGCAAGCGTCGGACCAACGTCGGCGCCGTCGAAGAGCGAGCGAAGAGCGGGCTACGCGCCGGACAGGAGCGGCGCCGCGGCCCGGTCGACGATCCACACCACGCGGCCGTCGGCCGGCCGGACCCGGCCCGCCGGGCGGTCCTCGCCGCGCTGGATCGCGGCCAGCGCCTCGGCCTTCTTCTCGCCGATCACCAGGAACACCACGAGCCGGGCCCGGTCGAGCGCCGGATACGTCAGCGTCAGCCGCTCGAACGGCGCGTAGTGCGCCCGCGACGGGACGCACAGCCGGTCGGTCACCTCCAGCGACGGCTCGCCGGGGAACAGCGAGGCGCAGTGGCCGTCGTCACCCATCCCGAGCATCACCACGTCCAGCCGATCGGGGATCAGCGCGCCGTAGCGGTCGGCCTCGGCCTCGGGGTCGTCGGCCTCGCCGCGCATGCGCTCCACCGCCTTCGGCGTGACGCCCTCGAGCAGCGTCTCGGCGACCAGCCGGTAGCAGGAGTCGGAGGAGTCCGGCGGGACGCGGCGCTCGTCGCCGAAGTACAGCGTCAGCTCGTCCCACGGCAGCCGGTCGCGCCAGCCGTCCGAGGCCAGCAGCGTGTAGGCGTCGCCGGCGGTCGTCCCGCCCGTCAGCACGAACGTCGACGGGCGAGCCGCGACCAGCAGCTCGCAGAACCCCTGGATCGCGGCGGCGCGATCCTCGAAGACCCGCACGTCCATCAGACGGGCGCGTGCTCGGCGCCGGCGATCCCGGGCGCCGCCAGCACCGCGGCCTCGAAGATCGCGTCCGGGTCGAACACCTGGAGCTCGAGCGCCACCAGCTCGCGCAGCTTCGGCACCGGCAGCGGCACCGTGTGCTCGGGGATGTTCGGCGCCACCACGCGGCCGACGCCCTCCTTGACCCGCTCGACCAGGTACTCCTGGTCGCCGCAGGTCAGCTTCACCGAGGTCAGCGATCCGGAGCGCATGTCGCGCCGGCGCTCGGACTCGATCACGACCTCGGCGGTCGTCGAGTTCAGGCGGCTCAGCACCCAGCCGGCCATCAGCTGCGCCTGGGCGTCCGAGGCGCCGGCGTGATGCACCTCGATGCGCTGCAGCGTCGCGAGGCAGCGGGCGTTGTCGGGATTGTCGAACGGCCGGGCCACCGCCTCGCGCCAGCCCGTGATCTTCGTCCACGAGAGGTCGGTGATGTCGCGCCGCGGCATCCGGCCGAGCAGGTTGGGCAGCTGCTCGAGCGTCCCTTCCTGCAGCGTCGAGTCGACGACCACCCGGGTCACCAGCGGCCAGATGCGGTCGATCATCAGGCCGGTGAACTCGGGCTCGGCCCGCCACAGCAGGAACACCGGCAGGTCGGGGAGGGTGAGCGCGGCGATCAGGCTCGGCAGCGCCGCCCCGCCCTCGCCCGCGCTGAGGGTCACGAGCTCGGAGCAGACCTGCGTGCCGACGCCGTCGTTCGACGCGCTGCAGAAGACCCGGGCGTCGTACTCGACCTCGCCCTGGTGCTCGTCGGCCAGGGCCACGATGGCCCGCGACGGCTTGCTGTACGGCAGGTTCGCCACCAGCTCGACGAGCTCGTCCGCCGTCTCGCGGTCGTCGCACATGATCACGAGGTCGAGGATGTTGGTGCGGACGCCGTCGTTCCTCGAGCCCGCCTCGAGCGCCCGCAGGTCGGCGAGCGTCGCCTCGATGGCCTCGGTGATGCTCACGGCTTCCTCCAGCGCCGGCCGTCACGGGCCAGCAGCTCGTCGGCCGCGTCGGGCCCCCACGAGCCCCCGGCGTACAGGTGCGGCGCGCCGCCGGCGCTGCGCCACAGGTCGAGCACCGGGTCGACGATCCGCCACGACTCCTCGACGGAGTCGGTGCGGGTGAAGTTGGTCGTGTCGCCGCGCATCGCGTCGAGCAGGAGCGTCTCGTACGCCTCGGCGGGCGGAACCGCGAACGTCGTCCCGTACTGGAAGTCCATCGTGACGGTGCGGATCTGGGTGCGCGCCGCGGGCACCTTCGCCCCGAAGCGCAGCGCGATGCCCTCGTCGGGCTGGATGCGCAGGACCAGCACGTTCGGCTCGAGCTGCTCGGCGGCGGCGTAGGAGAACGGCAGGTGCGGCACCCGCTTGAACGCGATCGCGACCTCGGACACCCGCTTGGGCAGGCGCTTGCCGGTGCGCAGGTAGAACGGCGTGTCGGCCCAGCGCCAGTTGTCGATCGAGAGCCGCGCCGCGAGGTAGGTCTCGACGTCCGAGGCCGGCGAGACGCCGTCCTCCTCGACGTACGCCGGCACCCGCTCGCCGTCGACGAAGCCGACCGTGTACTGGCCGCGCACCACGGTGTCGGCCTCGAACGGGCGCACCGACTTCAGCACCTTGGCCCGCTCGTCGCGCACCGCCTCGGGGCCGAACGACGCCGGCGGCTCCATCGCCACGAACGACAGCACCTGCAGCATGTGGTTCTGGACGATGTCGCGCAGCGCGCCGGCCTCCTCGTAGAACCGCCCGCGTCCCTCGACGCCGATCGACTCGGCCACCGTGATCTGCACGTGGTCGATGAAGTTGCGGTTCCAGACCGGCTCGAAGATGCCGTTGGCGAAGCGCAGGACCAGGATGTTCTGGACCGTCTCCTTGCCCAGGTAGTGGTCGATGCGCAGCACCTGGCGCTCGTCGAACGCCTGGTGCACGACCTGGTTCAGCTCCTCGGACGACAGCGAGGTCGCGGCCGAACGGCTTCTCGATGACGACCCGCCGCCAGCCGTCCTCCTCGTGGGCCAGGCCGTGCTCGCCGAGCCGCGCGACGATCGTCGGGAACGTCGTCGGCGGCGTGGCCAGGTAGAAGAGCGCGTTGTGGCCGCTGCCGCGCTCCTCGGCGACCTGGTCGAGCTTCTCGCGGAGCATCTCGTACAGCGGGGCGTCGTCGAACGAGCCCGGCACGTAGTACAGGCCGTCGGCGAACGAGCGCCAGACCGCCTCGTCGATCGGCTTGGTGCGCGAGAACTGGGAGACGGCCTTCTTCATCTCCGAGCGGAAGTTCTCGTCGCCGCCGTAGTCGGTGCGGCCGACGCCCACCATCGAGAACGCCGCCGGCAGCAGGCCGCGCACCGCCAGGTTGTAGAGCGCCGGGATGAGCTTGCGGTGGGCCAGGTCGCCCGAGGCGCCGAAGATCACGAGCGCGCACGGGCCCGGCACGCTGGCCATGCGGATCCCGGCGCGCAGCGGGTTGTTGGCCGCGGTCGGATCGGCCGTCGTGCTCACGCGCCGCCCCCGTCCTGGGCGTCGGCCGCGAGCTCCGCGCCCTTCGCGGCGTGCTCGATCAGGGCGGCCTTCACGGCGTGCCCGCCGAACTGGTTGCGCAGCGCCGCGTTGACCTTGGCCGAGTACGACTGCTCCTGGCGGGAGCGCTGGCGCAGCATCAGGCTGAGCGCGATCACCGGGGCGGGCACGGCCTCGTTGATCGCCTCGATCACCGTCCAGCGGCCCTCGCCGGAGTCGTCCACGTAGCCCTGGATCTGCTCCAGGCCGGGGTCCTGCCGCAGCGCGATGGCCAGCAGCTCGAGGAGCCACGAGCGCACCACCGAGCCGCGGCCCCAGAGCTCGGCGATGGCCGCCTGGTCGAGCTCGAACTCGGACTTCTCGAGGATCTCGAAGCCCTCGGCGTAGGCCTGCATCAGGCCGTACTCGATGCCGTTGTGGATCATCTTCACGAAGTGGCCCGCCCCGACCGGCCCGCAGTGCAGCCAGCCGTCGGGAGGCGCCAGCGTGGTGAGCACCGGCGCCAGGCGCTCGACGGCGGTGTCCGAGCCGCCGACCATCAGGCAGTAGCCGACGTCGTAGCCCCACACCCCGCCGGAGGTGCCGGCGTCGATGAACTCGATCCCCTTCTCGGCCAGCGCCTTCGCCCGGCGCTGGTCGTCGCGGAAGTTCGTGTTGCCGCCGTCGACGACGATGTCGCCCTTCTCGAGCAGGGCGGCGAGGCCGTTGATCGTGTCCTCGGTGATCTGCCCCGCCGGCACCATCGACCACACCACGCGGGGCGTCTCGGTCATCTGCGAGACGAGCTCCTCGAGCGACGCCGCGGGCTTGCCGCCACGCTCCGCGAGGGTGCCGCGATCCTTGTCGCTCGGGGCGAACCCGAACACGGTGTGGCCGTCGTCCAGCAGGCGGTGGGTCATCCCACCGCCCATGCGCCCCAGCCCCACGAACGCGATCTCCATCGCTCACACCCTCTCGGTGTCGCGGCTCAGCGCCCGGTCGATCGCGGCCTCGACCTCGCCGAGGTCCGAGAAGCCGATGCGCGCCACGGGCAGGTTGCGCGAGCGCAGGGCAGCGGCATCGCCGAGCGCCTGGGCGTCACGCAGGGTCAGGAAGCCGAACGGGCGTCCCGGGATCTCGAGGTCGTGCTCGTGCTCGTGCACCAGCTGGACGAACACGCCGATCGGCGCGCCGCCCTTGTGGAGCTGGCCGGTCGAGTGCAGGTAGCGCGGCCCGAACCCCGCCGTGGTGGCGCAGTGCGTGGCGTCGCGGATCCGGCCCTGCAGCCGCTCGAGCCGGCGCTGGGCCTCGTCGGTCGGCGCCATGTAGGCCTGCAGCACGACGTACGAGCGGCCGGACTTGGCCGCCGCGAGCACGTCCTCGAGCGAGCCCGGCTCCTCCGCCGGGAGCTCGTGGCTCGAGCTGTACTCGTCGAGCAGCGCGACGGTGGCGTCCTTGGCCTCCTGCACGTTCGGCTGGTCGAACGGGTCGATCTCGAGGATCGCCCCGGCCAGCGCCACGGCGACCTCCCAGCGCACCATCTCGCCGCCGAGGTGCTCGGGCGTCGCAAGCGGCAGGGTGAGCACCGGGTGGCGCTCGGCGAGCCGGGCCAGCGCCGCGTCGTGGGTCCCGTCCGCGCGCACGTGGACGAAGACCCGGTCGTCGCCGTAGACCTCGGGCGGGCCGACGGGCTCGCCGGCCACCGGCACGATGCCGACGCCGTGCTTGCCGGTCGACTCGGCCACCAGCTGCTCGAGCCACAGGCCGAAGCTCTCGTAGCCCGGCGAGGCCACGATCGTCAGCTTGTCCCGCCCGGACCTGGCCGCCTGGCCGATGAGCGCGCCGAGCTGGGCGCCCGGGTTGTGCTCGAGCTCGGTGTCCGGCCCGCAGGCCACGAGCATCGCCGCGGCGTCGTCCAGGATCGCGCCGACCGGGGCGCCGCCGAGGGCAGCCGGGACGATCCCGAACGCCGACAGCGCCGAGTAGCGGCCGCCGACGTCCGGCCGGCCGCGGAAGAGCGCGTGCCAGCTGTCCGTCTCGACCCGCTCCTGGAGATCGCTGCCCGGGTCGGTGATGGCCACGAAGTGGCTGCCGTCGCCGTCGGTCGCGTGCCAGAACCAGTCGGCGAAGCAGTTCGGCTCGATCGTCGAGCCCGACTTCGACGAGATCACGTAGAACGCGTCCCGCGTCGGCATCGCCTTCACGGCCTCGGGATCGGTCGAGTCCAGCACCAGGAGCTTCTCGAGCCCGAACGCGGTCGCGAAGACCAGCGGCGCGAGGCTCGATCCGCCCATGCCGCACAGCACGACGTGCTTCTTGCCGGCCATCTCCTTCTGCGCCCAGTCGACGAGATGCCCCGCGTTGGCGCGCTGCTCGGCCACGGTGTCGATCCAGCCGAGCCAGCCGGCGGCCTTGCCGCCGGGCCACAGCGAGGCGTCCCTGGCGAACAGCTTCTGGACGGCGTCCTTCTGGCTAAGCGCTAAAAGCCCCTCCCGTCGCGCGCCCTGCCCGGCCGCCGAGAGGTCGCCGCTGCGCAGCTGCGCCGCCTTGCCGGCGATCGTCTCGACGAGCGAGTCGAAGGACTTCGCGAAGCTCGCCACGCCCTCCTCGACCAGCTGGCGCGACACGATGTCGTCGAAGTCGATGCCGAGGCCCTTCAGCTCGTCGATCAGCGCGTGGGCGCCCGCGAAGTCCTTGTCGACGGTGCGGGCCACCGTGGCGTGGTCGCGGGCGGCCTCGATCGTGGCGTCGGGCATCGTGTTCACGGTGTCCGGCCCGATGAGCTCGTCGACGTACAGGGTGTCCGGGTAGCTCGGGTTCTTGGTCGACGTCGAGGCCCAGAGCGGGCGCTGGACGTTCGCGCCCTTCGCCGCAGCCGGTCCCAGCGCTCGCCCGAGAAGATCCGCAGGAAGGACTCGTACGCGATCCGGGCGTTGGCGATCGCGGCCTTGCCCATCAGCTCGGTCCTGCCCTTCTTCTCGAGCTCGGCGTCGACCTTGCTGTCCACCCGGGACACGAAGAAGCTGGCCACCGAGGCGATCGCGTCGACCGGCTCCCCCGCGTCGGCGCGCCGCTCGAGCCCGTGCACGTAGGCCTCGGCGATCTCCTCGTAGCGCGCGACGTCGAACAGCAGGGTGACGTTGACCGAGACGCCGGCGGCCGTCAGCTCCTCGAAGGCCTTCACGCCGGCCGCCGTGGCCGGCACCTTGATGAAGGCGTTCGGGCGGTCGATCTCCTGCTTGAAGTGCTTCGCGGCCTCGACCGAGCCGTCGGCGTCGTCGGCCAGCTCGGGCGGCAGCTCGAACGAGATGTAGCCGTCCTGGCCACCCGTCCGCTCCCAGACGGGCCGCAGGAGGTCGGCACCGTCGCGGATGTCGCGGATCGCCAGGTGGAAGAAGGTGTCGCGCGGCGAGAGCCCCTGGTCGACCGCCTCCTTGAGGCCGTCGTCGTACAGCTCCGAGTGGCCGATGGCCTTCTCGAAGATGGTCGGGTTCGACGTGACGCCGGTCAGGCTGTCCTCGTCGATGAGGCGCTTCAGCTCCCCGCTGTCGATCAGCTGGCGGGAGATGTTGTCGAGCCAGATGGACTGGCCTTGAGCAGCGATCTCGCTCAGGTGGTTGGCCATTGGGCCGTCCTTTCAGACCGTGGCGGCCGCCTCGAGGGCGAGCACCTTGTCCAGCCTGCGCTGGTGGCGTTCGAGCCCCGAGAAGCGGGCGTTGACGAAGGTGTCCACGAGCTCCAGGGCCAGCGAGAGCCCGACGATCCGTGCGCCGAGGCACAGGATGTTGGCGTCGTCGTCCTCGCGGGACTGGTGGGCGGAGAACGTGTCGTGGCAGGTGGCGGCGCGCACGCCCCGCAGCTTGTTCGCCGCGATGCACGCGCCCGCTCCCGAGCCGCACAGCAGGATGCCGAGCTCGGCGCGGCCCTCGGCCACCTCGCGGCCGACGTCGGCGGCCCGGTCGGGGTAGTCGTCGGGCTCGTCCGGGTCGTCGCCGCCGAGATCCGTCACGTCGTGGCCCGCAGCGCGCAGGTGGGCCAGGACGTGCCGGCGCAGCTCGACCGCGGCGTGGTCCGCCGAGACGGCGAGCTTCATCGCGCGCCCACCGCCTGGCCGACGAGGGTGCGGGCGGCGCCGGCGATGCCCTCGGCGTCGATGCCGGCGGCCTTCAGCAGCTCGTCCGGCTTGCCCGAGCCGGGCAGCTCGGTGACCGCCAGCTTGTGGATCCGCGGGCGCTCGTCGGCGTCTCCGAAGACGGCCAGCACCGCGTCGCCGATCCCGCCCTCGGGCCAGTGATCCTCGACGGTGAGGATCCTCCCGGTGGCCTCGGCGGCCGCCTTCAGGGTCTCCTCGTCGACCGGCTTCACCGAGTACAGGTCGATGATCCGGGCGTTGATGCCGTCCTTCTGCAGGGCGTCGGCGGCCTCGACGGCCTCGGGCAACGTGATGCCGGCGGTGACGATCGTCAGGTCGTCGTCGTCGGACTGCCGCACGACCCGGCTGCCGCCGATCCGGAAGTCCTCGTCGGGGCTCGAGTAGACCGGCGTCGCGCCGCGCGTGGTGCGCATGTAGGCGATGCCGTCGTGGTCGGCCATCTGCAGGAGGAGCTTCGCCGTGGCGTTGCCGTCCGACGGGTAGAGGACGACGCTGCCGTGGATCGCGCGCAGCGAGGCCAGGTCCTCGAGGGCCATCTGGGACGGCCCGTCCTCGCCGATCGAGACGCCCGCGTGGGAGCCGGACAGGCAGTACCTCGCCTGGCTGATGGCGCTCATGCGGACGAAGTCGTAGGCCCGGGACAGGAACGCCGCGAACGTGGACACGAACGGCGTCCAGCCGCGCACCTGCATGCCGATCGCCGCGGCGACCAGCTGCTGCTCGGCGATGAACATCTCGAAGAACCGGTCCGGGAAGGCCTTCGCGAACTCGTCGGCGTGGGTCGAGTTCGACACCTCGCCGTCGAGCGCCACGACGTCGCCGCGGCCCTTGCCGAGCGCCAGCAGGGCGTCGCCGTAGGCCTTGCGGGTGGCCACCGACGACCCGGTCTCGTAGCGCGGCAGCTCGAGCGCGCCGGTCTCGAAGACGTGGGGCGCGCCGGCGCTGTCCGGCTTCGGCGTCTGCACCCGCAGGTTGCGGATGCCGCCGAGCTCGGCGATCGCGGCGTCCGGGTCGTCGAGCGGCTTTCCGTGGAACCCGTTCTTGTTGGCCACCGCCGCGACGCCCTGGCCCTTGACCGTCTTCGCGACGATCACGGTGGGCTTGCCGGTCGTGCCGACCGCCTCCGTGTAGGCCGCGTCGATCGCCTCGACGTCGTGGCCGTCGATGACGATCGCGTTCCAGCCGAAGGCCTTCGCGCGGTTGGCGTACGAGTCGAGGTCCCAGCCGTGCATGGTCTCGCCGCGCTGGCCGAGCCGGTTGACGTCGATGATCGCGGTGAGGTTGTCGAGCTTCGCGTAGGCCGCGTGCTCGAACGCCTCCCACATCGACCCCTCGGCCATCTCGGAGTCGCCGCACAGGCACCACACGCGGTAGGGCAGCCGGTCGAGCTGCTTGCCGGAGAGCGCGACGCCGACGGAGATGGGCAGGCCCTGCCCGAGCGAGCCGGTGGCGACGTCGACCCAGGGGATGATCGGGGTCGGATGACCCTCGAGGCGGCTGCCGAACCTGCGGAAGGTCAGCATCTCCTCCTCGGACACCGCGCCCACCGCCCGGTACATGGCGTACAGCAGGGGCGACGCGTGGCCCTTCGAGAAGATCAGGTGGTCGTTGCGGGGGTCGTCGGCGTTCGACCAGTCGTAGTGCAGGTGCTTTGCGATCAGCACCGCCATCAGGTCGGCGCCGGACATGGAGGACGTCGGGTGCCCGGAGCCGGCAGCGGAGGACATCCGCACGGAATCGACGCGCAGCTGCTGGCCGAGCTCGCGCCAGGTTTCGGGATCGGTCATCTTCGCGTGCTCTCCTCGACGTGCGTGGGGCGGAACGGACTGCTCGCGAGGCGCCACGGACGCGGCAATGGGCCTCCTGGTTTTGGGTATCCAGGCCCAGGCGCGTTACACCTCGAAGCAGGACAAACGCCGCTCCGTGGTGCCGCGGGAAACGATAGGGCAGATGCGCTGGCGCGGCCGTGACGATCCTGCATCGATCGTGTGGCGGACGCATCCCCTTCGCACCGGTGAGATCACCGGGTGCACGCGGAAGTGCACGCGACCGGCCGGCCGCGAGGGGCGGCCGGCCGGTCGGTCGTCGTTCAGGCGACCGGCACGCCGGTCTCGACGGGCAGGCCAGCCTCGATCCACTCGGCCTTGCCCTCGTGGTAGTCGGAGACGCTCGTGTAGCCGAGCGACTCGAGCATGCGAGCGGCGATTCCGGAGTTCTGGCACGGACCGCTGGCGCAGTACACGACGACGTCGGCGTCGCGGTCGGGGAGCAGCGACGGCGCCAGCTCGCGCACCTCGGTGTGCGGGATGTTGATGGCCCCGGGCAGGTGGGCCTGCTCGAAGTACTGCGGGCCGAGCGCCTCGACGAGGACCGGCGGGTTCGGGCCGTCGAGCTTCGCCTGCAGCTCGGCGAGGGTGATCGTGCGGGCCATGACAGCTCCTTCTCCTGGATGAGTAGTTGCGATCGCACTCATTGCGCTCGCAACCATCACCCTAGCGAGATCTCGTTGCGTACGCAACCGTTGCCGCTACAATCACCGTCGTGGAGCCACTGCTCAGCGACCTGCAGCTCGACGCCTGGCGCGGCCTGCTGAACGCCCACGCGTCCCTCACCGAGCGCATCGAGAAGGCCCTGGCGGCCGACGGCCTGCCGCCGCTCGCGTGGTACGACGTGCTCTGGGCCCTCTACCGGGCGCCCGATCACCGGCTGCGGATGTCGGAGCTCGCCGGGCACACCGTGGTGACGAGGAGCGGCCTCACCCGGCTGGTCGACCGCATGCAGGCCGCCGGCGTGGTCGAGCGCCAGCCGGCACCTGGCGACCGGCGCGGCGCCTACGCGGTCGTCACCGACGCCGGCCACGACCTGCTGCGCCGCATGTGGCCGGTCTACGGCGCCTGCGTGCGCGACGGCTTCGCCGCTGCCCTGTCGGACGCGGAGCTCGGCGTCCTGCGCGACGCGCTCGGCCGCATCTGATACAGAGACCGCATGTCGTCGACAGCCGCCACGCGCCGCTACGGCGCCCAGAGCATGACCGGGCGCCTGCGCCGCGTCCTGGTCAACCCGCCCGGCCCGGCCTACGGAGCGGGCTTCGAGACCGAGGGCGTCCACTACCTGGCCCCGATCGAGCTCGACCGGGCGAAGGCCGAGCACGCCCGCCTCGTCGAGGTCCTGCAGGGGGCGGGCGTCGTGGTCGACGTCCTCGGCAGCGAGGCCGGCGCCGACTCGGTCTACACCTTCGACCCCACGCTGGTGGTCGACGGCGGCGTGATCCTGCTGCGGCCGCAGAAGCCGGTGCGGGCCGGCGAGCCGGCGGCCCAGGAGGCCTGGTTCGAGGCCAACGACATCCCGGTCGCCGGCCGGGTCGAGGCGCCCGGGACGAGCGACGGCGGCGACCTCCTGTGGCTCGACGAGGGCACGCTGGTCATCGGGCGGACGCTGCGCACGAACACCGCCGGCGCCGAGCAGGTCGCCGCGCTCGCGCGCCCGTACGTGGAACAGGTGCGGATCGTGGACATGCCCTACCACGCGGGGCCGGCCTACTGCCTGCACCTGCTGTCGGCGATCTCACCGGTCGACCGCGACCTGGCGGTGGTCTACCGGCCGCTCGTGCCGGCGGGGCTGTGGGAGCTCCTGCAGGAGCGCGAGATCCAGACGGTCGACGTGCCCGACGAGGAGTTCGACTCGTTCGGCCCCAACGTGCTGGCGATCGCCCCGCGCGAGGCCGTCATCTTCGAGGGGAACCCTCGCACCGCCGAGGGGCTGCGCCAGGCCGGCGCGACCGTCCACGAGGTGCCCGGCGGCGACATCGGGATCAAGGGCGGCGGCGGGCCGACCTGCCTGACCCGCCCCGTGCTGCGGGACCGATAGTCCCGAATCGTGCCCCGTTCGGGGGGTGACCTCGCACCCGAACGCGCGTACCGTGGCGCCCATGCACGAGCACGCCGAGCCGGCCTTCCTGCGCGACGCCACCCAGGCCTACCCGCTCGGATACGCCCGTGACCGGATGCTCGAGGCCGTGTGCGCCTTCCCCGTCGCCCAGGACGACGACGTCCGCGGCGCGCTCGTGGGGTTCACCGCCCGGGTCGCCGACGACTGCGCCCGGCGATCCGACGAGCTCGGGCTCCTGCTGCAGGCCGAGGTGTTCCGCCGCTTCTCGGCCGCCGTCCTGCAGCAGGCCACGGACGCGCCGATCTCGATCGACCGCGCCGGCGTCTACCACGCGATCCTCGAGCAGGCCTACGCGAGCGACGCGATCACCAGGATCGAGCCGCTGCTGTCGCTCCTGAACGCGACCGGCTGAGGGCGGCTACGGCCAGCGCTCGGGCGGGTAGTAGCGCACCGGCACGACGACGCTCGACACGATCTTGTCGTGCCAGCACTGGCGCTCGCGGTCCCACAGCATCCAGAAGAAGCCGAGGAACAGCGGGATCTCGCTGAGGATGCTGGCGAGGTAGCGCAGGGCGGCGCGGCGGTGGCCGATCGAGTCGCCGCGGCTCTGGTCGATCACCCGGATCCCGGCGAACTTCTTGCCCGGCGTCTGGCCGGCGCTCGAGCCCTCGAAGACCGTGTAGTAGGCCAGCGTCACGCCGATGGACAGCCCGTAGCGGGCGAGGGTGCCGAGGTTCATGCTGAGCTCGACGGCCAGCAGCGGCACCCCGACCAGGAGCGCGTCGAAGACCAGCGCGCCGAGCCGGGCGATGAAGCTGGCGCGCGGCCCGCTCGGACCGTTCGGCCGGCCGTGCCACTCCTGCAGCGGGTCGTAGCTCACCCGAGCAGGCCGAATCGTCCCAGCTCGAAGAGCCAGGCGGCGCACACCGCCAGCGCCGCCGCCCAGGCGGGGATCCGCACGCCCGCGGGGCGCCGGGCCAGCGCGTAGAGCGCCGCGCCGACCAGGACGGGCGCGAACGGGTTCTGAGCGGCGGCCTGCAGCGGGTGGCCGTGCAGGGTCTGCCTCGACGCCGGTGGTCATGCCGCACAGCGGGCACGGGACGCCGGTCAGGGTGCGCAGCGGGCACGGCAGCGCCGGCGGATGGTCGAGCAGCGGCAGCGCCAGGCCGGCCGCCAGCAGGACGAGCGAGCCGGTGACGGCGTCGCGCCCGGAGACCTCCACGGGCCGCAGACGACCGCGGTCACTCACCGCGGGCCGCCTTGGCCGCGGC
Source organism: uncultured Actinomycetes bacterium (assembly GCA_963794695.1). Taxonomy (GTDB): domain Bacteria; phylum Actinomycetota; class Thermoleophilia; order Gaiellales; family JALYLC01; genus CAWCFJ01. The sequence continues at coordinate 882,125 of CAWCFJ010000003.1, read as the reverse complement.
CAGGCTCTCGAGGAACCGCTCGCCCTCCACGCCGGGCTGGACGCCGGCGACCTTCGGGGCCAGCCGGCGGGCCAGCTCGCCGGCCAGGTGGTTCCTGGCGTCCAGGGTCAGCTCCTCGCGGCGCTGCAGGAAGCTGCGCACCGCGGCGAGCTCGCCGGCGCTGATCCCGCTCACGTCCCAGGACTCGGCTGCCGGCACGACGGCCACCGGCGCCGCCGTCCAGGCAGCCGTCGGGTGCTTCGTGGCCGTGGCCCGGCGCTCTCGCACCACGATGGTGTCGGCGGCCAGGTCGCCGATCCGCTGGTTCCGCGACGAGACCAGGATCGCGATGCTCCCCACGATGTAGGCGGTCGGCAGGAAGTCCAGGATCCGGATCACGTTGCGGACCGCGCTGGCGCGAACGCCGATCGCCTCGCCGCCCTCCATCACCACCCGCAGGCCCGTCCAGCGCTTGCCCGGCGTCCGACCCGCCGGCGGTGAGCTCGAACAGCGGGTGGTACAGGAACAGCACGGCGAAGATCACGATGAACACGCCACGCCTCGCCGTAGCCGCCGAGAGCGCTCAGGCCGAGCGCGATGACGACCACGAGCACGATCTGCAGGAACACGTCGATGAGCTCCGCCACGAAGCGCGAGCCGAGCCCGGCTAGCGTTAGCTCGAGATCGACGCCCTCCGGGGTCGCGATCTGGATCCGGTCCTCGAACTCCACCTGCTTCTGAATCTACTGCGTTTCCAGGAGGAGCGATCGCCCGACTGGGCGGAGCTCGACGCGCTCGTGCGCCGGGCCGGCAAGAAGCCGGAGTCGCTCGGCGCGGACGGCGTCCGCCGGCTCGGCGAGCTCTACCGGGCGGCCGCCGCCGACCTCGCGCTGGCCCGCCGGGCGTTCCCCGGCGACCCGCTCGTCGAGCGGCTCGCGGGCCTCGTCGGGAGCGCCCGCCACCTGGTCTACGACTCGCCGCCGCGGCGCCGCTCGCTGCGCTCGTTCTACAGCCGCACCTACTGGCGGCGGGTCGCCGAGCGCCCGCTGTTCCTGCTGATCGCCGTGGTGCTGACGTTCGCCCCGGCGGTGCTGGCCGGCGAGTGGGCCCTGCGCGACCCGGGCGCCGCGGTCGGGCTCGTGCCGTCGGCCTACCGCGGGGTGAGCGAGCCGCCGACGAACGGCAACGACCTCGGCCTGAGCTCCGAGGAGAAGAGCTCGCTGTCGACGGAGATCTTCACCAACAACATCCGGGTCACCCTGATCGTGCTCGCCGGCGGCCTGACCGCGGGCGTCCTGACCGCGTTCGAGCTGCTGTACAACGGCGTGCTCCTGGGGGTGGTCGCCGGGCTCTCGTGGGGCGCGGGCAACGGGACGCGGTTCCTCGAGCTGGTGCTGCCGCACGGCGTGCTCGAGCTGTCGTGCATCGTCGTCGCCGGCGCCGCCGGGCTGAGCCTCGGCTGGTCGATGATCGACCCCGGCCGCAGGACCCGGCGGGAGGCGATCGCGGTCGAGGCCCGGCGCACCATCGAGATCGTGCTCGGCACCGCGCCGTGGCTCGTGCTCGCGGGCCTGGTGGAGGGGTTCGTCACGCCGTCGGGCTTCGACGCCGGCGTCGTCTGGACGATCGGGATCGGCCTCGGCGTCCTCTACTGGTCGCTCGTCGTGTGGCGGGGCCGCGGGCCGCGCGAGGACGAGGACGCCGAGCCGCGGCCTACAGGCGCGCTCGTGCCTTCGCCCGCAGGTACGCGCTGACGCAGGCCGCCGAGAGGCGCTCGGGCGACGCCTCGATGACCTCGGCCCCGGCCCGCCGGATGGCCGCCGCGGCCTGGGCCCGGGCGTCCAGCACGTCGAGCGCGACGGTGGTGGCGAAGACGTCGGCCAGCGCCTGCGGCTCGCGGGACGCGAGCGTCTCGAGGTCCGGGTCGCGGGCGCTGGCCACGGCCACCGCGTGGCGCCGGGCCAGGATCGGCACGGCCTCCACCAGCGGCCGCGCCGCGGCGGGGTCGAGCAGGTCGGTGAGGACGAGCACGAACGCCCGCTTCAGCCCGCCGACCGAGCGGAACGCGAGCTCGTAGTCGGCGTCCACCGGCCGGGGCTCGAGGTCGAACAGGGCCTGCACCACGTCCCGGGCGCCGCGCCGGCGGGGTCGCAGCGAGCGGCGCACCTCGTCGTCGAAGGCCAGCGCGCCGCTGCGGTCGCCGAGCTCGTCGGCCACCGCGCACACCGCCGCCACGACGTCGAGCGCGGCGTCGAGGCGGGTGCGGTCGCCGAGCGGCGCGCTCATCAGCCGGCCGGCGTCGACCACGCAGACCACCTCGCGGTCCTGCTCGACGCGGTACTGGTTCGACATCGGCCGCCCGAGCCGGACCGTCGCGGCCCAGTTCACCTGGCGGATGTCGTCGTCGGGCTGGTAGTCGCGGATCGACTCGAACTCGACGCCCAGGCCGAGCGGGCCGCGCGGCCGCTGGCCGACCTCGCGGAAGCGGCCCTGACGCACCGCCTGGGCGAGCCGGCGGGCGGCGGGCAGGTCGGGGTAGACGAGCAGCTCGGCGTCGCCCGCGGCCCGGTGGTACCAGCAGCCGAGCCCGAGCGGGCCCTCGACCCGCAGGGCCACCGGCGGCAGCGGGTGCCGCCCGCGCCGGCGGCCGACGAGCCGGCTGTCGAGGCCGCCGTCGGCCTCGCTCGGCTCGAGCAGGACGTCCGGCGGCAGCGGCTGGCGCACCCGCACCTTGCCCGGGAGGCTGCCCGGCAGCGTCACCGCCAGCCGGCCCGGGTCGCCCCGGGTCATGACGTGCGGCAGCTCCCGGGTCACCTCGGGCTGCGCCCGGGCGCTGAGGGCGTCGGCCACCACCGCCCCGGCCAGGGCCAGGAGCGCCAGTGCGGCCACCCACAGCGGCAGGAACAGCGCGAGCAGCGCCGCGACGACGACGGCCAGCGCCGCGCGCGGCGTGGGGCTCACCGCGGCACCGGCACGCCGGCCAGGGCCGCCTGCACCGCGTCGTCCGGCCGGTAGCGCTCGAGCTCGGCCTCGGGCCGCAGGATCAGCCGGTGGCGCAGCACCGCGGGGGCCAGGGCGGCGACGTCGTCGGGCGTCACGTAGCCGCGCCCGGCCAGGCGCGCGGCGGCCCGCGAGGCGGCCAGCAGGTGCACGCCCGCACGCGGGCTCGCGCCGAGCTCGACGCTCGGCAGCTCGCGCGTCCGCCGCACGATCGCCACCACGTACTCGGCGACCTCCGGCGTCACCCCGGTGGCGTCGACGTCCCGCTGGGCCTCGAGCAGCTCCTCGGCGGTCGTCACCGCCTTGACCTCGTCGAGCCGGGCAGGCACGACGCCGTTGTGGGGCAGGAGCACCAGCGTGCGCTCGTCCTCCTCCGACGGGTAGCCGATGTCGAGCTTGACCAGGAAGCGGTCGAGCTGGGCCTCGGGCAGCGGGTAGGTGCCCTCGTACTCGATCGGGTTCTGGGTGCCGACGACCAGGAACGGCTCGGGCAGCGGCCGGGGCTCGCCGTCGACCGACACCTGGCGCTCCTGCATCGCCTCGAGCAGCGCCGCCTGGGTCTTCGGCGGGGTCCGGTTGATCTCGTCGGCCAGCAGCAGCTGGGTGAAGACCGGCCCCTTGCGGAAGGCCAGCTCCCCGCCGAGCAGGGTGACCGTGCCCGTCAGGTCCGACGGGAGCATGTCCGGCGTGAACTGGACGCGCTGGAACTCCAGCCCGAGCGCCCGGGCGGTGGCGTTCGCGAGCAGGGTCTTGGCGACCCCGGGCGCGCCCTCGAGCAGGACGTGGCCGCCCACCAGGGCGGCGGCCAGCAGCCGCTCCACGGTCTCGTCCTGGCCGACCACCACGCGGCGGACCTCGGCCAGCACGCGGTCGCGCAGCTCGTTCACGCGATGCCTCCTTCGCCTCGTCGCTCGGATGCGGCCGCGGCCAGCCGCGCATAGGCCCGCCCGGCCGCCAGCGGGTCGCGCCGGCCGGCCTCGGGGTCGAGCAGCGCGTCGACCTCGGACTCGTCGACGCCGAACCGCAGCGCCGCCGCCCGCAGCGCGGCGTCCGGCGCGTCGGGGCCGCAGGCCCGGGCCAGCAGCGTGCGCCCGTGGCCCTGCAGGCTCTCGACGGCGCTGCCGCGGTCGCTGGTGCGCGCGAGCGTGCGGCCGAGCGACTCGGCGTACGCCCGCCGCGGCGGGGCGAGCTCGCGATCCGGCCGCTCCGGCGGGCCGAGCCGGCGGGCCCGCGACAGCGCCAGCACGATGCCGGCCAGGGCCAGCCCCGAGAGCGCCCACACCCAGTCGTCGGGAATCGCGTCGAGGCCGGTCGACGGGCCGAAGCCGTGCAGCGACTCGGCGAACAGGATCGGGCGGTCGCTCGGCCCGGCCAGCGACAGGCCGAGGGCGGCGTTGTCGGCCTGGTCGAGCAGCCCGTTCTGCAGCGACGAGGCGTCGGCCATGATCGCGATCCGGCCGCGGCCGACGTCGGCGACGCCGAGCAGCGTGCCCGCCGTCCCGGCCAGCGCCGGCAGCAGGTCTCCGGCGTCGTCGAACGAGACGTCGCCGTTGCTGCGCACGGCGCGCACGCCCTGCACCTCCGGCACCGGCGCGGCGACGTGGGCCACCCGATCGCCGTCACCGACCAGCGTCGGCGGCCGGTCGAGCAGCGGGCCGAGCCAGGCCCGCGCGCCCGGGCCCGCGGCGACGAGACGGCCGCCGGCCTCGACGAACCGGCGCACCGCGTCGGCCTCGTCGTGCAGCGGGCCCGTCGGGGTCGATCAGGACGAGCGTCGCGCCGGGGTCGAGCGACGCCCGGTCGAGCGGGTCGCGCAGCCGCTGCACCTGGTGCCCGGCCCGGCCGAGCAGCTCGGCGTAGGCGGCGGTGCCGTCGGGCTCGGTCGAGTAGCTCGAGCCGGCCGGCCCCTGGCTCGGGCCGTCCTGGCCCGCGAGCGACGGCCCGACCTGCAGGGCCACGACCAGCACGATCAGGCCGAGCCCGATCCACAGGCCGGTGCGGCGCCTCGGCTGCGGCGTGGCGCTCACCGCCGTCGCGCCTTCGAGAGCACGTCGTCCCAGCGGCCGCGGGCGTCGACGGCGTCGGCCTTGGCTGCGGGGCGACCGCCGTAGACCACCTCGTCGTGGGTGCCGGCGAGCTCGTCGAACGACGACGAGCGGAGCTCGCGGGCGACCTGGCCGCTGGTGGTGGTCACGTCGTCGGAGATGGCCCGCAGCCGGGCCAGGCGCAGGAGGCCGGCGCGGAACCGCAGCCGCACCGCCCCCTCGTAGTCGCCCTCTCGCTCGGCCTGGTCGGCGGCGTGCTCGAGGGCTGCCGGATCCAGCCTCGGACGAGCGCCGCCCGCCGCGCGGCGCCGCCTCGGCGCCCTGCAGCCGGCCGCGGATGGTCCGCTGGACCAGGAACAGCGTCCCCGCGAGCGTGAGCAGCCCGATGAGCCCCCAGACGACGTCCATCCCGCCGGGGATGTGGTCGCCGAGCCAGGTGAACGGCCGGCCGAGCGGCGCGAGCCGGTCGCCGATCCAGCCGAGCACCCCGCGGAGCGGGTGGAAGCCGTCGTCGGCGGGCTGGTAGCGCGACCCCGACAGCACGTCCCTGGCCTCGCGCCGGGCCTCGGCGGCGTTCACCGGCTCCCGGGTGCCGGCGGCGAGGGCCGCGAGCCGGCGCTGCAGCTCGGGCACCCTGCGCCGTGCCGAGGGCCGACTGCAGGTCGGCGGGCACGCCGTCGACCTGCGTGACCGCGCGCAGCTGCTGCGAGCGCGCGCCGGGTCGGAGCGGGCCTCGAGGGCCAGGCTTCGAAGCTGCGCCCCGCTGACCGCGCTCGCGCCGGCGGACGGCGCCGCGACCAGCAGCAGCGCGGCCAGGCCGAGCAGGAGGACGGCGCGCCGGCTCACCGCTCCCCGGCGTCCGGGCCCGGCGCGTCCTCCGGAGCCTGCGGCTCCTGCCGCGCCTGCTGCTCCTGCCACCAGCTCGGCGGCGGAGGCCAGAAGACCGGCTCCTGCCCCGGCGGACGCGGAGGCACCGGCGGCCAGGCCCCGCCGCCCGGGCGTGGTCGGCGGCGGCGCCGGGGCGAGCGCCTCGGGCGGCAGGTCCGAGCCCGGCGGCAGGCCCATCCGCTCGGCCAGGAGCTGCAGGTCGAACCCCTCCTTGCGCACCCGCAGGTCGAAGTACAGGATCCCGACGAAGGCCGCCGAGAAGGGCTGCGTCAGCGCCGAGCCGACCGTCCCGAAGAGCACCGCCACGACCACCCCGGCGACGGTGTCCCGGCCGATCCGGTCGACCAGCGGCGACGACGCGCCGACGATCAGCGCGTTCGCGACCGCCGCCAGCAGGAAGCCCACCAGCAGCAGCCCGAACGTCCTCCACCAGGTGCCGTTGACCAGCGCCCTCGAGCGTCCCAGCGCCCGCCGGCCCTTCACGTCCTCGGTCAGCAGCACGGGCAGGGCGAGCGCCCAGCAGCACCACAGGTAGATGCCCGGCACGAAGCACAGGATCAGCGCCAGGCCCGCACCGAGCGTCCCGAGCAGCAGCACCCAGAGCAGCGAGTGCACCCGCGGCCCGACGAACGCGAACGCCGAGCGGACCGTCGGCCGGCCGCCGAGGTAGGCGTCGGCGACCACCTTGAAGCACGCGCCCGTCGTGAGCTGCTGGGCGATCGATCGACAGGAGCGCGACCGCGAGCGTCCCCACGAGGTACACCCGCAGCTCGTGCGGCGACAGGTCCTGGCTCTCGCCGGTGCCGAAGATCCCGCGGCTCGGCTGCGGCGTCGAGACCTCGATCAGCGTCGCGACGAGCTGCACCGGCGCCAGCACCAGGGCGACCACCGGCAGCAGGACCCGGGCCCGGCTCCAGCAGAGGTTGATCGCGACGTCGAGGATCTCCCCCAGCGACAGGGGGCGCAGCTGGGGCACGGCCACGGCGGGACGATACCCGCCGCCGCGCGCCGTGCCACCCGGAGGCGGTCAGCGGCGCGAGCGCTCGAGCCCGAGGTACTCGCGCACCGCGCGGGCATCGGCGCCGACGGCCACGAGCTCGTACAGCGGCTTCGGCGACTTCAGGGTCCGGCGCAGCTCGAGCCGGCCCGTGGTGATCTGGCGCCGTCGGGCGAAGGTCAGCAACCGGTCGCGGTCGGATGACAGGAGCCGCCAGATCTCCTCCTGGCGCGCAGAGTCGTAGTCGGCGTAGAAGCCGATCTTTCCGTCGAGCGCCTGCTGAATGGCGCGTCGAAAGTCGCCCCGGTAGTCGTCGGGCTGTTGCTCGTCAGCCACCGCGACGGACCGTAGCAGCCCTGCTGGCTAGCGGCCTCCCAGTAGTGAGGGGTCGAGAGGCCCCCCACTGCGGGAGTTCGGGGTGGCATCGGCGTATGCCGAGGCGGTGCCGAGGACGGCGTGGACGTACGACGACGAGTGGTTGTAGGAGAACACGGCGCCTGCCAGGTCGAGCGCGCTGCCCGCCGAGGCCAGGTAGCGGGCCGCGGCCAGGATCGCGTCGGCCGGGTCGTACGGGTTGCGCCGGCCGTCGCCGTTGCCGTCGACGCCGTAGCGCTTCCAGGTCGACGGGAGGAACTGCATCCAGCCGACCGCGCCCGCGCTCGAGACGTTCGAGGTTCGAGCCGAAGCCGGTCTCGAAGCGGTTGATCGCGGCGAGCACGGTCCACGGCACGCCGTACTTCTTGGCGGCCTTGGCGTACAGCGGGATCAGCTCGGACGGGACGCCGTTCACGCCGCTCGCCGGCTCGCGGGCCGCGGCGGCGATCCCCACCCAGAGCTCGGTGCCCTTCGGCAGGCCGGCGAGCTGCGTGCCGAGGTGCACCCGCAGGCCGACGACCCCGACGCGGCCGCTCGACAGGCCCGGCGCGACGGCCTCCTGCAGGGCCACCAGGTACGAGTCGGCGCCGAGCGAGATCGCGGTGTTGGCGGTCGAGCGGTAGCGGGTGCCACCGATGTCCAGGCCGACGACCTTCGCCCCGGCGTGGCCGCGGGCCGGCACCACGATGCGGGTCGCGTGGACGCTCGCCGCCGAACAGCGACACGTCCGACAGGACGACCGCGCCGCCGCTCACCGTCGCCTGGCCGACCTTGACCAGGCTGCCGTTCGCCGGGTAGGAGAACGGCCCGCCGCGGTCGGCGGCGATCAGCGCGCCGTTCGGCCCGCGGATCTCGACGAGCCCGAGGCTCGACGCCACCGCCGGCTGGCAGGCCACGAGCGATCCGAGCGTCGCGGCGGCGAGACAGAGGCGGCGAAGCACGCGCCGAGGATAGACGACCGGCTCGCGCTAGCAGAACACGGTGAGCTGGAACGGGGCGTTCAGCGGCTGTCCGGCGAGGGTCCGCAGGGACACCAGCAGGACGTGGTCGTCGTCGCCGGCGACGATGCCGACCACGGCGGCAGCGGCCGCCCGCCGGCGGTCGCCGAGGACGCGCAGCCGCTCACCGCGCGGTCGAACGTCACGGCGAAGCGGCCGTCGCCGAGCGGGCGCACCGCGCTCGCGTGCTGGCCGCGCACGAGCGTGCCGTCGTCGCCGACGACCGCGACGGGCGCCTTGCCGTCGCAGGTGACCGACAGGTGGAACGGCTGGTCGACCGCAGCGCCGCTGCGGCTGACGACGTGGACGCCCACCGCCCGCCGGTCGAATGCCGAGCTCGTGACGGACACGACGCCCGGGTCGGCCACGACGCCGATGCCCGTCGTGCCGACGGTGGCGGTGACCGCACAGGTGGTGACGGGCCTCGCGAACGTGACGACGTAGCTCCCGGCGCCGACGTGGGTCGACGACAGGACCTTCGATCCGCGGTCGAGCTCGCCGTCCTGGCCGACGACGGCGAAGACGTCCTTGCCCGGGCAGTGGGTCACCAGGCTGAACGGCTCGTTCGCCAGCTCGCCGGTCGCGGCGTCGCGGGTCTCGACGTAGACCGCGTTGTCGTTGCCGGCGCGCGAGGCGACCGACACCTGGACGGGCCCGGCCGCGGCGCCGGTGGCGATGTAGGCGCAGCGGCTCACCGGGCCGCGGAACGTCACCTGGTAGGCGCCGGTGCTCGACGGCAGGAGCCGCACGGAGGCGACGCCGCTGCCGTGCTGCAGCTGGCCCGAGGCCGAGACCACGGCCCAGCGCGGGCCCGGACCCGGCGTGCGCCAGCGCCGGCACCACCAACGTCGTCCCGAGCACCACTGCGGCGAGCCCGACCCGCCGGCGTCCACCTGCGTTCACGACCGTCCTCCTTCGGCGCCGGCGGCCGGGGCCGCCGGACATCTCCCTCCCGGACCGCGAGTCTGCGGAACCGAGGCCGCCTCGACAAGGCGGACGGCGGGTGGTCGTGAGCCACCACCCCAATAAGATGCGTCAAGCCGGCGGGGCGGAGGCGCGTCGCTGCGCCCCCGCCCCGTCGAAGTGACACGTCAGCTCGTCTAGCAGAAGACGGCGAGGTGGAATGGCTCGTCGATGGTCGTCCCGTTGGCCTGGTGCAGGAAGACGAACACCCCGTTCGCGTTGCCCGCACGGGTGGCATCCGTGGCCACGACCGGCGGCGGGCCGATCGAGCCGCCGTTGGTGGTCGTGCCGATCGTGGCGCTGTAGGCGCAGCCCGACACGGTGCGGTCGAAGATGACCTGGTAGGTGCCGGTGTCGGCACCGGCGAGCTTCGCGACCGAGGTGACGTGCTGGCCGCGCGCCAGCGTGCCGGCGCCCTCGAGCACGGCGAACAGGTTCTTCTTGCCGCAGGTCACCGAGAGGTGGAACGGCTGGTTCACCGCATTGCCGAGACGGTCGACGATGCGCACGAACACGCCGGCCTTGTTGCCCGCGCGGCCCGCGACGGTGACCACGCCCGGAGACGGGACCGCGCCGGTGCTGGTCGTGCCGATCGAGGCGGTGAACGCGCACTTGTTGACGTTCTTGTTGAAGATCACCTCGTAGCTGCCGGTGCCGAGGTTGGCGGTGCTGACGACGCCGCTGCCGCGGGCCAGCGCGCCGTTGTCGGCGACGACCGCGAACCTGTCCTTGGTCGGGCAGTGGGTCACGAGCTGGAACGGCTGGTTCGACAGCGCGCCGGTGGTCTGGTCGCGCGTCTCGAGGTACACGCCGTTGGCGTTGCCGGCCCGCGAGGCCACCGACACCGTGATCGGCCCGGAGACCGCGCCTGCGCCCGGATCACCGGCCGTGGCGATGTAGCTGCAGCCGGTCATGTTGGAGTTGAAGATCACCTGGTAGGTGCCCGTGCCCAGGTTCACCGCGGAGACCGCGCCGCTGCCGCGCACCAGACGCGCCGGCCGCGTTGACCACGGCCCACTTCGGTGCCGCCGCCTGTGCCAGTGCGGGCACCGCGAGCGTCGCGCCGAGCGCCGCCAGGACCAGGCCGGCGCGCCGGCGTCCAGTCGTTTTCATCCCGATCGTCCTTCCTTCGGCTCCTCCCGCGAGCAGCGCGGGAACTGGCAAGCCCACGGCAGGTGACATCGGACTCGTCGGTTGACGTGTCAATCGCGCGATGTCGCTCGTTCACCTGCGCGCCGGGGCAGCGTCGTGCCGCCGCGAGCGCGCAGTCGCCTCCAGGCCGGCCCCTGCACGGCCGGCCTGCGTCCTGCCTCCGTTCACTCCTCCCGTGGTCCTGCAGTTTCGATACTGAAGAACGGGAAGCCGTGTTACAAGTAGCGGGCCTGGGTAGTCGTCGGCCACCCCACGCAGATGTGTCAATTGCCCGCCGTGGTGCCGCTTGCCGACCGGGGCCGGTCGGGGCGGCACCACGTGCGAGGCATGGCGCCGTGCGTCATCGGCCGGGTTCCCGTCCGCGCCGCTCACCCAGGGTGGCGGCGTCGGCTCTTGCGGGTGGCCCTGCTCGCGGGACGCAAGGTCAGCGTGCCCCGGACAGGGGACGGCGGTCATCACTCGGAAGGGGGTGCCGGGCGGGACGAGTTGTTTACGCTGCGGCAATGTCCACGGGGAGTCGGGTGCGCGCGCCGGAGCTGCACGGACGCGGCGGCTTCGTCGGCGGCGACCCGCTGTCGCTCGCGGACCTGCGCGGGCGCGTCGTCCTGCTCGACTTCTGGACCTCGTCCTGCATCAACTGCATCCACGTGCTGCAGGAGCTCGCGCGGCTCGAGCGCCGGTTCGGCGACGACCTGACGGTGATCGGGGTCCACTCCCCGAAGTTCCCCCACGAGACCGAGCACGCCGCGGTCGCCGAGGCGGTCGAGCGCTACGCGATCGCCCATCCGGTGCTCGACGACCCCGAGCTGCGCACCTGGCGCGAGTACGCGGTGCGCGCCTGGCCGACGCTCGTCCTGATCGACCCCGAGGGGTACGTCGTCCTGCAGGTCTCGGGCGAGGGCCACGCCGAGCGCCTGGCGAAGGCCATCGACACGCTGCTCGCGGCCCACCAGGCAAAGGGCACGCTGGTGCGCGGGCCGCGCACCGCGACGCTGCACCCGCCGGTGGCGCCGAGCGGGCTGCGCTTCCCCGGCGGGATCGCCCACGACGCGGCCCACGGCCTGCTGGCGATCGCCGACAGCGGCCACCACCGGATCGTCCTGGCCGAGCCCGGCGGCACGCGTGCTCGCCACGATCGGGAGCGGCCTGCCGCGCCACGCCGACGGCTCCTACGCGACCGCCGCGTTCCAGCGCCCGCAGGGCCTCTGCTTCTGGGGCGGCGAGCTGTGGGTCGCCGACACCGGCAACGGGCGGCTCCGGCGGATCGACCTCGACGCGCGCACGGTCTCGACGGTCACCTCGCCGCCGTTGCGCTCGCCCTGGGACGTCGCCCCGTTCGCCGACGTCCTGGTGGTCGCGATGGCCGGCTCGCACCAGCTCTGGGCGCTGGACGTCGACAGCGGCCGCTTCGGGCCGATCGTGGGCAACGGCCGGGAGGGCCTCGGCGACGGGCCGCTCGAGGCCGCCGAGCTGGCCCAGCCGTCGGGGCTCGCGAAGCTCGGGACGCGGCTCGGGTTCGTCGACGCCGAGTCCTCCGCCCTGCGGGCGCTCGTGCCGCGCGCCGACGACCTGGTCGTGGCCACCGCCGTCGGCACCGGGCTGTTCGACTGGGGCGACCGCGACGGCATCGGGCCGGCGGGCCAGCTGCAGCACCCGCTCGGCCTGGCCGCCGACGAGGCCTCCTGGATCGTGGCCGATACCTTCAACCACCGCGTCCGCCGCTACGACCCGCGGGACGGGCGGCTCACGACGCTCGCCGGGTCGATCGCCGGGTTCGCCGACGGGCCGGCCGGCGAGGCCCGCTTCGACGAGCCGTCCGCCGTGGCCGTGGTCGACGGCTCGGCGGTCGTGGCGGACACCAACAACCACGTGCTGCGCCGCGTCGACCTCGGCTCCGGCGAGGTCGCGACGCTGATGCTGCCGGGGCTCGACCCGCCGGGCGTGGCCCCGCGCCTGCTCGAGCCGGCCACGCTCAGGGCCCGCTCCAGCGTCGCCCTGGTCGTCGCCCTGCGGCCGCCGCCCGGAACCCGCGTCGACCCGAGCGCGGGCCCGGCGCCGGTGCGGGTCTCGGTCACCGCCGACCCTGCCTCGCTGCTCGACGAGCCGGTCGAGCGGACCGACCGCGCGCTGCCGACCCGGGTGGAGGTCGCCTTCGCCGAGGGCTCGGGGACGCTGCGGATCGAGGCCCGCGGCGCGTTCTGCGACGTCGACGCCGAGAACCCGGCCTGCCGGCTCGTCGAGGAGGCCTGGCTCGTGCCGGTGACCCTCGCCGCCGACGGGCTCGAGCTGCTTGCCGTCGAGTAGTCTCGGCCTGCTCAACGGAAGGAGCGGATCATCAGCGAGCAGCCGCAGGAACTTGCCGGGCGTGCGCGTGGCGCACCTCGACGAGCTCGACCGCGTCGACGTCGCGGGCGTCGTCTGGCGCCCCGTACGGCGGCCGCTGGACGTGACGGCGTTCGGCGTCAACGCCTACACCGCCGACGCCACCGGCGACAACCTGATCGAGGAGCACGACGAGACCGGCGCCGGCTCCGGCAAGCATGAGGAGCTGTACATGGTGCTCACCGGCCGCGCCACCTTCGTGCTGGACGGCCGGCGCCCAGGACGCCCCGGCGGGGACGTTCCTGTTCATGCACGACCCGACGGTGCGCCGCAGGGCGGTGGCCGCAGGTCCAGGACACCACCGCTGCTGGTGATCGGCGGGCGCAGCGGCGCCGCCCTGCCCGTCTCCCCCTGGGAGTACTACTTCGCGGCGGCGCCCGCCCGCGAGGCCGGCGATCCCCTGCAGGCCGCCGAGATCGTCCCGGGCGGGCCTGCGCGAGCACCCCGAGCACCCCCAGGTGCACTACGAGCTGGCCTGCCACCTGGCCATGGCCGGCGATCGCGAGGGGGCGTTCAGCGCACCTCGAGAGGCCCCTCGTCGACCCACGGGTGCGCCAGTGGGCGCTCGAGGACTCCGACTTCGACTCGATCCGCGCCGACCCGCGGTTTCCGAATGGGGGGATCAGCTTCCGGCTCATCCGTGCCGATGGAGAGGGCATGGACGTCGCCACCTCCATCGAGAGCTCGAGCCAGTCGAACGTCGCCCGTGGAGTGAGCCTGCTGCGCAAGCAGCTCGACAACGCGCAGTCGAGCGCGGCGCAGCTCCTGGAGGTGCTCCCGCAGAAGGTCTCGCTCGAGCCCAACAAGGGCTCGAGGTTCGACACGTACGCCTGAGCGCGCTACTCGCGAAGCGCCGGACGATGAGGCAGCCGTTGTGGCCGCCGAGGCCCATCGAGTTCGACAGGGCCACCCCGACGTCGGCCGGCGCGCGCCCTCGGTCACGTAGTCGAGGTCGCACTCGGGGTCGGGCTCGCGGTAATTGATCGTCGGCGGCAGGATCCCGTCGCGCACCGCGAGCGCGCAGACCGCGGCCTCGAAGGCGCCGGCGGCGCCGAACTGGTGGCCGGTGGCGACTCCGTCGACGACACCGCGAGGCGCCGCGCGTGCTCGCCGAAGACCTCCTTGATGGCGTGGGTCTCGGCCACGTCGCCGGCCGGCGTCGACGTGCCGTGGGCGTTCACGTAGTCGACGTCCTCGGGCTGGAGGTCGGCGGTCGAGTGCGTGGCGCATCATCTCGATCACGCCGAGCGCGTCGGGGCGCGGGCTGCGACGTGGTAGGCGTCGTTCGAGTTCCCGTGGCCCAGGACCTCGGCGTGGATGCGGGCGCCGCGGGCCTGCGCCGCTCCACGTCTCGACCAGCACGACCGACGCGCCCTCGCGAGCAGACGAAGCCGTTGCGGGTCGCGTCGAACGGCCGTGACGCGGTCTCCGGGCCCTCGCCGTCGCGCGGCGAGCGAGCCCGCGCATGGCCGCGAAGCCCGCGAAGATCAACGGGTGATGCAGCTCTCGACGCCGCCGGCGAGCATCGCGTCGGTGTCGCCGCGGCGGACGACTCGGCGGCCTCGCCGATCGCGTGCACCCCCGTCGAGCAGGCCGAGACGAGCGCGTAGTTCGGCCCGCGGATCCCGAGCATGTGGCGATGGTGCCGCTCGCGGTGTCGACCAGGGTGTTCGGCAGGAAGTGCGGCGAGACCCGCTGCCAGCCACGCTCGTCGAGCACCTTCTGCTGCTCGAGATCATCGAGACGCCGCCGATGGCGCTGCCGACGATCACCCCGATCCGGGTCGGGTGTCGACCACCAGGCCCGAGTCGTGCGCGGCCTCCTGCGCGGCGGCCATCGCCAGCAGCACGTTGCGGTCGGTACGGCGGACTCCTTCGGCGGCTCAGGCCGTCGGCCTCGAAGCCCTTGACCTCCCCCGCGACGCCGATCGGCAGCTCGAGGCGTCGACGCCGTGATCTGGCGATCCCCAGCGGCCTTCGAGCAGCGCGGCCCAGGACGAGGGGTGTCCAGGCCGACGGGCGACACGAGCCCGATCCCCGTGATGACGATCCTCGGAGGCATCAGCGGGCCATCCTAGACTCTGAGGGCCCGATTGGGAGACTGCCCACCGATGGCAGACGAACTTCGACCCTTGCTGCGCCGCCTGCTCGCCGCGCCCGGCCCGTCCGGCTTCGAGGTGCCGGTGGCCGCGGTGTTCCGCGATGCAGCCCGCCCGTTCACCGAGGACGTCCGTGGTGACGCCCTCGGCGCCTCCTTCGCCGTGGTCAACCCCGGCGGCCGCCCGCGGGTGGCCCTGGTCGCCCACCTCGACGAGATCGGCTTCCTCGTGTTGCACATCGACGCGCAAGGGATGTGTGGCTCTCCGAGGTGGGGAGCTGGCCTGCCCCGGTGGTGGTCGCCCAGCGCGTGCTGGTCCAGACGAAGAACGGGCCAGTGGCGGGCGTGATCGGCATGAGGGCGATCCACCCGCTCTCCGCGGACGAGCGCAAGGCGGCGCCCCATGTGCGGAAGCTGTGGGTCGACATCGGCGCGAACCACGAGGAGGACGCCCGCCGGCTCGTGCGGATCGGCGACCCCATGGTTCTCGACGCGCCGCCCGTCGAGCTGCTGACGGCCGGATGTCCTCGCGGGCGATGGACAACCGCGTCGGCGCCCTCGTCGCGCTCGAGGCCGCGCGCCGCGCCGCCGCCGACAGACGGCCTGGCCGCCGAGATCGTGCTGATCGGCAGCGTGCGCGAGGAGATCCTGTACGCCGCCGCCGCGGCCGCGGTCGACGGCCAAGCCCGACCTGGCCGTGGTGCCTCGAGGTCACGCACGTCTCGGACATCCCCGACTCGAGCGCCAGCATTTCGCAAGGGCAACGACCGCGCGCTCGGCTCGGGCCCGTCCATCTCCCGCGGCGCCTCCACCAGCCCGGTGCTGGTCTCAGAGCGGATGATCGCCACCGCCGACGAGGCCGGCATCGCGTACACCCTCGAGGCCGAGGGCTCGAAGACCTTCACCGACGCCTACGCGTTGCCCTCGCCGGCTTCGGCGTGCCCTGCGCCCTGGTGTCGGTGCCGCTGCGCTACATGCACTCCCCGTCCGAGACCATCCAGCTCTCGGACGTCTCCGACACCGCCGAGCTGATCGCGCGCTTCTGCCGGTCGCTGCGGCCCGACGAGGAGTGCATCCCATGAGCTACGACGCCGCCGGACAGGTGCTCGACGACGGCAGCGTTACCGCCTCCGCTTCGAGACCTCCCACGGCCCGATCACCGCGGAGCTCGACCCCGAGCTCGGCGGCCCGATCCCGAACTCGATCGCGTTCCTGGGATCCAGCTTCTACGACGGCCTGGGGTTCCCCGCGTCGTCCCCGGCTTCGTGCTGCAGGGCGGCTGCCCGCACGGCACGGGCACCGGAACCCGGGCTACGAGGTCGTCGGAAAGCCACCGCGCGACTACCGCTACAAGCTCGGCGACTTCGCGATGGCCAAGACCGGGCACGACGCCGCCGGGGCGTCGGGCTCGCAGTTCTTCGTGATCTCCGGCCGCTCCGGCGAGCAGCTCCCGCCGGAGTACGGGATCCTGGGCCACGCGGGCGACGAGGATCGCTGGAGACGATCAGACGATCGACGCGCTCGGCCGTGGCGACGGCCCGCCGAGCGAGCCCGTCACGATCACCTCGGCGCACCTCGAGGAGGTGGAGTGAACCGAGCCGCCGCGGCGCTGGCGGCGACGGGCCTGGTGCTCGCCGCCGCCGGCTGCGGCGGCTCCAGCGGCGACGACACGACGACGGCGGCGGCGACGACCACCGCGAGCGCCGGGCCAGCGCGAGCACGCCCACCGCGAAGAGCCGCTGCTCGACCGCCAAGCCGGCTGACGCCGGGCAGTCCCCGTCCGGCTTCTCGAACCCGACCAGGTGCTGAAGCCGGGCAGAAGGCGACGTCGTGATGACCACGTCCTGCGGCGTGATCACGATCCACCTCGACCAGAAGCTCGGCGGGCGGATCGCGAACTGGTCGCGTTTCCGGCGCAGAAGGGCTTCTACGACGGCCTGACGTTCCACCGCGTCGTGCCCAACTTCGTGCTGCAGGGCGGCGACCCGAGGCGACGCACCGGCGGCCCCGGGTACTCGGTCACGAAAGCCCTGCCGGCGAACTACCAGTACAAGCTCGGGGACATGGCCATGGTCGGCCCAGTCCGAGCCGCGAGGCGGATCGGATCGCAGTTCTTCGTCATCTCGGGCTGGACGGCGATACGCTGCCGCCCGACTACGGCATCGCGGGACACGCGCCGGACGCCGCCTCGAAGGCCACGATCAGGCGGATCAACGCGCTCGGGTGGCCGACGGGCCGCCGAGCCAGCCCGTCTACATCGTGAGCGCCAAGCTCGTCCTGAAGTGATCGCCGCGGCCTCGCCGCCGTCGCGCTCACGCGTGGCCCGGTCGTCGAGAGCGTCCTGCCACGCAGCGCCCTGGTCTCGTTCCGCACGGCGAGCCCGCAGGAGGCCTTCGTCACTCTGGCGACGGCCGCCGTTTCCCGCCGGCGGCGGCACAGAGCACACCGCCCGCCTGACCGGGCTCGCGCCGGGCCGCCGCTACCGCTACTGGATCGGTACGCCGGCGGCCTGGCCGGCTCGGGCGCGTTCCGGGCGGCGCCGGTCGGGCCGGCCCGGTTCACGCTCGCGGTGCTCGGCGACTACGGCTCGGGCAGCCCGAACGAGTACGCCGTGGCCCGGCTGATCGGCTCGTGGCAGCCGGACTTCGTGCTCACGTTGGGAGACAACTCCTACCCGCTCGGCATCGCCGCGCTGCTCGACCGGAACATCTTCCGGCCGTTCGCCGACGTCTTCCGCCAGGCGGCTTCTTCCCGGCGTTCGGCAACCACGACGTCTACCTGTTCGGCGGCCGGCCCGAACTCGACGCCTTCCACTCGCTGGGGGACGAGCGCTGGTACCGCTTCGGCTGGGGCGACCCCTCCTTCGTGGTGCTGGACTCGGACCTCTCGGTCGCCCCCGGCTCGCCGCAGCTGTGGTTCGCCCGGCGGCCTTCGCGGGCTCGAGCTGCTTCCGCTTCGCCGCGCTCCACCCCCCGCCGTTCTTGCGGCACTGGAGCGGGATCGCCCCCGACTGCGCCGTACGATCGTCCCGCTGATCGAGCGCAGCGGGGTGTCAGGTCGTCTTCCAGGGCCACGTCCACTGCTACGAGCGCAGCCGGCCGCACCGCGGCGCGGTCTTCCTCACCGTGGGCACCGGCGGAGCCAAGATGGGGAGATACGGGGACTCGACGATCCCCAGCGCCAGGCTGTCACGGGCGCTTCGGCGCGCTGCGGGTGGATATCCAAGGGACGTCTGCGCGTCTTCGCTTCGTCACCGTCAACGGGAAGGTGCGCGACGAGTTCCGTCTACGGTGCCGCTGACGAGGACGATCCGGAGGGCATACATGGAAGGCGGAGGCGGGCTGTTCGGAATGTTCGGGGGCGACCCCGAGGACCTGCAGAAGCACCTGCAGGAGATGGCGGAGCAGATGCAGGGCGCACAGAAGGTCGCCTGGGCCGACAACGCCATCAACCTGGCGGTGCAGATGACCGTGGCCTGCATCCAGCGGCTCGACCTGTCGGGCACCGCCGAGCAGCAGGCCGGCCAGGTGCGCGACGCGATCCGGGTGCTGTTCCCGGAGGCGGTCATGCTGGTGCGCGAGGCGCGCCAGGGACTCACCTAGACGGCGGCCGGCTGGCGCCGGCTCACGTCAGGCGCCACAATCCTCCCCTGTCGACGGATCAGGGAGGACAGCCGTGCTCGGGCAGATGATGGACGTCCCGCTCACCGTGGGGCTGCTCCGCCGGCGGGCGGACCTGCTGCACCGGGCCCGCCCGGTCGTCACCAACGGGGTCAACACGGTGCGCCGCTCGACGCTCGGCGAGGTGATCGACCGGGCCGGGCGGCTGGCCTGGGCCCTGCAGGGGCTCGGCGTCGGGCGCGGCGACCGCGTCGGGACGCTGGCCTGGAACCAGCAGGAGCACCTCGAGGCCTACGTCGCCGTGCCCTGCATGGGCGCGGTGCTGCACACCCTGAACCTGCGCCTGGCGCCCGAGCAGATCGCCTGGATCGCCGACGACGCCGACGACCGGGTGATCCTGGTCGACCACACCCTGCTGCCGATCGTCGAGCAGCTGCGGCCGCACCTGCACGGCGGCGCGCGCTTCGTCGACGATCCCGGGCGAGTACGAGGACCTGCTCGACGGCGGCGCCGACGAGCCGTTCCCCTGGCCCGAGCTCGACGAGCACGAGGCCGCGGCGATGTGCTACACCTCGGGCACGACGGGCGACCCGAAGGGCGTCGTCTACTCGCACCGCTCGACCGTCCTGCACACGCTGGACCTGCTGATGGCCGACGGCGCTCGGTGATCCGGGCGAGCGACGTGGTGCTGCCGGTCGTGCCGATGTTCCACGCGAACGCCTGGGGCCTGCCCGTACGCCGCGCTGGCGGCCGGCGCGAAGCTGGTGCTGCCCGGCCCGCACCTGCACGCCGCGCCGCTGGCCGACCTGATCGAGAGCGAGCATGTGACGGTCGCCGCCGGCGTGCCGACGATCTGGCTCGGCCTGGCCGGGAGCTGCGCAGCCCGGCGCTGCGACCTGCGACCTGCGCTGGTGCTCGTGCGGCGGCGCGGCGGTGCCCGAGGTGCTGATGCGGGCTTCGAGAGGTGACGCCCGGGACGCTGCTGCACGCCTGGGGCATGACCGAGACCTCGCCGCTCGGCACCGTGCGCCAGCTCCCGCGGCCGAGGCGCCGGGACGAGGAGCGAGCTGCGCTTCCGGCTGACGCAGGGCCGGCCGGTGCCGGGTGTCGAGCTGCGCATCGGGCGCTCGACGACCGCGAGGCTGCCGTGGGACGGCGAGACGTTCGGCGAGCTGCAGGTGCGCGGGCCGTGGGTCGCCGCGTGCTACTACGAAGCGAGCGCAACGCCGACCGCTGCACGACGACGGCTGGTTCCGCACCGGCGATGTCGTCGACGATCGACCCCGACGGTTACGTGCCAGATCGCCGACCGCACGAAGGACGTGATCAAGTCCGGCGGCGAGTGGATCTCCTCGGTGGCCCTCGAGGGCACGGTGCTGCGGCACCCGGCGGTGCGGGAGGCGGCGGTGATCGGCCGGCCCGACCAGCGCTGGAGCGAGCGGCCGGTGGCCTGCGTGGCCCTGCAGGACGGCCAGGCGCTCGAGCTCGGCGAGCTGCGGGCCTGGCTCGAGGGCCGGGTGCCCCCGTTCTGGCTGCCCGACGACCTGGTGGTGCTCGACGAGCTGCCGAAGACCGGCGTCGGCAAGCTCGACAAGCGGGCGCTACGGGCGGGCTACGCGGAGCGGGCCGGCGGGCCGGCGAGGCTCGGCGCGGCGCCGGGCGCCGCGGCGCGGGCTCGCAGTTGGCCATTGCCCACGCCGTGCGACCATGCGCCCAGACCGCTGCATAGCCGCTCGCCCGCCGGCCGTGCCCGGCCAGCAGGCCACGCGTCGTGCGGCCACGGCCACGCGGCCTGGCGGCCGGCCGCGAGGCCGGCCGTGGCGCCGCCGCGCCGGCGCGTGCGAGATGCTCCCAGGCGCCACGGCGCAGCTCGGCCAGTCGGCCACAAGCAGTCGGCTCGCCGACCGGCCACGCTCGTGCGGCCACGCGGCCGACCGCAGCGGCGCGCCGCTCTCCTGCCGGCGACCGCGCGGGCAATGCCGCGCGGGCGGCCACCGGCCCGCCGCGAGGTCGGCGTAGCCGCGAGCCGGGTCGCCCGCCGGGCGGGGCATTGACCGGCCCGCTTGACATGGCTAACGTTGTTAGCCTAGAGTCCGGCTAACAGCGTTAGCCAAAGGAGCCTCGAGCATGTCCATCTGCAGCAGCATCGGCGCCACCGGCGCCACCTCCTCCGTCCGCACCCGCGCCGCCAACGGCGTCCTCGCCGCGACCCTGATCGTCTCGGCGGTCGCGGTCTGCGTCGCCGGCCCGGCCAGCGGCTGGCTCACCGTGGCGTTCGCCATCGGCCCCGACCTGGCGCTGTTCGCCGGGATCGCACCGGGCCTGCAGAAGGGCCAGCTCGCCCCGCGGGCCGTCCCGCTGTACAACGCCACTGCACCTGTACCTCGGGCCCCTCGTCCTGGCCGTCGCGATCGCCACCGGCCTGCTCGGCCACGGCCTGGCTCGGCGCCGCGCTGGCCTGGGGCGCACACGTGGCCCTCGATCGGGCGATCGGCTACGGGCTGCGCGGCCGCGACGGGTTCCAGCGTGCCTACGGTGAGCCCGCGGGAGCAGGCGATCGCCGCGGCGGCCCGGGAGCTCGTCGAGACGAAGGGCGTCGAGGGGCTCACCATGCGGGCCGTCGCCGAGCAGCTCGGGATCCGGGCGCCGTCCCTGTACAAGCACGTCCAGGGCAAGGCCGACCTCGAGCTCGCGGTGATGGTGTCGGCGCTCGAGGAGCTGGCGGCCGCGCTCGAGGCCGCCGCCGGCGACGGACTGCCGGCCGTCGGCCAGGCCTACCGCCGCTTCGCCCTCGCGCACCCCGGCCCGTACCGGCTGCTCACCGCCCGGCCGCTACCGCGCGAGCGGCTGCCGGCGGGGCTCGAGGAGCGGACGCGCAGCCGCTGGTCGACGCCCTCGGCGGTGACGAGCACCGCGCCCGGGCCGCCTGGGCCTTCGCCCACGGCATGGTCGACCTCGAGCTGGCCGGCCGCTTCCCGCCCGGCGCCGACCTCGACGCCGCGTGGGCCACCGGCCTTCACGCCTTCCAGGTTCCAGGCTGAGACCGGGCCCGGCCGGCTCCTCTACCCTGCGAGCCGATGGACGCACTCGTCACGAGGGCCCCCGCCGGCGGCGGTCTCGCGCAGGCCGAGGAGCTCGGTCTCGACCGCGCCGGCCTGGTGCGCCTGTACCACCACATGCTGCTGACCCGGGCCCTCGACGACCGCGGGCTCGCGCTGTACAAGCAGGGCAAGCTCCCCGGCTCGTTCTACACCTCGCGCGGGAACGAGGCCGCCTCGGTCGGGGTCGCCGGGGCGATGGCCGACGGCGACGTCGCCTGCCCGCTGCACCGCAACCTCGGCGTGCACATCACCCGCGGCGTCGAGCCCTGGCGGGCGCTCTGCCAGTTCATGGGGCGGGCCGACGGCCAGACCCAGGGCCGCGACTCGAACCTGCGGACGCAGGACCTCGAGAAGGGCCTGATCGCGGGCGTCTCGCACCTCCCGGGGATCCTCCCGGCGGCCGTCGGGGTCGCGCTGGCGTTCACCATGCGCAACGAGCCGCGGGTGGCGCTCGGCTGGTGCGGCGACGGCGCCTCGTCGCGCGGCGACGCCCACGAGACGATGAACTTCGCCGGTGTCCGCCGGCTCCCGCTGGTGTTCGTCATCGACAACAACCAGTTCGCCTACTCGACGCCCACGAACCTGAACTTCGCCTGCGAGAACCTGGCCGAGCGGGCCGCCGGCTACGGCTTCGAGGGCGTCGTCGTCGACGGCACCGACCTGATCGCGGTGTACCGCGAGGCCACCCGGGCGCTCGAGAAGGCCCGGACCGGCGGCGGCCCGACGATGCTCGAGCTGGTGACGCTGCGGATGCACGGGCACGCCGTGCACGACGACGCCGCCTACGTGCCGCGCGACCTGCTCGACGAGTGGGAGAAGCGCGACCCGATCGCCCGCTTCCGCGCCTGGCTCGACGCCGAGGTCTCGTTCAGCGACGAGGAGCAGGCCGCGCTCGACGGCGAGATCGCCGGCATCGTCGACGACGCGGTCGAGCGCGCCGAGGCCAGCCCGTGGCCGGACCCCGCCGGTCTGCTCGATGGCGTCTACGCCGAGTAGTCCGCTCTCGAAGGCGGCGCGGCCGAGCGAGCCGCGCCCCTGGGTCTACAAGGTGCTCTGGGCCGGCGGGACGGCGCTCTACAAGTCGGTCTTCCGGATGCGCGGCCTCGGCGCCGAGAACGTCCCCCGCGAGGGAGGCGTCGTCCTGGCGTCGATGCACCGCTCGAACTTCGACACGTTCCTGGTCGCCGTCCAGCCGCGCTGGCGGCAGCTGCGGCCGATGGCCAAGATCGAGCTCTACGAGAACCCGGCGATGGCCTGGATCCTGCGGAACGCCGGCGCCTTCCCCGTGCGCCGCGGCGAGGGCGACCGCGAGGCGATCGCCACCGCGATCCGGATCCTGCGCGCCGGCGGCACCGTGGCCATGTACCCGGAGGGCACCCGCAACAAGGGCGGCGAGGCCCGGATCCACACCGGCGCTGCGCGGCTCGCCCTGTCGACCCACGCCGCGCTCGTGCCGGTGGCCATCAGGGGCACCGACGAGCTGCGGCTGTGGCCGCCGCGGATCCCCCGCTTCCAGGTCGCGTACGGGCCGCCGATCCGGCTCGACGACCTGCGCGACCTCGACACCAAGTCGGCGGCGGTCGTCGCCACCGAGCGCTGGAAGGACGCGGTCGGCGAGCTGCTCGCCTCGCTCGACGGCTGACGGGCTGTCGATTCCGACGGCGCCGGACGTCGTCCAGGTGGACCACCGAGGAGGCCACACGTGAAGTACCTGCTCATGATCTACGGCGACGAGTCCCGCTGGGACGCGGCCAACGAGGAGGCCCGGGCCCGGGTGTACGAGGAGTACGTGGTCGCGATGGCCGAGATGGACCGGCGCGGCGGCATGCGGGGCGGCGCCGAGCTCGAGTCGACCGACACCGCGACCACGGTGCGGGTGCGCGACGGCGAGACCCAGCTCACCGACGGCCCGTTCGCCGAGACCAAGGAGGCGCTCGGCGGCTACTTCCTGGTCGAGTGCGACTCGATCGACGAGGCCGTCGACTACGCCGCGCTGATCCCCACCGCGAAGTACGGGTCGATCGAGGTGCGGCCGCTCGTGGAGCGGTGAGCGGCACCGACGCCGAGATCGCGCGGGTCTTCCGCGACGAGGCTGCGGCCGCGGTCGCCGTGGTGGCCCGGGCGGTGCGCGACCTCGACATCGCCGAGGACGCCGTCCAGGACGCGTTCGCCCGCGCCGTGGCCAATTGGCCAACCAGGGGCGTCCCGGACAACCCGGCCGCCTGGATCACGACGGCGGCCAAGAACGCGGCGATCGACCGGCTGCGAAGCGCCCGCCGCTCGGACGCGCGCCAGGAGCAGCTCGAGGCGCTGGCCCGGATCGAAGGGGATGCCGCCGCGGATGCCGAGACGGAGGAGCAGGAGGTGGACCAGAGCTCGATCGCCGACGACCGGCTGCGGCTGATCTTCACCTGCTGCCACCCGGCCCTGGCCCTCGATGCCCGGGTCGCGCTCACCCTGCGCCTGGTCGGCGGCCTGCAGACGCCGGAGATCGCCCGGGCGTTCCTGGTGCCCGAGGCGACGCTGGCCCAGCGCCTGGTGCGGGCCAAGCGCAAGGTGCGGGCCGCCGGCATCCCGTTCGAGCTGCCGCCCGACCACCTGCTGCCGGAGCGGGTGTCCGGGGTGCTCGCGGTGCTCTACCTGGTGTTCAACGAGGGCTACCTGGCCTCGAGCGGCGACGCGCCCGTGCGGCGCGAGCTGTGCGCCGAGGCGATCCGGCTCGCCCGCCTGCTGGCCCGGCTGATGCCCGACGAGCCCGAGGTGCTCGGCCTGCACGCCCTGCTCCTGCTGCAGGACGCCCGCCGCCCGGCCCGCTTCGGCGCCTCGGGCCGGCTGATCCTGCTCGAGGAGCAGAACCGGGCGCTGTGGGACCGCGACCAGATCGCGCGTCGGCGTCGCCCTGGTCGAGCGGGCGCTGCGCATGCGGCGGCCCGGCCCGTACCAGCTGCAGGCGGCGATCGCCGCCGTGCACGACGAGGCCGCGACCGCGGCCGACACCGACTGGACCCAGATCGCCCTGCTGTACGGCGAGCTGCTGCAGCGCTGGCGCTCCCCGGTCATCGAGCTGAACCGGGCGGTGGCGGTGGCCATGTCCGACGGCCCGGCGACCGGCCTGCGGCTGGTCGACGCGCTGGCGGAGGACGGCCGGCTCGACGGCTACCACCTGCTGCACTCCACCCGGGCCGACCTGCTGCGCCGGCTCGAGCGGGCCGAGGAGGCCTGCGAGGCCTACCGGCGGGCCCGCGAGCTCGCGCCGAGCGACGCCGAGCGGGCGTTCCTCGAGCGGCGGATCCGGGAGCTCAGCTCGTCAGAGCCCCGATGACGAGCAGTGCGCCGATGAGCAGGATCACGAGCGCGAACAGGATCGCCGCGACGACCTTCGCCCGGTGCTGCTGGTCGGCCGTGGGCTCGCTCATGCGGGAAGCGTAACGAGCGGTGTAACGCCGGGGCGGGTTGCCGGGTCCAGGAGAGCGTTCGGCGCGCCTGTCCCGCACGATCACCGTCGTCAAGGAGATAGCCCCCATGAAGCGTCTCGGCACCCTCGCCGTGGCCGCGCTCGTGGCCCTGCCCGCACTCGCCGGCAGCGCCCAGGCCAGCCCGAAGTCCGCCGTCTACACGCTCTCGAACGCCACCACGGGCAACCAGGTGCTCGAGTTCTCCCGGGCCGCCGACGGCTCGCTCGCGCAGACCGGCGCGTACGCCACGACCGGTCTCGGCACCGGCGCGGGCCTCGGCTCGCAGAACGCGGTGATCGTCACCGCCGACCGCAGGTTCCTGGTCGCCGTGAATCCCGGCAGCAACTCGATCTCGGCCTTCCGCTTCGGCCCGAACGGCCCGAAGCTCCTGAACACCGTCCCCTCCGGCGGCCAGACGCCGATCAGCGTCACCGCCCGCGACGGCGTCGTCTACGTCCTGAACGCCGGGTCGCTGAACGTCGCCGGCTACACCCTCGGCCGGCACGGGCTGAGCGTCCTCGTGGACTCGATCCACAGCCTGAGCCCGGCCGCCGCAGGGCCGGCGCAGGTCTCGTTCGACCCGACCGGCTCGGCCCTGATCGTGTCCGAGAAGACCTCGAACTCGTTCGACGTGTTCGCCGTCGACGGCGGCGTGGTCTCGGCCCCGACGATGTACGCCTCGGCCGGCGGCGTGCCGTTCGGGTTCGACTTCGACGCCAACGGCCACCTGATCGCGGCCCAGGCCAACGCGGGCGTCGGCGAGAGCGCCGCGTCCTCCTACGCCGTCGGCCCGGGCGCCGCGTTCTCGACGATCGCCGGCCCGGTGCTGACCCACCAGGGCGCCGCCTGCTGGCTCGTGACCTCGAACGACGGCCGCTTCGCGTTCACCGCGAACGCCGGCAGCGGCTCGATCTCGTCCTTCTCGATCGCCGCGGACGGCACGCCGACGCTGCTCGGCTCGACCCTGGTCGGCGACGGCAGCCACCCGCTCGACGAGGCCGTCAAGGGCAGCACGCTGTTCGCGCTGGCCGACGCGTTCCACCAGCTCACCTCCTTCCACATCGCCAGGGACGGCTCGCTGAGCCCCCTCGGCGGCGCCTCGGGGCTGCCCGTCGGCGCGATGGGTCTCGCGACCCGCTGAACCGGTGGAGCTGGCTCCTCACCATCCGTTCGTCCTCCTCCCGACCGGCGGGCGGCTCCTCGGAGCCGTCCGCCTTCGGGCCTGGCTCGACGCCGCCCGCGCCGTCCTGTACCGTCGGCGCGTGCCCGGGACACCGTCGATCGCCGCCGGCGCCGACGCCGCGCTGGTCGAGCGCCTGCGCGACGGTGACGAGCAGGCGTTCTGCGCCCTCGCCCGCGAGCAGCACCCTGCCCTGCAGCGGATCGCGATGCTGTTCGTGCCCGAGGCGGCGACCGCCTCGCAGGCCGTCTGCGAGGGCTGGAAGGACGCCCTGGCCGGGCTCGACCGCTTCGACGGGGCGACCACCCTGCGGGTCTTCGTCGGACGCCACGTCGCAGCGCGCCGCCCACCGCCAGGCCGAGCGGGACGGCCGCCACGTCCCCTTCAGTGCCCTGCGCAACCCGGGCCTCGTGCCGGAGGCGTCGGTCGACGCGGCCCGCTTCCGCGACGGCGACCACCCGAGCTACCCCGGCGGCTGGCGCGCGTTCCCGGAGCGCTGGTCGGCGCTCGACAGCGCGCGGGCCTGCGCCGTCCTGGCCCGCTCCATCGACCACCTGCCCCCGCCCCAGCGGGCGCTCGTCGCGCTGCGCGACGTGCACGGCTGGAGCACCGCCGAGGTCGCGGCCGCCCTCGACGTGGACGGCGACGTCCAGCGGGTCCACCTGCAGCGGGCCCGCTCGAGGCTGCGCGCCGTCCTCGACGAGCTCGTCGCCGGCGAGGAGGAGGTCGCATGAGCCCCGTCGAGTACCTCAGCTGCCGCGAGTTCGTCGAGCTGGTGACGCTGTACCTCGACGATGCGATGACCCCCGAGGATCGCGGCCGCTTCCAGTGGCACCTCGACCGCTGCGAGGGGTGCGCGGTGTACGTCGAGCAGATCCGGGTCACCGCCGAGCTCTCGGGCTCGGTGTCGCTCGACGGGCTACCCCGGACGGCGGAGGACGAGCTCCTCCGCTCGTTCTCCGACTGGCATCGAAAAGACCCTGACAGCTACCCTGACGGGGTGTCCCGCGCCCCGCGTCCCTGCGTCTGCAAGCGCGCGCTCGCTGCCTGCGACCACTCGTGCAGCCGCGACCTGCTCGACGTCACCTACTTCACGCCGTTCCTGAACCTCACCGACCGGCCGTGCCTGGTGGTCGGTGCCGGCCCGGTCGGGCTCGAGAAGGTCGAGGGCCTGCTGGCGGCGAACGCCGCGGTGACCGTCGTGGCACCCCGGGTGATCGACGAGATCGCCGAGCTGGCCGAGGAGGGGTCGCTGGCCCTCGAGCGCCGCGAGTACCGCATCGAGGATCTCGACGGCAAGCTCCTGGTGTTCGCCGCGACCTCCGACACCGAGCTCAACGTGCGGGTCTTCCGCGACGCCGACGCCCGCTCGATGCTGGTCAACGTGGTCGACGTCCCGCCGCTCTGCAACTTCATCATGCCGGCCGTGGTGCGGCACGGGGCGATCGCCATCGCCATCTCCACCTCGGGCGCGAGCCCGGCGCTGGCCAAGCGGCTGAAGCGCGAGATCGCCGAGCAGTTCGGCGAGCCCTACGCCCGCCTGGCGGACCTCCTGAACGACCTGCGGCCCTGGGCCAAGGAGACCTTCGGCACCTACCAGGAGCGCAAGGTCTTCTTCGAGGACCTGGTCAACGGCGACCCCGACCCCGTGGCGCTCATCGCCGCCGGAGACGACCAGGCGGTGCGCGACCTGATCGCCGAGCGGGTCCGCGCCGCCGAAGCCTCGCTTGCGGCCTGACGAGGCCAGGGCGTTCGTCGAGGACGTCGCCGGCCGCACGTTCGGCGGCGCGTTCCGGATGCTGGCCGACGAGTCCTCCGGGCTCGACCTGCCCGGCGCGGCCGCGGCCCGGCGGGCGAACGTGGCCCGCTACCTCGAGGAGCGCACGGCGCAGCGGCCGGTGCTGCTGGTCGGCGAGGCGATGGGCTACGCCGGCGGCCGCTTCACCGGCATCGCCTTCACCGCCGAGCGCACGCTGCACGCCTGGGGCCCGCCGTACGAGGCGACCAGCACCCGGCCCGAGGGCTTCTCGGAGCAGTCCGGGACGATCGTCCACGGGCTCCTCGGGACGCTCGGGGTGGAGGACCGCGTGCTCCTCTGGAACGTCGTCCCGGCCCATCCGCACAAGCCCGGCACGCCGCTCTCGAACCGCCTGCCGACCGAGGCCGAGCGGCGCGCCGGCGGCGAGGTGCTGCGCGAGCTGATCCGGCGGATCGACCCGCTGGCGGTGCTGCCCGCCGGCCGCACGGCCGAGAAGACGCTGCGCGAGCTGGGCATCGACGCCGAGCCCGCGGTGCGCCACCCGGCGAACGGCGGCGCGACCCGCTTCCGGGCCGAGGCCGGCGACGCCCTGCGGCGCCTGCTGGACGGCTAGCGGGGTAACGAGGTCGCGGCGGGCGCCTGCTCGGCGGCCCGGGCGGTCGCCTCGGACTCCCGGGCCGTCCGGATCGCCTTGCGGACCGAGAGGCTGCGGAAGGTGAAGGCCAGCGCCAGGAAGCCGACGGTCACGTTCGTCACCACCAGCGCCACCTGCATGCCGACCGAGAACGAGAGCAGCGCCGGCCGCGACGCCTCGCCGGCCAGCACGACCACCGCCAGCGCCTGCTGGGTGCCGACGCCGCCGGGCGTGAACGGCATCAGCGTGCCGGCCGCGACGACCACCAGCACGAGCAGCGCGTTGCGCAGCGTGGCGTGGATCCCGAACGCCTCGAGGAAGTAGTAGACCGACCCGACCCGGCAGCACCAGCCGATGCCCTGGATCAGGACGACCCGGCGGAAGTACATCCGCGGCCGGCGCAGGATCGCGAAGCCCTGGCGCACCCGGGCCCAGAAGTCGACGGCGGCGCGGATGGCGCGGCGCAGGAAGTACAGGGTCACCAGCAGGATCACCGCGCAGATCGCCAGCGTGACGCGCGGGTGCTCGACGGCGTACGACCACTCGAAGGCGGGGAGCGAGGGGAGGTCCGGCGGCGACGGGATCACGCCCAGATGCCAGGCGTAGGCCATCAGGAAGATCCCGATGAACGAGTCGAACAACGTCTCCACCAGCAGCGTCGAGACCACCGTCGCGGTGGTCGACTCGAGCAGCTTCAGCCGCACCAGGTAGAGCTTGACGAGGTCGCCGCCGCGGGCCGGCGCGATCGCGTTCACGCCGACGCCCGACAGGTACGCCGAGGCCGTCGAGCGCCACCTGTAGTACGTCGCCTCGGGGTAGGCGGCCCGCAGGATCCACCACCACGCGCGGGTGCGGAAGAGCAGGTTCGTGACGTGGAACGCCACCGCGATGCCGAGCGGAGCCCACCCGACCGCCCGCAGGCGATCGATGAACACGCCGACGGCGTCGGCGAAGGCGTTGACGTCATGCACAGGCGGTGATGCCCCGCCCGGCGGGGTTACAGACCGTTACTCCTCGACGATGTCCCAGTCCACCTGGATCTCGGCATTCGTCGAGGCCGAGATGAAGCAGTCCCGCTCTGCCTTGCCGACGATGGCGCGGGCGGCGTCACGCTGCCCGACCGGCACGACGATCCGGGGCTTGTGGCGGATCAGGACGAACGCGTAGCGCCCGTCCTCGGCGCGGCGCATCACCGTTCCCTCGATCTCCGACGAGTAGCCGCGCACCGGGACGCCGTTGTGCTCGGCGTGGGCCAGGAACGACAGCATCGTGCACGTCTCGAGCGAGCCCAGGAAGAGGTGCTCGGGGCTCCAGCGCGAGTCGTCGCCCGCGGGGAAGTCGCCCGGCGGCGCCGTCTGGATCTCGGGCCGGTTGCCGGCCACGACGCGGCCCTGGCGTCCCCGGTGGCGCTCGAGCGAGACGGTGTACTGGAACGTCTTCGTCTGGGTGGTCGGCACGGCTCCTCCTGGTGAGCTGCCGCAGGTGCGGTTCGCCGAAGCAGTCTACGCGCGTGTTCCCCCACCGGTAGGATCCGCCGCCGTGCCGACGACCACCCCGTTCTGGCTCGACGAGCCCTACGAGCCGCGGGCGCCGCTCAGCGGCGACCTGACCTGCGACGTCGCGGTCATCGGCGGCGGGATCGGCGGCCTGTCCACGGCCTGGCACCTGGCCGAGCGCGGAGTCGAGGCCGTGGTGCTCGAGTCCCGCACCGCCGCGTCCGGGCGCCAGCGGCCGCAACGGCGGCTTCCTCATCGCCGGCCCGGCGCTGTTCCACAACGACGCCCGTGGGCTGCTCGGACGAGACCTCGCCCGCCGGCTGTACCAGACGACCTACGACGCCCAGACCCGGATCCTCGAGATCGCCGAGGAGCTCGGGGTGCGCGACGTGCTGCGCCAGGTCGGCTCGCTGCGCCTGGCCGACGACGAGCGCGAGTCGGCCCACATCCGGGACCAGGTCGCAGCCCTGCAGGAGGACGGCTTCCCGGCAGAGCTCGTCGAGGAGGACGCGCGTCCCCGCGCCGCTGCGCCGACCCGGCCGGGTCGGCTGCTTCGTGGACCACGACTGCGGGATGCAGCCGGCGCGCTGGATCCGCGGCCTGGCGCGCGGCCTCGAGGCCCGCGGCGTCCAGATCTACGAGGGCACGCCGAGTGGAGGGCCCGGTCGAGCCGGGGCAGCCCGCTGCGGACGTCCGGCGGAACGGTGTCCGCCGGCGCGGTGGTCGTCGCCGCCGACGGAGCCCTGCCGGGCCTGGTGCCGCAGCTCGCCGGGCGCGTGCGCTGCCGCCGGCTGCACATGGTCGCCACCGAGCCGGTGGACCCGAGCTACGACGTTCGGCCGCTGGTCTACGCCCGCTGGGGCTTCGAGTACCACCAGCTCCGCCCCGACCGCCGGGTCACCCTGGGCGGCTTCTCCGACGTCGACGGCGCGGGCTCCTACACCACCGTCGAGGAGGCCAACCCGAAGGTGCACGAGCGGCTCGAGCGCTACCTGCGCGAGGAGCTCGGCGTCGAGGCGGCGGTCACCCACCGCTGGGTCGGCCTGGTGGGCTACTCGGCCGACCAGCGAGCCTTCGCCGGCGAGCTGCCGGGCAGCGACGGGACGGCTGTTCGTGGCCGGCGGCTACAGCGGCAGCGGCAACCTGAACGGCTTCGCCGCCGGGCGGATCGTGGCCGAGCTGGTCGCCACCGGGCGCTCCGACGACGCCGACCTCTACGACGCGTCCCGCCCGTCGGCCGAGACGGACCGCCCGAACTACCCGCGCTACGTCTGACCGTCGCTCAGACCGCGTGGTCCGAGCGCAGGAAGACGTCGACCACCTTCGGGTCGAACTGCGTTCCCGCCGCGCCGCGTAGCCGTTCCTGCGCCGTCTCGACGTCGAGCGCCTTGCGGTACGGGCGGTCCGAGCGCATGGCGTGCCAGGCGTCGCAGACGAAGATGATCCGGGCCTCGAGCGGGATCTGCTCGCCGGACAGCCGGTCGGGGTAGCCGCCGCCGTCCCAGCGCTCGTGCCCGGCCCGCACGATCTCGGCCACCTTGGCCAGGAACGGGATGTCCTTGAGCAGGTTGTGGCCGATGATCGTGTGCTTCTCGACCACCGCCCGCTCGTCCGCGTCGAGCGGGCCGGGCTTCGTGAGGATCGCCGACGGGATCCCGATCTTGCCGATGTCGTGCAGGATCGCCGCGTACTCGAGCTGGCGCAGGCGGCGCGAGCCCAGCCGGAACGTCCGTCCCACGTCGAGGGACATCTCGGCGATCTCCCGGACGTGCTCCGAGGTGTAGGCGTCCTTGACCTCGAGCGCGTTGGTGAGGGCCTCGACCGTCGCCCGGTAGCTCTGCTCGAGCTCCTGGTAGAGCGTGTCCTGGGCGACCAGCGCCCCGGCCTGCTGGGCGATGACCTCCATGACCGCGATCTGCGAGCCGCGGAACCGCAGCGGGCGGTTGAGCGAGAAGCAGCTGATCGCCGCGATCGCCTTCCCCTCGGCCCAGATCGGCACGACCACCACCGAGCGAACGCCGACCTCGATCCAGGCAGGGTGGGCCAGCGGGTGGCGCCGGTAGTCGTCGACGACGACCGTGTGGCCCTCGCGGACCGCCTCGCCCGACAGCGTGGTCGGCGCGGGGAAGCGCAGCTTCTGCACCTCCGCCGTGTCGCCGCCGCCGGCGGTGAGCAGGTAGCGGACGGTGTTCGTCTCCTCGTCGAGGTCGGCGATGATCGCGCCGTCGGCGCCGGTCATCCGCACGGCGTGCTCGGTGAGCATCCCGAGCAGCTTTCGGCGCGGCATGCCGGACGGCAGGTGGGCGGCGATCCGGCCGACGCGGCGGCGGGCCGGCGTGGCCCGTTCGGCCGCCGGCACGCGGCGGCGCGCGCCTCGGCGCCGAGCAGGCCGGGAAGGCGCGCGCCGAGGTCGCGGAGCGTGGTCCGCAGCTCGCGCAGCGCCGACTCCGAGCGCGCGGCCGAGACCAGGAGCGTGCGGTCGTCGAGCGCCTGGCGCAGGACGTGCTGGCTCCGGGCGGGGCCCGGCAGGCTCGCGGTCTCGGCAGGCCCGAGGCGCCCGAGGCGCGGCCCGTCGAGCTGCCCCGGGCCGAACGTCAGCCCCTGCAGCGCCCGGGTGACCCCGGAGCGGCCGGCGCTGGCGTCGGCGGTGCGAAGGACGCCGTCGTCGTCGAGCCGCAGGAGCGCCACCCACTCGGCGCCGACGGCCCGCCGCAGCAGGCTCAGGCGGCGGCGCATCCCGCCGCGGGCAGCCGCGTCGGTGGCCAGCTTGAGCACCGCGTCGGCCCGGCGGGCGGCCCGCCGGCGGGCGGCGTTCAGCGCGGCGTTCTCGAAGGCCACCGCGGCGTGCGCGGCCAGGATCTCGACGAGCCGCCGGTCGGCCGCGGTGAACTGCCCGATCCCGAGCTTCGACAGCACGATCGCGCCGATCGCCCGCTGGTCGTAGCGCATCGGCACCGCCAGCAGGGACTCCGCGATGTGGGCCGTCCCGGCCAGGTGCATCGCGGCCGGGTGGGCCGACGCGTCGTCGACCACCAGTGACCGGCCGTCGGCCACGGCCGTGCCGGTGATCCCCTCGCCGACGCGGGTGCGCAGGTCGGGCCGCTGGTCGCCCTCGGTGAACAGCTCGCCGCCCTCGGCGACCGGCACGAGCCACTCGCCGCTCTCGTCGACCAGGAGCACGCGGCAGTGGTGGTAGTCGATCGCCCCACGCAGCTCGAGGGCGATCAGCTCGGCGATCTCGACGGGGCTTCCGAGCCCGGCCACGCGCTGGGCCAGGTTCTCGAGCACCGCCAGCGAGGAGAGGCGCCCGTCGCCCGTCGGCGGCACCTCGCGCTCGGTGGCGACGTCGTCGGCGTACACCGTGACCCGGTTCTTGCCGGCGTTCTTCGAGGCGTAGAGCGCGGCGTCGGCCCGGTCGATCAGCGTCGTCGCGTCCTGGGCGTGGCTCGGCATCGTGGCCACGCCCGAGGAGATCGAGAGCCGGCCGGCCTTGCCGAACGAGGTGCCGCGCACGGTGGCCCGGACGCGCTCTGCGAGCTCGGTCGCGCCCTCGATGTCGGTGTGGGGCAGGATCAGCGCGAACTCCTCGCCGCCGATCCGGCAGGCGGCGTCGTTGCCGCGCACCTCGGCCGCCAGCAGCGCGCCCAGGCGGTGCAGCACGGCGTCGCCCTCGAGGTGGCCGTAGCGGTCGTTGACGCCCTTGAAGTCGTCCAGGTCGAGCACCACCAGCGAGACCTCGTGCCGGTAGCGGTGGGCCCGGTTCAGCTCGGCCCGCAGCTGCTCGTGGAAGAAGCGGTGGTTGTAGAGGCCGGTGACGGAGTCGGTGCGAGCGCTCGCCGACAGCGCGTCGTGGGCCGCGGCGCTGTCGATGGCCAGCGAGGCCTGGTCGGCGAACAGCTGGGCCAGCGCGAACTCGTCGGCCGAGAAGTCCCGCCCGCCCTCGCGGTACAGGGCGAACACCCCGCGGAAGGTCTCCCGGGCGATCAGCGGGATCACGACGATGCCCTCGGGCTCCTCCGGGGTGCCCGCGATCTGGATGAGGCGCGCGTCCTTGGCGTCGTGCGCGATGTTGACCGGCTCGAGGTGCTCGGCCACCCAGCCGGTGATCCCCGTGCCGAACGGCGTGGCGCCCGGACGACAGCACGCTGTCGGCCCAGGCGTCGCGGGACAGCACCGGGAACAGCAGCCGCCGCTCGTTGTCGGCCACGTAGATCGTGAGCGCGTCGAACGGGATCAGCCGGCGCAGCGCGTCGGCGACGCGGTTCAGCACCTCGGCCAGGCTGCCGCCCATGAGCAGCAGGTGCGCCGTCTCGACGAGCTGCCGGTACGAGGCAAGCTGGCGCTCCACCGACGGGGCGGAGACGTCGACCAGCGGCTCTTCGCCTGCCGCGTCTGGCCTGGGAAGGGCGTTCATGTGATCAGACCACCGCACGCATCGTGACACACGCAGGCCGATCCGACCTGACAGCGCGCAGGCAGCCGCATGCGGCGCGACCCTGGCCGCGCCGCACGGAGAACGTGGCTACTTCTTCGACGCCTTCTTCGACGCCTTCAGCGGGTTCAGCATCTTCTGCTGGACGTCCGCGGGCGCCTCGGAGAGGGCGACGATGTCCTTGCCGCAGTACCCCTTCGGCACGGGACAGCCGGTGCTTGCAGGTGGTCGGCGTCGAGCCGAGCGCCAGCGTGCGGTGGCCGTCGGGGCAGACGAACACGGACAGGGTGAGAGGTGCGTCAACGACGGAGGCTTCCATGCCGCCAATTGTAGCGGCTACCGGATCGCTGTGACCGATCCGGTCCCAGAGGCCGCCGTCGGTGGCGCTCTTGACGATGTAGACGCCGCCCTTCGGCACGGTCTCGCCCTCCATCGACAGCACCCGGCCGCGCTTCGGGCTCGTGGCGTCGACGTACTCGTCGCCGTCCTTCAGCTCGGTGCCGGGCTGCGCCAGCTCGATCGAGGTGACGTCGCCGTCGTTCTCGAGCTTCTCCATCCAGCCGTAGGTCGTGCGGAGCTCTGCTGCGGTGGCCATGCACCGCATCTTAAACACGGCGCCTTCCACTAGGCTCGGCCCCATGCGTGTTGCCTTCGTGGGTCTTGGGACGATGGGCGCGGCGATGGCCGGGCACCTCCTCGATGCGGGCCACGACCTGGCCGTGCACAACCGGACCCGCGAGCGCGAGGAGCCGCTGGCCGAGCGCGGCGCGCGTCGCGCAGCCACCCCGAAGGAGGCCGCCGAGGGCGCCGAGCTGGTCTTCGTCTGCGTCTCGGACTCGCCCGACGTCGAGCACGTCGTGCTCGGCGACGACGGGATCGTCCACGGCCTCGCCGAGGGCGCCGTCCTGGTGGACTGCTCGACGATCGCCCCGGCGACCAGCCGCACGCTGGCCGAGGAGCTCGCGAAGCAGGGCTGCGGCGCGGTCGACGCCCCGGTCTCCGGCGGCTCCGAGGGTGCCCAGAAGGGGATCCTGACGACCTTCCTGGGCGGCAAGGACGCGGACGTCGAGAAGGCCCGGCCGGGCCTCGAGGCGTTCTGCAAGTCGATCACCCACCTCGGCGGCCCGGGCGCCGGCCAGGTCGGGAAGGCGGTCAACCAGGTCATGCTGGCCGGCACCTACGCGTGCCTCGGCGAGGGCCTCGCCCTGGGCGAGCGCGAGGGGCTGCCGCTCGACGCGCTGGTCCAGGCGCTCGGCGGCGGGGCGGCCCGCTCCTGGGTGCTCGAGAACCGGGCCAAGAACGTGATCGCCGACTCCTACCCGCTGGGCTTCAAGACCGAGCTGCACCTCAAGGACCTGCGGATCGCCCTCGAGCAGGCCCGCGCCGCCGGCCTGAAGATGGAGATCAGCACGGCGGTCGCGGGCCAGATGGAGCGGCTCGTCGAGAGCGGCCACGGCGAGGAGGACGTCTCCTCCCTCGGCCGCGTGGCCAAGGGCGAGCTGGACTGGCGAGCTAGCAGCCGGCGGGCTTCTCGGCCGGCACCAGGAAGCTCGTCGTCCCGGGCTTGGCCAGGAACGTCGCGAAGACCACGACCGGCTCGCTGCCGGCGGTCGCCTCGTGGATCTGGCCGCCGGTCTCGATGAACCCGGTGCCGGGGCCGAACGACTGCTCCTTGCAGCCGGTGCGGGTCGGGAAGCGCAGCGTCAGGGTGCCGCTCGCGACCTGGACGATCACCGGGCCGGGATGGGTGTGCCAGCCGGTCGTGCCGTTGGCGCCGAACTCGAGCCGGGCCATCAGCCCGTCGCGGGCGCCGCGGGTCTGCATCTCGATCCCGGCCGTGTCGAGCCGGACCGGCCCGTCGAGCGTGGCCAGCGAGAGCGGGGTCACGTTCAGCCCGCTCGGGTCGCCGTAGCCGACCGCGGCGAGGGCGCCGAGACCGGTCACGACCAGGGATGCGGCCAGGCTGGCGCGCAGGCGTCTGGACAACGTCTCTCCTCCTTGCGTGGGGATGGGGCGTGAGCCTGAGGTCAGGCGGCGCGCGGCTCGATGTTCTGGTTGACCCGGAAGACGTTGCGCGGGTCGTACGCCGCCTTCGTGCGCGCGAGGCGCTCGTAGTTGTGCCGGTACGTCGCCCGGACGCGGCCGGCGCCCTCGTCCATCATGAAGTTGACGTACGAGCCGCCGGCCGAGTACGGGTGCGTCGCGTCGAAGTAGTCGACCGTCCACTGGCGGATCGTCGGGCGCGTTCGCGGGATCCGGGTCGACGCCGATGATGACCTCGGCGAAGCGCGCGTCGCGGTAGCCGAAGGCCGTGTCGGAGGAGGACACGTCGTGGGCCGCCCCGTCGATCGGGTAGAGGTGCATCGACGAGAGCATCGTCGGCATCGCCGCCCCGAAGGCCTGGTGCTGCTCGATCGCGGCGTCGTCCAGCTCGTTGACGAAGTCGCCCCGCCAGTACCACTGCAGGCCGGGGTGGTAGAGCCCGTCGAACAGGCTCTGGAGCGCGGGGAACGGCACCGGCCCGACGGCGTGCAGCAGCGGGTGCCGACGGCCAGGAGCGGCGCGACGAGCCCGTCGACCGTGTCCTCGCTGCCGGTGTAGCACCAGACCACGGCGCACACCTTGCGCAGGTGCAGCTCCTCGGGGAACATCGGCGCCGGCGGCACGGTCATCACGGCGAAGAAGCCGCTGAGCTCGCGCGGCGCCGACCCGATGAACTCGCGGTAGGTGTGCAGCACCTCGGCCGTCTGCTCGATCGGCCAGAACGTCGGCCCGGCCAGGACCGTCGACACCGGATGGCAGCGGAACGTGAACGAGGTCACCACGCCGAAGTTGCCCCCGCCGCCGCGCAGGGCCCAGAACAGGTCGGCGTTCTCGTCGGCGCTGGCCCTGGCCCGGGAGCCATCCGCCAGGACGACCTCGGCCTCGAGCAGGTTGTCGATGGTCAGGCCGTGCTTGCGCGTCAGGTGGCCGAGCCCGCCGCCGAGCGTGAGCCCGCCGACGCCGGTGGTGGCGATGACCCCGGACGGGGTCGCCAGGCCGTGCTCGTGGGTGGCGCGGTCGACCTCGCCCCAGGTGCAGCCGCCGCCGACGCGCACCGTGCGCGCCGCCGGGTCGACGTCGATGCTGCGAAGGAGCGAGAGGTCGAGCACGACGCCGTCGTCGCAGATCCCGAAGCCGCCGCCGCTGTGCCCGCCGCCGCGCACGGCCAGGAGCAGGTCGCGCTCGCGGGCGAAGCGGATCGTCGCGGCGACGTCGTCGGGATCGGCGCAGCGCGCGATGAGCGCGGGGCGGCGGTCGATCATGGCGTTGAACACGGCGCGGGCGGCGTCGTAGCCGTCGTCCTGCGGACCGATCAGGGCGCCGGAGAACGACGCTCCGAGCTCGCGGCGGCCCGCGTCCGCGATCGAGATGGTGCTCACTGAGACTCCTCGTGGGGGGTTCTGCGAGCGAGCCTATGGACGACTTCGCGGCCCGTCATGCCCGGATCTGACGATCGTGCGCCGACCTCCCGGCACGTATTGACACGCGGCGGATACTCAGGATTGACCAGTGCTCGCCGCCCAGCCCCTCCCAGGACCGCTCCGCCTCGCCGCGACCTTCCCGTTCGCCGGACGGGCGCGCGAGCTCAGCGCCCTGCGTGCGCTGCTGCCGCGGCTCGAGAGCGACGGTCGCCGGGCGGCGCTGCTCGGCGGCGAGGCGGGATCGGGCAAGAGCCGCCTGGTGCGAGAGCTCGCCCGCGAGGCGGCCGCCGAGGGCGTCCTCGTCCTGTACGGGGCCTGCGACGCGGCCGTCCACACGCCGTACCGGCCGTTCGTCGACGCGCTCGACTGGCTCGTCCGCTCGAGCGACCCGGACGCCCTCCGGGCCGACCTCGGCAGCGCCGGCAACGAGCTCGCCCGGCTGCTGCCGGACCTGCCCGACCGGGTCCCGGGCCTGTCCCGACCGGCGGAGGCCGATCCGGACACCGAGCGTCACCGGCTGCACACCGCGGTGACCGAGCTGCTGGCCGCCGCCGGCCGCCGCCAGCCGCTGCTCCTGGTGCTCGAGGACTGCCACTGGGCCGACGGGCCGACGCTGCTCCTGCTGCGCCACCTGGCCCGCTCCGCGGCCGACGTGCGCATGCTCGTGGCGGCCACGTTCCGGGACACCGACGCCGACGTCCCGGCCGAGCTCGCCGACGCCCTGGCCGACCTGCGGCGCTCCGAGGACGTCGTGCGCCTGCGGCTCGCCGGCCTCAGCGAGGACGAGATCTCGGCCTTCGTGGCCGGGGCCGCCGGAGCCCCGCCGCCGGCGCTGGCCGAGGCCATCGGCGCGCTCACGGGCGGCAACGCGTTCCTGCTCTGCGAGCTGTGGCGGATGCTGGTCGAGACCGGGGCGGTGGCCGTCGAGGACGGCCGGGTCAGCGTCCTGCGCCCGCTCGACGAGGTGGCCACGCCCGAGAGCGTGCGGGAGGTCGTGGCCCAGCGCCTGTCGCGGCTCGAGCCCGCGACCCGCGACACGCTCGAGCTCGCCGCCGTCGCCGGGGCGCAGTTCGACTTCGACATCCTCGCCCGGGCCTCGGCACTCGACCCGGCCGCCCAGCACCACGCGCTCGACGAGGCCGAGCGCAGCGGGATGCTCGAGGAGGTGCCGGCCACCGGCCTGTCCTACCGCTTCGCCCACGAGCTCGTGCGCCGCACCGTGGTGACGCGCCTGACCGGGCTGCGCCGGGCCGAGCTGCACCTGCAGATCGGGGCGGCCATCGAGGCCGCCCATCCGCATCCGACCGACCGCGTCCTGGCCGACCTGGCGCACCACTACGCCGGCTCGGCGCCGCTCGGCGACCCCGCAACGAGCCGTCGACTACAACCTGCGTGCGGCGGCGAACGCCGTCTCGGCGCTGGCCTTCGAGGAGGCGGTGGCCCGCTACCGCACGGCCCTCGACGTCGGGATCGCCGACGAGCGGCGCCGGATCGCGGCGCTGCTCGCGCTGGGCACGGCCGAGTACCGCGGTGGGTCGCTCAGCGCCATCGACTCCTTCCGTACGGCCGCCGACCTGGCCCGCGCGCTCGGCGACGGCGAGCTCCTGGCCGAGGCCGCGATCGGGCTCGAGAACGCCTGCTGGCGGCCGGGCATCGTGGACGCGGGCGCCCGCGAGCTGCTCGAGGAGGCTGCTGCCGCGCTGCCGCCGGACGACTCGAAGCTCCGCGTTCGCGTGCTGGCCGGCCTCGCCCGCTCGCTCGACTTCCAGGGGGCGCACCAGGACGCCGCCGCGATCCGCACCACGGCGATCGCGATCGCCAGGCGTCTCGGGGACCGGCACGGGCTGGCCACGGTCCTGCGCGGCTCGTACTGGGGCCGCGCCGCCACCGACCCGCGCAGGATCGTGGAGATGCTGTTCGAGGCCCAGGCGATCGCCGAGGAGATCGGGGACGTCGAGCTCGAGGCCGAGGCTCGCCAGTGGCGGATCGCCTCCCTGATCGGCCTCGGCGAGGTCGATTCCGCCCGGCGCGAGCTGGCCGCGGTCCTGCAGCGGGCCAGGCGCACCGCGCAGCCGTTCATCCTGCACGTCGCGGAGCTCCACAGCTCGACGATCGCCCTGGCCGACGGCCGGCTCGCCGAGGCCGAGGCCGCGGCGGAGCGCTCGTACGAGTGGAGCCGCCTGCTGACGGGCCGGGACGCCTCCGGCGGCTACGGCATCCAGATGTTCAGCGTGCGCCGCGAGCAGGGCCGGCTGGCCGAGCTCCTCCCGGTCGTCCAGCTCCTGGCCGCCCGGGACGCGTCGGGGGACGGCGCCTGGCGGCCGGCGCGCGCGGCGCTGTTCGCCGAGCTCGGCATGCACGCGGAGGCCCGGGCCGAGCTCGAGCTCATCCGCAGCGGCGGGCTGGGCGCGCTGCGGGCGTCCTCGCCGTGGCTCGCCTCGCTCAGCTACCTGGCCGACGCCGCGGTGGCCGTCGGCGACCGCGCGACGGCCGAGACGGTCTACGCCGAGCTCCTGCCGCGGGCCGGCACGAACGTGATGATCGGGATCGGCGTGGCCTCGTACGGCGCCGCCGACCGCTACCTCGGCATGCTGGCCACGACGCTCGGCACGCTCGACGAGGCGGACCGGCATCTGGCCGCGGCGATGACGCTCAACCGCCGCATGGGCGCCCGGACCTGGATGGCGCACACGGCCTACGAGCACGCCCGGGTGCGCCTGGCCATGGGCGACCGGGTCGGCTCCGGCGCGCTGCTGCGGGAGGCCGAGAGCCTCGCGCTCGGGGTCGGGCTGACCTCGCTGCTGGCCCGGGCGCGGACCCTGACCGTTCCGTCGGGGCCCGGCGCGCCGCTCCCGAACGGCCTCTCGACGCGCGAGGTCGAGATCCTGGCCCTGGTGGCGCGCGGCTGCTCGAACCGGGAGATCGGCGCCGAGCTCGTGATCAGCGAGCACACCGCGGCCAGCCACGTGCGCAGCATCCTGCGCAAGACCGGCTGCGCCAACCGCACCGAGGCCGCGTCCTACGCGTACCGCAACGGGCTGGTGGAACCGGCGTGAAGGCGTAGGATCGACCCATGCCGATCTACATGATCGAGCGGAGCTTCGCCGACCAGCTCGACCTGTCCGGCGACGACGTCAGGGAGATCGAGGAGGTCAACGCCAACGAGGGCGTGCAGTGGCTCTTCTCCTTCTTCACCGCCGACCGGCGCCGCTCCTACTGCCTGTACGAGGCGGAGTCCCCCGACGCGATCGTCGCGGCCGCGCACCGGCTCGGGATCCCGGCCGACGTCGTCGTCGAGGTCGACCGGGTCACCGCCGACAGCTTCCGCTAGCGCGGCGGGCGCAGCGCGAGCATCGCCCGGTTCGCGATCCAAGGACCAGCAGCGCGTCGCCGAAGAGGCCCTGGCCGCTGGCGTACAGCCCGGCGGCGGCCGCGCCGAAGACCAGCACCTCGGCCAGCATCCGCCAGTGCGGGGCGACCTCGAAGCGCGCCTTCGGCGAGACGAAGGCGCCCCAGACGAGTGCGGCGAGGAGCGGCGCGCCGACCGCCAGCACCACCTTCAGCACCGTGCTGTCGGGCGTGACCGCGCCCCAGTAGGCCAGGGCCGCCAGGGCGGCCAGCTCGAGGACGAAGCGCAGCGCCAGGTTGGCGGCCAGCATCAGCGGTCACCGCCGTGCAGCCGGGCCGCGGCCAGCGCGTCGGCCACGACCTCGTCGAGCGACAGCCCGGCGGCGTCGGCCGCGAGCGGCAGCAGGCTGGTCTCGGTGAAGCCCGGGACCGGGTTCAGCTCGAGCAGCGTCAGACCGTCCTCCCCCAGCATCAGGTCGACCCGGGCCGGGCCCGCTGCAGCCGAGCGCCTCGTAGGCCCGCACCGCCAGCCGGCGGGCCTCGTCTGCGACGTCCTCGGGCAGGTCGGCCGGCGCGTCGAACTCCGTCTGCCCGGGCGTGTAGCGGGCCTCGAAGTCGTAGAACTCCCGCTCCCGGGGCCTCGCCTCGACCACCGGCAGGGCCAGCACGCCGCCGGCCCGCTCGACCACCGAGACCGCGAGGTCGCGCCCGTCGACGAGCCGCTCGAGCAGCGCCTCGCGATCGTGGGCGAACGCCCCGAGCAGCGCGGCCGGCACCTCGTCGGCGGTGCGGGCCAGGCGGATCCCGAGCGCGCTGCCGCCGCGGGCCGGCTTGGCCACCAGCGGCAGGCCGAGGTCGT
This sequence comes from uncultured Actinomycetes bacterium, assembly GCA_963794695.1. GTDB lineage: Bacteria > Actinomycetota > Thermoleophilia > Gaiellales > JALYLC01 > CAWCFJ01. Next base: position 839,901 of record CAWCFJ010000003.1, on the reverse strand, counting down.
CCAGGATCGCCGGCAGCGCGTCGAGCAGCCCGAGCTCGCGGACCGCGTCGCTGGTCACGGTGAAGAACGGCGGCGTCGGCAGGCCGAGCCGGCGCCACAGGCGCTTGGCCAGCGGCTTGTGGAACGCGATCGCGGCCGCCGCCGGCCCCGAGCCGGTGTAGGGCACGCCGAGGATGTCGCACAGCTCCTGGACGACCCCGTCCTCGCCGCCGGCGCCGTGCAGCGCGACGAACGCGGCGTCGAAGCCGCCGTCGGCCAGCGCCCGGGCCAGCTCGCGGTCGGCGTCGAGCCCGACGGGCTCGTGGCCGAGCGAGCGCAGGGCGCCCTCGATCCGTCCGCCCGAGCGCAGGGAGACGCTCCGCTCGAGCGACCAGCCGCCCCGCAGGACGGCGACCTTCACGGCCGGCGGCGCGCTGCCGACGGAGCGAGCGCCTGCACCAGCGCGAGCTGCTCCTCGCAGGCCGCGCCGATCCGGCGGGCGCCCTCGCGCAGGGCGTCCTCGTCGACCGCCGAGTAGTTGAGCCGCAGCGAGCTCGCGCCCTGGCCGTCGAGGTACGCGGCCCGGCCGGGCACGAAGGCCACGTTGGCCGCCAGGCAGCGGGGCAGGAGGTCGCTCGTGTCGAGCGCCTCGGGCAGCGAGGCCCACAGGAACAGGCCGCCCTCGGGCGTCACCCAGGACGAGCCCGGCGGCAGGTGCCGCCCGAGCGCCTCGCACAGGGCGTCGCGGCGAGAGCGGTAGACGCCGCGCAGGCCGTCGACGAGCGCGCTGGCGCGCTCGTCCGAGAGGAACGCGACCGCCAGGCGCTGGGACAGCGTCGAGGAGCACAGGTCGGCGGCCTGCTTGGCCAGGTTCAGCTTGGCCAGCAGCGCGTGGTCGGCGGCGACCCAGCCGACCCGAAGGCCCGGCGAGAAGATCTTCGACAGCGTGCCGAGGTAGATCACCCGGCCGTCGGCGTCGAGGCTCTTCAGCGTCGGCAGGGCCTCGCCCGAGAAGCGCAGCGCGCCGTAGGGGTCGTCCTCCACCACCAGCACGTCGTGCCGGGCGCAGATCTCGAGGAGCGCGATCCGGCGCTCGAGCGAGAGCGTCCGCCCCGTCGGGTTCTGGAACGTCGGGATGACGTAGACCAGCTTGGCCGGCCGGCCCTCGCGGGCCAGGGCGGCGAGCGTCGCGTCGAGCTCGTCGACCCGCAGCCCGTCCTCGTCGAGGGACACGTGGCGGACGTCGGCCTGGGCGGCCATCAGCACCGGCACCATCCCCGGGTACGTCGGGCCCTCGCAGACCACCGCGTCGCCGGGGTCGAGGAACACCCGGGCGATCAGGTCGAGCGCCTGCTGGCCGCCGGTCGTCACCATGATGCCCGACGCCTCGACCGGCGAGCCCTCGGCCCGAAGGCGCGCGGCGAGCAGCTCGCGCAGCGCCCGTAGGCCCTCGGTCGGCCCGTACTGCAGGGCCTCGGCGCAGCCCTCGCGGGCGACGTCCTCGGTCAGCTCGACCAGCAGCTCGGGCGGGAAGGCGGCGGTGTACGGCAGCCCGCCGGCCAGCGAGATCATCCCGGGCCGCTCGATCACCGCCATCAGGTCGCGCATGGCGGACGAGCGCATCCCGGCGATCCGCCTGGCGTACCGGCCCTCGTGCGGGTCGAAGGTGGTGCGGGTCACGTCGCGCATCCTACGGATCGCCTCTTTCGCGGGCGCCGCGCCGCTGTCCTTTCGACTCGATTACGGTGCGCGCGTGACCCCACCCCTCGAGCGCTACCTGCAGATCCGCTCGGCCTACGCCGAGGGCGCCCTCCCGGGCGGCGAGCTCGGCTACCTGAGCGACGTGACCGGCATCTTCCAGCTCTGGCAGGTCGCCGCCGACGGCCTGCACGACCAGCTCACGTTCGCCTCCGAGCGCGTCACCGCGGCGCTGCCCTCGCCGACCGAGCAGCACTGGGTGATCGCCCGCGACGTCGGCGGCAACGAGCGCCACCAGCTCATCCGCGTCGACTCGGAAGGCCAGGAGCTGGCCCTGACCGACGACGCCGAGGCGATCCACGACCCGGGCGCCTTCTCGCCCGACGGCGCGCGCTTCGCCTTCGCCCACACGGGCCGCAACGGCACCGACTTCGACGTCGCACTGGTCGGACTCGACGGCCAGGGCCGCCGCGAGCTGGCCCAGCCGGGCGGCTACTGCGCGGTCGTCGACTGGTCCGACGCCGGCATCCTCGTGGCCCAGCTGGCCTCGCCGTTCGACCACCACCTGTTCCTGCTCGACCCCGACGGCGACGGCACGCTGCAGCGCCTGACGCCGGAGCAGCGGGACGGGGAGATCGCCTTCAGCAGCGCCACCCTGCTCGCCGACGGCAGCGTGCTCTGCTCCTGCGACCTCGGCTCGGAGTTCGACCGCCTGGCCCTGCTGCGCGACGGGCAGGTCGAGCTGCTGTCGCCCGACGACGCCGACGTCGAGCAGGTGCTCACCGATCGGCGAGCGGACGCGGCGCGCCTGGACGGTCAACCGCGGCGGCTACTGCCGAGCTGTACGTCGACGGCGAGCGGGTCGAGGGCCTGCCGGTGGCGGCGCTCGAGGGCGCCCGCTTCCTGCCCGACGGCCGGATCGCGGTGACCGCGGCGCCGCCGGACGACACGGTCGACGCCTGGATCGTCGCCCGGCCCGCAGCGGGCCACCCGCTCGACCACCGCCGGGATCCCGCGCTCCTCCCTGGTCCGGCCGCAGCTCCTGTCGTTCGAGAGCTTCGACGGCCTCGAGGTGCCGTACTTCCTGTACGGCGAGGCCGGCCGGCCGACCCTGCTGTACGTGCACGGCGGCCCCGAGTCCCAGTTCCGGCCGCAGCTCGTGTCCCGCGGCTTCTCGCCGGTGCTGAACTACCTCGTCGGGCGCGGCCTCACCGTGTGCGCCCCGAACGTCCGCGGCTCGACCGGCTACGGCAAGACCTACCACCACCTCGACGACGTCGAGAAGCGGCTCGACTCGGTCAAGGACCTGTGCGCCCTGGCCCGCCACCTGGCCGTGCCGGTGGCGTGATGGGCGGCTCCTACGGCGGCTACATGACGATGGCCGCGATCACCGAGGAGCCCGAGCTCTGGTCGGTGGCCGTGAACACCGTCGGCATCGTCAACTTCGTGACCTTCCTCGAGCGCACGGGCTCCTACCGGCGCGCGCTGCGCGAGGCCGAGTACGGCTCGCTGGAGCACGACCGCGAGCTGCTCGAGCGGATCTCCCCGATCCGCAAGGTGGACGCCATCCGGGCGCCGCTGATGGTGGTGCACGGGGCCAACGACCCTCGCGTGCCGATCACCGAGGCCGAGCAGGTCGTCGCCGCCCTGCAGGCCCGGGACCACCCGGTCGAGTACCTGCGCTACGAGGACGAGGGCCACGGCATCCACCGCCTGGCCAACCGGCTCGACCTCTACCCGCGCGTGGCGGCGTTCCTCGAGCGACACCTGCTGGGCCGTGAGCAGCAGCCCTGACCTCGACGCCGCGCGGGTCCGGATCGCCGGCCGCGTCTGGCGCACCCCGGTGCTGCGCTCGCCCGGCCTCGACGCCGCCAGCGGGCGCGAGCTGTACCTGAAGTGCGAGTCGCTGCAGCGGACGGGCTCGTTCAAGCTGCGCGGCGCGACCAACGCGGTGCGGGCGCTGCCCGAGGGCACCGAGGGCGTCGTCGCGGTGTCGAGCGGCAACCACGCCCAGGCCGTGGCCCGGGCGGCCCGCGACGCCGGCCTGCGGGCGCTGATCGTGATGCCGGCGGACTCGAGCCCGGCCAAGCTCGCGGCCACCAGGGGCTACGGCGCCGAGATCCACTCCGACGGCGTGACCCCGATGAACCGCGAGGACCTGGCCCGGGGGATCGCCGGGGAGCGCGGCTGGCCGCTGGTCCACCCGTTCGACGACTGGAACGTCATCTCCGGCCAGGGGACGGCGACGCTCGAGCTGCTCGAGGACGCGCCGCCGCTCGATGCGGTGGTCACCCCGATCGGCGGCGGCGGGCTGCTCTCCGGCGCCGCCCTGGCCTGCGCGCAGGCTCTCGCCGCGCACCCAGGTCTGGGGCGCCGAGCCCGAGGCCGGGCCGGACGCCCACCGCTCGCTCGCCGAGGGGCACCGGGTCAGGCTCGACGCCGCCCCGAGGACGATCGCCGACGGCGTCCGCACGATCCAGATCGGCGAGCGCACCTGGTCGGTGCTGCAGGAGCGCTGCTCGGGCATCGCCCTGGTCTCCGAGGACGCCCTGCGCGAGGCGCTGGCCCTCGTCTGGTCGCGGACGAAGGTGCTGATCGAGCCGACCTCGGCGCTGCCGGTGGCCGCCGTCCTCGCCGGCGCGATCCCCGGGCGAGCGGATCGGCATCGTGCTCTCGGGCGGCAACCTCGACGCGACGGCCCTGGCGGACACCGATCCGGTGAGCGAGCGGCACCCCGACGGCCAGCACGAGCGGCGCGGGCCGGGTCACGGCCACCGGCCGGGCGCTGAACCACGTTCGCCAGGCCGACGAGGGCCTGCTCGCCCCGCCGCGCGACCCGGACTTCGTCCACCAGGACCCGTGGAGGGCGCTGCGGATCCTCGGCGAGTTCGTCGACGGCTTCGACGCCCTGGCCCGGGTCGGCCAGGCGGTGGCGGTGTTCGGCTCGGCCCGGATGTCGCCGGACAACCGCTACTACGACGCCGCGGTGGCCGTCGGCCACGGCCTGGCCGAGCGCGGCTACGGCGTCATCACCGGCGGCGGCCCCGGGATCATGGAGGCGGCGAACCGCGGCGCGGCCGAGGCGGGCGGCCTGTCGATCGGCCTGAACATCGAGCTGCCGTTCGAGCAGAAGGCCAACCCGTACGCCAACCTGCGGATCGACTTCCGCTACTTCTTCGCCCGCAAGATGATGTTCGTCAAGTACGCCGAGGCGTTCGTCGTCTTCCCGGGCGGCTTCGGCACCCTCGACGAGCTGTTCGAGGCGGTGACCCTCATCCAGACCGGCAAGGTGCGCCACTTCCCGGTCGTGCTGTTCGGCTCGGACTACTGGCGCGGCCTGGTCGAGTGGGCCCGCGACACGCTCCTGCCCCAGGGCATGATCGGCGAGCTGGACCTGGACATCCTGCAGCTGTGCGACGACCCCGAGGAGGCCTGCGCCCTGGCGACGGCAGCCGAGGGCCGTGCATGACGTCGTCGTCATCGGCGGAGGCTTCTGCGGCGTCACCGCGGCGCGGGAGCTCGCCCAGGGCGGACGCTCGGTGCTGCTGGTCGAGGCCCGCGACCGGCTCGGCGGGCGCACCTGGTCGGCCGACTGGAACGGGCGGCACGTCGAGTACGGCGGCCAGTGGGTGCACTGGCACCAGCCGCACACCTTCGCCGAGATCACCCGCGCCGGCCTGACGCGTCGAGCTGGGTCTCGAGCCGGAGCGGGCCTACTGGCACGACGGGAGCGGACGGCGGAGCGGCACGCTCGACGAGCGCGACGCGCTCGTGCAGCGCGGCTGGGACGCCTTCGTGGCCGGCTGGCGCGACCTCCTGCCGATCCCCCACCAGCCGCTGCTGGCCCGCGACGCGGCTCGCCGAGCTCGACCGCCTGACCATCGCCGAGCGGCTCGCCCAGCTCGACCTCGAGCCCGACGAGGTGGACGTCCTGACGGGCGAGCTCGAGGCGCTCGCGAGCGGCTTCGTCGACGACGCCGGGGCCGTCTCGGTGCTGCGCTGGCACGCCCTCTCGGGCGGCAGCCTGGCGCTGACCCAGGAGACCGGCGGCCACGTCTCGCTGCCGGCCGGGACGGGCGCGCTGCTGCACTCGATCGCACGGCGCGGCGCCCGTCGAGACGCTGCTCGAGACGCCCGTGGCCGGCGTCCGCCAGTCGGCCGGCGCCGTGGTGGTCGACACCGCCGACGGGCGCGAGCTGCCGGCCGCGGTGGCCATCGTGGCGGTGCCGCTGAACGTGCTCGGCGCGCTCGAGTTCACCCCGGCGCTGTCGGAGGAGAAGCAGCGCGGCCATCGCCCTCGGCCAGGCCTCGCGCGGGGTCAAGCTGATGATCCACGCCCGCGGGGAGCCGGTCGCCGTCAACGGCGTGAAGGCGGCGCACCCGTTCGGCTACCTCAGCAGCGAGCGGCTGCTACGACGACGGCACCCAGCTCCTGATCGGCTTCGGCCGCGATGCCGCGGCCTGCGACGCGTCCGACCTCGCGGCGGTGCAGCGCGGCGTCGACGAGCTCCTCCCGGGCCTCGAGGTGCTGGGCGCGACGGCCCACGACTGGCTCGCCGACGAGCGCTCCCGCGGCACCTGGGCGATCCACCGGCCGGGCTGGTACACCGACCACCACGCCCACATGCAGCGCCCGGAGGGCCGGATCGTGCTGGCCGGCTCCGACCTGGCCGACGGCTGGGCCGGGTTCATCGACGGCGCCATCGAGTCCGGGCTGAAGGCGGCGCGGAAGGCGACGGCGCTCCTGTGACCCTGTTCCCGTCCGTCTGGCAGGTGCCCGACGCCGACGTGGCCTCGGGCCGGATCCCGGGCTACGCCGGCGCCGTCCGCATCGGCGGACGGGTCGAGCTGCAGACGGGCGGCGACACGTCGCGCGAGGACGCGCGCTTCCGGCTCGCCTCGGTGACCAAGCCGATGGGCGCCGCGCTGACCCTCGGCCTCGCGCAGGACGGCGTCCTGTCGCTGGACGACCCGATCGAGCGCTGGCTGCCCGAGGCCGCAGAGCCGCAGGTGCTGGTCGCGCCGGGCGCCGCGCTCGACGAGACCGTGCCGGCACGGCGGCCGGTGACGGTGCGGATGCTGCTCGACTTCACCTCCGGCTGGGGCGCCGTCTTCGAGCCCACGCCGCTGCAGGCGGCGATGCGGGAGCGCGGCGTGAGCCCGCCGGGGCCGTCGGCGGAGATGACGGCAGACGGCTTCGTGGCCGCGCTCTGCGGCCTGCCGCTGGCGTTCCAGCCGGGCGAGGGCTGGCTGTACGACACGGGGCTGACGATCCTCGGGGTGCTGCTCGAGCGGGCCACGGGCCGCCCGCTGCCGGAGCTGTTCGCGGAGCGCGTCTCGGAGCCGCTCGGGATGGCGTCCACCGGGTTCGAGCCCGGGCGAGCGTTTCCGCGCCTGAACGCGGGCCTCGTCTCCACGGCAGGCGACGTCCTGCGCTTCTTCGGCGCGATGGCCGACGGTGGCGCGCCGCCCGAGCTCACCACGCCGGCGCTGACGGCGGCCCAGCGCGAGCAGGCGCTGCCGATCGTCGGGCCCGGGGCCTCCTGGACGCTCGGCGCGGCCGTCGACGTCGAGGCCGCCGAGCCGTGGATGGCGCCCGGCCGCTGGGGCTGGAACGGCGGCTCGGGCACGACCGCCTGGGTCGACCCCGTGCGCGACACGGTGCTCGTGCTGCTCACCCGGCGCGAGATGACGGGCCCGCTCGACGTGCCGGCGCGGTTCTGGACGGCGGTCGCCGAGGCCGCCGGGAATAGGCGCGCCGGACGGGGTCTTCACGGGTACGGCGGCGCAGCGCATCCCGGTGGCCCTGATACCGACCAGGGCCTGCGCGGCCCGCTGGTAGCGTCCCGGCCGATGCGTCAACGTCCCTCCGCGTCGGCCGGGGCGCGTACCCCGCCCGAGCGCCTGCAGCGGCTGCCGGAGCAGTACTTCGTGCGCATCCTCGGCCGCGTCGCAGCCGCCCGGGAGCGCGACGGAGCGCGGCTGATCGACCTCGGCCGCGGCAACCCCGACCTGCCGCCTCCGCCGCACGTGATCGAGGCCCTGCAGCGGACCGCCGCCGAGCGCACGCGCGATCGTGCACGGCTACCCGCCGTTCCGCGGCACGCCGTCGCTGCGGGCGGCGATCGCCGAGCGCTACCGGCTCGACCACGGCGTCGAGCTCGACCCCGAGCGCGAGGTCGCGGTCATCCCGGGGACGAAGACCGGGATCAGCCTGGTCGCCCTGGCGGCCGCCGAGCGCGGCACGGTCATCGCCCTGCCGGACCCCGGCTACCCGGACTACCCGTCGGGCGTGGCCCTGGCCAGCGCCAGGGCCGAGCCGCTGCGGCTCGACCCGACGGCCGGCTGGCAGCCGGACTTCGACGCGTTCCCGGCGGCCGCGCGCGAGCGGCTGGCCCTGACGCTCCTGAACTACCCGTCGAACCCGGTCGCCGCCTGCGAGCGCGACGGGCACGTTCGAGCGCGCCGTGGCCTTCGCCCACGAGACCGGCTCGTGGCTCCTGCACGACCTGGCCTACGGCTTCCTGGCCTTCGACGGCCGCCGGGCCCGCAGCGTGCTCGAGGCCGAGGGCGCCCGCGACGTCGCGGTCGAGCTGTGGTCGACGTCGAAGATCTACGGGATGGCCGGCTGGCGTGTCGGCTTCTGCGTCGGCAACGCCGAGCTGGTCGAGCGGGTGAAGGAGCTGTGCGACCACCTCTTCGCCGGCGTCTTCTACGCCGTCCAGGCGGCGACCGAGGCGGCGCTGCGCGGTCCGCAGGACGACGTCGCGGCCCGCCGCGCGGTGTACGAGGCCCGCCGCGACCGGCTCGTGGCCACGCTGCGCGAGGCCGGCGCCGACATCGCCCCGCCCGAGGGCACGTTCTACGCCTGGCTGCGGCTCCCCGAAGGGCTCACCGCCGAGCAGGTGCTCGACGAGGCCCGGGTCGCGATCGCGCCCGGCGCGGGGTTCGGGCCGACCGGCGCCGGCTACGCCCGGCTGTCGTTCGCGGTCGCCGACGCCGACCTCGACGAGGGCGCCCGCCGCCTCGGCCGAGGTCATCGCTCGCGCGTCTGGATGACGTCGGACGACCAGACCTCGCGGGCCAGACCCGCGAGGTGGCTCGTGCGCAGGTCGCCGACGTCGAAGGTCGCCGGCAGGGCGCGGGCGGCGAGCTCCTGCAGCGCGCGGGTGGCCCGCTCGAGCGTGGCCTCGAGGGCGAAGCGGTCGCCGGCCAGGAACAGGTGGTCGAGCATGTCGGCCGCCGGCAGCAGCACCTCCTCGGCCAGGGCGGCGGCCCGCACGTGCAGGTCGCGGGCCTGCTCCTCGCGCCGGCGGCGGAAGCGGTTCGACGACGAGCCGCCCTTCTTGTTGCGGTTCTTGACGAAGCGCGAGCCGCCGCGCCCCGCGACCAGGTGCTCGTCGCGGTACACGGCCGCGCCGTAGCCCCCGAGCCGGACGCCGAGCAGGCCGACCACCCGCGGCCGCTCGAGCGCCTCGACGAGCGGCCGGGTCTCGACGACGTCGTAGCTCGCCTCGTGCTCGAGCGGGAACGGCGGCAGGATCGCCACGGTCTCGCCGCCCTCGGCCTCGAGCAGCACCTGCCCGTCGTGGTAGGTGGCCCGCCCCTCGACCCCGGCCAGCCGGTCGCACAGGCCGAGCACGCCCTTGCGGGAGACGCGGCGCTTCTGGGGCGGCTCGTCCATCGGGCGAGAGCGTATGCCGGCACGAGCTAGATTGGTGCCCGTGCCCCGCACGCTCCGCACCTCGCCGCGCACCGTCGCCCGCGCGCTCTGGCTCCTCGACCTGCACGATCCCCAGGACGTCGAGGAGATCCGCGACGCCTGGAAGCGCCGCGTGGCCCGGGCGCACCCGGACCGCCGCAGCGACCATCCCGAGGCGGCGCACCGGCTGACCGCGGCGTTCAACGACGCCCGGGACGTGCTCGAGCGCTGGGCGGCGACGGGCCAGCCGTGGCCGAAGCCCGGCCCGCGGGTCGTGAGCCTGTACGGCGAGGACGACGACGAGACCGAGGACGAGGTCGACGCCGAGCCGCGCGCGCCGCGTCGGGTGCCGACGGCCGACGAGCTGCGCGGCGAGCGCCGCTCGGGCCTGCGGCCGGGCGACCTGGTGCTGCGGTCGGGGACCGAGGCCATCGAGCGGATCCGCTCGGTGCGGGCCGAGAGCACGTCCGCGCCGGTCGAGGTCGAGCTCGAGAGCGGCGAGACGGGCGCGCCGGCGGAGCTCGTCCTCGCGAGCTACGGCTGCCCGGTCTGCGGCCACTGCGAAGGGCCGCTGGTGGCGCGCCCGGGCCGGCGGCCGTGCCCGCAGTGCCTGGCCGACCTCGGACAGCTCGAGCGGAGCCACCACGACGCGACGACCGACGCGGTGCTGAACGGGATCGCGGCCCGGGCCCGAGCGGGACGGGCGCGCGGCGACGAGCTCGGCGACCCGTCGCTGCGAGAGCTCGGCCGCGAGCGCCAGCAGTGGCTCGAGGCGCTCCGGCGCCGGCCGAAGGACGAGCGCCGCGACGCGCTGCTCGCGGCCTTCGCCCACGGCTTCGCGAGCTGGTCCGGCGGCGACCCGAGCTGGCCCTAGCGCTGGCCGTAGTCGTCCGGGATCGACGCGGCGATCTTCAGGACGTCGTTCACGTACCAGTCGGCGTGGTTGTAGGCGAACACGGCGCGCCGGACGTCCCGCTCGGCACCCGCGGCCTGCAGGTAGCGGGCCGCGCTGTAGACCGCGTCCGCCGGGTTCCACGGGTCGGCCACGCCGTCGCCTGAGCCGTCGGTGCCCCAGCGGCGCCAGGTGGACGGCATGAACTGCATCCAGCCGACCGCGCCGGCGCTCGACACGTTGAGGTTGGTGCCGAAGCCGGTCTCGACCTTGTTGATGGCCGCCAGGATGCGCCAGTCGATCCCGTACTGGTAGCCCGCGGCGCGGTACAGGCCGGCGAGCGTGCGCAGGTCGCCGGGCTTCGGCTTCGGCGGGCCGGCCAGGTCCTCGGTGTCGCTCGCGACGGGCTCGAGCAGGAGCCGCGCCGGGCGCTGGGCGGGCGGGAGGGCGGACAGGGCCCGGACGGCGCGCCGGGTCATCCAGAGCGTGGTCTCCTGGGCGCGCACGTCGGCGCCGGAGGCCTCGAACACGAGCAGCGGGCCGCCGGTCTCGGGCACCCGCAGGAGCAGGGCCAGCGCGCCACGCGACACGTTCCCGTCGAGGACGGCGCGGCGGGCCTTCGGGCTCAGCGCGATGCGGGTCGAGCGCAGGACGCGCCGGCGCAGGACCGCCGCCGGCCCGAAGGCGCGGCGGGCGTGCAGGTTCAGCATCGGCGGCAGCGCCCACGGCGAGGAGACGGGCAGCGTCACCGGGCGCGGCGTCGGCTTCGCCGGCTTGGGCCTCGCGGCGGCGACGTGCGGCTTCGGCGTCGCCGGCTGCGGGGATGCGGCGGCCGGCTGCACCAGGGTCGCGACCGGGGCGGGCCCGGCGTCGTGGCGACCGTCGCCCGCGGCGCGGAGGCAGCGCCGCCGCAGCCGGCGACCACGACGAGCACGAGCGGAGCCAGGAGGAGCGATCGTCTCACGCAGGCTGTATCGGCCGCCCGGTCGCCGGCGTTGAGCCTCGCCGGTCCGGTACAGTTGTGAAGGCCGCGCGCAAGCGCGGCTGTTCGGGGGCGTAGTTCAGTCGGTTAGAACGCCGGCCTGTCACGCCGGAGGTCGCGGGTTCGAGTCCCGTCGCTCCCGTCACACAAGAAGCCCTGCTCCGGCGGGGCTTTTCGTTGGTGCCCGTGGAGGCCGCGCGTGACGATCCTGCGCCGACCGACCGTGACCCGAGATGGCCAGCAAGCGAGACTTCACCCCCGAGGAGTGGCAGCTCCTCTCGAGGCTCCGACGTACGCAGGCGTCATCGTCGCGCTCGCGGAACGAGGCGGGTCCATCTGGGAGCTCATCTCGATCGCCGACGCCTTCGCCGACGTCCGCGAGCACAGCAGCGCCAGCACGCTCGTCGACGACATCTGCGCCAGCCGGCCATCGCTCGACATCACGTCGTTCCGCTCGACAGCCGAGCTGCGCGCCCACGGCCTCGACCAGCTCCGCGCCGCGACCCAGCTGCTCGCGCGCAAGGCGCAGCCCGAGGACGTCGAGGCGTTCGCCCGCTTCGTCCGCCTCGTCGCCGAGAACGTCGCACGGTCCTATCCGCAGGCTCGCGAGACCGCCTCTGCTGCCGAGCAGGACGCGATCGATCAGGTGACCGCGGCCGTGTCGCCTGGACCCGCCGGCTGAGAATGCTGGGCGGAATGCGCTGGTCGGATCATCGCCGCAGCAGGCGCAACGCGTTCAGCGTCACCAGCAGGCTCATGCCCATGTCGGCCGCGACGGCCATCCACAGCGTGATCAGTCCGAACGGGATGAGGACCACGAAGACGCCCTTGACGATCAGGGACGCGGCGACGTTCTGGCGCATCACCGCCAGCGCGGAGCGCGCGATCGCGATCGTCGACGGCAGCCGGCCGAGCTCGTCGCTCAGCAGGGCGACGTCGGCGGTGTCGAGCGCGGCGGCGCTGCCGGCAGCGCCCATCGCCACACCGACCTGCGCCGCTGCCAGCGCCGGCGCGTCGTTGATCCCGTCGCCGACCATCGCCACCCGGCCGCGCTGCTGCAGCTCCTGGACGAGCTGCAGCTTGTCCGCCGGGAGCAGGCTCGCGTGGTGCTCGGCGATTCCGACCGCGCCGGCCACGGAGCGGGCGACGGCCTCGTTGTCACCGGTCAGCATGACGCTCGCCAGGCCGAGCCGACGAAGCGCGGCGACGGCCTCGGCGGCGCCTTCGCGGGGCTCGTCGCGCAGACCGAACGCGGCCAGCGCCCGGCCCTCCTCGCCGAGCAGGATCACGGTCTGGCCCTGCTCCTCGAGCGCGGCGACCACACCCGGCAGCCCGCCCGCGAGCCGCTCGCCCGCGAGGCGCGGGCCGCCGGCCCACACGAGCCTTCCCTGAAGCTGGGCATCGACACCCCGGCCGGGCAGCGCCACGACCCGTTCGGGCTCGTCGAGCGCCAGCCCACGCTCCAGCGCGGCCCGGACGACTGCGGCTGCCAGCGGGTGCTCGGAGTGGCGCTCCAGCGACGCCGCGAGCCGTAACGCCTCCTCCTCGCCGACGCCGTCCAGCAACTCGATCGCCACCAGCCGGGGCGTGCCCGAGGTCAGCGTCCCGGTCTTGTCGAAGGCCACCGTCTCGATCCGGGCCAGGTCCTCGAGCGCCTGCCCGCCCTTGAGCAGGACGCCGCTGCGGGCCGCGGCGCCGATCGCCGAGACCACCGCGACCGGGATCGAGATGACCAGCGAGCACGGGCAGGCGACGATCAGCAGCGCGAGCGCGCGGTAGACCCAGGTCGACCAGTCGGCGCCGAGCAACGGCGGCACGATCGCCGTCAGCAGCGCGCTCGCGAACACCAGCGGCGTGTAGATGCGGGCGAAGCGGTCGACGAAGCGCTCGGACGGCGCCCGGCTGGCCTGGGCCTGCTCGACCAGCTCGACGATCCGGGCGATGGTCGACTCCTCGGCGCTCCGGGTGGTCTTCACGACCAGGGCGCCGAGCTGGTTTCGGGTGCCGGCGTAGAGCGGGTCGCCGGCGCCGCGCTCGACCGGGATCGACTCGCCGGTGATCGGCGACTCGTCGACGCTCGACTCGCCGGACTCGACCACCCCGTCGAGCGGGACGCGCTCGCCCGGTCGCACCAGGATGCGGGCACCGATGGCGACGTCCTCGACCGGAACCGGCCGCTCGCGACCGTCCTCCAGCAGGATCGCCTCGGCCGGGGCGAGCTCGGCCAGGGCCTCGACCGAGCGGCGGGTGCGGTCGAGCGCGAACGTCTCGAGCGTCGTCCCGAGCGCGAACAGCACGAGCACCCAGGCACCCTCGGCGTACGCGCCGATGCCGACCGCGCCGACCGCCGCCAGCGTCATCAGCACGTTCATGTCCAGGCTCCGCCGCCGCAGGCCGCTCAGCGCAGCCCGCGCGATCGGCCAGCCCGCGGCGGCCATCGACGCCAGGTACAGCGGCTCGGCAACCGCCCGCGGCGCGCCGCCCAGGTCGGCGACGACGGCGACCGCCAGGAGCGCGATCCCGGCCAGCGCAGACAGCGCCCGGGGATCGCTCCTCCAGAACGACGCCCGCTGCGGCGGCCGGCGCGTCTCGCGGCGCAGCGCCCGGTAGCCCGGCCCGCGAGACGGCCCGCTCGACGGCCTCCGGAGCCGGGCTCGCCCCACAGGTCGAGCGATCCGGCGCCGAACGACACCCGGGCCTCGCGCACCCCGTCCAGCGCGGCGACCGCCTTCTCGACGGTGCGCGCGCAGGCCGCGCAGTCCATGCCCTCGACCCGGAAGCGGGCGTCAGGCCGGGCGGCCGGCTCGGCCGGTGCGGCCGCCGCCTGGTCGAGCACCGCCAGCTGCTTCATCGCACGGCCTGCGCGTGCGGTGGCCTCCAGGGAGCCGAGCCGCTCGAGCAGCGCCCGCCCGGCGTCGGTGAGCGAGTACAGCACCATCTTGCCGTCGCGGCGGCTGCTCGCGAGGCCGGCCCGGCGCAGCACCCGCACGTGGTGGGAGACCAGGTTGTCGGCCCGCCCCGTGATCCAGCCGAGATCGCAGACGCAGAGCTCGCCGCCGTCGGCGAGAACGCTTGCCAGGGTGAGACGGGTCGGGTCACCGAGCGCCGCGGCACGCGCCGCGAGCTCGCTCGCTCGCTGCTCGTCGACGAGGCGGGCACGCAGGGCCTCGGCGCGCGGAAGGTCGAGGCAGAGGAGGTCGCAGCGGTCGTCGGACATGCGAACAATCTAACATTCGTTCGTACGTTCTCGCGCGTGCGCATGGTGGCGTCGACGCCCGCTCCCGTGCCCGTTCGGGTGCGCGGGCTCGTCGAGAGGCGCGAGGACGATCACCCGATGCGCGCGAAGCACCGGCTCCGCCCGCGCCTCAGACTCGCGCGGTGGACGCAAACCACCCTGTGGCCAGAGGCTCGCTGCCGGGCCTGCAGATGCTCGCCACCTACAGGCCGGCGTGGCTGCCGCGCGACATCGTCGCCGGCCTCGTGCTGACGGCCCTGCTGGTGCCGCAGGGCATGGCCTACGCAGAGCTGGCTGGCCTGCCCGCGATCACGGGCCTCTACACGTCCGTCCTGTGCCTGGTCGGATACGCCGCGCTGGGGCCGTCGAAGATCCTGGTGCTCGGCCCGGACTCCTCGCTCGGCCCGATGATCGCCGCCACGATCCTGCCGCTCGCGGGAGCGAACGGGGATCCGGCGCGCGCCATCGCGACTGGCGTCGATGCTCGCGCTGCTGGTCGGGGCGTTCATGCTCGTGGGAGGCATCGCCCGGCTCGGCTTCATCGCGGACCTGCTCTCCAAGCCGACCATGATCGGCTACATGAACGGCCTGGCGGTCACCATCCTGGTCGGCCAGCTGCCGAAGCTCTTCGGGTTCTCGACCGACGCCAACGGCTTCATCGCCGAGGCGCGCGCGTTCGTGAGCGGCGTCGCGGACGGCGAGACGGTCACGGCCGCCCTGGCGATCGGCCTGGTGAGCCTGGCGGTCATCGCGGGTCTCGGGCGGGTGCTCCCGAAGGTTCCCGCCGTCCTGGCCGCGGTCGTGGTGGCGATCGTCGCGACCAACGTGTTCTCCCTGGCCCAGCACGGGGTGGACCTGGTCGGCACGCTGCCACAGGGCTTCCCGCCTCTGACGCTGCCCAGCGTGCAGGGTCCGACGTCTGGGTGCTGGTGGGCGGCGCGGCCGGCATCGCCCTCGTCTCGCTCGCCGACACCATCGCGACCGCCTCCGCGTTCGCCGAGCGCAGCGGCGACGAGCTGAACGCCAGCGGGGAGATGATCGGCATCGGCACGGCCAACATCGCTGCCGGCCTGTTCCAGGGCTTTCCGGTCAGCACCAGCGGCTCGCGCACCGCGGTGGCAGAACAGGCTGGCGCCCGGACCCAGGTGACGGGGCTGGTCGGCGCGGTCGCGATCACGCTGATGCTGGTGCTCGTGCCAGGCCTGCTCCGCGACCTGCCGCAACCGACGCTCGCGGCCGTCGTCATCGCCGCGTCGCTCTCGCTCGCGGACATCCCCGCCACGCTCCGGCTGTGGCACCAGAGCCGCCCCGAGCTGGTGATCTCGATCGGCGCGTTCGCCGGCGTCGCCCTGCTCGGCGTGCTCCCCGGCATCGTCGTCGCCGTGCTGCTGTCCATCGCCAACGTCTTCCGCCGGGCGTGGTGGCCGTACCACGCCGAGCTCGGACGGGTCCCGGGCCTGCCCGGCTACCACGACGTGCTCGGCCACCCCGACGCCCAGCAGCTCCCCGGGCTCGTGATCTTCCGCTTCGACGGCCCGCTGTTCTTCGCCAACAGCCGCACGTTCCGCGATCAGATCCGACGCATCGCATCGGCCACGCCGCCGCCGAGCTGGATCATCGTCGCGGCGGAGCCGATCACCGACGTCGACACGACCGCAGCCGACATGCTGAAGGACGTCGACGATGCGCTCAACGCCCAGGGAATCTCGCTGGTCTTCGCCGAGATGAAGGATCCGGTGCGGCGGAAGATCGACCGCTACGACCTGACGCAGACCATCGAGGAGGCGCACTTCTTCCCCACGCTCACCGCAGCGGTGTCGGCGTTCGGCAGCAGAGCCGACGCCGGGTAGGGACGCTACGGCCCTTCAGGCCGCCGGAATCGGCTCGGCCAGCGCGGCGCGCGCGGGAGACGGGTCGAAGGGGTCGGCGAAGTACTGGGTCTCGTGCGTCACGAGGCCGTCGGCGACCTCCATGACGCTGAGCGAGTAGGTCGGCGCGCCGTCGTAGGTGATCACGCACTCGCTCACCCAGAGCCCGCCGGCCCCCTGGATCCGGCGGACGGCGAAGTGCCGCTCGGCCGGATGCCCGCCGCGCTGCGCCTGGATCCGCGACCGGCCCCGGAAGCGCTCGCCGGACTGCGGGTAGTCCAGGATCGCGTCGGCCGCGTAGATCCGGTGCTCGAGCTCGACGTCCCCGCGCTCGGACGCCTCCCAGTGCTCCTGGATCCGAGCCCGGACGTCGGCGTCACGATCAGCGTCGCTCACCTGTCAGGCCCCCATGATCGGTGGGAATGTCGCTCCGGGTCGCGGCCCGCAGGACGAGCGTCGCGACCTCCTTCGCACGTCGCGCCGCCTCGCGGTCGCCCTCGGCGGCGGCGACGATCGACCCCTTCATCAGGATGTGCCACTGGTGGGCCAGGCCGGCCGCGTCGGCGACCCCGGCGTCGGCGGCGAGCCCCTCGACGAAGCCCCGGATGCGGGCGAGCTGGTCGGCGCTCGCCCGGTGCAGCTCGTGCGCCGGGTCGCCGATCTCGAGCAGCACGTTGACGAACGAGCACCCCTCGAAATCGCCGCGCCGGAACCACTCGTCGAACACGTCGAAGATCGCCAGCAACCGGTCGGCCGGCGCGGCTGCGCGGCCGTCGACCTCGTGCTGCAGCCAGGCCCGCGTCCAGCGCTGCTCGCGCAGGTCGAGGAACGCCAGCGCGAGCGCGTCCTTCGAGGCGAAGTGCCGGTACAGCGTCGCCCGGGCCACGCCGGAGCGGGTGATGATCTCGTCGACGCCGACGGCCCGCAGCCCGCGGCGCGAGAACAGCTCGTAGGCCGCCTCGAGGATCCGATCCCTGGCGTTCGCCGGGTCGCTGTGCAGGGCGCTCATCGAACGGGATCCTCTCATGCGGGCCGGCCGGGTCCGGCGGTTGACCCGAGGGAGGCGACTTTGTAGCGTGCGCCACGCGAGGGAGAACGGTCGGTCTCGCGACCCTGGACCGCGCTCGATCGCACCGCCTCGAACCGGAAGGAGCTTCCACACGATGGCGTACGACCCGAGGTCCTCCACGGGGATTCCGACCGAGCCGGTCGGCTCGCTGCCCCGCCCGTCGCGGCTGCAGGCCGCCTACGCGGACTACGACGCCGGCACCATCACGAAGAGCGCCCTCGAGGCCGAGCAGGACGCGGCCGTGCAGGACTCGATCAGCCGCAGCGAGGCTGCGGGCGCGCCCATCGTCTCGGACGGCGAGCAGCGCTGGTCGAGCTTCGCGACCTACGCGATCACCGACACGCTGGCCGGCACCGGCCTCGCGCCGAACCTCGGCGGCGGCGGACAGTACTTCGCCATCTTCGCCGACGGCCACAACCGCCAGCTCCCACGCCTGACGGGCGGCCCGTTCCGCTACCAGACGTACGCCGCGGACACCCTCGCGAAGTCCATCGGGTACGCCACCCGGCCGATGAAGCAGGCGGTCATCGCCCCGTCCATGCTCGCCCTCCTGTACCCGCTCGACGAGAGCGTTCCCGACTACCCGAGGGACGCGTTCGAACAGGACCTGGTCGACGAGTCCGAGAAGGACATCAGGCGGGCCTTCGAGACCGGCGCCGTGCGGGTCTCGATCGACTTCACCGAAGGTCGCCTGGCCACGCGCGCCGACCCGCGCAACCCGTGGACCGGGGCCGGCATGCTCCCCCACTTCATCGAGCTCATCAACCGGGTGCTCGAGCGCTTCTCGCCCGAGGAGCGGGCCAACATCGGCGTGCACACCTGCCCCGGCGGCGACCGCGACTCGGTGCACAGCGCGGACGTCCCCTACAGCGACCTGCTGCCGAGCCTGTTCAGCATCGACGCCGGCTACTTCCTCATCCAGATGGCCAGCGAGCGCGAGAAGGACCCCGTCCTGAAGATGATCGGCGAGCACCTGCGCGACGCCCGCGGCGTGGCCCAGATGGCCTTCATCGGGGTGATCAACCCGCAGAACCCGCGCGTCGAGTCGGCGCAGGAGGTGTGCGACCAGCTCGAGCGAGCGGCGCGCTTCATCCCGGTCGAGCGTCTCGGCTCGACCGACGACTGCGGGTTCTCGCCGTTCTCGATCGACGAGAAGCCGCTCCACGGCTCGCCCGACTACGCGCGCGACGTCGCCTTCCAGAAGATCGCGAACCGCGTCGAGGGCACCCGGATGGCCGCCGAGAAGCTCGGGGTGGCGATCCCGGCCGGGGTCTGACGCGGGCTTGCACCAACCGCCGCAGCGCGCACCCCGAAGGAGGCCGCGTCTCGCGGCAGCCCCGGGCGCCGTTAGCACCAGGCCCCAGTAGGTTCCGCTAGCTGGGTTCGGGGTTTCGAATCTGCGGCCGGGTGCACAAGCCCACCCAACCGGATAGCTTCCGATCCCGACGCCACGCGACCCCGACCGGTCCGCGGCCGAGCCCCTGTCGACAGGCAGGTGCTCCAACGATCCTTTGGGGGATTGATGCATCCGACCATTCGCGTCGCGCTGCCGCTTGCGGTCGCCGCGGCGCTGTTCATGCCGGCGCAGGCTTCCGCCGCCGGGACCTACTACGTCGCGACCAACGGCTCCGACTCCGCCGCCGGCACCTCGAGTGCTCCGTGGAAGACGCTGCAGCACGCCGCCGACGTCGCCTCCGCCGGCTCGACCGTGACCGTCCAGGCCGGGACCTACAAGGGCTTCACGACCACCCGTTCCGGCACGGCGGCAGCGCCGATCATCTTCCAGAACGCACCGGGCACGCGCCCGACGATCGACGGCGCGCGGGCGACCGCCTACGTGGTGTACCTGAACGGCGTCCATGACGTGAAGGTCAGGGGCTTCACGATCACCGGCGCGAACGCGTTCCTCGGCGCCGGCGTCGAGGTGGACTGGAGCAGCGGCGGCGTGGTCGTCGCCTACAACATCGTCCGCAACAACCGCGACGTCGGCGTCCACCTGTACCAGTCGACGAACGCGCGCGTCAACAACAACGAGATCAAGTACAACTCGCTCGGCATCGAGGTGAAGTACGCCGGCGGCGGCGACCAGATCCTGGACAACACCGTCCACGACCAGAACACGATGGTCGTGAACGACTCGGCGCCCGGCAACGACAGCGGCGCCGTCGGGATCAACTTCCTGAAGACCACCGGTGCGCTGACGGCGAGGGGTAACACGCTCTACAACAACCGGGCCCCGTCGCACGACTACGGCTACGACGGCGGCGCCTTCGAGATCTACGGGGCCTCGAACGTGACCATCACCGGGAACACCTCGTGGAACAACGAGGACATCCTGGAGACGGGCACCGACGGCGGAAGCCAGTGCAGCAACAACGTCTTCACCCGCAACGTCGCCTGGAGCGCCAGCACCGCACCGATGGGCGACGCTCTCGGCCTGACGCTGCGCTGCGCCCAGAACATGCTGATCGCCAACAACACGTTCTCGGACATCGACTACTGGACGTTCGACATCAACACGACCAGTGGGTACTCCGGGTCGATCAACGGACTGCGGATCGTCAACAACGTCCTCAGCCAACAGAACGCCAAGATCTACGCGATCGGCTCGAACGTCCCCGCCTCGGTGTCGATCGACTACAACCTGGTCTACAACTACGTCGGCTCCCTCATCGCCTCGGTGGCCGGCAGAGGCAACACGTCGACGCTGACGCAGTTCCGCGAGTGGACCGGCTACGACGTCCATGGCCGGCAGGGCGACCCCCAGTACGCCAACCGCGGGAACCACGACTACCACGTCGGCTCGGCGTCGCCGGCGATCAACGCGGGCACGGCGATCCCCGGCGTGACGAACGGCTTCCTCGGATCCGCGCCGGACCTCGGCGCCTACGAGATGCGCTGAGGCTCGACCGTGAGGGGAGCCGCCCGGCCGGGCGGCTCCCCTCACACGTGCGCGCGCCTGACCTGAGCGCTACGGCGCCGTGACCCGCACGCCGTCGACGGAGACGACGATCGGCGGGTTGGTGGTCGAGCTCGACAGCCGCGCCAACACGCGCGACGGAGCCCGGCCCCTGCAGCCCGGCGGTCGAGTCCGTGACCACGTAGGTCCAGGTGCCCGGCTCCGGCGTGCCGTCGCGCCAGGCCCGCATCTGGACCGTCGTCGGGTTCGTCCCGACGACCTGCATGCGCACCCACACCGGCGTGCCGGCGCCGAACGTGATGCCGGCCGAGCGCTCGGCGCCCATGAACGCCTCGTTCTCGCCGGTCGCGTGCGCCGCCTGCAGGAACACGCCGCCGGTGTTCGAGAGCCGCAGCCGGCCGCGGTAGTCGGAGGCGCCGCGACGGGCCGACAGGCTCACGTACACGCTCGAGCCGGTCGGGACGCGGTCGACGCTGACCTTCGCGAGCATGTCGACGTCCTGGGCCGAGACGGCGCCGAGCACCGTCGCCGTGCGTCGGCGTGCCGGCGAACCCGAGCAGCCGATCGTGCCCACGTTGCCGTCGACGTTGTAGTCGCCGGCCGTGGCGGTGAGCAGCGTCCAGGCGCCGCCGGTGTCGGCCGTGCCCCACCCGCTCGAGACGACCCGCGCGAAGTCGTCCGACGCCGTCGTGACGGGCGGGGGCGGGGCCAGGGAGTCGGTGATGTTGGCCGAGAGCTCGGACGTGTCGCCGAGGGTGTCGGTGGCCGTGCTGGTGATGCTCGCCGCCGCCGTAGCCGGTGCCGATCGGGATCGTGAACGTCCCGCTGGCGGGCACCACGGCGGAGGCGATGAACGTCTTGCCCGAGCCGTTGGCGCCGGCCGGGCGGTCGGCGACGAACAGCTCGACGGTGCAGCCGGGGCAGGAGATGCCGGTGACGTCGCTCCCTGCCGAGGTGAGCACGGGGAAGTTCAGCTGCTGGTTCGCGCCCGCGTCGGCGTCGCCCGCGTCGTTCGGGTTCACGGCTCCGATCGGTGCCAGGTCGATGCCGAGCCCGCCGCCGGTGATCGAGAAGATGCTGTTCTGGCTGATCGTGTTGAAGTCGTTGTCGAAGTCGTCGATGCGGATGCCCACCGGCGCGTTCGCGATCGTGTTGCCGGTGATGGTCGAGCGCTGGGCGTGGAACCGGATCTGGATGCCCCAGTTCTGGTTCGGCATGGAGGTGCCGTTGGAGGCCACGCCGATCAGGTTGTTCGAGCGACGCGTCCCGGACGTGGAGACCCCCTCGATCGTCATTTGGCCGAGCAGGTTGTCGCCGAAGACGTTGCCGTCGATCACGGTGCCCTGGACGCCGTCCTCGACGTGCACGCCCTCCTCGCTGTTGTGCACGAAGGAGGGAATGGCGTTGCCCGTCAGGTCGGTGCCGATGAAGTTGTCGACGATGCGGTTGCCGACGGTGTTCGTCGTGTGGGAGACCTCGATGCCGTCGCCGGCGTTGCCGGAGAGCACGTTCCCTTCGCCGGGGCCGCTGCCGCCGATGATGTTCTGGGAGGCGCCGAGGTTGATGTCGATGCCCATCCGCAGGTTGCGGATGCGGTTCGTCCCGGCGGGGTTGAGGCCGATGATGTTGTTCTGGATCAGGTTCGCGTTGGTGCCGACGTCGGTGAAGTAGACGCCGGTGAACGCGCTGCCGGAGATGACGTTGCGGTCGGCGATGTCCGACGTGCCGACGCTGGTTCTGGTTCGCGCCGCGGTTGAGCTCGATGCTGCTGCAGTCGCGGAGCGACGTGGTGAACTGGAACGTGCCGGCCGCGTTGGTGCCGATGAAGTTGCCGACGATGCGGTTGTTGCGGGCGGCGGCGCCCTGGATCACCATCGCGCGGATGTTGAACATCGAGAGGCCCCGCACCACGTTGTTCGGCGAGGTGATGAAGAGGCCGAAGAAGGCGAGCGTCGCCCCGGTGCCCTGGATCTGCACCATGATCCGGGCGTTGTCGGCGAGCTGGCTGGTGTTGACCGAGGCGCCGGGCTGGGTGTAGCCGTCGATCGTCGTGCCGCCGCTCGTGTCGGACAGGGTCGGCAGCTGGCTGGTGATGTTGATCGTCTGGACGCCGGTGCCCGGGATGTTGAAGCTGATCGTGTCCGGCCCCGGGTTGCGGTTCGCCTCGAGGATCGCCGCACGCAGCGTGCACACGCCGGCGGCCGTGGCGCAGATGCCGTTGCCCGGCGTCGCGTCGGGGTCGTCGGCGGTCGAGTCGACCACGAAGTTCATCGCCACGTTCGGAGCTGCACGCGGCGCTGCGGGCGCTCGGCCGGACAGCAGAGGCCACGGCCTGGACGTTGGCCACCGGCGTGCAGCCGCTCGAGGCGCCGCTGCAGCGGCCAGCCTCGCGAGCCGCTTCCCAGGCGCGCGTCGACTGCATCAGGTCGCCGTAGTCGATGCGGCCGTTGCCGTCGACGTCGGTCTTCGCGCTCGAAGCCGACGTCGCCGTGACCAGCTGGAGGCCGTCGGCCGACAGCGTCAGGCGCCCGCTGCGCAACGGAAGGAGCCGGACCTGGGCCAGGAGCACGCGGCCGCTGGCGCCGCGCGAGCTGCGCGCGCCGCTCGCCGCGAGGCAGCTGGCGGTGGCACAGGACGCACCGCCGAGGGCCACGCCCTGGGCGGTGTCGATCGGCCCGAGCGGAACGATCGCGCGCCCGCCGCCGAGCCCGCCGGCCGGCTGGGTGACACCGGCGACCTCGACCAGGCTCGGATCGAGGTGCAGCCAGGCCTGCCAGCCGACCACGTTGCGCGCGCCGCGCAGCGTGAGCTCGACGACCACCGGATGCCCGGCCTTCACGTGCGCGGGTCCCTTGACTCGCAAGGACGGCGCCGCATCGGCCGCGCCCATCCCGGAGCCGAACGCGATCAGCGCCGTGCCGACGGCTCCCAGTACCCGGAACGCCCGAAGCCGTGGCCGCGAACGCGGCCTCGCTGGCTCCTTGCCCATCCTCTACCACCTCCGCTCGTGTGGCGTCTTGGCGGCTTCGGGAGCTTCGCGCGCTACGTGCCCTCCCACGCAAACCCATGAAATCTCCCGACTCCTGCAGTGGCGCGAGGGTACGGCGCGAGATTTTCCAGGTCAATGCACCGGCGGGGTAGCCGTCGCCACCCCACGGGGCGGCGACGGAACCACGCCAGTGACGTTCCAGCTGCTAGCGAACGGCGTCCGCGGCAGCCGACAGCGAGCCCGGCATCCGGACGCGACCCGTCTCGGGCAGGATGCTGAAGACGGCGCTGAGGCCGGTGGCCTCCAGATCGACCTCGGCCAGGCACTCGTTGCGGGCGAGGTCGTAGAGAGCCATGTGCGTCGGGCACACGCGGCGCAGGCCGTGTGCGACCCAGCCCACGTTCTCGCGGAACTTGGTGGCGCGGATGCGGCTGAAGCCGACCCAGGCGAGGTCGCCGTCGACGTGGATCGAGCGGCACCAGCCCAGCAGGTCGTTGCGGTCGTGCATCTTCGAGAGGTCGATGACCTGCTCGACCTTCAGCGCCTCGGGGTCGGCGATGGCGATCTTGCCGTCGACCGAGGTGAAGTAGACCCGGCCGTCGTGCCAGAAGCCGTCGTGCACCCGCTCCAGGTCGATCGCGATGCGGCGGGACGGGTCGTCGAGCGAGACGGCGTCCTTCTGCGCGAAGCGGGTCGCCCAGGGCTCGTCGCCGATGTAGAAGACGTAGTTCGGGTGCGACTGGTGCGGCTTCGTGTTCACGCCGAGCCGGTAGTCGATGTCGCGCGAGAAGCGCTCCCACGGATCGCCGCCGAGCGTCGCGATCTCGCGGACGACCTCGCCGTCGAGGGTCACGATCGAGGCCATGTCGAGGCCGGAGTTCGCGATCAGCAGGTGGCCCTCGGGGGTCGGCCGGACGTGGTGCACGTCGTTGAAGGACGGGAGGCTCACGTACCCGACCTGCTCGAACGTCGGCAGCGCGTACAGGAGCACCTCGGTCTGGGTGCAGACGTACATCGTGTCGTCGACGATCGTGCCCGACTTGAAGAGGATCTGGGGCTCGTCGCCGCCGCACGCGTCGGCGGGCGAGACGTAGTCGAGGACGGTCTCGACGTCGAGCGTGTCGGCGTCGACGCGCAGGATCAGACCACGCTCGTACTCGTACCAGGTGCGGGTGTCGCCTCCGAACAGCTTTCGCGGCGCGCGCTGCTTCCCGCCGATGACGTAGATCGCCTCAGCCACTCAATCTCCCCTAGGTCTCAGTTCGCCCGGCAGCCGTATCGGCGGGTTGCCGGTCTCACCAATGTACGGCGGAACAGCAGATTTGACCAGACTCGGTCGGGGGAGCTTCTCGGCTTTCCCGGGAACCCCGGCAGCCTAACGAGCCATCTAACTGGAGGTTTCAGCAGGAGATCAGAGCTATCGCCGACGACGGCAAGAAGGCATCCCCCACACCGGGGAGCGGCAGTACCCGCATTGCTGCCGAGGTCTAGAGCACGATGATTACTCCCCGTCTCGATTCCGCCCCGCGCTTCCGCAGCCTCAAGGCCATCGGTCGTCGCGTCACTGGCACCACCGGCGCCAGCCCAGTCCTCACCGGCGTCGCCACCGTCGCCGCCCTCGCGGCCTTCGGCGCCACGCCGGCCCTCGCCGGCAACGGCCCGATCGTCGACACCGGCCAGGCCACGAACGTCACCGCGAGCTCGGCCGTCCTGCACGGCACCGCGAACCTCCGCGGCTCGTCGGGCTCCTACTACTTCCGCTGGGGCTCGAACGACAGCTACGACGGCCGCACCGCTGCTCAGAGCCTCCCCGCCTCCGGGAGCGTCCAAGCCGCGACCGCGACGATCAGCGGCCTCAAGGCCAGCACGCAGTACCACGTCCGCCTCGTCGCCGTCACCTCGTCGGGCGCCCAGTCCCGCGGCGACGACGTCACCTTCACGACGTCGGCGCCGGGCGACAGCCAGGCCCCGAGCGCCCCGGCGCTGCTCGGCAAGACCGGCGCCACCGAGACCAGCATCTCGCTGTCCTGGAGCGCGAGCTCCGACGACCGCGGCGTGACCGGCTACGAGGTGCTGCAGGGCGACACCGTCGTCAAGACCGTGACCGGCACCAGCGCGACCGTCGACGGCCTCGCCTCGGGCACGGCCTACACCTTCACCGTCCGGGCGTTCGACGCCGCCGGCAACCGCTCGGCGCAGTCGACCCCCCTCAGCGCCAACACGCTGACCCCGACGCCGCCGCCCCCGCCGCCGGTGACCGTCCCGGTCGTCACCACCGACTCGGCCTCGGACATCACCTCGAGCGGCGCGACGCTGTACGGCACCACCAACCTGAACGGCTCGGCCGGCCTCTACTACTTCCAGTGGGGCACGACCACGCACCTGGGCACCCAGAGCTCCCTGTACGACCTGCCCGCCTCGTCCTCCCCGCAGGCCGGCCAGACGACCGTCTCCGGCCTCTCGTCCGACACGACCTACTACTTCCGGATCGTCTCGAACAACAGCGCGGGCTACACCACCGGCCCGATGAAGACGTTCCACACCTCGGCCGTCGCGCCGCCCCCGCCGCCGCCGGCCGACACCCAGGCCCCGAGCACCCCGGCCTCGCTGAACGCCGGCTCGCCGACGCAGAGCAGCCTGCAGCTCACCTGGAACGCCTCGAACGACAACGTCGGCGTCGCTGGCTACCGGGTCTCGAAGAACGGCACCCAGATCGCCTCGGTGACCGGTAGCTCGTACACCGCTACCGGCCTCGACTGCGGCGCCACGTACGGCTTCACGGTCGTGGCCTTCGACGCCGCCGGCAACGTCTCGCCGGCCGCCTCGACCAACGGCACCACCGCGAACTGCCCGGTGACCAACGCCCGCTACGTCTCGCCCACCGGCAACGACGCGAACGACGGTTCCGCACTCCATCCCTTCCAGACGATCCAGCGCGCGATCAACCTGGCCACCGCCGGCCAGACGATCCTCGTCCGCGGCGGCACCTACGGCGGCTTCACGTTCAACGGCGTGCACGGCACGAGCTCCAGCCCGATCACCGTCGCCGCCTACCCCGGTGAGAACCCGGTCGTCGACGGCCGCGGCGCCGCCGCCAACGTGATCGACGTCAGGAGCGGCGCGAGCTTCGTCGCCATCCAGGGCCTGCAGGTCACGGGCGGCCCGGCGGACAACAACCACGCCGCCATCATGGTCGAGAACTGCTCGCACGACGTGACGATCAGCGACAACCTGATCACCAACAACGGCGCCTTCGGGGTCCGGGTCTACGGCCTCAACTGCACCAACGCGATGAACGTCGACATCGACGGCAACACGATCCAGCACAACGGCACCGGCGTCCGCCTCGACTACGACTCGCTCGGCAACCAGATCACCAACAACCAGCTGATCAACAACGACCACCTGCTGGTCAACGACGCCACGCCGGGCAACGACAACGGCGCCAACGGCACGCAGTTCTTCCGGACCCACGGCGCGACCCTGGTCGCGGGCAACATCATCCACGGCAACCGCGGCCCGTCGCACGACTACCGCGAGGACGGCGGCGCGTTCGAGATCTTCGGGGCCTCCGACCTGGACATCCAGCGCAACACGGTCTGGGACAACGTGGACATCCTCGAGACCGGCACGAACAACGGCTACGAGTGCGCGAACAACCAGTTCACGGACAACATCGCCTACGGCGGCAACGACAAGAGCGTGGTTCCGACCGGCATCGGCCTCTCCCTCGGCATCCTGCTCCGCTGCGCGAGCAACATGCTGATCGCGAACAACACGATCGACGACCTCGACAACTGGGTCTACGACATCCAGCAGAACGGCAACTTCGTCGGCTCGCTCGCCGGCCTGCACATCCAGAACAACGTCATCACCATGCACAACGCGAAGGTCTACGCCTTCCAGGTCGCCCTGCCGGCCGGCTCGGTCATCGACCACGAGGACCTGTACGTGACGGGCAGCGCTCCGATCGCCACGGTCACCGGCAAGGGGAACGCGTACGACCTGGCCACGCTCCGGACCTGGACGGGCACCGGCCAGCACGACGTCTCTGTCGACCCGCAGTTCTCGAACGCCGGCGGCCGCGACTACCACCTGCGCTCGAGCTCCCCGGTCATCGACCTCGGCTCGCCGATCTCCGGCGTGACCGACGGCTTCCTGGGCGCGGCGCCCGACCTCGGCCGCTTCGAGGCTCGCTAGCACGGCTCCACGCTCGTCCCGAACGCGAGACGGGGATCGGAGACCCGGGCCACCTGGCCCGGGTCTCCGGCGTTTTCGGGTCTGCCTGGGCAAGCCGCCGCGTGGACGAGGCTGTGCGCCACGAACCGCGTGGTGTTCCGCTCAGGACACCGGCGCACAGCCGGCCAGGATGTCCGAGACGGCGTCCTGAGCCGCGTCAGGTCGCGGCACCAACCATCTTCGGCTCAGTGTCCGCTGGGGCGGGCGAGCGGCGTCGCGCCCAGCCGCCGGCTGCGGCTCCGGCGGACGAGCAGGTCGGCGCCGACCAGCAGGCTGCCGAGCGACTGAGCCAGGAGCCAGCCGACGCCGACGCCGGCGATCCCGAGCGGGCGGACGAGCGCCACGCTGGCGACGACGGTGACGACCGCCATGCCCAGCGTCAGGACGGCGGCGAAGCGGAGCCGGCGCTGGACGCGCAGCACGGCGACGTAGACGTTGGTGATGGCGTCCGGGATCGCCGAGATCGCCAGGATCAGCAGGAGGCTGTAGCCATGGCTGCGTACTCCGGGCCGAGCACGCCGAGGATCTGGTGACCCAGCAGCAGCGCCGCGGCGACCGTCGGTACCAGCAGGCCGGCGATGATGGCCGCGCTGGCCTTGACGCTCGCGCCCAGCCGGTTGCCCCGCTGCGATCCCTCGGCGAACAGCGACACGCCGACCGAGGCCGAGACGATGAAGAAGATGCCGCCGACACGCCAGGTCGTGTAGAAGTAGCCGTTGTCGGTCGTGGAGAGCATCCCGGCCACCACCAGCGGCAGCAGGTAGGCGGGCGCGAGGTTTCCGACCGAGACGACATGGTGGCCGGCCGCCGTCCGCAGCACCGAGCGCACCCGGCCGCGGGTGCCCGCGAGCGAGAGCTGGTAGCCGCGGCGGAGCTGGAACAGCAGCGGGATCGCCACCAGCACGCTGAGGGCGGCGCCGGCGCTCCACGAGACGACGATCCCGAGACCGCCGCCGACGGCCAGGACCGGCACCACGAGCAGCACGATCTTGAACGCGGAGAAGACGGTGTTGCGCGCCAGCATGCGCCCGGAGGAGCGCTCGGCGATGAACACCTTGTCGACGATGTCGGCGACGATGATCGCCGCCGTGCCGAGCACGAACGCGACCAGGTAGCCCGGGTCGTGCCAGAGCGCGTCGAAATCGCTGCCGAGGAGCGGCGCCACCACCACGATCCCCAGGGCCACGAGCATGCCGATGACCGCCGCCACCAGGATCGCGGCGTTCACGGTCGCCGAGAACCTGCGACCGGACGACTCGCCCGGGAGCAGCTGGACGATGCTGTTGCCGATGCCGAGGCTCGAGATCGTCCAGGCCAGGGTCATCGCCGCGAGCAGCGCGGCGCCGAGGCCAACGTCCTGCACCGAGTAGGCCCGTGCGGCGACGATCCAGTAGACGTAGCCGAGGGCCAGGTTCACGGCCGTCGCGGCCATCATCATGCCGCTGTTGCGCAGCAGCGAGTGCTGGCGCAGGCGACGCACCAGGCCCCGCACGCCGCTGACCGACGTCCGTTCCCCGCCCGCGGTCAGCTCGCCGCGCTCCTCAGCAACCCTCACTCACACCTCCGAATAGCGTCGGTCGGGGCGTTCCGACGCCCGATCCCTGCTGCGCCCGCGGAGGTCGGCCCGGTACGGCGGCTGCCGGACGGGCCGCCGGCCGCGGCTCCTCGTAAGCGAGCGTCACATAGACGACAGGATTCTGCAAGTCTTGAGCGCCGGGGGCCGGAGCTATGCTTCCGGCCCGTGAACCGCGAACCCGGACGCTGGATCCGCGTGTCGAGGCGGCTCCGCGACGAGCTGAACGGCATGACCCACGGCGAGGCTGCCGCCTCGGAGGTCGTCACGCTCTGGGACGAGGCGCGGCCCGAGGACTGGATCGCCCAGCTGGAGGAGGTCAACCGGGCCCTCCTGGCGGAGAACCGCCGCCTGCTCGCCGAGCACGGGCTGCCAGCCGCCCGCAGGTTGGCCTGAGCCACCCAGGGCGCCCTGGCGACGGCTCCGCGAGCGTTTCACCGGGCCTTCACCATGTGCGATCGCGCACGTACGCGACCCCATCTGTGCAGGAGATTTACGAAAGCTTCTCCAGATGGCCGTCGAGGTGGTCCGTTCCCGCTTGGATGGGCGGTTTTGTTCACCGTATTGACACCGCGAGGGGCTTTGGGCGAAGCTAGTACACCGGATACGGAGTTATCGAAACCTCCTTGAGACCACCGTAAGACCGGAAGGGACGTTCAGTTGCTCAAGCCCGTCGACCTCGCACCCATCGAGCGCCCACACAGCTCGCGCACGGCGCAGCCGCGGGTGTCCGTCGTGATCCCCACGCTGAACGAAGCGGCGAACCTGCCGTGGCTGTTCTCGCGGATGCCTCCCGAGCTGCACGAGATCATCGTGGTCGACGGCCGCTCGAGCGACAACACGATCGAGGTCGCGCAGTCGCTGTGCCCCGACGTCATCGTGGTGCGCGAGACGCGCCGCGGCAAGGGCGCCGCGCTGCAGGCCGGGTTCGACGTCGCGACGGGCGACGTCATCGTGATGCTCGACGCCGACGGCTCCGCCGATCCTGCCGAGATCGACCGCTTCGTCACCGCGCTGGTGGAAGGCGCCGACTTCGCCAAGGGCTCGCGCTTCATCGAGGGCGGTGGCAGCGCCGACATCACGCCGGTCCGCCGCGCGGGCAACTGGGCCCTGACGAAGACCGTGAACATCCTCTTCGGGACCCACTACTCCGACCTCTGCTACGGCTACAACGCCTTCTGGACGAGCTGCCTGAACTACCTGCAGGTCGACTGCGACGGCTTCGAGGTCGAGACGCTGATCAACATCCGCATCGCCAAGCACCGCCTGCAGGTGAGCGAGGTGCCGAGCTTCGAGGAGTGCCGCCGCCACGGCGAGAGCAACCTCAAGCCGCTGCGCGACGGCTGGCGGGTGCAGCGGACGATCATGCGCGAGCGCTTCACGCGGACGCGCCCACCGCTCCTGAGCTTACCGCTGCGGCCGAGGCCGGCGAGTCGGAGGTCGTCGAGACGGCGGGTTCCGTCGCGCTCGCCAACTCCTGAGGCAGCCGGTGGGGTCGCCTGGGCCGCAGCCGCGGATCTGCGTCGTCGGTCCGAGCACACGATTCCTGAGCGGGATCACGTACTACACGTACTGCCTCGTCAACGCGCTCGAGGGGCCCGCACGGCCCTCGGCCATCCTGATGCGACGGCTGCTGCCGCGACGCCTCTACCCGGGCCGTGCCCGCGTAGGGGCGTCGCTGGCCCAGATCGAGCTCGCGCCGTCCATCCCGCGCTTCGACGGGATCGACTGGTACTGGGGCACGACCATCGCGCGCGCGTTCCGGTTCCTCAGGAGCGAGCGGCCGGACGTCCTCGTCCTGCAGTGGTGGACCGGCACGGTCCTGCACAGCTACCTGGCGATCGCGCTGGCGGCGCGCATGCTGGGCATCCGCGTGGTCGTCGAGCTCCACGAGGCGCAGGACGTGGGCGAGGCCAGGATCCCGGTCGTCGGTCGCTACGTCCGCCTGCTCGCCCCGCGGCTGTTCGCCATGGCCGACCGCTACGTCGTGCACTCCGAGTTCGACCGGCAGCTGGTGTGCGACCACTACGGCCTCGCTCCCGACGACGTCGAGATCATCCCGCACGCCGCGTACGAGCAGTACGGCGCGCCCGCCGCGGCCCCGGCCGAGGCGGCGGCCGACGGCCCGTGCAGGCTCCTGTACTTCGGTGTGATCCGTCCGTTCAAGGGTGTCGAGGACCTCGTGCGGGCCTTCGACGCCCTTGCAGAGGACGAGGCCGCGCGGTACACGCTCACCATCGTGGGCGAGACCTGGGAAGGCCACACCCTGCCGGGGGAGCTGGTCGAGCGGAGCCGCTATCGCGACCGCATCCGCTTCGAGAACCGCTACGTCGAGGACGGCGAGGTCGCCGAGTACTTCGCCGACGCCGACGTGGTCGTGCTCCCGTACCACCGCTCCTCCCAGAGCGGGCCCCTGCACGTGGCCATGGCCCACGGTCTGCCGGTCGTGGTCACCGCCGTCGGCGGCCTGGTCGAGGCGACCGCGGGGTACGACGGCGCCGTGCTGGTGCAGCCGCAGGATCCGCAGTCGCTGCTCGACGGGATCCGGCGCGCACGGGCGCTGCGCGGCCGGCGCTTCGCCGTGCCGCACAGCTGGGAGGCGAGCGCGGCGAGCTTCGCGGCGCTGGCCCGCCGTCTGCTCGATCGCCCGGATGCGCCGCCCACCGTGGCCGGGCCGGCGGCGGACGCGGCTCGATGAGGGTCGCATACGTCACGCCGCGCTACGCCCCGTTCCTCGGTGGCGTCGAGCGCCACGTCCAGGAGCTGGCCGAGCGGGTGGCCGCGGCCGGGCACGACGTCGAGGTGCTCACCCAGGAGCGCGCCGGACAGGCCCCGTCCGAGGAGCGCCTGAACGACGTCCTGGTGCGCCGCTTCGCCATGCGGCCGGCCAACGAGACCTACCCCGTCGCGCCGGGCCTGTTCCGCTACCTGCGCCGCCACGGCCGCCGCTACGACATCGTCCACGCGCACAGCTACCACGCCCTGCCGGCGCTCTCGCTGCTGCTCCTGCGCCACCGCCGGACGGTGCTGACGCCGCACTACCACGGGGGCGGGCACACGCGGGCGGCCAACGCCATGCACCGCCTCTACCGGCCCCTGGGCAAGGCCGTCGTGCGCCGCGCGAACGCGATCGTCTGCGTCTCGGACGCCGAGGCGCTCCTCGTTCGCCGCGACTTCCCCGGCAGCGCCGCCAGGGTGCACGTGATCCCGAACGGCGTCGACGTCGGGCGCTTCCAGTCGGCCGAGCCCTTCCCCGATCGTGGGAAGGTGGTGCTCGCGGTCGGCCGGCTCGAGCCCTACAAGCGGGTCGACCGGATCGTCGACGCGGTCGCCCAGCTCGGCCCCGAGTACGTCCTGCGGGTCGTCGGCACCGGCCCGGACGCCGAGGTCCTGCAGTCGCGCGCACGAGAGCTCGGCCTGAAGGGCCGCGTCGAGCTCGTCGGGCGGGTCTCGGACGAGGACCTGCCGCGCTGGTACCGGACTGCGGCGGCGTACGTGACGATGTCCGAGCACGAGGCCTTCGGGCTGACGCTGATCGAGGCCGCCGCGGCCGGCGCGCCCGTCGTGGCCTCGGACATCCCGGCCCACCGGGAGGTCCGGGAGCTCGGCGCCGCGGCCACGCTGGTCGCCCCCGACGCGACCGCGCAGGCCCTCGCCGAGCGCATCCGCAGCGCAGCGGACGGGCCGCGCACGAGCGCCGCGAACGCCCTGCCCACCTGGGACGCCGTGACGCGGCAAACCCTCCAGGTCTACGAAACCTCACTTTTCCCGGCAGGCGTCTAGCATGAGAGTGATGGGCGCGCCGCGGAAGCTCTCTGTCCCCCTGCTCGCGAGCGCGATGGCGCGCCTCGCGGTCGCACCCTCGCGAACGCAGGAGAGGCTCCCCGCGTCGGCCGAGAAGCGCCGGGCCAGCATGCCCCTCGGGCTGTTCGGCCCGCGCCCCGAGAAGACGGGAGGACC
Organism: uncultured Actinomycetes bacterium; assembly: GCA_963794695.1. Taxonomy (GTDB): domain Bacteria; phylum Actinomycetota; class Thermoleophilia; order Gaiellales; family JALYLC01; genus CAWCFJ01. The sequence continues at coordinate 806,795 of CAWCFJ010000003.1, read as the reverse complement.
GACCGGGCCCCCGTTCGCGTTCGTTCTCGGCGCGGCTGTCCCGGCCGTCGTCCTGCTCGTGATCGCCTACAACATGGCCGAGCGGGGCGGCGGCCTTCGACCGTTCCACGTCTTCTGGGCCGGCGTTCTCTGCTTCCTGGTGCCGGCGGCGATCTTCCTGCTCGTGCACGGGTGGCGTGCGAGCCGAGCGCCAGGCCGTCGTCGCGGCGCTCGGCGTCTTCCTGTTCCTGCCGAAGCTGCTGCGCAGCCCGAGCAGGCCCGTGTACTACGACGAGCTCGCCCACTGGCGGCAGTCCGAGCTCATCCACCGCACCGGGGAGCTCTTCCAGCCGAACCCGATCGTGCACTTCGCGCAGTACTTCCCGGGCCTGCACGGGCTGACGGTGACGCTGCAGGACGTGACGGGCCTGTCGACGTTGGTGACCGCCACGGCCATCCTCGCGGTCAGCCACGCGATCGCCCTGATCGGGGTCTACAAGCTCGCCGAGATGATCGCCGGCAGCGCCCGCACGGCGGGCATCGCCGCGCTGGTCTACGGGCTGAACCCGAGCTTCATGTTCTTCGACAGCCAGTACGCCTACGAGTCGCTGGCCATCGTGTTCTTCATCTGGGCGCTGGTGGCCGTCGTCGCGGCCCAGCGCGCCGAGCGGCTGCGGGGCCAGCTCGCCTGGCTCGGCGTGGGCGTCCTGTGCGTGATCACCTGCACGTTCACCCACCACCTGACGTCGTACTTCCTGGCCGGCTCGCTGGCCGCCATCACCATCGTCGCGCTGATCAGGATGGCGATCCGCAGGGAGCGGGCCCGCACGTTGGTGCCGGCGCTCGTCCTGACGGCGACCGCGGTGGCCTCCTCGGCCTTCTGGCTCCTGATCGTCGCGCCGGACGTCGTCGGCTACCTGTCGCCGAAGCTCCTCGGCGGTCTCACCGAGATCGACCACCTCCTGCACCGCTCGCAGGGGTCGCGCCAGCTCTTCGCCCAGAGCCAGACGCCGTTCTACGAGCGCCGCGCGGCGTTCCTGACACCCGCTCTGGCCGGCTTCGCCGCACTGTTCGGCCTGTACGCCCTGCGCCGGCGGCTGCGGGCCTCCTCCGGAGCCGCCGGCATCGCCCTCATCGGGCTCACCTACTTCCCGTCGATCCCGTTCATCCTCACGCAGGCCGGCGCCGAGGGCGCGCGCCGCTCCTGGGCGTTCACGTCCGTCGGCCTGAGCATCGTCGTCGCCGCCGGCCTCGTCTGGGCGATGGACCACGTGCGCCGCTGGCCCGTCCTGGGGCGAGCCGCCCTCGCGGGCGCCGCGAGCACGCTGGCCGTCATCGCGATCGGCAACGTCTCGATGGGCCTGAACGCCGAGTATCGCTTCCCGGGACCGTTCGAGTACGGCTCGGACGCCAGGGCCCTGTCAGACGAGCTGCTCGGGGCGAAGGACTGGTTCCGAGACACCCAGGGCGACGGGCAGCGCGTGGTCGCGGACCGTGACGTGAGCCTGGCGTTCGGCGCGCTCAGCTTCAACTGGATCGAGAAGGCCTGGGCGCAGAATCCGCTGTGGCAGCTGTACTTCCAGATCGACCAGCCGAGCGAGCCGCTCCTGAACGGGCTCCGCTACACCGGCACCGGCTACATGGTGGCCGACAAGCGGATGACGAAGGACCTGCCGCACACCGGCGTCTACATGGTCCCTGACGAGCCGCAGGCCCACAACCGCACCTCCGCGCCGCCGCCGGACGGCCCTCAAGAAGTACCGCCGCGAGCCGTGGACGATCGCGCTCTACGCGAGCGACAACATGCGGATCTTCCGGTTCGACATGCCGCAGGTGAACGTCTGCACCGACCACCGCGCGCGACGACATCGGCGGGCCCGACTGCAGAGACGCACCGTGAGCGCCGTGCCGCACGCAGCCGGCGACGGGCGGCGCTTCACGCCGCCCGCCGTGGCCGTCCTCCTCCTGCTGGCGGCGGTCCTGATGACCGCGGCGACGCAGCTGCCCTCGCCGCTGCGGGCGATCGTCTCGCTGCCGATCGCGCTGCTCGCGCCGGGCGCGGCCCTGCTCGTGCTGCTGCGCGGTCGCTTCGGCGCCGACGACGAGCCGGACGTCGGCACCGACGCCGCCCTGTGCGTGGTGCTCTCGTTCGTCGCCTGGGTGCTGATCGCGCTCGGCCTGTACGTCGCCGGCCAGCGCCTGCGCACCCCGGCAGTGGTCGCCGCAGGCGACGCCGTCATCCTGCTCGGCGCCGTGGCTGCCGCCGTCCGGGCCCGGCGCGGACAGCCGTTGCGGGCCTGGCGCGACGGCGTCGTCACGCCGATCCTGCTCGCCGCGACCGTCGCGCTGGCGGCCCTGGCCGTGGTGGTCGCCCTGCGCCTGGTTCCGGCGAACCCGACGACGCCGTACTCCTCGATCGCGCTCGGCGGAGCATGGGCCAACATCGACACCGCGGTCTACGCCAGGCCGGCCCAGAAGGTCGACGTCGAGGTGCAGGTGGCGAACCACACGCACCGCCGGCGCTCCTACGTCGTGAAGGCGCTGATGACCAAGTCTGGGTGGACCGGGGCTCAGGTCACGCTCGAGCCCGGCGCCACCTGGACGGGCATCGTCAGCGGCCACGTGCCGAAGGGCGGCTGCCTGCACCGCCTGGCCGTCGCGCTGTTCGAGAAGGGCTCCGCGAACCGCATCGGGACGCTCACGCTGTACCTGCAGAGCAGGCGCCCGCTGCCGAAGGCGTGCACCCAGTGACCCGGCTTCGCGTGCTGCTCCTGGCCGACTTCTACCCGCCGATCATCGGCGGGCTCGAAGGGCACGTCCGCAGCCTTGCCGGCGGGCTCGTCGAGCGCGGCCACGACGTCGCCGTGGCGACCCAGCGGGTCGAGGGCACCCCCGACCTCGAGCAGGACGAGAACGGCGCCACCATCTACCGCATCGGCGGCCTGGCGCAGGCGCTCTCGCCCCTGCACCAGCGCGGCGACCGGCGCTTCCATCCGCCGTTCCCCGACCCGCTGGCCACGCGAGAGCTGCGCCGGGTGGTGCGCGAGCACCGTCCCGACGTCGTGCACGCGCACTCGTGGATCGCGTACTCGTTCCTGCCGATCAAGAAGGCCGAGCGGCGCGACGCTGCTGTGGACGCTGCACGACTACGGGCTGATCTGCGCCCGCCAGAGCTTCGTCAACAAGGGCCGGCCGTGCAGCGGCCCGAACCTGCCGAAGTGCATCTCGTGCAGCCGCGAGCAGTACGGTGCGGCGAAGGGCGCGGTCATCACGACCGGCATGCGCGGGGCGCGACCCCTGCTGCGCCGCGTCGACCGCTTCCTGGCCGTCAGCTCGGCGGTGGCCCGCGTGTGCGACCACGTCGGAGCGGGCGACCGCGTCGAGGTGGTCACGAACTTCCTGGCCGACGACGCCGCCGACGAGGGCCTGCGCGAGCCGCGGCCGGCGTTCCTGCCCGACGGCGACTTCCTGCTGTTCGTCGGCGAGCTCAGCCCGCACAAGGGCACCGACGTGCTGCTCGAGGCGCACGCGCGGCTCGGCGACGCGGCGCCGCCGCTGGTGATGATCGGCGCCCGGCACCCGTCGCAGCCGCAGATCACGAGCGACCGCGTCGTCCTGGCCAGGGACGTGCCGCACGCACAGGTGATGCGCGCGTGGGCCGAGGCCGGCATCGGCGTGGTCCCCTCGGTGTTCCCCGATCCGTGCCCGACGACGGCGATCGAGGCGATGACCACCGGCACGCCGCTCGTCGGCTCGCGCATCGGCGGGCTCCCCGAGATCGTCGCCGACGGCGAGACCGGCCTGCTCGGCCGCGCCGGAGACGCCGGCGAGCTCGAGGAGAACCTGCGCCGGCTGATCGGGGACCCCGACCTGCGCGCTCGCATGCGCGAGGCATCGCTCGAGCGTGCCGAGCGCTTCCGCGCGAGCTCGGTGATCCCGCGGATCGAGCGGGCCTACCACGCAACGCTGGGTCACGTCCCCGAGGCCCGCACGCTCGAGCTGGGAGTGCGGTGAACCCCAAGCCGTACAGCTCGCTGGGACCGCGTCCGCGCTCCCGCCGCCGCCGGGTCGGCTCGACGGCGCTGCTCTCGTTCGCCGTGATCGCCGTGATGCTCATCGCGGCGCCGATCGGGCTCGCCTACTACCTGATGAAGGGCGACGACAAGGTGCCGCGGGCGCCGCTGCACGTCGCCTCGCTGCGGATGGTGAACTACTACCCCGAGAACGCCGGCTGGACGAACTTCTGGAAGCGCTTCCCGACGAAGGTCATCAACCGCGACTTCGGCCACGCGCACTGGCTCGGGGCGAACACCGTCCGGGTGTTCGTCCATCCGTCGGTGTTCGGCTACCCGAAGCTGCACCCGCAGATGGTCGACCGGCTCGAGGAGCTGCTGCAGATCGCCCAGCGACACCACCTGCGGCTGGCGCTCTCGCTGTTCGACGGCTTCGACCGCTACGACGACGTCGACGGGAGCGAGCAGTGGGCTCGCGCCCTCCTGCGGCCCCACGCCGACGACCGGCGGGTCGCGTTCGTCGAGGTCAAGAACGAGGTCGACCCCGAGAACAGGCACGCGATGCGGTGGGCGTCGTACATGATCGCCGACATCCACTCGTTCGCCCCGCTGATGCCCCTCACGATCTCGGCTCCGGGCAAGGGCGGCGCCGACACGCTGGCCCTGCTCAAGCGCCAGATCGGTTCGGACGACCTGGCGTTCTACTCGTTCCACTACTACGGCTCCGCCGAGTGGGCGGCCTCCGAGTTCGCCCAGGCGAAGGAGATCACCGGTGCGTCGCGCCTGCTGATCGCCGAGACCGGATACTCCACGAGCGCCGACAACGAACGGGCCACCGGCCTGCCGCCGTACCGGGAGGCGCTCGAGGACTGGCAGGCGCACTACTTCTCGAGCATGGCCTACGCGGCCCGCTCGCTCGGCCTGCCGCCACCCGCGCCGTGGACGCTCGACGACTTCGACCAGGACGCCATCCCGTCGTTCATGCCGCTCGCGAGCCGGCCCGAGCAGCACCACTACGGGCTGTTCCGGGTCGGCGGCTCGCCCAAGCCCGCGGCCTTCGTCGTGCGCAAGGCGTTCATCAACGGCCAGATCTCGACGGACTACCACGAGGGCTTCGAGGAGCGCCTGAACACGCCGGACGGCCCGCTGCCCCTGGGCTGGCGGATCTTCGCCGGGGACGGCGCGACGTTCGCCTGGGACGACCACGTGGCCCACACCGGCCACGCCTCGGCCCGGATCAGCCACAGCGACTCGTCGCCGACGATGGTCCCGGCGTTCTTCACGACGCCGGTCGACGACTCCATCGTCCCGCGGGCGCTGTACACCGTGAGCGCCTGGGCCCGCGGCGAGAACGCCACCGGCGACACCCACATCTCGATCGCCTGGTACGACGCCGATCACCACTACGTCAAGCAGACCCGCTCGGCGCCCCTGCCGACCGGGACGACCGACTGGACGCAGCTGACCGTCGCCGGGCGTGCGCCGGCCGGCGCGGTGGGCTACCAGATCCACCTGAAGTCGGCGAGCAACAGCGGAACCGTCTGGTTCGACGATGTCTCGGTCGGCTAGCAACGGCAGCAGCGGCGGGGTGGTCGTCCTCGGGCGCGCGCTCCACGCCCCCTGGAACGAGGGCACCCGGGTGCTCGGCCGGAGCGTGGCCGAGCTCGCGAACACCATGCGCCCGACGCGGATCGTCTCTCTCACGAACGAGGAGTTCCGCGGCGCCGACGGCGTGGACGTCCCCGTGGAGCACGTCTACACGCGGCTCGCGCTACGGCCCGCGCGCGGAGTGGTCGAGCATGCGCTCGGTCGCCCGGAAGGCCCTTGGCGGCTCGCACGTCGGCGGGCAGCGACGTCGCCCACATCGTGGCGCTGCCGCTGGCGCTGGCGCCGGTGCTGCGCCGGGCCGGGATGCGCGTGGTGAACCACGTCACGCTCAGCGAGCACGTGTACGCAGGGCGCGTCGAGGCGGTCCGGGCCGCCGCGGCCTGGCGCGTGTTCGACCGCTGGGTCGACGCGTACGCCGCGACGTCGCGGCCCGTGCTCGATGCGCTCGACGCGCGCGGCGTCCCGTCGCGCAAGCTGCACGTCGTCCCCTCGCCGATCGACACCGACACGTTCCGCCGCCGGGACCGGGCCGAGGCCCGCGCGTCCCTCGGGATCGATCAGGACGCCTTCGCCGTGATCTACGTCGGCACCGTCTCGCCGCTGCGCTTCCCCGCGCCCGACATCGCGTCGGCGCTGGTCGAGGCGGGCCGTGACGTCCCCGGCCTCTCGCTCGACGTCTTCGCGCCGGTGCGCACGCACGACTACAACCTGACCTGGGCCGAGGAGAACGTCCGCAAGGCCGCGGATGCATCCGGGGCGCCGATCCGGATGCATCTCGAGGACCTCGACGACGACCGCAAGGCCGCCGTGTTCTCCGCCGCCGACGTGGTGATCGTCCCGTTCACCGCGGCGGTCGCCGTGGAGCCCCCGCTGACGCTGGTGGAGGCGATGTCGTGCGGCGCGATCGTGGCGGCCTCGCCGCAGGCGAACCGCTCTGGTCTCGTCCGCCACGGCGAGACGGGCATGACGTTCGACGGCGCCGGCTCGCTGGCCGCGCGGCTGCGGGAGCTGGCCGCGCTCGGCCGCGACGGCCGGGTCGAGCTCGGGAACCGGGCGCAGCGCTCGATCGTGGCGACACACGGCCCGGAGGCCGTGGCCGACTCGCTGAGCGCCGTCTGGACGGCGGTGGGTCGGTGAGCGCCCAGGCCTCGTCTGACTCGGGCGCGCTGCGCCGGCTCGCGGCGTGCCTGGCCGTGGGCGCGGTCGGCGCCGCGGCGGTCGCGGGAGGGGCCGTCGTGGTGCGCGACAAGCTCGAGCACATCCCGTCGCAGCCCGCGCGCCAGAAGGTGCCGATCACGGCCGTGGCGCCTCCGCCGATCGCGCTGCCGCTGGTGCTGCAGTCGAACCCGCCGATCCCCTCGATCGCCGAACCGCCGTCGACGACGACGCCGACGGCGACGACTCCGCGCACGGCGGGAAGGCGAAGGTCAAGCACCAGCGCAAGCCCGACCGCGGCACCAAGGGAAACCGCTAGACGCTATTCTCCACGGCGGCCGGTGTACCGGAAGCCGATCTCCGGCCAGCGTCGAATGCAACGTGAACTCCGACAACGCCTCGAGGTCGTCCGACGAGCGGTCGTGCGCGATCACGATCCGCGACTCATCCTCGACTACGCGCGCCTCTACCGCGCGGGTCGCAAGGACGGCGGCGGCCACGGCGGTCCTCCGCCCGGCCCGGTCCCGGGCGCGCTGACGCCCGAGGAGGGCCGCCGCGAGATCGCGGCCCGCGGGGAGCCCTGGGCCGAGGGTCCGGCGGTCGAGCGCCTCCGCGCGTTCGAGCTGCCGGCCGACCCGTCCGAGACCGAGGGCGCGGCGCGGCTCGCCGGCGACTCGAGCCTCGGCGAGCTCGCCTACAGCGTCGTGCGCACGATCCGTCCGGACGTCGTGGTCGAGACCGGCGTCGCACAGGGCACGACGTCGGCCTACGTCCTCGCCGGCCTCGACGACAACGCGAGCGGCGCGCTCCACAGCATCGACCTCCCGCCGGCCGAGCTCGTCGCCTCGGACCGCGTCGGCGCGGCGATCCCGACCGACCTTCGCGCGCGCTGGACGTACCACTGGGGCGACTCCCGCCGGCTTCTGCCGAAGGTGCTGTCGAGCACGCGGGGGCGCCGTCGGCTCTTCATCCACGACTCGGACCACAGCTACGACGGGATGCGCTGGGAGCTCGAGCAGGCCTGGGCGGCGCTCGGCTCCGGTGACGTGATCATGGCCGACGACGTGCACCTGCACGGCGCGTTCGCCGACGTCGCCGCCGCCGTCGGCGCGGAGCCGCGGTTCTTCACGCAGACGGACAAGGCCGGCTCGACCGGCCTGCTCGTCAAGCCTTAGGGCCAACCCCTTGAACGGGTCGGCGGGGACGACCGGCACGCTCGCCGGTCGTCCCCGCCGCATCACATGCAGCCCGGGGGCGGCGGCCGGGCCGCCCTCCGAGCTGCATTCGTGAACCTACTTCGGGCACCACCCGGTGCAGCCGGTCGTCGTGGGGACGATCGAGCCGGGCTGGATGATGGTCCGCTGGAAGCCCGGAATCGTCCAGGCCACCTCGAGGTGATCGTTGCCGGTCGCCTCCTTCGAGAACGCCTCGATGAAGACCTGCTGGCCCGCGGTGAGGTGCACCGGCGCGCTCTGCTGGTTCGCCTGGGTGTCGAAGTTGGCCGCCGGGACCGAGCCGACGACGTTGGCGACCATGGTCTCGAGCGACGGATCCGTGCTCGGCGAGATGTAGAGCTTGCCCTCGTCGTCGCTCGAGATCCAGAACGTGTAGTCACCCGTCACCGGAGCGGTGAGGATGGCCCGCAGGCGGGTGCCGAGCGAGTTGCCGCGGTTCACCGGAGCGGTGAACGTCGGCAGCGTGCTCGAGGTGTTCGGCAGGACGCCCTGCGGGATGTTCGTCAGGAGCGAGCCGTTGCGGCCCGTCCAGGTGTCGAACTGGACGCCGTGCCCGGTGAACGTCGGGTTCGGGCACCAGCCCGAGCAGGCCGCGGTGGTCGGCGTCAGGTACTGCGCCAGGATGACCTGGCGGCTCAGCGTCGAGGAGCTCCAGCCCACCTCGACGTGGTCGCCACCGGTGTTCTCCTTCTGGTACGCCTCGATGTAGTACTGCTGGCCACCCTGCAGCGTGATGGCGACGCTGTGCTGGTTGGCTTCCTTGTCCCACTGCTGCACGGTCGTGGACGAGTTGACGCTGGCGATCTGCACGGCCAGGGTCGGGTCGGCGGTCGGCGACAGGAACAGCGCGCTCCGGTCGTCGCTCGCGATCCAGAACGTGTAGGTGTCGGTCGTGGGCGGGGTGAGCAGGGCGTACATCTTGGTGCCCAGGTTGTCGCCGCGGTTCACCGGCGACTGGAACGAGTAGCGGCGAGCGGTCGCGACCGGCTGCGTCCCGGTCGGGATCTGGGTGATCTGCGAGCCCGTGAAGCCGCGGTAGTCCTCGTACGTGACGCCGATGACCGGCGGCGTCGCACCCGGAACGGCGACGTTCACGCCGAACTCGCTGGTGTTGCCGTCGGTGTCGGTCGAGGTGGCGGTCACGACGTCACCCGGGTTCAGGGAGAGGTCGATCGACCACGCGCCGGCCGAGTTCGCGGTCGTCGTGCCCAGGTACTCCTCGCCGGGGCCGTTCTCGCCGGGCAGGCCGTAGCGCGTCCGGAAGAGCTCGACGATCCCGTTGCGGGCGGACACCGTGCCGGACACGTTCGTGGTGCTCACGCTGGCGATCTCCGGGAAGTTCAGCCCGTAGTTGGCACCCGTGTCGGCGTCACCCGCGTCGTTCGGGTTGACGACGCCGAGCGGGGCCAGGTCGATGCCCAGCGTCCCCACGTCGACGAACGTGTTCCGGCTGATCGTCTCGAAGTGGTTGTTCGTGTCGACGACGTCCACGCCGGCGGCGCCGGTGTGGCCGATCTGGTTGCCGAGCACCTGCACGTTCGAGGAGTCGGCCTGGATCTGCACGCCGTTCGTCCCGATGAACGAGGCGGCACCGTTCGGCAGGATCCCGATGTGGTTGTTCTTGATGATGGTGCCGTTGGAGTTGTGGGCGTTGCGGATGCCGTCCTGGTTGGCGGCCATCCAGTTGCCGTCGACCGTGTTGTTGTTCGTGATGTCCCAGATGTTCACCGACGAGCCGTCGTTGGTGCCGGTGTTGCCCGGGGCGTTGATGAAGCTCGGGCTGTACGTGCCGTCGGCGCGAATGCCCAGGTAGTTGCCGACGACGGAGTTGTCGTTCACCTGGTAGGTGACCGACGAGTCGCCGGTGGTCTGGTTCCACCCGTGCGACCACTCGAAGCCGTCGCAGCTGTAGCCGTCGATGACGTTGCGCTGCGAGGGCCGCGGCCCGCCGACCAGGTTGTGCTTCGGGCCGACGTTGTGGTCGATGCCCGTGCAGGAGCCGCCCCACTGGGTCGAGCCGTCGGGCGAGACGCCGATCAGGTTGTTCTGGACGATGTTGCCGTCGGCGCCCGGGTTGTCGATGACGATGCCGTCGAAGCCGAACGTCACCACGTTGCGATCGGCGACCACCGGGTCGTAGTTGTTCACGTCGGCGCTGCGGGTGCCGATCAGGTTGTTCGGCGCGCCGTCGATCATGATGCTGGCGTAGCCGGCGGTGTACGCCGGGCGCGTGCCGGCGGCGGTGACGTTGAAGGTGTTGCCGACGATGGTGTTGCCGGCGGCCGTCGGGCCGTACATCAGGATCGCGCGGCCGGTGCTCTCGAACCGCAGGCCCGAGATGATGTTGCCGGCGCTGGTGATGCGCATCCCCGGCGCGTTGCGATCGGTGGTGGAGTAGCCCTTGAGGACCACGCCCGGGATCGCGTTCGAGTACAGCGGGTCGGTGTTCGGCTGCGAGCCCGGCTGCGAGTAGCCGTTGATGAAGACCGCGCCGACCTTGGCGTTCAACGTCAGGACGGTGGTCAGCTGGATCGTCTGGGCCGGGCCGCCGGGGATGTTGAAGTCGATCTCGTCGTCACCGGACCTGCGGTTGGCCTCGTCGATCGCGGCGCGCAGCGAGCAGGTGCCCGCGGAGGTGGCGCAGATGCGGTCGCCGGGGTTGGCGTCGAGCAGGTCGTCGGTGGTGTTCACGACGAAGGTCATGCCGGGCGTGGTGAAGGACGGCGTCACGGCGGCCTTGACCGCCGGCGCGGACACTGCGTCCACGGCCTGCACGTCGGCGACCGTGGTGCACGCGTCGCCCGTGACGTCCTGGGTGGTGGCCACGCCGGCGCAGGCGGGCGCGTTGCCCGGGCCGCTCTGCAAGGCGCTGACGGAGGCGGCGACGTCGCCGATGTTGACCGTGCCGTCGCCGCTCAGGTCGCGGCTGTGGCGGCTGTGGGCGTGGGCGCCCGAGCGAGCCTCGTGCGGCGCGCGGAGCAGGCCCCTGGACTTGCTGCCGATCTGCACCACCAGGACGCGCTTGCCGACCCGGGCGTGAAGGACGTTGCCCTGCTCGTCGACCAGGATCGGCCGGGCCAGGCGCACCTGCAGACGACCCTCCTGCAGCGGCTCGATGAGCACGTGCGCGACCACGTCGGTCGGGGCGGTTCCGGGACGGCCGCCGTAGTACCCGACGTTGGCGCTGCCGCCGGTGGCCAGAGGATCGATGATGCGCGCCCCGGCGAGACCCGGGATCGCGGTGACCACGTCGGCGCCCGCGGCGTTGACCAGGGCGTTGACCTGGAAGCCGGCCACCTTCGCGGCGTTCGGACCGGTGACGTGGACGTCGACGGCGAAGTCCTGTCCGGCGCTCGCAACGGCCGGCGCCGTGATCGTGATCCGCGTCGGCGACGAGCTCGCCAAGGCGGTGGACGTGAACGCGAGCGACGCGAGCATCACCGCGACCGCTGCGACTGGGGTTTTCGAGCCCACCTGCTGTTCCTTCCTTCGACGACTACCGCGATCCCGCGGCCACGTGCGGACGCACCCGGCGTCGGCAGAGCTCGCCGACGCCGGGTGCGCCATTCCTACGGAGGAGTCGTGCCGCTCAGGACGCGAAGCTCCACTTCTGCTCGGGGGCGCCGTTGCACGTGTCGAGGACGGCGAACGCGCCGGCCCCGGTGCTGGCTCCCTGCACCTCCATGCACATCCCGCCGACCTTGAACTCGGCGGCCGCGGTCTGCGTGAAGGTCTGAACCGCAGACCCGTCACAGGTGCCGATCACCATCTGCGTTCCGACCGCGAGGCTCCCGCCCTGCGGCGTCAGGCACTTGGCCGGGCTGTTGTAGACCTGCATCGCGCCGCTCGAGGTGAGCGTCCAGCGCTGGTTCGACTGGCCGTGGCAGGGGTACTGCGTGACCGGCGCACCGTCCGACTGGCTGGCGCCCCACACGTCGAGGCACTGGCCGGTGAAGGACTGCAGGAGCGCGTTCGTCGGCGGGACCGGCGCGTTCGGGCACCAGCCGGCGCAGCCGGCGGTGGTCGGCTGCAGGTTGTCGACCGGGATGACCTGCCGCGAGATCCCGGGGCCGCTCCAGGCGACCGCCAGGTTGTCGCCGCCGCCGCCTTCCTTCGAGAAGGCCTCGATGTAGTACTGCTGGCCGGCGACCAGGTTCACCGGAGCGCTCTGCTGCGACGCGTAGGTGTCCCAGGCCTCGCTGTTCGTCCACGCGTCGACGTGGGCGATCAGCTGCCGGTTGGCCGGATCGCTGTCCGTGGACAGCATCAGCCGGCCGTTGTCGTCGCTGGCGATCCAGAACGTGTAGGTGCCGGTCGTCGGCGCGGTCACCAGGGCCTGCAGCCGCGTGCCCAGGTTGTCGTCGCGGTTGACGGGCGCCTCGAGGACGTCCAGCCGCGACACCGTGTTGGCCGCGGTGCCCAGCGGGATGTCGTTCATGGTGTTCCCGCTGAAGCCCGTCCAGGTCGAGAACGTGACGCCGTGGACGTGCGGCGGCGCGCCGGGAACGGCGACGTTGACGCCGAACTCGCTGGTGTTGAGGTTCGAGACGCTGGCCGTCGCGGTGACGACGTCACCCGCGTTCAGGGACACCGGCAGCGACCACACGCCGCTCCCCGTCGAGCTCGCGGTGGCGGTGCCGAGGTAGGTGCGGCCCGGGCCGTTCTGGCCGGGGTCGTTCCAGCTCAGGTACACCTCGACCTTGGCGCTCCGCGGGGCGGTGCCCGAGACGGTGCTCGTGCTGGCGCTGGTGATCACGGGGTAGAGCACCGCGTGGTCGGCGCCGAGCGGCTGCGTGCCGTTCACGTTCACCTGCTGCAGCGGGTACATGTCGATCGCCGGGTAGCCGACGTTGCGGAACGTGTTCTGCGAGATCAGGTTGTCGTAGACCGACGGCGAGTCGAGCGAGATGCCGGCCCAGCCGGTGTTCCCGATCTCGTTGTTGATCACCTGATCCTGCTTGGTGTTCCAGTGCAGCCAGACGCCGTAGCGGTTGATCGTGCCGTTCCCGCCGTTCGGCGCGATGCCGATGTGGTTGTTGCGGATGATGTTGCCGGTCGACCAGGCCGCGTTCACCTGGATGCCGCTGCGCAGGCCGTCGATCCAGTTGCCGTCGACGATCGTGCGGTTCGAGCCGTCGATCACGTTGATGCCCTGGCCGTTGTCGTTCGTCTCGCAGCCGGGGAAGCAGTGGCCGTTGGCGAACGCCGGGTCGTAGCTCCCGTCGGCCTTGAACCCGATGTAGTTGCCGAGCACCTGGTTGTCGTTGATCTGGTACGGCAGCGAGGTGTCCTGGCCCGGCGGGAACGCCTGGTTCCAGCCGTGCGAGAACTCGACGCCATCGTTGCCGGCGCCCACGATCACGTTGCGGTCGAGCGGGCCGAAGCCGCCGGTGACGTTGTTCTTCGGGCCGAAGTTGTGATCGATGCCGTTGTCGCCGACGCCGTAGGCAGAGGTGCCGTCCGGCGAGAAGCCGATCAGGTTGTTGCGGTAGACGTTGCGGTCGGTGCCGGTGTCGTAGAGGTCGATGCCCTCGCTGACGGAGTCGATGACGTTACGGCCGGCGAGCGTCGGCAGGCCGATGATGTTGTCGTGCGAGCCCGAGTTATGAGCACGCCCGCGTTGCCCGAGTAGCCGATGTTCTGGCCGAGGCCGGTGATGCCGATGAAGTTGCCGGCGATCGTGTTGTTGCTCGCGCCCTGGTAGAGCCAGATGGTCTTCCACATCCGGTTCAGGGCGAGGCCCTGGATCACCGTGTCGGACTTGGTGATGTAGATCGATCCTTGGCGCCGTCGCCGTTGCCGCGGATCTCGACGCCCGGCAGGGCGTTCGAGACGATCGGGTCGGTGTTCACGTGGGCGCCCGGCTCGGTGTAGCCGTCGATCGTGGTGCCGGGCTGGTTCAGGACCAGCTTGCCCAGCGTGAGCTGGATCGTCTGCGGCGCGCCGCCCGGGATGTTGAAGGCGATCGTGTCGGGCCCGGAGTGGCGGTTGGACTCGTCGATCGCCGCCCGCAGCGTGCAGACGCCGCCGGCGGTGAGGCAGACGCGGTCGCCCGGGGTGGCGTCGTTGGCGTCGGCCGTCGAGTTGACCACGAAGGTGATCGGGGGACCGGCGGCCTGCGGCGAGAAGTGCTTCACCGTGGTCACGCGGCTCGCGATGGCCTGCAGGTCGGTGACGTCGACGCGGCCGTCGTGGTTGGTGTCGCCGGACGTGTCGGCAGCGGCCCAGCCGTACAGCGCCTCGTTCAGGTCGTCGCGCGTGACGTGCCCGTCGGCGTCGATGTCGGGCTTCGTGGTCGCCGAGCCGGCGGCCGGCGCGATGCCCGGATGCCGGGCGGTGAACAGCTTCTTCGCCGAACCCACCTGCACGACCAGGCGGTCGTGCTTCAGGCGGACAGCCAGCCGATGGCCGTTCGCGTCGACGACCTCGACCGCGCCGATGCGGATCTCGACGCGCCCGCGCGCGCGGGGGAAGAGCGCGACCCCCGCCAGCTTGGAGCCGTGCGACCGCCCGATGGCGTACACGCCCACGTTGGCGCCGCCGTTGACGGCGACCGGGCTGAGCGACCGTGCCCCCTTGACGAGCGGCGCGACGCCGCCGATCTCGGCCGCGCGGCCGTTCACCATGACCTGCGCCTGCAGGGCGGCGATGTGCGCGCCCTTCGCGCTGATGCTCAGGCCGATGCCCTGGCCGTAGGCCACGTTCGATGGAGCCGAGACGTCTACGACGACCGGCGACGCAGCTACGGCTTGCGCCTGGCCCGCCGCGGCGAGTGCAGCCGCAGCGAGCAGTGTGGTACGAACTCTCGCAGTCAATGAACCCTTCCCTGTCGCCCGGTGTGCCGACGGCCCCAATCGTCGACAGCCGAAAACTTCTCCAGCAATCTCCTCAAAACAACGGTATCGCGGAGGTTTAGACGAGGGAAGGGGTGGTGTTTTCCACCCATTTCATCCGAATTGAGGCATTGACGCCTCATCCTGTCTGTGCCGCCACGGGGGTCGATCGGCCCGGTCAGGAGCCCCCGGGGATCGAGGTGGCCAGGAGGTCGTCGAGCGTCACCAGGAGCGGGGCGTTGGTGGCCGCGCCACCCAGGTAGGAGCGCAGACCCACCCCGCCGGGCACCTGCAGGGTGGCCGCGCTGTTGGTGGCGGTGTACGCCCAGGTCGAGGGCTCCGTGGTCCCGTCGGCCCATGCCCGGATCCGGATGGTGGTCGGGCTCGCCCCGCTGAACTGGGCCCGCACCCGGATGAACCCACCAGCGAGGTGTGTGAGCCCGGTCACCCGGACCTCGGTGCCGATGGCCGACTCGGCGTTGTTGACCAGCGAGCTCGCCTGCACGAACACCCCGCCGCCGGGTGCCAGGCGCAGGATCGCGCGGTACTCGGTGTTCGAGCTCACACGCCGGGCCAGCCCGTAGACGTACTCCGAGCCTCCGACGGCGACCTTGTCGGTGGCCATCCGGAACGTGAGGTCGACGTCGCGGGTCGAGACCGACGCCAGCACCGCCGAGCGGTTCGTGCCGGCCGCGCCGAGGGCGATCGTGCCGGCGCTCCCGGTGACGTCGAAGTCGGCGGCCGTCCCCTGCAGGGTGTAGGCGCCACCCGTGACGGCGCTGCCCCAGCTGTTGGCCAGCGTCCGCGAGAACGGGTCGTTGGCGAACACGGTGAGCGCGCCGGCAACGGTCGCCTGGGCGCTCGCCGTGCTGCCGCTGACCGTGCCGTCGGTGGGCGTGACCTCGACGCTGACGGTGTCGCCGGCGTCGCCGTTCCCGGCCTGGGAGAGGTCGAAGGTGTCGGTCGTCGAGTTGGTGTCGGCGGTCCGGCGAGTCGTGCCGTTGACCTTCCAGACGTAGTGCAGGCTGACGGCGTCGGCGTCGGCGTCGCTCCTGGTGACGGTCGCCGTGAGCGTCGCGTTGGTGTCCGGCGAGCTCGGCGCGAGCAGCACGGAGGCCACCGGCGCCGTGTTCTGCACCGTCACCGGGGCCGAGGTCAGCGGCGCGCTCGAGGCGGTGCCGTCGGAGACGGTCACGCGCACCCGGATCGCGTCGCCGCGGTCGCCGTTGCCGGCGCCGGACAGGTCGAGGGTGGCCCCGGTGGCACCGGCGATGTCGGTGCCGTTGCGCGTCCACTGGTAGCTCGTCGTCAGGCTGTCGCCGTCCGGATCGTGGCTGGCCACGTTGGCCGTGAGCAGCTGGTTGGTCGTCGGGGACGCCGGGGTGATCGACGCGCTGTCGACGCTCGGGGCGCTGTTCGTCCCGCCGAGCGAGGCGGCCCGCAGGTCGTCGAGGCTGACCAGGAGCGGCGCGTTGGTCGCCGCGCCGCCGAGGTAGGCCCGCAGGCCGACCCCGCCGGGCGACCTGGAGCGTGGCCGCGCTGTTGGTGGCGGTGTACGCCCAGGTCGAGGGCTCGGTGGTGCCGTCGGCCCAGGCCCGGATCCGGATGGTGGTCGGGCTCGTCCCGCTGAGCTGGGCCCGCACCCGGATGAAGCCGCCGGCGGTGTGGGTCAGCCCGGTCACCCGGACCTCGGTGCCGATGGCCGACTCGGCGTTGTTGACCACCGAGCTGGCCTGCACGAACACCCCGCCGCCGGGCGCCAGGCGCAGGATCGCCCGGTACTCGGTGGTGGCGCTGACCCTGCGGGCCACGCCGTAGACGTACTCCGAGCCGCCGACGGCGACCTTGTCGGTGGCGGCGCGGAACGAGAGGTCGACGTCCCTGGCCGAGACCGAGGCC
The DNA here is from genome assembly GCA_963794695.1 of uncultured Actinomycetes bacterium. Lineage (GTDB taxonomy): Bacteria > Actinomycetota > Thermoleophilia > Gaiellales > JALYLC01 > CAWCFJ01. The sequence continues at coordinate 790,073 of CAWCFJ010000003.1, read as the reverse complement.
AGCGCCGCCGAGCGGTTCGTACCGGCCGCGCCGAGGGCGATCGTGCCGATGCTCCCGTTGACGTCGAAGTCAGCCGCCGTGCCCTGCAGCGTGTAGGCGCCGCCGGTGCTGGCGCTGCCCCAGCTGTTGGTGAGGGTGCGGGAGAAGGTGTCGGTCGCGAACACCGTCGCCGCCGCCGGGTTGACCGTCCAGGTGAACGTATCGGTGTCGGTCGCTGAGCCGTCCGAGACCGTGACGCTCACGTTGTAGGAGCCGGCCGAGCCGGCCGCCAGCGTCCCGCTGATCACGCCCGTGGAGGGAGCGATCGACACGCCGGCCGGCAGGCCGGTGGCGCCGTAGGTGAGCCCGTCGGCGTCCGCATCGGTGGCGTCGGCGTCGAGGCTGACCGCTGCGCCCTCGGTGTCGGTGCGGTCCTGCAGGTTGGTGCTGAAGAGCGGCGCGGTGTTCTGCACCGTGACCGGGCTCGAGGTGACGGGGGCGCTGGTGGCGTCGCCGTCGTCGGCCGTGACCCGCACGCGGATCAGGTCGCCCTTGTCGCCGTTGCCGGCGCTGGCCAGGTTCAGCGTCCCGCCGGTGGCCCCGCCGATGTCGGTGCCGTTGCGCGTCCACTGGTAGTGCGTGGTGAGCGCGTCGCCGTCGGCGTCGTGGCTCGTCACGTTCGCGGTGAGGGTGTCGTTGGTGCGAGCGGTCGCCGGGGTGATGGTGACCGAGTCGACCACCGGCGCCGTGTTGGCCGCGTTGACCGTCCAGGTGAACGTGTCGTGGTCGCTCGCCGAGCCGTCCGAGACGGACACGTCGACGCTGTGAGCGCCGACCGCGCCGGCGGCCAGGGTGCCGCTGATCACGCCGGTCGACGGATCGATGGAGATCCCGGCCGGCAGGCCGGTTGCGCTGTAGGTGAGCGCGTCGCCGTCGGGGTCGACCGCATCGGCGTCGAGGCTCACGCTGTCGCCGACCGTGCCGAGCTGGTCTGCGATGTTGGTCGTGAAGGCCGGTGCGGTGTTCAGCACCGTCACCGGGTCGGAGGTCACCGGCGCGCTCGAGGCGCTCGCGTCGGAGACCGTGACCCGCACCCGGATCGCGTCGCCCTTGTCGCCGTTGCCGGCGGTGGCCAGGTTCAGCGTGGAGCTGGTCGCCCCGCTGATGTCGGTGCCGTTGCGCGTCCACTGGTAGTGCGTCGTGAGGGTGTCGCCGTCGGCGTCGTGGCTCGTGACGTTCGCCGTCAGCGAGTCGTTCGTGCGAGCCGTCGCCGGGGTGATCGACACCGAGTCGACCACCGGGGCGGTGTTCGAGGCCGCGACCGTCCAGGTGAACGTGTCGTGGTCGCTGGCGCTGCCGTCGGTGACGGAGACGTCGACGCTGTGAGCGCCGACCGCGCCGGCCGTCAGCGTGCCGCTGATCACGCCGGTCGACGGATCGATCGAGATCCCGGCCGGCAGGCCGGTAGCGCTGTAGGTGAGCGCGTCGCCGTCGGCGTCGACCGCATCGGCGTCGAGGCTCACGGCGTCGCCGACGGTGTTCGACTGGTCGCCGATGTTGGTGGTGAACGCCGGGGAGGTGTTCAGCACCGTCACCGGAGCCGAGGTCACCGGCGCGCTCGTCGCCTGGCCGTCGTCGACGGTGGCCCGGACACGGATCGCATCGCCCTTGTCGCCGTTGCCGGCCACCGAGAGGTCGAGCGTGGAGCTCGTGGCCCCGCCGATGTCCGTGCCGTTGCGCGTCCACTGGTAGTGCGTGGTGAGCGCGTCGCCGTCGGCGTCGTGGCTCGTCACGTTCGCCGTGAGGGTGTCGTTGGTGCGAGCGGTCGCCGGGGTGATGGTCACCGAGTCGACCACCGGCGCCGTGTTCGAGGCCGCGACCGTCCAGGTGAACGCGTCGTGGTCGCTGGCGCTGCCGTCGGTGACGGACACGTCGACGCTGTGAGCGCCGACCGCGCCGGCAGCGATGGTGCCGCTGATCACGCCGGTCGACGGATCGATCGACACGCCGGCCGGAAGCCCGGTGGCGCTGTAGGTCAGCCCGTCGCCGTCGGCGTCGGCCGCGTCCTCGTCGAGGGTGACGCTTTCGCCCACGGTGTTCGACTGGTCTCCGATGTTGGTCGTGAAGGCCGGCGAGGTGTTGAGCACCGCCACCGGGCTCGAGGTGACGGGCGCGCTCGTGGCCTGGCCGTCGTCGACGGTGGCCCGGACGCGGATCGCGTCGCCCTCGTCGCCGTTGCCGGCCACCGACAGGTCGAGCGTCGACGACGTCGCCCCGCCGATGTCCGTGCCGTTGCGCGTCCACTGGTAGTGCGTCGTGAGGGTGTCGCCGTCGGCGTCGTGACTCGTGACGCTCGCCGTCAGCGAGTCGTTCGTGCGAGCCGTCGTCGGGGTGATCGACACCGAGTCGACCACCGGGGCGGTGTTCGAGGCCGCGACCGTCCAGGTGAACGTGTCGTGGTCGCTGGCGCTGCCGTCGGAGACGGAGACGTCGACGCTGTGAGCGCCGACTGCGCCGGCCGTCAGCGTGCCGCTGATGACGCCGGTCGACGGGTCGATCGAGACGCCGGCCGGAAGCCCGGTGGCGCTGTAGGTCAGCCCGTCGCCGTCGGCGTCGGCCGCGTCCTCGTCGAGGGTGACGCTGTCGCCCACGGTGTTCGTCTGGTCGCCGATGTTGGTCGTGAACGCCGGCGAGGTGTTCAGCACCGCCACCGGGTCGGAGGTCACGGGCGCGCTGGTGGCGCTCGCATCCGAGACCGTCACCCGCACCCGGATCGCGTCGCCCTCGTCGCCGTTGCCGGCCACCGAGAGGTCGAGCGTGGAGCTCGTGGCCCCGCCGATGTCGGTGCCGTTGCGCGTCCACTGGTAGTGCGTGGTGAGCGTGTCGCCGTCGGCGTCGTGGCTCGTGACGTTCGCCGTCAGCGAGTCGTTCGTGCGAGCCGTCGTCGGGGTGATGCTCACCGAGTCGACCACCGGCGCCGTGTTCGAGGCCGCGACCGTCCAGGTGAACGTGTCGTGGTCGCTCGCCGAGCCGTCCGAGACGGAGACGTCGACGCTGTGGGCGCCGACCGCTCCGGCCGTCAGCGTGCCGCTGATGACGCCCGTCGACGGGTCGATCGACGCGCCGGCCGGAAGCCCGGTGGCGCTGTAGGTCAGCCCGTCGTTGTCGACGTCGCTCGCGTCCGCGTCCAGGCTCACGCTGTCGCCGACGGTGTTCGACTGGTCGGCGATGTTGGTCGAGAACGCCGGCGCCGTGTTCTGCACGGTGATCGGGCTCGAGGTGACGGGCGCGCTGGTGGCGCTGGCGTCGGAGACCGTCACCCGCACGCGGATGAGGTCGCCGCGGTCGCCGTTGCCGGCCACCGAGAGGTCGAGCGTGGAGCTCGTGGCCCCGCCGATGTCCGTGCCGTTGCGCGACCACTGGTAGGCGGTGGTGAGGGCGTCGCCGTCGGCGTCGTGGCTGGTCACGTTGGCCGTGAGCAGCTGGCTCGTCGTCGGCGAGGCGGGCGTGATCGACACCGTGTCGACCACCGGCGGCGTGTTCGTCACCGCGCTCAGCGGTGCCGGCGCCGTCCACACGGGCCCGTTGGACAGGACGCCCTGCGGCGCCAGCGCGATGCTCGAGGAGGCCGTGGTACCGGAGGCCTCGTCGAGGCCGTAGCGGGCGATCAGGCCCGCCCCGCTGGTGAGGGTGTGGGTGCGGTCGGCCTGGATCTGGGCCGTCGAGCGGGCCACGTTCCAGATGCGCACCTCGTCCATCACGCCGGCGAAGAAGCCGCCGCTGTTGGCGATCGCGCCGGTCGAGGTCAGGCTCGTGCCCAGGGCCGCGTGCTGGATGCTCCCGCTCTGCGGCTGGAACGCGCTGCCGAGAGCCAGGGTGCGATCCAGGACGCCGTCCAGGTACAGGCGCCAGGTACCCGTGGTGGCGTCGTAGACCGCCGCCGCGTGGTGCCAGACGCCGCTCGTGACGGGCGTCGTGCCGGCCACCGGGTGGTTCGGGCCGGACGGCTCCTCGAAGTCGCCGACCAGCACCCCGGTCGACGCATCGATGCCGAGGAAGTAGTTCATGTTGATGTTGGCCGGCGTCTCGTTCTCGGCGCCGCCCTTCGTGATCAGCGGGATCGCGCTGGCGATGCCGCCGGTGCCGGTCGTCACGCCGACGCCCGCGCCGGTGCGCTTGAACCAGGTCTCGAGGGTGAACGTCGTGACGCCGAGGCTCGAGGCCTGGCCGAAGGTCACGTAGTCGTTCGTGCCGTCGAACTGCAGCGCCGAGCCTGCCGCCAGCGACGGGGTCGCCGAGACGTCAGCCGAGGCCGGCGAGGCGTTGCCCGAGCCGTCCACGGCGACGACCACGTAGTGGTAGGTCGTCCCGTTCGACGCCGTGGCGTCGGTGTAGCGGTTGGTGGTGAGGAGGCTCGCCCCGCTCAGCGGCGTGCCGCTGGTCGAGACGGGCGTCGTCGTCGAGCGGTAGACGCGGTAGCCCGCGAGATCGGTTTCCGTGTTGGCCGTCCACTCGAGGCCGACGAGCTGGTTGCCGCCCGTGGCCGTCACCCCGGCCGGCGCCGCCGGCGGGCTGAGGTCGGGCCGCGGGAACCCGGCGACCCAGGTCGGGCCGGCGATGGTGCTGCCGGTGACCGAGCCGACCGAGGTGCCCACCGTCGTGCCCGAGCCCTCGTTCATCCCGTAGCGGCCGACGAGGCCGTTGCCGCTGGTGAGCTCGTCGAACCGGCTGCCGGCGAGCTCGCCCGCCGTCCGCGCCCGGTTCCAGATCCGCACCTCGTCGACCTGGCCCGCGAAGAAGCCTGCGGCCGCGCCGGTCGAGGTGAGCGCGCTGCCGACGGCGGCGTGCTGGATCGAGTCCGCCCGCGGCGGCTGGCCGACCGCGAGGCTGCCGTCCTGGACGCCGTCCAGGTACAGCCGCCAGGTCGTGCCGTCATAGGTCGCGGCCGCGTGGTGCCACACGTTCGACGTGACGACGGTGCCGCCCGAGACCGGGTGGTTCAGGCCCGGGGTGGCCCCGCTCGCGCCCTCCTCGAAGTCCGCGACCAGCTTCCCGCTGGTGGCGTCGATGCCGAGGAAGTAGTTCATGTCGACGTTCGAGGCCTCGGCCTCGGCCCGGCCCTTCGTGATCAGCGGGATCGCGCTCGCGATGCCGCCCGTGCCGGTCGAGGTGCCGACGCCGGTACCGGTACGCCGGAACCACAGCTCGAGGGTGAACTGCGAGGCGCCCAGGCCGGCGGCCGGGCCGAAGGTCACGTACTGGCTCGAGCCGTTCAGCTGCAGCGACGTGCCGGCGGTGGCCGACGGCGTCGCCGACGACCGTCGCCGAGGCCGGCGAGGCCTGCCCGCCGTTGTCGACGGCCACGACCACGTAGCTGTAGGTCGTGCCGTTGACCGCGGTGGTGTCGGTGAACGCCGGCGACGTCAGCAGGGCGGCGCCGCTGAGCGGCGTCCCGGTCGTCGGGACCGGGGTCGACGTCGACCGGTACACGCGGTAGCCGGCCAGGTCGGCCTCGCCGTTGGCCGTCCAGGAGAGGACGACCGCGCCGTTCGCGGGCTTCGTCGCGACGCCCGTCGGGGCGGCCGGCGGCACGTCTGCGCTGGCGACCGTCCAGGTGAACGGGTCGTCATCGGTCGCCGTGCCGTCCGAGACCGTCACGGTCACGCTGTGCGGGCCGACCGAGCCGGAGGCCAGCGTCCCGCTGATCACGCCCGTCGCCGGGTCGATCGAGATCCCGGCCGGCAGCCCGCTGGCCGAGTAGGTCAGCGCGTCGCCGTCGACGTCGCTGGCGTCGGCGTCGAGGCTGACGGCGGCGCCCTCGGTGTCGCTGCGATCGGGCAGGTCGGTGCTGAACGCCGGCGCCGTGTTCTGCACGGTCACCGGGCTCGAGGTCACCGGCGCGCTGCTGGCGTTGCCGTCGTCGACGGTCGCCCGCACCCGGATCAGGTCGCCCTTGTCACCGTTGCCGGCCGTCCCGAGGTTCAGCGTCGGGCCGGTGGCGCCGGAGATGTCGGTGCCGTTGCGCGACCACTGGTAGGTCGTGCTGAGCGTGTCGCCCTCGGCGTCGTGGCTCGTGACGTTGGCCGTCAGGGTGTCGTTCGTGCCGGGCGAGGCCGGGGTGATCGACACCGAGTCGACGACGGGCGCCGTGTTCGACGCGTTGACCGTCCAGGTGAACGTGTCGTGGTCGCTCGCGCTGCCGTCGCTGACGGACACGTCGACGTTGTGCGAGCCGACCGCACCGGCGGTCGGCGTGCCGCTGATGACGCCGGTCGACGGGTCGATCGAGACGCCCGCGGGCAGACCGGTGGCGCCGTAGGTCAGGGCGTCGCCGTCCGCGTCGACCGCGTCGGCGTCGAGGCTCACGGCCCCGCCGACGGTGTCGGTCTGGTCGGCGATGTTCGTGGTGAACGCCGGCGAGGTGTTCAGCACGGTCACCGGGTCGGAGGTCACGGGCGCGCTCGAGGTGCTGGCGTCCGAGACGGTCACGCGCACCCGGATGAGATCGCCGCGGTCACCGTTCCCGGCGCCCGAAGGTCGAGCGTCGAGCCGCTGGCGCCGGGGATGTCCGTGCCGTTGCGCGACCACTGGTAGGCGGTCGTGAGGGCGTCGCCGTCGGGATCGTGGCTGGTGACGGAGGCGCTCAGGGTGTCGTTGGTGCGCGGCGCGGACTGGGTGATCGACACCGAGTCGACCACCGGCGGCGTGTTGGTCGCCGAGCTGAGCGGCGCGGGCGCCGTCCAGATCGGCCCGTTGGACAGGACGCCCTGCGGCGCCGGCGCGACGCTGGAGCTGGTCGTGGTGCCGCTGGCCTCGTCGAGGCCGTAGCGGGCGATCAGGCCGGTGCCGCTGGTGAGGGTGTGCGACTCGTCGGCCTGGATCTGCGCCGTCGAGCGGGCCACGTTCCAGATCCGCACCTCGTCCATCACGCCGGCGAAGAAGCCGCCGCTGTTGGCGATGGCGCCGGTCGAGGTCAGGCTGGTGCCCAGGGCCGCGTGCTGGATGCTCCCGCTCTGCGGCTGGAACGCGCTGCCGAGAGCCAGGGTGCGATCCAGGACGCCGTCCAGGTACAGGCGCCAGGTGCCGGTCGTCGCGTCGTAGGTGGCGGCAGCGTGATGCCAGACGCCCGTGGTCACCGGCGTCGTGCCGCTGACGGGATGGTTCGGACCCGCGGGCTCCTCGAAGTCGCCGACCAGCACGCCGGTCGACGCATCGATCCCGAGGAAGTAGTTCATGTTGACGTTGGCCGGCGTCTCGCTCTCGGCGCCGCCCTTCGTGATCAGCGGGATCGCGCTGGCGATGCCGCCGGTGCCCGTGGTCACGCCCACGCCCGCACCGGTGCGCTTGAACCAGGTCTCGAGGGTGAACGTCGTGACGCCGAGGCTCGAGGCCTGGCCGAAGGTCACGTAGTCGTTCGTGCCGTCGAAGCGCAGCGCCGAGCCGGCGGCCAGCGTCGGAGTCGCCGAGACGTCGTTCGACGCGGGCGAGGCGTTGCCCGAGCCGTCGACCGCGACCACGACGTAGTGGTAGGTCGTCCCGTTGGCCGCGCCGGTGTCGGTGTAGCCCGGCGTCGTGAGCAGGCTCGCGCCGCTGAGCGGGGTGCCGGTCGTCGGCACCGGGGTCGTCGTCGCGCGGTAGACGCGGTAGCCCGCCAGGTCGGACTCGCCGTTGGCCGCCCACTCGAGGGCCACCAGCTGGTTGCCGGCCGTGGCGGTCACGCCCGAGGGCGCGGCCGGCGGGCTGAGGTCCGGCCGCGGGAAGCCGGCGACCCAGGTCGGGCCGGCGATCGTCGTGCCGTTGACCGAGCCGACCGACGTGCCGACGGTCGAGCCCGAGCCCTCGTTCATGCCGTAGCGGCCGATCAGGCCGGTACCGCTGGTGAGCTCGTCGAACCGGCTGCCCGCGAGCTCGCCCGCGCTGCGGGCCACGTTCCAGATGCGGGCCTCGTCGACCTGACCCTGGAAGAAGCCGGCGGCGGCGCCGGTCGAGGTCAGCGCGCTGCCGATCGCGGCGTGCTGGATCGAGTCCGCCCGCGGCGGCTGGCCCACCGCGAGGGTGCCGTCCTGGACGCCGTCCAGGTACAGGCGCCAGCTCGACCCGTCGTACGTCGCCGCGGCGTGGTGCCACACGTTCGACGTGACCACGGTCGCGCCCGAGACCGGATGGTTGAGACCCGGCGAGGCGCCGGTGGCGCCCTCCTCGAAGTCGCGCCACCAGCTTGCCGCTGGTCGCGTCGATTCCCAGGAAGTAGTTCATGTCCACGTTCGAGGCCTCGGCCTCGGCGCGGCCCTTCGTGACCAGCGGGATCGCGCTCGCGATGCCGCCGGTACCGGTCGAGGTGCCCACACCGGCGCCCGTCCGCCGGAACCACAGCTCCAGCGTGAACTGCGAGGCGCCGAGACCCGCCGCCGGACCGAAGGTCACGTACTGGCTCGTCCCGTTCAGCTGCAGCGCCGTCCCGGCGTTCACCGACGGCGTGGCCGTGACGGTCGGCGAGGCCGGCGAGGCCTGGGCGGCGTTGTCCACCGCCACCACGACGTAGGCGTAGTTCGTGCCGTTCACCGCGGTCGCGTCGGTGAACGCCGGCGAGGTCAGCAGGGCCGCGCCGCTCAGCGGCGTGCCCGTCGTCGGCACCGGCACGGACGTCGAGCGATACACGCGGTAGCCCGCCAGGTCGCCCTCGGTGTTGGCCGTCCAGGACAGCACGACCGCGCCGTTCGCGGCCCGCGCCGTCACGCCCGCCGGCGTGGCCGGCGGCAGGTCGGCGCCGTCCACCGTCCAGGTGAACGTGTCGTCGTCGCCGAGCGTGCCGTCGGAGACCGTGACGGTGACGTTGTGCACGCCGGCCGAGCCGGACGCCAGGGTGCCGCTGATCACGCCCGTCGCCGGGTCGATCGAGACGCCGGCCGGAAGGCCGGTCGCCGAGTAGGTCAGCGTGTCGCCGTCGGCGTCGGTCGCGTCGGCGTCCATGGTCACCGCCGCGCCTTCGCTGTCGTGGCGATCCTGCAGGTCGGTGCCGAAGACCGGCGGGTGGTTCGTGTTCGTGACCGTCAGCCGGAACGTGTCGGTGTCGGCCAGCGAGCCGTCCGAGACCGTCACGCTCACGTCGTAGCTGCCGGCCGTGGCCGAACCGAGCGTGCCCGAGATCAGGCCGCTCGAGTGGTTGATCGTGATGCCCGCGGGCAGGCCGCTGGCGTCGTAGGTCAGGACGTCGGCGTCGGCGTCGGTGGCGTCTGCGTCGAGCGACAGCGTGTCGCCCTCGGCGCGCGTCAGGTCGGTCAGGTCGGTGGTGAACACCGGCGCGTGGTTCGTCGCCGCGATCGTCAGGCCCGACGTGGCCGGAGTGCCGGCCTGCGTGCCGTCGGACGGGGTCACCGAGACGGCGATGGAGTCGCCGGCGTCGCCGTTGCCCGCCTGCGAGAGGTCGAAGGTGTCGCTCAGCGCCGAGCCGCTCGTGAAGGTGCGCTTGACGACGCCGTTGACCTTCCACTGCCAGGTCAGGCTGACGGGGTCGCCGTCGGGGTCGTTCTTGGTGGCCGTCGCCGTGAGCGTGTCGTTCGTTCCGGCGCTGCCCGGCGTGAGCACGACCGAGGCGCTCGGCGGGGAGTTCGAGCCGGCGATCGAGGTGCTGCCGGAGTCACTGAAGCTGAAGCCGGCGACCGGGTAGAACTCCCAGTCGTAGCTCGTGCGGTGCAGGACGAGCCGCATGACGCCGAACGTCGAGACGTTGCGCACCTCGCTGTTCGGCCGGATCGTGCCGATCGAGTGGTGGCTCTCGCCGCCCGTGCCCACGGTGAAGAAGCGCATGCCGTTGGCGTCGGCGGCGCCCGTCGGGCCCATCTTGCCGAAGCGCTCGTAGATGTGGTCGTGGCCGACCATGACGATGTCCGCGTGCGCCGCGTACAGGGCGTCGACGAACGGCTGCACGTCGGTCAGCTGGGTGGTGCTCGAGCTGAAGCGCGGGTGGTGCCAGGTCGCGATCACGTTGCGCGACGAGTGCGTCGCCAGGTCGTTGACCAGCCACTGCACCTGGGGCGAGGACGCGGTGCAGCCGCCGGCCACGAGGCCGCAGTCGCTGTCGAGCACGATGACGTGCCAGAACGCGCCGACGTCGTAGCTGTAGTACGGCGCGGTCGGCGTGCCGCCGGCCTGGGCGCCGAAGTAGCCGAAGTAGCCGTTGAGGTTGCCGGTGTTCCAGTCGTGGTTGCCGGGCGCCGGGCGGGTACGGGCCTTGGTGGCGCCGCCCCAGGTCGGCTCGTAGCAGTTCGCGAACTCCGCGGCCGTGCCGTTCGTGTAGACGTTGTCGCCGAGGGTGAACACGCCGCCGGCGATGCCGGAGATCAGCGCGCCGGTGGCCTCGTCGCCGCTGCTGTTGCAGTCGGCGATGTCGCCGACGCCGACGATCACCGGGTCGGCGGCCGGCGTCGTGTTGAGCGTGCGGACCGCACTGGTGGTGGTCGTCGCGCCGTCGCCGACGGTGACGTACCACTCGTAGCGCACGCCGCTCTCGAGGCCCGACCAGACGGTGCTCTGGGTGGCGCCCGCGGCGACCGCCGGGTAGGTCGCGATCTGGGTGAACAGGCCGCTCTTGGCGGTGCGCCCGAAGAAGGTCACGCTCAGGGCGTTGGTGTCGGGATCGGTCGGAGTCGCCGACAGGGTGACCGACGTGTCCTGCCCGGTCACGGCGTCGGCCGGCGACACGAGCGACGACCGACGGCGGCGCGTTCGAGCTGCCGCCCCCGCCGAGCGGCGCGCCGCTCGTCCAGGTCGGGGCCGCGACGAGCGTGCCGGAAGGGGCGCCCGCGACGGACGAGCCTGCGGTCGCGCCGGCGCCCTCGTTCAGGCCGTAGCGGCCGATCAGGCCGGCGGCGGAGGTGACCTCCTGGTCCCGGGACGCCTGGATCTCGGCCGTGCTGCGAGCCACGTTCCAGATGCGGACCTCGTCGACCGTGCCGGCGAAGAAGCCCGCGGCGGTGCCGTTGCTGGTGAGCGCGCTGCCGACGGCCGCGTGCTGGATGCTCGTCGACTCGGGCGTGAAGTTGCCGCCCAGGGCGAGCGTCCGGTCGAGCGTGCCGTCGAGGTACAGCCGCCACGTGTCCGAGGCCGTGTCGTACACCGCCGCGGCGTGGTGCCACACGTTCTGGGTGACTGCGGTCGTGCCCGAGACCGGGTGGTTCGTGCCGTTGGCGGTGTCCTCGAAGTCGGCCACCAGCACGCCGGTCGACGCGTCGATGCCGAGGAAGTAGTCCATGTTCAGGTTCGCCGGCGTCTCCGCCTCTGCGCGACCCTTCGTGATCAGCGGGATCGCGCTGGCGATGCCGCCGGTCCCCGTGCTCGTGCCGACGCCGGTGCCGGTGCGCTTGAACCACAGCTCGAGGGTCAGGTTCTGGGCGTTCAGGGCCGGAGCGGCGCCGAAGGTCACGTACTGGCTCGACCCGTTGAGCTGCAGCGCCTGGTTCGTCCCGCTGCTGCTGGCCTGGGCCGAGGCGTCGGCCGACGCGAGCGACTCGTTGTCGGCGTAGTCCACGGCCGTGACGACGTAGTGGTAGGTCGTGCCGGCCGCCGCGCTGGTGTCGCTGTACGACGGCGACGACAGCAGCCTCGACGCCGTTCAGCGGCGTGCCGCTGGTGCTGACCGGCGTCGTGGTGGAGCGGTAGACGTTGTAGCCGTCGAGCTCGAGCTCGGTGTTCGCGTGCCACGAGAGGTTGATCGCGCCGGTGGCGCCGACCGCGTTGAGCGCGGTCGGGGCGGCCGGCGGCATGAAGTCGACCTCGAGCGGGGCGCCCGTGTCCCACAGGGCGCCCGCGATCACGCGTGCCGTCGGGCGCCGTGGCGCCGGTCGACGACACGGTCGACCCGCCACCCTCGTTCATCGCGTAGTGCGCCACGAGCCCGGCGCCGCGCTGCAGCTCGAGGTCCTCGGTGCCCTGGATCTGCGCGGTGCTGCGCGCCCGGTTCCAGATGCGGACCTCGTCGACGTTGCCCTGGAAGAAGCCGGAGGCGACGCCGGTGCTGGTGAGCGCGCTGCCGATGGCGGCGTGCTCGATGCTGGTCGACTCGGGGGTGAAGTCGCCGCCGAGGGCCAGCGTGCGGTCGAGCGTGCCGTCGAGGTACAGCCGCCACGTGTCGGTCGCGGTGTCGTAGACCGCGGCCGCGTGGTGCCACACGTTGCTGGTCACCGGCGTGGCGCCGGAGACCGGGTGGTTGCCGCCGCTCGCGGTGTCCTCGAAGTCCGCGACCAGCACGCCGCTCGAGGCGTCGATGCCGAGGAAGTAGTCCATGTTCAGGTTGGCCGGGGTCTCGGCGTCGGCCCGGCCCTTCGAGATCAGCGGGATGGCGCTCGCGATGCCGCCGTTGCCGGTGCTCGTACCCACGCCGGCGCCGGTGCGCTTGAACCACAGCTCGAGCGTGAGGTTGGTGACGTTCAGCGCCGGAGCGGCGCCGAAGGTGACGTACTGGTTCGGCGCCGTTCAGCGCCAGCGAGTGGCCGGGAGCCTCACCGGGCGTGACGCCGACCGGTGCGGTCGGGGCGGACTCGTGGCCCTGCTGGTCGACGGCCGTGACCTCGTAGAAGTACTCGGTGTTGTTCGTCGAGGTTCGTCTCCGCGTAGGCATGGCCGGGCACCAGCGTCGCGCCGTTGATCGGCGTCGAGGTGTCGACGGGCAGCGAGGTCGAGCGGTAGACGTTGTAGCCCGCGAGGTCGGCCTCGCTGTTGCGCGTTCCAGGAGAGCGAGACCTGCTCGTCGTCCGGGACGCCGAAGAGGCCGGTCGGGGTGGCCGGAGCGTCGTCGGACGGGCCGCTGAACGGCGCGCCCTGGGTCCACGTCGGCGAGCCGACCGTGGTGCCGTTCGGACCGCTGCCGGACGCTGTCGACGATCGTCGTGCCGCCGTTCTCCTCGAAGCCGAAGCGGCCGAGCAGGCCGGTTCCGGACTCGATCTGCTGCGTCATGCCGGCCTGCACCGCCTCGGGGCTGCGGGCGACGTTCCAGATGCGCGCCTCGTCCACCGTGCCGGCGAAGAAGCCTGCCGCGGCACCGGTGCTGGTGAGCGCGCTGCCGATGGCCGCGTGCTGGATGCTCGTCGACTCGGGCGTGAAGCTGCCCGGCAGCGTCAGCGCGCGGTCGAGGATGCCGTCGAGGTACAGGCGCCAGGTGTTGTTGGACGTGTCGTAGACCGCCGCCGCGTGGTGCCAGACGTTGCTGGTCACCGCGGTGACGCCCGACACGGGGTGGTTCGTGCCGTTGGCGGTGTCCTCGAAGTCCGCGACCAGCACGCCGCTCGAGGCGTCGATGCCGAGGAAGTAGTCCATGTTCAGGTTCGCCGGCGTCTCGGCCTCGGCCCGGCCCTTCGAGATCAGCGGGATCGCGTTGGCGATGCCGCCGGTGCCCGTGCTCGTGCCGGCACCGGCGCCCGTGCGCTTGAACCACAGCTCGAGCGTGAAGCTCTGGGCGTTCAGCGTCGGCGCGGAGCCGAAGGTCACGTACTGGGTCGATCCGTTCAGCTGCAGGCCGCGGCCCGCCGCGATGTTCGGCGTCGCGGTGGCCTCGGCCGACGCGGGCGAGCGGTTCGCCGAGGCGTCCACGGCGACGACCACGTAGTGGTACGTCGTCCCGTTGACGGCCGTCGTGTCGACGAAGGAGGCGTCCGTGATCAGCGCCGTGCCGCTGAGCGGCGTTCCGGTCGTGGCGACCGGCGTCGTCGTCGAGCGGTAGACGAGGTAGCCGTCGAGGTCGGGCTCGGTGTTCGGGTTCCACGTCAGCGCCGACGCGGTTGCTGCCGGGCGTGGCCACGACGTTCTGCGGCGCGGCCGGCGCGACGGTGTCGGCTGGCACCGGCGACGCGGGCGCGCAGCTCGTCGAACGAGACCGTCACCGGCGCGTTCGTGGTCGGCGCCGCCGAGGTAGCTGCGGAGCCCGAGCGCGCCGGTGGTCTGCAGCGTGGCCTCGGCGTTCGTCTGGGTGTAGTTCCAGGCCGTCGGCTCGACGCTGCCGTCGGCCCAGGCCTTGATGCGGAGCGTCGTCGGGCTCGCGCCGGTCGCCTGGGCGCGCACCCAGATCGGGCGTCCGGCGACGTGGGCCAGGCCGGGCACGGTGACCGCCGTGCCGATGGCGGTCTCGGCGTTCGAGACGACGCGCGTGCCCTGCACGATCACGGCGCCGGCCGGGGTGAAGCGGACGCTCGCGCGGTACTCGTTCGTCCCGGCCTGGCGCAGCGCGATGTAGGCGTAGTTGTCGCCGCCCGTCGAGAGCTTGTCGGTGGTGACCTGGACGGTCACGTCGTAGTCGCGCTCGGCGAGGCTCGAGAGCAGCGCGGAGCGCGTCACGCCGGCGGGGACGAGCGAACGTGCCGGCGCCGTTGGCGACGTTGTAGTCGGAGACCGGCCCGGCCGTCGGTCCAGGGGCCGCCGGCGTTGGCCAGGCCCCAGCTGCCCGTCACGCTGCGGGAGAACTGGTCGCGGGCCAGCAGCGTGCCCGGCGCGCCGGCGCCGGAGGCCGTGACCTGGCGGTTGAGCGAGAACTCGGAGGTGTTGCCGTTCGCGTCGGTCGCCGTCGCGGTGACGACGTCGCCGGTGGCGACGCCGGTGACGGCGGCGGTGAAGGTGCCGCCCGCGGCCGCCACGGCGGAGCCGACGTACGTGCGGCCCTCGCCGAAGGCGCCCGCGGGGCCGTCGGCGATGAAGATCTCGACGGTGCAGCCGGCGCAGGCGCGGCCGCGTGACGCTGGTCGGCGAGGCCGTGCCGAGCGTCGGGAACTGGGCGGCCTGGTTCGGGCCGTTGGCCGGGTAGAACCCGTTCGGGTTGATGCCGGCGGGCAGCACGTCGATGCCGAGCCCGCTGTTCCCGTAGATCGAGTTCTGGGTGATGCGGTTGCGGTCGTCGTCGTTCTCGGGCCCGATGACGACGCCGTCGACCTGGTTCGTGACGATGTTGCCGGGGCCGATGGTCGTGCGCGACGGCGTGGAACGCGACGGTGATGCCGCCGCCGACGTTCGGGATGGCGGTGCCGTCGAGCGAGATGCCGACCCGGTTGCGCGCGATCACGGTGCCGGCCGTGAGCTGGCCCTCGACGGTGATGCCGCCGCGGCTGCCGGCGTTGCCGACGACGTTGTCGGTCACGACCGTGTTCTGGGCGCCGTCGTCGACGTGCACGCCGTGGTCGTTGTTGCGGGCGTAGGCCGGCGCCCGGGTGCCGGTCAGGTCGGTGCCGATGTAGTTGCCGACGACCTGGTTGCCGACGGTCGTGGTGTGGTGCACGACCTCGATGCCGTCGACGCTGTTGCCCGAGAGGACGTTGCGCTGGAGCGGGCCGGTGCCGCCGATGATGTTGTTCTGTCGTGCCCTGGTCGACGTCGAGGCCGTGGATCACGTTCGCGACCCGGCGCGTGCCGTCGGGCGACAGGCCGACGATGTTGTTGCGGACGATGTTGTGCGCCGTGCCCTCGCTGTAGAGGTGCACGCCGCTGCGCTGGTTGCCGGAGATGACGTTGCGTCCGGCCAGGGTCTCCTCGCCGATCCGGTTGTCGTGCGCCGTGCCGTCGACCAGGATGCCGGCGTCGGCGGTGTCCACGAAGCTCGGCGAGGCGTAGGTGGCCGCCGGGTCGGTGCCGATGAAGTTGCCCGCGATCGACGTTGTCGTGGGCGTTCGGGCCGGCCATCCAGACCTTGCGCCAGGCGCGGTAGATCGACACGCCGCGCAGGACGTTGTTCGGGGACGTCATGCGGAGCACCGCGAACTCGACGGCGTCGCCGCCGCCCGTGATCGCGATCCGCAGCACGGCGTTGCTGGCGATCGGGTCGGTGTTCGGGCTCGAGCCGGGCTGGGTGTAGCCGTCGATCTCGGTGCCGCCGGAGGAGTCGCTGAGGTCCGGGAGCGCGCTCGCCAGGGCGATCGTCTGGACGCCGCTGCCGGGGATGTTGAAGGCGATGCCGTCGCGACCGCTGTGCGCGTTGGCCGACTGGATCGCGGCGCGCAGGGTGCAGACGCCGGCCGCGGTGGCGCAGATGCCGTCGGCGGTGTTGGCGTCGGCGTCGTCGGCCGTCGAGTTCACCGTGAAGGTGACGTCGCCGGGCGCCAGGCTGAGCACGTCGTCGTCCAGGCCGCCGATCGACGACGGCGCGAACAGGTGCGACGGCACGGTGGTGTCGGGCGGGGCCGGCCGGGGCGCGGTGTACGCGGCGGCGACGGTCTGCACGTCGCGGACGTCGACGCAGCCGTCGCCGTTGACGTCGGCCGGGGAGGCCGAGCAGGCGCCGTGGCCGTAGCGCTGCATCGTCCAGGCGTAGGCCACGGCCTGGGCGTCGCCGTTCGAGACGGCCCCGTCGCCGTCGAGGTCGGCACGCCGGGCGTGCGACGCATGGCCCGTTCGAGCGGCGGCGGCCGGGGCGCGGAGCAGGCGGTGCGACGCGCCGACCTGGATCCGGACGACGACCGACGGCCGGGCGGCGATCTTCCGGCCGTGGGAGTCGACGACCAGCGTCCGGGCCAGGCGCAGCTCGAGGATGCCCGCGCGCTCGGGAACGACCGTGACGGATCCGAGCGCGACGCGGCCGGAGACGCCGGCCGCGTGCCTGCGTCCGGTGCCGGTGGCGCAGTCGCTCACCGGGCAGGAGTACAGGCCGAAGCTGGTGCGGTCGCCGACCGTCAGCGGGCCGAGCGGGACCACGCCGCGGCCGCTGGCCGCGATCGGGCCGTGCAGCTGGCGGGTGCCGGCGAGGTGCGCCGAGGCGCTGTCCAGGACCAGGGTCGTCTCGTAGCCGGCGACGTCGCGGGCGTCCCGGACGGCCAGGTGGAGCGTGATCGGCTGGCCGACGGCGGCACGGGCCGGCGCCTGGACGACGACGCGGGGCGTCGACGCGTGCGCGCCCGCGAGGCCGCCGAACAGCGGCAGCGCGGCGAGCGCGGCGAGACCTGCGATGAGCGGCCGAACGACGTGCAGGCCATGCCGGCGCACGCCGACTCTCCCCAGTCGGGACACTACGAACCAACTCCCAGTATTTTCCTACGTGACGCCCAGAACGTCACGTACGGACTCACGGGCCGCCGATTCCCCGGCCCTGAAGGAGGCGCGATCGTACCTTCACAATTACGAAACCGTCCAGAGGGGTAGGCGTTCCATAAGTGCGTCGGGCTACATTCCCCCCAGAGTGGGTGGGGCCGGGCAACCCACACGGCCGAGACGAGCCACGTCGGCGGATCGTCCGCAGACGTACGTCCGACGATTGCACGTCGAGCACCGGCAGGCTCTGGCTCCGCTCGAGGGTGAGGTCGCTGTTCGTGACGTCGCGACCGGACAGGCGATGGACGCGACACGCCCAACCGTACGCCCCAGGCGTATGCTTCCCCCATGCGGATGACTCGGACGACGCTCGTCGTCATCGCACTGGCGACCGCCGCACCCGCGGCCGCGCAGGCGGGTGTGAGGATCCAGACCGGCCCGTCGTCCTTCGAGGCGCGACCGGCGGGCGTGGCCTACACGGCCGACCTGGCGCGCGTGGCGACGCACCTGCACTGGAGGTCGTGGGGCGGGGCCACCGCCGTCGCCTCCGGGATCGACATCGCCAACCCCTGCAGGCCGACCTGCGGCCGGGATCACGCCAGGAGCCACCAGGCCCGCTTCGTGTTCTCGCGCGTCCGGCGCTGCGGCACGCATAGCGTCTACACGCGCGTGCGGGTGATCACCGCGCCCTGGGACCGCGCCTTCCGCGGCACCTGGACGCTCCCGCTCAGCTGCAGGCGCTGACGCGGCCTACGCCGATCGCCCGCCGATCCCCTGCAGCACGGAGTCGACGAGCCGCTCCACGAACGTGCGCTCGACCGGCTCGGCGCCGCTCAGGAACCCGAGGAAGCGGTAGTACAGCGGCCCCCAGGTCAGGCACAGGCTCAGGTCGACGTCGAAGTCGTCGCGGATCTCGGCCCGGGCCATGCCACGCTGCAGCACCTCGAGCGTCGCCGCCCGCCGGCGGTCGACGACCTCCTTCAGCGCGTCGGCAGCCTCCGGCGAGAACGCCGCGTGCGCGCCGAGCGCGGGGTACAGGTGCCCGGTCTCTCCCTGCAGGGCGACGAGCTGGGCGAGGAGGAGCTCGACCAGCTCGGTCCGCACGCAGCCGCGGTCGGCTACCGGGAGCTCCGGGTTGAAGTCCCGGATGAGCTGCGCGATCAGCGCGTCCTTGTTCGGCCAGCGGCGGTAGACCGTCGCCCGGGCCACACCGGCACGCCGCGCGATCGCGTCGATCGTCGTGGCGTCGATCCCCCGCTCCTCGAGGAGCTGCCGCGCCGCATCCGTGATGGCTTCGTCGAGCTGAGGATCGCGAAGCCGGCCACCTCGCCCCTGAGCGGGGCCCTCGAACGCTGCCTGGGACACGAACGAACGATACGCCAGACGCTCCGAAATCGGTTTCGGAACCCGTCATGGCCATCGATACAAGTCATCTTGTATCGTAATCTGCGCGACGGGCCGCCGCCGCCCCTCACCGGCCTCGCCTGCGCGGCCCATGCCCCAGAAGCCACCAATCCGCGTCGTGGTCGTCGACGACAGCCCGGTCTTCCGCGACCTGCTCGTCGAGCAGGTCGCCGCGGCCCCCGGGCACGAGCTGGTGGGGACGGCCGAGAGTGGCGAGGATGCGCTGCACGTCGTCCGCGCCACCCGCCCCGACATCGTCCTCATGGACGTTCGCATGCCGGGGATCGGAGGCATCGAGGCGGCTGTCCGGATCCGCGACGCGTTCCCCGAGGTCGTCCTGGTCTTCATGAGCGTCGACCTGGCCTCGCTTCCGGCCGGCGACCGCGAGCGCATGGCTTCCTGGCCGCAGGTCGAGAAGCGCCTCCTGCGCTCGACGGTGCTGGCCTCGCTCTTCGAGACGCACCGCCGGCGCTGAGCCGCCCGGTCGCTTGTCGGAACCCCGGGCGGCTCCCGTTCTCGCTTGACCCTCCCCCGGCGTCTCAGCTCACGAGGCCGCCGGCTCCTGGGCCGTCAGGGCCTTCTGCAGCTTCGCCGTGTCCTCCTCGGACAGCGACGTCTTGACGACCTCTCCGCCGTACTGCTGGAGCGCCGCGATCGCCTTGTCGGGGGTCGCCTTCTCGATGACCATGAACAGGGCGGAGGTACCGGGAGCGAGCTTGTCGCGCACCTGGTCGCGGAAGGTCTTGTCGATCGCGTTCTCGCCCAGGTGGCCGAACAGCGCGCCGAACCCCGCCCCGAGGGCCAGACCGAAGAACGGCACGAAGAAGATCAGGCCGAACAGGAACCCCCAGAAGCCGCCCCAGACCGCGCCCGTGCTGCCGCTGGCCTCGCCGTGGGTCGTCGTGACGTGGTACTTGCCCTGGGCGTCTCGGCGGATCGCAGCCACCTGGTCGGCCTGGATGACCAGGTCGGCCTCGAGGGTCTGGACCGTCTGACGGGCCTCTTCCGCGGTCGCCTCGTCGGGGTAGGCGATCGCAACCAGTGTTGCCATGGATGCCTCACGTGTTCGATGGACAGGAACGCCAGCGACAGTGATGACCCGACGGGCCCCCCTGCGAGCATCGTCCGCTTCGGGTGAACGGGCGCTCACCCCGCCTGCGGGATCGACGGATTCCCGAGCGCGCTCGCGGCCGTAGCGTCGTGCCCATGCCCTCGACACGCCTCCGCCCGGCGCTGGCCGTCGCGGCCACGCTGCTCTCGACCCTCGGCGCCGCCAGCGCCCAGGGCGCGGTCCACGGCCTGACCGTCGTGACCTCCGACTCGTTCATCGCTCGCGCGAACGCCCAGACCCGGGCCTCGCTGGAGTGCCCGCGCGGGCGGGTGCCGCTCGGCGGCGGCGCGTTCATCTCGGGCTCGAACGTGGCGATCGGCCTGGCCAGCTCGTTCCCGGTGGACCACCTGTGGATCGTCGACGTGAGCAACCCGACGGCGGGGGCGACGACCTTCCGGATCCGCGTCGTCTGCGCGAGCAAGCCGAGGCTGTACTCGCTCGCCACCAGCGTGTTCGCGCCGCTTCGGGCGGGTACCGCGACGTCCGCGTTCGCCGCCTGCCCCGCGGGGAGCCTGCCGCTCGGCGGCGGCGCCGACACCAGCGCCACGCTCCCCCTGGTCAACGTGGTCGGCTCGCTGCCGGTGGGGACGTCCTGGCGGGTCGACGAGCTCAACGGCACGGGCCTGGACGCCGCCGTGGCGAGCTTCACGACCTGCGGGAAGCTCAAGGGCTACGTCGTGGCGGCCGACGGGCCGCTGTCGATCTGAGCGCACGTCGAGACCCGCATCACCGCGCCCTGCCCGACCGGCACGATCGCGGTCGGCGGTGGCGTGTCGGGCAGCCCGGCGTCGGCGATCACGATCAACTCGAGCGCCCCGAACAACGCCTTCTCCGACCCGTCCCGGCCGTTCGACATCTGGGACACCGAGGTCAACAACACGTCGGCCGCGTCGGCCTCGGCGACGGCCTACGCGGTCTGCGCCCGCACCTGAGTCAGCCATACTCGCGCGATGGCCGCGACCGCCATCCCCCACCTCGGGCCGACCGGGCGCAGCGTCGTCCTCGGCACGGCGCACTACGGCGAGCGCTTCCCCGTCGAGCCGCTGCTCGACGGCTTCGTCGAGCGTGGCGGCCGGCTGATCGACGTCGCCGTGCACTACGGGAACGGCGCCGCGGAGGCTGCCGTCGGCCGCTGGCTGAACGGTGCCGGCTGCCGCGACGACGTCCGCTTCCTGGCCAAGGGCTGCCACCCGCCGCGGGACGCCCCCGAGCACGTCGCGCCCGAGGTCGAGCGCACCCGCGAGCTGCTCGGCGTCGAGCAGGTCGACTGCTTCGTCCTGCACCGCGACGATCCCGCGCTCGACGTCGGTGCCTGGGGCGACGCGCTGCGGGCCGAGCTCGAGGCGGGGCGCGTGGCGACGGTCGGCGTCTCGAACTGGTCGACGTCCCGCACCCGCGAGCTGGCCGCGCAGCTCGGCGACCGGCTCGTGCTGCTCAGCAACCACCGCTCGCTCGCAGCGCTCGTCGAGGCGCCCTGGACGGGCGCCGTGGCGTTCGACGCCGAGGCCGACGCGCTGCCGGCGGACGGGATCGTCCTTCTGGCCTGGTCGAGCCTCGCCGGCGGCTACTTCGCCGGGCGCCGAGGCGACCGACGCGCTCGTCCGGGGCTCGTGGCACTCGCCGGCCAACGAGGCCCGCCGCGAGCGGGCCCGCTCGCTGGCCGCGGAGCGCGGCGTGGCGCCGGGGACGGTGGCGCTGGCCTGGCTCCTGGCCCACCCCGGGCTGCTGACGGCGATCGGGCCGCAGACGGTCGAGCAGCTCGAGGAGGGCCTCGCGGCCGAGGCCCTCGAGCTGTCGCCGGCCGAGCGCGACTGGCTGCGGGACGGGTAGCCAGCGACGGCGAGGAGCGGGCGCTTCACGCCCCTCGCCGTCCGCGGGCGCCGGCCCTCAGCGCCTCAGCGTGATCGCGCTGCGCGCGCTGCCCGCGGCGAGCACCAGCTTCGCGCTGCGGACGTGGGCGAGCTGCGCCCGCGCCGTCTTCGTGAGGTGCAGCACCACGCTGGCCCGGCCGTTCGCGCCGACCTTGACGAAGGCCGAGGCGGCGACCTTGCCGCCACGCAGCAGCTTCACCTGCAGACGGCCGGGCTTCTGGTTCGCGAGCTGCACCGGCAGGCCGCTCCTGAGCACGGCGCCGAGCCGCAGCGCTCGCGTCAGGCCGACCGTCGCCCGAGCGGGAAGCGCAGGCGCGGTCGGGGTTGCCGGCGTCTGGGTGGCCGGGGCGGCCGGCGTGCTGGGCGCCGGGGCCGGAGCCGGCGCCGGGGCCGGCGGCCGGGGCCTGGCCCGTCCGCTGGACGTTCTCGCAGTCAGGCGCGACGACGTCGTTCGCGTCGGCCAGCACGGTGTCCGTCCCGGCACCGCAGGTGACGCTGTCGACCTCGCCGTCGCGGGCGTCGATCGTGTCGTTCCCGTAGGGGTAGTGGCACCACAGCGGGCCGCAGTCGCCGCCGGCGCGGTCGCCGTAGATCACGTCGCGACCCGGCCCGCCGACGATCGAGTCGTCGCCGAAGCCGCCGTCGAGGTGGTCGTCGCCCGGGCCGCCGTCGAGCTGGTCGTCGCCGTCGCCGGCGTGCAGGTCGTCGTTCCCGCCGCCGCCGGACAGCGAGCTCGGGTCGAGCTCCTGCACCAGGTGGACGTACTCCGGCGCGTCGGTGCCGACGAACGTCAGGCCGTTCGACAGCTCGAGCCGCTCGATGCCGGTGACGTCGTCGCCCTCGCCCGGGCGCCCGTCGTCGGCGCCGCCGCCGAGGGTGATGCTGACGTGCGGCGAGGGGCCGTCGGAGAAGCGCGAGTTGTAGTCGCTCGTCGATCGTGTCGATGCCCGGGCCGCCGTCGACCACGTCGGGCGACACCTGCTCGTAGCCGTCGGGGGAGAGGTTGTCGTCGCCCGCGCCGCCGCGCAGGACGTCGGAGCCGGAGTAGCCGATCAGCGCGTCGTTGCCGTCGCCGCCGTCGAGCAGGTCGTTGCCCGCGGAGCCCTTGAGCTGGTCGTCGCCGGCGCCGCCGATCAGCGTCTCGGGGCCGTCTCCGCCGCTCAGCCGGTCGTTGCCCGCGCCGCCGTCGATGGCGATCGGGATCGTGCCCGGGAACCCGTAGGAGACGGTCACGATGTCGTCGGCCGCCCCGGTCGCGACCCGCAGCCGGACCGGGAACGGGCACTCGACCGCGCCCCAGTCCTCGATCACGCACTCGCGCGGCGCCGAGGTCACGGCCGGACCGCTGCCCGTGTAGAAGATGATCTGGTCGTCGTCGTCGCTGTTCTGGATCGACAGGTACGTCTGCTCGCCCGCGGCAGCGGTGTAGACGTAGCCGCCGGACCCGTCCGACTGCACGGTCGCAGCCTGGGCCGCGGCCGGGGCCCCGAGCGCGGCGAGGGCCGCCGCCAGGGAGAGGATCGTTCGTCGCTGCATGCTCACTCCAGGAGAGATCAGGATCGGTGGTGCCACGCGACGAGCCTTACGGGCGGCCGTCGAACGGCCATCGTGGGCACCCCCTACGTGCGACCCCAAGATTCCGCGGCGAGCGCCCGAGCGCGCAACGATGTCGGGGTGGAGATCCGCCTCCTGGGGCCGTTCGAGATCGTCGACGACGGAACGGTCGCGGCCCTCCCCCGTCTGCCGCGCACGATGCTGGCCGCGCTGGTCCTGCGCGCGAACCAGGTCGTCCCGGCCGACACCCTGGTCGAGGCGATCTGGGACGGGGAGGCGCCCGACACGGCGGCCAGCGTGCTGCGCTCCTACGTCACCGCGGCCCGGCGGGCGCTGCCCGAGGCCCGGCTCCTGACCCACCCGTCTGGCTACCAGCTGGTGGTCGAGCCGGGCGAGGTCGACGCCGGCCGCTTCGAGCACCTGCTGGCCGACGGCCGCCGGGCGCTGGCCGACGGGCACGCCCGGCTCGCCCGGGCGCTCTGCCAGCGAGGCCTGACGCTGTGGCACGGGCCGGCCCTGCTCGACCTGGCCTCCCACCCGTTCGCCCGCGACGAGGGCGCGCGGCTCGACGAGCTTCGCCTGGCCTGCCTCGAGACCCGCCTCGACGCCGAGCTCCGGCTCGGCCGGCAGGCCGACGCCCTGCCCGAGCTCGAGCGTCTCGTCGCCGAGCATCCGCTGCGCGAGCGGCTGCGCGCGTTGCTCGTCCTGGCCCTGTACCGGAGCGGCCGCCAGGCCGACGCGCTCGCGTGCCTCGCCGACGGGCGGCGGGTGCTGGTCGACGAGCTCGGGCTCGAGCCGGGCCCCGAGCTGCGCGACCTGCAGGCGAGGATCCTGGCCCACGACCCGTCGCTCGCCCCGCCGGCCCAGGAGGAGGCGCCGCCGCCCTCGGTGCCCGCGCCGCCGACGGCCACGATCGGCCGCGACGCCGCGCTGGCCGCGGTCCGCCGCGAGCTGCTCGAGCGCGGCGGGCGTCTCGTCACCCTGGTCGGGCCCGGCGGCATCGGCAAGACCCGGCTCGCGCTCGAGACGGCCCGCGCGCTCGGGCCGGAGCTCGCCGACGGGGCGGTGTTCGTCGACGCCTCGACCCTGAGCGCGCCGGACCAGCTGCTGCCGGCGATCGCCCGCACGCTCGGCCTGCGCGAGGGCGGCGTCCTGGGTCGACCTGCTGGTCGAGCACCTCGACGGCCGCGAGCAGCTGCTGGTGCTCGACAACCTCGAGCACCTGGTGGACGGCGTCGCCCCGCTCTCGCCCCTGCTCGAGGGCGCTCCGCGCATCACCCTGCTGGCCACCAGCCGCCGGCCGCTGCGGCTCGCTGCCGAGCGGGTCGTCGAGGTGCCGCCGCTCGACCCTGCAGCGGCCCTCGAGCTGCTCGAGGCCCGGGCCGCGAGCGTCGGCGCCGACCCCCGCGGCAGACGGGCTCGAGGCCGTCTGCGAGCGGCTCGACGGGATGCCGCTGGCGATCGAGCTCACCGCTCCGTGGCTGCGGACGCTGCCGCCGGCCGAGCTGCTCGAGCGGCTCGAGCGGCGGCTCGAGGTGATGGGCCGGGGGCGTCGCGACGCCCCCGAGCGCCACCGCACCATGCGCGCCGCGATCGGCTGGAGCGTCGACCTCCTCGACCCGGGCGAGCGCAGGCTGCTGGGCGCGCTCGCGGTGCTGCGCGGCGGCTTCGCCACGGACGCCGCCCTGGCGGTCGGGGACGGCGCCACGGTCGAGCAGCTCGACGCCCTGGTCGACGCCACCGTCGTCCACTCCCGGGGCGGGCGGCACTGGCTGCTCGAGGTCGTGCGGGAGTACGCCGGCGAGCTCCCGGCGGCGGATGACGGCGCGCGCGCCCGACACGCCCGCCACTACGCCGAGCTCGCCGAGCGCGCCGAGCCCGAGCTGTCGGGTGGCGCGCAGGGCCGCTGGTTCGAGCGGCTCGAGCAGGAGCACGACAACCTGCGCGCGGCGCTCGACTGGGCGGCGGCCGCCGACCCGGCGCTCGAGCTGCGCCTGGCGGCCGCGCTGGCCCGCTTCTGGTACGTCCGCGGCTACCTCGGCGAGGGCCTCGCGCGGCTGCGGGCCGCGGCCGGGCGCTCCCCCGAGGCGCCGGCCGCGGTCCGGGCCCGGGCCCTGCGCGGAGCCTGCGCCCTGGCGCTCCTACAGGGCGACTACGCGCTGGCCCGGTCCCTCGTCGAGGAGGCGCTGCAGCTCTCGCGGGCGAGCGACGATCTTCCTGGCGCCGTCCGCAGCCTGAGCAACCTCGGGGCGATCCTGCACGCCCAGGGCGAGCTCGAGCAGGCCGCGGCGGCGCTCGACGAGTGCATCGCCGACGCCGAGCGGCTCGGCACCGCGCGGCTCGTGGCCCTGGCGGCGAACAACCGGGGCGACGTCGCGCTCACCCAGGGCGACCTCGCCACGGCGGCCGCCCGGTTCGAGCAGAGCCTCGCGATCCTGCGCGCCGAGAACGACGTCGCGAACGTCGCCCGGGCCCTCTTCAACCTGGGCGCCGTGGCCGTCGAGCAGGGGCGTCACGACGACGCCCGCGCGCAGCTGGCCGAGAGCCTCGAGCTCGCAGCGGCGGTCGATGACTCCGAGGACGTCGCCTGGTGCCTCATCGCTCTGGCAGCGGTCGCCGAGGCGGGCGCCCGCTGGCGCGACGCGGCGCTGATGGTCGGGTTCGCCGAGGGCCTCCTCGAGCGGATCGGGGCGACGGCGAAGCCGTTCGAGCGCGGCCTCCTGGCGCGCACGCGGGCGCGCCTGCAGGAAGCGATGGATCCGGCCGCACTCGCCGAGGCGCTGTGGGAGGGGAGCCATCTCCCCACCGCCTCGGCGGTGCAGCTCGGTGCAAACGGCGACGGTCAGGGAGTGTGGTAGACGACGCCGTTGCAGTTCCAGGTGCCCGTGAACGCCACCCCGCTCTTGCCGCGGAAGGAGCCCTTCTGCGGAAGCGTTCCGGTCACCGCCAGCAGGTTCATGCCCAGGAGCTGGCGCCCGCCGAACCTCGCGTCGGTCACTGACGCGATGTGCGTGCTCACCACGATGAGGTGGAGGTACGGCAGGGCGGCGTTCCCCCGAACGCCGAGCACGAGGGTGCCGAGCGACAGGTCCAACGCCTCGCCACCGGTGGTCATGCAGAAGCCGTTGCGGTACGTGTAGGTCCTGCCGCCGACGTGCAGCACGACCGTCGCCGGCCCGCAGTTCATGGCGGCCTGGTGACCCTTCACCGTCCCGGTCCTGGGCGTGCACGGCGGCGCGGAGCCTGCGGGCCGGGCGTCGGCAGGGGCGGCGGAGACGGCGACGGCTGCGAGGCAGCCGAGCGTCGCGGCGGCGAGGGTTCGTCTCGTGGAGTTGGGCACGGCCCGAGTGTCCGGCACGGGTGCAGAGAACGTGCAGAGCCGCCGCACAGCGACCCCGGGTAGAACACCGTCGGTGAAGGAGCGGGAGCGCATCGCGAGGCGGATCGTGCGCGGCCTGCAGCCGGCCGCGGCCGCGGCCTGGATCCCGATCCCCTCTGCGGACGACGAGCTCTCCGGCGTGTCGATGGCAGAGCTCGGGCTCGACACGCCTCGCTTCCCGCCGCTGGCTCGCCTGATGGGCCAGCTCCTGCAGCGGTTCCGAACGCTGCCGTCCGACGGCCTGGCGCTCGACGACACCTGGGCCGACCCCGAGCGGCTGGCCGAGCGGGCCCGTCCCTGGGCGCGGGCGGCCGGCGGCGGCGGCGACGTCCTCGACGGGCTGCCGACGCTCTTCGCGGGGCGAACGGCGGTCCTGGCGCACGGGGACTTCGTGCCGGCCAACGTCCTGACCGACGGCACCAGGGTCACCGCGCTCCTGGGCTTCGCGTCGACGAGGCTCGCCGACCCGCTGTTCGACGTCGCCTGGTGGCACTGGTCGGTCGGGCTCGCCCCGCCGCGGGCGCTCGAGGCGGGCTGGCCGGCGTTCCTCGGCGGCCTCTGGATGCGGCCGGACGAGCCGCTCCTGATGGCACGGGTTCGGGCGCTGCAGGTCGTCCGCGCGCTCGAGCTGCTCGCCGGGCCGGACCCGCTGGACGGAGATGTGGCGGCGCTCGTGCGGCGGCGACTGGTGGACGAGCTCGAGCGAGCCTGAGGGCCGCGAACGGGGGCTGCTACACGCCGGCGAGCGCCGGAGCGAGCTCGAGCAGCTGCTCGAGCGAGCGCGGGCCGAGCGCCTGCAGCGCGACGTGGTCGGCGCCGGCCTCGAGGTGGGCCACGACGCGCTCCCGCACCTGGTCGAGGCTGCCCCAGGCGACGATCGCGTCGACCAGCCGGTCGCTGCCGTCGCCGCTCACGTCCTCGTCCGTGAAGCCGAGCCGGCGGAGGTTGTTCACGTAGTTCGGGAGCTGCAGGTAGACGCGCACGTGCTCGCGCGCCTGCGAACGGGCCTCGGACGGGCCGGAGGCCAGCAGCACGGCCTGCTCGGGCGCCAGGAGCCGGCCCGCCCCGAGCCGCTCGCGGGCCTGCGCGGTGTGCTCCGGCGGGACGAAGTAGGGGTGCGCGCCGAACGTCCGCTCGCGGGCCAGGTCGAGCATCTTGGGGCCCAGCGCAGCCAGCACGACCGGCGCGGCCTCGGCCGGCGCGGCCGACACGAACGGGGCGTCGTCGAGGGCATCGAGGTAGCTGCGCATGGCCGTGAGCGGCCGGTCGTAGACCGCCCCGCGCTGCTCGACCATGGGCTTGTGGCTCACGCCGAGCCCGAGCACGAAGCGTCCGGGAAACGCCTCGGCCAGGGTGTTCGCGCCGCTGGCCGCGGCGAGCGGGTCGCGCGCGTAGATGTTGGCGATGCCCGGGGCCACCACGGCCTGCTCGGTCGCGCCGAGGAGGAGCGTGCAGTGGGCGAAGATCTCCCTCGTGCCGTTGCCCTCGCCGGGCCAGAAGGCGCCGTAGCCGGCGGCCTCGAGCTGCTGCACCGCGTCGCGCTCGCGGGCCCACGCGATCCGCGCCAGCGGGCCGAGCCAGACCCCGATCCGTCCAAGCCTCGTCGTGTCCATCCGGGCACCCTAACCGTGGCAGCCTGGAACACCCGCGACCCGGACCGGGTGGCGCTGGCCTACACCGAGGACTCGGAGTGGCGGAACCGCGACGAGTTCCTGCGCGGCCGGGACGAGATCCGCGCGTTCCTGCAACGCAAGTGGGCCCGGGAGCAGGGCTACCGATTGAAGAAGTCGCTGTGGGCCTTCACCGGCAACCGGATCGCGGTGCGCTTCGAGTACGAGAGCCACGACGAGTCGGGCCAGTGGTGGCGCTCGTACGGCAACGAGAACTAGGCATTCCCCCGAGGCTGGCTCCGCGCGCCCGCCCTAGCTTCGAGCCATGGCCCCTCGTACACACCCTGCCGACGAGGCGGCCGCTGCGCTGCATGCGCTCGGCCTCGTCGCACTCGCCTCTGGCGAGGCCCCGCGCGCCGCCCGGCTCCTCGAAGAAGCAGTGAGCCGGGCGGGCGGCGCCTCCTCCGACGCGTCGATCGCCCGCCGCCTGCCGCCCGACCTCATCGAGGCGCTCGGCCGGCTCGGCGCCTCCACCACCCTGCGCGCCCTGTCCGGCGAGCTGCGTGAGGTCGCCCGCCGCACCGCGAACCCCGTGGTGCTCGGCTGGGCGGCGCACGCTGCGGCGCTGGCCGCCGGCGCCGACGGCGACCTCGACACCGCGCTCGACGAGCTCGAGCTCGCCCTGCGCTGCGCCGAGCGGGTCGGCGACCCGTTCGAGCTCGCCCGCGTCCTCACCACCATGGGCCAGGCGGAGCGCCGCCTGCGCCGCAAGTACGCCGCCCGGGCCGCGCTCGAGCACGCCGCCACGCTGTTCGGCTCGTGCGGCGCCGACTCCTGGGCCGTCCGCGCCCGGGAGGAGCTCGCCCGCGTCTCGAGCGGCCGTCGCCAGCGCCGCGGCGCCCTGACGGTCACCGAGCGGCGGGTCTGCGAGCAGGCCGCCGGCGGCTGCTCCAACGCCGAGATCGGCGCCGAGCTGTTCATCAGCCGCCGCACGGTCGAGGTCAACCTGGCCCGCGCCTACGCCAAGCTCGGCATCCGCGGCCGGGCCCAGCTGGGCGCCGCCCTGGCGCGCGACGGCGGCGGCGGGCCGTCCCCGCAGCACGACATGGCTCGCGCCGTCCACAGCGTCCTGGCCGTCCTCGAGCACGGGCGGCGGCAGGCCGCGAGCACGGATTCCTCCCTGGCGGTCGCCTCGTAGCGCTCAGCCGGCACGCCTGGCCGCGAGCTCGGTGCGCGATCGCACGCCGAGCTTGCGGTAGGCGTTGCCGAGGTGGTACTCGACCGTCTTCGGAGAGAGGAACAGCGCGGTCCCGATCTCGCGGTTCGTGCGACCCTCGCGGGCCAGGTCGACGATCCGGCGCTCCTGCGGCGTGAGCTGCACGAGGTCGGTCGCCTTGCGCCGCCGCTCGCCGGTCGCGCCGAGCTCGCGCTGGGCCCGGTCGAGCCAGGCCTGGGCCTTCAGCCGGGCGAACGTCGCGGCGGCCAGGCGCAGCGGCTCGCGGGCGCTCCGCATCTGCCCGCCGCGTCGCCGGCGCTCGCCGAGCAGGAGCAGCGTGCGGGCGCGCTCGAACGGCTCGCCGTCGGCGTCGTGCAGCCGCAGCGCCGCCTCGAAGGCCGCCTCGTAGCCGTCCTCTGGCGCGAGGATCGCCGCCGCCCGGGCGCCCTGGGCGTGCACCGCCGGGCTCGCGTAGCGGTCGATCCGCTGCTGCAGGGCCTCGAGCGTCGCCCGGGCCTCGACGTCGCGGCCGAGCGCCGCGTAGGCCTCGACCAGCAGCGGCGCGGTCTCCCAGACGGCGTCCCAGATCTTGACCCGGCGCCGGCGCACGTCCATCGCCTGGAGCCGGACGCAGCAGGCCTCGTGGTCGCCGGCGCCGAGCTCGAACAGGGCCATGGCCGGCTGCAGCCGCCGCTCGGCGTAGCGCTCGAGACCCAGCGAGAGGGCCAGCCGGCTGGCCTCGTCGACCAGGGCCGGAGCCCCGGGCTCGCCGCGCATCGCCGCGAGCTGGGCCACCTGCTCGAGCCCGTTGTAGACGGTGCGCGGATACGACAGCGCCTCGCCGAGCCCGCGGACCTCGTCGGCCTCCTGGGTCGCGCGGTCCCAGTTGCCGAGCCCGATGTCGAAGAGCGCCGCGTGGTCCAGCGCCCGGGCCAGCAGGAAGGCCTGGCCGCGGGCCCGGGCCAGCTCGGCGACCCGGCTCGCGAGCCGGCGGCCGCCGCCGTGGTCGCCGGTCAGCATGAAGCCGTTGAGCGCGGCGTTCAGGGTCCAGACGTCGGCCTCGAGCAGGTCGAGCCGGCGGAAGTGCTCGGCCGCCGCCGCCACCGCGTCGGCGGCCTCGTTCGGCCGGCCCTCGTAGGTGTAGCCCCAGGCCAGCGAGACGTGGGCGACCACCGAGAGCGCCGGGTCGCCGGCCTGCTCGGCACGCCCGACGGCGACCGAGGCCAGCCGCCGGATGGTGAACGGCTGGCCGAGCGCGGCGGCCGAGGCGACGGCCTCGCGCAGCGCCCGCACCGACAGGGCGGGGTCGCAGGGGCCGGCCGCCAGCGCGGCCCGGCGGGCCCGCCGCAACCGCTCGGCGTAGGGCAGGTCGGAGGGGATCAGCGAGGAGTGGGCCTCGATGCGGGCCCGCAGATGCGGGTCGACCGCGCTGCCGAGGGCCTCGTCGAGCAGGGCCGAGGCCTGGCTCGGCATGCTCGTCGACTCCATCGCCACGGCGGCCGCCAGCAGCCGCTGGGCGCGGCGCTCGGCGTTGCCCGTGAGCCGCGCGGCCCGCACCAGCGCCGCGGCCTGGGCGCCGAACTGGCCGCGGCGGCGAGCCGCGGCGGCGGCCCGCTCGAGGGCCGCGGCGGCGTCCTCGTCGTAGCCGATCGCGGCCGCGCCGAGATGCCAGGCGCGGCGCTCCTCGAAGCCGTCGTCGAGGGCCTTCGCGTGGGCCCGGTGGGCGGCCCGGCGCTCGGCGGCGCTCGCGGCGGCGTAGGCCGCGGAGCGGGCCAGCGGGTGGACGAACGAGATCTCGCCGGCGTCGAGGGCCATCAGGCCGGCCTCCTCGACGGGCTCGAGCGCAGCCAGCGAGAGCCCGGCGGCGTCGAGCGCCGCGCCGGTGCAGGCGAGCTCCCCGCCGGCGGCGGCGATCGTGGCGGCCAGCCGGGCGGCGGCAGGCAGCTCGCGGAAGCGCTCGGCGAACGCGTCCTCGACCGAGGCGCCGACCGCCAGCGGCACGACGCCCTGGCCCCAGCGCTCGAGCGCGTCGGGCGTCGTGGCCTTCGCGAACTCGCGCAGCGCCAGCGGGTTGCCGGCGGCCTGGCGGAGCAGGAAGCGGCGGTCGTCGCCGCTCAGCGGCGGCGTGCTCAGCGCGTCCAGCAGCCGCAGCGACTCGTCCGGCGGCAGCGGGCCCAGCACCAGCTGCTCGAGCCCGGCCAGCCAGCGATCGTCGGCGGCCGCCGTGCGGGTGGCGAAGAGGCAGGCGACGTTGTCGGCCTGGAAGCGGTGGGCGGCGAACGCGAGCGCCGCGAGCGAGGCCGCGTCGAGCCAGTGGGCATCGTCGACCACCAGCAGGACCGGCCCCTCCTCGGCGGCGTCGGCCAGCAGCGAGAGCACCGCGACGCCCAGCGCCAGCGGGGTCGCCGGCGGCCCGACGTCGAGCGCGAAGGCCGACCGCAGCGCGGCGCGCTGCGGCGGGGGCAGCCGCTCGATCCGCTCGAGCAGCGGCCGGCAGGCCCCGAACAGGGCGGCGTGGTCGATCCGCTCGACGATGTCGACGCCGGCGCAGCGCAGGACCCGGAAGTCGCCCGCGCGCGCGACCGCCTGGTCGAGCAGGGCCGTCTTGCCGATGCCGGGGTCGCCGCGCAGGACGACGGCTCTGGCGCGGCCCAGGCGGGCGTCGTCGAGGGCCTCGTCGAGCAGGTCGATCTCGGCTCTGCGTCCGACCAGTCCGGGGGCTGCGACGGCAGGATTGCGCGTGCGCATGCCTCGATCATAAGCAGCCACGCATTTCCTGCCAGCCCAACGTGGAACGTTCCAGGAACGTGCGACGTCCCGCACACATTCACAACACGAATTGCAATCCGAACGCGATGGATCTGCGTTAGGGCCGCGGGTCATAAGGTGTGGACGATGAGCACGCTCCCGGCCTCCATCCCACCGCACGAGCTCCGCCTGCTGCAGGCGGCCCGGAGCGGCGACGAGGGCGCCTTCCGCCACCTGGTGGAGGCGCACCGCTCCGGGCCTGCAGGCGCACTGCTACCGGATGCTCGGCTCGTTGCAGGACGCCGAGGACGCCATGCAGGAGTCGCTGCTGCGGGCCTGGCGGGCCCTGCCGGGCTTCGAGGGGCGAAGCTCGCTGCGCTCCTGGCTCTACCGGATCGCCACCAACTCCTGCCTGCGGCTGCTCGAACGCCGGCCGAGGCGGGTGCTGCCGCTGGACTACGCGCCGGCCGCCGACCCGCACGGCCCGCTGGCCGAGCCGCTGCACGAGGTGCCCTGGATCGGCCCGTACCCGGACGCCGAGCTCGGGACGCCCGAGCCCGGGCCCGAGGCCCGCTACGAGCAGCGCGAGGCCGTCGAGCTCGCGTTCATCGCGGCGCTGCAGCACCTGCCGCCGCGCCAGCGCGCCGCGCTGATCCTGACCGACGTCCTGGGGTTCGCCCCGCGCGAGGTCGCAGAAGCCCTCGACGCCCCGGCCTCCGCCGTCTACAACCTGCTGCAGCGGGCCCGCAAGGCGACCGCCGAGCGGCTCCCCGAGACGCCCCAGCAGGCGACGCTGCAGGCGCTCGGCGACGAGCGGCTGCGGGCCCTCGCGGCACGCTACGTCGACGCCTGGGAGCGCAGCGACGTCGACGCCATCCGGGCGCTGCTCACCGAGGACGCCACGGTCTCGCATGCCGCCGCGGCCCGGCTGGTTCCGCGGCCCGGACGCCGTCGCCGACTTCTTCGCCCTGCTCCCGTTCTCGCACGGGAGCGGCTGGCGCCTCGCTGCCGGTGGCGGTCAACGGCCAGCTCGCGTTCGGCACCTACGCCCTCGACGAGCAGCGCGGCGTGCACGTCGGCCACGTCGTCCAGGTGCTGCAGCTCGCGTCCGACGGGCGGATCCGCGACATCACCGCGTTCGTCGGCGCTCGAGAACCTGTCGC
Source organism: uncultured Actinomycetes bacterium (assembly GCA_963794695.1). Classification (GTDB taxonomy): domain Bacteria; phylum Actinomycetota; class Thermoleophilia; order Gaiellales; family JALYLC01; genus CAWCFJ01. The sequence continues at coordinate 757,039 of CAWCFJ010000003.1, read as the reverse complement.
TGGTCGGTCTCCCGGCCGAGCTCACCGCCTGAGCGACAGGTCCGGCCGGACGCGCCGGATCTCTCCTTCTGAACACGACGAAGGAGACGTCCCATGCGCACCCACGCCCGGGCCTGGGTCCTCGTCCTCACGGGGATCGGCTCGCTGATGGTGGCCCTCGACACGCTGGTGGTGGCCACCGCCCTGAGCGCCATCCGCGTCGACCTCCACGCCTCGCTGCAGGAGCTCGAGTGGACGGTCAACGCCTACAACCTGACCTTCGCGGTGCTGCTGATGACCGGTGCCGCGCTCGGCGACCGCTTCGGGCGGCGCCGGATGTACGCCATCGGCCTCGGCCTGTTCGCCGCCGCGTCGGCGGCCTGCGCCCTGGCGCCCGACGCGGGCTGGCTCATCGCCGCCCGCACCCTGCAGGGGGTCGGCGGGGCGATGGTGCTGCCGCTCGGCCCTGGCCCTCCTGAGCGCGGCCTTCCCGCCCGAGCGGCGGGGCACCGCGATCGGCATCTTCAGCGCCGTCACCGGCCTGGCCGTGGCCAGCGGCCCGTTCATCGGCGGGCTGGTCGTCGAGGGCATCGACTGGGAGTGGATCTTCTGGCTGAACGTCCCGATCGGCCTGCTGGCGATCCCGTTCGTCCTCACCCGGATCGAGGAGAGCTTCGGCGGCGACACCGGCATCGACCTGGTCGGCCTGCTCCTGATCACGGCGTCCTCGCTCGGGATCGTGTGGGGCCTCGTGCGCGGCAACCCCGCCGGCTGGGCGAGCCCCGAGGTCGTCGCGGCGCTCGCCGCCGGCGCCGTCCTGCTGGTCGCGTTCGTGCTCTGGGAGCGCAGGACCGCCGAGCCGATGCTGCCGCTCGAGCTGTTCCGCAACCGGGCCTTCTCGGCCGGCAACGCGGCGATCTTCTGCGTGTTCGCCGCGCTCTTCGCGGCGGTGTTCTTCTACGCGCAGCTGCTGCAGACCGGCCTCGGCTACGGCCCGCTCGAGACCGGCCTGCGCCTCCTGCCCTGGACGGGCACGTTCCTGCTCGTGGCGCCCGGCGCCGGCGCGCTGGCCGACCGCATCGGGGAGCGCCCGCTGATGGTCGGCGGCCTCGTCATCCAGGCCGTCGGGATGCTGTGGCTCGTCGACGTCGTCGAGCCCGGGGTCTCGTACGCCTCGCTGGTGCCGGCGCTGGTCGTCGCCGGCGTCGGGGTGTCGCTCGCGATCCCCGCGGCCCAGACGGCCGTCATCGCCTCGGTCGAGCGGGACGCGATCGGCAAGGCCGCCGGCATCAACTCGACGATGCGCGGCCTCGGCGGGGTGTTCGGGATCGCCGTCGCCGTCGCGGTCTTCGCCCAGGCGGGCTCGTACGTCAGCCCGCAGGCGTTCGTCGACGGCTTCAGGCCGGCGATCGTGGTCGCCGCGACGCTGTCGCTGCTCGGCGCGGCGGCAGGCGCGTTCCTGCCGGCCCGCCGCGGCTCAGGGAGCCGCGTAGAGGCCGCGCCGCACGAGCTGCCCGTGACCGGGCTCGGCTCGTAGCTCACCGTCCTCGACCACGACCCGCCCCCGCACCAGCGTGGTCACCGGCCAGCCGGTGGCCTCGAAGCCCTCGTACGGGTCGAAGTCGGAGCGCGACTGCATCTCGCTGCTGACGATCCGCCGCGTCCGCTCGGGGTCGATCAGGGTGATGTCGGCGTCGGCGCCGACGGTGAGGGTGCCCTTGCGGGGCCACATCCCGAACAGCTTCGCCGGGTTCGTCGAGGTCACCGCGACGAACCTGGCGAGGCTGAGCCGGCCCGTGCGCACGCCCTCGGAGTACAGCATCCCGAGCATCGTCTCGACGTTCGACACCCCGCCCGGGATCCGGGAGAAGTCGAGGGCGGGATCGGTCTTCTGGGCCAGCATCCAGGTGGTGTGGTCGGTCGCGTAGGTCTGGATCTCGCCGCCGGCGAGCCCGCGCCACAGCGCCTCCTGATCGGCGGGCGTGCGCACCGGCGGCCAGGCCACGAAGCGGCGGGCCTGCTGGCTCGGCAGGCAGTAGCAGCCGTCGTCCAGGAACAGGTACGCGGGCCGGGTCTCGACGTAGAGCTCGGCGCCCCGCTCGCGCGCCCGGCGGGCCGCTGCGAGCGCCTCGCGCGAGGAGAGGTGGACGACGTACACCGGGCAGCGGGTCGCACCGCCGTAGATCCCGAGCTTCTCGGTGGCCAGGCCCTCGGCGGTGTCGGGCCGGGCCAGCGGCAGCGCGTCGACCCCGCTCCGCCCCTCGGCGAGCAGCACCTCGGTCAGGTGGTCGACGAGCGCGCCGTCCTCGCAGTGCACGTTGACCAGGAGCCCGACCTCGGAGGCCCGCCGCAGCACCGCCAGCACGTCGCGGTCGCCGAGCGCGAAGTCCGGCACGGCGGTGAACAGCTTCACGCTCGTGAAGCCGTCGTCGCGCACCGCCTCGAGCTCGTGAAGGACGCCCTCGTCGACGCGGGTGACGACCGGATGGAAGGAGTAGTCGACGTAGCTTCGGCCCTCGGCCTTTCCGGCCTCCCGGGCCAGCGCGCCGGCGAGCGTCCCGTCGGGCTCCTGGAAGGCGTAGTTGACGAACGCGGTGATCCCGCCGAAGGCCGCCGCGCGGCTGCCGCTCTCGTAGTCGTCGGCGGTGCTGGCGTCGCCGATCCGGGTGTCGAAGTGGGTGTGGACGTCGATCCCGCCCGGCACCACCACGCACCCGGAGGCGTCGATCGTGTGGTCGGCCTCGACGCTCGCGGCGATCACGCTGATGCGCCCGCCGTCGACGCCGATGTCGGCCCGGTAGGTCGCCTCCGACGTGGCCAATTGGCCACCCCGGATCGCCAGCTCGGTCACGTCGCCGTCCCCGTGTTGCGGGCCTTGGCCTCGCGGACGAAGCGCTCCTGCAGCTCGTCGAGCGCGCGCACGTAGCCGTCGACGTCGTGCATCACCTTGACCGTCGCCTCCTCGACCGCCTCGCGCATCGCGACGAAGAACGGGTCGTCGTCGCCCGCGGCCTGCAGCAGCCGGCCTGCGCCGTCGAGCAGCCGCATCGAGGCGTACGGCAGCGTCTCGTCGAGCGACAGCCGCGAGCTGCAGACCAGGTACAGGGCCACCTCGAACAGCGTGGGGGCGTCGTCGCTCATGCCTGCTCCTCGAACGGCCGGCCGTAGGCGTTGCGGTGGATGACCTGCGGGATCGCCTTCATCGCCCGCGGCGGCCTCGGCACGGGGATGCCGACGGCCACGAGCAGCTCGGGCCGGACGTGCGGCGGCAGCTCGAGGATCGTCCGCACCACGTCCTTCACGAACGAGGTCACGAAGCAGATCCCGAGTCCCAGCGCCGGCGCCGCCAGCGACAGGTGCGCGGCGGCCGTGCCGGCGTCGAGCCGGCCGACCTCGTCCCCGCTCGCGCCGCCGGTGGCCCGGCACACGTCGAGGTCCGAGCAGATCGCGATCGCCGACGGCGCGTCGTTCGCGAACCCGGGGCAGGCGTGCCGCAGCGTCCGGATCAGGCCCGGATCGTCGACCAGCACCAGCTGGCGGATGCCGGCGTTGGCCGTCGCGCCGCGCCCGGCGGCCCAGAGCAGCCGGGCCATCGCCTCGGATGGCACCGGATCGGGCGCGAAGGCCCGGTGCATGCGCCGCTTGCGCATCGCCGTGAAGACGTCCATGGTCTCGTCGCTCACCGTCCCACCCTTCCGCAGCGAGGCGCTCCATGGCCCAGACGCACACGCTCTCGACCGACACCGTCCACTACCTCTGGGACACGGACAACGCCCCGGCGCTGACGATCGCGAGCGGCGACACGGTCGTCACCCAGACCCGCGACGTGAGCGACGACCAGATCACGCCGCGAGTCCGACACGAGCGTGCTGGCGTCGATGGAGCTGAGCCGCTTCTACCCGCTCGCCGGGCCGATCGAGGTCGAGGGCGCCGAGCCGGGCGACACGCTCGCCATCGAGATCCTCGAGCTGAAGACCCGCGGCTGGGGCTGGGCCGCGATCCTGCCGGGCCTCGGCCTGCTGAGCGAGGACTTCAGCGAGCCCTACCTGAAGATCTTCGACCTCACCACCGGCGACACGACCTGGCTGCGCGAGGACATCGGCATCCCGGTCGAGCCGTTCCTGGGGACGATGGGCGTCTGCCCGGCGGACGCCAGGGAGCAGGCGATCATGCCGCCCGGCCGCTTCGGCGGGAACCTCGACACCCGCCAGCTGACGGTCGGCACGACGCTGTACCTGCCGGTGCACGTGCCCGGCGCGCTGTTCTCCTGCGGCGACGCCCACGCCGCCCAGGGCGACGGCGAGGTCTGCGTCACCGGCATCGAGTCGCCGATGGACGTGACCCTCCGCTTCACGCTCGAGAAGGGCCGCAGCATCCCGGCGCCGCAGTACCGCACCGCCGGCGCGCTCACGCCGCGGGTCGACCACGCCGGCTTCTACGGGACGACGGGCATCGGGCCCGACCTGTACGTCGCCGCGCAGGAGGCCGTGCGGGCGATGCTCGACCACATCGTGAGCGGCTGGGACCTCGACCGCGCGCGACGCCTACATCCTGGCGAGCCAGGTCGTCGACCTGAAGATCTCGGAGATCGTCGACGCCGGCCAGTACGTGGTCTCGGCCGTGCTGCCGCTGGCGGTCTTCCACGGCCGCTAGGCCGCCCACTCGGCGTGGTGGTCGATCCACCAGCGCGCGATCTCCTCGCGCGTCGCGATCCACACGTCGCCCGTGGCCTGGCAGTGCTCGATCACCTCGCGCAGCGCCGACGCCCGTCCGGGCTGGCCCATGAAGCGGGCGTGGGTGCCGAGCGACAGCATCTTCGGGTAGCCGGCGCGGGCCTCGCGGCGAAGCTCGTCGAGCGCGCGCCTGACCATCTCGACGTACTGCGACGGGGCGCCGAACCCCTGGGCGAAGACGAAGCGCGAGTCGTTGTAGGCCAGCGAGTACGGCACCACCAGGTGCTGCCTGCCGAGCACCTCGACGAAGTACGGCAGGTCGTCGTTGTAGGCGTCCGAGTCGTACAGGAAGCCTCCCTCCTCGACCAGCAGCTCGCGCGTGTGGACGCTCGGCGCGTAGCGGTGGTAGCAGCCGACCGGCCGGCGCCCGCAGGTCTTGAGGAACGAGTCGATCATCAGCTGCAGCCGGCGCCGCTCCTCGTCGCGGTCGAGCAGCCAGACCTCCTCCCAGCGCCAGCCGTGGCTGCACGGCTCGTGGCCCGAGCGCTGCAGCCAGCGCCCGACCTCGGGGTTGCGCTCGAGCGCCACGGCCGCGGCGTAGAAGGTCGTCTTGACCCGGTACTCGTCGAACAGCTCGAGCAGCCTCCAGACGCCCGCCCGGCTTCCGTACTCGTACATCGACTCGGTCGCGAGGTCGCGGAACTCGTCGGGCATCGAGTACGAGATCTCGGTCATGCCCTCGTTGCGGGTGTCGCCGTCGGGCTTCGAGGCCTCGGAGCCCTCCTCGTAGTTGACGACGATGCTGAGCGCCACCGCGGCGCCGTTCGGCCAGACCACCCGCGGCTTGACCGGCCCGTAGCCGACGAGGTCGCGCGTCGGGCCCGCCACGTCTGTCATGCGCTGCTCCTGTCGCTTGCGAAGCACTGCTCGACGATCCGCTCCTCGGTCAGCTCGGCGCCGTGCAGCTCGGCCACCACCCGGCCGTCCCTGAACACCAGCACCCGGTCGCACAGGTGGGCCAGGTCGGCGTACTCGACGCTCGCGATCACCACCGAGCCGCCCGACTGGGCCAGGTCCCGGATCTGACCGAAGATCTGCTTCTTGGCCCCGATGTCGACGCCCTGGGTCGGCTCGTGCAGCAGGAACACCGAAGGCCTGGTCGCGAACCACTTGGCCAGCAGCGCCTTCTGCTGGTTGCCGCCGCTGAGCTTGGCCAGCAGGCGCCCGGGCTCGGGCGGGTTGACGTGGAACTCGCGCAGCAGCGTTCCGACCTCGCGGCGCTCGCGGCGCAGGCGCAGGAAGCCGCCGTTGAAGTACGACGGAAGCGTCGTCAGGGTCACGTTCTCGGTCACCGTGGCCGACGGCACGGCGCCCTCGCGCAGCCGGTTCGCCGGCAGCAGGGCGAGCCCGGCGGCGATCGCCCGGCGCGGCGCCATCTGGCGCAGGTCGTGGGCCGTGCCGTTGATGCTCAGCTCGCCGGCGCGGGCCCGCTGCGAGCCGAACAGCAGGTGCGGCGCCTGCTCGTGGCCCATCCCCAGGAGCCCCGTGAGGCCGACGATCTCACCGCGGCGCACGCTGAACGAGAACGAGCGCACCACGCTGCCCTCGACGCCGTCGGCCCGCAGCGCGACCTCGCCCTGCATCTCGTGGGCGCTCGGGTAGAGCTCGCCGAGCGTCCGGCCGAGGATGCGCTCGATCAGCTCGTGCTCGCTCAGGGAGTCGGTGCGGCAGGTCTCGACCTGCACCCCGTCGCGCAGGATCGTCACCCGGTCGGTGAGCGCCCGCACCTCCTCGAGCCGGTGGGTCACGAAGATCACGCCGGTCCCCTCGGCGGCGACCGTGCGCACCGCCGAGAACAGCCGCTCGACGCCGTCGCGCGGCAGGTAGGCCGTCGGCTCGTCGAGCACCAGCACGCCGCCGTCGACGCCCTTCAGCCGGTCGAAGGCCCGCACGATGGCGAGGAGGGCCCGCTCGACCTCGCGCAGCGTCCGCACCTCGGCGTCCGGCCCGATGTGGCCGAGGCCAAATGGCCGCAGCGACTCCCGCACCAGCCGCCGCTCCTGCCGCCACGGGATCCGCCACAGCGCGCGGGTCTCGTAGTTGCCGACGCGCAGGTTCTCGAGCACGCTCATCTCGGGCACCAGCCCGAGGTCCTGGTGCACGAACGAGATGCCGAGCAGGTGCGGCGAGCGGGGGTCGAGCGGCAGCGACACCGGCTGGCCGGCCACCTTCAGGGTCGCGCCGTCGTCGGGCGCGTGGTAGCCGGCCAGGATCTTGATGAAGGTCGACTTGCCCGAGCCGTTCTGGCCGAGCAGGCCGTGCACCTCCCCGGGCAGGACGTCGAGGTCGACGTCCGACAGGACGGTCCTGCCCGAGAAGGTCTTCGAGAAGCCCCGCGCCGACAGGGCCGGTGTCTGCTGCCGCTCGGCCTCGCTCACCTCACTTGACGCCCCAGAGCTTCTTGTAGGCGGCGATGTAGTTCACGTTCCCGTACCAGGTGGACTCCTGGGCGTTCAGGTTGATCGAGCCGATGTTCGCCTGGGTGAACAGGCGGTCGAGGATCCCGATGTCGGGCAGCGGCTTCTGGCCGGCCGCGACCCGCAGGCCCTGGTCGGCCAGGGCCCAGCCCTGCAGCAGGTTCGGGCCGCCGGTCTCGGCGACGACGACGTCGTGGTTCTTGAGGTTCTTCATCACCGACGGCGTCGCGTTGAACGACACGATCTTGACCTTGTCCTGGGCATGCGCGGAGTGCACGCCGGGCACCGCGAAGATCACCATGCCGTCGAAGTCCGGGACGATGTACTGGACGTCCGGATGGGCCCGGATGTACGACGCGGTCTTGGTCGTGAGCTGGTTCCACTGGCCGCTGGTGACGCCCATCACGTCGACGTCGCAGCCCGGGCAGACGCGCTTCGTCTCGCTCAGGAACGCGTCCTTCTCCGGCCCGGTGATCTTCGGCAGGTCGGTCGTCGTGACGAACAGGATCTTGGCCTTGCCCTTCGAGTCGACCGTGATGAAGTCGGCCTCGGCGCGGCCCGGCCAGGAGAACGAGTGGGTCGCCATCCCGACGACCGCCGGCGGGTAGTCGGAGCGCAGCGGCCCCGGATCCTGGGTGTTGACCATGATCACCGGGATGCCGGCCTTCTTGGCGTCGTTCAACGCCGGCCCGACGAGGCTCGGCTCGACGCCGCCGAGCATGATCACGGAGGCCTTCGACTGCACCGCGAGGCGGATCCCGCGGGCGGCGTCGGCGGCCGAGAACTTGCCGTCGAACCCGACCCCCTTGGCCCCGACCAGGGCGGCGCCCTGCTTGATGCCCTGGGCCATGTACTGCTCGAACGGGATGCTCAGGCTGAGCGACACGTACCAGATCGACTTGCCCTTGGCCTTCGACGCGTCGAAGGGCTTTCCGGGCGGCTTCCACTTCGGCGCCTGCGAGTACTGCGTGACGAGCTTCTGGGCCTCGGCGATCCCGTCGGCGCGCGACAGCATGCTGGTCGCCCCGGCGCTGCTGGTCGCCGCCAGCACCCCCACCGCGCCCAACCCGGCCAGGATGACGGCGCTGAAGGTGCGCCTGCGGGAGACGTCTCTGCGTTCCACCGCTGTTCCTCCCCTTCCCTCGATGGTTGCGGTCTCGATGGCTGATGCCGTCAACGTGCCTCGCGTCTGCCGGCGAGCCGGGAGAACGCGACGGCGAGCACCAGGGATGCTCCGTAGAAGACCTGCTCGATCCAGCCGGCCAGGCCGATCAGCTCGAGGCCCGTCACGCCGGTCACCAGGAAGTAGGCGGCGATCAGGGTTCCCCACGGGTTGAAGCGGCCGGGGTTGATGACGCTCGCGCCCAGGAACGCGGCGGCGAAGCACGGCAGGAGGTAGGTGCCCGAGACGTTCGGGTCCGAGGCCCCGAGCCAGCCGGCCAGGACGACGCCGGCGAGCGCGCCCGTCACGCCGCTCACCAGGAACGCGCCGACCCGGATGCGATCGACCGGGATGCCCGAGAGCCGGGCCACGTCGCGGCCGGCGCCGACGAAGTAGACGTAGCGGCCGAGCGGCGTGTACGACAGCACGTACCACGCGATCACGGTCAGGGCGAGGCCGTAGTAGAAGGCCAGCGGCAGTCCGAGGAACGAGCGGCCGACGGTGTCGACCAGCCCCTGGGAGATGCCGCCCGTGCTCTGGTCGTTGATGCCGACCGCCACTCCCGTCAGCAGCGTGCCCATGCCGAGCGTCACCACGATCGACTCGACGCGGACGACGACCACGAAGAACGCGTTGACCATCCCGACCAGCAGGCCGGCGCCGAGGGCCACCAGGATCGACGGGACGATCCCCCAGCCCTCGATCACGTTGAGCCAGCCGACGAGCACCAGCGACAGACCCATGACCCCGGCGATCGAGACGTCGAACTCGCCCACCGACAGCGGGACGATCAGCCCGAGCGTCAGGATCACCAGCACCGCCTGCGAGCCGGCGATCGTCTGGACGTTGCCGAACGTGAAGAACGTGTCCGGCCGCATCACCGAGAACACGGCGATCACCGCGAGCCAGACGACCAGGATCCCGTAGCGGCGGGAGAGGTCGATCAGGTCGATCTGCGACCGGGCCGGGGCCGCACCGGCGGCTGCCTCCACTGGCTACCTCACAGACCCTCGAGGGGTTGGGATTGGTAGGATGGTCGGGCCAAGATAGGGTCGGGCCGCTGGGTTGTCAAGGCGCTCCAAGCCCTTCGCTCACGCCGCTTTGGTCGGATGGTAGGATCATCCGAACTTCGGGCCGAAAAGGCCTCGTTCCCCCAGGAAGGCTCGACTTGCCACCAACGCCGGAGCACCCACCGCTGGTCGCACGCCCGGTGCGCCGGCGCAGCCTTCCGAACGACGTCTCGGACCAGCTGCTCGAGCTGATCGCGGCGGCCGGCGCGCCCGAGCTCCTGCTGCCCGCCGAGCGGCAGCTCAGCGAGCAGCTGCAGGTGAGCCGCAACGTGCTGCGCGAGGCGCTGGCCCAGCTCGAGGGGATCGGCGCGGTCGAGGTGCGCGGCAAGGCCCGGATCGGGATCGTCCCGCGGGCCCGGACCCAGCTCGTCGCCCGGGTACCGGCGCGCGACCCCGAGGCCCAGCTCCTTCACGACCCGATCGAGGCCCGCGACATCTTCGAGCCCGAGGTCGCCGCGCTGGCCGCCCGGCGCGCGACCCCGACGGCGATCCGGGAGATCGAGAGCTGGCTCGGCCTGATGGAGCAGGGCGTGGCCCGGGGCGAGCGGGTGGTCGACTACGACGCCGCGTTCCACGTGGCCATCGCCAGGGCCACCGGCAACCACACCCTGGTCGAGGTGATCGGCGCGATCAACGACGCGGTGAGCCCGAACCGGGAGCAGTCGTTCCAGGCCACGGGCGGCGCCGAGGGCGCGGTCGAGCACCACCGCGAGATCCTCGAGGCCATCCGGGCCCGCGACGCCGACGGGGCCCGCCAGGCGATGCGCGAGCACCTCGAGCGCGTCGGCCGGCGGGTGCGCGAGATGCTCCGGCAGCAGCGGTCGGCATGATCGACGGCCTGTTCGCCCGGGCAGGCTTCCCCCGCAGCGGCTTCCCGCGGATGCCGACGATCGTCGGCGGCGCGCTGGTGGCCACGAGCCACACCGCCGCCACCCGGGCCGGCGTGCGGGCGCTCGAGGCCGGAGGCAACGCGGTCGACGCGGCGCTCGCCGCGGCGGCCTGCCTGACGGTCTGCGAGCCGACCGACAACGGGCTCGGCGGCGACGCCTTCTCGCTGGTCTGGCACGACGGCGCGCTGCACGGGCTGAACGGCTCGGGCCGGGCGCCCGGGCGCATGGCCGAGCGGCTCGTCGAGGAGTTCGGGCCGCGCTCCTGCACCGTCCCCGGCGCCGTGCGGGCCTGGGCCGACCTGGCCGCGCGCTTCGGCAGGCTCGGGCTCGACCGGGCGCTGGCGCCGGCCATCGACCTGGCCGAGCAGGGCGTCTTCGCCGGCGCGCGCGTGGCGCACCGCTGGCAGCGGGCCCTCGAGCAGGGCCGGGCGCCATGGGCCCCGCCGCGCGCCGGTGAGCGCTACACGCTGCCGGACCTCGGCCGGACGCTCCGGCGGATCGCCGAGCAGGGCCCGCCCGGCCTCTACGAGGGTCCCGTCGCCGAGGCCATCGCCGCTGCGACCTGGCTCGACGTCGACGACCTCGCCGCGCACCGCAGCGAGTGGGTCGAGCCGCTGCGCAGCGCCCACCGCGGGCTCGAGGTCTGCGAGCTGCCGCCGAACGGGTCGGGCGCCGCCGCGCTGATGGCCCTCGGGATCTACGACGGGCTCGAGCGCGACGACCTGGTGGGCCGGCTGCACGCCCAGATCGAGGCGATGAAGCTGGCCTTCGCCGACGCCCACCGCTACCTCTGCGACGGGCCGCTGCCGGCGTTCCTGCTCGACCCCGAGCACCTGGCCGGCCGCCGCGCCCTGATCTCGGCGGGCGGCGCGCTCGACCACGCCGCGAGCGCCCGGCCGACCTCGAACACCACCTACCTGTGCGTCGTCGACGAGGACCGGACGGCGATCTCCCACATCCAGAGCCTCTTCCAGCTGTTCGGCTCCGGCGTGCTGGCCGACGGCACCGGGGTCGTGCTGCAGAACCGGGCCTCGGGCTTCTCGGCCGACCCCGGCCACCCGAACTGCATCGCCCCCGGCAAGCGCCCGTTCCACACGATCATCCCCGGCATGCTGCTCCGGGGCGGCGAGCTGCTCGGCCCGTTCGGGATCATGGGCGGCCCGATGCAGCCGCAGGCCCACCTGCAGTTCGTGTCCCACCTGGTCGACGACGCCGACCCGCAGGGCGCGCTCGACGCGGCCCGCTTCCGGGTGCAGGACGGCCGCGAGGTGGCGCTCGAGCCCGGGCTCTGGCCCTACGCCGACGAGCTGCGGGCGCTCGGCCACACGCCGCTGCTCGACGAGGACGTGCACCCGTTCGGCGTCGGCCAGTCGATCCTGGTCGTCGGCGACGCGCTGGTCGGCGGCTCCGACCCGCGCGGGGACGGGCAGGCCGCCGGCTACTGAGAGGCGTAGGCCTCGGCGACGCCCTTCGGCACGCACATCGACCAGGCGCCGAGCACCAGGTCGCGCATCTCGTCGAGCTCGATCCTGTCGAGCACCACGACGACCCACTGGTAGCGCATGTCCGACGGGCGCGGCATGCGGAACTTCTCGGGATCCGACTCGACCAGCGCCTCGCGGAAGTCGCGCGAGAACCCGAAGCCCATGAGCGTCTCGTCCTTCGAGAAGGCGACGTAGACGATCCGGCCGACCCGGAGCTTCAGCCGTCCGCGGACGATCGCCTCGTAGGAGCGGGGAAGCGTCGCTGCGTACGCCCGCACGTCGTCCATCGTGACCACGTGACACATCGTGCCACCGCGCGATGAGTTCCGACCGGCCGGCCAGTCCTCAGGGCATGCACTCCGGCTACACACCGACCACGCTGCTCGGCGATCTCGGGCGGGAACGTTCCGACGCCGCACGTCTCGCGGACGAGCGCCGCCGCCGATTGGAGGAGGACGCGGGGCGCCCCACCCCGCAGGCAACGGTTCGCTTGGCGTATTCTCGGCGGCGGTGGGCACCGATCTCGTCGTTGCTGCGCCGACGTTCCTCGACATGACCTTCGTCGGCCTCGATGCGCTCCCCAAGCCCGGTGAGGAGCGCTTCGCGGGCGGGCTGGTGCGTGCGCCGGGCGGCGGTGGGATCACCGCGGTCGCCGCGGCCCGGCTCGGGCTGGCCGTGGCGCTGGCGGCACCGCTCGGCGAGGACGACGCGGGCCGCTTCCTGCGGGAGCGCATGGCCCGCGAGGGCATCGCCGTGGGCGAGCGCCGCAGCCGCTACACGCCGACGACGGTGGTCATGCCGGTGGGCGGCGAGGGCGCCATGATCACGGTCGACCACGGCGTCCGGGCGTACGCGGCCGAGGTGGCGCAGTTCGAGCCGCGGATCGTGGTCGCGACGCTGCAGGTCCTGCACACCTCGCCCGAGGGGGCGGCCCGCTACGTGGTGTGCGGCGACGACGACGCGATGGCCTACGCCGGCCGGCCGCCGAAGGAGCTGAAGGGTGCCCGGGCGCTGTTCCTCAGCCCGCGCGAGGTGCTGGCCCTGAGCGGCGCCGAGACGCTCGACGAGGGCGCGCGCCAGCTCGCCGAGGACGCCCAGACGGTGCTCGTCAGCCTGGGCGACGAGGGCGTGCTGGCGATCGCCGACGGCGAGCTGGTGGAGGTGCCGCCGTTCGAGGCGGCGCCGGCCGTCGATCGGACGGGCACCCGCGACCTGCACGCCGCAGCCCACGCCTGGGCCGAGGTGCGCGGCGCGGCGCCGGCCGACTGCGTGTGCTGGGCCGAGCTCTACGCCACCCTGGCCGCGCGGGCGGCGACGCCGCTCGACGGCGCGGTGAGCGAGCCGACCCTGCTGGCCGCCGGGGCCGCCGCCGGGCTGAAGGCGCCCGGCTCCGCCTAGGCCCGCGGCAGGGCGTCGACCCGGCGGACCCAGGCCTGCAGGTTCGGGTGGTCGTCGCCGACCGCCAGGTGCCGGGTGAGCACCTGGTGGAAGACCTCGTCGTCGTCCGCCGGCGCGGGGAGGACCCCGTACTTGAGGAAGGGGAACGCGATGCAGTCCGCCGCCGTCAGAGGGCCGAGGAGGAAGTCGCGCCCGTCCAGCAGCCCCTCGAAGAGCTCGAGCCAGACCCGCAGCCGCCCCGCCGCGGCGGCGATCACCGCCTGGTCCGGGGCGTCGCTCTCGAGCTCGTCGGCGATGGCGTTCGGCGGGCCCTTCCAGACCAGGTTGAACCACTCGAGGAACACGTCGAGCTCGGCCCGGGCGGCGGGCCCGTCGGGCCACAGCGGCGGATCGGGTTGCAGCGCCTCGAGGTGGCGGATCACCGCGGTCGAGTCGGCGATGACGGCGTCGCCGTCCAGCAGCACCGGCACGAGCGGCTGCCCGCTGATCCGCTCGACCTCGGAGCGGTCGGACGAGGAGACGTCGATCCACTCGATCTGCAGGCCCTTGTGGCCGGCGGCCAGGGCGACCCGCTCGACGTTGGTGGAGTACGGGATCCGGAGGCAGCGGAGCATCGGCGCAGCATAGTGACGGCGCCTGTGACAGCAGGCCGGCGCGGCGGCGTAGAGGCAGTGTGATGGCCGCATGACCCGCTTCCGCTCCCCGCGCCGCGGCGCGCCCGACGAGGCCGCCGCGAAGGTCGCGGCGCTGGCCTGTCAGCACCTCGACGGCGTGTACCGCTACGTCCTCTACCTGACGGGCGACCCGTCGGCCGCCGAGGACCTGACCGCGCAGACCTTCGAGGCCGCGCTGCGCTCGTACGCGCGCTTCGACCCGCGCCGCGGCAGCGCCCGGGCCTGGCTCTGCCAGCTCGCCCGCACCGCCGCGCTCGACCACCTGCGCGGCGAGCGGCGCCGGCGCCGGCGCGAGGACGCCTACGCCGAGACCCGGCCCGACCGGGTCGAGCAGCGCTTCGGCGAGGGCTTCTCGCCCGAGCTCGAAGCGGCGCTCGCGACGCTCTCGGCGGGCGAGCGCGAGGTGCTCGCGCTGCGGCTCCTGCTCGACCTGGACGGACCGACGACCGCGCGCGTGCTGGGCATCAGCCACACCGCCTGCACGACCCGGCTGAGCCGCGCGCTGCGCAAGCTCGAGGAAGGGATGACCAGCCATGCCTACGCCTGACTGGCGCGAAGGGGACGTGCTCACGGCGCTGCTCGACGAGCGAGCCGGCCTGCGCGACCCGATGAAGGTCGCCGCCGCCCTCGACGAGCTGCAGGCCGGCACGCGGGGCGCCCCGGGGGCCGTGCACGAGCGGGTGCACGCACTGCTGCAGCCTGCGGAGGAGGCGGCCCCGCGCCGCGCCCGCCGGCTGCGGCCCGGACGGCCGCGGCTCCTGCCGGCGGTCGGGCTCGCCGGAGCCGCGGCCGTCCTCCTGCTCGGCGTGATCCTGGCCGCCGGAACCGGCGGCAGCCAGACGGTCACGTCGCTCGCCGGCAAGGACGACACCGCCGATCCTCGAGAAGACTCCGCCGCCGAGCGCGCGCACGCCCCAGCTCCCCGCGACCGCCGGGCAGGCACCCACGGCCGCGCCGGTCGAGCGGACCCAGGTCCCGGTCGACCGCAACCGCCTGCAGCGCTACCAGCTCTGGATGCAGCTGCGGGTCAAGGACCGCAACCGGCTCTCGCAGGCGACCCAGCGGGCGGTCGCGATCGTGCGCGGGATGGGCGGCTACGTCGCCAGCGCCGACGTCGCCACCCGAAGCACCGGCCCGGGCCGGGCGTCGCTCGCGCTGCGGGTGCCGATCGGCTCGGTGCAGCAGGCGATCGCGAGGCTCTCGGCGCTCGGCACGATCCAGGCCCAGCACGTGGCCGTGCAGGACATCCAGCCGCAGCTCGACAACGCGACCAGGCACCTGAACGCCATCCGGCGGAGCATCGCGATCCTGCAGGCGAAGCTGCAGGACCCGAAGCTCACGGCCGAGGGGCGCGCCCGGCTGCAGTCCCGGCTGGCCAGCGCCCGCCACGCGCTCCTGCTGGCCACGCGGCTGCAGAAGGGCGTGCAGGGCAAGGGCGCCTACGCCACCGTCGCGCTGGGCCTCACGACGCCGCCGGCGACCGCGGTGATCGAGCACCAGAACGTGCCGCCGAACCGCTTCGAGCGGGCCGCGCGGCACGCCCTCGACGCGCTCTCGGCCGTCGGCGTGGCCGCGATCTGGGTCGGCATCCTGGGGACGCCGATCGCGATCCTGGCGGCGCTCGCCTGGGTCGTGGTGCGCGGCGGACGGCGGCGCTCCGAGCGCCGCCTGCTCGAGCAGGTCTAGCGGACGCGGAAGGTGCGGGTGAGCGACCGCTCGTCGGCGGCGGTCACCCGCACCGACAGCAGCACCGTGCCGCGCCGGCTCTGCACCGTGCGCGCGATCGTGACGTCGTCGCCGGCCCGCGGCGGGCAGGCGCGCCAGGCGGCGCCGTTCAGCCGGTAGCGGCAGCGCGCGGGCCGCAGGACGTCCACCAGGCGGACGGTCGCGAGCAGCTGCCGGACGCCGCCGGCGTGGCGCAGCCGGTGGCCCGTCAGGCGGAGCTTCGGGGCGCCCGGGCGGCGCAGCAGGAACGACGCCGACGAGGCGCTCCTCTGGCCGTCGGCGTCGATCGCCCGCACCGTGTAGCGCGCAGCGGCCAGGGCCGAGTAGGCCAGGAACGTGGCGTCGGTGAAGCCCGGCCGGGTCACGCTGGCGAGCTTCGCGCCGCCGCGCAGCACCTCGTACGACGAGGCGCCGGCGCTGGCCGTCCAGCTCAGCGAGGCGACCAGCGTGCCGCGCTGCCGCTTGACCACCGCGCGCAGGCTCGTCGGGGAGCCGAGGGCCACGGCCCGCAGCCCGTCCGAGACCGACGCCGAGGCCGACGGCGCGCTCAGGTTGCCGTCGCCGTCGAAGGCCCGCACCACGTAGCTGTGCGGCCCGCTGCCGGCCAGGTCGTCGCTGTAGGACGTGACCGAGGTGCTGCCGACCGGCTGGGCGGCCCCGTCGCGGAACACCTGGTAGCCGGCCACGGCGAGGTCGTCGCTCGACGGCAGCCAGCTGAGGGCCACCGAGGAGCCGCTGCGCGCGACCCGCAGGCCCGACGGGGCGCTCGGCGGCGAGACGCCGGCGCCCGAGCCGTCCAGCGAGACGCGGACGACCGCGCCGAGCGGCGAGACCGAGAGGGTGGTGATCCGGATGCCCGTCCCGCTGTCCACGAACGTCCGGCCCGCGGTCAGCGAGGCGTCGGCGAAGGTCGTGGTCTCCGGGGTCGCGTCGATCAGGCGGCTCTGCTCGATCTGGGTGACGTCCGGGTCGACGTGGAGCAGGACGCCGTTGACCGCGGGGTCGGTCGGCGCGTAGGTGTCGAACGAGCCGAACGGCTGGCGGAAGTCGACCCACAGCGAGTCGGCGCGGCCGGGCCGCGGGATGCGCAGGCCGATCGGGCCGCTGGCCGACTGCTCGAGCGGGGCCACGGTGTAGGTGCCGCTGGTGGTCACCGTCTGCATCGCCGAGCTCCCGAGCCAGCCGGCCTGCTCCTTGTGCCAGGCGTTGAGCTGGCGGGTGCCGCCGGCGCCCATGCCCATGTTGTCGAACGGGTCGCCGTACTCGTCCTGGGAGCAGGAGTCGGTGAGCTGCGCGGGCCTGCCGGTGGAGTCGCTGCAGCTCAGGCTGGCCGCGTGGTGCAGGCCGAAGTTGTGGCCCAGCTCGTGTCCCACGACCCGCAGGTCGAGCTCGCCGTTGACCCACGTGCGGGTGCCGGGCAGCTCGGCCACCCCGGCCCACTGGCACTGGGGGGTGTAGGGGAAGACGAAGAGGTAGTGCTCGTAGCCGTCGACGTCCTGGCCGTTCGCCCGGGCCTGGGCCAGCGCGTCGTCGCCGAAGCGGGCGAAGTTGCAGCCGGCATCGCCGTCCGGGATGACGTACGGGCCGAACACCGCGCCGCGCAGCGAGAGCTTGCCCCAGGACTCCTCGCGGTAGAAGGTGTTCACCGAGTTCGCGCCCGAGAAGACGACCTGGTCGGCCTGGGCCGCCGTCGGCACCGTCCCGCCCCAGGCGCCGGTGAACAGGATCACCGCGACCGAGTGCACGCCCGTGCCCTGGGTCGGCGAGGCGGCGTCGATCGAGTCGAGGGCGGCCGGTCCGGGGCTCACCTGCAGGGCGTCGCCGTTCGGCTGCCCGGTGACCCTGACGCGCTGGCCGGCGAGCTGCTCGAGGTCGCGGCCGCCGACCTTCAGCGGGACGCTGCCGTTGGCGGTCTGCAGGATGTAGCTGTCGCGGCTCGTGCCGTGGCGCAGGTCGTCGGCGTGGACGATCCGGAGCGTCCCGCTCAGCGTCTCGGCGCGGGCAGCCGCGGGCAGCGCCGAGCACGAGGATCGCGAGGGCGGCGAACGGAACGCAGCGGATGAGGAGGGAGCGGCACACGGGTGACCGTTCCTGTCATCGGCTGCCTGCGCGAGCGCCACCTCCCCCGTGTGGGGAACCCAGGGAGGTCTCCGGCCGTCCTTCGGTGCATACTGGAACTCATGGACGATGGAGCCTGGATGGCACGCAGGAAGAGGAATTGAGCGCCCAGGGCGAGTTCGCCCCTGGCACCGTCTTCGGCGGCTATCGCATCGACCAGCTCATCGGCCGCGGCGGCATGGGCGTGGTCTACCGCGCCACGCAGCTGGCGCTCGAGCGTCCGGTCGCGCTGAAGGCGATCCAGGGCCACCTGGCCCAGGACGAGTCCTTCCGCCACCGCTTCCGGCGCGAGGTCATGATGGCCGCGTCCATCGACCACCCGAACATCATCCCGGTGTACGAGGCGGGCGAGATCGACGGCATCCCGTTCCTGGCCATGCGCTACGTGCCGGGCACGGACCTCGGTCTGCTGATCGAGCAGCAGGGCCAGCTCCCGCTCGAGCTGATCCGGGAGGTCGGCGAGCAGATCGCCTCGGCGCTCGACGCCGCGCACGCCACCGGCCTCGTCCACCGCGACGTGAAGCCGGGCAACATCCTGGTGGCCCACGGCGGCCCCGGCGAGGTGCACTCCTACCTCACCGACTTCGGGCTGACGAAGGGCCGCGGCGAGTCGCACCTGACGAAGACCGGCACCTGGGTCGGCACCGTCTCGTACATCGCGCCCGAGCAGATCGAGGGGCGGGCGATCGACGGCCGCGCCGACCTGTACTCGTTCGCCTGCGTGCTGTACGAGTGCGTGACCGGCCACCCGCCGTTCCAGCGCGACAGCGACGTCGCGATGCTGTACGCCCACCTGCAGGACGAGCGGCCGCACGCGAGCGCCGTCCGCGGCGACGTGCCGCCGGCGCTCGACGCCCTGCTGGTGCGCGGGATGGCCCGCGACCCCGACGAGCGCTACCAGAGCGGCTCGGCCCTGGCCCGGGCGCTGCGCGAGGCGCTCGGCAAGGGCTCCGCGACCCTGCCGTTCCCCGTCCAGGCCCCGCCGACCACGCAGGCGACGCAGGTCGGGGGCTCGACGCCGCCGCTGTCTCCGCCGCCGCCTGGTGCCGACCCAGACCGGACCGCAGCAGCCCTCGCCGCTGCCGGTGGCCCACACCCAGGTCCGCTCCACGCCACCGCCGGGCCCGTACGTCCCGCCGGGCAGCGGCGGCGCGAGCACGCCGCGCGGCCCCGGCCGCGGCGGCGGCAGCCGCACCCCGCTCCTGATCGGCGGCGGCATCGGCGTGCTGGCCGTCGGCGCGATCGTCGCCGTCGCCCTGGCCTCGGGTGGCGGCGGTGGCGGCGGCACCAGCACCGAGGTGCTGACGACGAACACCGTCCCGACGCTGACCGAGCCGACGACCACGACGACGCCGACCGAGCCCACGGTGCCGACGTCCACCGACCCGACCGACCCGAACACGGTCCCGGCGCTGGACGACATCGTACCACAGCGACGCCGGGCCGGAGTTCGGCTACCCGACGGGCTGGACGCTCGACAAGACGGCCCGCAAGGACACGCCGAAGGAGACGTACTTCGAGTACGTCGCCGTCGGCAGCCACGGGGTGACGAACACGCCGATGTACCTGCGGGTGGTGTTCGGGCCGCCGGCGGACTTCAACTTCTTCGACAGCGTCAGCCAGCTCCTCAGCAAGGCGAAGGACTCGGTGCGCAACTCCCCGTTCACCTGGACGGCGACGTTCAACGCGGCCCCGCAGAACGTGACGATCGACGGGGCGCCGGGCGCGGTCCTGGGCTACTCCTGGAAGAGCAAGTCGACGGCCGACCCGACCGAGGGTGCGGGCTACCTGTTCGTGGCCCGCAACGTCGCCCAGAAGAAGTGGATCTACGGCTGGGCGGCCTACGACACCGAGGACAGCGAGACGGTCGGCCAGACCCGGATCGACACGCGCCGCACGACGCTCGCGAACGTCCTCGACACCATCCACTGGACCTCGTCGTAGCCGGGGAGGCCCGCCTCCCCCGATCACGTCAGCGCATCGCGGGTGCCGTGATCACGATCAGCACCGCGAGCACGCCGACGATCGACGAACGAGCCGTGCAGCGACGTGAGCTGCGCGATGCCGCCGATCACGCCCGGCGCGACCAGTCCCGCGCCGTAGGCGATCGTGGCCACGCCGGCGATCGCCCGGCTCGGCTGGGCGCTGCGGTGGCCGGCGGCGGCGAACGCCAGCGGCACGGCCACGGCGACGCCCAGCCCGAGCAGGGTGAAGCCGACGATCCCGGTGACCACCGAGCCTCCGGCGACCAGCAGCACGCTCCCGGCGATGGCCAGGAAGCCGCCCGTCCGCACCGTGCGCACCGGCGCCGATCGCGCCCACCACGCGAGTCGCCCGCCAGGCGCCCGACGGTCATCGCCAGCGCGTACCCCGTGTAGCCGATGATGGCGGTGCCCGCCGCTGCGCCGGTGACGTCGCGCAGGTAGACGGCGGCCCAGTCGCTGCTCGCGGCCTCGACGAAGATCGCGCAGAACGCCGCCAGGCCGATCACCAGCACCGCCCGCTCCGGCAGGGCCCAGGCCGGCGGCGGCTCGGCCTCCTCGTCGGGCGGCGAGTCGAGCAGCCAGTGGCACACGACCAGGCCGGCCACCAGCAGCACGACGCTGGCGACGGCGAAGTGCACCCGGCCGTCGATCGCGGCGTGGGCCGCGAGCGCGCCGACCGCCGAGGCCACCAGGCCGCCGCAGCTCCACAGCCCGTGCAGGCCGGACATGATCGAGTGGCCGAGCCGCGCCTCGACCGCCACGCCCTGGGCGTTCATCGGCACGTCGCACAGCACCGACGTCGCGCCGAGCCCGAAGCAGGCGGCGCACAGGAGCGCCAGGTTCGGCGCGAGCGTCGGCAGGATGAGCCAGGCGCACCACAGGGGCAGCAGCACGCTGGTGGCCCGCCGGCTGCCCAGGTGGTGGTCGATGCGGCCGCCGAACGGCAGCGTCAGCAGCGCCCCGAGCCCCGGCATGACCAGGGCCAGGCCGAGCTGGCCGGCGCTCAGGTGCAGGTGGTCCTTGATCCACGGGATGCGCGTGGCGAAGGTGCCCGCGACGGCTCCGTGGATGGCGAACACGCCCGCGATCGCCAGGCGGGCCTGGCGCACCGGCCGCAGGTCGACCGCGAGGCTCAGAAGTCGTCCCCGAACAGGCGGGAGCGGCGGGAGCCGACCAGCCGGCGGGCGACGATCACCGGAACGCCGATCGCCACGGCGGCCGCAGCCATGCCGACCGAGCGCAGGAACGCGTCCTCGCCGGCGGTCGAGGCCGAGGTCGCGGCCAGCGCCAGCGCGCCGGCCGCCAGGGCCGCCGCGCCGGCGACGAGCCAGCGGGCCAGCCGGGCCTGGCGCAGGGCCCGGTCGACCTTGACCGGGCCGGCGCGGGTGCGCCCGGGAAGCGCGTCGAGCAGCTCGATCGTCCCGAGCAGGGCCAGACCCATCAGCGGCGCGATCTGGTCGACCTCGACGTCGGCCAGCGAGAGGGCGAGCGCGTACTCGCCGACGATGGCCACGCAGAACAGCAGCCCGAACGGGCCGCGCGGCCAGACCAGGGCGATCGCGCCGAGCACGATCGGCAGGATCGCCACCAGGGCCACCCCGTTGCGCTTCTCCCCGGTGTCGACGATCAGGAGCGGCTCCATCGCCAGGAGCGCCATCAGCAGGCCGGCCGCCAGCCGCAGGAGCGTGCTCGCTCTCACGCGCGCGCCCGCGAGAGCCGCCTGGCCGCCCGAGGCACGAGCGCCAGGGCGGCGGCCAGCTCGCCCTCCTCGCGCCAGCGGACGACGGGGATCCCGAGCCGGGCGAGGTCGTCGCGCAGCCCCTCGCGCTGGAGCCGCCACAGCCGGTGGGCGACGTCGCCGGCGTCCCCGGCGATCGGCCGGATGGCCTCCTCGTCGAGCGTGTCGACGATCGTCAGCGAGTGGCCGCGGGCCCGCAGGTCGACCAGCGCCCGCACCGCCCGCCGGTCGATCAGCGGCGAGAAGGCCACGAACAGGGCCAGCGGCGGGAGCGCCCGCCGGGGCAGCGCGTCGATCTCCTTCCAGGCGAAGCTCAGGGCCACGTTCACGTCGAGCAGGCTCTCGACGAGCCGCAGGAAGTGGGTCTGGCCGCTCGAGGCCCGGAGCCACGAGACCGTGCCGCCGAACGACACCAGGCCGACCCGGTCCTTGCGCTGCAGCTCGTAGCGGGCCAGCGTGGCCGCCCCGCGGACCGTGCGGTCGAGGCTCGACTGCCCGGCCGGGCCGGCGTCGCCGAAGGTGTCGAGGAAGAGCACGACGTCGGCGTTTCGCTCCGGGTGCTGCTCGTTCACGTGGAGCGCGCCGCGCCGGGTGGTGACGCGCCAGTTGACCCGCCGGATCGGGTCGCCCGGGACGAACTCGCGGACGCTCGCGAACTCGATGCCGTCGCCGATGGTGCGGGCCAGGTGGTTGCCGGACAGGACCTGGGTGTCGTGCGGGCGGATCGCCTGGGCCAGCCGCTCGGTGGTCGGGTAGACCCGCAGGCGCGCCTCGAGCGCGAGCACCTGCTCGAACGCGATCAGCCGGCCCGGCCCGTAGGCCCGCAGCGCGATCGGGCCGGCCCGCTGGCCGCCCCAACGGTCGGCCGACAGGCGCAGCGGCAGGACTCGCTGCTCGCCGGCGGCCAGGGTGATCGCCACGCGGGCGCAGCCGTCGAGCGGCCGCAGCGCCGACGGCAGCACCAGCGCCACGTCGAGCTCGGGCACGGCGACGTCGCTGCGCAGGCGGATCCGGCCCTCGACGACCTCACCCTCGGCGCAGCGTTCCTCGTCGAGCTCGAGGGTGACGTCGAGCCGCGGACGCTGGGTCCCGGCCACGCCCAGGGCCACGGCGACGGCGATCGGCGCCGCCACCGCCACCAGCTCGCCGCGTCCGAGCAGGATCCCGAGGAACGCGGCGATCCCGGCGAGGGTGATCAGCCGGGCCAGCTTCGGGGTGCCGGACCGGGTCACTCGGCCCCGATGACGGGCTCGCGCTCGTCGAGCGGCGCCGGGGCCGGCACCGAGTCGAGCACGCTGCGCACGACGTCCTCGCCGCGGACCCGCCGCACCCAGAGCTCCGGCCGCAGCACCACGCGGTGCGCCAGCGCCGGCACGGCGATCGCCTTCACGTCGTCGGGCACGACGTAGTCCCGCCCCCGCAGCAGGGCCCGGCCGCGGGCCAGCTTGAGGATCGCGAGGCCGCCGCGCGGGCTCGCTCCGACCAGGGCGTCGGCGTGGGCCCGGGTCGCCTGGACGAGCTCGACGATGTAGCGGCCGACGGCCTCCGAGACGAAGACCCGCTCGAGCGCGGCCTGCATCGCGAGCAGGCCCGGACCGTCGACGACCGTCTCGAGCTGCAGCTCGTCGTGCTCGCGCTCGATCCGGCGGCGCAGCACCTCCCACTCGTCGTCGGCCGTGGGGTAGCCGACGCCGACCCGCATCAGGAAGCGGTCGAGCTGGGCCTCCGGCAGCGGGTAGGTGCCCTCGTACTCGATCGGGTTCTCGGTGGCGATCACCACGAACGGCGGCGCGAGGCGGTGCGTCTCGCCCTCGACCGAGACCTGGGCCTCCTGCATGACCTCGAGCAGCGCCGCCTGGGTCTTCGGTGGAGCGCGGTTGATCTCGTCGGCCAGGAGCAGGTTCGTGAACAGCGGGCCGGGCCGGAACTCGAAGCGGCCCTCGCGCTGGTCGTACACGAACGAGCCGGTGATGTCCGAGGGCAGGAGGTCGGGCGTGAACTGGATCCGCCGGAACTCGATCCCGAGCACCTGGGCGAACGAGCGGGCGATGAGCGTCTTGGCCAGACCGGGGAAGTCCTCGAGCAGGACGTGGCCCGCGCCCAGCACGCCGAGCAGCACCAGCTCGCAGCACCTCGCGCTTGCCGACGATCACGCGCTCGAGCTCCCCGAGCACGGCGGTGACCTGGCTGCGCGTCTCGTCCAGCGTGGCGGCCACTCAGATCTCCTCGATGCGGTGGGTCAGGACCAGCAGCTCGGAGGCCGTGAGGCCGCCGAGCGGGTCGGGCTCGTCCAGGTCGTCCGGCTCGCGGGCGAGCTCGTACAGCTCGTCGCCGAGGATGCGGCGCGCCGCCAGCGGCTGGCGGCCGATGTCGATGGTGTGGTGGTCGCGCAGGCGCCGGGCGACGGCGGCGCGCAGGAGCACGGCGACGCGCGTGTCGCGGTCGACCCGCCCCGGGCGGGCGAAGGCCAGGAGCCGCTCCATGCGCTCGAGGTCCTCCGGGCCGGGTCTGCGGGATCCCCGTCGAGCCGAGCGCGTCGTCGAACGGCGACGGCCCCTCGCGCCGGAGGCCGCGTGGCGGTGCTGGTGAGGGCGACGAGGGCGATGGCGAACAGCAGGCTGGCCTCCGCGAGCAGCACCACCGGGCTGCGCGAGACGATCAGCACGGGCAGCAGCATGACGGCGATGGCGCCGAGGATCGAGGTCCAGTCGCCCTGGTACCTCACGCCGGGACCGCCTCGGGCTCGGGACCCGGTCCGGCTCGGCCTCGAGCTGCTCGCGGATGTCGGTCACGGCGCCGAGGGCCTCGCGGCGCATGTCCTCGGTGACCGCGTGGGGGCTGAACTTGGCGTGCTCGAACAGCGCCGCCAGGCGCTCGGGGCTCGAGCCGTGCACGGCGCCGGCCTGGCGCACGCGCGCGACGATCTCGGCCGGGGTGTCGGCCGGGGAGCCGGGCAGGCCGCCGCGCTCGAGCGTCCGCTGCATGCGCTCGTAGCAGGCCAGCACCGCGAGCCGCGGGTCCTCGATGGCCTCGAGCTCGAGCTCGGCCGCCCGCAGGTCGGCGATCAGGTCGCGCTGCAGCCGGGTCTTGGCCGGGCCCTTCGCCTTGCCCGCCCGCCACAGGAACAGGAGCCCGCCGACGATCGCCACGATCACCAGCGCGAGCGCTGCGGTGACGGCGTAGCCGAGCGCCCGCGAGGTGTGCGACACGGCGTCCTTCGCGTTGCCGCGCCTTGGCCTGGGCCTGCTGGACCACCGGCTGGTGGTCGGGCCGCTGGAAGTGCAGGTGGCCGTTGCGCAGGAGCAGGTAGACCAGCAGGAACGCGGTGGCCATGAACAGCAGCGAGCGCACGGTGCTGCGCTTCTCGCGCGCGGCGGCGAGGTCGTTGCGGGTGACGCTGCGGACGATCAGCACCAGCTCGACGGCGATGATCAGCAGCACCAGGACGATCGCCAGGTACTTGCCGAGCAGCGGGACCGACGGCGCGGCCTGGCGGTCGCCGGCGCGCGCGTCGGTCAGGGCGAAGCCGCCGCCGGCGAGGGCGGCTGCGGCGCCGAGCAGGGCCGCCACGACCACGGCCGCGATCGCGGCGCGCAGGTAGGGCGAACGCCCTGCTCGTGGTGTGGAGATGTCGCGGCTCCTGAAAGCGGATCGGCCGACGGGGGTCTTGCAGCGTACGACGCTGCGAAGCCGCTCAAAGTCAGCGGCGCTGGATGCCGAAGAGGCTCTCAGATGCTCACGATCCGCCGCTTCGCCCTGCTCGCCGCCCTGCTCGCAGGCCTCGTGCCGCGGCCACCGCCACGGCCTCGGGCTCCCACCTCCTGCTCGGCGTCCAGGACGACGCGCTGCTCACCTCGGGCGAGCCCGGCGCCTGGCCCGCCGTCACCAGCCTGCACCCCGGCGTCGTCCGCTACAACGTCACCTGGAACACGATCGCTCCGACCCGGCCGGCCGACGCGGCCGACCCCGACGACCCGGCCTACGACTGGTCGACGGTCGACGAGCTCGCGAAGCGGGTCTCCGGCGATCGGCGCCCAGCCGCTGTTCACGATCGTCGACAGCCCGGGCTGGGCCAACGGCGGCGCCTCGCCGGTGCACGCGCCCACGGGCCTCCGACTACGGCGCCTTCTGCGGCGCCGCTGGCGAAGCGCTACTCGGGCTCGTTCACTCCCGCCGGCGCCGACAGCGCGCTGCCCGAGGTCGATCGCTTCACCGTCTGGAACGAGCCGAACCGCTCCACCTACCTGCAGCCCCAGGGCGCGAAGGGCGGCACCGCGGCGGCGGTCGAGGCCGGCCTGGTCAACGCCTGCCTGCCCGCGGTGCACCGCGAGAACTGGCGCGCCCGGGTCGCGCTGGGGCCGATGGCCAGCCGCGGCGAGGGCCACGGCCTGGCGCCGCTCGACTTCCTGGCCGCCTACCTCAGGGCCGGCGGGCGCCGCCCGGACGCGGTCGCCCTGAACCCCTACCTGTGGGGCCTCGCCCCGCAGTACGTCCCGGGCGAGGTGCTGCCGACGAAGGCCATCACGCTGCGCAACCTCGACCAGCTCGAGCGGGCCGCGAGGACCGCCTGGCACGCCCCGCTGCCGGTCTGGCTCACCGAGTTCGCCTTCCGCGTCGGCGCCCAGGGCCGGCTCGGCCCGATCACCTCGGCCCGCCAGGCGGTGCTCGCCCAGCGCTCCGTGCAGCTGGTGCGTTTGCACTATCCGTACGTCCAGCTGTTCGTGTGGTTCCTGCTGCGCGACGAGTCCGCGAGCGGCTACTGGCGCAGCGGAATGCTCACGTTTGGCTGGACCAGGAAGCCGCTGTTCTCGGTGTGGGCCTCCGCC
This sequence comes from uncultured Actinomycetes bacterium, assembly GCA_963794695.1. Lineage (GTDB taxonomy): Bacteria > Actinomycetota > Thermoleophilia > Gaiellales > JALYLC01 > CAWCFJ01. The sequence continues at coordinate 730,840 of CAWCFJ010000003.1, read as the reverse complement.
GCCCGGGTAGCCTGAGCGGCCCCGGGTCCGCCGGGCGCAGCGTTTGCTGCTAGAACACCGGCCCAATGAGCGAGGCGTCCGCCTCACTGCCGGCGGAGACGGACTCCGGTGGCGACTCCGGAGCCAGAGCCGGCGCGGAGATCGCGTTCGAGCGTGTGACCAAGCGCTACGTGGCGCAGCACGCGCCCGCGGTGAAGGACCTCACGCTGATCGTGCCCGCGGGCGAGGTGTGCGTCCTCGTCGGCCCGTCCGGCGGCGGCAAGACGACCGCGATGAAGCTGGTCAACCGGCTGATCGAGCTCGACGAGGGCGACATCACGATCGACGGCCGCAGCATCCGCTCGCTCGACCCGGTCGAGCTGCGGCGGGGCATCGGCTACGTCATCCAGCAGGTCGGCCTGTTCCCGCACATGACCATCGCCGGGAACATCGCCACCGTGCCGAGGCTGCTCGGCTGGGACCGCACGCGCATCCGCACCCGGGTGGACGAGCTCCTCGAGCTGGTCGGCCTCGAGCCGGCGCGCGACCGCGACCGCTACCCGGCGCAGCTCTCGGGCGGCCAGCGCCAGCGCGTCGGCCTGGCCCGGGCGATGGCCGTCGACCCGCCGCTGATGCTGATGGACGAGCCGTTCGGCGCCCTCGACCCGATCACCAGGGAGCGGCTGCAGGACGAGTTCCTGCGGATCCAGCGGCGCGTCGGCACGACGGTCATCTTCGTGACCCACGACATCGACGAGGCGGTCAAGATGGGCGACCGCATCGCGATCCTGCGCGAGGGCGGCGTCCTGGCCCAGTACGACACGCCGGACGCGATCCTGTCGAACCCCGCGGACGAGTTCGTCGAGCGCTTCGTCGGCGCCGACCGCGGGCTCAAGCGGCTGGCCCTGCGGACCCTGGCCGACGTCGAGCTCGCCCCGGTCGAGAGCACCGAGGACCGCCCGTCGGTGTCCGTGACGGCGTCCCTGCGCGAGGCGCTCTCGGTGATGCTGACCCACAGCGCCCACGAGGTCGTGGCGCTCGACGCCGGCGGGCAGCCGGTCGGCGTCCTGCACCTGCACCAGCTCTCGGACCTCCTGGACGACACGGTGCGCGCGCCGTGAACGGCTTCCCGCTGGCGGACGGCGATCCGGGCACGGGCCCGGTCATCCCGAGCTTCGGCAAGCAGCCGTCGTGCATCACCAACCGGACCGGCCACTGGTGCTGGCCGTGGATCCAGGAGCACTGGCGGGACACGCTCTGGACGGGCGTCGTCCAGCATCTCGAGCTCGTCGGGATCGCGATCGGCATCGGGTTCGTGATCGCCTTCGCGGCGGCCCTCCTGGCCTTCCGGTTCCACGCGTTCGAGACGCCGATCGGCCTGGCCGACCGCGTTCCTGTACACGATCCCGAGCATCGCGGCCTTCGAGATCCTGCTGCCGATCACCGGCATCACCTGGACGACGGTCGAGATCCCGCTGGTCGCCTACACCCTGCTGATCCTGTTCCGCAACATCCTCACGGGCCTGCAGGGGGTGCCCATCGAGGCCATGGAGGCGGCGCGCGGCATGGGCCTGACCGACCGCCAGACGCTGTGGCGCGTCCAGCTGCCGCTGGCGGTTCCCGCGATCGTGACGGGCATCCGCATCGCCGTCGTGAGCACCATCAGCCTGGCGACGATCGCCGCCTTCATCAACCCGGTCGGGCTCGGAAAGCCGATCTTCGACGGCATCCAGGACGACTTCGACACGAAGGTCCTGGCGGCCGGCGGGCTGGCCATCGCACTGGCTCTGGCAGCCGACTTCACGCTGGTCGGCGTCCAGCGGCTCGTCACGCCGTGGGCCCGGTCGACGAGGGCGTCGTGACCCCGCTCGCCGACTTCGCCTTCAGCTTCGGCACGTTCCCGCGGGCGCTGCGCTTCGCCGGCGACCACGGCCACCTGATGCTGCAGAAGATCTGGGAGCACCTGCAGCTCAGCGGCGTCGCCCTGCTGGTGTCGCTCCTGATCGGCCTGCCGCTCGGAGTCCTGCTCGGCCACCTGCACCGGGGCTCGTTCATCGCCATCAACGTCTCGAACATCGGTCGCGCCCTGCCGAGCATCGCGCTGATCGGGTTCGGCATCTCGCTCTTCGGGCCGACGTTCACCAACGTGGTGATCGCGCTGGTGGTGCTCGGCGCGCCCCCGATCCTGGCCAACGCGTACGTCGGGGTGAACGGCGTCGACCCTGACGTCGTCGAGGCCGGCCGCGGCATGGGGCTGAGCCCGTGGGCGGTGCTGTGGCGGCTCGAGCTGCCGCTGGCGCTGCCGCTGATCTTCGCGGGCATCCGCACCGCCGCCGTCTTCATCATCGCCACCGCCACCCTGGCCGCGGTGTCGGGCACCGGCGGCGGCCTCGGCGACATCATCGTCGACCAGGCGAGCTACCGTGCGGAAGGGGTCCTGGCGGCGGCGCTCTGCGTGACGGCTCTGGCATTCGCCGCCGACGCGCTGCTTGCGGGACTCCAGTGGTTCCTAACTCCGGCGGCCCTGCGAGGTCGTACGGACGCGAGGGACGTTGGAATTGCCGTCTCCGATGAGGCGGTGGTGTAACGAACCGAGAGGTTCGGGAGACAGGGCCGGACACCGGCCCCTGACGGAGGGAGCATCCGCAGATGCGTGGCAAGTGGAACTGGCGGCGTGTGCTGCTGAGCGGCCTCGCCCTGCTCGTGGCGCTGAGCGCAGCGCTGACGGCCGAGGTGCGGGCTTCCCGTGCTGCTACGACGACGCGCGCAGCAGCCCCGGCGATCATCGTCGGGTCGAAGAACTTCACCGAGGAGTACGTCCTCGCCCAGCTCTACGCCCAGGCGCTGAAGAACGCCGGGCTGAACGCCAGCTACAAGGGCAGCTTCGGCTCGACCGAGCTCGCCCACGTCGCCCTGACGAGCGGCAAGATCACGATGTACCCCGAGTACACGGGCACCGACCTGACGGTCACCTTCGGGGTCAAGAGCCCGCCCAAGAGCGCCTCGGCGGTGTACGCGATGGTGAAGGCCAAGGAGGCCGCGAAGGGCTACGTCGTCACCGCCCCGACGCCGTTCCAGGACGTCGACGCGATCGCGGTGACGAAGGCCACGGCCAAGAAGTACGGCCTGAAGACGGTCGCCGACCTGAAGAAGATCCCGAGCGTCAACATCGGCGCGTTCCCCGAGTTCCGGACGCGTGAGCAGGGCCTGCCGGGCCTGCAGAAGACCTACGGGCTGACGAACCTGAAGTTCAAGCCGTTCGCCACCATCCCGGTCTACAAGGGCCTCGACACCGGCAGCATCGTGGCCGCCGACGTGTTCACCACGGACTGGCAGCTCGGCTCGGGCAAGTACGTCCTGCTCACGGACTCGAAGCACCTGTTCGGGTTCCAGCAGGTCGCGATGATCATCAAGAAGTCGGCCGCGACGTCGCAGGTCGTCGCGGTGGTCAACAAGGTGTCGAAGCTGCTGACGACGGACGCGATGATCGCGCTGAACAAGGCCGCCGGCCAGCAGCAGATCGACCCGTCCAAGGTCGCCGCCGAGTTCCTCAAGGCCAACCACCTCTAGCGGCCGGCGCGTCACGTGACGGCGGGCGCGGGGCTCCGGCTCCGCGCCCGCCAAGCCTGCCCGCCGACCTGAGGAGGACTCCGTGTCCATGCTCGAGTCGCCGCCGACCCATCGGCCGGCGATCGCCGACGCGCTCGCGCACGTCCGTGAGCGCACGCTGCGCCTGCTCGCGCCGCTGAGCGACGAGCAGCTCGCCCGCCAGTGGACCGAGATCGCCTCGCCGCTGGTCTGGGACCTGGCCCACATCGGCCACTTCGAGGAGCTGTGGCTCGTCCGTACCGTGGGCGGCGAGGACCCCGAGGACGCCCGCACCGACGACGTCTACGACGCCTCCCGCCACGGCCGCTCGGAGCGCGCCCGGCTCAACCTGATGGGGCCCGACGAGGCCCGGGCCTACGTCGCCCACGTCCGCGAGCGGACGCTCGCGGTGCTCGACGGCGTCGATCTCGCGACGCGACGACCGGCTGCTGCACGACGGGTTCGTCTACGGCCTGGTCATGCAGCACGAGCTGCAGCACCAGGAGACGATGCTCATCACGCTCTCCCAGGCCGAGGGGCTGGTGTACCCGCTGCCCGAGCGTCCCGCGCTCGCGCGCAGCGGACCGGTCGAGGGCGAGCTTGCCCACCCGGGCGGGCGCGTCCGCATCGGCACCGACGACGCGCCCTGGGCCTACGACAACGAGCGGCCGGCGCACGAGGTCGAGCTCGGCCCGTTCCGGCTCGACCGCTCGCCGGTGACCAACCGCGCCTACCTCGCGTTCGTGCAGGAGCAGGGCGTCGCCCACCCTGGAGGCTGGATCCCGCAGGGCGACGGGGCCTACGGGCTGCGCCGCTTCGGCCACGAGCTCGAGCTGCCGCTCGACGAGCCGGTCGAGCACGTCTCGTTCCACGAGGCCGAGGCCTTCGCCCGCTGGGCGGGCCGCCGCCTCCCGACGGAGCACGAGTGGGAGGCGGCCGCCGCCGGCGGCGCCTTGCCCCTCGTGGGCGACGTCTGGGAGTGGACGTCGTCGCCGTTCGCCGGCTATCCCGGTTTCCAGGCGTTCCCGTACGAGGAGTACTCGCAGGACTTCTACACCGGCGAGTACCGGGTGCTGCGCGGCGGCTGCTGGGCCACCGACCCGCTGGTTGCCCGGACGACCTTCCGCAACTGGGACTACCCGATCCGGCGCCAGATCTTCGCGGGCTTCCGGACGGCCAGCGATGGCTGAGGTGCTGGACGAGGAGCTCCGCCGCGAGGCGCTGGCCGGCCTCACCGACACGCCCAAGCACCTGTCGCCGAAGTGGCTCTACGACGAGCGCGGGTCGCAGCTGTTCACCGAGATCACCCGGCTCGACGAGTACTACCTGACGCGGCGGGAGCGCGAGCTCCTGCAGCTTCGGGCCGACGAGATCGCGTCGACGACGAAGGCCGACACGATGGTCGAGCTGGGCTCCGGCACGTCGGAGAAGACCCGCGTCCTGCTCGACGCGCTGCGGCGCGCGGGAACGCTGCGGCGGTTCGTGCCGTTCGACGTCGACGCCGCGACGCTGGCCCAGGCGGCGGACGCGCTGCGGGCCGAGCATCCGGGGCTCGAGGTCGAGCCGGTGGCCGGCGACTTCGAGCGCGACCTGGCGCGTCTGCCCCGTGGCGGGCGCCGGCTGGTCGTGTTCCTGGGCTCGACCATCGGCAACCTCGAGCCCGGGCCGCGAGCCCGCTTCCTGCAGACCGTGGCCCGCAGCCTCGATCCCGGCGACCGGCTGCTGATCGGGCTCGACCTGGTCAAGGACGTGCGGCGGATCGAGGCGGCCTACGACGACCCGAAAGGCGTCTCGGCGGCGTTCGCCCTGAACGCCCTGTCGGTGCTCAACGCCGTCCTGGGCGCCGACTTCGACCCGGCCGACTTCCAGCACGTGGCTCGCTGGGACCCGGTCGAGGAGCGGGTCGACATCCGGCTGCGGGCCCGCCGGCCGGTGCACGCCCGCGTCGCGGCGCTCGGGATCGAGGTGGACTTCGCCGAGGGCGAGGAGCTGCGCACCGAGGTCTCGACGAAGTTCCGCCGCGAGCCGTTCGAGAAGGAGCTCGGCGCTGCGGGGCTGCGGCTCGAGCAGTGGTGGACCGACCCCGCGGGGGACTACGCGCTGGCGCTCGCGTCACCCCGCTGACCAGCTCGATTGGAATGTTCCAGCACTCGGCGCGGTTCTCCTGCGTCCGAAGCCATACTGGAGCACGGTGAACCCTGGGTGACCACGAACGACCGGCATGACGTCTTGGTGATCGGGGCCGGGCTGTCCGGCCTCTACTGCGCGCTGCGAGCAGCCGAGCTGGGCGCCCGCGTGGCCCTGGTGACGAAGGGCTCGCTGCGCTCCTCGAACTCGGTGCACGCCCAGGGCGGCGTGGCCGCGGCGATCGGGCCCGACGACGACCCCGAGCTGCACCTGCAGGACACCCTGCGGGTCGGGCGCGGGCTGTGCGACGAGGACGCCGTGCGCGTCCTGGTCGCGACGGCGTCGAGCGCATCGGCGACCTCCGGCGGCTCGGCGTGCGCTTCGACCTCGACGAGCGTGGCCGGCCGGCGCTCGGGCTCGAGGGTGGCCACTCGCGCCGCCGCGTCCTGCACGTCGGCGGCAGCGCCACCGGCGCCGGGATCGCCGAGCAGCTGATCGCCCGGGCCAGGGCCGAGCCCCGGATCCGGGTGCTCGAGCACACCGCGGTGCTCTCGCTGGCCGCCGAGGACGGCCGCGTCGGCGGCGCCTGGGCCCTCGGCCACGACGAGCTGCGCCGCCTCGACGCCGGCGCCACCGTCCTGGCCACCGGCGGAGCCGGCGCGCTGTACGCCGTCACCACCAACCCGCCCTGGGCCACCGGCGACGGGATCGCGCTGGCCTGGCGCGCCGGAGCCCGGATCTCGGATCTCGAGTTCGTCCAGTTCCACCCGACCGGCCTGCGGGCCGGCTCGCCCCGCGACGGCTTCCTCCTGTCCGAGGCGCTGCGCGGCGAGGGCGCCCACCTGCTGCTCGAGGACGGCGCGCGCTTCATGCTCGACGAGCACGCCGACGCCGAGCTCGCCCCGCGCGACGTCGTGGCCTCGGCGATCGACCGCCGGCTCAAGGCCGGCCACGTCGTCACCCTGAGCCTCTCGCACCTCGACGCCGACCTGATCCGTGGCCGCTTCGGCAACCTCGTCGCGGCCCTCGACGGCGTCGGCTTCGACCTGACCCGCGACCCGATCCCGGTCGCGCCGGCAGCCCACTACTCGACCGGCGGCGTGCGCACCGACCTCTGGGGCGGCACCTCGCTGCACGGGCTGTTCGCGGCCGGCGAGGTCTCCTGCACCGGCATCCACGGCGCGAACCGGCTGGCCTCGAACTCGCTGCTCGAGTGCTTCGTCTTCGCCCACCGGACCGCCGAGGCGATCTGGGATCAGGACCCGGTCGCGCCCGTCGACTCGGCCCCGCCCGACCTCCCGAAGCCCGGCCGGGTGCCGAACACCCTGCCGGCCCGGATGTGGCGGCTGTGCGGGATCGAGCGAAACGCCGACGACCTGCGCACGCTGCTGCACGAGCTCGACGACGACCCGCCGACGGACACCGCGATCGTCGCCCGGCTGATCGGCGAGGCCGCGCTGCTGGCGCGAGGAGAGCCGCGGCGCCCACCGCCGCTCCGACTTCCCCGACGAGGAGCCCGCGTTCCAGCGCCACCTGGTGCTGCAGCGGGACGCGGTGCCGTGCTTCGAGTAGCCGCCGATCCGCGCGCCCGAGGAGCTGCTCGACCGCTGGCTCGCCGAGGACGTCGGCGACGGCGACGTCACGACCGACGCGACCGTGCCCGCCGACCTCGTCGGTGAAGGCCGACGCTGCTGGTCAAGGTGCCTGGCGTGGTCTGCGGGCTGCCGCTGGCCGAGCAGGTCTTCACGCCGCCTCGACCCCGACCTGCGCTTCGAGGCCGTGCTGGCCGAGGGCGCGCGGGTGACGGGGCCGCCCGTCGTGGCCGCGACGATCGAGGGCCGTGCCCGGGCCGTGCTGACCGGCGAGCGCCTGGCGCTGAACCTGGTCGGGCGCCTGTCGGGCATCGCCACCCTGACCGCCCGCTACGTCGAGGCGGTCGCCGGCACGAAGGCCGCGATCCTCGACACCCGAAAGACGACGCCCGGGCTCCGCCTGCTCGAGAAGTACGCGGTGGCCTGCGGCGGCGGCCAGAACCACCGGATCGGCCTGTTCGACGCCGTCCTCATCAAGGACAACCACATCGCGGTCGCCGGCTCGGTCGGCGAGGCGGTGCGCCGGGCGCGGGCGCTTGCACCCGGGCCTGGAGCTCGAGGTCGAGGCCGACACGCTGGCGCAGGTCGAGGGCGCGCTCGAGGCGGGCGCCGATGCGATCCTGCTCGACAACATGCCGCCGGACGTCCTCGCCGAGGCCGTCAGCCTGGTCTGCGGGCGAGCCCGCACCGAGGCCTCGGGCGGCATGAGCCTCGACACCGTCGCCGCGGTGGCCAGAAGCGGCGTGGACACGATCTCGATCGGCGCGCTGACCCATGCGGCAGCGAGCCTGGACGTCTCGCTGGAGGTTGGAGGATGAGCACGGTCACGGAGGCTGGCGACGCGGTAGCGAACCAGCGGCTGGCGGCGGAGATCCGCGCGCTGGCCGCCGAGCGCAACGCGGTGATCCTGGCCCACAACTACCAGCGGGGCGAGGTGCAGGACGTCGCCGACTACGTCGGGGACTCGCTCGGCCTGGCCCGCCAGGCGGCGGCCACGGACGCCGAGGTGATCCTGTTCGCGGGCGTCCACTTCATGGCCGAGACGGCGGCGATCCTGTCGCCCGAGAAGACGGTGCTGCTGCCCGACCTGCGAGCCGGCTGCTCGCTGGCCGACACGATCGACGGCGAGCAGCTGCGGGCCTGGAAGGCGAAGCATCCCGGCGCGGTGGTGGTCTCGTACGTCAACACGACCGCCGAGGTGAAGGCCGAGTCCGACTACTGCTGCACGTCGGGCAACGCGAAGGCCGTGATCGACGCGATCCCCGAGGACCGCGAGATCCTGTTCCTGCCGGACATGTTCCTGGGCCTGTGGCTCGAGAAGGTGACAGGGCGCAAGCTGCACATCTGGCTCGGCGAGTGCCACGTCCACGCCGGCATCCGGCCGCCGGACATCGAGGCCGCCCGGGCCCGCTTCGGCGGGGACGAGGTGGCGCTGCTGGTGCACCCCGAGTGCGGCTGCGCGAGCCAGTGCATGACGATGGCCGCCGAGGGCGAGATCCAGAACGTGCACGTGCTGTCGACCGAGGGCATGGTCAACTTCGCCCAGAAGCGGCGGGAGCAGCGCGACTTCCTGATCGCCACCGAGACCGGGATCCTGCACCGGCTGCGCAAGGAGCTGCCGGACCAGGAGTTCCACGCGGTGTCGGAGCGGGCGGTGTGCCGCTACATGAAGATGATCACGCTCGAGAACACCCGCGACGCGCTGCGCGACCTGCAGCCGAGGGTGACCGTGCCGAAGGACGTCGCCGACCGCGCCCGGCTGGCGATCGAACGGATGGTTGCGATCGCGTAACGGCGCACGGGTGCGTACGCTGGACGCATGCGACGACTCTCGATGCTCCTCCTGGCCGCCGCCCTCGCTGCGGCGGCGCTCGCCTCGACCGCGGCGGCCGCCGGCTTCGCCGGTGCCTGGTCGAAGAACATCACCGCGGGACCGGCCCAGCTGAAGGGCCACTGGCTGCTGCAGGCGGCCAACGGCAAGTTCTGGATCCAGCACGGCTCGAGCACGACCCACCTGGTCGACGGCACGGTGACGGTCTCGGGCACGACGCTGACCTTCACCGACAAGAAGGGCCCGCTCTCGTGCAAGGGCGCGAGCGCGGCGGCTCGGTACAAGAAGGTCACCACCAGCACCGGCTTCAAGCTGACCCTGGTGCACGACACCTGCGCCGGCCGAAAGCTCCTGCTCACGTCGGGCCCCTGGCAGACCGCGCGCGGCTGACAGGGTCAGCGCACCCAGAGCTGGTCGAGGAGCGTTCCCCACTGGGGGTTGTACTGGTAGTTCCCGACCCTGTCCGAGACGACCTCGAGCACCACGCCGTTGGCGAACGCGACCCACGGAGCCTGGTCGGTGATGTCGCGGTCGACCCGGGCCCAGAGGCGCGCTGCGGCCTGCGGATCGCTCGTCTGCAGCGCCTGCGCACGCCGGATCTCGCGGTCGATGGGCGCGTTGCAGAACTCCGCAGGGTTGGCGTTCTGGGCGTTCACCGTGTCGTAGGCGCGACACGTGAGCGCCGGAGGGATGAAGCCGGCCGGGGAGGCGAAGCTCGGGACCCAGCCCCAGAACCCCAGCTGGATGCCGAGCCGGTCCTCCGCGCGATACGGGTCAGCCGCGGTCCGGGAGCGGGCCCGGTAGCCCAGGCTGCGAAGCACCGAGGCCACGTACCTGCCGGGGGCCGCCCGGTAGTGGACCCACCCCGGCGTCCAGACCGTGACCCGCATCCCGGCGGTGCCTGAGGCCCGGACGAGCCGCCTGGCCTGCGCCAGGTCCGGGGCGACCCAGGCCCCGCTCGCGTCCGGCCTGGCGGTGTACGGGCAGTAGCGCGCGTAGCCGTCGAAGTCCGGCGGCAGCACCTGGCAGGTCAGCTCGCCGAGTCCCGCGCCGACGGTGATGTCGCGCAGATGCGCCCGGTCGACGGCCAGGTTCAGCGCCCGGCGGACCCGCACGTCGTCGAACGGCGGAAGCCTCGTGTTGAGGGCCAGCGCGTAGGTGGCGTTCCACGGGTTGAGCTCGAGCTGGCTGGCGTGGCGGGTCCGGAGCGAGACGAGCACGCCCGGCGAGGCCTGACCGATCTCCATCGCCAGGTCGGCGTTGCCGGCGAGGACCGCCGCCACGTTCGCGTCGGCCGAGCCGTCGTAGCGTTCGACGATGACGTCGGGGAAGCCGCTCGGCTGGGCCGCCGGCGACCACTCGCGAAACCGCGGATTGCGGACGAACCGGATCCCGCGCGTGAGGGAGAAGGAGGCGATCTCGTACGGGCCGGTCGCCGGGACGAGCGCGACCCGTTCCGACGACGTCCCCGCCGGCACGGCGTAGGCCGGGGAGAGGGCCAGGGCGTACAGGAAGCTGGGGTCGGGAGCGCGGAGGTGGAACGTGACGGTGTTCGAGCCGGCGTCGGTCAGGATCCCCGCCGAGAGGTCGCACGGCGTCCGCGGCGCGCGCACGCAGCGTTGCGCTCCGACGATGCGACCGTAGAACACGGCGATGCCAGGGTTCAGCGCCAGCGAGCGCTGGATCGCCCGGCGGATGTCCTGCGGCCGGACGCAGCGCACCCGTCGAGTAGCGAATGCCCGGACGCAGCTGGAACGTGTACGACCGCCCGCCGTCCGTCGGGGTCGGAAGGGAGACGGCCAGGTCGGGGACGAGACGGGTGCCGGCGCTCCCCCCACCCGGCGAAAGCCCGTGAGCCCGTCGTTCGTGAGCCAGAGGCTCGTCTGCTCGAACGCCGGGTCCATCGTGTCGATCTCGTAGGTTGGCGCGAGCACCCTGAGGGTGCCGCCGCGATGGCCGAGGCCCGAGGCTCGCGCGGCGACCGCGAGCACGCCCGCGGCGAGCGCGACGCCCTTCGGCCGCCCTCCCGTGCGCACGCTCCGGACGACCGCGTTGCGCGCGGGGTCGATCCGCGAGAGCGTGCCGGCGAGCTCGTTGCTCACCCAGACCGCACCGTCCACGACCGCGATGCCGTCGGGGCCGTCGCCGACCGGGATCCTGGCGTGAACGCCGTTCGACGCGGGATCGATCCGGCTGACCGTGCTGTCGAGCGCGTTGGCCACCCAGACCGCGCCGGCGCCGGTGGTGACGGCGCCCGCACCGTTGCCGGCGGAGATGACGTCCACGACCCGCATCGAGCGAGGGTCGATCCGGCTGACGCTCCCGGTCGAGAAGCTCGTGACCCAGACCGCGCCGAGGCCGACCGCGACGCCGTCGGCGCTCTGGCCGATCGGGATGGCCGGGCGCGGCGTGCCCGTGCCCAGGTCGATCGGCGTGACGGTGCCGTCGCTCGAGTTCGCGACCCACACGAGCCGCGAGCCGACGGCGACGCCCGCGGGGCCGCTGCCGACCTCGATCCGCTGGACCGCCGTGTTCGTCCGCGGGTCGATCTTCGAGACCGTGCCGTCGAGACCGTTCGAGACCCAGACGAAGCCGCCGCCGAACGCGATGCCGGCCGGGCCGTTGCCGACCTCGACGGTCTGGATCGTGACCTTCCTGATCGGATCGATCCGGGAGACGCTGTGGGCGTCGACGTTGGCGACCCAGATGGATCCCGCGCCGCTCGTGATCGCACTCGGTGAGGCCTGCACCGGAATCTGCCCGGCCCGGCCGCCGTCGGAAGGCGCGAACAGCCCGATCGAGTTGACCGAGGCCCCGGCGGCGGCGACCCGGGTCGCCGTCCCGCGAGGGCAGCACGACCGCCGTGACGACCGCCGCCGCCGCCAGCGCGCCAGCAGCCCAGCGCCGCCAGGCGGCGTCGGCGTCGCGCCGTTGCTGCGTCTCGGCGAGACGCGCTCCGCGAGGGCCCGATAGCGGCGCGCAGCTCGGAACCCGTGAGCCCCTCGTCCTGGCGCAGGATCGCCTGCTCGAGCTCCCTGAGCTGCGGGCCCGGCTCGAGCCCGAGGTCGGCGTCGAGGGTGCGCCGGGCGCGCTGGTAGGCCTGCAGCGCCTCGACCTGCCTGCCCGAGCGGTAGAGCGCCAGGATGAGCTGGCCGCAGAGACGCTCGCGGTAGGGGTGCTCGGCGACCAGCTTCTGGAGCTCGGCCGTCAGCGCGCGGTCGTGGCCGAGCGCCAGCTCCGCCTCGAACCGATCCTCGCACGGCGGTGAGCCGGAGCTCGGCGAGCTGTCCGGCCTCGGCACGCGCGACCGGCTCGGCAAGCCCGGACAGGACCGGGCCGCGCCACAGGGCCAGCGCGTCGCCGAGCACCTCTGCGGCGTGCGCCGTCTGACCTGCCGCCAGCGCCTCCCGCCCGCGCCGCGCGAGCTCGACGAAGCGGGTGGCATCCAGGCGGTCGGGCTCGATGCGGAGGTGGTAGCCGTCGGCGTCGCGCACCAGCTGGTCGCCGACCTGCTTTCGCAGGCGCGACAGGTAGACGTGCAGCGCGGAGTTGACCGAGGCCGGTGGCGCCTCGCCCCACAGCTCGTCGATCAGCCGATCGCGCGACAGCGGCTCGTTGGCGTGCAGCAGGAGCAGCGCGAGCAGCGCCCGTTGCTTGGGGCTTCCAAGCGGTAGCAGGTCACCGTCGGCTCGCACCTCAAGCGGGCCGAGAACCCTGAACTCGATCGCCTCGGGAGCGCTCATCGACCGCCGACAGCCCCTCGCGTTTGGTCGGCATTTGGCTGCCGTTCAGCCCATGTTCTCGCGCCGGGCGGAAGCTTGCAACCACTGCAACGAGAGGGGAGTCATGTACCACGTCAAGCGCCGGAAGAGATGGGTGCTGCTGAGCACCAGCGTCGGCTGCGTCGCGGCCGCGATGAGCGTCGCGGTCGGATCCGGCTGGGCGACGCCTCCGGTCGGACTGACGAACACCCGCCTGGCACGCGGGACCGACGCCTCTCGCGGCTCGCTTCCGCTGGAGAACGGCACGGACGTCGCCATGGCCCAGATCACCGTCGCCGTGAGCGGCTCGTCCGGCTGGCACTCCCATCCGGGAGGCGCGATCATCGTCATCCAGCAAGGCTCGCTCACGCTGTACCGCTCGCACGGGAAGCACTGTCGGATCGCCACCTACAACGCAGGGCAGGCGTTCATCGAGCGGCCCGGCGAGGTGGACGACGTGGTCAACACCGGCACGACCCCGTACGTCCTGTTCGTCACCTTCCCGCGTGTGCCCGTGGGCGTCTCGCCGAGGACCGACGAGCCCGACCCCGGTACCTGCCCAGGCGTCTGACCGGCGCTGACGGCGCGCGGCTCTCTTCGTCCTCCAGCATGTAGGCTCGCCGCCATCATGCTGGAGGACGGAGGGAGACCGCGGTGAGGATCAGGGCAGCCGTGCTCGAGGCGTTCGGCGAGCCGCTCGTGGTGCAGGACGTCGAGCTCGACGACCCGAAGGCCGGCGAGGTGCTGGTGCGGCTCGAGGGAACGGGCGTCTGCCACACCGACATCTACACCGCGAGCGGCGCCGACCCGTCGGGCTACGCCCCGACGGTGCTCGGCCACGAGGGCGCCGGCGTCGTCGAGGCGGTCGGCGAGGGCGTCACCAGCCTGAAGAAGGGCGACCACGTCCTCACCCTGTTCTCGCCGCAGTGCCGCGAGTGCATCCACTGCCGCTCGGATCGCACCAACCTGTGCCTGAAGATCCGCGAGCAGCAGGGCAAGGGCTACCTCCCCGACGGCACGACCCGGCTGCACCGGGGCGACGAGCGGATCCGCCACTTCATGGGCTGCTCGGTCTTCGCCGAGGCCACGGTCATGCCCGAGATCGCCCTGGCGAAGGTCGACCCGGCCGCCCCGCTCGACGTGATCTGCACCCTCGCCTGCGGCGCCACCACCGGCATCGGCGCGGCCCTGTACACCGCGAAGGTGCAGTCCGGCTCGACCTGCGTCGTCTTCGGCGCCGGCCTCGTCGGCCTGGGGATGGTCGCCGGCTGCCGGCTCGCCGGGGCCGAGCGGATCATCTGCATCGACAGGTCGGCCGAGCGGCTCGAGCTGGCGAAGCGCCACGGCGCCACCGACGTCATGACGGCCGGCGACGACGTGGTCGAGAAGATCGTGGCCATGACCGACGGCTTCGGCGCGGACTACACCTTCGAGGCCACCGGCATCGTCTCGCGTCATGCGCCAGGCGGTCGAGTCGGCGCGCATGGGCTGGGGCCTGTGCACCGTCGCCGGCGTCGCCGGCAAGGGCGAGACGCTCGACGTCGTGCCGCGCTTCCTGATCACCGGCCGGCGCGTCGCGGGCTCCTCGTTCGGCGGCGCGAAGGGCCGCGACCAGGTCCCCGAGCTCGTGAACCTGTACCTCGAGGGCAAGCTCGACCTCGACAGCTTCATCTCGCACCACGTGCCGCTCGAGAACGTGAACCACGCCTTCGAGCTGCTCGAGCAGCAGGACGGGATCCGCTCGGTCCTGACCTTCTAGGAACGCTAGGGTTCGAGACCATGATCGTCGAGCGCAGCATGGACCCGGGCTGGCTGTCCAACGCCTACCTCGTGGGCGACAGACCCGGCGGCAGCGCCGTCCTGATCGACGCGGGCGGCCCACCCGAGCCGCTGCTCTCGGCGATCGACCGCCACCGCCTGACGGTCACCCACGCGCTCGTCACGCACCACCACCACGACCACGTGGCGCACCTCGAGGACCTGCGCAAGCGCTTCGGCGTGCCGGTCCTGGCCCACGCCCTCGAGGCCGACAAGCTCGAGCACGCCGACGGCACGCTCGGCGACGGCGACGTGGTCGAGAGCGGCGACCTGCGCATCGAGGCCATCCACACCCCCGGCCACAGCGCCGGGATGCTGTCCTTCGTGGCCAACGGGCAGGAGTGCTTCACCGGGGACACCCTGTTCGCCGGCTCGGTCGGCGGCGTCCACGCCCCGGGCTCGACGGGCTTCGCCGAGCTGAAGCACTCGATCATGGAGCGGCTCCTGTCGCTCGACGACGCCTGCGTCCTGAACCCGGGGCACGTCTGGCACTCGACCGTCGGCCGGGAGCGGGAGACGAACCCGTTCATCCGGCTGTGGCGCGGCGAGGGCACCCCGCTCGACGAGCCGTGCACCGCGCTCGGCAAGCCGGCCACGCTCGTCCTCTGGGGCGACGACTACGACGGCGGCTTCAAGGCCTGGGTGCGCTGGGACGACGGCCGCGACGACATCGTCCCGGGAAGCCGCGTCGAGCGCCGCGCCGGCGCCCGCGGCTGAGGGCCGGCGTGCGCGGGATCATCGCCCACGTCACCGGCGACTGGCTCGACCTCGTCGAGCGCGACGACCCCGACGTCGTCGCCCTGGGCCGCACCGACCGGGCCCAGCCGTCCTGGGCCGAGCCCGGCGACCCGTGGTTCCTGGCGCTCTCGGGCAGCGTCGTCGCCCGCGGGCGACTTCGTGGAGCACGAGCTGCTCAGCCCGAAGGAGGCGTTCGACCGCTTCGGCTACGGCACCGGCGGGCTCAGCGTCGAGCACCTGGTGACCCAGCTCGCGGCCGAGCGCCAGGTCGGCGAGGACGAGCTCGTCGCCTGGATCTCGCTCACCGGCCTGCAGCGGCTGCGCCGTCCCCAGGGGCCGCGCGAGCTCGACTCCCTGGGCGTGACGCTGACCGACGGCGAGCTCGTCAGGCTGAGCCAGGAGCAGACGGAGCGGCTGCTCTCGGCGTAGGAGCCGCGTCGAAGAGCTGGTCCGGAGCGTTGCTAGGCTCCGGCTCATGTCCAGCCCACCGGAGCGGCCGCCCGAGCGGCGGCCGTCGCGTCTGTTCGGGCGGCGCGACTCCGACGAGCAGCCGCCGGCGCCGGGCTGGCACGTCGAACCCTCTCCCGACGGCCGCGGAGCGCCCACGCCGCCGCCGAAGCGGCCGCGCTTCTCGATGAGCCGGCACGGGATGGTGGTCGCGGTGATCGTGGCCCTGTTCGCGCTGAACATCTGGATCGTCTCGACGATCCCGGACAAGCACGCCCGGGCGACCATCGACTACTCGGGCACCGGCGGCCCGGCGACGTTCCGCGGCGAGCTCACGAAGAACAACATCCTGTCGGTCTCGTACGAGGGCGACCAGATCGAGGGCGAGTTCCGGAAGCCGATCACGTTCCCGCCGGACAGCAAGAGCACCGCGCAGTTCTTCGTGACCCGCCAGCCGCCCCCGCCGGGCGACCCCGACCTGTATCCGAGCCTGTCGGCCAAGAACGTGCGGGTGGCCTCGAAGCCGCCGCAGGACGGCCGCGGGTTCGTGGCCAACGCGCTGCTGTCGTTCGGCCCGACGCTGCTCTTCCTCGGGCTCCTGTTCTTCGTCTTCCGCCGCTCGCCGATGGGGAGCGGCGGGGGCCTCGGGGGCTTCGGCCGGTCACGGGCCAAGCGCTACACCGAGACCGAGACCCGGGTGACGTTCGACGACGTCGCCGGGATCGACGAGGCCAAGCTCGAGCTGTCCGAGATCGTCGACTTCCTGAAGAACCCGGACAAGTACCGCCGGCTCGGCGGCCGGATCCCGCGCGGCGTCCTGCTGAGCGGCCCGCCGGGCACCGGCAAGACGCTCCTGGCCCGGGCGGTGGCCGGCGAGGCCGGCGTGCCGTACTTCTCGATGTCCGCCTCGGAGTTCATCGAGATGATCGTCGGCGTCGGCGCCTCCCGGGTGCGCGACCTGTTCTCCCAGGCGAAGGCCGCGGCCCCGGCGATCATCTTCATCGACGAGCTCGACGCCATCGGGCGCTCCCGCTCGAAGGGCGCCGGCGGGTTCGGCGGCGGCCACGACGAGCGCGAGCAGACGCTCAACCAGATCCTGACCGAGATGGACGGCTTCGCCCCGACCAGCGGGGTCATCGTGCTGGCGGCCACCAACCGCCCCGACGTGCTGGACTCGGCGCTCCTGCGGCCGGGCCGCTTCGACCGCCGCGTGGCCGTCCAGCCGCCGGACAAGAACGGCCGCCTGCTGATCCTCAAGGTGCACACCCGCTCGGTGCCGCTGGCCGACGACGTCGAGCTCTCGACGCTCGCGTCGACGACGCCCGGCATGGTCGGCGCGGACCTGGCCAACCTGGTCAACGAGGCCGCCCTCCTGGCGGCCAGGCGCGACCACGAGAAGGTCGAGCGGGCCGACTTCACCGAGGCCCTCGAGAAGATCCTGCTGGGCGCCGAGCGCAAGATCCTGATCGGCCCGGACGACCGCCGCCGCACCGCCTACCACGAGGCCGGCCACGCCATCGTCGGCATGGTCACGCCCGGCGCCGACCCGGTCCGCAAGGTGTCGATCATCCCGCGCGGCATGGCCCTCGGGGTGACGTTCTCGGCCCCGAACGCCGACCGCTTCAACTACGACCGCGACTACCTGCTCGGCAAGATCAAGAGCGCCCTCGGCGGCCGGGTGGCCGAGGAGATCGTCTTCGGCGACCTCACCACCGGGGCCGAGTCGGACATCCAGCAGGTGACCTCGATCGCCCGCAGGATGGTCGGGCGCTGGGGGATGAGCACGGCCATCGGCCCGATCGCGGTGATCCCGGCCGAGGCCCAGAACGAGCTCCTCCCCGGCGCCGCCGAGACGTCGGCCAAGACCCAGGAGGGGGTCGACGAGGAGGTCCGGCGGATCATCTTCGACGCCTACGAGGAGGTCCACCGACTGCTGGTCGAGCACCGGGACAAGCTCGAGTCGCTCACCCAGGCGCTCCTGCAGCACGAGACCCTCGACGAGGCCGACGCCTACCAGGCCGCGGGGCTCCCACGGCCGCCGATGGACGAGGACGCCGACCCGACCAGGGGCGAGATCGTCGCTCCGGCGCAGGCGTCCATCACGCCGTCGGCCGAGTAGGCGACCGGCAGCTCCACCCAGAAGGTGGCGCCCGCCCCGGGTGTCGAGTCGACCCCGGCGCGCCCGCCGTGGGCCTCGGTCACCGCCTGGACGATGGCCAGGCCGAGCCCGCTGCCACCGCTCGAGCGGTGGCGCGAGGCGTCGGCCCGGTAGAAGCGCTCGAAGGCCTGCGCCGCGTCGACCGGGTCGAGCCCCGGCCCGGAGTCGCACACCTCGACGCGGGCCTCGCCCTCGACCGCGCGAACCCGCACCGACGCCGGCGCGTCGACCGGCGTGTGGGTGCGAACGTTGGCCAGGAGGTTCGAGAGCACCTGGCGCAGCCGCGCGTCGTCGCCGGTCACCACGACCGGGCCGTTGACGTCGAGCCGCAGCGGCCGCTCGGGCTCGGCGGCCCGGGCGTCGGCCACGGCGTCGGCGGCCAGCGCGCGCAGGTCGACCGGCTCCCGGCGCAGCGGCCGGCCCTCGTCGAGCCGGGCCAGCAGCAGCAGGTCGTCGACCAGGACGCCCATGCGCACGGCCTCCTCCTCGATCCGCCGCATGGCCATCGCCAGGTCCTCCGGCCGGTCGGCCGCGCCGGCCCGGAAGAGCTCGGCGTAACCCCGGATGGAGGTGAGCGGCGTGCGCAGCTCGTGCGACGCGTCGGCCACGAAGCGTCGCAGCTGGTCCTCGGCCCGCTGGCGCTCGGCGAAGGCCTGCTCGAGCCGTCCGAGCATCCCGTTCAGGGCCAGCCCGAGCTGTCCGACCTCGGTCGGGTGCGGGGTGTGCTCGACCCGCCGCGACAGGTCGCCGGCGACGATCTCGTCGGCCGTGTGGGCCATGTGCTCGAGCGGGCGCAGCTCGCGGCGGACGAGCCACCAGGCGCCGCCGCCGAGCAGCAGCAGGACGGCGGCGCCGACCGCGAGCTCGATGCGCAGGAGCTGGGCCAGCGTGCCGTTCAGGTCGTCGAGCGGGAACGCCAGCACGACCGTGCCGCCGTTCGGCAGCGCGATGGCCCGGATCCGGTAGTCGCGCAGGGTGAAGAGGACGTCCTTGTCTGCCTGAGGCGCCGCGGCCGAGCCCGGGAGCCCCTGAGGCAGCGCCGGCAGCGTGACGGTGCTGCCGACGGGGCCGGTGCGGACCGCGACGCGCTTCCCGTCGGCGTTCAGCTTGGCGATGATCAGCTGCGGCCCGCCGACCCCGGCCACCGCGCCCGCGGTCGGGCTCTCCTGCGACGAGCCCTGGGTCGTGCCGCCCTCGATCCGCTGGGCGAAGAAGTAGGTCGCCGCCCGGCCGCTGACACCCGGCCCGAGCTTCTGGTCGACCCGGTCGGTCAGGTACGAGCGCACCAGCCCGTAGGTCGCGAACCCGGCCACGAACAGGCCGGCGGCGGCCAGGACCAGCATGGTCAGGAGGAGCCGGGCCCGGAGGCTCACCGGCCGGCCTCCGGCGGCGGGCGCAGCGCGTAGCCGAAGCCGCGCACGGTGTGGATCAGCGGCGGCCCGCTGCGGTCGACCTTCTTGCGCAGGTAGCTGATGTAGGTCTCGACGACGCTCGCGTCGCCGCCGAAGTCGTAGGCCCAGACGTGGTCCAGGATCTGGGCCTTCGAGACCACCCGGCGGGCGTTGACCAGCAGGTAGCGCAGGAGCTTGTACTCGGTCGGCGTGAGCTGGATCTCGGAGCCGCCTCGCCACACCTCGTGGCGGTCCTCGTCGAGCTCGAGGTCGGCCAGCCGCAGCCGGGCGGCGTCGCCGTCGGCCCGCACCGACCCGGCGCGCCGCAGCACCGCCCGCACCCGCGCGACCAGCTCCTCGAGGCTGAACGGCTTGGTGACGTAGTCGTCGCCGCCCAGCGTGAGGCCCCTGACCTTGTCCTCGGTGGCGTCGCGGGCGCTCAGGTAGAGCACCGGCAGTCCCATCCGGGCGGCGGTCAGCCGGCGGTGGAGCTGGAAGCCGTCGAGGTCCGGGAGCATCACGTCGAGCACCAGGAGCTCGGGCCGGAACGAGCCGACCAGCTCGAGGGCCCCCCGGGCGGTGCCGGTGGTGGCCACCTCGAAGCCCTCGTAGCGCAGCGCGGTGGCGACGAGGTCGGTGATGTTCGGCTCGTCGTCCACGACGAGGATGCGCATTCCACCCATGCGCCCCCGAGTGTGCGCCCCGAACCTGTGAATCTGCTCAGAGCTTGCTGGGAGCTGGCTCATACCGTCCGCAACGCCTCGGTGGGCGCGAGCCGGGCGGCTCGCATCGCGGGGTAGACGCCGGCGATCGCACCGAGCGCCAGGGCCGCCCCGACGCCGGCGGCGACCGCCGACAGCGGCACCACGGTGGGGTAGTCGCGGGTCGAGGCGTATCCCGCGGTGACGATCCAGCCGAGCAG
Organism: uncultured Actinomycetes bacterium; assembly: GCA_963794695.1. GTDB lineage: Bacteria > Actinomycetota > Thermoleophilia > Gaiellales > JALYLC01 > CAWCFJ01. The sequence goes on along the minus strand of CAWCFJ010000003.1, from coordinate 710,488 downwards.
GACGCCGGCGATCCCCCCGGCCAGGGAGAGCAGCAGCGACTCGCTCAGGAACTGCAGCCGCACGTGCCGCCGGGTCGCGCCGAGGGCCCGGCGCAGGCCGATCTCGGAGCGCCGTTCGAGCACGCTGATCACCATCACGTTGGCGATCCCGATCCCGCCGACCAGCAGCGCGACCGCGCCGAGCCCCAGGAGCAGCGAGGTGTAGGCGCTCGTGGCCGCCGCCCGGGCCTCGATGGCGTCGGACGGCCGGCTGACGTCGGCGTTCGACGGCTGGGCCGGATCGACGGTGGCGGCGAGCACGGAGCGCACGTCCTCGACGTGGTCGGTGTCGGCCCGCAGGTAGATCGTCGACGGGTTGTCGGCGTGCAGGAAGAGGCGCCTGGCGACCGGGTAGCCGATCAGCGCGGCCCGGTCGAGCTCCGGCGCCAGCGGCAGCTGGTCGAGGATCCCGATGACCGTGAACCACTGGCCGCCGAGGTACACGGAGACGCCGGTGCGGTCGATCCCGAGCCGCTGGGCCGCGATCTGGCCGAGCACCACGGTCGGATAGCTGGCGGTGGCCCGGTCGAGGAAGCGTCCGAGCGCCAGCGTGCCGCCGAGGGTCTGCAGGAGCTCCGGGTCGGCGGCCAGGACGCCGATGCCCTGGGTCTCCTCCTGCGAGATCCGGTCGGTCCGCCGCACCGTCGCGTTGCCGAGCGACGAGACCGACGCGACCTGCTCGACCGGCCCGATCCGGCGGACCATCCCGATCGAGCGGTGCGGCAGCGTCGCGGCGTCGCCGCTGAACAGCTCCTGGCCGGGCGTGACCGTGAGCAGGTTCGTGCCGAGCCTGTCGAGGTCGCGCAGGAGGCTCTGGCGGTTCGACTCCGAGATGCCGAGGACGGCCACGATCGCGGCGATCCCGATCGACACGCCGAGCACCGAGAGCGCCGCCCGCAGGCGCCGCGAGGCCAGGCCGCCGCCGGCCACCCGAAGGACGTCGCCAGGCCGCAGCCGGCTCGCCGGCGCGCTCACTGCCGGTCTCCGGCCAGCGCGCGAAAAGTGGCCAATTGGCCGTTTTCGCCGGCGACGTCGTCGTGCTCCACGAGCCCGTCGCGCAGGTGCACCTGGCGCGGGAACTGGCCCGCGATGTCGCGGTCGTGGGTGATCACGAGCACGGTGGTGCCGTCGTCGTGCAGCTCCCGCAGGAGGCCGACGATCTCGCCGCCGGTGACGGTGTCCAGGTTGCCGGTCGGCTCGTCGGCCAGGAGCAGCGTCGGCCGCCCGATCAGGGCCCGGGCGATGGCCACGCGCTGGCGCTCGCCGCCCGAGAGCTCGGACGGGTCGTGCTTCAGCCGGTGGCCGAGGCCCACGCGCTCGAGGACCTCGGCCGCCCGGCGGCGCCGCTCCCGCGGGCCGACCCCCGCGTAGAGCAGCCCGGTGGCGACGTTCTCGACCGCGCTGCGGCCGTTCAGCAGGTGGAACTGCTGGAAGACGAAGCCCACGTGGCGTCCCCGGAGCCCGGACAGGGCCCGGTCGCCGAGCTTCGCGACGTCCTCACCGGCGATGTGGACGGTGCCGCTCGTGGCCCGGTCGAGCGTCCCGACGATCTGCAGCAGCGTCGACTTGCCCGAGCCCGACGGGCCGACGATGGCCACGAGCGCACCGCGCTCGACGCACAGGTCGACCCCGCGCAGCGCCTCGACGCCGCCGCCGTAGTGCTTGGTCACGCCCTCGAGCAGGACGGCAGGCTCGGCGCTCACTGCGAGGTCACCACCTTCGTGCCCGGCTTCAGGGGGGAGCCGACGAGCTCGACGTAGCCGTCGGCGAACGTCCCGGCGTCGACGGCGACGAGCTTCCGGGTCGACGCGAGCTCGACGGCGTAGCCCCCGCCGAGCGTCGCGAGCAGCGCGGTCACCGGCACCGCGGTCACCTGCTGGTGGCGCACGCGGGTGACCTCGACGCTGACCGGCGCCTGGTCGAGCCGGGTGACCGTGCGACCTCCCTTCAGCGTCACCGTCACGTCCACGCTCGAGGTGCCGGACTCCTGGTCGGTCGTGGCCACGGTGCCGACGTCGTCGACGACGCCCGAGGCGAACGCCCCGCTCGGAAGCTGCACCCGGACCGGGCTCCCGTCGTGGACCGCCTGCTGCAGGTCGACGTCGAGCTGGAACGTCACCTCCCGCGCGGTCCCGGTCGTCGTCATGACCGGCCCGGCCGCCGGCCCACCGAGCGCCGCCTTCAGGGTGCCGACCCGCCGCGGGCCGGGCAGGAAGACCACCCGCCCGAGCTCGACGACGCCGGTGTCGTCGAGGCCGTGGTCGTCCTGCCAGCGCTTGACCGCGGCCGTCGTGGCCCAGTCCCAGTGCTGGTCCACGGTCATGTCGTGATCCGTGTCGTAGCCCAGGGCCCGCAGGTTCTTCTCGAGCTCGTACACGTCGCGGCCGTCGTCGACGCCGGACTGCAGCGTCCGCCAGGCGGGGGTGCTCCCGTAGAGCAGGAGGACGGGCAGCCCGTCGACGCCGTACAGCCGGTCGCCCCGGCGGAGGATCGCGCCCTCCACCGGGAGGCCCGTGATCGTGCCGTGACCGGACCCCGCCAGGGTGCGCGCGTCGGCGTAGGCCAGCGAGCCGTCGAACGACTGACGCTCGGTCAGGGTGCGCCGGGTGACGGCTGCGGTCGAGAGTGGCGCGGTCGGGCTGGCCGCCCGGGCCGCGCTGCCGCCGCCCTCGACGAGCCAGGCCGTTCCGGCGGCCCCGCCCGCGACGAGGGCCATGCCGGCGAGCGAGAGCGGAAGCGCGCGCCGGCTCACGAGCCCGACCTCGAGGTCCCACCGTCGGCGTCGCCGATGTCCCCGCGGGCGCTGCGGAACGCCTGCTGGCACTGCTGCTGGATCTTCTGGGCCTTCGGCGAGGCCGTCTTCGGTCCGCCCGCGATCTGCACCAGCCCGCCGGCGCCGACCTTCGGGTCGGGAACGTCGATGCCGTGCTCTCGCATGCAGCGGGCGAACTCGAGCGCCGCGTCCTGCAGGCGCTGCTGGTCGGCCGGCGAGAGCTTCTGCTGGCCGCCCGGCGCGAGCTTCTGGCAGGACTGCAGCGCCTTCTGGGTCTTCTGGTCGGGGCCCTGGGTGCGCTTCGCCTTGCCGGGGCCGCCGCTGCCGCCGATCGTGATCCGGAAGTTGCCGTGCGCGTCCTGGGTCGGGTCCTTCATGGCGACGCCGTGCTGGCGCATGCAGCGCGCGAAGGCCACCATCCGGTCCTCGGCGGACTGGGTGCTGGTCGGGGTCGACGAGGTGTCCGACGAGCCGTCGCCCTGGCCCACGCTGGCGACGCCGGGCGAGTCGTCGGACGCGCCGCCGCAGCCGCTCGCGGCGGCGGCCAGCACGCACGCGAGCACGGCGGCGCCCGCTGGGATTCTCTGCATCGGAACTCGTGCCTCCAGGTCGGTCGCAGGGGTACGACCAGAGGACACCAGCCCGACCTGGGAGCACCCGGGGAGCCGGCTGGGAGGTTGCTGAGAGCCGGTTCCGGCGTTTGAGCGGCCACCACGGACGGGGAGGCTCTCCGTGGTGGAGCAGGTCATTGCCTACGCCAACAGGCTCCCTGTCTCCGGGGGCCGTGGCGGACTCAAGCCGTCGTCGGGCGGCCTCGTGGCAGCGCTCCGACCGGCGCTGGAGCAGCATCACGGATCCTGGGTCGGCTGGGACGGCGGCGCCAGCGACATCCCCCGCCGGGTCGACGGCCTCGACATCGACCTCTACCCGGTGAACCTGTCACGCCGGGTGGTCGACGGCCACTACCACGGGTTCTCGAACCGCACGCTCTGGCCGCTGCTGCACGGGTTCGTCGAGCAGCCGTCGTTCGACCGCAACTGGTGGCGCGCCTACCGCACGGTCAACGAGCACTTCGCCGAGGTCGACGTCGACGCCCCGGCGGACTCCCTGCACTGGGTGCACGACTACCACCTGATGCTGCTGCCCGAGCTCCTGCGGCGAAAGCTGCCCGACGCCCGGATCGGCTTCTTCCTGCACGTCCCGTTCCCGGCCACCGAGCTGTACGCCCGCCTGCCGTGGCGCGAGCAGCTGATCGAGGGCCTGCTCGGCGCCGACGTGGTCGCGTTCCACACCGCCGAGTACCGCGACAACTTCCTGTCGGCCTGCGCCCGCCTGTTCAGCGAGGCGCGGGTCGAGGGCCACACCGTCGAGCTGCACGGCCGCAAGATCCGGGCCGAGGCGCACCCGATCTCGGTGGACGCCCGAGAGCTCGCCGAGCTCTCGGCGAGCCAGCCGGTGGCGCGCTACCTGGCCCAGCTGCGGCGCCAGTTCGCCGGACGGACGGTGCTGCTCGGCGTCGACCGCCTCGACTACACGAAGGGGATCCTCGAGCGGCTGCGAGCCATCGAGCTGCTGCTCGATCAGCGCCCCGAGCTGCGCGGCCGCCTGGCCTTCATCCAGGTCGCCGTCCCGAGCCGCGGCGAGGTGCGCGAGTACCGCGAGCTGCGCGAGGAGGTCGAGCAGACCGTCGGCAGGATCAACGGCCGCTTCACCGAGCCGGGCAAGGACGTCCCGATCTACTACCTGTACCGCGGCGTCCCGCGGGAGCGGCTGTTCGCCTACTACCGGCTCGCCGAGGTGTGCCTGGTCACGCCGCTGCGCGACGGCATGAACCTGGTGGCCAAGGAGTTCGTCACGGCCCAGGCAGCGGGCGGCGAGGACGGGGTGCTGGTGCTCTCGGAGTTCACCGGCGCGACCTACGAGCTGCGCGAGGCGCTCCCGTGCAACCCGTACGACATGGAGGGCGTCAGCGCGACGGTCGAGCTCGCCCTGGCCCTCGATCCCGACAACCGGCGCCGGCGGATCACGACGATGGCCAGGCGCATCGCCAAGCACGACGTGCACTGGTGGGCCGACACCGAGCTCGCTGCGATCGAGAAGGCCGGCCGTCAGGCGGCGGAGCCGGCCAGCGGCCGGAAGCGGCGCCCCGCGCGCGTGGCGTAGCGCTCCTCGAGGGCCACCAGGATGCCGTGGGCCTCGCCCTCGGTCATCGCCCCGGCGGCGACGGCCGCGTCGAGCTGCGGGCCGGCGATCGAGCGCACCAGCGCCCGCCGCGCTGCCGGCAGGGCATCTCGCGCGGCGGGCGCTTGCAGCGCCACGACCAGGGAGCGACGGAGTCCTGCGAGGCGCTGCGCACGCCCCGCGTGGAGGGTGTCGGGAATCTGGAGCTCCATGACGTTGGCACCAGCTTCCTGCAGGACGATGAGATCCGGATAAGAGGATCCTCTGCATCTGCTGAGAATTGCTCCGGGGTGCCCCTAGAGTGGCGACGTGGCCGTGGACGAGGACGATCCCGAGGCGCTGGCGACCGCGCTCTACGAGGCGACGGTGGCGCTCATCGTTGAGCTCGAGCCCCAGGTGGACGCGCTGCGCCGGCCCGGCCCGCCGCTGCCGCTCGACGGCATCCCCGTCGCCGGCATCTTCGAGCAGCCGTTCGAAGGGCGCTCGCAGCACCGCTCCGGCCGGCCGTCCGAGCCCGTCGTGGCGCTCGCCGAGTCCGCCGCGGCCGAGGCCCGACGCCGGCTGGGCTACGGCGACGACGACAACCCGGCGCTCGTGCCGCTCGCGCTCGGCGCCTTCTACACCGTCGAGGCCCGGCGCACCGGCGCCCTCGGTCTGGGCGACGCCGCCCGCCGCGGCGCGCCCGCCGCGCTGGCCCTCGATCCCGACAGCGCGCGGCGCGATCCGGTGCTCCCGCGAGGCGCCCAGTGGCTGCGCGTCTGGGGCGTCCTGCAGGCGGGGGAACAGGTCTGCGTCGAGCTTCGCTATCCGGTAGGTTGACGACATGAGCACCACCGCCGAGCCAGGGCTCGGAGAACGGTTCCAGGAGCTCGATGCGCGCATCGCGCAGGAGAACGGCGCCCAGAGCGCGGTGCTCCAGCGCTTCGCCGGCGCGCTGCTCCGCCGCGCGCCCGGAGGCCGTCTCGACGCCCGGTCGGCGGACGTGCTGTACGCCCAGATCGCGAGCCTGTTCGCGTTCGTCGACGAGCGCCGCGACCAGCTCGCGGTGCGGGTGCAGGACTCCCCCGCCGGCGGCTCGGAGCTCGAGGCGAACCTGCCCGACGCGCCGTTCCTGGTCGACACCGTGCGCGAGGCGGTGGTCGCCCACGGCTACACGGTCCGCCTGCTGCTGCACCCCGTGGTCGGCATGCGCCGCAGCCCGATCGGCGCGGTCGAGGCGGTCACCGACGCCCGCAGCGCCCAGACGCGCGAGTCGGTGATCCACGTCGAGCTCGACCAGCGGCTCGACGCCGAGCAGGCCGAGGAGCTGCGGCTCGCCGTCCAGACCGCGCTGACCGACCTGCGCCTCGCGGTGCAGGACCACGGCGCGATGCTCGACGTGGTCTCCCACATGATCGACGCGGCCAACGCCGCGACCTCGCGCTACAGCGACGAGGAGGTCGACGAGACGGTCGCCTTCCTCGACTGGCTGCGCGACCACCACTTCATCTTCCTCGGCGTGCGCGAGTACGAGATCGTCGAGGCCGACGGCGAGCAGGCCATCGCGGCCGTGCCCGGCTCGGGGCTCGGCATCCTGCGCGACGAGAAGGGCTCGTCCTTCTCGGCCCCCAAGAAGTTCTCCCAGCTCCCGGCGAAGCTCCTGCGGCGGGTGCAGAGCGGCGAGCTCCTGATCATCTCGAAGACCAACCGCCAGTCGACCGTGCACCGGCGGGTGCGGATGGACGACATCGCGGTCAAGAAGGTCGACCACAGCGGGCGGATCACCGGCGAGATCCGGCTGCTCGGCCTGTTCACCTCGATGGTCTACATGGAGCAGGCCGCCCGCACGCCGCTGCTGCGGCGCAAGCTGCGCCGGATCCTGCAGGCCGAGGACCTGATCGCCGGCTCGCACGACTACAAGGCGATCGTCGCGATCTTCGAGTCGTTCCCGCGCGACGAGCTGTTCCAGGCGAGAGCCGACGAGCTGCGCCGCCAGGTGATGGGGGTGCTCGGCGCCGAGGAGTCGAAGAGCGTCACGCTGACGGTGCGCCTCGACTCCACCGGGCGCAACGTGTCGGTGCTGATCGCGATGCCCCGCGACCGCTTCAACGTCGGGCTGCGCGAGCGGCTGCAGGCGCTGCTGCTCGAGCGCTACGGCGGCAACTCGATCGACTACCACCTGTCGCTCGGCGAGATGGAGCTGGCCGAGCTGTTCTTCACGATCCACGTGGGCGAGCGGGGCGTGCCCGAGGTGTCGTTCGAGCAGCTCGAGGCCGACATCGTGGCCGCCTGCCGCTCGTGGGACGACGAGCTCGGCGACCTGCTGGTGGCCCGCTACGGCGACGCCCGCGGGCGGGCGCTCGCGCGGCTGTACGGCCGCCGCTTCCCCGACTACTACAAGAGCGCGAGCTCGTCCGAGGCCGCGCTGCAGCACATCGAGGCGCTCGAGGAGGTGCGGGCCGGGGCGCCGTTCGCGATCAAGCTGCAGAACGAGCAGACCGAGCGCGTGGCCGAGGGCGCCGCGCCGCTGACCCGCCTGACGCTGGCCAAGCACGGCGGCAAGATCGCGCTGTCCGAGTTCCTGCACGTGCTCGAGGACCTCGGGCTGACCGTCGTCGAGGAGGTGCCGACCCGCCTGCTCGGGCCCGAGGAGGACGGCGCCTACCTGCACGACTTCGGCGTCCTGGTGAAGGACCGGCAGGTCGAGCTCGACGGCCTGCGGCGAGCTGATCGCCGAGGCCGCCTCGGCGGCCTGGCGCGGCGACACCGAGTCCGACAGCCTGGGCCGCCTGGTGGCCCTCGGCCGCATGCCGTGGCGGGACGTCGCGATCCTGCGGGCGCTGCGACGCTACCGCCAGAAGGTCGCGCCGACGTTCACCGAGACGTACCAGAACGACGTCCTCGCCACGCACCCGAAGACCGCCCGCCTGCTGATGGAGCTGTTCGAGCTGCGCTTCGCGCCCGGCGCCGTCGACGAGGCCCGCGAGGCCGAGCTGCGCGCGGAGATCGAGGGGCGCATCGACGCGGTGAAGTCGCTCGACGAGGACCGGATCCTGCGCGGCTTCCTCGGGATCATCGACGCGATGGTGCGCACCAACGTGTACCTCGCGCGCCAGCACCTGAGCTTCAAGTTCCGCTCGGAGCAGGTGCCGGGGATGCCGAAGCCGTTCCCGCTGTACGAGATCTTCGTCTACAGCCCGCAGATGGAGGGCATCCACCTGCGCGGCGGGATGATCAGCCGCGGCGGCATCCGCTGGTCCGACCGGCGCGAGGACTTCCGCACCGAGGTGCTCGGGCTGATGAAGGCCCAGATGGTCAAGAACGCCGTGATCGTCCCGGTCGGGTCGAAGGGCGGCTTCGTGCTGCGCAACGTGCCGAGCGACCGGGCCCAGCTGCAGGCCGAGGTGCGCCGCCAGTACTCGACGCTCATCCGCGGCCTGCTCGACATCACCGACAACGTGTCGGGCGGCCGGGTCCAGCACCCCGAGGGCGTGCGCTGCTACGACGGCGACGACACCTACCTCGTGGTCGCGGCCGACAAGGGCACCGCAGCGCTCTCGGACGTCGCCAACGGGATCGCGATCGAGTACGGGTTCTGGCTCGGCGACGCGTTCGCCTCCGGCGGGTCGAGCGGCTACGACCACAAGGCGCTCGCGATCACCGCGCGTGGCGCCTGGGAGAGCGTGAAGCGCCACTTCCGCGAGCTCGGCCACGACATCGAGTCCCGGCCGTTCAGCGCGGTGGGCATCGGCGACATGTCGGGCGACGTGTTCGGCAACGGGATGCTGCTCTCGACCCGGACGACGCTGGTCGCCGCGTTCGACCACCGCCACGTGTTCCTCGACCCGAACCCGGACATCGAGGCCTCCTTCGCCGAGCGGCGGCGGCTGTTCGACCTCGGCGCGGGCACCTCCTGGGCGGACTACGACCCGACGGCCATCTCCGAGGGCGGCGGCGTCTTCCCGCGCTCGGCGAAGTCGATCGCGGTGACCCCGCAGGTGCGCCAGGCGCTCGGGATCGACGCCGAGCGGCTCGCGCCGAACGAGCTCGTGCAGGCCATCCTGCGGGCGCCGGTCGACCTGTTCTGGAACGGCGGCATCGGCACGTTCGTGAAGTCGGCCGGCGAGAGCAACGGCGACGTCGGCGACCGCACCAACGACGCGATCCGGATCAACGGCTCCGAGCTGCGCGCCCGCATCGTCGGCGAGGGCGGCAACCTCGGGTTCACCCAGAGCGGCCGCATCGAGTACGCGCTCGGCGGCGGGCGGATCAACACCGACGCGATCGACAACTCCGCCGGCGTGGACTGCTCCGACCACGAGGTGAACATCAAGATCCTGCTCGGGCTGGCGCTCGAGCGCGGCGTGGTGTCGGCCGAGGAGCGCGACCCGCTGCTGGCCTCGCTGGCCGACGTGATCTGCACCCAGGTGCTGTACGACAACTACCTGCAGGTGCAGATCCTGAGCCAGGAGCAGGCCGAAGCGCAGGCCCGCATGGAGGCCCACGAGGACGTGATGCGGGAGCTCGAGCTCGAAGGCCTGCTCGAGCGCCAGATCGAGTACCTGCCGTCGACCGAGCAGATGGCCGAGCGCCAGCGCAGCGGCCGGCCGTTGACCCGGCCCGAGCTGTCGGTGCTGCTGGCCTACGCGAAGCGCTCGCTGCGGGCCAAGGTGCTGGCCTCGACCATCCCGGACGACCCGTTCCTCGAGCGCGAGCTGCGCGAGTACTTCCCGCCGAAGCTGATCGAGGCGACCGGCGAGCTGTTCCGCGAGCACGCCCTGCGCCGCGAGATCATCGCCACGGTGGTCACGAACCACGTGATCAACTCGCTCGGGATCACCTGGGTGTGGCGGATCGTGGCCGAGACCGGCGCCGAGCCGGCCGACGCCGTGCGGGCGTTCCTGGTGGCCCGCGAGGTGAGCCACGGCAACGAGCGCTGGGACGAGATCGAGAGCCTCTTCGCCGACCCGCGGATCGACACCGGGCTGCAGCTGCAGCTGATGGAGAGCGCCGACTACCTGGTCGAGTCGCTGGGCCGCTGGTACCTGCAGAACGCGAGCGTCTCGGACCTCTCGTCGATCATCCAGCGCGACGAGCCGTCGTTCGTCGAGCTGTCGGGCGACCTGAAGCGGCTGGGCTCGTCGGAGTGGCGGGCCGAGCGGGCGCTGCGCCGGGAGGCGCTGGTGGCCCAGGGCATCTCGTCGGCCGTGGCCGAGGCCGCGGCGTGGCATCCGGAGCTGGCCTACGCGCCGGACGTGATCTCGGCGGCGCGGGCCACCGGCAGGACGCTCGGCGAGGCCGCGAACACGTTCTTCCTGCTCGGCGAGCGGCTGCACCTCGACTGGCTCGAGGCCCAGGTGGAGATGTTGCCGGCCGACTCGAAGTGGCAGCGCTGGGCGCTCGGCGCGATCGCCGACGACCTGCACCTGGTGCGCTCCGAGCTGACCCAGCGGGTGCTCGCAGCCGGCGACGGCGGCGGCGTCGAGGAGTCGATCGACCGCTTCCTGGGCGAGCGTGCCGACGCCGTGGCGCGGCTCGAGCGGCTGGTGACGACGCTGCGCTCGGAAGGCGTGCGGGACGTGGCCGCGGCGACCGTCGCCGTGCGGCAGCTGCGCGCCGCGCTGGGCTGAGCCGTCTCAGCGGGTCAGACGGCGCTCTGCTCCGGCACGTGCGAGACGACGTGGCGGACCGGGATCTTGAAGCGCTTGCGGGTCTGCCCGACGACGTCCTTGCGCAGCCAGCCGGAGCGCGCCTCCGGGTGGGTCGAGATGACGATCAGGTCGGCCGGGAAGCCGATCAGGGCGTCACGGATGGCCGAGAGCGGCACCATGTCGCCGACCGTGCCGTGCGCGTCGAGGCCCTCCTCGCGCAGGACGCCGAGCGCGTGGTCGAGCCGCTTCTGGGCGTCGTCGATGGCCCCGGTCTGATCCCAGGTGCCCATCCCGTGCGTGCGCGGGTGGGCAGGCGCGACCACGCGGTAGACCGAGACCTTCTGGTCCTCGATCCGGCGCAGCTCGGCGAGCAGCTCCTCTGCCCCGACGGTCTCGTTGGCGACGACCAGCACGTGCGACATCGGCTCCTCCATGACGAGGTTCGCCACCGATGTTACAAGCGGCCCCCGCGGGCCGCCAGCAGATCGCGCTACTCGATCTGGCCGACGGCGGCCGAGATGACGCCGAGCACGATGGCGCTGACGAAGCCGTAGATCCCGTACGGGAAGTTGTCGATGCCGCCGGCGATGAGGGTCACGACGATCGCCAGGAAGATCGAGGTGGCGATGATGCGCATCGCGATCTGGCCGAGCTTGTCCTCGTGCTTGGCGGCGGCGACTGCCGCGTCCTCTTGGTGGCTCACCGCTCCTCCTTCACGGGCCGGGTTGGCGAACGCATCCTAGCTACCCGCCGGCGGCCTTCGCGACGCGCCCCTGCTTCTGCAGGTACGCGAGCACCTTGTCGCGGTGGTCGCCCTGGATCTCGACGATCCCGTCCTTGACCGCGCCGCCCGAGCCGCAGAGCTTCTTGAGGGCCTTCGCGAGGTCGCGGGCGTCGGCCGGCGCGGCGCCGCTGATGGTCGTGACGGTCTTGCCGCCACGGCCGCCCGTCTCGCGCCGGACGCGCAGGACGCCGTCGCCCGGCACCTCGTTGTCGGCCACGGCGCAGCGGCAGCGTCCGTCCTGCAGCGGCTCGCCGCAGCGCGGACAGCGCTTGACCTTGCCGCCCTCGGTGGAGTAGACGAGACCCACGCCCGGAACGGTACCGTGACCTGCCGTGTCCCCCGTCCCGACCGGCCGCTACGCGCCCAGCCCCACGGGCGAGGTGCACCTGGGGAACGCCCGGACGGCGCTGCTCGCCTGGCTCTGGGCGAGGGCCGGCGGCGGCCGCTTCCTGCTGCGCCTCGAGGATCTGGACGTCGCGCGGGTGCGCGAGGGCGCGGCCGAGCGCCAGCTCGCCGACCTGGCCGCGCTCGGCCTGGACTGGGACGGCGAGGTGGTCGCGCAGAGCACCCGCGGCGACCTGTACGGGGCGGCGCTGCGCCGGCTCGAGGACGCCGGCGCGGTCTACCCGTGCTTCTGCTCGCGGGCGGACATCCGGGCCGCGGCGTCCGCCCCGCACGGCGTGGAGGGCCACCGCTACCCGGGCACCTGCCGGACGCTGCCGGCGGAGGTCGCGACCGCCCGGCTGTCCGCGGGCGAAGAGGCGGCGTTGCGGTTCCGGGCCGACGGCACGGTGACCTTCGACGATGCGGTCCACGGACCGGTCAGCGAGGAGCTGAGCGACACGGGCGACTTCGTGGTGCGCCGCCGCGACGGCGTGGTGGCCTACCAGCTCGCGGTGGTGGTGGACGACGCCGACCAGGACGTCGACCAGGTGCTGCGCGGCGACGACCTGCTCCCGTCGACCGGCCGCCAGATCGCGCTGCGCGCCGCGCTCGGCCTGACCCCGGAGCCGCGCTACGCCCACGTCCCGCTGCTGCTCGGCCCCGACGGCGCGCGCCTGGCGAAGCGCCACGGCGCGGTCGGGGTGCGCGAGCTGCTCGACGCGGGCCTTCCGGCGGAGCGCCTGGTCGGCTGGCTGGCCCACACCGCCGGCCTCTGGCCTGACGCCCCCGCGTCACCCTCGCAGCTGCTCGAAGGCTTCGCCCTGGACCGCCTCGACCGGCACGCCCACACCGTCATGGAGCCGCCTGCGGGCTGAATGGTAGGGTGGATTCCCTATGGGCGGTTAGCTCAGCTGGCCAGAGCGCCTGCCTTACACGCAGGAGGTCACAGGTTCGAAGCCTGTACCGCCCATCGCTGATTTGCAGGGATTTCGTCATCCGAAGTCCCATCCCTGTTGAGCGTCATCCCACACCGTCCCCACACTCCGTGCGGACGGCGTCGGGCTGCCGAAGAGGCTCGTCTGGCCATCGACCAGCAGCAGCGACGAGTAGGCGTCGCGCTGCTCGCGCTGTCGCACGCAAACCGCCACGCGGCGCATTGCCTCGCCCCGGACACCCGGGTCGCGCCAGCACCGAAAATGCTGCCAGGCCGCGCCCCACGACCCGAACTCGCCCGGCAGGTAGCGCCGTTGCGCGCCTATGAGCGCGAGGTAGAGGATGGCGTTGACCATCTGCCGCCGCTCGATCTGCGGCGTCGCGGCGCGCCGCGATGCGAACAGGTCGCGAACCCGCTCCCACTGGGCATCACTCAGGTCCGACGGGAAAGCCATCCAGGGCGAACGTACCTCGCGCGAAACAGTTCGCCGCAATCAGAATCTGACATGAATGCGTGGCCCCACGCGATGCGGTTTGCACGCGGCGGCGCAGAGGAGTAGCGTCGCAAGCGTGCCGCGGGGGCGGCATCACACCAGGAATCGAGGGAGCGAGCGATGCCGGCACGGAGCAGGTTGGTGGCGCTGGGCGCGGCGGTGCTGTGCGCAGCGGCGGCTGCTCCCGCGCAAGCGGCATTCCCCGGCCACAACGGACTGGTCGTCTTCACCCAGCAGATCTACGTCGGGCCGTCAGGCGGCGAGATCGCGGTCGCCAACCCGACCGACGCCAGCGGCACACCTGCCGCGCTCACCCACCCCGACGGGACGTTTCTCGACAGCGACCCGACATTTGACGCCACCGGAACGCTGATCGCGTTTGACCGCACCCCGAGCGTCGGCGCGGCGCAGGTGATGCTGATGCACAGCGACGGCACGCAGATCTCACAGGTCACGCACGCCTCGGCGGCGTCCAACGACCCGGCGTTCGCGCCCGACGGCACGCGCCTCGCGTTCGTCCGCGCCGGGGACATCTGGGTGTCGCGCCTCGACGGCTCCGGTGCGGTCGACATCACGAACACTGCCGACGTCGACGAGTCGCAGCCGGCGTGGTCGCCGGACGGAACGCGCATCGCTTTCCTGCGCGGTACGCCCGCCCCGTACAACCCTGGCGCGTATGCGCAGATCTGGACGGTCCGCCCGAACGGGGCCTCCCCCAAGAACCTCTCGCGGCGCTCCACCGCCGGCGACTGGAACCCGTCGTGGTCGCCCGACAGCCGCCAGATCGTCTTCACCAGCTACCGCAAGCGCTCCAGCGGCGCGGCGGCTTCCATCTGGGCGTTCTCCCGCACCGGAGGAAAGCCGCACGCGGTGATCACTGCGGGCCTGCACGAAGGCTACGAGCAGCCCGCGTGGTCGCCGGACGGCGCGCAGATGGCGTGGGCGTACGGCTCGCACTTTGGCGATGACGTCTTCGCCGGCCCCCTCGGTGGCGACGGGCATGCAGAGGCAACGTGGGGAGTCATCGACTCCAACCACGACGAGCACTCCCAGCCGGACTGGCAACCGCTCCATTAGCATCGGCGCCTCCCGCGACGGCTGGACGGTCGTCGCGTCGAACAAATCCGGCGACACGCTGACCGGCACCGCGAGCGTGATCTGCATCCTCGCCTCCGACGCGGCCGCAGGCGCAACCGCGTCCAGGACCCGCCCCGGTCGGCTCCGGGTTGCGCTTGCTCAGCGGGTAGCGATCCCCTTCCAGCTTGTCGACCCTCGCGCCAGACGACCGGCAGACCGGTACCGACGCACACGAATGCATCGAGGGTGGTCCGCGCCTCGGCGAGCTGGATCCAGGCGTCGCCGCTGACACCCGCGGGCTGGTCATGGCGCCAGGCTTACCGCCCACTCGGCGAAATGCCTGCATGGCGCCTGGCGGAGCCGATCTCTGTCGGACTGCCGCTCCGGAGTCGGGCCGCGGGGCGGCCGAGGTCGCAGGACCAAGGTCCGATGGCGATACGGACCTGCTTCCGCCGATGCTCCTCACATGGCACCGCGCGCCGCTCAGGCCGGGGGCCGCCGATCACGGAGCCACGTCATGTCCCGCCTTTCCCTTCTCACCGCGCTGACCGCAGGCGCGCTGCTCGCCGCACCTGGAGCCGCGCTCGCCGCCCACGGCGGCGGCACGCCTCCCATCGCCGGTCCCTGCGTCAGCGCTGTTGGGAAGGGCGGCGGCATCGTCCACGGCAACAAGCTCCCGAAGCCCGCGTTCACCCTCTCCAGCTGCTCCACCGCCGACGAGACCCTGATCCCCCACTACGTCGACCATGCGAGCGACGCCTGGGGCCTCGGTCGCGACTGCGGCCCGGATCAGGCCTGGAACGGCGATGCGGTCGCGCTGAAGGCCGGCAAGAGCCTGGAGATCTCGACCTTCGCGGTGCGCGCCTCGTGCCCCGCGGCCGAGACCCACGTGATCACCGTCACGTTCACGACCCTCGCGGGCCAGCCGGCCGTCGGGACTGGCTACTTCGGCTGGAGTGACCCGATCAAGCCGTAGTGCTCTCACGCCGCAGCCGGGCCGCCGCCTCGCGCAGGAGGCGGCGGCCCGGTGGCAGCTATCGGCTCGGGGCTCGAGCGGTCAGCGAGTCTCGACCGCGCCGGCGTCGATGGCGCCGCCGAGCGGCAGCGCCGTGCCGAGCAGGTCGGTCGTGAAGAGCGACAGCACGGAGCTCGTGCCCAGGTTCACGGCGGGGCTGCCGCTTCCCAGGTGGAAGTCGCCGGCGCCCGGGTTGACCCACAGCGGGTTGGCCTTGCGCGAGCTCGTCGACATCGGGAACCAGACCTTCGGCCCGTTGGGGCTCCAGTACACGTTGTTGCCCTCGTCGAACGCATGGTCGGCGTAGCCCACCCGGTCCTGCGCATACACGATGTTGTTGTGGAAGTACAGGATCGACGTGCTGCAGCCCGCGGTGCACTGGATGGCGTAGCTCTGCGCGCCGGTCATGTACACGGTCGTGTTGTAGACCTTCGTGCCGACCACCGGACCGCGCTTGGTGTCGCCCGCGCCACGGGTCACCAGGAACGTGGCCTTCGTCAGCGAGGAGCGGAACTCGTTGTAGGCGTACGTGTTGTAGGCCGTCCGCGGGTTCCCGAGCTCGGTGAAGGTGTTGTCGTCGATCGCGATGTTGTGGTCGATCATGTTGTTGCGACCGCCATAGAGCTCGACCGCGGACCCGTCACGGCCATAGAAGCGCGAGCAGACGTCGCTGCCCGAGATCGTGTTGAAGCCAATGCGGTTGTAGTCGCCGAACACGTTGATTCCGACCGCACCACCGTCGGCGTTCAGGTTCGAGTCGCGCACGTTGTTGTTCTTGAGCGTGTTGTGGAGCACGTTGTTGTAGCTCGAGCCCCAGTCCAGGAAGATTCCGAACTCCTGGTTGTCGGCCTCGGAGCTCTGGACGGTGTTGTGGTTCGCACCGTTCAGGAAGCGGAACCCGACCGACGTCCCGAGCGGTGCGTTCTGGCACTGCGAGTCGTACGACTTCGGCGAGTTGCTGGTGTAGATGCCGGTGATGACCTGGTACGCACCTGTGATGGTCACGTTGTTGGTCGCCGAGTTCACGATGTTGGCCATGCCGCTGCCGTAGTTCTTGATCTGGATGGGCAACGCGGCGGTGCCCGTCCAGCGCGCGTTCAGCGGACCCGTCCACTGGCAGCCGCCCTGAAGGTTCAGCTGGTCACCGGCGCGCAGCGAGGCGTTGTTGGCCTTGCCGAGCGTCTTCCACGGCGTCGACGAGCTCGTCCCGTTGTTCGAGTCGTTGCCTGAGCAGGAAACGTAGTACGAGGTCGCGTTCGCTGCTGCGGGCAGGACGGCGAAGCCGGCCAGGCAGGCGACTGCGATCAGGCAGTGCATGAAAGTACGACGGCGCGGCGCAGCGCCGTCCGGCGCTGCGGAGCGATGCTCGGGCATGCTCTCTCCCGTTCGTTGTGGTCGGATGCAAGCGCGCATGCACCACCCACGGCCTTCCCACCGTGGCCTTCCCCTGGCAGCATGCGGCTGCGGCGGCCACCCTACCCATTCAGGGAGGTCGAATGGGGGACAACGGCGCGTACCTTCCCGCATGTTTCGCGCGCCTTCACCGCTCTCTTGACAACGGTGAAGGTTTGATAGTCAGCTGCCGGTCACCGAGAGGTCGTCCCAGGACGCGGTGATCGGCGCGTTCGTCGCGCCCTTGTCGATGTAGCTGCGCAGGCCGATCCCGCCCGCGACCTGGCGCGCCGCCGTCGAGTCGGTCTCGGTCACCGCCCAGGCCGTGGGCTCCGCCGAGCCGTCGGGCCAGGCCTTCAGCCGCAGGGTCGTCGGAGACACGCCCGTCGCCTGCACGTGCAGCCGGATCCATCCGTTCGCCGACGGCGCGAGCCCGGACACGACGGTCTCGGGCGCGACGTCCACATCGGCACCGTTCGTGACCCGGGTGAACGTGGCGTAGACGTGTCCATCCGGCGCGAGCCGCAGCTTCGCCCGGTAGCCGTCGCCGCTGCTGGTGCGGCGGACGACCACGTAGGCGAACTGGCTGGCGCCGACCGGCAGCGCGCTCAGGCGCAGCCGCACGGTCGCGTCGACCTCGCGAGCGCTGACGCCCAGGTCGGACTCGCGCGTCTGCCCCGCAGCCGTGGCCACCTGCGTTCCGGCCGAGCCGTCGACGGCGAACGCCGAGGCCGAGCCGACGAGCGTCCACGCGCCGCCGACGGTCGCGCTGCCCCAGCCGGAGCTGACCGTGCGCGAGAACGCGTCGGCCGCGACCGCACCGCCGCCGGAGGAGCCCCCGGACCCGGTGAGGAGGAACGACGAGACCGCGTGGCGGTCGGTCAGGCCACCGGTTCCGCCGGTCAGGCCGACGAGCACCCGCGGCGGGAGCACGACCGCCCGCTGCAGGACCTGGGTGCCGTCGACGAGGACCATCAGGGTGGCGTTCGCGACCGTCACCGTGACGGTGTGGGACGCGCCTCGCAGCCCTGGCACGGCTGTCGACGTGGCCAGCCAGTGCAGGCCGCCGGTGGTCGAGTCGCGGCCGTCGGTCAGGCCGACGAAGTTGCTGCTCGGATCGCCGGTCCCCTTGTAGGTGTCGAGCGCGACGGCCACGCCGGGGATGCCCGAGAAGCCGAGGCCACCGCCGTAGGCGCCCAGCGAGCGGGCGGTCGCCGACGTGGCGTCAGCGAGCACGAAGGTCATGCCGTCGGCGCCGGTGCCGCTGTCGATGGTCGCGGTGAACTGGGCCGTGAGCGTGCTCGAGTCGACGGCCGTCGGCCAGAACGCCGAGCCGGCCGCGTTCGCGGTGGCCGGCGTCAGCTGCAGCAGCGGCGGCGCCAGCGAGGCCGAGCCGTTCAGCTGCCAGCCGCCGCTGGCCGGGTCGGGCACCACGCCGGCGCCGGTGAACTGCACGTTCCGCACGCCCGACGAGTCCGTCCCGTTGATCGACCAGCCGTCGGACTGCGTGCCGAGCGCGGTCGGCGAGAAGCGGACCGTGAGCGTCCTCGACGCTCCCGCCGTGAGCACCGTTCCCTCGTCGAGCGCCGAGGTCGCCGTGAAGGGCCCGAGCACCGGCGGCTTCGACCTGGTGATCGTGACCGAGCTGCCGCCGTCGTTGGTGACCGTGAAGCTGGCGGTCGCGGACGCGCCGACACCGACGTTGCCGTAGTCGATCGAGAGCCGCGAGATGGCGATGTGACCTCCGCTGGCGGCGGTGCCGGTGAGACCGACCTCGCCGCCGCCGGCCGCACCGGCATCGACGTCGAGCTCGTCGGAGAACGAGCCCGTCGTGGTCGGCGCGAAGTCGACGTTGACGGTGAGCTGCGCCCCGGCGGCGAGCGTGTCGCCGGCGTGGGGCGCGCCCGGTGGCCGTGAACGGCGCGCCCGGCAGCGTCACCGAGCCGAACGTGAGCGGCTGCCCGCCGTCGTTCGTGAGGGTGAAGCTCTGGGTCGCGTCGCCGCCGACGGGCAGCCCGCCGAAGTCGAGCAGGTTCCGGCTGATCGAGAGGTGCGCCGTCGCGAGCTGGCCGGTGCCGGCGAGGGGGAACTGCACCGTGCCGAGGCTGGTGGCGACCGTCAGCGAGCCCGCCCGCGATCCGGCGGCGCTCGGCTTGAACCGAACCGGCACCGAGAGCGTGCCGCCCGGAAGCAGCGTCGTCGGCAGCGCCGGCGACGGCGTGCCGACCAGGAACTCCGCGCTGGTGCTGGTCACGCTGCTGACCGTGACGGAGGACGAAGCAGTGATCTGCACGGTTTGCGGCGAGCTCGTCGTGCCGATGGTCTGCGTGCCGAACGTCGCGCCCGGGCTCGACAACGGCACGTTGATCGGCGCGCCGAACGCCAGCAGCCGACCGTCGCGGGTACCGACGTAGATCCGCCCGTTGGGCCCGACGCCCGGCGGGTTGAACTTCGACGAGGTGAACGTCCCGGAGGCGAACAGCTGGTTCAGCGTCCCGTTGGCGTTGGGCACGGCGGCGTACGCCAGCAGCTGGCTGTTCGCGCCCGGGTCGCCGGTGCTCTTGACGATCCAGACGATGCCGCTGCCGGCGGTGGTGCCGTTGGAGGTGATGACCGGCCCGCTCGACCCGTACGGCCAGCCGTCGCTCGACGCGCCGACACGGGACAGGCTCGGCTTGCCCGAGACGACCGCGTTCTTGTAGACCACGAGATGGCCGCTCGACCCGCCGCCGGAGCTGCCGCCCGAGGCCGTGGGCAGCCACACGTAGCCGCCGTCGCCGGGCCACACCCCGGGTCGGGCCCAGACGCCCTCGTTGCCGTTGATGGCCGCAGGCACGCCGTCGCCGCTGCCCGCCCCGTTCTTGAAGCCGCCGAGCGCGTCCCGGTCCATGAGGTAGATGCGGCCCTGCTTTCCGACCTCCATCAGCAGACGCGGCGTGGCAGTGCCGTCTCCGAACGGCGAGGGGAGCGCCACGGGACCTCCCGAGGACACGTCGGCGTCCCAGCCGTCCAGATCCTGCGAGTTGTACGGCTGGAAGAAGTCTGCCGGCGTCAGCGTGCCGTTCGGCCTGCACCTGGAGGCGGACGACCGACTCGCCCAGACGGTCCGGGACGCTCGTTCCGGGGACGGCCGCGTTGTTGCGGTCGAGCGACCAGCCGTTGCCGGTGGCCACGAACATGCGGCCGGAGCCATCGGAGACGATGCCGCCCCCGGACTGCCAGATGCCGCCGCCGTTGCGGCCGGCGGGAGCGTTGTCGACCCACATGGCCGAGATGTGCGGCGAGCTGCCGGTGGTCACGCCGACCACCCAGCCCTGGTAGGGCGAGAGGTCGCAGTGGCCGCCGAACGCGGCGTAGACCACGCCGTCCATGAGCAGCAGGGCCGGCCGCTGCAGCTCGTGCGCGGCCTCGAAGGTGTGGCTCGGGCTGTTCTGGGCCGCGCCCTGGATCCGGATCGGGAAGCCGGCGCGCTCGCTTCCGGTGGCGAGGTCGACGGCATGCACGTCGTACCGGGCCGTGCCCGACGAGCCGGAGACGTAGCCCTTGGAGGTGAAGTAGGCGGTGCCGGTGCCGGTGTCGTCGATCACCGGCGTCGCAGTGACGCCGACGTGCGGGGTGAGGTCGCCGCAGCCGAGATCGCTCGTGTTCCAGGGCGTGCCGACGTTGCGGGACCACTTGACGGTGCCGGTCTCGGGGTCGAGCCCGTAGATCCAGTTGTCCTCGGTGGCGACGAGCACGACGCCGTTCGAGACCAGCGGCTGGGCGTACACCTGCCCGGTGATGGCGCGCGAGAACAGCTGCCCGAACGTGCCGCCGGTCAGCAGGGACTGCGTCAGCCGGGGCTGGTCCGGATACCAGGCGGTCCGGGCGCTGTCGTGGGCCGCCGTGACGACGGCGGCGTCGGCGCGCACGGCGCCTGCGGTGAGCAGCCCGACGGACGCCAGCGTGACGCCGGCGAGCCGCAGGACGGCACGGCGAAGGCCGGCATGGCGATGCCGGCGCGAGGTCTCATGCACGATGGTGTCGTTCCCCTAGTTGGAGCGGACGGCGGCCATCGTTCCACCGGTGCGACCCGCAAGCAAGGTACCGACGCCGGGGCGGACAAACACCACCCAGGGCACCATGCCGGGATGCGCTGCTCCATCAACATCCCGAACTTCGGGGACTTCGCCGACGCCCGGACCGTGGCGCGGGTGGCCACCGCGGCCGAGGACGCCGGCTGGGACGGCCTCTTCGTCTGGGATCACGTGGTGCACTCCAAGCGCTGGCGCAGCGGGTCGCCGTTCGGCGAGCCCTGGATGCTGCTGACCGCGGCCGCGCTCGCGACCTCCCGCATCAGGCTCGGGACGCTGGTCACGCCGGTGGCCCGGCGCCGGCCCGAGCAGCTCGCCCGCCAGGTCGCCATGCTCGACGTGCTGAGCGGCGGGCGGGTCATCTTCGGGGCGGGCCTCGGCGGGCCGATCGACGACGAGTTCGGGAGCTTCGGCGACACCACCGACCCGGTGGTGCTGGCGGAGCGGCTCGACGAGGGGCTCGAGCTCCTGGCCCGCTACTGGTCGGGCGAGCCGGTCGACCATCAGGGGCCGCACTTCACGGTGCGGGACGTCCGCCTCCTGCCCGCGCCCGTCCAGCAGCCGCGGCCACCCGTCTGGATCGGCGGGTTCTGGCCGGCGCGGCGCCCGATGCGCCGGGCTGCGCGCTGGGACGGCGTCGCCCCGCTCTTCCGCACCGCCCGCCACGGCGACCCGCCGCCGCTCGACGACCTCCGCGAGCTCCTCGCCTACATCGAGGAGCACCGCGGCGACGCGGCCGGCCGGCCGTTCGACGTCGTCGTCGGCGGCGTCAGCCCGTCCGACCCGTCGGCCGCCGGCGAGCTGGTCGCGTCCCAGGCCGAGGCCGGCGCGACCTGGTGGGACGAGCGGCAGCACCTGATGAGCGAGGACGTCGACCAGCTCGCGCCGGTGCTGCGGCGGATCGAGCAGGGCCCGCCCAGGCCGTAGACGTGGGATGGGAGGCACTCGATCAGTGGAGTGACGACGTCGCCCGTATCGAACCGCTCACCGGCGGAGTTGGCGTCAACGAGGTGTGGAGCGTGCGCGTCGACGGGCAGCTCGCCGTCGCTCGGCTCGGCACACGCAGCGACGCCGACCTGGCGTGGGAGACCGACCTGCTGCGACACCTCGACCGTGAGGGGATGGCGGTGCCGGTGCCGATCCCGACCACTGACGGCCGGCACTTCGCTGAGGGACTGGTCGTGATGACCTACGTGGAGGGCGGACCGCCCGAAACGGCGGCCGACTGGCGTCGGGTCGCAGGCACGCTCCGCCAGCTGCACCGACTGACGCACGGCTGGCCCCAACGCCCGGGCTGGCGATCCTCGACCGACCTCCTGCACGCCGAGACCGGGACGAGGATCGACCTCGGCGCGATGCCGGCCGAGGCCGTTGCTCGATGCCGGGCGGCGTGGGCGCGGCTCACCGGACGAGAGCGGTGCGTCGTGCACGGCGACCCCAACGCGGGCAACATCCGCATGACCGCGGATCGGGTCGCGCTGATCGACTGGGACGAGTCGCACGTCGACGTCCCCGACCTCGATCTGGTGTTGCCACACAACGCCGCCGGTCTCGGCGACGACACGCACGACGTCGCCGCACAAGCATCGGCCGCATGGCAAGCCGCCGTCTGCTGGGACCCCAGCGGGACCGACGACTTCGCGGTCAAGCGGCTCGCCGAGGTTCGAGCGGTCTGAGCAGCAGCGGCACCGGGTCGCGACCGACTCAGCCCGCGTCGGGCAGGATCACGCTGCCGTCCCCGGCGAGACCGAAGCCGGGGTTGTGGGCGACCTCCCACACGTGGCCGTCCAGGTCGCGGAACGCGCCGGCGTAGCCGCCGTAGAACGTCTCGGACGGCTCGCGGGTGATCGACGCGCCGAGCAGGCGGGCCTGCTCGACGATCGCGTCGACCTCCTCGCGCGACCCCACGTTGTGGGCCAGCACGATGCCGCCCCAGCGGGCACCGTCGTCCTGGATCCCGAGGTCGCCGGCCAGCTTCTCCCGCGACCACAGCACCAGCGCGACGCCGTTGGCCTCGAAGAAGGCGGTCTCCTCGACGTCCATCGCCACGGTCCAGCCGAGCGCCTCGTAGAACGCCTTGCTGCGGCCGTAGTCGCCACGCCGAGGGTGATCAGGGAGATGCTCTGCCGCATGCCCGTGACCCTAGACGACGGCGAGCGCGGCCGGCGCTCGGCTAGGCCACGTCCAGCAGCACCTCGGCAGCGGCCTCCTCGTCGCGCCGTTCCCGCTCGGCCTCGCTCACAGGCGTCGCCGGGCGGCGGCGCGGCAGGAGCAGCGCCGGGATGATCGCGACAGCGGACAGCGCGAACGCCCACCAGAACGTGTTGCCGAACGCGCCGGACAGGGCGGGCGCGACCTGCTCCCGCACCGAGTCGGGCAGCGCCGAGGCGGTTCCGACGCCGCCCGAGCCCGCGGGCAGCGCGTTCGTGATCTGGTGCTGCAGCACGACCGCCAGCAACGCCGTGCCGACCGAGCCGCCGACGCGGTTCAGGATGTTCATCGTCGTCGTGGCCTTCGGCACCTGGGAGCGGTCGAGCTCCTGGTAGGCAGCCGACATCGCCGGCATCATCGTCATCCCCAGGCCGATGCCGCGCACGAAGAGCGTGCCGGCGAGCAGCCAGTACGGCGTCGACTCCGAGAGCAGCGCGAACGGGATCGTCGCTGCCATGAGCACGAAGATGCCGAGCAGGACGATCCGCTTCGGCCCGTTGCGGTCGGTGATCCGGCCGGAGATCGGCATCGTGATCGCCGCGCCGAGCCCCTGCGGGGCCATCAGCAGACCGGCGGCCAGCGCCGTCTCCCCGCGTACCACCTGGTAGTACAGCGGGATCAGGATCATCGCCCCGAACAGGGCTCCGCCGAGCAGGAAGAACGACGAGGCCGAGGCCGTGAACCCGCGGCTCTTGAACAGCCGCATGTCGAGCAGCGGCTCGGCGGTGCGCAGCGCGTGGAACACGAACAGGGTGATCAACACCACGCCTGCGCCGAGCGACACGAGGACGCTGGGCTGGCCGAGGCCGCCGGCGGACGCCGTCTCGGCGAGGCCGTAGACCAGTGCCGCAAGACCCGGCGAGAGCAGCGCCAGCCCGACCACGTCGAGCCGGTGGTGCCGCTTCGGCTGGTCGGCGTCGAGGATCTTCACCGCCAGGACGAGCGCCAGGATGCCGACCGGGATGTTCACGTAGAAGATCCAGCGCCAGCTCACGTCGTCGACGAGCCAGCCGCCGAGCACCGGCCCGATGACCGGGGCGAGCAACATCGGCACGCCGATCACGCTCATCACCCGGGCGACCCGCTGCGGGCCGGCTGCCTGGGTCATGATCGTCATGCCCACGGGCATGATCATGCCGCCGCCGAGACCCTGGATCACGCGGAAGACGATGAGCGACTCGGCCGACCACGCAGCGCCGCACAGCGCCGAGCCGACCATGAACAGGAACACCGAGAGCAGGAAGAGCCGCTTCGTGCCGAAGCGCTCCGACCCCCACCCGGTGAGCGGGATGACCGTCGCCAGCGCGAGCATGTAGCCCGTCGAGACCCACTGGATCGTCGAGAGCGGCGCGTGGAAGTCGCGTCCCAGGGCGTCGATGGCGACGTTGACGATCGTCGTGTCGAGGATCGACATGATCGCGCCGAGGACGACCACCGACGAGATGGCCGCCAGGCGGCGGTCGAGAACTCCACCGGTCATGCCGGCACCTCCTCCGGGGTCCTGGCGCGGGCGAGCAGCGGGGCGAGCGCGGCCGACAACGTCGTCTGATCGGCCTCGTCGATCGTGCTGACGAGCTCCTCGAGCACGGCCTTGCGGCTGTCGGCGATGCGGCCCAGGAGCTCCACGCCGCCGCTGGTGATGCGGACGTGCCGCACGCGGCGGTCGGTGGCGTCCTCGGACCGCTCGACGAGGCCCATGCGCTGCATGTCCTCGATCGCGCGGCCGGTGGCCGCAGGCGAGAGGTGGATCTGGCCGGCGAGCTCGCCGAGCGTGCGCGGGCCGACCAGGTCGAGCAGGTGCAGGGCCTTGACCTGGGAGATCGACAGCTCGAGGTTTCCGACGATCTCGAGCATGTCCGCGGCGCAGCGGCGGTGGATGTAGGTGACGAGTGCGGCGAGCTCGGTCGCGAGGCGAGGCGAGCCAGCCGTATCGGTGGCGAATACTTGCATAGACGTAAGTATTGCAGATACTGCGACGTTTGTGGGAAAGCGATCGTTTCGCGTGCGAAATGGTGGGCGCACCGTCCTGGCCGAAGGGCCAGCTGCGGCTGGACTCCCGTGATCCCGCCCCGTCGTGGGAGACTCGACTCGGTGAGGGGGCCGATGCGACGCCTACTGGTGGGCGCCTGTGCAGCTGCGCTGCTGGGGCTGGCTCCGGCTGCCCAGGCCGCGGGCGTGAGCGCGGTCGACGGCAAGCTGCTGGTCGGCGCCGGGCCCGAGACCGACACGATCACGGTCACCCTCGTCGACTCCTTCGTCACCCGGGTCGAGGATGCCACCGCGCCGCTCGCAGCCCATCTCGGCTGCGTCCAGGTGGACCCGCACGTCGCGACGTGCGCCGCGGGCGCCTTCGGCATCGTGGCGATCAACCTCGGGGACGGCAACGACACGGCCACGGTCACCGGCGGCGGCCTGGTCAGCGTCGACGGCGGAGATGGCGACGACACGATCTCGGTCGTCGACCCGTTCATCAGCGCGAGCGTGTCCGGCGGGCGGGGCGACGACCACCTGCAGCTCGCCTCGTTCGACGGCGGCACGCTCTCGGGCGACGGCGGTGACGACACCCTCGACGTGACCACCGACTGGGCCGAGCTCGACGGCGGCCCGGGCGACGACCTGCTCCTCGGCGGCCCGCTGGCCGACGCGATCTCCCCCGGCACCGGCAACGACCGCGTGGAAGGGCGCGGCGGAGACGACGTCATCGCCTCGGACGCGGGCGCCGACGACATCTCGGGCGGCGACGGGCGCGACACGATGATCTACGACGGCGGCAACATCGACGTCTCGCTCGACGACGTGGCCGACGACGGCAGCCCCGGCGAGGGCGACAACGTCCGGAGCGACGTCGAGAACGTGAGAGCCGAGATGGTCAGCTCGGCCGTGCTCGTCGGCGACGACGACGCGAACCGGCTCACCTGCTGGGCCGGCTGCACGATCGACGGCGCCGGCGGGAACGACGTCCTCGGCGCGATCACCTCGGGCACCGTCGACGGCGGCGAGGGCGACGACGCGCTCCAGCTCTGGGTGCCGTACAGCTCGGGGAACGTCGATCTGCGCGGCGGGCCGGGCACCGACCTGGTCACCGAGATGCAGAGCAGCTCGCGGGACCGGGTCTCGATCTCGCTCGACGACGAGCCGAACGACGGGCTCACGCCGACCGGCCGCGCGAACGTCCACTCGGACGTCGAGAACGTCACCGGCGGCCTGGGCGACGACACCCTGATCGGCGACGACGGCCCGAACGTGTTCCACGGCGGGCCCGGCAGCGACCTCCTGCGGCCCGGAGGCGGCCCGGACACCGTGGATGGCGACGATGGCCAGGACATGGTGTCCTACGCCGGCTGGACGCAGGGCGTCCACGTGACGCTCGACGGCGTGGCCGACGACGGCGCCCCCGGCGAGGGCGACAACGTGTTCCCGGACGTCGAGATGGTGTGGGGCACGGACGAGAACGACGAGATCCGCGCGGGCGGCGGACTGCACAACGTCACGCTGGTGGGCCGGGCGGGCGACGACGTGCTGGCCGGCGGCCCCGGTGACGACGATCTCGAGGGCGATGCGGGCTCCGACATCCTGAGCGGCGGGATCGGCGAGGACCGGGCCGACTTCCTCGACCACGACGGGCCGGTCACGGTGACCCTCGACGGACTGCGCAACGACGGCGCACCCGGCGAGAACGACTGGGTCCTGGCCGACGTCGAGGACATCGGCGGGACGAGCTACGACGACACCCTCGTCGGAAACGACGGCGCCAACGTCATCGACGGCTGGGGCGGCGACGACGTGATCGACCTCGGCGGCGGCGCCGACAGCGGGAACGGCGGCCTCGGTGACGACACGATCTCGGCGGTCGACGGGGTCGCCGACAGGGTCTTCTGCGACACCGGGAACGACCGCGCCGCCGTCGACTCGATCGACGTCGTGACCGCGTGCGAGGCGGTCAGCGTGACGACGCCGCCCGCCGCGCCACCTGCCGCGCCGCCCCCCGCACCGGCGCCGCCGAGCCAGCCCGCGCCGCCCGCGCCTCAGGCGCCGCCGGTGACGCCGCTCCCGACGGCTGCCGTCCCCTCGGCGCGCCTGAGCCACGTCAGCCTCCACACCCGCTCGACGCTGGTCGTCAGCATCGGCTGCCCGAACACCCGCTGGGGCACGTGCCGCGGCACGATCGCCGTCACCAGCAGCGACCGGCACGCCCACGCGCTCGGCCACGCCTCGTTCAGCGTCCCCGCCGGCAAGACCCGGACGCTCCGGATCGCCATCCCCCGCCCCGCCCGCCAGGCACTGGCCCACCGCACCACGCTGCACGCCGTGCTGCGGGCCACGGTCCGCGGGAACGGCCACGCGCGCACCGTCGTGCGCCGCGTGACGCTCCACCTCGGCTAGGGAAGGCCCGCCATGCTCACGAAGTCGGGCCTGGCGTAGCGCTCCCAGCGGTCGATCCCGTCGATCGCCGCCATCTCCTCGTCCGAGAGCTCGAGGTCGAGGATCTCGAAGTTGTCCCGGACGTGCTCGCGGGAGGCGGCCTTCGGGATCGCGACGACGTCGAGCTGCAGGTGCCAGCGCAGGATGACCGCGGCCGGCGTCCGGCCATGCCGTCGGGCGATGGCCCCGATCGTCTCGTCGTCGAGGACGTTCGCGAAGCCCAGCGGCGAGTACGCGGTGATCGTCACCCCGAGCTCGCGGGCGGCGTCGAGCATCGCCCGCTCCTTGAGGTACGGGTGGAACTCGATCTGGTTCGCCGAGATCGGGACGGTGCCGAGGGCGCACGCCTCGCGCAGCCGCTCGACGGTGAAGTTCGAGACGCCGCAGCGCCGGATCAGCCCGGCGTCCAGGAGCTCCCGCATCGCCTCGAGCGACTCGGCGATCGGGATCTCGGGGTTCGGCCAGTGGATCAGGAAGAGGTCGGCGTGGTCGAGCCCGAGCTCGTCGAGCGAGCGCTTGCAGGACGCCACCAGGTCGGCGTGGTGCAGCTCCTCGTGAGGCACCTTGGTGGTCACGAACAGCTCGTCGCGCGGCAGCCCGCAGGCCTCGATGGCCGCCCGCACGGCGGCGTGGTTGCCGTACCCGGGCGCGGTGTCGATGTGGCGGTAGCCGACCTCGATCGCCGTCTCGACCGCCTGGCGGCAGGCGTCCTCGCGCATCAGCCAGGTGCCGTAGCCGCGCAGCGGGATGGCGTTCGTCGACGAGAGCGGCACGGGGCATAGATTGCCGGCTCCGCCGCCCCGTCGCTGCAGCGTCGTCCGCGCTACCTTGGACGCCATGGTGGCCCGCCTACCGGGCGGGCGCGGCGACGGGGGTCCCGGGGAAATGCGACGCACACGTGCCCATGCGGCTGCAGCGACGATGGCGGCTGGCCTCTCGCTGCTCGTCCTCACGGCAGCAGCGCGGGCTGCACCGCCGCCTCCGCCGCAGGGGCTCCGAGGCCCGGCGATCACCGCCGTCGTGCCGCACCTCGAGTGGGACGCGTCGCCCGGCGCCACGAGCTACCGGATCCGGCGAGCCGACGGCGGCTGCTCCGGCACCTTCGTGTACGTCGGGACCAAGAAGACGACCTTCTTCAACGACGGAGCGGTCGAGTCGATCCAACCGGCGGTCCCCGGCCACACCTACGGCTACGTGGTGCGTGCCGTGAACGACCCGATCGAGCTGTCGGATGACTCGAACTGCGTCACCGTGACCTACGACGCCGAACCGCCGGACATCGGTCGGTTCGCGGCCGAGCCGCAGCCCACGGGCAGCGTCGCCCTGTCGTACGAGGCGACAGACCCGAACGGGCCCGTCGCGCTCGCCATCCGGCGGAGCGCGCCCGGCGAGCCGCCTCCGTCCGGCCCGACCGACGGCGTCGTAGCCTGCGATGCGCCTCCCGGCTCGACGTCGTGCGTCGACACCGACACCGTGTCCGGCGCGCGCTACGGGTACCGGCTGTTCGCGGTCGACGCGGCGGGCAACGTGTCGTCGCAGCCACTCTCGGGCGTGCTGGCCATGGACACCGTCCCGCCGTCCTCTCCGGCCGACCTCGTCGCGGTGCCCGGCGACGGATCGGTCGCGGTCTCCTTCACTCCGGTTCCGGCGGTCGGCTCGGACTCCGACCTCACCGGCTACCGGGTCGTCTACAGGGCCGGCACGACGTCTCCCTCGACCGCCGGCGACGGCGCCACCCTGTGCGACGTCGGCCTCGCCACGACGAGCTGCCTCCTGACCGGCCTGCAGAACGGCCAGCCGCTCGCGTTCGCCGTGTTCGCCCGCGACGAGGTGCCGAACTGGTCAGCGCCCGTCCCGACCGCCACCGCCGTCGCCACCCCGAGCGCCACGGTGGTGGCCACGCCGGCCCCGGTCGTGCCGATCCCAACCGCCGTCGACCGTGACCCGCCGGGCCGTCCGACCAGGATCGCCACCCACGTCGTCGCGACCGGCGTGACGGTGACCTGGAAGAACCCGACGGCCAGCGACCTCGACCACGTCGTGCTGGTGCGCAACGCGAAGCACCGACCGCGCACACCGTCCGACGGCAGCCGCACCAGCCTCGGCACGCGCACCCACGCGCTGCTCCCCGCCGAGCGCGGCAACCGCTTCCACCTCGCGCTGTTCGCCTACGACCACGCGGGCAACGCCTCGCAGGCGACGACCGCGGACGTCGTCGTGCCGGTCGTCCTGCCGGTCGCGGGATCCCTGTTCGGAACCGGGCCGCTGCTGTCCTGGAAGGCCGTCCCGAAGGCCGCCTACTACAACGTCGTCGTGACCCGGTCGGGCAGGCGGGTCGCCACCGGCTGGCCGCTCGGTCTCTCGTGGCGGGCGCCGCGCCACCTCGCGCCCGGCCTGTACCGCTGGTACGTGTGGCCGGGCTACGGGGCGAAGGACCGGGCCCGCTACGGGCACCTGATCGGCACGGCCAGCTTCCGGGTCACGGCCAGCTGAGGGGCCCGAGCACGTAGCCCTTGTTGTTGAACCGGCCGAGCCAGAGCATCTCGTAGCGAGCGCCCCGCCAGGCAGGCCCGAAGACGCCCGTCTTCGGCAGGCTCATGGCCTGCGACGCGACGACGCGACCGTCAGGACTTCGGGCCACGAGACGGGTCAGCGTTCGGCCGGGCATCTGCGGCAGCTCGAGGAAGTACGCACCGCCGCGCACGCGGGCCCGCAGCGGATGCATCGCGAAGCGCGCCTCGACGGCTGTCGCCCCGCGCGGCAGCCGGCCGAGCAGGACGAGATGGCCGGCCTTGCCCGGTGGAGCGATACGGACGAGCCAGCCGCGCAGGTCGTCGGTCGGCGGGCCGCACGGCGCCTCGAGGTCGCCGAGGCCAGCGTCGATCGGGGCGGCCTGTGGCTTTGGCGGCGCGACGCCGACACCGTCGGCGCGGAGGAGCTCGACGCACGTGCCACCGCCGCCGCTCCTGGCGACGCGGAGTGGCCGCCCCCCGAAGCGAGCCGCGACCTGCCACGGCCCGGACGGCTGCTGCGGGCGGACCGCCGGCCGCCAGGGGTACGAGCGGAGCAGGCGGCCGTCGGCGCCGAGCGTGTCGATCGCCTTCAGGTCGTGGCCGTAGCGGCGATGGGCGAAGGGGATGACGGCCACCCAGCTGTCGTTGCTGGCGAGCACGCCGAGGGAGTCGCCGTCGACGAACCGGAGGCGCACCCGCGCCACGCCGGCTGGCCCCACGCCGGCGACGTACAACGGCCCTCGCTGCCGACCGGGCTCCGGGCCGAGGAGCAGGCCGCCGCAGCCGCCGGACGTGGCCGCCGCGCCGATCTGGAACGCGAAGCAGGTGCGCGGGTCGGGGTCGGCGACCCAGAGCCGGACCGGCCGGCCGTCGGGAGTCCTGGCCTCGGCGCCGAGGTGCACCGTTCGCACGTCGACGCCCATGCGCTCGAGGTAGCGCGCGACGCTCCTGGGCGGCTGCACCGGCCCGCCGAGCAGCTGCGGCCCGAACCCGAGGGCCTGCGAGGCAACCACCAGCGTGAGCGCTGCGGCCAGCAGCCCACCCGTCCCGCGCAGCCGCAGCCGCCGGGCCGAGCGCCGCCGGGTGCGCGTCTGCACCGCTGCCCAGTCGCCGGCCTCCGAGCCGACGAACGCTCCGCGCAGCCGGGTCTCGAGCTCGTGGTCGAGATCGACGCTCACGGCGTCCTCACCTCCCGCTCCAGCAGTCGCGCGAGCGCGTCGCGCGCCTGGCTCAGCGTCGCCGCCACCGTGCCCTCGGCGATCCCGAGGGCCTCGGCGATCTCGGTGTTCCGAAGGCCCGCGACGTAGCGCAGCAGCACCACCGCCCGCCGCCGCTCCGGCAGCGCGAGCACGGCCGCGACCAGCTCGCGGCACGGCACGTCGGGCGCCGCGGCCACGTCGTCGGGCAGCGGGTGGCCAATTGGCCGGCGCACCGTATCGCGGGCGCAGTTGAGCACGATCCGCCAGATCCAGGCCTCGAGCGATCCACCGCGAAAGCGGCCGGCGTGCTGTAGCGCCCGGGCGAACCCCTCCTGCACCACATCGCCGGCGCGCTCGCGGCTGCCGACGATGCCGGCAGCGGCCCCCAGGTACACGGCGTACCGCTCCCGGTAGACGCGCTCGATCGCCTCGGCCGTTCCCATCGTGGATGAAACGCGCGGCACCCCCGAAGTCTTTATCGACGCGCCCATTCGTGCGAACAACCGAACGGTCGTCTTCGGATAGGGTGCTCCGCATGAGCCAGGACGCAGTCATCGACGCCGCGGCCACCGGTGCGCGCCCGGCCCACCCGCTGTACGAGCGCCACCGCGAGCTCCTCGAGCGTGCGCTGCAGGCGATTCGCGAGCGCACCTACTGGTCGGCCTACTCCGAGCTGCCGAAGACCTACGGCGAGGACGCCCCGGGGCACGGCCTGGCCGCCTTCCAGGGCGTCCAGAACGGGCGGTTCCCGCTCGAGCAGCCGGCCACCGACGGCTGGGCCGGCTCCGAGCACTCGCCGTTCGGGATCGACCTCGGCGTCTCCTACCCGCACGCCGATCTCGACACGCTGCTGCCGATCATGCACGCCGCGATCCCGGCCTGGCGCGACGCCGGCGCCGACGCGCGCGCGGGCGTCTGCCTCGAGATCCTGGCCCGCCTCAACGCACGCTCCTTCGAGATCGCCCACGCGGTCATGCACACCACCGGCCAGGCCTTCCCGATGGCCTTCCAGGCCGGCGGCCCGCACGCCCAGGACCGGGCCCTCGAGGCCGTCGCCTACGCCTACGCCGAGATGACCCGCCATGCCGGCGAGGCGCTCTGGGAGAAGCCCCAGGGCAAGCGGCCGCCGCTGCGGCTGCACAAGCGCTTCACGGTCGTCCCGCGGGGGATCGGCCTGGTCGTCGGCTGCAGCACCTTCCCCACCTGGAACGGCTACCCGGGCCTGTTCGCGAGCCTGGTGACCGGCAACGCGGTGCTGGTCAAGCCGGCGGCCCGCACGATCCTGCCGCTGGCGATCACCGTCGCCGTGGCCCGCGAGGTGCTGGCCGAGGCCGGCTTCTCGCCCGACCTCGTGTGCCTGGCCGTCGAGGCCCCCGACGAGCGGCTGGCCTCGACGCTGGCCGTGCGGCCCGAGATCCGGATCGTCGACTACACCGGCTCGACGGCCTTCGGCGAGTGGCTCGAGGCGAACGCCCGCCAGGCGATCGTGTACACCGAGAAGGCCGGGGTGAACCCGGTGGTCATCGACTCGACCGGCGAGTACCGGGCGATGCTCTCGAACCTGGCCTTCACGCTGTCGCTGTACAGCGGCCAGATGTGCACCACCACCCAGAACCTGTTCGTGCCGCGCGACGGGATCGACACCGACGAGGGCCGGAAGTCGTTCGACGAGGTCGCCGAGGATCTCGGCGCCGCCCTCGACGGGCTGCTCGGCGACCAGGGCCGGGCGACGGCGATCCTGGGCGCGCTCGGGACGCAGGACATGGTCGCCCGCATCGAGGACGCCGAGCGCCACGGCCGCGTGGTGCGCGGGTCGCGGGCCGTCGAGCATCCGGAGTTCGCTGGCGCGCGGGTGCGCACCCCGGCGCTGATCGCCCTCGACGACGCGACGGCCGACGAGATCTACCTCGACGAGCAGTTCGGCCCGATCGCGTTCCTGGTCGCCACCGACGGGACGCACCACGGCCTCGAGCTCCTGCGCACGATCTCGCGCGACCAGGGCGCGATCACCGCCGGCGTCTACTCCACCGACGAGGCCGTGCTCTCCGCCGCCGAGCTGGCGGCCTTCGACGGCGGCGTGGCCCTCTCGTGCAACCTCACCGGCGGGATCTACGTGAACCAGTCGGCGGCGTTCTCCGACTTCCACGCGACCGGCGCGAACCCCGCCGCGAACGCGACGCTGACCGACGCGGCGTTCGTCGCCGGGCGGTTCCGGATCGTGCAGTCGCGGCGCCAGCTGCCCTCCGGCTGACGGCCGTGCTGCCGTTCAGCCGGGCAGAGCGGACTATCATCGACGCGCGATGGCGGTCAAGGGTCTCATCTGCGCCGGAGGCGAGGCGACGCGCCTCGGAGAGCTCACGGCGATCACCAACAAGCACCTGCTCCCCGTGGGCAAGTGGCCGATGGTCTACTACCCGCTCGAGCTGCTGCAGCGCTGCGGCGTCGACGAGGTGCTGCTGGTCACCGGCCAGCGCCACGGCGGCGACTTCATCCGGCTGCTCGGGGACGGTTGCAAGGAGACGCGCGACGGCGGCGAGCCGCTGTTCGAGCTCGACCTCACCTACAAGGTGCAGCGCGAGGCCGGCGGCATCGCCCAGGTCGTGGCGATGGCCGAGCGCTTCGCGGCCGGCGACAAGCTGATCGTCGTGCTCGGGGACAACATCTTCCAGTACGCCGAGGTCGAGGCGATCCGCGACTTCGTGGAGCACCAGGACGCCGGTGCGCGCATCTTCCTCAAGGAGGTGCCCGATCCCGAGCGCTTCGGGGTTCCCGTGTTCGACGAGGGAAAGCGGATCGTCGACATCTCCGAGAAGCCGGGACGGCTCGACCACCGCTTCACCGAGCCGCCGAGCCCGTACGCCGTGGTCGGCCTGTACTGCTTCGACGCCCAGGTGTACGACATCATCCGGACGCTGAAGCCGTCGGAGCGTGACGAGCTCGAGATCACCGATGTCAATCGCGCGTACATCGAGCGCGGGCAGCTGTCCTACAGCTTCGTCACCGGCTGGTGGAAGGACGCGGGCACGCACGAGTCCCTGAGCCAGATCGGGAACCTCATCGCCCAGACGGGCGCCAACCTCGCGGTGCCGAGCGCCGGGCGCCCGGCCGCAGACTGACACGCCGGCCTCGAAAGCCGTGAGGCCGCCGTCCGGAAGGGGACGGCGGCCTCACGCGTGCGAACCGACGGAACCCTTGTGTGCGAGGAGAGGGAGGGGGTCCGTGCGAGAGCAACGTCGCAACGTCGATCCGCAGCGGAAACGTTGTACCCCGTTGGTGGGCCGCCCAAACGCGGCCGCGCAATTCATCTCGCCCGGACGTATCCTCGGGGCGTGAACGAGCGATCCGACGTCATCCGCGTGGCCGCCGTGCAGGCGACGCCGGTGATCCTCGACGCCGAGGCGTCGACCGACAAGGCGGTCGCGCTGATCGGCGAGGCCGCCGCCGCGGGCGCCCAGCTGGCCGTGCTGCCCGAGACGTTCATCCCGGTCTACCCGTCGAACGCCTGGGCCGGCGGCGCCGCGGCCTTCGGCGGCTGGGACGAGCTGTGGGAGCGGCTGCACGCGCACGCCGTCGACGTCCCGGGGCCGCTGGTCGACCGGCTCGTCGGGGCCTGCCGGCAGCACGACGTGCACGTGGTCATCGGGGTCAACGAGCGCGACGGCGCGTCGCTCTACAACACGCTCCTGATCCTCGGCCCGGCTGGCCTGCTGCACCGCCACCGCAAGCTGATGCCGACGATGCAGGAGCGCCTGTTCCACGGGATCGGCCGCGGCGACGACCTGCGCGTGATCGACACGCCGGTGGGGCGGATCGGCGGGCTCATCTGCTGGGAGAACCGGATGCCGCTGGCCCGCTACGCGCTGTACCGCGGCGGGCCGCAGATCTGGGCGGCGCCGACGGCCGACGACAGCGACGGCTGGATCGCCAGCATGCGCCACATCGCCATCGAGTCCGGCGCGTTCGTGGTGTCGGTGCCGCAGTACATCCCCGCCTCGGCGTTCCCCGCCGACTTCCCGGTGCAGCTGCCGGAGGGCAAGGAGGTGCTCGGCCGCGGCGGCGCCGTGATCGTCGACCCCGCCTGGGGCGACGTGATCGGCGGGCCGCTGTACGGCGAGGAGGGCATCGTGCTGGCCGACTGCGACCTGCGCCGGCACCTGCGCGCGAAGCGCTGGTTCGACGCCGTCGGGCACTACAGCCGCGATGACGTCCTGGGCTCGGTCGTCCCCGTCGGCGGCATCACGCCCGGCGGATGGCGGCAACGGCGCCTGACGGCGCGCCCGCCAGGCCATCACGAGCAGCAGGGTGACGGCGACCGGCACGGTCGCAGGCTCGATGTCGACCACCTGCAGGAGCCCGATCCCGAACGCGCTGGCCAGGACCCACAGCACCAGCGCGGGCACGAGCCGGGGGCTCGCCCGGGCGGCCAGGACCGCCCCGAGGAGGGCGGCCAGGAACACGTCGCCGTAGCCCATCAGGACCGGGCCGAAGGTCACGTCCTGGAACGGCGGCAGGCCCGCGGCGGGCGCCGCGTCGTGCAGCGTGTTGGAGGCCGGCCCGATCTGCTGGCCGACCACCAGGATGGTGTCGACGACCGCGGTCACCAGGATCCCGAGCTCGACCGCCAGCGGCGGCGCGGCAGCGGCGGCGAGCCAGGCGAGCGGGGCGGCGGACAGCACGATCAGCGCGGCCCGGGCGATCTCGGCGCCGCGTGACGACTCGTCGAGGAAGAACGCGAACGGGAGCGCCGCCACCGCCAGCGCGAGCAGCCACGGCCGGGCCCGGGCGGGCGCGGCGATCGGCGAGAGCAGCGCCAGCAGCGGCACGCCGACCCCGGCCAGGGTGGCCAGCTCGGTCGCCGCCGACGGCACCAGCACGAGCACCGCCACGATCCCGGCGATCACCGCCGTGGGGATCAGCGCGAGCCCCGGCCGGCGCAGCGCCGCCGGGAGCCGAGGCGGGCGTCCCGGCACGAGCGAGGCCGCCGCCTGGGCGGCGCAGATCGCCGTGAAGGACAGCACGAAGTACAGCCGTCACGAGCAACACAGTAGGCTCCTCGGCGTGATCACGAGGGACCCCGTGGATGCCGCGCTCGAGGCGGTCGACGAGGACGCCCTGGTCGCGGACCTGCAGGCCCTGGTGCAGGTGCCGAGCATCACCGGCGACGAGGCGGCCGCCCAGGCCCGCATGGGCGACCTGATCGTCGCCGCGGGGCTCGAGTCCGAGTCCTGGGAGATCGACCTCGCCGCGCTCCGCAAGGCCGAGGGCTTCCCGGGCAGCGAGGCCGAGCGCACCCGGGCGTTCGGCCTGCAGGCCCGGCTCGGCGAGGGCCCGCGCCGGTTCGTGCTGAACGGCCACATCGACGTCGTGGCGCCGGGCAACGAGCCGTGGCAGCGCGACCCCTGGAGCGGCCAATTGGCCAACGGCGCCGTCCACGGCCGCGGCGCGCTCGACATGAAGGGCGGGCTGATCGCGGCGCTGCACGCGCTGCGCGCGATCCGCCGCAGCGGCGTGGAGCTGGCCGGCGAGGCCGTGCTGCAGAGCGTGGTGTCCGAGGAGGACGGCGGGCTCGGCACGTTCGACGCGATCCGCCGGATCGGCGGCGCCGACGGCGCGCTGATCCCCGAGCCGAGCCGGCTCGAGCTGATCCTGGCCCAGGCCGGGGCGCTGACCTTCGACGGGACCGTCCGCGGGCGCAGCGCGCACGCCGCGTTCCGGCTCGAGGGCGACAGCGCGATCGACCGCTACGTGGACCTCCACCGCCGGCTGCACGAGCTCGAGCGGGCCCGCAACCAGGACGTCGACCACCCGCTGATGCGGGCGCTGCCGCTCGCCTACCCGATCTCCGTCGGCCGGCTCGAGGCCGGTGAGTGGTCGTCGTCGGTGCCCGACCTGCTGCGCTTCGAGGGCCGGGTCGGCGTCCGCGTCGGCGAGCCGCCCGAGGAGGTGCGCCGCCTCGTCGAGCGCCTCGTCGAGGGCCAGGCCGAGCTCGTCTGGACCGGCGGGCAGTTCGCGAGCGCCGACACGCCGGTCGCCCATCCGCTGGCCGAGCTCGTGCGTTCCTGCGCCGCCGAGGTGCTCGGCGTGGCTCCGGCCTCGCGCGGCGTCCCCTACGGCGCCGACATGCGGCTGTTCACCGAGCGGGGGATCCCGTGCGTGATGCTCGGGCCGGGCGACCCCCGCGGCGCGCACGCCGTGGACGAGCACGTGCCCGTGGACGACCTCGTCAGGGCGGCCCGGATCATGACGCTCGTGGTGCTGCGGTTCCTCGGCACGCGGTAGGGGTGGTCTAGGACACCCGTTTTGGTGGGCCTGCGTACGGGGACAGTTCGTGCGGAGCTGTTGAGCCACCCGCACCGAGCATGACCCTCGTTGCCGCCGACCAGCACGCCGCGCCTGCGCTCGCCGGGCTGCGCGCGCGTCGCCTGGCGACGAGAGGGCCGAGGTAGCAGCGGGGGGCTGCGGGCCGCGGAGGCAGGGCGCAATCGGCGCCCTCCTCCGCCCGCCGTCCTCAGGGCCGGCGCTGTGACCGGATGAGGAGCCCGCTCGCGGAGTCCTCGATCAGCTGGGCGAGCCGCCGCGTTCGCGTCTCAGGGCGCTTCGGGCTCACGACCCAGTGCGTCGCGATGCGCCGGTAGCCGGCGGGCCGGGCCTCCCAGAACGCCCAGGCCGCCGCGTTCGCCCGGAACTGGCGCTCCTCGTCCGGCTCGAAGCGGGCCTCGTCGCGCCGCTCGTAGGAGTAGATCCGGGAGCGGTCCTCGCGCCGGGCCTCGAAGGCCAGATGGCCGGCCGGGTGCGTCTGCCCCTCCCCTCGCAGCTCCTGGAAGCGGTCGATGTTGACCGCGCTCCAGGTGCTCGTCGGCGTGCGCGGGGTGAAGCGGATCGAGTAGCGCTCGTCGTCGACCCGCCGGCGGACGCCGTCGATCCAACCGAAGCACAGCGCCTGGTCGACGGATTCCGGCCAGGTCATGCTCGGGACGCCCGTCCCCTTCTTGTGGTAGCCCACCAGGACCTCGGTCTCCGACGCGTGATGCTGCTCGAGCCAGGCCCGGAACTGCTCCGGGGACGCGAAGTAGATCGGCTCCACGGACGGCCAGTCTAGAAGGGGAATCCGGATCGCCCGCTGT
Organism: uncultured Actinomycetes bacterium; assembly: GCA_963794695.1. Classification (GTDB taxonomy): domain Bacteria; phylum Actinomycetota; class Thermoleophilia; order Gaiellales; family JALYLC01; genus CAWCFJ01. The sequence continues at coordinate 672,244 of CAWCFJ010000003.1, read as the reverse complement.
CGCCGTAGCAGGGGTGCACCGGCTCACCACCCTGGGGAGAGGACACCGTGACTGGACGCACACGCCTGGCGCTGCTCGGCTGCCTGTCGCTGGCCGCAGCGGCCGCACCGGCAAGCGCCGCGGCCGACGACTGGGCACAGCTCGGACGGACGGCGACCCACCTGAACCGGGTCTCGGACGGCGCGCTCGGACGTGGCCAATTGGCCACCTTGCACGTCGCGTTCACCGGGACGTACGGCCTGAACGCGACCAGCGAGGCCGGGGCCGTGGCCGCCGGCGGGATCGCCTACATCCCCGGCTTCGACGGGAACGTGACGGCGTTCCCGCTCGCGGGCTGCGGCGCGGCCCAGTGCCCGCCGCTGTGGACCGGCCACACCGAGAACGGGATCAGTGCGACCCCGGCGGTGGCCGACGGCGTGCTGGTCGTGGCGTCGGCCGACCGGTTCGTCTACGGCTTCCCCGCAGCCGGCTGCGGCCGGCCGACCTGCAAGCCGCTGTGGCAGGCCCAGATGGGCGACGCCGACGTCGACTCCTCGGTGGTGATCGACCGCGGCACGGCCTACGTCGGCGGCTATGACGGCCACCTCTACGCCTTCGCCGTGAAGGGCTGCGGGCGGGCGCTGTGCGGCCCGCTGTGGGTCGGCCGAGCAAGCGACGGCCACCTCGTGAGCCCGCCGGCGGTCGGTGACCACCGGGTGTTCATCGCCGACGACCGCGGCACCCTCTCGGCGTTCCCGGCGAGGGGCTGCGGCGCGCCGCTGTGCGACCCCGAGTGGCAGGCGGCCCTCGGCGGCCCGACCTCCCAGAACGGGCCGACCGTCTACCGCCACCAGGTCATCATCGGGTCCGGGACGAACTTCGGCGGGCACTCCGGCCCGCACGTCGAGGCCTTCTCCACCGCCGGCTGCGGCCTGCACCACTGCAAGCCCGTGTGGCGCGGCGACATCGACGGCGAGGCCGTGCTGGGCACGCCGGCGGTCTCCGGCACCACGCTGTACGTCGCGAGCCAGTTCACGCTGCGGCCGTTCGAGACCGAGGGCGTCGTCACGGCGTTCGACCTGCGCGGCTGCGGCGCCTCGCTCTGCCAGCCGCTGTGGACCGGCGTGAACTTCGCGAGCGGGTTCGAGTCCTCGCCGGTGGTCGCCGACGGGATGGTCTACGTGGCCAAGGGCCCGGCCTCGGGCTTCCCGGTCGATGTCGGCGTGTTCGCCTACGACGCCCGCGGCTGCGGCGCCGACGTCTGCCCGCCGCTCGGGTTCGTGCAGGTCGCCGAGAGCGGGTTCTACCTGGGCTCGCCGATCGCCGTCGCCGACGGGCACCTGCTGTTCGGGGCGGGCGACAACGACGAGGGCGGAGCCAGCAAGCTCTACGTGCTCTCGACGGGCGCGACGCCCTGAGACCGGCGAGCGGCCAATTGGCCAAACGGCGCGTGGCCAATTGGCCGCTCCGGCGTCGGCTTCAGGACGAGCGTCTCGGCCGGGGCGTTCGTGAGCAGCCAGGCGAGCTGCTTCTCGTTGAACCCCTCGCGCCCGTTGGCCGGCGCAACGATCCGGTCGAAGCGCTCGACGGACCACAGCCGCCTGAGCGCGTGGGTCAGCGTGCGCCCCTTCTCGATCCGGGCATCGACCGGAACGCCGGCCCGCAGCGCGGCGTGCTCGACCGCCTCGAGCAGCGGGAGCGCCACCGAGAGCTGGTCGTGCAGCGGCGTCCCCTCGTCGTAGCGCAGCGGCACCACCAGGAGGTAGGCCGGCACCAGCACCGCGTCCTCGGCCCGGGCGAGGCGGATCGCGGCGTTCAGCACGGTGGGATCGAGCGGACCCGAGAACGGCACCAGGATCCGCGGCGCGCCACCGGGGAGGGCGAGCCGCCGCGGAGGTCGCCGTTGACGGCTCACGAGCGCCCAGGCCAGGACGCCGAGCAGCGCAGCCACGAGCGCGAGCAGCACCCAGTCGAGGCCGGTCACGGCTCGAGCCTCCCGCGCTCGGCGCGGTTCGCCACCACGCGGACGTCGACGCCCGGCAGCTCCCGGACCAGCCGCGCGAGCAGCGACCCGCGCAGGATCTCGTTCATCCGGCTCTGCGCCGGCGTGCCGAGGAACAGGTAGGTCGAGCCCCGAGCGGCGACGACCCGCCGCACCACCGACACGAGGTCGTCGCCCTGCTCCTCGATGAAGTGCGTGCCGAGGACCACCGCCAGCCGGCGCAGCGCGGCCAGCGCCACCTGCTCCTCCGGCGAGAGCTCGGCGTCGGGCTTGTGCACCCACAGGGCGTCCAGCTGCGCGCCGAGCCGCTCGGCGGAGCGCCAGGCACGGCGGAGCACCCGCTGCGAGCGCGGCTGCGGCGTCACCAGCACCATCACCCGCTCGGCCACCGCGAGCTGGCTCAGCGGATCGAGCGTCGAGGCCTGGCGGCGCGCGTCGACGTCCTCGGCCACCTCGCGCAGCGCCAGCTCGCGCAGCGCCGACAGGCGGTCGCCGCGGAAGAAGTTGTCGAGCGCCGCCCGCGCCCGCTCGCGTCCGTAGACCTTGCCGGCACGCAGGCGCTCCTGCAGCGCCTCGGGCGTGATGTCGACGAGCACCACCTCGTCGGCCTCGTCCAGGATCCGGTCCGGAAAGGTCTCGCGGACCCGGACGCCGGTGAGCTCGGCGATCGCGTCGTTCTGGCTCTCGACGTGCTGCACGTTGACCGTGGAGATCACGTCGATCCCGGCGGCCAGCACCTCGTCGATGTCCTGGTAGCGCTTCTCGTTGCGCGAGCCGGGCGCGTTGGTGTGCGCCAGCTCGTCGATCAGGGCCACCTGCGGCGCGCGGCGGATCACCGCGTCCAGATCCATCTCCTCGAGGTCGAGCTGCGCGTGGCGGACGACCCGCCGCGGCACGACGTCGAGGCCCTCGGCCAGCGCGGAGGTCTCCGGCCGGTCGTGGGGCTCGAGGTAGCCGATCACGACGTCGCGCCCCTCGGCCTTTGCCTGCTGGCCCTCCTGCAGCATGCGGTACGTCTTGCCGACGCCGGCGGCCATGCCGAGCAGGATCCGGTAGCGGCCTCGCACGAAGCGTCACGCGCCGAGCACGTTGTGCACGATCAGGTCGATGAGCTTGATCCCGATGAAGGGCAGGATCATGCCGCCCAGGCCGTAGATCAACAGGTTTCGGCGCAGCAGCGCCGTCGCCCCGATGGCGCGGAACTTGACGCCCCTCAGGGCCAGCGGCACGAGTGCCGGGATGATCAGCGCGTTGAAGATGATCGCCGAGATGATCGCGCTCTGCGGCGTGCCGAGCCCCATCAGGTTGAGCGAGTCCAGGGGCCCGCGCTGGCCCGGGTGCGACGCGTAGGTGAAGGCGAAGATGGCGGGCAGGATGGCGAAGTACTTGGCCACGTCGTTGGCGATCGAGAACGTCGTGAGCGCGCCGCGGGTGATGAGCAGCTGCTTGCCGACCTCGACGACCTCGATCAGCTTGGTCGGATCGGAGTCCAGGTCGACCATGTTTCCGGCCTCCTTGGCCGCGGTCGTCCCGGTGTTCATCGCCACGCCCACGTCGGCCTGGGCCAGCGCCGGCGCGTCGTTGGTGCCGTCGCCGGTCATGGCCACCATGCGGCCGCCGGCCTGCTGCTCGCGGATCAGCGCCAGCTTGGCCTCCGGCGTCGCCTCGGCCAGGAAGTCGTCGACGCCGGCCTCCTGGGCGATCACCGCGGCGGTGACCCGGTTGTCGCCGGTGATCATCACGGTGCGGATGCCCATCCGCCGCAGCTCGTCGAAGCGCTCGCGCATGCCGCCCTTGACGATGTCCTTGAGGTGGATCACGCCGAGGGCCCAGTTGTCCCGGGCCACCACCAGCGGCGTGCCGCCCTGCTCGGCGACGCCCTGCACGATCCGGTCGAGCTCCGGCGGGGCGCTGCCGCCCTGCTCGGCGATGAACGCCTTGACGGAGTCGGCGGCGCCCTTGCGGATGATGTTGCCGTTCAGGTCGATGCCGCTCATCCGGGTCTGCGCGGTGAACGGGACGAAGCGGTGCTCGCCGAGCTCGCGCTCGCGCAGGTCGAAGCGGTCCTTGGCCAGCACCACGATCGAGCGGCCTTCCGGCGTCTCGTCGGCCAGCGAGGCCAGCTGCGCCGCCTCGGCCAGCTCGCGCTCCTGCACGCCGTCGACCGGGATGAACTCGGCGGCGTGCCGGTTGCCGAGGGTGATGGTGCCGGTCTTGTCGAGCAGCAGGACGTCCACGTCGCCCGAGGCCTCGACCGCACGTCCCGACATGGCCAGGACGTTGCGCTGCACCAGGCGATCCATGCCGGCGATGCCGATGGCCGACAGGAGGGCGCCGATGGTGGTCGGGATGAGCGACACCAGGAGCGCGATCAGGACCGTCTGGTTCAGGTCGGTGTTGGCGTACAGCGCGAACGGGCGCAGCGTCGCGACCGCCGCCACGAACGTGATGGTCAGGCCGGCGAGCAGGATGTTCAGGGCGATCTCGTTCGGCGTCTTGCGCCGCTCGGCGCCCTCGACGAGGGCGATCATGCGGTCGAGGAACGACTGCCCCGGCTCCTGGGTGACCTCGATCACCAGCTGGTCGGAGAGCAGCCGGGTGCCGCCGGTGACCGCCGAGCGATCGCCGCCGGCCTCGCGGATGACGGGCGCCGACTCGCCGGTGATGGCCGACTCGTCGACCGACCCGACGCCCTCGATGATGTCCCCGTCGGCCGGGATGATCTGACCCGCCTGGACGACGACGACATCGCCGCGGCGGAGCTCCGCCGCGGGCACCTCCTCGAGCGTCCGATCCGGCTTCTGCCGGAAGGCGCCGGTGGTCTGGCGCGTGGCCCGCAGCGCGTTGGCCTGGGCCTTGCCGCGGCCTTCGGCGATGGCCTCGGCGAAGTTCGCGAAGAGCACCGTCAACCACAGCCAGACCGCGATCACGCCCGGAAACCAGGCGCTGTGGCCGCCGAGCAGGGCCTTGAAGAAGATCACCGTGGTGACGACGCTGCCGATCTCGACGATGAACATCACCGGGTTGTGCAGCTGGAGGCGCGGGTCGAGCTTCGGGAACGAGTCCCGGATCGCGGCGAGCACCAGCTCGCGCGAGAACAGGCTGCCCGTCTCGCGGGCCATCAGCGATCCCCCCTGTCCAGGGCGAGGTTGAGCTCGAGCACGTTCACGCCCGGCTCGCCCAGGAAGCCCAGGCTGCGGCCATCGGTGTGCTCGGAGATGAGGTGGTCGACGGTGGCCAGCGGCAGGTGCCGCACGGCGGCGATGCGCCGCGACTGGAGCTTCGCGTTGGCCGGGGAGATCTGCGGGTCGATGCCCGACGCGGAGGTCGTGACGGCGTCGACCGGGATCCCGGCCGCTGTCAGGCCCGGGTTGTAGGGCCGCTCGAGCTTCAGGATTGCGGCCAATTGGCCACGCACGTTCTTGGCCAATTGGCCACTTGTCGGCCCGAGGTTCGCGAACGTCGTCGCCGCCGGCGTTGTACGGCGGGGCCGTGGCCGACGGGCGCGCGTGGAAGTAGCGCGGGCTGGTGAAGGCCTGGGCCGCCAGCTTCGATCCGACGACCTTGCCGTCGCGGTGGATCAGGCTGCCCCCGGCCTGGTCCGGGAAGGCCACGGCGGCGAAGCCGGTCATGACCAGGGGGTAGGCGAGCCCGAACACCGCGGTCAGCACCACGATTGCGATGACGGAACGAACGAGGTCGCGCATCAGTTCATCAGTCCTTCGACGATCGGCCCCAGGGTCAGGGCCGGGAAGATCATGAGTCCGGCGGTCAGGGCGATCACGCCCACGAGGAGGACGCCGAAGGTGGCGCCGTCGGTGCGGAACGTGCCGGCCGAGGCCGGGACGGTCTTCTTGCCCGCGAGCGCCCCGCCGATGGCCAGCGCGGCGATCAGGGGAACGAAGCGGCCGAGGTACAGGGCCACCGTCCCGAGCTGGGCCGAGAAGTGCAGCGCGCCGTAGCCGGCGAAGGCGCTGCCGTTGTTGTTCGCCTGCGAGTCGTAGGCGTACAGGGCCTCGGTGAAGCCGTGGGCGCCGGTGTTGAAGATCGACTTGAGCCCGGCGTCGACGCTCACGGCGATCGCGGTGAGCGTGAGCACCATCGTCGGCACGAAGAGCGCGCCGACCGCGGCGATCTTCATCTCCCGGGCCTCGATCTTCTTGCCCAGGTACTCCGGGGTTCTGCCCACCATCAGGCCGGCCACGAAGACCGCGATCAGGATGTAGAAGAACATGCCGTAGAGGCCTGAGCCGACCCCGCCGAAGATCACCTCGCCGGTGAACAGGTTGATCAGCGGGACGGCGCCGCCGCCGGCGGTCTGGGCGTCGAGGCCGGCGTTGACCGACCCGTTCGAGGCGTCGGTCGTGGCCACCGTCCAGAGCGACGAGTTGGCCTGGCCGAAGCGGACCTCCTTGTCGCTCATGTTGCCGCCGCTCTGCCCGGTCTGGCTGAGGCTGACGCCGGAGGCCCGCAGCACCTGCGAGCCGTGCTGCTCCATCGGCAGGTTGACCGCGACGCCGATGGCGAAGTAGGCCAGCATGGCCACGAACACCACGAAGGCGTGCTTGCGGGCGTTGACCATCTTGCCGAACATGAAGACCTGGCCTGCCGGGATCAGCAGGATCGCCAGGACCTCGAGGAAGTTCGAGAGGCCGTTCGGGTTCTCGAACGGGACGGCGGAGTTCGAGTTGTAGAAGCCGCCGCCGTTGGTGCCGAGCTGCTTGATCGCGATCTGCGAGGCGGCCGGGCCGCGAGCGATCGTCTGCTGGGCGCCCTCGAGCGTGGTGGCGGTGACGTGGCCGGCGAAGGTCTGGACGACGCCCTGCGAGATGAGGACGACGCCGAGGACGATCGAGAGCGGCAGGAGGATGTAGACGAGCGAGCGGTAGAGGTCGCGCCAGAAGATGCCGAGCGTGGTGCTGGACCGCCGCGCGAAGCCGCGCACGACGGCGGCCAGGACGGCCATGCCGACGGCCGCCGAGACGAAGTTCTGCACCGCGAGCCCGGCCATCTGGCTCAGGTACGACATCGTGTACTCGCCGCCGTAGTACTGCCAGTTGGTGTTGGTGACGAAGCTTGCGGTCGTGTTCAACGCGATGTGCGGCGACACGCCCTTGAGGTTGTCCGGGTTGAGGAAGAGGTGGCCCTGCAGGCGCAGGATCAGGTACAGCAGCACCGAGAACGCGGCGCTGAAGATCAGGACGGTCTTGGCGTAGGCCTTCCAGTCCTGCTCGCGCTCGCCGTCGACCCGGAGCAGCCGCAGGAAGCCTGTCTCGATCCTCCCCAGGAAGCGCAGCCGCCCGCGGGTGGCGAACGCCGGCTCGGCGTAGACGCGGGCCATGTACAGGCCCAGCGGGTAGCCGAGCGCGATCAGGACGGCGACGTAGAACAGGATCTGGAAGATCCCCTGGTAGCTCACAGCTTCTCCCCCCGGAACAGCGCGTACAGCAGGTACGCCACGATCAGCAGCGTGAGCACGAGCCCGAAGGCATCAGACGCGGACATCTAGACGCGCTCCATCCCGTACCAGATTACGAAGATGGCAGCGAAGCAGGCGACCGCGATGGCGACCGCCACGAGGTCGTTCATGGTCAGCGAACCTCCAGGCTCGAGAGAATGGCGCCGAGCTCGCGTGCCGTGTCGTAACGCGGCCAGGTGGGCGCATACATCGGGCTGCCAGGGTTGGTCAGCAGCCAGCGGACGCGCAGGATCCCGTAGGCCGCCACCGGGCGATCGAGATCGCCGACGCGGTCTGCCAGCGCGCTGAGCACGCGGCCGTGCGGGCGCAGGAGCGCCAGGTTGACGGGCGAGGCCCCGCGCAGGCGTCCGCGCAGCTCAGGTCGGTGACCACGCCGACGCAGCGAGCCCGAGAGCATGCCGCTCGCGCACGCCCGGTGAGCTCGGCGACGCGCCAGGCGCGGCGCGGGCCGAAGGCCCCGCCGGCGTGGAGGATCCAGGCGTCGGCCTCGCGGCGGGCGCGGTGGCGAACGAGCCATCCAGGGGCGTGCGTGGGCAGCCGGTGTGCGATATCCATGCCCCGACGCTCGGGGCGGACGGCTCAACGGCGCCTAGAGGTTCACCGGCGGGCCTCAAGATCGTCTCAAGACCGCCGGCTCGACCAGCCGGTAGCCGGCCCCGGGCTCGGTCAGCAGGTAGCGCGGGCTCGACGGGTCGGGCTCGATCTTGCGCCGCAGCTGCGAGACGTAGACGTGCAGGTAGTGCGCCTCGTGCTGGTAGGCCGGCCCCCAGACCGCGCGCAGCAGCGCGTGGTGGGTCAGCAGGCGCCCCTGGCTCTGAGCCAGCACCCGCAGCAGGTCGAACTCGTGCGGGCTGAGCTTGATCCGCTCGCCGGCCCTGGTGACGGCGCGCTGCGGGATGTCGATCCGGAGGTCTCCGACCGTCAGGACGGCCTCCCGCGCCGGGGTCGCCCGGCGCAGGGCAGCCCGCAGCCGGGCCAGCAGCTCGTCGACGCTGAACGGCTTGGTGACGTAGTCGTCGGCGCCGGCGTCGAGGGCTGCGATCTTCTCCCGTTCCTCGCCGACCGCCGAGAGCACGATGATCGGGGCGTTGGTCCAGGTGCGAAGCTCGCGGCAGACGTCGGTGCCGCTGCCATCCGGCAGCACCAGGTCGAGGATCACCGCCTCGGGCGGGTGGGCCGCGGCGGCCGTCAGCGCCTCCCGGGCGGTGGCGGCGGTCTCGGTGTCGTAGCCGGCCCCGTGCAGCGTCGTGCGCAGGGCCCGCAGGATCTGGGGCTCGTCGTCGACCACCAGGACCCGCTGGCCGCTCAACTGGCGAGCCCGGCCGGCACCTCGACGACCGGCAGGGCCAGGGCGAACGAGGCGCCCTGGCCGCGTCGCGACTCGGCCCAGACCCTGCCGTCGTTGGCCTCGGCGAAGCCGCGCGCGATCGCCAGCCCGAGGCCGGCGCCGGAGCGGGCCGCGTCGCCGCCACGGTAGAACGGCTCGAAGACCCGCTCCAGCTGGTCCTCGTCGAGGCCGGGTCCCAGGTCGGTGACCCTGACGATGGCCTCCTTGCGGGTCGCCGCGACGCGCACGTGCACCGGCGCTCCGGCCGGCGAGAACTTGAGCGCGTTGTCGATCAGGTTGGCCAGGACGCGCTGGATCTGGCCGGCGTCGACGTCGACGAGGGGCGCCTCGCCGGCCACGTCGACGCGGCCGCGGGCGCCCAGCGCCGTGACGGCGTCGCGCACCAGGTCGTCGAGCGCCCAGACCTCGCGCGCGGGCGCGGCGGCGCCGGCCTCGAGCCTCGAGAGGTCGAGCAGGTCGTCGACCAGGCGGCTCAGCCGTCCGGCATCGAGGTCGATCGTCTCGAGCAGCTCGGCGCGGTCGGCCTCGCTGAGGCTGACGTTGTCGCTTCGCAGCGCGCCGATCGCGGTGCTGATCCCGGTGAGCGGCGAGCGCAGGTCGTGGGAGACCGCGCGCAGCAGGGCGGTCTTGGCCAGGTCGAGGCGCCGTAGCTGCTCGGCCTGCTCGGCCTCGTGCTCGAGGCGCTCACGATCCGCGGCCACGGCCAGGAGGGCCGCGAGTGCCGGCAGGAAGCGCTGGCGCGCCAGAAGGTTCGGCTGGGCCTCCTCGGAGGTGTAGATGGTGCCGACGGCGCGCCCGGCGACCTCGAGCGGGTACGGCGCCTGGCCCGCCGGCGGCCGCCGGCTCTCGCCGAGCTCGATCCTGGCCTGCTCGACGCCGAGCGCGTCCGCCGCGCGGTCGCCGATCTCTCCGAGCTCCTCCTCGAGTCCGCGGCCACGCAGGAGCTCGGTGGCCAGGGACGCGAGCAGCGTCGACTCGCGTTCGCGCTGCTCGGCAGCCTGCGCCCGCCGGCGCGACCGCGCCGCGAGCTCGCTGACGACCACTGCGGTGCCGAGGTAGACGACGAGCGCGAGCCAGTTCTCACCCTGCCTGATGGTGAACGTGTGCACCGGCGGCAGGAAGAACCAGTTGAACGCCAGCATGCTGGCCACCGAGACGGCGAGCGCGTAGCGGAGGCCGTAGGCCACCGAGATCGGCAGCACGGCGAACACGTAGAGGACGCCGAGGCTGAGGACCGGGACGGCGTGCTCGAGCAGGGCGATCGCTGCCGTGACCACCACCACCGCGGCGATGCTTGCGGCGGTCGCCACCGCCAGCCGGCGGAGCCGTTCGTTCTCCACACCGAAGACGGTAGTGCAGGTCGCGGCGCGCCACGGCCGGCGAGCAGCATGCGCCGCTCGCCGGCCTGTACGCGTCAGGCGCCCTTGAGGCCCGGCACCTTGAGAACGATGAACTCGTCATCGTCGGGGAGCCCCGGGTTACGCCCGTTGCTGAACGGGAAGTTGTTGTCGTTCACGACGAGCAGGCGGTTCTTCCGAGAGGCAGCACGTCCTCGATCGTCTGGAACGGGAACGTGAAGACGCTGCCGAGCCCGATGTCGCCGGGCCGGGCCGGCAGGGAGAGCAGGTTCGGGTCGTTCATGTGCATGAGGTCGACGACCTCGTGCTTGACCAGGAAGCCGTCCGGGCCGACGTCGCGCCGGTCGACCTCGTAGATCCGCTTGAACACGGCGGTCGGGCCCTGGTTCTGGTCGCGCTCGATGACCAGGAAGCGGTTGTTGTCGAGCTCGGTGAGGTCGCCGATCGAGTAGCTCGGGTCGTCCATCCGGTACTGGTAGACCGTGCCCGTGTAGCGCTTCGTCCTGGTGTCGAACTGGTAGATGAAGCGCCGGTTCTGGTCCGGGTCGGCGCGCAGCGCGCCCTCGAGCATCGGGTAGAGGTAGCGCCCGCTCTTGCCGCGGGCCATGCCCTCGAAGCCCTTGCTCGAGTTGAGCGTCGGCGCGGCGGTGCCGAGGTACGGGCTGTCCGGGGACTGGACGCCGGGCAGCGGCACCGGCGCGTCGAGCACCTTGCCGGTCTGGTCGGTGTGCAGCAGGAACGGGCCGAACTCGTCGCCGAACCAGAAGTCGTGGTGCGTGCCGCGGCGGATCGACTCGATGTCGAAGTCGGCGCCGGTCAGCAGGCGATCGGCCGTCCCGTCGTTGACGATGTGGAACGGAACCCTGTGGTCGGGGTCGCGCAGCTGGATGAAGGCGCCGACGTCGACCGTTCCGGGACCGCCCGAGGCGTCCTCGAAGTGCGGGGTGACGTGGTAGACGCGCAGGTAGAAGTCGGACGAGTTGGCCTTCGCGCCGTAGCCGTTGTCCTCCATGATCAGGAAGCTGCCGTTCCCGTCGGGAAGGACGGCGCTGAAGCCCTGCACGGGCTGGGAGGCGAAGGGCGGCGTGGAGCCGTTGATCGGGGTGGTGCCGATGAACGCGCCCGACGGCGGGCCGGGTGCGAACGTGGCCGCCGGCAGCACGGCGCGCTGCAGGAGGGTGGTGTTCGTCGGGTCGGCGGCAAGAGCGGCTGGCGCGGCAACGGCCAGGCAGGCCGCGGCCGCGAGCGTGCCGCGACGGATGCGGGACGACATGCTCGGACTCCCTTCCAGGGATGGGGAACGGGCTCGGCGCTGACCATGCCGGACGCGGTGCGCGCCGTGGGTGGCGATCCGGTGTTGGGGCGGTGACCAGCGGGTGAACGCGCGCGGAAGTGGCCAATTGGCCAGATGGCGACGTCCGCTCGGCGACGTGGCCAATTGGCCGGAAGTGGCCAATTGGCCGTTTTCGGGCGGCCGCTCCCGCTGACAGCCCGGTGACAGCGCGCTGTACGAGCCCGCGTCCACCGTTGTCGACATGCGGAGCACCCGGCTCCGCCCACGAAGGAGCCGCCATGTCCGTCAAGCACCTCCGCGCCGCCGTCGCCGCGCTCGCGCTGGTCACCGTCGCCGCCATGCCGGCGCACGCCGACCCGTGGGCGTACGACGCGTCGCAGACCGCGGCCTCGTCGCCGGCCCACACGGGTGCCGGCTCGCCCGACGCTGCGGCCCGCGCGGCCGCAAGCGCCCACCCGGTGGCCGACCACGCCCTGGAGGCCCGCAGCCAGAGCCTGAACCACCGCTACGGCCTGGGTGGGTCGAGCGCGAAGCCGCTCGTGGTCTACGAGGCCTCGAGCGGCGGCGGGTTCGACTGGTCGAGCGCCGGCATCGGCGCGGCCGTCACGCTGCTCGCGGCCGCCGCCGCGGTCACCACCGTCAAGCGCCAGCCCGCCGTCAGCGGCTAGACCTGGCCGGGATAGAACCCGAGCCGCGCCAACGGCTCGACGATCTGGTGCTCCTCGTAGGACAGGTGCGAGAGGAGCGCGTCGGTCAGGAAGTCGATCGCGGCCTGGATCGGCTCGTAGTCCTCGGGATGGTTGATGTGCTCGACCAGCGCCCGGTCGATCGCCTGGATCGCATCGTGGATCACCAGGTGTTCGTCGGCCAGCCGGTCGATCACGGGCCCGAGGCTCGGGTCGGTCCGGGCCAGGTGCGGGAAGATCGCGTCGTCCTCGAGGCCGTGGTGCTGGGCGACGGCCCCGCAGTAGCGGGAGCAGAACGCGCCGAGCGTCCAGTCGTTCTGACGCAGCGCCATGTCGTTGAGCTCCGAACGGGCGGCGCCCGGAGTCATCGCGCCGTCGCGCACCTGGCCGAGGATGTCCCGGAGCTGGGAGAGCTCGGCCCGCAGCATGTCGTGGACGTCGATCAGGTGCTTGCCGACGAGCCGCCCGCGGCGGCTGTAGGCCACGTCCGGCCCCGACGCGGTGCGCTGCGGCCGGGCTGTCTCGTCCCAGGCGTCCCGCGCGCTGAGCCGCGTTCCGTCGTCGGGCGTCGGGGTCACGCCGAGGCGTTCGTACTCGGAGTCGGCCGTTGGCGCCTCGGCCTCCGCCTCGGTCTCGCGTGTCCGTGTCCGTGTCCGAAAACGGCCAATTGGCCGTTTCACCGCCGGCCGGTTCGCCAGCCCGAGCGGCCTCCACCCGCTCCCGGACGGCCGGCGCGACATCGGTGGCAAAGGCCTGCAACGTCTCCGGGTCGTCGGTCATGAGGATGAAGGTGCCGACCCCGTCCTCGACTGCGTAACGCACGAGTTGGTCGACCCAGGCGTCGACCGATCCGTCCTGCGGGCCGCCGAGGTTCAGCAGGCGGCGGATCTCGGCCGGATCGCGACCGGCCTCGCGTGCGGCGGCGTCGATCGCGGCGTTCCCGGCCGCCAGGTCGCCGCCCTGCAGGTATGGCAGGCTCGGCAGCCAGCCGTTGGCCAATTGGCCGGTGAGGCGCAACATGCGCGGCTTGTAGGCGCCGACCCAGATCTCGATCGGGTGAAGGGGCGCCGGCCCTGGGGCTGCGCCAGCGAGCGGGTAGAACCGGCCCTCGAGCGTGGCTCGCGCCTGTGTCTCGGTGTCCCACAGGGCGCGCACGACGCCGATCGCCTCGCGCAGCGCGTCGACGCTCTCACCCGGCGTCCGCCGCGGGCCGCCCATGCCGGCGACGCCGTCCCAGAACGCGCCGGCGCCGATGCCGAGCTCGACCCGCCCGCCGCTCAGGATGTCGAGGCTCGCCGCCGCGCGGGCGACGACCGCCGGTGGCCGCAGCGGGAGGTTGAGCACGTTCGGAGCGAGGCGCACGCGGCTCGTCCGGGCCGCGACGAACGAGAGCAGCGTCCAGGTGTCGAGGAAGCGTGCCTGGTAGGGGTGGTCCTGGATCGTGACCAGGTCGAGCCCCAGCTGGTCGGCGAGCGAGGCCAGGCTGACCACGGCCTCCGCCGTCGGGGCTGCGGGCGTCGGGAAGACGCCGAACTCGAGCGCGTGACCGTAGTCCGGCACGGGCTGAGCCTAGCGGCCGCTAGCAGCAGTGGTCGTGATGCTCGCCGCGCCAGGCGGCGACAGCTTCGCGTGCGGCGAAGGCGGCGATGACGAGTGCGCCGAACGGGTCGGCCCGCCACCAGCCCGCAACGGCGTTCAGGCCGAGGACGACCAGGCGGACGACGGAGAGGAGGTCGCACCGATCATCGGGCACGGCAGCGATCACCCTAACATTCGTTGGATCGTGGGGATGAGCAGTGGGCCAATCCGGCGGGATAGGTCGGTCGTAGGACAACCCAACCTGTCCTGGAGGAGGCTCGGGGTGCCGGAAGTCAGGCGTTTCACTGTGGGTGCGGCCGTCATCGCGCTGGCGGCGATCGGCGTGGCCAATTGGCCAGATCGTCACGCGGCGCCGCCGCCGCGGCCAGATGGCCAGACGGCGAACCGGCCAATTGGCCATCCGCCACTCGCCTTCACCGTGAACCGCGGCCAGCTCGACGCGCGCGTCCGGTACTACGCCCAGGGCAACCGGTTCGCGTTCTTCCTGACGCCCGACGAGGTCGCGCTCTCGTTCGCCGCGAACGGCGGCGCGCGTGGCGCGGCGCTCGCGCTGCGGTTCGTCGACCACAACCCGACCTCGGTGCCGCGCGGCGTCGACCGCACGGCGGGCGTCGTCAACGACCTCCGCGGCAGCGACCGGACCCGCTGGCGCACCGGCGTCCCGCAGTACCGCCAGGTCGTCTACCCGGACCTCTGGCCGGGCGTCGACCTGCGCGTCAACGAGCAGGCAGGCGTCCTGGCCTACGAGCTGCGCGTCCGCCCGGGCGCGTCGCCGGCCCGGGTCGGGCTCGCGTACGCGGGCGCGCGCGCTGTGACTCTCGACAGCCACGGCGGGCTGCGCATCGCCACCGCGCTCGGCACGCTCCACGACTCGGCGCCGGTCACCTACCAGGAGATCGACGGCCGCCGCATCCCGGTCGCGAGCAGCTACGCCCTGCGGCCAAATGGCCACTTCGCCTTCCGGGTCGGGGCCTACCGCCACGACCGCGACCTGGTCATCGACCCGGGCGTCCAGTTCACCACGTTCCTCGGCGGCGCCGGCGACGACAGCGGGAACGGCATCGCCGTCGACGCGGCCGGCAACAGCTACGTCACCGGCACCACCCAGTCCCCGGACTTCCCGACCACCCTCGGCGCGTTCTCCCGCACCGGCTCGCCGAACAACTTCCTCGACGTCTTCGTGACCAAGCTCAATCCGAGCGGCACCGGCCTGGTGTACTCGACCTTCGTCGGCGGGAGCAAGTTCGACTGGGGCCGGCGGATCGCCATCGACGCCGCCGGCAACGCCTACGTCGCCGGCCAGACGACCTCGAGCAACTTCCCCACCACGAACGGCGCGTTCGACCGCTCGCTGGCGATCCCGGCGAACTGCCCGCGCTGTGCCAGCGCCGACAACTACGACGGCTTCGCCTTCAAGCTCAACCCGTCGGGGAGCGGTCTGGTCTACTCGACCTACCTCGGCGGCACCGACATCGACGACCCGCGCGGGATCGCCGTCGACGGCGCCGGCAACGCCTACGTCGCCGGCGAGACCCTGTCTCCGGACTACCCGACCACGGCCGGCGCGTTCAGCCGCACGAACCGCGGCTCCTACGACGAGTTCGTCACCAAGCTCAACCCGGCGGGGCGGGCGCTGGTCTACTCGACCTACCTCGGAGGCACGCAGGTCGACAACGGCGAGCGGGTCGCGGTCGACGCGGCCGGCAGCGCGTACGTGCTCGGCTTCTCGAGCTCGACCGACTTCCCGACGACCCCGGGGGCCTTCGACACCACTGCCAACGGCGGCTTCGACGTCACCGTCAGCAAGCTGAACCCGGCCGGGTCGGCGTTGGCCTACTCGACGTTCCTCGGCGGACAGAGCTTCGACACGGGCGGGGGGATCGCGCTCGACGCGTCGGGAGACGCCTACGTCGCCGGCGGCACCGGATCGACCAACTTCCCGACGACCCCGGGGGCCTTCGACCGCACGCCCGACGCAAGCGACGGCTTCGTCACCAAGCTGAACCCGGCCGGCTCGGCGGCGCTGTACTCGACCGCGCTCGGCGGATCGCAGAGCGACGGCCTCGCCGCGGTCGCCGTCGACGCGAGCGGGAACGCCTGGGTCACCGGCAGCACCACCTCGGCGGACTACCCGGTCTCGCCGGATGCCGCCGACGGCTCGGCCAACGGCTCCTCGGACGCGGTCATCACCGAGCTCGACCCGGCTGGTGTCGCCGTGCGCTACTCGACGTTCCTCGGCGGCAGCGGCTCGGACGGCGGCATCGACCTCGGCCGCGACGGCAGCGGCAACGTCGTCGTCACCGGCCACACGCTGGGGATGGACTTCCCGGCCACCGTTGGCGCGTTCGACACCGTGTTCAACGGTGACCTGCAGGTCTTCTGGGGCGATGCGTTCGTCACCAAGCTCGCGCTCGACCGGACGACCTCGACGCCGGTCGCGCCGCCTCCGGTCCCGGCGGCCCCGCTGCTGCAGGCGCCGGCGAACGGCGACCAGCCGCCCCAGCCGATCACCTTCAGCTGGGGCGTGACCGCAGGCGCGGCGACCTACACGATCCAGATCGACGACTCGAGCTCCTTCAGCGCGCCGCTGGTGCGCGAGGCCAGCGTCAGCTCGCCGATCTACGCGACGACCGACCTGGCCTCGACGACCCACTTCTGGCGCGTGCGCGGCGTGAACTCCGCCGGCGTCGCCGGCCCGTGGTCGGCGGCGCGCAGCTTCCTGCCGGGCGCGGCGCCGCCGCCGGCCGTGCTGTCGACGCTGGACGTCAATCCGTCGAGCGTCACGGGCGGAACGAGCGTGGCGGGCACGGTCGTCCTCAGCGTCGGCGCGCCCGCGGGCGGCGCGGTCGTCTCCCTCTCGAGCAGCAACCCGGCGGTCGCCTCGGTGCCGCCGACGGTGACCGTGCCGTCGACCAGCTTCGCCGGGACGTTCACCGTCACCACGACCCCGGTCGCAGCGACGACTGGCCGTCGTGATCACTGCGACCTACAACGGGACGACACGCACCGCTCCGCTCAGCGTGACCGGGCCAGCGGCGCCGCCTCCGCCGGCTGCCCTGCAGAGCGTCCAGGCGCCGGCAACGGTGCAGGCCGGAACGGGCGCGAGTGGCGTCGTCAGCCTCACCGGCCCGGCGCCGGCGGGAGGCGCACAGGTCGCGCTGTCCAGCAGTAGCGTCGCGCTCGGCGTGCCTGCGAGCGTGACCGTCCAGGCGGGCGCGACGAGCGCGACGTTCAGCATCGCCGCCGGAAGCGTCGCGTCGTCGACGCCAGCCACCGTGACGGCGACCTACTCAGGCGTCTCGCGGACCGCCGACGTCACGATCCAGCCCGCCCCGACGACGGCGACCCTGACGGTGACGGCGACCGGCCGCAGCGGCGAGCGCGTCAGCTCGTCGCCCGCGGGCATCAGCGTCGTCGGTCGGCAGCAGCGGCTCGGCCGCGTTCCCGCTCGGAACGTCGATCACCCTGAGCGCGACCAACGGGCGCTCGGTGGTCTGGTCAGGCGCCTGCTCGAGCGGTGGGAACAAGGTCAAGACCTGCACCTTCACGCTCGGCGGGGCGGCAGCGGTGACGGCGAACGTGCAGTGAGGACGCCTCCGCAGGAGTACCCCCAACGGGATTCGAACCCGTGTTACCGGCGTGAAAGGCCGGAGTCCTGGGCCACTAGACGATGGGGGCTCGGACGCCAGCGAGGGTAGCAAGCAGCGAGGCCCGGATCCGTCCGACGCGCGGGCTAGTGTCGCCCGACGTGGAGGCGAGGAAACAGCGCCGGATCGAGCCGGAGGAAGGACTCGAGCGCTGCCGGTCGTGTACCTCACGGCTGGTCTACCCGCTGCGCTGGCGGCGGATCGGCGAGGACTGGTGGCAGCTCGACCTGCGCTGCCCCGACTGCGACGACATCTGGCGCGAGCGCTGCAGCACGTCCACGGTGAAGCTCTTCGACAAGACGCTCGGCCGCGGCCGCGAGGTTCTCGTGTCGCATCTACGGGAGATCGAGCGGATCGAGCGGGAGGACGAGATCTCGCGCTTCGTGTCGGCGCTGGCGGCCGATGGGATCCTCCCGTTCGACTTCGGCGGGCCCTAACGGGTTAGCTGCACGTTCCCGCGGAATTCCCCCCGCGAGGCCACTTTCACGGTCGATCTCGGCTGCTATGGTGGATTTCGGTCGGCCGGCCCCATGTCCGGTCAGTGAACGATCCGAGCGGTGTGTGTGTGCTCTGCGCCTCCCTGCAAGGCTCGTGCAAGTAGTTTTGGAGGGAGGTGTAATGGCGACCGGAACTGTGAAGTGGTTCAACGACGCGAAGGGCTACGGCTTCATCGCGCCGGACGAGGGGGGAAAGGATCTCTTCGTCCACCACTCCAACATCCAGATGAACGGGTTTCGGACCTTGACGGAGGGCGCCCGCGTTGATTACGAGGCGCAGGAGGGCCGCAAGGGACCGGAGGCTGTGAACGTCACCGCAGCCGCGTAAGCCCGTCTTCGGACGCCAGAGCGGAGCACGCCGGGGGCCAACGCCTCCGGCGTCCGCGCTTTTCGGGGCCCGACGCGCCGGCCCGGGCGCGGCTATGGTGACCGCGTGATGAACAGGATCGCCAGGCGCTGGGAGGCGCTCCCGTCGGGACTCCAGTTCTTCCTCTCGTTCCCGGTGACGTTCGTGGTCTTCTTCCTCGGCCACGTGTACCTGCTGAACCAGCCGGTGCTGTTCCGGGGGATCTTCTACGGTGTGTTCTGGGGGCTGCTGTTCTCACTCCTGATCGTCTACGCGACCTGGAACGAGAAGCGCAAGCGCGTCATGCGCGAGGAGCCCGAAGCGGACGGGCCGCCGCACGACGCTGATCACGCCGCCGTCTGACGGCAGCGCCACATGCGCCCGGCACGATTCGAACGTGCGACCTCAGCCTCCGCAGGGCTGCGCTCTATCCCCTGAGCTACGGGCGCGCTTCCAGCACTGTACCAGTCACGAGGTGCGCGACCACCGGCGCCTCGGGCGCTCCGGCGTCGAGTGCGGCGTCGTCGCCAACGTCGCGTCGGACGTAGCCGAGACCGACGACACGGCCGTCCGGGAGGGCGGCGGCGCTGGTCACCCGGCCGACCTCGCGGGCACCGTCCCGGAGCGGAGCCGCGGCGGCCGGGACGGCGCCGTCGAAGGCCAGCCGGCGCAGGCGCCTGTTCGGGTGCCCGCGGTAGTGCATCCGCGCGACCGTCTCCTGGCCGAGGTAGCAGCCCTTGGTGAACGAGATCGCGCGCTCGACGACGCCGGCCTCGGCCGGGAAGACGGACTCGTCGAGCTCGGCGCCGAGCCGCGGCACGCCGGCATCGATGCGCAGCAGCTCGAGCGCCTCGGCGCCAACCGGGCTCGCGCCGTCCTGTCGAAGCCGGATCCAGGCGTCGGCGACGGCGTCGGCGGGCCCGACGAGCTCGATGCCGAGAGCGAACGGGAGGGGCCAGAGGCCGTCGTCGGTTGGCCAATTGGCCACCGCGCGCGTGGCCAATTGGCCATTCGTGCCCGCGCCGAGGAACCCGAGAGCGGCCAGCTGGCCACGCGCGTCCTCGATCGAGGCCTTCGACGCGAGCCGGTAGCGGCGCAGCGTCTGGGAGACCGGGTCGTGCGCCTGCGCCTCGCAGGCGAGGATGAACGCGTCCTCGGCGATGCGCAGGATCGTGAGGTCGGCGACGACCCGGGCCTTTGGCGTGAGCAGCAGCGACGGCTGGGCCCGCCCCACGTCGAGTGCGTCCACGTCGCTCGTGACGATCCCCTGCAGGAGCTTCCCGGCGTCGCGCCCCTGCACCCGAACGAACCCGCGTGCCGAACGGTCGGTGACCGCCCGGCCCTCGTGCGCCGCGTGCCACTCCGACTCGGCGCCATCGAAGCGGAGCGCCTGCAGCCAACCGTCGCGCTCTCCGAGGAGGGCGCCGTCGGCGGTCAGGACGTCGGCCAGCGGGGTCGTTACAGCCACGACCGAAGCCTTGCACGGGTCAGCGAACGAGGCGGTACACGCGGAGCCCGTCGATCGTCGTCTCGAGCCGGTAGCGCCGCGCCAGGATCTCGCTGATGACGCCCTGCTTGTCGATCGTGCGCGGCCCCTGGTACTGGACGACGTAGCGCGGCGCCCGCGGGCCGGCGAGCACGGCGCGCAGCTCGCCGAGCGCGCCGGGGATGTGCTGCACCCCGAGGAACCAGAGGTAGCGGTACGGCCACATCCGGTCTGCCTCGAAGTACAGGCTGGCCTCGGCGTAGAGGGCGTAGATGCGATCGCCCGGCCGGGTGCGCGCGTCGAGATAGTCGGCGACGGCCGCGTCCGAGAGCACGCGCCGGTCATGGGTGCTGGCGAACGATGCGGCGTTCGCGCTGCCCGCGGTGTAGGTCGGCCAGGCGCCCACCGCGACCGGGATGAACAGCGCGGCCACGACCACGCGAGTGGCCAATTGGCCGCTTTTCCTTCGCAGCCGCTCGATGCCCAGCGCGGCCAGCGCCGACGCCGGCGCGACCAGTCCGACGTAGTAGTGCGGGTGGAACAGGCCGCCGAGCGCGAAGCCCGTCAGCGCGAACCCGGCCCACGCGGCCAGCAGGTAGGCGTTCGGGCCGAAGCGCCGGAGCTCGGCGAGCCCCCACGGCACGAGCAGGAACGGCGTGAGGCACGGCCACGACCAGGTCAGGGAGTCCCACAGCAGGCTCAGCTTGTCCGCGGCGCTGCCGGTCGCGACGCTCTCGACGGACAGCCGGTAGTCGGCCACGGCGAACCACCACTCGTGCCAGCCGGTCAGCGGCGCCGTGGAGCGCCGCGAGGCCGATTGGCCACGCCGCGCCGAGGATCACCAACCCGAGCGCGCGCAGCGCCTCGCCGCGCGGCCGCCAGCCGCGCCAGGCCGCGAGCAGCAGCCACAGGGCGATCGCCCCGCCACCGTCGTAGCCCGACTGCTTCACCAGGATCGCGAACCCCGCGAACGCCCCGGCACCGACCAGCCAGCCGCGTCCTCCGCGGCCCGTCAGCCAGACCGCGAACAGCAGGAGCGCGGCGGCCGACGGCAGCGCCGCGAGCAGCTCGCCGTTGGCCGCAAACCCCTCGATCCTCGGACCGACCGAGAGGATGACGTAGATCAGGCCGGTCAGCAGTCCGAGCCTCGGCGTGCTGACACGAGCGACCAGGAGTGAAAGTACAGTGACCAGGCCCGCCGCCCAGACCGTCGCGAGCAGCCGCACGCTGTATCCGTGCGGCCCGAGAAGGGCCTCCGCGCCCCGGAAGAGAAGGATCAACCCCTGAGGCCGGTCGACCCAGACGCTCCCGTACAGATGGAAGCCGCGGGCCCAGAAGCGGGCGATGGCCGCGTAGCCACCCTCGTCGACGGAGAGCGGGGTTCCGAGGAACGGCAGGCGGACCAGGACGGTCGCCAGCGCGAGCCCGGCAACGGCCAGGCCGAAGCGGTCGACCCGCGCGCCGCCTGGACCCGGCGCCGCGTGGCCTACCTGCTGGTCGGCTACCTGGTCGGCCTCGGCGCGATGATCTTCCTCAAGGGTCTGTACCTGACGCCGGATCGCTACTTCCTCATCCTGCTCGTGCCGGCACTGGCGCTCGGCGTGGCACGCCGCTTCGTCCTCGACTTCCTGCCCTTCATCGTGCTGATGATCGTGTACGAGGAGCTGCGCGGCGTGGCCCACATCATCTCGCCGCACCCGTACTACGCGCCGCAGCTCGACATCGACAAGCTCCTGTTCGGCGGAGCGGTGCCAACGATCTGGCTGCAGCAGCACCTCTGGGACGGGCACCTGTCGTGGTGGGAGGCGCTGCTCTCGCTGCTGATCCGGCTGCACTTCATCGTGCCGCCGACGCTCCTGTTCCTCATCTGGCTCCGCAACCGCACGCTGTACTACCGCCTCGTCAGCACGCTCCTGATCGTGTCGTACGTCGGCGTCGTCGGCTTCGCGCTGTGGCCGGCGGCTCCGCCGTGGATGGCGGCGCGCGACGGCTGGATCCCGCACCTGACCCGGATCGACAACGTCTCGGCCGGGCAGGCGACGCAGGTCGTGGCCTCGTCGCACTCCTGGATCGACCAGCAGATCCTGCGCAACGAGGCTGCCGCGGTGCCGTCGCTGCACGCCGCGTACGCCCTGCTCGTGGTGTTGTTCTGCGTCGCCTGGTTCGGCCGGCGCGGCTGGTTCGTGCTCCCGTACGCGATGTTCATGTGGTTCGCGATCGTGTACTTCGGCGAGCACTACGTCTCCGACGCCCTGATCGGCGCCGCCCTGGCCGGGGCGGTCTACGTCGGCGTCGGCCGCCTGTTCCGGCGCGAGCCGTTCTCGCGGGTCTACCCGCCCCCACTGGCGTCAGCGCGCGGACGACCCGTGAAGGTTCGGTAGAGTCCCCGCTCATGCCGGAGTTCACCTCGCAGGCGGCGCCCAAGGTCGCGACGGTGGAGCGGACACGCGCGGCGACGTTGCACGACGTCCACGTGCGCTGCCCGCTGTGCAACGCCGACGACTACCGCGTCCGTTTCGACGCCACCCTGAGCGGCCCGCTGGATCCGCAGACGCACTACACGTCGACCAGCAAGGCCTTCGGCGACTTCGGTCGCATCGTCGAGTGCCGCAGCTGCGGCCTCGTCTACGTGAACCCGCGCCCGCACCACCAGAAGGTGCAGGACGCGTACGGGCAGGTCGAGGACGTGCGCTACCTCGAGGAGGAGGAGGGTCGCGTCGCGACCTTCTCCGAGAGCCTGCAGCACGTGCAGCGGTTCATGCCGCGAGGCCGGCTGCTGGACGTCGGCTGTCACATCGGGACGTTCCTCGAGCTCGCCGAGCAAGGCGGGTTCGAGGTGAGCGGCGTCGAGCCGTCGCGGTGGGCCGCCCAGATCGCCCGCGACCGCATCGCCGGCCAGGTGCACAACGGCGCCGTCGAGGACGCGCCGGTGCCCGCCACGCACTACGACGCGGTCACCATCTGGGACGTCATCGAGCACCTGCCCGACCCGGCCTCCGACCTGCGGGCCATCCGTCAGGCGCTTCGGCCCGGCGGGATCCTGGCGATCTCGACGATGGACGTCGACGCGCTCTTCCCCCGGCTCGCCGGGCGGCGCTGGCCGTGGTACATGCAGATGCACCTCGTCTACTTCTCGCGCCGGACGCTCGCCGAGATGCTGCGCCGCGAGGGCTTCGAGATCGCCGACGTGCGCTCCCACCGCCGCGTGGTGCGCGTCTCGTACCTGGTGTCGCGGCTCGAGCCCTACAGCGGCCTCGCCTACAGGGCGGCCGACGCGGTCACCCGGACTGCCGGTCTCGGCTCGCGCAAGGTCGGCGTCAACCTCGGGGACATCTTCACGATCGTGGCCCGCAAGCCGGTCGCCTGAGCGCGATCCGGCGGGGAGTGCGGAGACCCGGGCTGAGCACCACCGCCGAACCCGGTTCCGTCGCGCCCGAGCCCGGAGCGCCGAGCGTCGCCACGCCGCCAGCCGGCGCCGGGCGAGTTCCGCTTCCTGCCGCGGACCCGGCGCACCTACGCGACGTACCGCTACCCGCTGATGGTGTTCGCGCTGTCGCGGATCGTGACGGCGTTCCTGTTCGCGATGGAGGCCTGGGTCACGCGCGGCCACAACGCCGGGCCGACCGCGGGCACGTTCTTCCGCGACCTCGGCGCGTGGGACGGGATCTGGTACCGCGAGATCGCGCTGCACGGCTACGAGCCGACGCTGATGCACGGCAACACGCCGGCGTTCTTCCCGCTCTACCCGGTCGTCCTGAAGGTGGCCCACAAGGCCTTCCCGTTCATCGACCTCGGCTGGCTCGGCGCGATCCTCTCGACGCTGTTCTTCGCGCTGGCGCTGTGCATGCTGTACCGCCTGACGTTCGACCTGCTCGGGCTGCAGGTGGCGCGGCGGGCGATCCTCTACCTGTCGATCTCGCCGCTCGCGTTCATCTTCTCGGCGGTCTACGCCGAGAGCCTGTTCCTGGTGCTGGCGGTCGCGACGTTCCTGCTTGCTGGAGCGGCATCGGCGGGTGCTGGCCGGCGTCGCCGGGGCGCTCTGCGTGCTGTCACGTCCGGTCGGGATCATGCTGGCGCCGGCGATCGTCTGGCGAGCGTTCGTGGACGCCGACAAGAAGCTGTTCTCGTGGCGCTTCGTCCGCTACGCCTGGCCGGCGGTGCTGCTGCCCGCGGCCGAGGTCGGCTTCGAGCTCTACCTGTGGTGGAGAACCGGCGACCCGCTCGCGACGGTGCACGCCGAGTCGCGCGGCTGGGGGCGCGGCGCGGCGTTCCCGCCGGCGCTGCTCTGGAACACGATCCAGAACCAGATCCTGACCGAGCACACGTTCCGCTACGCGATCCACGTCGGCTTCGCGCTGCTCTGGCTGTGGCTGCTGGTGATCATCTGGCGCAAGCGCTCGCGGGTGCCGGTCGAGTACTCGATCTTCGCCACCGGCGTGGTCGCGCTGCCGTTCCTGGCCGGCACGCTCCTGTCGGCGGGCCGCTACGGGATGATGGGGTTCCCGCTGTTCTGGGCGCTCGCGATCGCCGGCCGGCGTGAGGGGGTCGACACGGCGATCAAGATCCTGTTCCCGTGCCTGATGGCCACGCTCGTGTTCGTGGCCTACGGGCTGCGCACGTTCACGCCCTGAACGCGCTCGCCGAGCGGCTGCGGGAGCGGATCGCGCGAGAGGGGCCGATCCGGTTCTCGGCGTTCATGGAGGCAGCGCTGTACGACCCGGCCGACGGGTTCTACGCGCGGGGGGCGCGGATCGGGCCGGGCGGGGCGTTCACGACGGCGCCGGTGGCGCTGCCGCTGTTCGCCCGGGCGCTGGCGCACGAGCTGCGAACGCTGCACGACGCGCTCGGCCGGCCGGCGCCGTTCACGCTGGTCGAGGTCGGCCCCGGGAACGGCGTGCTGGCGGCACGCGCTGCGCGAGGCGCTGGCCGATCTCGAGCTGCGGATCGTGCTCTGCGACCGGGCCCCCGGGATGCTCGAGCAGGCGGCGGCCGCGGTGCCGGATGGCCAATTGGCCGTTCTCGACGAGCTCGAGCCCGTCACCGGCGCGATCGTGACGAACGAGCTGCACGACGCCTGCCCGTGCGAGCTCGTCCGCTGGCCGAAGGAGCTGCGGGTGTCCGTGGGGCCCGATCGACGACTCCGGCTGGAGGACGGCCCGGACGCGGGCCCCGAGCTGATCGCGCTGATCGAGGCCGCCGGCGTCGAGCCGCGAGCCGGTCAGGAGCTGGCGGTCGCGCCGGCGCAGGCCGACCTGCATGGCCAATTGGCCGCGAAGCTCGAGCGGGGCCGGCTGTTCGTCTTCGACTACGGCGAGGCCGGGCCGCAGCGCTACCTGCGTCCGGTGCCGCGGCTTCGCACCTACCTCGCCGGCCAGCCGGGCGGCGACCCGCTCGCGCAGCCCGGCGTCCAGGACCTGACGTGCGACGTCGACTTCGGGGCGATCCGCGCCGCCGGAGAGGCCGCCGGGCTGCGGACGGTGCTGGACGAGAGCCAGGCCGCCTGGCTTCGCCACCACGGCGCTCTGGCCGAGACCGCGGCGGCACCGCCCGGGAGCGAGGAACGGCTCTGGCTGCAAGCGCTGGCCGGGGAGGGCTCGGCCGGTGAGAGCTTCCGCGTGCTCGTCCAGGAACGCTAGAAGCCGAGCGCCACGGCGAGCTCGCGGGCCTCGGCAGCCCAGCGGGCGACCAGGTTCAGGCCCGCGCCTCGCGCGGCCATGAATGCGTGCGCCTCGACGCCGGAGCCCGAGCCGTAGTCCCGAAAGGCGCCCGGACGTCGCGTCCTGCAAGGTGAGCGGGACGAGCCAGTCGTACTTGAGGAGGCCGCCGAGGCAGATCCCGAGCCGGACGAGGCGCTCATCGCCGCCGAATCCGCCGTCGCGCAGGCCATCGAGGTAGGCGGCGGTGGCCGCCTCGTCGAGCTCGCCGAGCCGCTCGTGCGGGAACAGCCGGTCGAACACGCTGTCCGGCACGAGGTTGCCGACGTCCTCGCCGATCGCGCCGTCGCCGCAGAACGACCAGTCGACGAAGGCGATGTGGCCATCTGGCCGCGCGATCAGGTTGTGCGGCCAGACGTCGAGGTGACAGACCGTCCGCGGCAGCCGCCGGTGGAGGGCGTGCAGCTCCTCGTACGCGCGCCGCTCCCGCAGCGCCTCGACGCGCACCGCGGGTGCCAGGTGCTCGCGCACGAGCGGGTGTGCCCAGGCCTCATCGTCGTCCAGAAGTGGCCAATTGGCCGGCTTGCTCGCCGGGTAGTCGCGCAGGAATCCGCTGCTCAGCCAGGGCTTCGGGCGATGCGCGGCCAATGGCCAGATGGCCAATTGGCCGTTTCCGCGACCACCGCGCCCTGCGACCGGCCCAGGATGCGGGCCGCTTCGACGAGCTCGTCGAAGCGCAGGTCGGCGCCCGTCCGGCCCTCGACGTCCTCGAGCAGCAGGTGCACCTCCTCGCCGTGTCGCTCGACGCCGAGCAGCGCCGGCGCGTCCAGCCCGAGCCGCGCCGGCAGCCCGCTCGTGTAGACGAGCTCCTCCCGCCGCCAGTAGCTCCACGCCTGCGGATCCGTTGACGCCGCCCAGTGCGCGGGCGCGTCCGGCTTTCCCGGGCACCAGCACCTTGCGCACGTGGCCGTCCTCGCGCCAGATGCCGCGGATCCAGCCGCAGTTCGGGTTTCCGAGAAGCTGGCCCGGCACGCCGGGCAGCCTACGGGCTAGGCCGCGTGCGGCCGGCGGCTGGCGCGCTTCGCCTCGTACATCGCCGCGTCGGCGCGGCGGAGCAGCGCGTCGGCGCCGATGTCGGCGTCCGCGGGCGTCAGGGACGCCACGCCGAAGCTCGCGTGCAGCGGCCCGCCCGTCACGTGCAGCCCGGCGAGGCGTGCCCGCACCCGGGCGACGACGCCCTGCGCCTCGCGCGGGCTGCAGCGGTCGAGCACCAGCGCGAACTCGTCGCCGCCGATCCGGAACGCCTCCTCGGAGGAGCGCACCGACCGCCGCAGGGCGTCGGCGAACGCCTCGAGCGCCTGGTCGCCGGCGGCGTGGCCGTGCTCGTCGTTCAGCTGCTTGAACTGGTCGAGATCGCAGAACACCACCGACAGCGGGCCGGCGTCCGCCGGGCGGCGCAGGGTCACCGCGTGCAGCCGGGCGTGGAATGCGCGCCGGTTGAGCAGGTGCGTGAGCGGGTCGCGCTCGGCCAGGTGGCGCAGCTGCTCGAACGCCGTCGCCGCGCCGAGCGCCAGCGTTGCCTGGTCGGCGAACAGCCGCAGCGCCTGCAGACGTTCCCGGCTCGGCAGCAGCCGGTCGTTCGGCTCATCCACCCAGATGAGCCCGACCGGCGACCCGTCGGCGCCGACCAGCGGGACGACCAGCCAGTGCCGGTTCCAGGCGCGCGGGCCGCGGCCGTTGCGCACCGAGTGGTAGGTCGTGCCGTCGAGCGACACCCGCGCCAGGGCATCCTCGAGCGACAGCAGGTAGCAGCCCTCGACCTCGAACGCGGGATCGAACACCGGGGTCGTGGCCTCGAGGTCGACGCCGAGCCGGATCCCCGGGTCGTCGAGCGCCCAGCCGGTCGCCGCGCGCGGCACGAGCAGCCCGTCCGCGTCGGGCAGCAGCACCGCGACCCGCTCGAAGCGCAGGGCGGCGACGATCCCGTCGGTCACGGCGCGCAGCACGGCCTCCGCCGAGGAGGCCACGGCCAGCGTCGACGACACCCGCAGGAGCTGCTCGAGCATCCGCCGGTGACCGGCCGCGGCGGCGGCCTGCTGGGCTCCCTGCACCGAGCGCGCCGCCAGCGAGGCGACGGCCACGAGCATGTCGAGCTCGGAGTCGGTCAGCCGCAGGCCCGACGCCGGCTCGCCGATCGAGAACACCCCGAGCAGCGCGCCGTGCGCGTCCCAGAACGGAATGAACACCTCGTCCTCGGGCTGCCACTCGGTCTCGTCCTCGGTGGCTCGCGCCGCGGGCACGTAGCGGTCGCCGATGTCGCTCGACCAGTCGAACGAGCCCGCATGGATGACGTACGCCCCGCGGTGCAGGAAGCGCTCGTCGAGCAGCGGCGCCCAGGTCTCTCGCGGATAGGTCGCGCCGAGCAGCGCGGCCCGCGCCTCGGGCGGCCCGTGCACGGTCGTCACCGCGAAGTCGTCCCACTCGGGCCGGTAGATGTTGACGACCACGACGCCGAGCTCGAGCACCTCGCCCATCGTCCGGGCGATCGCCTCGAGCGCGCCCGGCACATCGGCCGAGTCGAGCGCGAGGCCGGTCGCCTCGAGCATGCTCGCGAGGCCGAGGATGGTCTCGACGTCGCGTGTGGACGCGCGGTCGGGACCAGGGGAGTGCGGGTCGTGGTGAGGCACCGTCCCTTCGTTTTCGGCTCGGAGATGCCTTCTCTGTACCGCCCGATCGAGGAATCACGCGAGAACGGCGGAGGGCCGCGCACCAGGCGCGGCCCTCCGCTCGTCGTACGATCGGCTCGAGGCCGTGCTTACATCATGTCCGGCATGCCGCCACCGGGCATGCCACCGCCGGCGCCGGCCTTCTCGGGCACCTCGGCCACGACCGCCTCGGTCGTGATGATGTTCTTGGCGATCGACGCCGCGTTCTGCAGCGCCGAGCGCGTGACCATCGCCGGGTCGATGATGCCCGCGGCGACCAGGTCGACCGTCTCGCCGGTGTCGACGTTCAGACCGTGGCCGGTCTTCGCGTTGCGCACCTCGTTGACGATGACCGAGCCCTCGAGGCCGGCGTTCTGGGCCAGCTGGCGCAGGGGCTCCTCGAGCGCGCGCTTGATGATCCGCGCGCCGGTGGCCTCGTCGCCCTCGTAGTCGGACACGTCGATCGCCTTGGCGGCGATCAACAGCGCCACGCCGCCGCCGGGCACGATGCCCTCCTCGAGCGCCGCCCGGGTCGCCTGGACGGCGTCCTCGACGCGGTGCTTCTTCTCCTTCATCTCGGTCTCGGTAGCCGCGCCGACCTTGATCACGGCCACGCCACCGGCGAGCTTCGCCAGCCGCTCCTGCAGCTTCTCACGGTCGAAGTCGGAGTCCGTGGACTCGATCTCCGACTTGATCTGCTTGATCCGCGACTTGATCTGATCGCTCTCACCGGCACCGTCGATGATCGTCGTCGAGTCCTTGTCCACGATCACCCGGCGGGCCCGGCCGAGCTGCGACAGCTGGGTGTTCTCCAGCTTCAGACCCATCTCCTCGGTGATCACCTCGCCGCCCGACAGGATGGCGATGTCCTCCAGCATCCGCTTGCGGCGGTCGCCGAAGCCCGGCGCCTTCACCGCGACCGCCTGGAAGGTGCCGCGCAGCTTGTTGACCACGATCGTCGCCAGCGACTCGCCCTCGACGTCCTCGGCCACGATCAGCAGCGGCCGGCCAGCCTGGATGACACCCTCGAGCACCGGCAGGATGTCCTTGACCGCACCGATCTTCTGGTTGGCGATCAGGATGTACGGATCGTCGAGCACCGCCTCCATGCGCTCGGAGTCCGTGATCATGTACGGCGACAGGTAGCCCTTGTCGAACTGCATGCCCTCGGTGAACTCGAGCTCCAGGCCGAACGTCTGGCCCTCCTCGACGTTCACCACGCCGTCCTTGCCGACCTTCTCGATGGCGTCGGCGATGGCGTCACCGATCTCGCGGTCGCGCGCCGAGATGGTGGCGACCCGGGCGATGTCCTCCTTGCCCGAGATCTCCTTCGACTGCGACTTGATGTCGGCCACGACGTTCTCGACGGCCTTCTCGATGCCGCGCTTGAGCGCCATCGGGTTCGCGCCGGCCGAGACGTTCTTCAGGCCCTCGTGCACGATCGCCTGGGCGAGAACGGTCGCGGTCGTCGTGCCGTCACCGGCGACGTCGTTGGTCGCCGTGGCGACCTCGCGGACCAGCTGCGCGCCCTGGTTCTCGAAGACGTCCTCGACCTCGATCTCGCGGGCAATGGTGACGCCGTCGTTCGTGATCGTCGGAGCACCGAACTTCTTGTCCAGCACCACGTAGCGACCCTTCGGGCCAAGCGTGACCTTGACGGCGTCGGCGAGGGTGTCGACGCCGCGAAGCAGTGCGCGACGGGCGTCCTCGTTGAACTTCAGCTCCTTGTGAGCCATATCTTGCGTGTCTCCTTCTGTGGCGGAACGGCGGTCGTGAGCCGGGGCTCAGACGCTCGCCGGGACCTTCTCGAACTTCGCGAGGACGTCGGACTCGCGGAGGATCAGGTACTCCTCGCCACCGACCTTGACCTCGGTCCCGCCGTACTTCGAGTAGATGATCTCGTCCCCGACGGCGACATCGAGCGGGACCAGCTTGCCGTCCTCGTAGCGGCCGCTGCCGACTGCCAGGACCTTGCCGCGCTGCGGCTTCTCCTTCGCCGTATCCGGGAGCACGATGCCGCTCGCCGTGACCTCTTCCTCCTCGAGAATCTCGACGATAAGGCGATCGCCCAAGGGCTTCAGATCCATACTTCGTGCCTCCGCTGACGGTTGCTCTCGTGTCTTGGCACTCTCGCTCTCGAAGTGCCAACGGGCATGATATCGGTCCGCCGATTGGAGTCAACCGCGAGCGTTGGCACTCTCGCACTCTGAGTGCCAAGCGAGACCACGGTAGACTCGCGCCGTGGCTGCACCGCTGGATTCCCAGGCGCTGCTCGCGGCCTACGACGAGCAGCTGCGGACGTACGTCGAGGACCCCTTGCCGACCGGGATCGCGGTCGAGTGGGACGGACCGCTCCTGCGGACGACGGGCTACCCGGGCGGGAGCGGCGGAATCGGCTACCAGGATCTCGGCGGGCTCGAAGGGGAGGCGCTGGACGGGCTGATCTCACGCCAGGTCGAGTTCTTCCGGGCGCGTGGCGAGTGGTTCGAGTGGAAGCTGCACGGCCACGACAAGCCCGCCGACCTCGCCGCCCGACTCGAGGCAGCCGGCTTCGAGCCCGAGGAGCAGGAGACGGTGGTCATCGCGCCCGTCGAGACCATCGCCCACGAGCCCGAGCTACCGGCCGGCGTGACCCTCCGCCAGGTGACCGAGCGGGCCGACTTCACGCGCATCGCCGCGATGGAGGAGGCGATCTGGGGGGACGACCGGAACTGGCTCGCGGACTCGCTGGCGGGCGAGCGCGAGGCCGACCCCGATTCGATCACCGTGTTCGTGGCCGAGTCCGGCGGCGCCGTCGTGTGCGCCGCGTGGGTTCGGTTCCCGAAGAGCACCGAGTTCGCGACGCTGTGGGGCGGCGGCACGTTGCCGGCGTTCCGCGGTCGGGGCATCTACCGGGCGATCGTGGCCGCGCGGGCCCAGCTCGCGCAGGCGCGGGGGTGTCGGTTCCTGCAGGTCGACGCGTCCGACGACAGCCGCCCGATCCTCGAGCGGCTCGGGTTCGTCGCGGTGACGACCACGACGCCCTACATCTGGTCGCCGCCGGAGGACTGAAAGCGGCCATTTGGCCACTCCGGCCAATTGGCCAATGGCCAATTGGCCGCTTTTCGCGCCTAGCGCGAGTCGTCGACGAGCTCGATGCCGCCGACCACCCAGCTGCCGGATCGCCAGCGAACCAGCGCGGGCAGCAGCCGCACCCAGACGAAGGCCGTGAGGCCAGCCCAGATCCCGCCGAGGCCCCATCCGAGGTGCCAGGTCAGCAGGGTCAGGGGCAGGTAGCCGAAGAGCGACGCGGCGATCGTGACGTTGCGCAGGAAGCGCAGGTCGCCGGCCCCGAAGAACACGCCGTCGAGCGCGAAGAGGACGCCGTTCGGGATCATCATCGCGACCAGCCAGGGCCAGAGCACCGAGCACTGCTGCTGAACCGCCGGATCGCTGGTGAACAGTCGCGGCAACAGATCGCGGCCGAGGAGCAGGATCAGAAGGAAGCCGACGCCGAGGAGCGCGCCAGCCCCCACCAGCCGGCGAGCGAGCTCCACGGCCGGGCCCGTGGCGCCCGCGCCGAGCAGGCCGCCGACCAACGCCTGGGCGGCGATCGCGGTCGCGTCGAGCACGAGGGCGATCAGGATCCAGATCTGGAAGCCGATCTGGTGCGCGCCGACCTCGGCGTTCCCCATCCGCGCGGCAACGCCGGTGGCCACGGTGAACGCGACGAAGAACGCGACCGTCCGCAGGGAGACGTCACGTGCCGCGCCGAGCTGCATGCGCATCCGCGCCCAGGCCGGCGCGAGCGGCGCGCGCTTGCGCACCAGCAGGACGACGAAGGTCACGCCAGACGCCGTCTGGGCGACGACGTTCGCGATCGCCGACCCCTCGATGCCCATCCCGAAGCCGCGGATCAGCACCAGGCTGATGGCGATGCTGAGGAGGTTCGCGGCGCCGATCACGTAGAGCGGCGTGCGGGTGTCCTGAAAGGCGCGCAGCCAGCCCTGGGCGGCGGCGGTCAGCAGCACGAACGGCGCGCCGCACGACGCGATCCGCATCCACAGGAGCGCCTGCTCGCGGGCGTCGGTCTCGCCGCCGGCGAGCAGCGTCAGCGCCGGGCTCGCAAGCAGCTGCAGCACCACCAGCAGGACGATGCCAACGCCGAGCGCCAGCCAGCTCGCCTGCACCCCGACGTCGAGCGCGTCGGCGTGACGGCCCGCCCCGTACAGGCGCGCCGCGCGGGCGGTCGTCCCGTACTCGAGGAACGTGCAGAAGCCGAACACCTCCGACAGCAGCAGGCCGCCGAGCGCCAGGCCGGCCAGCGACAGCGTGCCGAGGTGCCCGACGATCGCCGTGTCGCCGAGGACGTACAACGGCTCGGCGATCAGGGCGCCGAGCGCCGGCAGCGCCAGCGCCACGATCTGGCGGTCGCTCGGCCGGGTCGTCGCGACGGCGTTCATCCGTCGCAGTCTTGACGAGCAGGGCGCGCCCGCGGCTCAGGAAGTCGCCTCGCGACCCGCGAGTCGCGACTGCAGCCGTGTAGCATCCGTGCGTCCGTGCCCCGACCGACCGGAGGAGCGTTGTACGCCCTCAACTTCTACTCGCCGCTGGTTGCAGATCAGCTGCGCCACCGGCGAAAGACGGTCACCATCCGCCTCGGAGACAAGTCCGGCAAGTACCGCAAAGGCATGGTGGTGAGCGTCCTCATCGGGCAGCGCTTCGGCCTGCGCGAGCACATCTTCAACGCCGTCATCGACAAGCTCGAGGTCAAGCGGCTGGCCGAGTGCTCGCCGCGGGAGATCCAGCACGACAACCCCGAGATCCGGACGATCGACGAGTTCATCGCCTTCCTCGGCCAGCTCTACAACCGCGACGTCACCGACGACGACACCGTCACGGTGATCCACTTCTCGGAGATCCGGCCGCAGGGCGAGCGCCTCTTCTAGGAGCTCGCACGTCGAACCGTGCCGAGACGGCGGCGGTCGACCTGTCGCTACTCGGCCTGGGCGAGCGCCTCGGCGACCTCGCCGGCACACTGCGGCGCGACGAGCGCGTGGCGCTCGGGCTTTCGCCGGATCGGGCGTCCGAACAGCTCGGCGTCGCGCAGCTCGTGTCCGCAGCCGGCACAGGTGAGCGCCATCAGCGAGCGGATCGACTCCCCGCACTCGGGGCAGTGGACGAGCACCGCGCCGCCGCAGTCCGGGCAGGTCTCGGGGACGCCGGTCGGATCGGGGAGCATGTAGCGCCGCCCCCAGCCGCAGGTCGTGCAGAAGGCGCAGGCATCACCGAGCTCGACGGTGGATCGCATCCCTGCAGGATAGGCAACTCCCGGCGGATCGGCCGGTCAGCCGGCGGCGAACCCCGCGTGGGCGGCGAGATCGACGCTGCCGTCCGCGAGCCGCCAGAGCCCGAGGTCGTCGACGTCCGACGGATCGCGCGCCGCGCCGGGCGCGGCTCCGCACGCGGCGGTGAGCGCGATGGACAGCGCGCGCAGATCACGATGTGGCCCGTCAGCCGCCGGCAGGCGCTCCCACCAGGAGCGCAACGCCGCCGTCCGCAGCGCCGGGTCGTCCTCGGCGCCGTCGAGCGCGAAGCGGGCCGCACCGGTGTAGCGCTGGACGAGCCGCCTCGGCTCGCCATCCCACACGAGGTCGGTGATCCCCGTCGACCCGTGCTCGCTTGCGATGACCGTCTCGAACAGCGGCGTGCCCGCGAGGTAGCGCTGCACGAGCTCGAACGCGCCCTCGACGCGAAGCGTGAGCCGCCGATCACCCATCTCCAGCGTCCCGTCGGGCAGCACCACGCCCCCCTCGCCGATCGGCGCACCGGCGGCACGTGGCCAATTGGCCGTTTTCGACGTGGCCAATTGGCCGCTCACGCGAGGTCGCGACGGAGGAAGACGACGAAGGCGGCGACGGTGGTCGAGACGGCCACCAACGCGAGCACGGCCGCGTCGCCGAACGGGAACGAGCCGCCTTCGACGACCCGGCTCGGCGAGTACCACCACCAGAGCGAGATGCGGGCGAACGGCTTCAGCGCGGCGGCCAGCGGAGCCAGGAAGCTCCAGGCGTACATCGCGATCGTGATGCCGAGCGCGAAGCTCAGCGCGCGGCCGCGATCGCTGGCCAGGGCGGAGCAGAGCAGCGAGTAGCCGGCGATCGCCAGCAGCAGGAGCGCGGTCAGCGCCGCCATCTTCAGCATCGGGCCGACGGCCAATTGGCCAGGCGTCGGCGACAGCAGATCGAACGACGCGAGCGCCCCGCCGGCGTAGGCCACCGCGAACACCAGGGCGCCTGGCACGAGCACGGCGACGTGCGAGAGCAGGTAGCGCGAGCGCGACAGCGGCCGGGCCAGCGTCAGCTCGAGCGTGCCCGCCTCGAGCTCGCCCGCCACCGCCCGCACGCCGCCGCCGACCAGGAACACGCCGGCCGCGGCCAGGAACAGCGGATGGCTCTGCCCGAGTCCCACCCAGGCCGCGAGCGGGTCGATGTTCAGGATCCGCAGCGCCGACTGGATCTGCTCTGGCCCGAGCTGGCGCTGCGGCGCCGGCGTGATGTCGTAGACGGTCACGATCAGCACGCCCCACGCGAGCGCGAACAGCCACAGCAGCGGCAGCCGCACCCGCTGCTCCCACAGCACCCGGCGGGCCACGGCTGCGCTCACGAGCGCGCCTTCGGGCGGCTCGCCGGCGGATCCTCGTCGCGGTCGCGGTAGTACGCCAGGAAGATGTCCTCGAGCGCGGCGTCCTGCACCGTCAGGTCGACCAGCCGCTCGCACGCCAGCTGGCGCACCAGCTCGTTCGGATCGCCGGTGTAGGCCAGCGTCAGCCGGGCCCCGTCGAGGTCCAGCCGCTCCGCGCCGTCCAGCGCGAAGGACGCGGCCGCGTCCTCGTCGAGGAAGGTCACGCGGACGACGCGCGGCAGCTCGGCCTTCAGCTCGGACAGCGAGCGGATCGCGACCATCCGCCCGTCGCGGATCATTCCGACGCGCTCGCACAGCGCCTCGACCTCGCTCAGCACGTGTGACGAGAAGAAGACCGTGCGGCCCGCGTCGCGGCGCTCCCGCAGCAGGGCGAAGAAGGCCTCCTGCACGAGCGGATCGAGACCTTCCGTCGGCTCGTCGAGGACGAGCAGCTCCGGGTCGTGCTGGAGCGCCTGGACGACCCCGAGCTTCTGACGCATGCCGCGCGAGTACTGGCGGATCGGCCGATCGAGGTCGACGCGGCTCAGCTCGAGGGCGTCGCAGACGTGCGCGCGCAGGCTCGACGGCCGCCCGGCGAGCGCGCCGAGATGGTCGAGCAGCTGCCGCCCGCGCATGCGCTCGTAGAAGCGCGGACCGCTCGGCAGGTACCCGAGCGCGGCGCGCCGGCCAACGCCGCCCCAGGGATCCGCGCCGAGCAGCCGGACGCTGCCCTCGTCGGGGCGCAGAAGCCCCAGCGCGAGCCGCATCGCGGTCGTCTTGCCGGCACCGTTCGGGCCGAGGAAGCCGAAGACCTCGCCGGGCCGAAGCGACAGGTCGAGGTGGTCCAGCGCCCGCCTCGCACCGTAGTGCTTGACGACGTCGAGCAGCTCGACCGGGGCGGGTTCCACGGGGTCACCGTACCAATCGGCAAATGGGTTTCCCTCGGAGGTTCAGACCGGATGCCCCTGGTAGACTCGGCCCATGGCGATCGCTCGAGAAGCCGGTCCGGTAACCGGCCGCGAGGAGCTTCGCGAGGTCGGACTCGACCGCGAGGACCTCATCCAGCTGTACCGCACCATGCTCCTCACGCGCGGGATCGAGGAGCGGGGTCACATCCTCTACCGCCAGGGCAAGATCCCGGGGTCGTTCTACACGGGACGCGGCAACGAGGCGGCGGCGGTCGGCGTGGCGAGCGCGATGGGCGCGAACGACGTCGCCTGCGCGACCCAGCGCGACATGGGCGCCCACATCGCCCGGGGCACCGAGCCGTGGCGGATCTTCGCCCAGTACATGGGCCGCAAGGACGGCTTCACGAACGGCAAGGACGGCAACGTCCACATGGGCGACTTCCGGCTCGGGATGATCGCGATGGTCTCCCACCTGCCGGCCATGCTCCCGGTCGCGACCGGCTGCGCCCTGGCCTTCAAGATGCGCAACGAGCCGCGCGTGGCGCTCGGCTGGCTCGGCGACGGCGGCGCGGCGCGCGGCGACGCCCACGAGGCGATGAACTTCGCCGGCGTGCGCCGGCTCCCGATGGTCTTCGTGATCGACAACAACCAGTTCGCCTACTCGACGCCGACGAACCTCGAGTTCGCGGTGCCGCACCTGGCCGACCGGGCCCAGGGCTACGGCTTCGAGGGCGTCGTGGTCGACGGCACCGACGTGCTCGCGGTCTACCGCGAGGCGCGCCGGGCGATCGAGAAGGCCCGCGCCGGCGGCGGCCCGACGCTGCTCGAGTGCGTGACGCTGCGCATGGAGGGCCACGCCGTCCACGACGACGCCTTCTACGTGCCGCGCGAGATGCACGAGACCTGGCTGCGATCCGATCCGATCGAGCGCTTCCACACCTGGCTCCGCGAGCACCTCGAGGACTTCACCGAGGAGCGCGACGAGGAGATCAAGGTCGACGTGAAGCGCACCCTGAACGAGGCGATGAAGCGGGCCGAGGCGAGCCCCCTGCCCGAGCCCGACGAGGCGCTCGACGGCGTCTGGGCGGAGCCCGAGGAGCTCGACACGCCGCACCACAAGTAGCGGCCTGACTCGGGATCGCGGATCGCTTGCAACGATCCCGGGCGAGACGAACGACCATCGGAGGACGAAACGGCGTGGCCGTCAAGACCTATCTGCAGGCGATCTCGGACGCCCTGCGCGACGAGATGCGCCGCGACGAGCGCGTCTTCGTGATCGGCGAGGACGTCGGCGTGTACGGCGGCGCGTTCAAGGTCACGCAGGGGTTCCAGGCCGAGTTCGGCGAGTGGCGCGTCCTCGACGCCCCGCTCGCGGAGACCGCCATCGTCGGCGCCTGCACGGGCGCCGCGATGATGGGCATGCGCCCCGTCGCCGAGATGCAGTTCGCGGACTTCATCTCCTGCGCCTGGGACCACCTGGTCACCGTCGCCGCCAAGCAGCACTACCGCGTCGGCACGCCGGTGCCGTTCGTGGTGCGCTGCCCGTCGGGCGGCGGCTTCTCCGGCGGGCCGTTCCACTCCCAGAACCCCGAGTCCTCGTTCGCCCACATCCCGGGCCTGAAGATCGCCTGCCCGTCGACGCCCGAGGACGCGAAGGGCCTTCTGCTGTCGGCCATCCGCGACCCGAACCCGGTGCTGTACTTCGAGCACAAGCACCTCTACCGGCGGATCAAGGCCGAGGTCGCCGACGGCGACTGGACGGTCGAGTTCGGCAAGGCGCGCGTCGCGCGCGAGGGCGACGACCTCACCGTCGTCACCTGGGGCGCGATGGTCTACACGGCGCTCGAGGCGGCCGAGAAGCTGCAGCAGGAGGACGGCTCGTCGCTCGAGGTCATCGACCTGCGCACCATCACTCCCTGGGATCGGGAGGCGGTGCTGCAGTCGGTGCAGAAGACCTCGAAGCTGCTCGTCCTGCACGAGGACACGCGCACGGCAGGTTTCGGCGCCGAGATCGCGGCGACCGTTGCCGAGGAGGCGTTCGAGGCGCTCGACGGCCCGGTCACCCGGCTCGCCGCGCCGGACACGCCGGTGCCCTTCTCGCCGCCGCTCGAGAAGCGCTTCATCCCCCAGGTCGACGACGTGCTCGCCGCCGCCCGGAAACTCGAGACCTACTGAGCGAAGCGAAGGAACGAGACCGATGAGCACCGGAACCGCCGTCGACGTGGTCATGCCGCAGATGGGCGTGAGCGTCTCGGAGGGCACCATCTCGCGCTGGGCCAAGCAGGTCGGCGACCCGATCTCCGCCGACGAGACGATCGTCGAGATCTCGACCGACAAGGTCGACACGGAGGTGCCGTCCCCCGCCACGGGAGTGGTGCGGGAGCTGCTCGTCGGCGAGGGCGAGACCGTCCCCGTCGGGACGAAGATCGCGGTGATCGACACCGGGGGCGGCGGCGGGGCGGGCGATGGCCAGCTCACCGAGCAGCCGACCTCGCAGGAGGCGCCGGCAGCAGCCGACGCGCCCGGCGTCGACACGGCCTCGCCTGCGGCGCAGGCGAGCGCGGCGAGCCTCGAGCCGTCGCAGGACCGCCCGCACTTCCAGGACTACCAGCTCGCCGACGGCCCGCCGGCGAAGGACGGCGAGGCGCAGCCGGCCAACGGCGTGCACGAGAACGGCGGCGACCAGCGCACCTTCATGTCCCCGGTCGTCGCCCGCATGGTCTCGGAGCACAAGCTGGACATCGGCCAGATCCCTGGCACCGGCCGCGGTGGCCGGGTGACCAAGAAGGACGTCGAGAAGTTCCTGGCCGGTGGCCAGCCGGCCGCACCGGCGGCGCAGGCCGCCCCCGCCGCCTGCGCCGCCCGCCGCGCCGGCGGCGCCGGCCCGCCCGGCCGCGCCGGCACCGGCCGTGGCCGCCGGCGAGCTCGGCCCGGGCGAGAGCGCCGAGCCGCTGACCACGATCCGCAAGGTCATCGCGCGCAACATGCGCCACTCGATCGAGACCGGCGCGCAGGTCACGTCGGTCATCGAGGTCGACATGACGGGCGTGGTCAACCTGCGAAAGCAGCTCAACCCGCACTACCAGAAGACCTACGGCGTGAAGCTCTCGTTCATGCCGTTCATCATGCGGGCGGTCATCGAGGCGATCCCGCACTGGCCGTGGATCAACGGCGAGCTCGGGGCGACAAGGTCATCACCCGCGACTACGTCAACCTCGGCATCGCGGTCGCCATCGACAACTCCAAGGGCCTCGTCGTTCCGGTCATCCGGCACGCCGAGGAGAAGAACCTGCTCGGCCTGACCCGCTCGCTGATCGACCTCGCCGACCGGGCCCGCGCGAAGAAGCTGACCCCGGACGAGATGAGCGGCGGCACGTTCACCATCACCAACCCCGGCGTCTTCGGGGCGCTGATCGGCACGCCGATCATCCCGCAGCCGCAGGTGGCGATCATCGACGTCGAGGCCATCGTCAAGCGGCCGGTCGTGGTGACCGACGAGTACGGCGGAGACTCGATCGCGATCCGCTCGATGATGTACCTGCCGATCAGCTACGACCACCGCCTGATCGACGGCGCGTACTCGGCCCAGTTCATGCAGCTGGTCAAGAAGCACCTCGAGTCCTGGGGTGCGGACGACTACTAGCCGGGGCCGGGTCAGCAGGGCCCGTTCCGGCGCGTAGACTCGAACGATGCTGGGGGTTCTCGCGACCGCGCTGGCCAGGCGCGGTGGCCGGCGTCGCCGGCACCTCGTCCACGATCGTCACCGTCGTACGGCCGTTCGACCACGGGGCGCCGCGCGCGGGGCTCCGGATCACGGCGACCTACAAGCGGAGCTGCGCCGGCGGCTCGGACGCCACCGACCGGGCCGACGCCTGGCGCTGCGGGTTCGGGAACCTGCTCATCGACCCGTGCTTCAGCGACCCGGCGGGCGGGCTCCCCTACGTGCTCTGCCTGCGCCGCCCCTGGGGCAGCGAGACCATCAAGCTGTACGTCCTCGGCCGTCGCGGCCCGAACACGACCCGCAGCGCGCCGACCGGCCACCCCTGGGGCCTCCAGCTGCGCACGGGTGCGCGCTGCCTGTTCGTCCAGGGCGCGAGCTCCGAGCTGAACGGGCTCCGGCTCAACTACACCTGCACCGACGGCAGCGTCCTGTACAGCAACGCCCGCCGCGGAGCGCCCTGGACGATCCTGCGCGCCACCGGCGACGACGCCGCCGCCACGCGACGCGCGGCGATCGCCCGCGTCTGGTTCTGAATGGTCCTGACGCGGCCGCCGGTAAGGTACGTCGCGCCAATGGCCGCCGTGACCGACCGGGTCGAGGTCGCCGGCGTCGCGGTGTCGCCCGACCACTACATCGACGGGCGCCGGGTGGCCTCCGACCGCCGCTTCGACGATCGCTCGCCCGTCGACGGCACGCACCTCGCAGACGTCGCCGCGGGAGGGCGCGAGGAGGTCGAGCAGGCGGTCGTGGCGGCGCGGCGGGCGTTTCCGGCGTGGCGCGACCTCGGGCCGGCGGGCCGGCACGAGCCGCTCATGCCCTCGCCGAGGCGATCGAGCGGCGCGTGGCCGAATCGCCGCTCGTCGAGGCGCACGACAACGGCTCGTCGCACGAGGCGCATGCGGGAGCGCGTGATCCGGCGCGGCGCCCACAACATCGTTCTTCGCCGAGCCCGCCCGCACCGTCGGAGCCGACGAGGTCTACCCGCACGCCAACGGCACGGCGACCAGCCGCGTCCGCTACGAGCCCTCGGGCGTGCGGCGCTGATCACGCCCTGGAACGCGCCGTTCATGCTGGCCACCTGGAAGGTCGGCCCGGCGCTCGCGGCGGGCTGCACCGTCGTGCTCAAGCCGCC
The DNA here is from genome assembly GCA_963794695.1 of uncultured Actinomycetes bacterium. Lineage (GTDB taxonomy): Bacteria > Actinomycetota > Thermoleophilia > Gaiellales > JALYLC01 > CAWCFJ01. Next base: position 631,740 of record CAWCFJ010000003.1, on the reverse strand, counting down.
GGAGTGGGCGCCGCTGACCTGCTCGCTGCTGGCCGACCTGGCCGACGAGGCCGGCCTCCCGGCGGGCGTGCTGAACGTGGTGCAGGGGATCGGCGAGGAGGCCGGCGCCGCGCTGGTCGCGCATCCCGGCATCGCCCGCATCTCGTTCACCGGCTCGGCCGACGGCGCGCTCGATCATGCGCGCCGCCGCCGAGCACCTCTGCCGGTGTCGTTCGAGCTCGGCGGCAAGTCGCCGTTCGTGGTCTTCGCCGACGCCGACCTCGAGCGGCGGTCGAGCAGACCGCTCGGCCAGTACGACAACGCCGGCCAGGTCTGCCTCGCGGGCACGCGCCTGCTGGTCGAGCGCTCGATGCTCGACGCGTTCCTCGAGCGCGTTCCTGACGCGTCGGCGCGCTGCGAGCGTGGCAGCCCGCTCGACGACGAGGCACGGTTCGGCCCGCTCATCCACCCTGACCACCTCGACCGCGTGGCCGGGTTCGTGGAGCGGGCCCGCGCGGCCGGGCTCGAGCCGGCGCTGGGCGGCGCGGCCGACCCCGAGCTGCCGGGCTGCTACTTCCGCCCGACGCTGTTCGTGGAGCCGCCGCCCGGCGCCGAGATCCTGCGCGACGAGATCTTCGGGCCGGTGCTGACGCTGCAGTCGTTCAGCGGCGAGGACGAGGCCGTGGCGCTGGCCAACGAGACGGAGTACGGGCTCGCGGCCACGGTCTTCACCCGCTCGGCCGCGCGGGCGGAGCGGGTCGCGGCCCGGCTCGTCGCCGGCACGGTGTGGGTCAACTGCTTCTACGTGCGCGACCTGCGGGTGCCGTTCGGTGGGCCGCGGCAGTCGGGGATCGGGCGCGAGGGCGGACGCCACTCGTTCGACTTCTTCTGCGACCTCAAGACCGTGGTCGACCGCGACGGGAGCTTCGCCGATGCCTGAGGCACGCCCGGCGGGTGCGGCGCCTGCACCACGTGGCCCTGCGCACCCGCCGCACCGACGAGGCGACGCCCGCTGGGCCGACCTGTACGGCCTGACCCCGGTCGATGTCACGCCGGACGGCGCGGCTGCGCTGCAGCGACGAGGACTACGGCCTCGAGCTCGTCGAGTCCGACCGCCCCGGCCACGACCACACGGCCTACGAGCTCGAAGCCGGCCTGACGCTGGCCGACGCCGAGGCCTGGCTCGCGGCCCACGACGTCCCGACCTACCGGCGGCGGCGCCGGGCCGGGGCAGCTGCACCTGATGGACCCTGCGGGGTACGGGGTGGAGCTGGTCGAGCACGCGCCGGCCGGCGACCGACGGCCGTACGAGGCACGGCTCGGCGGCGGCGCACCGCCCCACCACCCGCGCAAGGTCGGCCACGTCAACGTGCTCTGCGAGGCGTCGAGCCCTCGTCGACTTCTACACGCGCCTGCTCGGCTTCGGGCTCTCCGACCGCATCGGCGACGGCGCCGCCTGGCTGCACGTCGACGCCGACCACCACGTCTGGGCGGCGCTCGAGAAGCCGGAGCCGCACTTCCACCACCTGGCGCTCGAGCTCGTCGACGTCGGGGCCATGCGCACCGCGCTGGACCACCTGGCGCAGCACGACCGCGCGGTCGTCTGGGGCCCGGGCCGGCACTCGATGGCGCGCAACCTGTTCGCCTACGTGCGCATGCCGGAGGAGCACACGTTCGTCGAGCTGTTCTGCGACATGGAGCTCCTGCGGCGCGACCACGAGCCGCGGCAGTGGCCCGACGACGTGCGCTCGTCCAACGCGGGGGCACGCTCCCGCCGCGCACCTACTTCCGCTTCGACGACGAGGCGATCCGCATCGAGCGCGAGCAGCTGATCGAGCTGGGCGGAGAGTTCGTGACGGCGTGACGCACGAGGGCCCTCCGGCACCGTGCGGGTGCGCGGCCCGAGCGGCGATGCCGTCTGGGGCATCGAGGCCGGCGACGACGGCATCGTGCTCGAGGAGGGCGCCAGCGGCCCCGGCGAGCGCGCGGTCATCGCCGACGCCGACGCCACCTACCTGCCGCCGCTGGCGAGCGGCCGTCGAAGATCATCGCGGTCCACCTCAACTACCCGAGCCGGATCGACGAGTACGCGGCCAGCACGCCGGACGCGCCGTCGTACTTCCTGAGCCGCCGTCCTGCCTGAACGCGCACCGGGGGCCGCGTGGTGCGCCCGGCCGGCACGGCGTACCTCAACTACGAGGGCGAGGTGGCGCTCGTGATCGGGCGCCCGCCCGCCTCGTGCACACTCGAGGACGCGCTCTCCCACGTGCTCGGCTACACGGTGGCCAACGACTTCGGGCTGCACGACTTCCGGCACGCCGACCGCGGCTCGATGCTGCGGGTCAAAGGCCAGGACGGCTTCTGCCCGCTCGGCCCCGGGATCGTGCGGGCAGACCCGTCGACCCCACCCGGCTCGCCCGGCGCACCGACGTCAACGGCACCCTGGTGCAGGACGGGAACACCGCGCGAGCTCCTGTTCCCGTTCGCCTACCTCATCGCGGACGTGGCCCGGCTGATCACCCTCGAGCCCGGCGACGTGCTGCTCACCGGCACGCCGGCCCACTCCCGACCGGTCGAGCCGGGCGACGTCGTCGAGGTCGAGGTCGAGGGCGTCGGGCGCCTCTGCAGAACACGGTGGTGGAGGAGCCGGTCGACTGGCTCGGGCCGCGGGCGCTCCCCGAGGACTCCCCGCCGACCCGGCACGTCGCGCTGGCGATGCCCGAGGAGGAGGCCGCCCGGGAGTGGGCAAGCGCTATTAGGTCGGGCGGAGCTTCGCGGGTCGCGGCTGCCGAGCCGTCCCGTCGCCCTCCTGCTCGGCGCGCAGCTCACGGAGACCCTCGGCTGGACGGCGCTGCAGACGGCGCTCGGCTGGCAGGCCTACGGGCGTACCCACAACACCCTGACGCTCGGGCTGATCGGCCTGGCCGAGTTCTTCCCGGCGTTGCTGCTGGCGATCCCGGCGGGGCACGCGTCCGATCGCTACGACCGCCGTCTGGTGGTGGCGCTGTCGTCGATCGCCGGGACGGCGGTGGCGATCGGCTTCGCGATCGACGCCGCGGTCGGCGACACCCAGGCCTGGCCGCTCTACCTCCTGGCTGCGGCCGGCGGCGCTGCCCAGGGGTTCGCCTCCCCGTCCTTCAACCCGCTCATGGCCGCGGCGGTGCCGGCCGCCTCGCTGTCGCGGGTCATCGCCCTCTCCTCGCTCACCTGGCAGAGCTCGAGCGTGACCGGCCCGGTGATCGGCGGCCTGCTGCAGAGCGTCGGGAACGCCGCGCCGTACATCGTCGCAGCGGCGCTCACGGCGACGACCGCGGTGCTCGTCCTGTTCGTGCGCCGGGACATCGGGGTGGCGCACGTCGACGGCGAGCTGGCCGACGCGACCTTCACCGACGCCCTCGCCGGCGTGCGGCTGATCATCGCGAACCCCGCGCTGCTCGGGGCGATCTCGCTCGACCTCGCGGCCGTCCTGTTCGGCGGCGCGACGGCGCTCCTGCCGGCGTTCGCCCAGGACGTCCTGCACGTCGGCTCCGGCGGCTACGGGGTGCTGCGCGCCGCGCCCGGCATCGGCGCGGTCGTCGTCGGCGTGCTGCTGGCCGCCCGGCCGATCCGCCGCCGCGTCGGGCCGACGCTCATGGTGGCGGTCGCGACCTTCGGTGCTGCTCACCGTGGTCTTCGGCATCTCGCGCACCTACGTCGTCTGTCTTCTGGCGCTCGCCGGCCTGGCCGGGGCGGACATGATCTCGGTCCTGATCCGCGGCACGCTCACGCCGCTCCTGACCCCGCCCTCGCTGCGCGGCCGGGTGTCAGCCGTGGAGCGGGTGTTCGTCGGCGCGTCGAACGAGCTCGGCGCGTTCGAGTCGGGCGTCGCCGCCGCCCTGGTCGGCGTCGCGCCCGGCGATCGTCCTGGGCGGGATCGCGTCGATCGGGATCGCGGGCCTGTGGTCGTGGTGGTTCCCGGCGCTGCGAGACGTCGACCGCTTCGAGGACGTGGTGCCCGGCGACGCCGCAGGAGACGCTCGCTCACTCGTAGCGGAGCACGTCCGCGACCGCCAACGCGCGAGGCCGCGCGAGCCGGGCAACCAGCTGGCGAGCGCGGCCAGCGCGACGGCGACGGGGGCGAGCAGCACGAGCGACCACCAGGGCGGGTTCGTGATCACGTCGGGCCCGTCGGTCGGGTTGAGCGCGATCGCCAGCCCCAGTCGAACACCACGGCGCCGACGGGGATCCCGACCAGCGCGGCCAGCAGCGCGTGCACGCTGGCGCCAGAGGTCACCGCGGCGCGCACCTGGCGCGGGGTGAGCCCGACGACTTGAAGATCCCGAAGTCGCGGACGCGCTCGCGGACCGAGGAGCAGGGTGGTGAGCAGGTTGACCAGGCCGATCAGCAGCAGGACCGCGTCGAGCCTGTAGACCACGGCGGCAGCTCCCGCGCTCGGACACGACGTCCTCGGTCATCTCGACGCCTCCACCGCCCCCGGGGTTGACTGCACGATGGCGTGCACCGGGTGGGCGTCGGCGCGGCGGTGCAGCTGGATGGCGACGGCAGGGCCCGAAGCGGCGAGGGGGCGGGAGAGCGGCGGGTCGAAGATCGCCGTGCGCCCGTCGTTGTCGGGCTCGACGTAGCGACCGACGATGCGCAGGTCCAGCCGCGCGCCCTCGGCCTCTAGCGGCAGGCGATCGCCCACGTGGAGGCCGAGTGCGTCGAGCAGGCCGCGCCCGACGATGGCCTCGCCGGGGCCGGCGATCATCCGGCCGTCGCGGACCGCGTAGGGCGCGCGGTAGTCGCCCCCGACCGCGCGCGCCCACATCGACGGGGCTGCCCGGCACCGCGTGGTCCCCGCCACCGTCGCGGTCCCGGCCACCCTGGCCGACTGTGCACCGAGGAGGGCGCGCGTGGCGCGGGTGACATCGTTGGCATCGACGATCAGCTCGTAGGGCTTGGCGCGCAGCGAGGGGTCCGGATGACGCGCCGGTAGGTCGCCTCGGTGCCCAGCGCCACGATCACCGCCCATGGTCAGCGCGAGGCTGGCGATCGTCATGGCCGCCCGCGAGCGGCTGGCGAACGCGTCCTTGACGCCGAGCACGACGGCGGGCGGCAGACGCAAGGCGCGGCGACGCGCGCCGCGCGCGACGGCTGGGTGCTCACGCTCGTGCGCCCCGGGCGAGCCCGAGCACGCCGAGCCGCCCCGCGCGCCACGCCGGCAGCGCCGTGAACAGGCAGACCACGGCGACGACGCCGGACGCTCCGCCACCACCGTGACCGGCGACGTCGGCGTGGCGGTGCCCAGCAGGCTGGCGGTCGGTTGCAGCAGGAGCGGGCTGAGCGCGATTCCGATCGCGCCGACGATGCTCGCCGCTCCCGCCGACCACGAGGTTCTCGACCACGAACAGGGCCGCGACCCCGCCCGGCGTGAAGCCCGCCGCCTTGAGCAGGCCGATGTCGCGGCGCCGAGGCGAGGATCCGCCCGCCGATCGCGTTGGCGATGATGAAGCCGACCGCCAGCAGGGCGGCGAGGCTCGCGCTCCAGCACGAGCGCCGCCGAGCGCGTGTCGTCGGTGACCTCCTGGCGACTCGTACGCCCAGTCGTCGGCGCTGAGGCTGATCGGGCCCGTAGCCGGCGCGACGGTGGCGACGGCCGCTCGCGGGGTCGGGCAGGAGCAGCCCGACGATGGGATCTCCGCCGGGCGGCAGCGCGGCGAACGTCGCCGGCTCACCCAACGAGCGGTCGCGCGCCGGCTACGGACCGCGATCCCAGGTGGTCGGCGCGGAGCGCCGGTCATCCAGCGGACGGCAGGCGTGTCGCCGAGCGGACGCGCGGCTGCGCGCGAGTCCGCTCGACCACCGCTCGCCCGGCCGGACAGCGAGCGGCCGCTGGGCAGCATCGGGCGGTCGACGCGCGGCGGCCGAGCGCCGCCGCCCAGCAGGAGGTTGGTTCGTCCGGGCGGACGCGCGCCGAGGGAGGCGGAACGGGCCATCGGCTGCCTTCACGAGCCCGGGCCGGAGGCGCAGCGCCGCGGGACGGCTCGGCCGACCATGGACGTCGGCCGCGGGTCGCGGCGCAGACCCTGTCGAAGGGATCCGCGGCGCCCGGCGCACGTCCACCGCGAGCGCCATCGTCGCCGCGGCCGCCGCCACGATGAGGCCAGCGAGCAGCTCTGCCAGCGGGGCTGCGCAGGCCGGCCCGGGTCGTGCGGACGAGCAGGCGAGCATCCAGGCCTCCAGGCCGAGCATCTGCGACGCGAGCGCCCCCGGCTCGCGGTCGCCCAGCAGCGTCTGCTCGGAGATCAGCCCGTCGCGCATGTGGATCACGCGATCGGCGGCGCTGGCCACGCGCGCGTCGTGGGTGACCAGGACGATCGTCTGGCCCTGTCGTGCTCGCGCAGCAGGGCAGGACCTCCCGCGCGCTGTTGCTGTCGAGGTTGCCGGTCGGCTCGTCGGCCAGCAGCATCGCGGGCGGTTGATGAGCGCGCGGGCCATGGCGACGCGCTGCTGCTGGCCGCCGGAGAGCGCGCTGGGGACGGAGCCGGCCGCGGTCGGCGATGCCGAGGTCGTCGAGCAGCTCGCGCCGGCGCGCGGGCCTCGCGCGGCGACAGACCGGCGCACGAGCGCGGGCAGCTCGACGTTGTCGGCCATCGTCAGGTTCGCGATGAGGTTGAAGAACTGGAAGACGAAGCCCACCTGCGCCGGCGCAGCAGCGCCCAGCCGTCTCGCCGAGCTGGTCGACCCGGCGCGCCGCCGAGCTCGATCTCGCCGCCGGTCGGCCGGTCGAGGCCGCCGAGCAGGTGCAGCAGCGTCGACTTGCCGCACCCCGCGGGCCCATGACGCTGACGAACTCGCCCGGGCCGACGCCGAGGTCGACGCCGCGCAGGGCCGCACCTCGATGCCGCCGTGCGTAGATCCGCTCGAGCCCGTGGGCCTAGGACCTGCTCATGGTGTGACCTCCGCGGTCAGTCGCTCCTCGCACAGGGCGAGCCACTTGCAGGTCGGCCTCCAGGTGCAGCGCCGCGCCCTCGATGAGCAGGCGGCCTGCCGTCGGCGTCGCCGTCCCCGGCAGCCGGTCGAGGTCGCGCAGCGCCTGCAGGTACGCGCGGCGCTGGCGGTCGATCAGGGCCGCGGGATCGGCGATCGCCCGCCCGCCCGGCGAGCACCAGCTTCATGAAGAACTCGTCGCGCAGCCGCGTGCCGGGCGCGGGCTGGTCGACCCACTCGCGCAGCGCGCGCGCTGCCCCCGGCGGTCAGGCGGTAGACGCGCTTGTTGGCCGGCGGTCCTGCGCCACGCGATCGCCGTCGACCAGGCCGTCGCGCTCCAGGCGCTGCAGCGTGGTGTAGATCTGGCCGGTGTTGAGCGGCGGCAGGGCGCCGCCGAAGTGCTGCTCGAGCGCCTGCTTGAGCTCGTAGCCGTGCGCCGGGGGCGCGCGAGGAGGGCCAGGATCGGGAACTTCATCGCTAGATACTCGCTATAGGTAACGAGTATCTATAGGCGGTGGGCCCCTGTCAAGGGCGGCGCCGGGGATGGGGCAGAATGCAGGAGTGACCGATCGACCGATCGCCTACCTCTACGACCTGCTCGGCGAGCCGGTCCCCTACGAACGGGCGACGGCGCTGCAGCAGGACCTGGCCGCGGCGCGCTCGCAGGGCGCGATCCCGGACACGGTGATCCTGCTCGAGCACCCGCCGACGCTGACGATCGGCCGCTCGACGGACGTCGCTGCGGAGCTGCCGCTCGGCGCCGAGGGGTACGAGGCCCTCGGCTGGGACGTCGTCCAGACGCCGCGCGGCGGGCGCGCCACGTTCCACGGCCCGGGCCAGCTCATCGGCTACCCGATCCTCGACCTGCGGGCGCACGGCCAGGACCTGCGCAGGTACGTGCACGACCTGGAGCGCGTCCTGGTGCTCGCCTGCGGCGATCTCGGGGTCGAGGCGACGACGCGAGAGGGCGCCGAGCACGTCGGCGTCTGGGCCGGGGAGCGCAAGCTCGCGTCCCTCGGAATCCGCGCCGACCGCTGGATCGTCACGCACGGCTTCGCGCTCAACGTCGACCCGGATCTCGCGGCGTTCGGCCAGTTCGCCGCGTGCGGGCTCCAGGGCACGCAGTTCACCTCGCTCACGCAGGAGCTGGGCCGGCCGGTCTCGCTGGTCGAGGCCCGCGACGCCGTCGTCAAGCGCCTGCAGGAGGTCTTCGAGCTCGAGCTGGACGCCGTCCCCGTCGGAGAGCTGGCGTGAGCATCCGCGGCGGCATCACCGTCTTCTCGTCCGATCTCGACGCGTCGCGCTCGTTCTACGAGCGCCAGCTCGAGATGGCCATCGACCGCGACGACGACGGGTTCTGGGCCCGGCGCGACGGGCTCGAGCTGCGGATCGAGGGTGGCGCTCAGGCCCCGCACCCGCGGACGCCACTTCTTCGAGGAGGCGGGCGTGCTGGTGCGGATCGAGACCGACGACTTCGACACCTTCATCGGCGGGCTGGTCGGGCCGAGGCGTCCAGCTCTTCGGTCAGGTCAAGGACTCGGAGACCGGACGCTTCGCCGGCTTCATCGATCCCGACGGCAACCTCTTCGAGCTGGTCGAGACCACGGAAGGCTGACACCACATGCCCTGGAGCCCCATCGCTCACGACCGCCCGGCCTGGATGCGCGTCCGGCTGCCGTCGGTGCACTCGCGCTTCGACGAGCTCGACGAGATCATCCGCGGCGAGCGGCTGGTCACCGTGTGCGAGGAGGCCCGCTGCCCGAACATCGGGGAGTGCTGGGGCCGCGGCACCGCAACGTTCCAGATCATGGGCGATACGTGCACGCGTGCCTGCCGCTACTGCGCCGTGAACTCGGGCCGCCCGGACGCGCTCGACCCGCTCGAGCCCGGCAAGCTGGCCGCGGCGGCCGCCCGGATGGGACTCGAGCACGTGGTCGTGACGTCGGTCGACCGCGACGACCTGCCCGACCGCGGCGCCGAGCACTTCGCCCAGACCGTCCGCGCGCTGCGCCGGCGGCTGCCCGACTGCACGATCGAGCTGCTCACGCCGGACTTCCTGGGGTTCGAGGACGAGGCGCTCGAGATCGTGCTCGAGTCGCGCCCGGACGTCTTCAACCACAACATCGAGACGGTGCGCCGGATCCAGCCGAAGGTGCGGCCGAAGGGCGACTACGACCGGGCCCTCTGGCTGCTGCAGCGGGCCAAGGAGCGCTGGCGCGAGCTCGGGCACGAGGCCGAGACCGGAAAGCCGCTGCTGACGAAGTCCGGGATCATCGTCGGGATGGGCGAGAGCGACGACGAGGTCGTCGAGACGATGCGCGACCTGCGGGCGTTCGACGTCGACGTCGTGACGATCGGCCAGTACCTGCAGCCGACCGAGAAGCACCTGCCGCTCGCGCGCTGGGTGGATCTCGACACGTTCCGGCGCTTCCGCGCCGAGGGCGAGGCGATGGGCTTCGGGTCGGTGTTCGCCGGGCCGCTGGTGCGCTCGTCCTACCGCGCCGACGAGCAGCGCGCCGCGGCCGCCGGCGAGATCAGCGCCGTCTCGCTGTAGCGCGCGGGGCGCGAGCTCGACGGCCCGCGCCCCGCAGGACTGGCCGGCTGGCCACGCGGTTCTGGCCAATTGGCCGTTTTCCGCGTTGGCCAATCGCCGCTTTTCGCGCTCAGCGAGCTCCGGCGCCGGTCGTCTGGCCGGCGTGCTTGCCCTCGCACAGCTCCTCGACGAGCTTGTCGCAGAACGCCGGGAGGTCGTCCGGCTTTCGGCTCGTCACCAGGCCCTGGTCGACGTGCACCTGCTCATCGACCCAGGTGCCGCCGGCGTTCCGGATGTCGGTCTGCAGCGACGGCCACGACGTCACCGTCCGGCCGCGCACGACGTCGGCCTCGACCAGCGTCCACGGGCCGTGGCAGATCGCCGCGACCGGCTTCGACTGCTCGAAGAAGTCGTGCACGAACCGCGACGGCGTTCTCGTCGGCTCCGCAGGAAGTCGGGATTCGCCACGCCGCCGGGCAGCACCAGGCCGGCGTAGCTCGACGCGTCCGCCTCGCCGGCCGTCGTGTCGACCTTGAACGTGTCGCCCTTGTCCATGTGGTTCATGCCCTGGATCTCGCCGTTCTTGATCGAGACCAGCTCCGGCGTGCCGCCCTCCTGCTCGACGGCCTTCCAGGGCTCGGTCAGCTCGACCTGCTCCACGCCGTCGGTTGCCAGGAACGCGATGCGCTTGCCTTCGAGTCGTCCAGCCATCGGAGTCCTCCTCGCTCGTGGTCGCTTTCCTAGTCGCTTCCGCAGGAGGCGGGCGGGAAACGCCTCGTCGCGCGAATGAGGCGAGCGCACCAGTCCGCGGCGCGGTCGTATGCGCTCCGCACAGAACGTTCCAGGAATCACGTATTGGCGCACATGTCCGTTCGGATCAACACTCGTTGGCAGACACCGACCCGAAAGGGCCCCTGCCATGCACTACCCGCCCATGCACACCGACCTCTCCGAGCACCTCCGCCAGCTGAGCGTCACCGCGTCCACGAACCACCAGCGCCGCGAGCGCGCCCGCGAGGATGCGGCCGCCCGCAAGCGGCGCCAGCGGCAGGCGCGGCCCGCCCCGCACGGCTGCGAGCCGACGACGAGGCCGGCGCCCGCCTCCTGACCCACTCCGGCGCGGCACGGCGAACGTGGCCAATTGGCCGTCAGCGCGACGGCCAATTGGCCACATCGCGCGTCACGCCCGGGCGGCCTCGTTGCCGCGGGCCATCGCCCGCAGGTCGAGCGCCTCGTCCAGCACCGACTCCTCGACGCCGTGCTCCCGCGCGACCTCGCGTAGCGAGCGGCCGCTGGACGACGCCTCCTTGACGATCGCGCTCGCCCGGTCGTAGCCGATGTACGGGTTCAGCGCGGTGGCCATCGCCAGCGTGTTCTCGCCGTGGCGCTCGAGCTGCTCGACGTTGGCCTTCAGACCGTCCACGCACTTCTCGGCCAGCAGCGTCGCCGCCGCCGTCAGCAGCCCGATCGACTCGAGCAGGTTGCGCGCCAGCAGCGGGATGTAGACGTTCAGCTCGAACGCGCCGCTCATCCCGCCGATCGTGATCGCGGTGTCGTTGCCGATGACCTGGGCCGCGACCTGGGTGCAGACCTCGGGGATGACCGGATTGACCTTGCCGGGCATGATCGACGAGCCCTTCTGCAGCTCCGGCAGGTACAGCTCGCCGAGACCGGCGCGCGGCCCGGAGCCCATCCAGCGCAGGTCGTTCGCGATCTTGGTGATCGACGCGGCCACGACCTTCAACGCACCGGAGGCCTCCACCAGCGAGTCTCGGTTCGCCTGGGCCTCGAAGCGGTCGAGCGGCGCGGCGATCGGCAGCCCGGTATCGGCCGCCAGGCGCTGGCGGACGCGCTCGGCGAACTCGGGATGCGTGTTCAGGCCGGTGCCCGTCGCGGTGCCGCCGAGCGGGATCTGGCCGAGCCGCGGCAGCGTCCCGGCGACCCGCTCACGCCCGAGCTGGATCTGGGCCGCGTAGCCGCCGAACTCCTGGCCGAGCGTCACCGGGACGGCGTCCATCAGGTGCGTGCGGCCGGCCTTGACGTGGTCGCGGAACTCCTCGGACTTCGCCGCAAGCGACGAGTGCAGCTGGTCGAGCGCCGGCAGCAGCCGGTTCTGGATCTCGTCCAGCGCCGCCAGATGCACGGCCGACGGGAACACGTCGTTGGACGACTGGCCCATGTTCACGTGGTCGTTCGGATGGGCACCGTCGCCGGCGAGGCTTGCGATCACCTCGTTGGCGTTCATGTTCGACGAGGTGCCCGACCCCGTCTGGAAGACGTCGATCGGGAACTGATCGTCGTGCTTGCCGGCGGCGACCTGGTCCGCGCCGCTCGCGATCCGCTCGGCGAGCTCGCGGTCGAGCAGCCCGAGCTCGGCGTTCACGCGCGCTGCAGCGGCCTTGATCCGGCCGAGCCAGCGCACCACCGCGACGGGGATCGGCCGGCCGGACACCGGGAAGTTGTCGATCGCCTTACGGGTCTCGTTGCCCCACAGCTCGGACATCGGGTCGTGCTCCTGAAGGACGGGGAAGGTGGCAGGCCGGCGCCGGGCGCGCGGCCCTTGCCGGCATCCTAGTGCGCGTCAGGCGCGAAGACCGTCGGCCACGACACCGATCAGGCGGCGGCTGCGCTCGCGCGCGCCGTCGTCGGTGCTGGCCGCCCGGCAGGCGCTGCCGAGCAACATCAGGACGTCGCCCGGCTCGACGTCGGCGCGCACCGCCCCGGCGTCCTGGGCGCGGCGAAGCAGTGCCCGAACGCCGCCTTCGAAGTCCTGCTTGTGCAGGCGAGAGACCTGCTGGAAGTCGTGCCCGGAGTCGGCCAGCGCGTCGGCCAGGGCCATGTTGTCGCCGCCCTGCCCCGTCACCAGTCCAGAGGAAGCTCGAAGAACGCCTGGCCGGGATCGTCGGCCTCCATCGCGGCCCGCGCGGACGCCGACATCTTCGGTCGATGCTGTCGACCAGGATCGCCTCGAACAGGCGCTCCTTGGTCGGGAAGTGCCGGTAGACGGTGCCGACGCCGAGGCCTGCCCGGCGGGCCACGTCGTCGATCGGCACGCCGACGCCGTGCTCGGCGAACACCTCACGCGCAGCCTCGAGCACCCGCTCGCGGTTGCGGGCAGCGTCGGCGCGCAGCTTGCGGGGCGGCTCCTCGACGGCCATCAGCGGGCTCCAAGCTGGCCAATTGGCCACTAGCGCGGTGGCCAATTGGCCGATCCGCGCCGCGAAGATTTGACAACCGGAACCATCGTTCCGTATAGTTCCAACCGGAGCCACGGTTCCGATTCTACCTCATACCACGGAGTTCCGATGCCTGCCCTCTCCTCCTCGCTCGCCCCGCCGGGCCGCCGGTCCGTGAATCCCTGGCTCGTCCTCACCCTGGTCTGCCTGGCGCAGTTCATGGTCATCCTCGACGCGACGATCGTGAACGTCGCCCTGCCGACGCTGCAGGCCGACCTGCACTTCTCGCCCAGCTCCCTGCAGTGGGTGGTCAACGCCTACACGCTCGTCTTCGGCGGCTTCCTGCTGCTCGGCGGCCGTGCTGCCGACCTGTTCGGCCGTCGCCGGCTGTTCCTGGCCGGCGTCGTCGTGTTCACCGCCGCCTCGCTGCTCGACGGCCTGGCGACCGGCTCCGGCACGCTGATCGCGGCCCGCGCGCTGCAGGGCCTCGGCGCAGCGCTGGTCTCGCCGGCCGCGCTCTCGATCGTCACCACCACCTTCCCCGAAGGCAAGCTGCGCACCCGGGCCATGGGCATCTGGGCCGCGATCGCCGTCGGCGGTGGCGCGGTCGGCATGCTGCTCGGCGGGATCCTGACCGAGTACGCGTCGTGGCGCTGGATCTTCTTCGTGAACGTCCCGGTCGGCATCGTCACCTTCGCTGCTGGCCAGCCGCTACGTCCCCGAGTCGACCGCCGGGCTGCGCCACCGCAGCTTCGACCTGGCGGGCTCGGTCACCGTGACCGCCGGCCTCTCGACCCTGGTCTACGCGATCGTCAAGACCCAGGACTACGGCTGGACGTCGGGCCGCACGCTCGGCCTGCTCGCCGTCGCCGCCGCGCTGCTGACCGCGTTCGTCCTGATCGAGCAGCGCACCCGCGAGCCGCTCGTGCGGCTGTCGATCTTCCGCACCCGCTCGCTCGCCGCGGCCAACAGCGTGATGCTGTTCGTCGCGCGGCGGCATGTTCGCGATCTTCTTCTTCGCGACCCTGTACGTGCAGCAGATCCTGGGCCTGTCGCCGGTCGAGGCCGGACTCGGGTTCATCCCGCTCACGATCGGCATCGTCCTCACCTCGGGCCTCGCCCAGGCGCTGATCCCGCGGGTCGGAGTGCGCAACGTGGCCCTGGCCGGCACGGCCATCGCCACGGTCGGCCTGCTGCTCTTCAGCCGCGTGTCGGTCGACGGCAGCTACCTCACCGACGTCCTGCCGCCGCTGCTCGTGATGGCAGCCGGGCTCGGCCTGACCTTCGTCCCGCTCACCCTGATCGCGACGACCAACGTCGCCGCCGAGGACGCGGGCCTCTCGTCCGGCCTGTTCAACACCGCCCAGCAGGTCGGTGGCGCGCTCGGCCTCGCCATCCTCTCGACGCTGGCCGCGACCAGCACCTCGAACACGCTCGACGGGATCGCCGGCAGGCCCTCGGCGCACGAGCAGGCCGGCGCGCTGGTCGACGGCTTCCAGACCGGGTTCCTCGCCGGAGCCGCCCTGGTCGCGATCGGGTTCGTCCTGCTCGCCACGTTGCTCCGGCGCAGCGACGTCGTCGCGATCGACCGGGCGGACGGCTACGAGCCGGCCCCGGCAGCCGTGTCGCTGGCCGCCGTGCAGTCCGTCGAGGACGCCGCCTAGCAGGAGGGAGGGGGACCGGCCAATCTGGCCAATTGGCCGGTCCCCGCGCCCAGCTCAGGTCGCTACTTCGCCCGCTTGTTCGCGAGCGCGACGACCACGTTGTTGCCGAGCGGCGAGCCGAAGCCCGTCACGGCGTCCCAGCCGGCGCACGGCGTCGAAGCCGGTGATCGACACCGGGTTCCCGAGCTCGTCGCTCAGCGTGATGCTGTTGTTGCCGCTGGTGACGTCGTGGAAGTACGTCGCCGGCGCGGTGTCGCCCAGCTTGTACAGCGACTTGTTGAGCTTGCCGATGCGCTTGCCCTTCAGCTGGTCGGCGAGCGCCACGAGCCCGGCCCACTGCGGCGAGCCCGCCGAGGTGCCGCCGAAGCGGAAGACCAGGTCCGAGCCCAGGCCGCTCGAGCTCCACACGGCCAGCACGCCGCCGATGATGGCCGCGTTGTAGGAGACGTCGGGGATGGCGCGCTTGTGGCCGGTGACGGCGTTCTTCTGGTAGCCGGGCCGCTTGTACAGCACGCTGTAGCCACCGCCCGCTGGCGGCGGAGAAGTCGGGCTCGTTCCACGTCGTCTCACCGTGGTAGGCGCCCGTCACGCCGTCAGCGTCGAGGATCGTGCCGCCGACGGCGGTCACGTCCGGATCGGTCGCCGGAGTCGAGACCGCCTTGAAGAACGACGAGGCAGTCGCAGGTCGGCAGGGCTGCGCCCTGGTCGGCCGACGACGCCAGCAGCGTGATCTTCTGGGCGCTAGCCTGGTCGAACAGCGCGTGCTCTTGCCCGACCAGCGTCGGATCCATGCACTGCTCGGCCTCGCCGAAGCTCTGCGAGATCACGTCGCCCAGATCGTTGCTCACCGCGAACTGCGTCGCGCTGAAGATGTCGGCGTCCTGATCGGACTTCGCCAGAACGAGGTCGATCGTCGCGCCAGGCGCGATCGCGTGGGCGTACTCCACGTCGAGGGTGATCTCGCCCGCCCAGCTGGTCTGATCAGCGCTGCTCTGGTCGAACGGGGTGAGGCCGTCCGGGGCGAGGATGTTGAGCATCGGGTCCGGCAGCCCGAACAGCGAGTCGAAGTCGTGCAGGTCGTGCACGATCGTCGGGCTCTGGAAGGCGTCGACGATGACGATCGTGCGGCCGGTGCCGTCGATGCCACGGGAGTACAGCGGCGTGAAGTCGTAGGCCGCCTGGATCTGCGCCGGCGCGTAGCAGCCGGCCGGCGTCGTCGTCTGGCACGAGAACGTCACCGACGGCGACGCTCCGGCAGCGGACCCGACGAGCTGGTAGCTCGAGCCCGTGCCTGCACCGGGCAGCATCCTGCCTGCCTCGGCGGATGGCGTGACGGCAGCGATCGCGCTCAGGGCGATCGCCAGCGTGCCCGCGGCGCGGGCGCGCGTTCCTCTCATGTTGTCCCTCCCCAGGGATCAGCTCATGGAAGAGGCGCAGCCGGACCGGCCAGAGGTCGCGGCGGCGCCCAAACGCGCCCGACTCTCACAAAGGCTGGGTCAACCTGTCAAACCGTTCATCCGATCGGACACCACTGGGCTCAGTGGCACTTGACCCAGATGGATCAGCCGACGGCGGCGAGCACCCGGCCGGCGCAGCGATCGGCGTCGGTGCTGAGCACTCGGGCCCGAGCCGCGAGGTCGTCGGCGTCGCCGGCGACCAGGTTCACCTCGACGAGGTGGGCCGCGGAGCGGGCCGCCGCCGCCGACAGCGCAGCCGCACCGACCACGTCGGCGCGCACGTCCGGATCGACCCGGTCGAGCGCCGCGTCGGCCAGGCGGGCCACCTCGGCAGCGACCTCGGCGATCGCCAACGGGAAGTCGGCTGCCCGCAGCATCACGCTGCCGAGCGCGTCGGAGTCGGTCAGCGGCCCACGCTCGCGGGCCTCCGCGAGACCCTCTCGCGCGTCGGCGTAGGCCTTCGCGTTGGCCGGGGCGAGCTCGGACGCCTGCTGTCGCAGGGTGGCCGCGGTCTGCGCGACGGTGACGGCTTCGGGCCAGCGCGGCGCGGAGTGACGCGCGGCCATCTCGACCAGCCCGGCGGCGAGCGCCGCCGACAGGGCCGCGACCGCACCCGCGCCTGGCAGCGGCGAGTCGGAGCCGACCTGCTCGAGCAGGTCCGATACGCGCATGTCGAGCAAGTCGGTCGAAGCGTCCACGAGGCCCTCCCGGCGCCGTTTGAGGGACCCCGATCCTACGCGCTTTCAGACCGGGCCGAGCAGCGCGAACGGCAGGGCGCCGAGCACGTCGGCGACCCGCAGCTCGCCGTCGCCCTCGACGACTCGACCCGTGAAGGCGTCGCGGAAGCGGCTCGGCGCCTCGTCGGGCAGCGCGATGACGTCGTCGCCCCAGACGGCCTCGCCGACCGGCGCCGCTCCGACCGGGGCGAGCCGGGTGCAGAGGCGCGGCACGACCGCGAGCACCCAGCGGCCGTAGGCGGTGCGGGCGAAGGCGCACAGGTGGCGAGCATGCTGCCCGCGGGGCCGCAGCGGGACGTAGCCGCCATCCCGGAACACCTGCGCCTCGGCGGCGCGCAACGCCAGCGCCCGGGCGGTCGCGAAGAGCTTGACGCGCCCGTCGCGGAAGTCGCGAAGGAGGCTGCCGTCGTCGTGGGCGGGCAGCTCGGCGAGCAGGCCGGCTCGCAGCTCGAAGTCCACCGGGCCGCGGTTGTCCGGGTCGACCAGGCGAAGGTTCCAGAGCTCCGTGCCCTGGTAGAAGTCGGGCACGCCGGGCGCGGCGAGCTTCAGCACCACCTGGCCGAGCGAGCCGAGCGCTCCGTACCAGGCGACGCGCTCGACGAAGGGGACGAAGCGGGCCCGGAACGACTCGTCGGCGAGCAGCCCGCGGGCGAAGCCACCGAGCGCCTTCTCGTAGGCCGCCGATGGGTCGATCCAGCTCGTGTGCACCTTGGCCTCGCGGGCGGCCTTGAGCACGTAGGCCTCGATCCGCTCGGCGTACTCCTCCCCGGCCTGGTCGTAGACCGGCCAGGTGCCGACCAGGGTCTCGTACAGCAGGAGCTCCTCGTTCGGGTCCGGCGCCGGCACGCCGTCGACGTCCTGCTTGAACGCCTCGCCCATCGCGGCTGCCTCCTCGACGAGGTCGGCCCACTCGCCCGAGAGCTCGGAGAGGACGCTGATCCGGGCCCGGGCGTCCTCGCTGCGCTTGGTGTCATGCGTCGAGGTCGCGCTGAGGCCGTGCGGCCAGTCGCGCTGGCGGAGCTGGGAGGAGCGGTGGAACTGGTTGACGCTCACCGCCTCCTGGCCCGGGTCGCTCCCCACCTCGTTGCGCGAGATCAGGACGTTGTGGACGTAGAGCGCGGTGTCCTCGACGCCCTTCGCCTCGACGGGACCGGTCAGCTGCTGCCAGGCCAGGACGAGCTCGAGCCGCTCGCGCGCCTCGGCGTCGGGCAGGCCGGCGGCGCCCTCGAGCAGCAGGATCCGACGAAGGAAACGGAGCGCCGGAAGGGCCTGGGAAGGGACCCGCGCCTCGGCCGCGCCGATCGCCTCGCCGATCGTCGCAGCGTCGTCTGGCGACGGCTCGAGGTCGCGCACGTACGTGCGGTAGACCGGAAGCGCGGCCGTCACCTCCGCGAGGGCCAGGCGCAGCTCCTCGTGCGACAGCTCGGCGCCGTCCGGATCGCTTCGGGCGATCTGCTCGAGGCGCCGGCCGAGCCGGTCGAGGTCGGCCGGGAAGAGTGCGTCGAGGGCCCGCATCTTGTAGGCCTGGACGAGGAACTCGAACGGCACGTCGACGCCGACGAAGCGAGATGCGGAGGCCCCGAGAGCCCGGGCGCCGCCGCCGTCGACCGCCAGCCCGCCCGCGGCGTCCAGGAACTCGTAGCCCGTGGTGCCCTCGACCGGCCAGTCGCCGCGGAGGTGCTCCGAGCGCTGCAGGATCTTCTCGACGACCACGTACGCGCGCCCGCTCGCGCGCGCCAGGCGATCGAGGTAGGCCTTCGGGTCGCGCAGGCCGTCGACGTGGTCGATCCGCAGGCCGGTGACCTGCCCGGCGTGCACCAGCTCGAGCACCAGGCGGTGCGACGCGTCGAACACCTCGGGGTCGTCGGCCTGCAGGGCAGCGAGATCCGAGACGTCGAAGAAGCGACGGTAGTTGATGCGGGTCGCGGCGTCGCGCCAGAACGCCAGCAGGTAGTGCTGGGCGTCGGCCAGCGCGAGCAGCTCGGGACCGGCCAATTGGCCAATTGGCCGCTCCTGGCCAATTGGCCGCTCTTCGGATTGGCCAATTGGCCGCTTTTCCGCGCGCAGCGGCAGCGCCGTCTCGAAGTACCGCAGCACCGGCTCGCCGTCGACCTCGTCGAGCCGCAGCTCCCCGTCCTCGACCACCTGCTCGAGCGGCTTGCCCAGGATCGGCAGGAGCAGCTTGCCGTCGAGACCGGGCGCCTCCCAGTCGATGTCGAAGAAGCGCGCGTAGCGCGACTCCCGGCCGTGCTGCAGGACGTCCCGCCACCACGGGTTCTCGACGCTCGCAGCCATGTGGTTCGGCACCACGTCCAGGAGCAGCCCCATGCCGCGCGCCTCGAGGTCGGCCGACAGCCGGTCGAACGCCTCCCGTCCGCCGAGCGCGTCGCTCAGCCGCAGCGGGTCGGTCACGTCGTAGCCGTGGGTCGATCCCGAGCGGGCCTGGAACACCGGCGACAGGTAGACGTCGCCGATCCCGAGCGCCTGCAGGTACGGCAGCAGCTGCCGGACGTCGTCGAAGCCGAGATCGGGCCCGAGCTGCAGCCGGTACGTCGCGAGCGGCGTCCTCACGCCGACAGGTCTTCGGAGAACCGCAGCAGCTGGAGCGAGTTCGACACCAGGCTCGTCGCCCGCCGTCGCACCACCCGGGGCAGGCCGTCCGACGTCGCCGTGTTCACCAGGAGCTGCCAGGCGCCGGGCTCGTCCATCTCCGGAAGCGTGAAGACCCGCGTCCGCGGGCCGCCGTTCAGGAGCAGCAGCACCGTCTCGCCGTACACCGGCCGGCCCCGCCAGTCCACCTCGTCCGCGGCCCGCCCGTGGCACAGCATCCCGAGGATCTGGCCCGAGCCGTCGCCCCAGTCGCCCGCGTCCATCTCCATCCCGTCGGGCCGGAGCCAGACCACGTCACGCAGGTCGTCGGGCCCTCGGCCGGACGATCCTGTCAGGAAGCTGCGGTGGCGGAACACCGGATTCGAGTGCACCAGCCGGATGCACTCCTTGGTGAACTCGAGGAGGTCGCGGCTGTCGGCGTCGAGATCCCAGTCGATCCAGGCGGTCTCGTTGTCCTGGCAGTACACGTTGTTGTTGCCGCCCTGCGTCCGGCCGAGCTCGTCGCCGTGCAGCAGCATCGGGACGCCCTGGGAGAAGAACAGCGTCGCCAGGAAGTTCTTGCGCACCTGCTGGCGGGTCCGCTGGACCTGCTCGGAGTCGGTCGGCCCCTCGGCCCCCCAGTTGCTGCTCTCGTTGTCGTTCGAGCCGTCGTTGTTGCCCTCGCCGTTCGCCTCGTTGTGCTTCTGCTCGTAGCTCGTCAGGTCGGCCAGGGTGAACCCGTCGTGCGCGGTCACGAAGTTCACGCTCGCGTAGGTGCGCCGGCCGGACGCCTGGTACAGGTCGGCCGACCCGGCAAGGCGCGAGGCCAGCTCGGGCAGCTGCCCCTGCTCGCCCTTCCAGAACTTGCGCACCGTCTGGCGGTACTTGTCGTTCCACTCCGACCAGCCGACCGGGAAGTTGCCGACCTGGTAGCCGTCGGGTCCGACGTCCCACGGCTCGGCGATCAGCTTCACCTGGCGCAGGATCGGGTCCTGCTGGATCGCCGAGAAGAACGCGCCCAGCCGGTTCACCCCGTTCCAGTCCCGCGCCAGCGTCGGCGCGAGGTCGAAGCGGAAACCGTCGACGTGCATCTCCGTGACCCAGTAGCGCAGGCTGTCCATCACCAGCTGGACGACCCGCGGGTGGTTCATGTTGAGGCTGTTCCCGGTCCCGGTGAAGTCGTAGTAGTAGCGGGAGCTGTCGGGGTGCAGCCGGTAGTAGCTCGCGTTGTCGATCCCCCGGAACGAGAGCGTCGGCCCGAGGTGGTTGCCCTCGGCGGTGTGGTTGTAGACCACGTCCAGGATGACCTCGATGCCCGCCCGGTGGAGCGTCTTGACCATCGTCTTGAACTCGTACACCTGCTGGCCGTGGCCGCCGGTCGCGTAGCGCACCTCGGGGGCGAAGAACCCGAGCGTGTTGTAGCCCCAGTAGTTGCGGAGCCCCTTCTCGAGCAGGATCCGGTCGTCCACGAACTGGTGCACCGGCAGGAGCTCCACCGCGGTCACGCCGAGGTCGAGCAGGTGGTCGAGGATCGGGTCCGAGGCCAGCGCCAGGTAGGTGCCGCGGATCTCCTCGTCGATCCGCGGATGGCGCATCGTCATGCCGCGGACGTGCGTCTCGTAGATGACCGTCCGGTTCGGCGGCGTCTCGGGATGCCGGTCTTCGCCCCAGCTGAAGGTCGGGTCGACGACCACGCCCTTCGGCATGTGCTGGGCGCTGTCGCGCCGATCGAACGAGCGGTCCTCGTCAGGGTC
Organism: uncultured Actinomycetes bacterium; assembly: GCA_963794695.1. Lineage (GTDB taxonomy): Bacteria > Actinomycetota > Thermoleophilia > Gaiellales > JALYLC01 > CAWCFJ01. The sequence goes on along the minus strand of CAWCFJ010000003.1, from coordinate 610,882 downwards.
GCCGATGGTGTAGCCGTGGGTCGCGTCGTCCCAGTCGATCTGGCCGGTGATGGCCATCGCGTACGGATCGAGCAGGAGCTTGTTCGGATTGAAGCGGTGGCCCTGATCGGGCTCGTACGGGCCGTGCACCCGGTAGCCGTACAGCTGTCCCGGCCGCACGTCGGGGAAGAAGCCGTGCCAGACGAAGTCGGTGCGCTCGGGCAGCTCGATCCGGGCCGACTCGACGCCGTCCTCGGGCCGGTCGAAGAGGCACAGCTCGACCGCCGTCGCGTGCTCCGAGAACAGGGCGAAGTTGACGCCCTGCCCGTCCCAGGTCGCACCGATCGGATACGGCGCTCCGGGCCAGATGCGGTGGGTCACGAGTCTCCGTTTCGCAGCACGAGGAAGGAGCGGGGCTTGATCGCGATCACGGGCTCGCCGGCCACGCCCTGACGGGCCCGACCAGGGCCGCCGAAGCGCTCGTCGGCCGAGTCGAGCACCACCCGCCAGTCGCCCACCGGAACGTCGACGACCACCGAGGCGCCCTCCGATGCGAGCTGGAAGAGGCACAGCACCTCCTCGCCCCCGCGCCAGCGCCGCACCCGCAGCACCCGCTGGTCGTGCTCGGCCACCACCTCGGTGCGGCGGCGGCCGGCGCCGAGCAGCGGCGCGCACTCCCGGCGCAGCCGCAGGAGCTCGCGGTGCAGGTCGAGCAGCGCGCGGCCCTCGGGCGTGTCCCGGCGGGAGCGGTCGAGCCGGGCGGCCTCGAAGCTCGCGGCGGCCTGCGGGTCGGGCAGCTCCTCGCCCTCGGCGGCGAAGAAGCCGGCGAACTCCTCGGCCCGGCCGCGGCGCACGGCCTCGGCCAGGTCGGGATCGGTGTGCGACACGAAGTACGGGAACGGGCGGGTCTCGCCGTACTCCTCGCCGGCGAACAGCAGCGGCAGGAACGGCGAGAGCAGCACCAGGCCGGCCACGAGCTTCAGGCTCTCGAACGGCAGGAGGGTCGACAGCCGTTGGCCAATTGGCCGGTTTCCGACCTGGTCGTGGTTCTGCGCATAGACCACGAAGCGCAGCGGCTCGACGCCGTCCGGCGGCGCCCCGTGGCGCCGTTCGCGGAAGCGCGACGGCTGCCCCGTGTACACGAACCCCTGGCGGTAGGAAGTGGCCAATTGGCCAAGATCGCCGAAGTCGGCGTAGTACCCGTCCCGCTCGCCGGTGACCAGCGCGTGCAGCGCATGGTGGAAGTCGTCGCACCACTGGGCGTGCATCCCGAGGCCGTGCTGCTCGCGCGGCGTGACCATGCGCGGGTCGTTCAGGTCGGACTCGGCGATCAGGTGCAGCCGGCGGTTCAGCGTCTCCGACAGGTCGTCGACGGCCTCCGACAGCTCGGCCAGGAACGGCGAGGCCGAGGTGTCGACGATGCCGTGCACCGCGTCCAGCCGCAGCCCGTCCACGTGGTACTCGGTGAGCCACATCAGCGCGTTCTCGCGCAGGAACCGGCGCACCTCGTCGCTTCCCGCACCGTCCACGTTGATCGCGCCGCCCCACGGGGTCTGGTGGCGGTCGGTCTGGTACGGCCCGAAGGCCGACGCGTAGGCTCCCTCGGGGCCGAAGTGGTTGTAGACCACGTCGAGGATCACGGCGATCCCCTGCGCGTGGCAGGCGTCGACCAGTGCCCGGAACCCCTCGGGCCCGCCGTAGGCGCCGTGGGCGGCGAACAGCGCCGCGCCGTCGTAGCCCCAGTTGCGGGCCCCGGGGAACTCGGCGATCGGCATGACCTCGACCGCGGTCACCCCCAGCTCGACCAATTCGGCCAATTGGCCAACGACCCCCGCGAACGTCCCCTCCTGGCTGAACGTGCCGACGTGCAGCTCGTACAGGACGAGGTCGCGCCGCGGCAACCCGAACCAGGCGTGATCGGACCACGCGAACGACGCGGCATCGACCACCTCCGACGGCCCGTGCACCCCGTCCGGCTGGAAGCGCGAGGCCGGGTCCGGGAAGTCGTCGCGCCCGTCGAGCCGGTAGCGGTAGCGGTCACCCGCCCCGACCCCGTCCAGAACCCCGCGGTGGTAGCCGGCCTCGCCCCGCTGCAGCGGCTCGACTCGGGCGCCCTCGTCGAGCACGACCTCCACGCGCTCGGCCCGCGGCGCCCACACGCAGAACCGGCAGGAGCCGCCCTCGAGCGGCTCTGCTCCCAGCCTCTCCCTCCCCACGCGCGGCCTAGGTGTCCCCGGGTGCGAGCAGCACGCAGCCGAGCGGCGGCAGCGTCAGGCTGATCGACTGCGGCCGGCCGTGCGTGCGGCACGGGCACCGACTCGACGCCGCCGAGGTTCCCCTGGCCCGTCCCGCCGTAGCGCGGGGCGTCGCTGTTGAACAGCTCGCGCCAGAAGCCCTTCTGCGGCACGCCGACGCGGTAGCTCTGGCGCGGGATCGGCGTGAGGTTGAAGACGCACAGCACCGTCTGCCCCGGGTCGGAGCCGATGCGCAGGAACGAGAGCACGCTCGCCTCGACGTCGTTGGCGTCGATCCACTCGAAGCCGGCCGGGTCGGTGTCGCGCTCGTGCAGCGCGGGCCAGCCGCGGTACAGCCGGTTCAGGTCCTCGACGGTGTTCGCGATGCCCCGGTGGCTGTCGTAGTCCAGGAGGTTCCAGTCGAGGCTCGACTCGTGGTTCCACTCCGACCACTGGCCGATCTCGCCGCCCATGAACAGGAGCTTCTTGCCCGGCGTCATCCACTGGTAGGCCAGCAGCAGCCGCAGGTTCGCGAACTTCTGCCAGTCGTCGCCGGGCATCTTGCCGAGCAGCGAGCCCTTGCCGTGCACCACCTCGTCGTGGCTCAGCGGCAGCATGAAGTTCTCGGTGAACGCGTAGATCCCGCGGAACGTCAGCTCGTTCTGGTGGAAGCGGCGGTGGATCGGGTCGTGGGAGAAGTAGCGCAGCGTGTCGTGCATCCAGCCCATGTCCCACTTCAGGCCGAAGCCCAGCCCGCCCGCGTAGGTCGGCCGCGAGACGCCCGGCCAGGCGGTCGACTCCTCGGCGATCGTCTGGGTGTCGGGCAGCTCGCCGTAGGCGTCCTCGTTCAGCCGCCGCAGGAACGAGATGGCGTTCAGGTTCTCGCGCCCGCCGTACTCGTTCGGGATCCACTCGCCCTCGCTGCGCGAGTAGTCGAGGTACAGCATCGAGGCCACCGCGTCGACCCGCAGGCCGTCGGCGTGGTACGCCTTCGAGCCAGTGCATCGCGCTCGAGAGCAGGAACGAGCGCACCTCGTTGCGGCCGTAGTTGAAGATCGCGCTCTTCCAGTCGGGGTGGAAGCCCTGCTTCGGGTCGGCGTGCTCGTACAGGTGGGTGCCGTCGAAGAGGGCCAGCCCGTGCGCGTCCTCGGGGAAGTGCGAGGGCACCCAGTCGAGCAGCACCCCGATCCCGTTCTGGTGCAGGTGGTCGATCAGGTACATCAGGTCCTGCGGCTCGCCGTAGCGGGCCGAGGGCGCGAAGTAGCCGGTCGTCTGGTAGCCCCACGAGCCGAAGAACGGGTGCTCCATCACCGGCAGCAGCTCGACGTGGGTGAAGCCGAGGTGCTTCACGTAGTCGGCCAGCTCGTGGGCCAGCTCGCGGTAGGTGAGCCAGCGGTTGCCCTCCTCGGGCCTTCGCCGCCACGAGCCGATGTGCACCTCGTACACGGACTCGGGCGCCGTCAGCGAGTTGCGGCCGCGGCGCTCGGACATCCACTGCGCGTCGCCCCACTCGTAGGACAGGTCCCAGACCACGGAGCCGGTCTTCGGGGGCTCCTCGGAGCGCAGCGCGAACGGGTCGGCCTTCTCGCCGTGGAAGCCGTTCGGCCCCTCGATGGCGTACTTGTACAGCGCGCCCTGCCCGACGTGGGGGGCGAAGCCCTCCCAGATGCCGGAGGCGCCGCGCGGCGAGAGCACCGTCTGGCCGCCGTGCCAGCCGTTCCAGTCGCCGATCACCGAGACGGCCTGGGCGTTCGGGGCCCACACCGAGAACACGGTGCCGGTCTGGCCGTCGACCGTTCGCGGATGGGCGCCGAGCCGGTCCTGCAGCGAGCGGTGCGTGCCCTCGTTGAACAGGAAGAGGTCGTCGTCGGTCAGGTACGAGAAGGCGCTCGCCTGCTCGCGGGAGGTCTCGGATGTGGGGGTGCGCGTCTTGGGCATGGTGTTCCTCCCTCGCTACCCGGTGTGGGTCATGTCAACCCTGGGGATCAGTGCTTCTTGTCCAGGAGCTGGGTGATCCCGAGAGCGGGGATGCGGATCCAGTCGGGCCGGTTGTTGGCCTCGTAGCGCAGCTCGTAGAGCGCCTTCTCGAGCAGCATCACGTCGAGCACGACCTCGAAGTCGTCCCGGTTCTCGGGCACGAAGTCGGCCTCGCCGGCGACGCTCAGGTAGGCGTCCAGGAACGTCGCCGAGACCCACAGGTACCAGAACTGGGCCCACCTCTCGGCGACCGCCGGCCTGCTCGGGGTGGTCGGCGATCTCGGCCGCGAGCACCGTGTGGGCGGCGTAGTGGAACGAGCGGATCATCCCGGCGACGTCGCGCAGCGGCGACTTCTTGAGCCGGCGCTCCGAGATCGGCCGGATCGGCTCGCCCTCGAAGTCGATGATGACCCAGTCCTTGCCGGTCCACAGGACCTGGCCGAGGTGGTAGTCGCCGTGGCAGCGGATGCGGGTCTCGTCGAGCTTCGGGTCGAGCACCCGGCGGAACGTCTCGAGGATCTCGTTCTCGCGGTCGGCGATGGCCGCGAGCTCGGGCGAGTCGGGGGCGCCGCGGCGCGCGATCTGCATCACCCGCCGGGCCAGCGTGCGCAGCGACTGGTACAGGGCGCGCTGGGTGAGCGCCGAGAACGGCTCCGGCGCGAAGTCCGGGTTCTCGGGCGCCGCCGCCAGCGCGAGGTGCATCTCGGCGGTCCGCTCGCCGAGCAGCCGGGCGTTGCCGAGGTACGAGCCGATCGTGTCGGAGGCGAGCTGCGGGCACTCGACGTCGGTCAGCTCGATGAGGCTCTTCGGCGAGCAGCGGCGGCTCCTCGCCGCGGCGCGCCAGCACGTCCTCGAAGTAGCGGCGCAGGGTGTCGAGGGTGTACGTCCAGGCGTCGCCCTCGTTCGGGACGTACTCCTGCAGGATCGCCAGCGTCGAGACGTCGCCGTTGTCGCGGAGCTCGAGCCCGCCGGCGACCTTCGGGGTGTGCGCGAACTCGCCCCGGTCGGTCAGGAAGCGCCCGATCTCGAGGTCCGGGTTGACCCCGCTCTCGAGCTTTCGGAACAGCTTCAGCACCAGCTGGTCGCCGTACTGCACCGAGGTGTTCGACTGCTCGGCGCCGAGCAGCGACGGGTCGAGCGAGCCGTCGCCCCGGCGCCGCAGCACGGGCGTCGAGTGGCCGGTGACCTGGGCGCTGCCGTCCTGCAGCCGGCGGCGGCGGCGGATGGCGTTCAGGAGGGCCGTGTTGAACGCCGGCGAGAAGACCGCGTCGTGCAGGAAGCCCTCGCCGTCGGCGGTGCGCAGGTGGGCGATCGGGGTCGCCTCGAGGTACTCGGGCTGGGCGATCGTCGAGCGACCAGGCGACCGGCAGGACGTAGGTCTCGCCCTCGCCCTCGCCGTACTCGACGTCGACGAACGTCAGGTAGCCGATCGGCCGCGATCCCGGCCGGCCGCTCGGCACCGGGATGACCCGGGAGACCGCGGCGCCCTTGATGCGCCGGCCCTTCGAGCCGAACCAGCGCCGGCCGCGCAGGTAGCCGGGGAGCGCCGCGTCGAGCCGCGCGCCGCCGTCCGCGAAGACGTCGTGCCAGGTGCCCTTCACGTCGAGCGTCGGCGCGCCCGGCGACGGGGCGTCCACCGCCCGGGCGGGCTCGAGCGCGAACCAGTAGAAGTCGTGCGGCCCGAGCGTCAGCAGGTACGGGCAGCTCGCCGATGCGCGGGAACTCGACGCCGCCGAGCAGCGCCACCGGCTGGTGGCCCTGGAACTCGGACAGGTCGAGCTCGACGTACTGGGCGTAGCGCGACAGGTTCACCACGACCAGGATGACCTCGTCCCCGAGCCGGCGCAGGAACGTCAGCACCTTGCGGTTCTCGGGGTACAGGAACTCGAGCTCGCCGCGGCCGAACGCGGCGTAGCGCTTGCGCAGGCCGACCAGCCGCTTCATCCACCACAGGAGCGAGGCCGGGTTGTTCTGCTGGCCCTCGACGTTGATCGCCTCGGGGCCGTAGCCGGGGTCGATGACCACCGGCAGGTACAGGCGCTGCGGGTTCGCGTCGGAGAAGCCGGCGTTGCGGTCGGTGCTCCACTGCATCGGCGTGCGCACGCCGTGGCGGTCGCCGAGGTAGATGTTGTCGCCCATCCCGATCTCGTCGCCGTAGTACACGACGGGCGTCCCGGGCAGCGACAGCAGGAGGCCGTTCATCATCTCGATGAGCCGCCGGTCGTTGCCGAGCAGCGGCGCGAGCCGCCGCCGGATGCCGAGGTTGATGCGCGCCTGCGGGTCCTCGGCGTAGACCCGGTACATGTAGTCGCGTTCCTCGTCGGTCACCATCTCGAGCGTCAGCTCGTCGTGGTTGCGCAGGAAGATGGCCCACTGGGCGGTGTCGGGGATGGCGGGCGTCTGGGCCAGGATGTCGATGATCGGGAAGCGGTCCTCCATCCGGATCGCCATGAACATCCGGGGCATGAGCGGGAAGTGGAATGCCATGTGGCACTCGTCGCCCTTGCCCTTGCCGAAGTAGTCGACCGCGTCCTCGGGCCACTGGTTGGCCTCGGCCAGCAGCATCTTGTCGGAGAAGTTGGCGTCGATGTGGGAGCGCAGGTCCTTCAGCGCCCGGTGTGTCGCCGGCAGGTTCTCGCAGTTCGTGCCGTCGACCTCGAAGAGGTACGGCACGGCGTCCAGGCGGAGCCCGTCGACGCCCATGTCGAGCCAGTAGTCGACGGTCTTGTGGAGCGCCTTGACGACCTCGGGGTTCTCCCAGTTGAGGTCGGGCTGGTGGCTGTAGAAGCGGTGCCAGTAGTACGCGTTGGCCACCGGGTCCCACGACCAGTTGGACGTCTCGAAGTCCTTGAAGATGATCCGGGCGTCCTCGTACAGCTGCGGCGTGTCGCTCCACACGTACCAGTCGCGCGCCGCCGAGCCGGGCTTGGCCCGCCGGGCCTTCTGGAACCACGGGTGGGCGTCCGAGGTGTGGTTCAGCACCAGCTCGGTGATGACCCGCAGCCCGCGCGCGTGGGCCTCCTTGAGGAACAGCTTGAAGTCGCGCAGCGTCCCGTAGGAGGGGTGCACGTCCATGTAGTTGGCCGTGTCGTAGCCGTCGTCGCGCAGCGGCGACGGGTAGAACGGCAGGAGCCAGATGGCGGTGACGCCCAGGTCCTGCAGGTAGTCGAGCCGCTGCACGAGGCCGCGGAAGTCGCCGATGCCGTCGCCGTTCGAGTCCTGGAAGGCCCGGACGTGCAGCTGGTAGATGATCGCGTCCTTGTACCAGGACGGATCGCCGGCGACGATCGCCGGGGCGGGCCGGCGCCGGCCGGCGCGCTGCTGCTCGAGGATGCTCATCGCCTGCTCATGCGTAGTAGTCGAAGTCGTGCTCGCTGCGCATCCTGCGCCGCACGCGGAAGATGTGCGCCGGCAGGACGTGCGGGTCGAGCTCGACGTAGCTGGTGTGGCCCTGCCACAGGTACCTGCTCTCGGAGAGCAGGTCGTGCACCTGGAAGCTGTGCTGCGGGTCGAGGCCCAGCTGCTCGAGCGGCAGGTGCAGCCAGCCCGACTGGGTGTGGTGCGGGTCGAGGTTCACGACACACAGGACGAGGTTGTCGTCCGGCCCGTCGCCGCTGCGCTTGGTGTAGGCGAGCAGGTTGTCGTTGTCGATCTGGTGGAACTCGAGCGTGTCGTTGCGCTGCAGCGCGGGATTGTCGCGGCGCGCGGCGTTGACACGGACGATCAGGTCGCGAAGGCTCCACGGCGAGTCCAGGTCCCAGTGGCGGATCTGGTACTTCTCGCTGTCGAGGTACTCCTCGCTGCCCGGCCGCACCGGCAGGTGCTCGGCGAGCTCGAACGCCGGCCCGTAGATCCCGTAGGAGGCGGTCGAGCGTGGCCGCCAGCACGAGCCGCTGGATGAACATCGGCCGGCCGCCGATCTGCAGCTGCTCGGTCAGGATGTCGGGCGTGTTGGGCCAGAAGTTCGGCCGCATGTAGTTGGCGACGGTCGTGCGGGTGAGCTCCGTCATGTACTCGGAGAGCTCCCACTTGGACGTGCGCCAGGCGAAGTAGGTGTAGCTCTGGGAGAAGCCGAGCTTCGCCAGGCGCTGCATCACGCGCGGGCGCGTGAAGGCCTCGGCCAGGAAGATGACCTCCGGGCTCTCGGACTTGATCTGCGGGATCATCCACTCCCAGAACGGAAAGGCCTTGGTGTGCGGGTTGTCGACCCGGAAGATCCGTACGCCCTGCTCGATCCAGTAGCGGACGACGTCCGCGAGGGCCTGCCAGAGCTCGCGCCAGGCCTCCGTCTCGAAGTCGATCGGGTAGATGTCCTGGTACTTCTTGGGCGGGTTCTCGGCGTACTGGATCGTGCCGTCGGGGCGGGCCCGGAACCACTCGGGGTGCTCCTTGACCCACGGGTGGTCGGGCGCGCAGTTGTAGGCCAGGTCGAGCGCGACGTCGATGCCGCGCTTGCGCGCGCTCGCCACCAGGTGCTTGAAGTCCGCGAGGGTGCCGAGCTCGGGGTGGATCGCGGTGTGGCCGCCCTCGGCGCTGCCGATGGCCCACGGGCTGCCGAGGTCGCCCGGCTCGGACTCGGGGTTGTTGTTCGGCCCCTTGCGGAACTCCGTGCCGATCGGGTGGATCGGCGGCAGGTAGAGGACGTCGAAGCCGAGCTCGGAGACGTAGTCGAGGCGCTGCTCGACGTCCTTGAAGGTGCCGTGGGTGCCCTCGGCGCCCGGCCGAGCGGGGGAACAGCTCGTACCAGGTCGAGTAGCGGGCCCGGACGCGGTCGACCCACAGCGGGAACTCCTCCGAGGTCGTCTCGAGGCTGCGGTCGGCGTTCCGGCGCACCAGCGTGGCCAGCTTCTCGTCCCGGGCGGCGTCGAGCGCGGCGATCGGGTCGTCGTGGATCCGGGCCGCCCAGGTCTTGAGCGAGCGGGCGTCGGATCCCCTGGCCTGGCGGGCCGCGGCGTCGACGATGCTGGGCGCCGATCTGGGAGTCCACCGACAGGTCCTGCCCGGCGTCGGCGCGCTTCACGAAGTCCCGGCGCCAGGAGGCGAAGCGGTCGACCCAGCCCGCCACGGCGAAGCGGTAGGCGCCGACGCTGTCGACCGGGAAGCGGCCGCGCCAGCGATCGTTTCCGAGCGGCTCGAGGTCGATCTCCTGCCACTCGGCCTCGGAATCGGCCTCGCGGCGGTAGCGCGCGACCACGGCGATCGCGTCGTGTCCGTCGCAGAAGACGTCGGCCTCGACGACGACCTCGTCGCCAACGGCCTGCTTGGCCGGAAAGCGGCCGCCGTCGACCGTCGGCTGCACGCCCTCCACGACGACGCGGCGGCGGCCTTCGTTGACAGGGATTGCCTGCGGCATGGTGTCGGATCGTACAGTCGGGGCGGTGCTCATCAGGACTCCTCGAAGGGGGACTTCCCGCACTGCCGCTACCCGGAGGGGCGCGAGCCTAACCGCCGGGAACCGCCTTCACCAGCGCGCAACCGGCGGCTGAGCCCGCGCGCGGCCGTGCGTGGCACGATCCCGCGGTGCTGCTGGCCCTCGGCGACCTGCTCCTGGACGTGATCGTGCGGCTCGACGGGCCGCTCCGGCCCGGCACCGACTCGCGCGCCTCGACCCGGGTGGACTCGGGCGGGCAGGCGGCCAACGTCGCCGCCTGGACGGTCGCGCTCGGCGGCCGGGCGCGCTTCGCCGGCAAGCTCGGCGGCGATCCGGCGGCGCTGCTGGCCCGGGCGGGCGTCGAGCGGCGCGGGGTCGAGGTGGTCGGCCCGGCAGCCGCGAGCGCGGCCGGCGGGGTCGTCGTCTCGCTGGTCGCCGAGGACGGCGGGCGGACGATGATCTCGGACCGCGGCGTCTCGCCCGAGCTGTCGGCGGACGACATCGACGAGGCCTGGCTCGACGGCTGCGACGGCCTGCACCTGTCGGGCTACAGCCTGCTCCGCTCGCCGATCGACGAGGCGGCCCTGGCCCTGGCCGGCGCCGCCCGCCGGCGCGGGGTGCGGGTGAGCGTCGACCTGGCCTCGACGGGGGCGATCGCCGACTACGGGGTCGACCGGTTCCGGGCCAGGCTGCGTACCCTGGGTCCCGATGTGGTGTTCTGCAACGAGGACGAGCGCGACGCGCTCGGCGGCTCGCTCGAGGCGCCCGTGCTGGTGCTGAAGCGCGGCCCGGCGGGCTGCGTCGTCGAGGCCGGCGCGGAACGGCTGCGAGCTGCCGGCCGAGCCGGCGGTGGTGGTCGACACGACCGGCGCCGGGCGACGCGCTGGCCGCGGGCTTCCTGCTCGGCGGCTCGCTGCCGGAGGCCGCGGACGTGGGCTGACGGCCGCCGCGCGCTGCATCGAGCGGCTGGGGGCGATGCCGTGAAGCTGGTCGTCACGGCCCGGGAGGTCTCGGACGCTCTCGTCGACCGACGGCCGGTGGTGGCCCTCGAGACGACGCTGGTGTCGCACGGCTTCCCCGAGGGCGAGGGCGCCGAGGTGGCCCGGGCCTCGGAGCAGGCGGTGCGCGACGCCGGGGCCGTCCCGGCGACGATCGGCCTGGTCGACGGCGTGCTGCGGGTCGGGCTGACCGACGAGGAGCTCGACCGCTTCGCCCGCGCCGGCGCCGAGGCGCGCAAGGTCGGGCCGCGCGACGTCGCCGCCTGCCTGGCCCAGAAGGCGCTCGGTGCGACGACCGTGGGCGGCACCCTCGCCGCCTGCCGGACGGCCGGCATCGGCTTCATGGCCACCGGCGGCCTCGGCGGCGTGCACCGCGGCTTTCCGCAGCACAACGACGTCTCGGCCGACCTCGGCGAGCTGCTGCGGGCCGAGGTGCTGGTCGTCTGCTCCGGGGTGAAGTCGCTGCTCGACGTCCCCGCGACCGCGGAGCTGCTCGAGACCCTCGGGATCCCGGTGCTGGGCTACCGCACCGACACGCTCCCGCTGTTCTACCAGGCGAGCGGCGGGCCGCCGGTCTCGGCCCGGGTCGAGTCGGTCGCGGAAGCCGCCCGGGTCGCCGCCGTGCACTGGTCGCTCGGCCAGCGCTCGGCCCTGCTCCTGGCCCGGCCGCCCGCCGAGAGCCTGGACGTCGAGGAGCTGATCGCCGAGACGCTCGAGGAGGCTGCCCGGGAGGGCGTGCGCGGGCAGGCCGTGACGCCGTTCGTGCTCGGCCGGCTGCACGAGCGCTCGGGCGGGGAGACGCTGCGGGTCAACCGCGACCTGATCGTGGCCAACGCCGGCCTCGCCGGTGAGGTCGCGGTGGCGTTCGCGGCCGGCTGAGCCGACGATCCGCCTCCTGCCTATCCTGCGGTGGTGATCCTGGTCGTCGCCGCCACCGAACGCGAGCTGTCCGGCGTGCCGTCGGGCACGCGCCGGCTCACCTGCGGCGTCGGCCCGGTCGAGGCCGCCGCGGCGACCGCCGCTGCGCTCGAGCGGGAGCGGCCCGAGGCCGTCCTGCACCTCGGCATCGCCGGGGCCACCCGGGCCTCCGGGATCGCCGTGCCCGCAGCTGGTGCTCGGCAGCGAGGCCGTGTTCTGCGACCTCGCCCAGCCGTTCCGGCTCGCGCCGCGGCGGGTCGCCGCCGACCCGGCGCTGCTGGCCGCCGCGCGCCGGGCGTTCCCCGACGCCCCGGTGCTGCCGATCGGCACCAGCGCGCGCGTCGGCGGCACCGCCGGCGTGGAGGTCGAGGCGATGGAGGGCTTCGGCGTCCTCCGCGCCGCCCAGCTCGCCAGCGTGCCCGCGCTCGAGGTGCGCGCCGTTTCCAACGAGATCGAGGAGCCCGACCGGGCCCGCTGGCGGTTCGAGGACGCGCTCGCCGCGCTCGCCGCCGCCGCGCCCCGGCTGCTCGAGGAGGTCGCCGCAGCATGCGCTCTGACGTTCGGCTACTCGCCGTGTCCCAACGACACGTTCGCCTTCCACGCACTGACCCACGGGCTCGTCGAGACCGAGCTCGAGATCGAGCCGGTGCTCCTGGACATCGAGGAGCTGAACCGCCGGGCCCACCGCGGCGAGCTCGACCTGACGAAGCTGTCGTTCGGCGCCGTGCCCGCGGTCGGCGAGCGGTACCGGCTGCTGCGCAGCGGCGCGGCCCTCGGCCGCGGCTGCGGGCCGCTGGTGGTCGCGCGCGAAAACGGCCAATTGGCCACTTCCGTTTCCGGCCAATTGGCCACGGTCTGGCCGTTCCCGGCCGCGAGACCACGGCCTACCTGCTGCTGCGGCTGGCCGCACCGGAGCTCGGCGACGTCGTCGAGCTGCGCTACGACGAGATCCTCGGCGCCGTCGAACGGGGCGAGGTCGACGCCGGCCTGATCATCCACGAGAGCCGCTTCACCTACCGCGACCACGGCCTGGTCGAGATCGCCGACCTCGGCGCCTGGTGGGAGGCCGAGACCGGCCTGCCGATCCCGCTCGCCGGGATCTGCGCCCGCAGCGACCTCGACGACGCGGTCGCGGCCGAGGCGGAACGGGCCATCCGGGCGTCCGTCGAGCACGCCTTCGCCCACCCCGAGGACAGCCGCGACTACGTGCGGGCGCACGCCCAGGAGCTGTCCGACGAGGTCTGCCGCTCCCACATCGAGCTGTACGTCAACGCGTACAGCGTCGACCTCGGCGACGACGGCCTCGAGGCGATCGCCGCGCTGACCGGCCGCGCCTCCCTCGTTCGCTAGGTCCGCGTACGGCTTTTGTTCGGAATTGCCGTCCGGGCCAACAACAGGTGCCCCGACGCGGTATCAGGTCAGCATGAGGAGTCATCCCGTTCGCCACGCGTCCCTGGCCGCGGTCGCGTTGCTCGCCGTCACGGCGCCCGCGCAGGCCGCGGTGACCCGGACCCAGATCTCGGCGCCCGCCGGCAACCCGGCCATCGTCGTCACCAGCGCCGCCACCCCCGCCAACGTGGTCGTCACCGGCACGTCCAACGGCGGCAGCGCCTCGCTCGACCTGCGCTGCGACGCGAGCCGCTCGACGCTCGTGCACTCCGGGATCGTCCCGCACAGCTCGGGCTCGTTCAGCTACCGGCTGTCGGCCCGCGAGCTCTCGATCATCGTCGGTCACACCTGCGTCCTTCGGGCGCTGCCGCACGCCAGCGTGCCGCGCAACCGCTCGCCGTTCGCCGGCCCGGTCATGGCCGTGAGCGAGCTCAGCCTGCGCTCCATCCCGGCCGGCGGCAGCGCCGGCCCGCTGGCGGACTTCACCTACACGGCCACCCAGCTCGAGGGCCGGGCAGTCTACGGCGGCGTCGGCGCGTGCTCGCTGCGCAACGACTCCGTGTTCGCCTCGAACCTCTTCGAGAGCCCGACGCTGACGAGCTGCGCCGCGCGCCTCGGCCCCGACGTCGGCGCCCGCTCGAGCCTGTTCGTCGACGGCGCGAGCACCTTCTTCCCGCAGAACGTCTACAGCTACGCCCCGAAGGGCATCGCCCCCATCACCTACGCGCTGAGCGTCGACCCGGCCACCGGGGCGCCGACGCTGCGCGACATCGAGACGCCGCTCCGCTGCACCCCGGTGCCGACCGCGTTCCCGCCGAACTCCTCGACCTGCTCGGTCTTCGAGTCGTCTCCGGTGAAGGTCGACCGGACCTGGGTGCAGGCGGCCAACGGCCGCACCTCGACGGTGACCGACACCTACACCAGCACCGACGGCAAGGCGCACCACATCGACGTCGTCTACCAGAACGGCTACAACGGCACCCCGCCGGCGTTCGCCTTCCCCTGGACTGGCGGCACCTGGCAGGTGCTCGGCACCGGCTTCACCGTGCCGAAGGCCCCGAAGGTCCCGGCCACGGTGTTCGTGCGCCGCAGCCTGGCCCAGGCCGACAACGACCCGAACGCGCCGGCCGGCTCCCTGACCTTCAAGAACAACCCCGACCGGCTGTACCTGCTGAACACCAGCACCCTGGGGTTGCAGTACGCCCGCGACATCCCGGCGAGCGGCTCCGTGCGCCTGAGCTTCGTCTACTCGCGCTCGACCTCCCAGGCCCAGGTGGCCCAGTTCGCCGCCGCCGCCGAGGCGGCGCTGACGCCGCCGCCGTGCGTCGTCCCGCGCACCCTCGGCATGACGCTCGACGCCGCCCGGGACACGCTGCACGCAGCCCACTGCGTCGTCGGCAAGGTGGGGCACGAGACCTCGAAGACCACGCCCAGCGGGAAGGTCAAGTCGCAGCTGCCGAAGACCGGCAGCGTGCTGCCCTCGAACGGCAAGGTGTCGCTCGTCGTGAGCCTCGGCCAGTCGAAGTAGGGCTCGCTCCGTAGCCCATCTCACGCGAATCCTCCGACCGATCGAACCTCTCGGGCCGTTCCGCCGAACTGTGGGCGCCGGCATCGCCCACGGAGAGGTACGGAGGAGGAGGACCGTTGTGAGACCCCGCAAGCCCCTAGCGGCCGGGCTGGCCGTCACGGCCGCGCTCGGGATCGGCCTGACGGCCAAGAGCCTGCAGCCGAAGCAGGCGAAGGCCTCGAGCCACGCCGAAGCCCCGCTCATCTCGCAAGACCCCACGGCGGACAACACGGACCTGTACGCGTTCGTGTCGCCCGACAAGCCCGACAGCGTCACGATCATCGCGAACTGGATCCCCAAGGAGGATCCCGCGAACGGGCCGAACTTCTACAAGTTCTCGGACACCGCGCGCTACCGCATCAACATCGACACCGACGGGAACGCGGTCGACGACACGTCGTACCAGTTCCGCTTCACGTCGCACATCCGGCAGCCGTCGTTCCTGTACACGACGGGCATCGTCACCTCGATCGACGATCCGGATCTCAACCAGTACCAGACCTACTCGATCACCAAGGTCACGGGCGAGGGCCGCAAGAAGAAGTCGAAGGTCATCGCCAGGGACCTGATGGTGCCGCCGGCCAACGTCGGCCCCCGCTCGACGCCCAACTACGAGCAGATCGCCGCGCAGGGCATCCAGCCGCTCGCGGGCGGCGGCAAGGTCTTCGCGGGTCCGCGTGACGACCCGTTCTACGTCGACCTCGGCGGCATCTTCGACCTCGCCACCATCCGCCAGGGCCTCGGCCAGACGGGCGGCGGCGTGGACGGGCTCAAGGGCTTCAACGTCCACTCGATCGAGCTGCAGCTGCCGATCAGCGGCCTGGTCAAGCCGGGCCACCCCACCGTCGGCATCTACGCCGCCACCGACCGCCAGCGCGTGACGGTCACGGGCGGCGGCAAGGTGTCCGGCCGCGGGCCGTGGCAGCAGGTGTCGCGCCTCGGCAACCCGCTGGTCAACGAGGTCATCATCCCGGCCACGCAGAAGGATCTGTGGAACTCCACGGAGCCGGAGGACGACGCCCAGTTCGACACGTTCTTCCTGAACAGCGAGCTGGCCGCCGACCTCAACCTGCTGTACGGCCCGACCGGTCTCGTGGCCTCCCTGTTCAACCCGCCGCTCGCCACCACCGGCCGGATCGACCTGCTGACGGTGCTCGAGACCGGCGTCGGCCCCGAGGTGCTGCCGAGCCTGCCGGCCCTGAACTACACCGGGCCGACGCACGCCGACCTGCTGCGCCTGAACACCACCATCCCGCCGGTCGCCTGCGGCACCGAGAACCGGATGGGCGTCCTCGGCGGCGACCTCGCCGGCTTCCCGAACGGCCGCCGGCTGGCCGACGACGTCGTGGACATCGAGGAGCAGGCGGTTGCCGTCGCGCACCCGCTCGACTTCCTCGCCGGCAACCAGTACAAGATCGGCGACGGCGTGGACGCGAACGACCACCCGTTCACCTGCTCGTTCCCGTACGCCGCGACCCCGAACCAGGGGTTCTCGTACTCGCACGACCCGTCCTGAATCGTCAACGGGGGAGGGCTCCGAGCCCTCCCCCGTACGATTCGGATGGTGGAGCTCTGGGACGGTCGCGAGCACGAGGACGAGGAGTTCGAGCAGGACTACGACGACCTCGTCATGAAGGGCTGCCGCTTCGAGCGCTGCTCCTTCGCCGGCGCCGGGCTCGACGAGCTCTCGACGTCGGGCTGCACCTTCACCGAGTGCCGGTTCGACGGCGCCTCGCTCAACGCCTCGACCCACGAGCGCTCGTCGTTCGTCACCTGCCGCTTCGACACCGCGAGCCTGTTCGGCGCCCGCTTCACCGACTGCCGCCTGGCCGGCTCGGCCTTTCCGAAGGCCCGGCTCGACGCGCTGGCGATCGAGCGCGGCGACTGGTCGCTGGTGGAGCTGCGAGGGCACGACCTGCGCGGACGCGACCTGCGCGACCTGCGCCTGTACGAGGCCGACCTGACCGCCAGCGACCTGCGTGACTGCGACCTGCGCGGCGCCGACCTTCGCCGGGCCCGGGTCAAGGGCGTCAAGCTGAAGGGCTCCGACCTGCGCGGCGCCAGGCTCGACGGCGCCCGGCTGCACGAGCTCGACCTGGCCGGGGTGCGCATGGACATCGCGGGCGCGATCGCCATCGCGCTGGCCCACGGCGCTCAGGTGGAATAGCCGAACTCGAAGTACCCTGGAGGAGGTGAGCGCACCCCCGCAGGAGCCCGAGTCTCGGGAAGAGATCTGGGGCTCGGTCTTCGAGCCCAAGCCGGCCCCTGCGCCGCCGCGGCGCCAGGGGTTCCTGCGGCGGCTGTTCGCGCCGATCCTCGGACTGATCGCGCTGATCGGAAGCAAGCTGTCGCTGATCTTCGCGGCGCTGACGAAGCTCAAGTTCGCCGGGACGTTCCTGTCGATGATCGTCTCGATCGGGGCCTACACGCTGCTCTGGGGCTGGCGCTTCGCGGTGCTCTTCGTCCTGCTCCTGTTCGTCCACGAGCTCGGGCACGCGATCCAGCTGCGGCGCGAGGGCGTCAAGGCCGGGCTGCCGGTGTTCATCCCGTTCCTGGGCGCGCTCATCACGATGAAGGAGATGCCGCGCAACGCCTGGATCGAGGCCAAGGTCGGCCTCGCCGGGCCGATCCTCGGCACCGCCGGCGCCGGCGTGGTGTGGGCGATCGGTGAGGCCGTCAACTCCGACCTGCTGCGAGCCGCGGCCTACGTCGCGTTCCTGCTGAACCTGTTCAACCTGATCCCGATCACCCCGCTCGACGGTGGCCGGGCCGTGTCGGCCCTGCACCCGGTCATCTGGATCGGCGGCCTCGCGGCCCTCGCCGGGCTGATGTTCCTGCACCCGAGCCCGTTCCTGCTCCTGATCCTGGTGCTCGGCGGCCTCGACGCCTGGCGGCGCTGGCGCGGCCGCTTCTCGGGCGGTCCCGAGGCCCGGGCGTACTACTCGGTGCTGCCCTGGCAGCGCGCGGTGGTGCTGGTGACGTACGTCGGCCTGATCGGCGTGCTGGTGCTGGCGCTGCACGCGGCCTACGTGCCGCAGTAGCGGCTACTCGGTCGAGTAGGCGGGCTGCACCTTCACGCCGCGCGCCCGGGCCACGCACTGGTTCGCGGCGATCGCCGCCTCGCCGAGCCCGACGGTGATCAGCGTGATCTTGCCGTCGTAGTAGGCCACGTCGCCGGCGGCGAAGACGTTCGGCAGCGCCGTCTCGAACGACGTCGGCTCGACGCGCACCTGCTTCTTGCCGACGACCTCGAGCCCCCAGTCGGCGATGTGCCCGAGCCGGGAGACGAAGCCGAGCTGCAGGATCACCTCGTCGAGCTCCACCTCGTGCAGCGACTTGTCCGCGGTGTGCTCGAGCACCACCGACTGCAGGTGGGCGCCGCCGCGCAGCTCGCGCAGCTCGAACGGCGTCATGATCCGGGCGTCGCCGGACTCGTGCAGCTGGCGCACGTGCGACACCGACGCCTCGAGCCCGCGGAACTTGTCCCGCCGGTGGGCCAGGTGGATCGGCAGGGCCGCGGTGTCCTGCAGGTTGATCGTCCAGTCGAGCGCCGAGTCGCCGCCGCCGACGATGAGGCAGCGCCGCCCGGCGAAGACCGCCTTGCGCTTGACGAAGTAGTGCAGCCCGCGGCCGATCCACTCCTCGAGCCCCTCGATCGGCAGCGTGCGCGGCTCGAACGCCCCGTGACCCGCCGTGATGATGATCGTCCGGGTCAGGTAGTCGCCGTCCTGCTCGGTCGTGAGCCGCCACAGCTCCTCGCCGTCGACCTCGACCCGCTCGAGGTCCTTGACGTTCTCGCCCAGGCGGACGTCGGCGCCGAACTGCAGGCCCTGCTCGACCATCCGGTCGACGTAGTCCTGGCCGTTGATCTTCGGGTAGCCCGCGATGTCGAAGATGTGCTTCTCGGGATACACCGCGGCGACCTGGCCGCCGAGCTGCTCGAGGCTCTCGACGATGCGCACGCTGGCCTCGCGGTGACCGGCGTAGTACGCCGCTGCCAGGCCGGCGGGCCCGCCGCCGATGATGGTCACGTCCCGGATGTCGCGCTGCGCGCCGTTCACCGCCATGATGGACGCACGGTAGACCGTCAGGAGCCCGGGCGGTGCCGGCGCCAGATCTCCACGAGGTCGTCGTGTGGCAGGGCGTACACCGTGCCCCGGTACCCGGTCATCGTCTCGGCCGAGAGCAGGGCGTTGACGATGGCCTCCTCGGTGGCCTCGATGGTGGCGTAGAAGAACGGCGTCAGGCGGTCGTTCGGGATCGAGCGAACGTGGTGCAGGTCGGCCGAGCCGCCGAGCCCGCGGTTCCCGGTGGCGAAGGCCAGGAAGATGTCGCCGCTCGAGTCCGACCCGGCCCCGCCGCAGCGCGCCATCCCGAGGCCGGCCCGCTGGGCCAGGCGCTGGCAGGCCAGCGGCAGGAGCGGCGCGTCGGTGGCCACGATCCCGATGATCGAGCCGGCGCCGGCCTCGAGCTCGTCGTCGTCCGGCGGCGCGGCCACCCGGTCGTAGCCCAGCTCGCGGCCGACCGGCACGCCGTCGATCGAGAGGCGCGGCCGCCAGCCGTAGTTCGCCTGCACCAGCACCCCGACCACGAAGCGGCCGGCGCCGGTCTCGACGACCCGCGAGGCGGTCCCGATGCCGCCCTTGAACTCGTGGCAGATCATCCCGGTGCCGCCGCCGACGTTCCCCTGGGCCACCGGCCCGCCCGACGGCCGCGGCCAGCGCCGCGTGCACGTGCTCGGGCCTCACGTGGAAGCCGTCGGTGTCGTTCAGCGTGCCGTCCCAGGTCTCGCCGACGACCGGCAGGCTCCAGGCGTAGTCGGCCTTCAGGCCCCGGCGCACCCCCGCCTCGATCAGCGCGTCGCGCACCACGCCCACGCTGTGGGTGTTGGTGATCGCGACCGGCGTGGTGAGCAGCCCGCTCTCGCGGACCCACTCGAGGCCGGTCAGCTCGCCGTTCCCGTTCAGCCGGTGGCAGCCCGCGTAGATCGGGTCTCGCCCGGGATCGCCGTCGTGCGGGAGGATCACGGTCACCCCGGTGCGCACGTCCGAGCCCTCGATCGAGCGTCGTGTGCCCGACCCGCAGGCCGGCCACGTCGGTGATCGCGTCGAGCGGGCCGGCCTCGCCGGTGCCGACCCGGATGCCGAGCTCCGCCGCCTGCATCAGGAGACGATGGTGCGGGACTGCTCGCGCAGGAACTGGGCCACGTAGTACGGGCCGAGCCCGCCCTTGCCGGTCGAGCCGGAGCCCTTCCAGCCGGGGAACGACTGCACCCCGGGCCACGCGCCGGTGGTGGCGCCGGCCGAGCGGTTGACGTAGACCACGCCGGCCTCGATCCGCTCGAGGAACGCGTCGACCTCGGCCTGGTCGCCCGAGAAGATGCCGGCCGTCAGCCCGTAGGGCGTGGCGTTCGCGGCGGCGATGGCCGAGTCCAGCGAGGCCACCTTCTGCACCGCGACCAGCGGGACGAAGAGCTCGTCGGTCAGGATCCGGTGGCCGTCGGGCAGGTCTGCCACCACCGCCGGCTCGACGTAGTGGCCCCGCGGCAGGTCGTCGCTCACGTCGCCGCCGCCGGCGGCCACCCGGCCCTCGCGGCCGGCGTCGGCGATGGCGCTGCGGTAGCGCTCGACCGCCTCCTCGGTGTGCACCGGGCCGAGCATGCAGTCGGCCGCCGACGGCTCGGCGATCGTCCAGCGCCCGGCCTCCTCGGCCAGGAGGTCGACGAGCTCGTCGTGCACCGAGGCCTCGACGAGCACCCGCGAGCAGGCCGAGCACTTCTGCCCGCTCGCGCCGAAGGCCGAGCGGGCGATGCCGGCGGCCGCCTTGTGCAGATCGGCGGTGGCCGTGACGATGGCCGGGTTCTTGCCGCCCATCTCGGTGATGCAGGGCCGCTGGTAGAGGCCGCCGGCGTACCGCTCGGCGAGGCTCCGCCCCACCTCGTAGGAGCCGGTGAAGACCATGCCGTCGATCGCCGGATGCGCCGCCAGCGCCGGCCCGGCGGGCTCGCCGAGCAGCACGCTCGACGGCGCCGGCCGGGACGCCGGCCTCGAGCAGCAGCTCGACCACCCGCACGCCCGAGCGCGAGGTGGTCGGCGAGGGCTTGAAGACCACCGTGTTGCCGGCCAGGAGGGCCGCGGCCATCGGGCCGCTCGACAGGGCCAGCGGGAAGTTGAACGGCGAGATCACGGCGAACACGCCGTACGGCCGCAGCACGCTCTGGTTGCGCTCGCCGCCGGGCCCGTCGGCCAGGCGGATCACGTACTCGTGGTGGGCCTCGACCTGGCGGCAGTACTCGGCGAACAGGTCGACGGCCTCCATCGCCTCGCCGACCGCCTCGACCCGGTTCTTGCCGACCTCGAGGGCCACGATCGCGCCGAGCTCGTCGACGTGCTCCTCGATCAGGCTCGGCGGCCCGGCGGATGATCGCCACCCGCTCGGCGAAGCCCCGCGCCGCCCACTCGGGCTGGGCCCGGTGGGCCGCCGAGACGGCCGCCTCGACGTCCTCGCTGCTCGCCGGGGTGAGCGTCGCCAGCACCAGGTCGAGATCGCCGGGCGCGGGCACGGGGATCGACGCGGCGCCCGCGCGCGGCTGGCCCTCGACGATCGAGACCAGCGTCGCCGGGTGGGCCCGCACGGCCTCGACCGCGGCCTCGAAGCGCTCGTTGGCGGCGTCGTCGGCCAGCGTGGTCGAGACGTAGGTGACCTTCGTGTCGCCGGCCATCAGGCGACCAGCTCCGAGACCATCTCGGCGAACACGCCGACCACGTGGTCGACGTCGTCCTCGGTGTGCTGGACGGACAGCGTCCACTGCTCGTCGCGCCCGGGCGTCATGTAGATCCCCCGGTTGAACCCGTAGACCCACGAGAGCCGGGTCAGCTCGGCGTCCTGGTGGGCCATGAAGCCCTCGTAGTCGATGATCCTGGCGTCGGCGAAGGTGATGCAGCCCTTCGCCGCCAGCCCGATCGCGTATGCCGGGATGCCGGCCTGGTCGATCACGCCCTGACAGCCCGAGACGATGCGCTCGTTGAGCGCCTCGAGGTGCTCGTAGGCCTGCGGCGTGAGGATCTCGAGCAGGTTCGCCCGGGCCGCGGCCATCGAGAGCGGGTTGCCGTTGTAGGTGCCGACCTGGCGGACGCTGCCGTCGCCGACCACCGACATCACGTCCTCGCTGCCGCCGATGGCCCCGCTCGGCAGACCGCCGCCGAGGGCCTTCGCCAGGGTGACGATGTCGGGCGTCACGCCGAACCGCTCGACGGCGCCGCCGGCGGCGATGCACAGGCCCGTCTTGACCTCGTCGAAGATCAGGACGATGCCCTTGCTCCGGGTCAGCTCGCGGACGGCCTCGAGGTAGCCCGGCTCCGGCGGCACGACACCCAGGTTGAGCAGGGTCGCCTCCATGATCACGCAGGCCGGCGGGCGGCCCTCGGCCTCGAGCCGGTCGATCCGCTTCTCCATCGCCTCGATGTCGTTGAACGGCACCGCGATCGTCATGTCGACGACGGCCTGCGGGATGCCGGCGCCGTACGGCAGCGAGCGGTAGTCGTCGCGCGGGCCGATCGAACCTGCGTACTCGGCCCCGATCGAGACCATCACGGTGTCGTGGTGGCCGTGGTAGGAGCCGAACATCTTGACCACGGTGTCCCGCTTCGTGCGGGCGCGCGCGATGCGGATGGCGTCCATCGTCGACTCGGAGCCGGAGTTCGTGAAGCGCCAGCTCGGGAGCCGGAAGCGCCGGGCGAGCTCCTCGGCGACGACGATGCCGTCCTCGGTCGGCGCGGCGAAGTGGGTGCCGAGCGAGACCCGGTCGGCCACGGCCTTCGAGATGGCCGGGTGGGCGTGGCCCTGCACCATCGAGCCGAAGCCGTTGTGCAGGTCGATCAGCTCGTTGCCGTCGACGTCCCAGACCTTCGAGCCCCGTCCGCGCTCGAGGTAGATCGGCCACGGCTGGCGCAGCTGGTAGGAGGAGCCGACGCCGCCGACCAGCGGCACGCGGGCGCGCTCGTAGGTGCGTGCGGACGCCTGGCTGCGCTCCGAGGCGCGGGCCTCCTCGCGCTCGAGCAGCTCGGCGACCCGCTCGCGGTCGATCGTGCTCGCGCTCGCACGGGCCATGACACCACCTCGTCTCTCGGGGACGCCTGGGAGCGCCCGAGCCTAGACGATCGCGCCGGTCGGGTATCGTCGCCAACCGTGCCGGCCACGCCGAAGCAGCTCGTACGCCGCCAGGTCGCGCTCGGTGACCTCGCTCTCTCCCCGGACGGGTCGCTCCTGGTCTACACCCGCCGCACGGTGCGCGGCACCGACTACGAGACGCACCTCTGGCTCGTGGCCCTGAACGGCGGCCGTCCGCGCCAGCTGACGCGCGGCGCGGTCAACGACGCGGGGCCGCAGTTCACGCCCGACGGGCGGCGCGTGGCGTTCCTGCGTGACGAGAAGGTGTGGGCCATCGCCGTCGACGGCGGCGAGGCCGAGCAGCTGGCCACGCTCGAACACGGCGTCTCGGCGTTCCGCCTCTCGCCCGACGGCCGGCGCATCGCGCTCGTCGGCGGGGCGCCCGAGCCGCACCTCGCGGTCGGCGCGCTGCCGGACGACGGCAAGCCGCTGGTGCGGCGGATCGTGCGGCTCGACTGGCGCTACGACGGCTCCGGGATCCTCGACCGCCGCGACCACCTGTTCGTGGCCGCGGCCCGGCCCGGCGCGCGGGCTCGGCAGGTCACGAGCGGCGACTGGTCGGTGCGGAGCTTCGACTGGTCGCCCGAGGGCGAGCAGCTGGTCTTCGCCGCCGACCGGGCCGAGGACGCCGACATCCGCGACCGGCCCTCGCTGTACCTGGTGTCGGCGAGCGGCGGCGAGCCGGCCGAGCTGTGCGCCCTGCCCGGGATGTGCCGCACGCCGGCCTGGTCGCCGGACGGCCGGCACGTGGCGTTCCGCGGGGTGGCCGCCGACGGCGCGCCAGAGGACGCCGAGATCGGGGTCTACGTCGTGCCCTCCGGGGGCGGGGCTCCGCGCAACCTGGCCGAGGGCCTCGACCTGGCCCCGCAGGTCACGTTCGGCTCCGATCTCGAGGACTGGCGGCTCGACGGCGGCGTCGAGCTCACCTGGGACGGCGCCGGCGCCGTGCTCTGCCCGGTGAACGCCGGCGGCTCCTGTGCGCTGTGGCGCTTTCCGCTCCACGGCGGCGATCCCGGGCCGGTCAGCGGCCCGCCGCACCTGTGTCGCTACGCGGCGAAAAACGGCCAATTGGCCGTTTTGGCCGCCGAAGGCCTGGCCCCGCCGGAGCTCCACCGGGCCGGCCTGCGGCCGCGCCGGCTGACCCGCGACGGCGGCTGGCTCGGCCGGCTCGTCGAGCTCGAGCAGGACGTCGTCGACGTCCCCGGGCCGGCCGGCCCGATCCGCACCTGGATCACCAGCCCGGCGGGCCGCGCCGGCGAGCGGCTGCCGACGGTGCTCGAGATCCACGGCGGCCCGACCGGCACCCACTCGCCGCTGCCGTGGCTCCCGGCGATCGCCCTGGCCGCCGCGGGGATCCGGGTGCTGCGCCCCGACCCGCGCGGCTCCGAGGGCTACGGCTCCGCCTGGATCACCGCCCTCAAGGGCCAGTGGGGCGGGCCCGACACCGAGGACTGCCTCGCGGTCGTCGACTGGGCCGTCGCCGACGGGCGGGCCGACGCCGAGCGGCTCGGCGTCTTCGGGCTGTCCTACGGCGGCTTCCTCACCCAGTGGCTCGTCACCCGTACCACCCGCTTCCGGGCCGCGGTGGCCATGAACGGCGTGGCCAACCAGGTCGCCGCGGCGCTGTCCTGCGACCTGGGGCTGCCCTTCCTGCAGCGGCTCGGCTGGGGGCCGTTCCCGGGCTCGGCGCAGACGCTCTGGGAGCAGTCCCCGCTGGCCTTCGTCGACCGCATCGAGACGCCGCTCCTGCTGCTGCAGGGCCAGGCCGACCTGCGCTGCCCGGCCTCCGACAACGAGCAGCTGTTCGTCGCCCTGCGCGCGCTCGGCCGCGAGGTCGAGTACCTGCTCTACCCGGACGAGGTGCACGTCATGGCCGCGACCGGCCGGCCCGACCGGCGGGTGGACATGATCGAGCGCACGGTCGGCTGGTTCGCCGGCCACGGCGTCGGCTGACGCCTCAGACGTTGTCGCGCTCGAACGTGAAGCTCCACGTCCGCGCGAAGACCCGGGTCTCGCCCTCGTAGGCGTCGAGCGTCTGGGTCACCAGGAACTCGCGCGCCGTCGAGGTCATCAGCCCCGTCACCTCGACGCGGGTGTTCCAGTCGCCGCGACCGATGATCGCCCGGCCCTCGCACTCGACCCGGGCCGAGAGCGGATCGCCCTCGACGATCGAGTAGCGGGCGGTGGCCGCGTCCTCGGACTCGATCCCGTCCTCCTCGAGCCGGAAGAGGCCGCCCATGTCCCACTCGAAGACCAGCTCGCTGCGCCCGCGGTGCAGGTCGTGGGAGATCGCCCGCCGGCCGACCACGCCGCGCAGGGTCTCGTAGGGCAGCGGCGGCGGCTCCTCGGGCTCGTCGAACGTCACGGGCAGCCTCGGCCGAGGGGAAGCGCGTCGGCAGCTCGACCCGGCTCGTGCCGTCGCAGTGCAGGGTGAGCGTCACCGGCTCGGGCGACGGCCAGGCCAGCGGCCAGGAGGTCGGCGAGACCGCCAGCCGCACCCGGCTGCCGGCCTGGAAGCGGTGGCCGACGGCGTCGAACGGCACCCGCACGAGGTAGCGCCGGCCCGGCTCCAGCGGCTCGGGCTCGGCGTGGGAGCTCCGGTGCGTCAGGTTGAGGCACCCGCGCGCCACCAGCAGCGACCTGCCGTCCGGCGCGACCTCGCACAGCCGCACGGCGACCAGGGCCTGGGGCCGGTCGCTCTCGAGCTCGAGCACCGCCACGGGGAACCCGAGGATCTCCAGCGGCTCCGTCAGGGGCTCGCTGTCGAAGCGTCAGCGAGCGCCCGTCGTCGGCCCGCTGGTCGGGCGGCAGGTCGTCGGAGTGGCCGTCGGCGCACCAGGCGCCGGAGTCGAGGCCGGTGGCCTGCAGGCCGCGCACGACGTGCATCGACGGCGCTGGATCGATCGGCCCCAGGCGGCGATCGCCCAGGCCGAGCGCGCTGCGGCGGTCGTCCGATTCCGGCCAATTGGCCACTCCGACCCAGCGCCCCGGCCGCTCGTCGAGCCGGGTCGCCGGGTCGTTCCACTCCTGCACGTAGGCCCGCAGCATCGGGCCGTCCATCGCGCCGTTCTCGTCGCCGCGCAGCCAGTGGCCGAACCAGCGCACCAGCTCCTGCAGCATCCCGACGTTCGGGCCGGGCGCACCGTCGACCGCGTCGACGTGCCCCCACGGGCCGATGATCCCGCGCCGCGGCACCTGCAGGTGCTCGAGCAGCCGCGGCACGGCGTCGGTGTAGCCGTCCACCCAGCCGCCGACGGCCAGCACCGGGCAGGCGATCGCGGCGTAGTCCTCGCACACCGAGCCGTGCCGCCAGTAGGCGTCGCGGCGCTGGTGGGCGAGCCACGGCTCGATGAACGGCGGCGTCTCGTCGAGCCGGCGCAGCCAGCGCTCCCGCCACGTCCTCCCCGACGTTGGCCGGATCGGGCGGCTTGGCGTTGAAGGCCAGCATGCAGGTGGCCCACTGCAGCATGTCCATCGCGAGGACGCAGCCGCCGCGGTAGTGCACGTCGTCGGCGTAGCGGTCGTCGCTCGCGTAGAACGTCGCGATGGCCTTCAGCGCCGGCGGCCGGCGGGCCGCGACCTGCAGGCTGTTGAACCCGCCCCACGAGCCGCCGGTCATGCCGACGGCGCCGCTGCACCAGGGCTGGGCCGCGATCCAGGCGATGGTCTCGACAGCGTCGTCCTGCTCCTGCACCAGGTACTCGTCCTCGAGCACCCCGTCGCTGTCGCCGCTGCCGCGCTGGTCGATGCGGATCCCGGCGATGCCGTGGGCCGCGAGGTAGGTCATCTGGCGGTGGTCGCCGACGGCGGTCCCCTCGTTCTTGCGGTACGGCAGGAACTCGAGCACCGCCGGCACCGGACGCTCGCGCGCGCCCTCGGGCAGCCAGATGCGCGCGCCGAGCCGGCAGCCGTCCGACAGCTCGACGAACGTGTGCTGGATGACCTCGACCGGAGGGAGGTCGGTGCGGACGCGTGGGGGCACGAGGAAGGCGGGCGCTAACGAGCGACGCTCGAATGCGTCAAGGAGAGGGTGGCGAACCCTACCGAGACCGGCCTTTCTCAAATCGGCCCGGCTGTGTAGGCTCGCCGCCTATCCGAATGAGCCCACGCACCATCTCACGTACCAGCCCTGGAGGCGCCATGACCCGCTCGCGCGCCGCGGCCGCAGTCGCCTGTCTGGCCGCCTCCCTCGCCGTCGTCGTCCTCGCCGGCTTCACGTCGACGCCACCGACGCGGCCAAGAACGGCGGCACCCTGCGCATCGGCACGATCAACGGCTACGACTCGATGAACCCGTTCGTGGCCTACTCGGCCGCAGTCGTACGACGCGTTCATCATGCAGTACCCGACGCTCGTCCAGTACAAGCAGGCCGGCACGAACCAGCTGCAGATCGAGGGTGACTGGGCCAAGTCCTGGAAGACCTCGACGGACGGCAAGACGTGGACGTTCGACCTGCGCGCCGGCCAGTGGTCGGACGGCAAGCCGCTGACGGCCAAGGACGCCGTCTGGACCGGCAACCTGATCCTGAAGTACAAGGCCGGGCCGGCCGCCAGCCTGGCGCCGTTCATCTCGCACGTCGTGTCGTTCTCGGCGCCGAACGACCACACGCTGGTCATCAAGTACGACAAGGCCGTCGGCAACGTGCTGCCGAACCTGCAGCAGTTCTACATCCTGCCGCCGCAGGTGTGGCAGGCCCAGATCGGCACCAACGGCAAGGGCCTCAAGGCCTACAAGCCGGAGGACCACCTGCCGTCGGTGTCGGCCGGCCCGTTCATCCTGCAGAAGTACGACAAGAACGGCACGACGATCTTCGTCAAGAACTCGAAGTTCTACGGCCCGCAGGCCCAGGTCGACCTCATCGGCCTGCAGTACTTCACGAACCAGGACGCGCTGCTCGAGGCGTTCAAGTCGGGCGGCATCGACCTGATCGACGACGTGCCGCCGACGGCGGTCGCCGGCCTGCAGAAGGACGGGCGGTTCAACGTCACGACGACGCCCGGCTCGCAGGTCAACGACTTCATCTTCAACTCGAACCCGAAGAAGAAGAACCACCGCGAGCTGCTGAACCCGAAGGTGCGCCAGGCGTTCGAGATGGCCATCGACCGCGCCCAGATCGCCAGGACCGTCTTCCTGGGCCACGCCCGGCCGTGGGCCAGCATCATCTCGCCGCTCTCGGGTGACTGGGTCAACCCGAACGTCAAGCCGGGCGCGGTCGACATCGCCGGCGCCAACAAGATCCTCGACGGCCTCGGCTACAAGAAGGGCAGCGACGGCATCCGCCGGGTCAACGGCAAGCCGATGTCGTACGACGTCATCACGCCCGCGACGCTCGACGGCATCAACCGCGAGTTCTCGATCGTCCAGAACGGCCTGCGCCAGATCGGCGTGAAGATCTCGCAGCGGGCGCTCGACGGCTCGACCGCGTTCAGCGAGATCACCGCGCCCAACAACAAGTACCTGAACTTCGACCTGTCGATGTGGGACTGGGTCGGCTACGAGGATCCCGACTTCATGCTGTCGGTGCTGACGTGCGCCCAGTACGGCGGCTGGTCGGACAGCGGCTACTGCAACCCGGCCTACGACAAGCTCTACGCGCAGCAGGGCGCCACGGTCGACCAGAAGAAGCGTCAGAAGATCGTCTGGCAGATGCAGAAGATGATCGCCCAGCAGCGCCCGTACATCATGCTGGTGAACCTCGACGTGGTGCAGGCGTCGCCCAAGAAGTGGGCCGGGTTCGTGCCGTTCCTGGACGGCTACTCGAAGGTGCTCTGGACGTCGCCCCACCTGGTCTCGTAGCAGCCGGCGCAGCTCGTGGCCGGTGCCGACTACGTCATCAAGCGGACGCTGTTCGCGGTCGTCACGATCTTCGTGGCGATCACGCTGAACTTCATCATCTTCCGGGCCGCCCCGGGCGACGCGGTGTCGAACCTGACCCACGTCAGGAACGCCACGCCCGAGCTGCGGGCCGACCTGCGCCGCGAGTTCGGCCTCGACCAGTCGAAGTGGAACCAGTACGTCATCTACCTCGAGCAGCTCGCCCAGGGGAACCTGGGCCGCTCGTTCTCGACCCAGCAGCCCGTCTTCGACGAGCTCTGGACGCCGATCAAGAACACGATCCCGATGGTGCTCCTGGGCACCGTCTTCTCGATCGTCTTCGGCATCCTGTCGGGGGTGGTCTCGGCGTGGAGGCGGGGGACGAACCTCGACCGCTCGAACCTGTTCCTGGGGCTCGGGTTCTACTCGATGCCCACCCAGTGGCTCGGCCTGATGCTGGTGATCATCTTCGCCGGCACGCTGCCGACGTCGGGCCTCTGGGACCCGTTCCTGGCCTACACCGACCCCGGCCTGTGGCCGGAGCTCGTCGACCGGCTGAAGCACATGATCCTGCCGGCGGCCACGCTCGGCCTGGTGCTGTACGGCGAGTACGCGCTGATCGTGCGCTCGGCGATGCTCGAGACCCTCGGCGAGGACTACATCCTCACGGCCCGCGCGAAGGGCCTGCGCAACTGGGCGATCGTCCGCCGGCACGCGCTGCGCAACTCGCTCCTGCCCATCACGACGCTGGTCGCGCTGTCGCTGGGCTACGTGATCGGCGGCGCGATCCTCGTCGAGACGGTCTTCTCCTACCCGGGCATCGGCCTCCTCACCTACAACGCGATCCAGGCCCGTGACTACCCGCTGCTGCAGGCCTCGTTCCTCTTCCTGACGCTGTCGGTGGTGCTCGCGAACTACGTCGCCGACCTCCTGTACTTCAAGCTCGACCCGAGGATCACGACGTGAGCGTGCCCTTCGTCCAGCCCGACGACGCCCAGCTCGCCGGCCTCGAGCAGGGCACCCGCTCCCGCCGCGGCGGGTTCCTCTGGCGGGTCGTCACGCACTCGCCGACGGCGACGATCGGCGCGGTCATCCTGCTGCTGTTCGTCCTGATCGCGATCTTCGCCCCGGTGCTCGCCCCGTACGACCAGCACGAGCAGGTCGGCCCGGTCTTCGCCCCGCCCTCGACCGAGCACTGGCTCGGCCTCGACGACGGCGGCGTCGACATGCTCAGCCTGATGATCTGGGGCGCCCGCGTCTCGCTGATCGTCGGCTTCTCCGCGGCCCTGGTGGCGATGCTCATCGGGGGCGCGGTCGGCATCCTGGCCGGCTACTTCGGCGGCAGGACCGACGTCGGCCTGATGCGCTTCACCGACTACGTCCTGGTGATCCCGGACATCCCGCTGATGCTGATCGTGGCCGCCGTGTGGGGGCGCAGCCTGACCAACATCATCCTGATCATCGGGGTCATCTACTGGACGAGCACCGCCCGGCTGATCCGGGCCCAGGTGAAGAGCGTGCGCGAGCGGGTGTACGTGAAGCGGGCCCGGGCGCTCGGCGCCGGCCACAACCGGCTCGTCTTCCGGCACGTGCTGCCGCAGGTGATGCCGCTGCTCGTGGCCAACACGGTGCTGATGGTGGCGGTGGCGATCTTCGCCGAGACCGCGATCGCGTTCCTCGGGCTGGGCGACCCGAGCCTGACCTCGTGGGGCCTCCTGATCGAGAACGCGTTCGACCGCCAGGCGATCTCGACCGGCGCCTGGTGGGCGATCGTGCCGCCCGGCGTCGCCGTGACGGTGGTGATCCTGGCCTGCACGATGCTCGGCACCGCGATCGAGGACGCCCTGAACCCGCGGCTCGCGTCGAGCCACCTGTCGGTCAAGCGCTTCCGGCTGCGCCCGGTGCCGGCGAAGGAGCAGCCGTGAGCGCGCCGGTGCTCGAGGCCCGCGACCTGCACGTCTGGTTCTCGCTCGGCGCCGATCGCGAGCTGCACGCCGTGCGCGGCGTCTCGTTCTCGCTGCTGCCCGGCGAGCGCTTCGGCCTGGTCGGCGAGTCCGGCTGCGGCAAGACCACCACGATCCTGGCCGCGATGGGGCTCCTGCCCGCGAAGGCGGCGGTGGCCGGGCAGCGTCTTCCTGGACGGGGAGGACGTGCTGGCCCGCGGCGAGGCGAGCATCAGCCCGCACCGCTGGAAGGACGTGGCGATGGTCTTCCAGGGCGCGATGAACGCGTTCAACCCGGTGCAGCGGATCGGCCCCCAGCTCGTCGAGCCGATGGAGCTGCACGGCACCGCGACCGGCAAGGCGGCGCGGGCCCGGGCGCGCGAGCTGCTCGACCTCGTCGGGATCCCCGGCGACCGCGCCGAGCGCTACCCGCACGAGCTGTCCGGCGGCATGCGCCAGCGGGCGGCGATCGCGATGGCCCTGGCCTGCGAGCCGAAGGTGCTCCTGGCCGACGAGCCGACGACGGCGCTCGACGTGATGGTGCAGGCCCAGATCCTCGAGCTGCTGGTGTCGCTCTCGGACGAGCTCGGCCTGGCGCTGATCCTGGTGACCCACGACCTGCCGGTGGTGGCCCAGGTGTGCCAGCGGGCGGCCGTGATGTACGCCGGGCGGATCGTCGAGACCGGGCCGGTCGACACGCTGTACCACGAGCCCGGCCACCCGTACACGCGGCTCCTGTTCGCGGCCACGCCCGACCTCGACGGCTCGAAGCAGGTGGCCTCGATCCCCGGCGCCCCGCCGCGCCTCGACGCGCCGCTGACCGGCTGTCCGTTCCGGCCGCGCTGCGACCGGGCCATCGAGGTCTGCGAGACGGTCGACCCCGAGGTGCGACCGCTGGGCGAGCGCCACGAGGCGGCCTGCCACCGGGCCGAGCGGGTCGCCGGATCGGCGGTGGCCCCGTGAGCGCGCTGCTCGAGGTCGAGGACCTGCACGTCCGCTACCCGATCCCGCGCGGGATCGTGGGCTCGGTCTCCCGCACCGAGAAGGCCGTCGTCCGCGCCGTCGACGGGGTGTCCTTCTCGCTCGAGCGGGGCGAGCTCCTGGCGCTGGTCGGCGAGTCGGGCTGCGGCAAGACGACCACGGCGCACGCGACGCTGCGGCTGCAGGACGTGCACTCGGGCTCGATCCGCTTCGACGGGACCGACATCACGCGCCTGCGCACGCGCGAGCTGCGGCCGCTGCGCCGGCGGATGCAGCTGATCTGGCAGGACCCCTACGAGTCGCTCGACCCGCGCTTCCGGGTGAGCGCGATCGTCGAGGAGCCGCTCCTGATCCACCGCGACGGCGGCTCGAAGGCCGAGCGACGGGCGCTGAT
Organism: uncultured Actinomycetes bacterium; assembly: GCA_963794695.1. Lineage (GTDB taxonomy): Bacteria > Actinomycetota > Thermoleophilia > Gaiellales > JALYLC01 > CAWCFJ01. The sequence goes on along the minus strand of CAWCFJ010000003.1, from coordinate 579,148 downwards.
CGAGCAGGCCCTCGAGCGGGCCGGCCTGACGCCCGCAGAGCTGTACATCGACCGCTTCCCCCACGAGCTCTCGGGCGGGCAGCGGCAGCGGGTGGCGATCGCGTCGAGCCTGGTGCTCGAGCCCGAGCTGCTGGTGGCCGACGAGCCCGTCTCGATGCTCGACGTGTCGGTGCGGGCCGGGATCCTCGGCCTGCTCGACGACGCTGCGCACGCAGCGGCCTCGGCATCCTGATGATCACCCACGACCTGTCGACGGCCGTGCACTACGCCGACCGGATCGCGGTCATGTACCTCGGCAAGATCGTCGAGGAGGGCCCGGCCCGCGAGGTCGTCGCGAACCCCCGCCACCCCTACACCCGGGCGCTGGTGTCGGTGGTGCCGCGCCCGGATCCGCGGCACGCCCAGAAGCCGCAGCTGCTCACCGGGGAGACGCCGAACGCCGTGCGCATCCCGAGCGGCTGCCGCTTCCATCCCCGCTGCCCGATCGCCGAGCCGCGCTGCTCGCAGGAGCACCCGGAGCTGCGGGCGGTCGGCGCGCGCCAGCGCGCGGCCTGCCTCCTGCTCGACCGGACGGCCGTCCCGCTGGATGCTGCTATGGCCCCAGCAGCACCGGAGCCGACCAGGGCTGGCCCGCCGCCGAACGCGTCTGGCTGACCGTTCCCCGGACCCAGGCCTGCCCCACGAACGCGGCGCCCTGGTAGGTGACGACCTGCGTGCCGTCCGGGTTGACGACGAGCAGGGGGCGGCCGACGCCGCTGCGCGGCGAGACCAGCTCGTCGGTCGCAGCGGTGCCGATCAGGTCGACGGAGCGAAGGAACGACGGCGCGCCGAGATCCCGATAGACGAGCGTGGCCCGGTCGAGGTCGTCGATCCCGACCTGCAGATCGGGGCTGTCGATGCGAGGCAGGTCGCGGCTCGTGCTCGCGCTCGCCGTGACGGAGCCCCGGGGGTAGACCGCGAGGTCGACGTCGTCCCTGCCGGGATACGACGGCGTCACGCGCCACCAGCCGAGGGCGCCCGTGCCATCGGCGGAGATCGCCGTGCGCGCGTCCCGGATGGATCCGTCGTTCGCCGGACACTCCATGTAGGCGATGGAGAGCGCCCCGATCTCGCCGCCGTTCCTGTTGGTCGACGCCCGCCCGGCGACGATCCGGCCGCAGTGGGACGCCGGGTCGGTGATCGACTGGACGACGGCGAAGAACGCCTGGCCCGCGGCGTTGACGACGAGGCCGGTCGGCGTGACCGACTCGGAGGTGCAGCGCCGGCCCTGGAACCTGCAGAACTTCGACGGCGTGTACAGCGTGACCGTGCGTGACCAGGTCCCGCTGCCGGCCAGGCTGCGCGACGTCACGAGCTCGCCGGTGCCGGCCACCGCCCAGACGGCCACCGCGTTCCCGGCGGCGTCGTGCCCGACCAGCGCGTAGCCGGGCGGCACCACGGGCGCGGCGCTCGCACCCACGGGCAGCGCCAGAAGCGCTGCGCCCGCGACGGACACCAAGAGGCTGCGGATCATGTCCCCTCCCCCCACGTGAAACCCAGGGGTGCGACGCTACCGCCGAGGTCCGACCGTACAAGGGCTTCGGCGGTCAGGCCCGCCGTGCGGGACACTGCCCGGCATGGACCGCACGGCCGTCGACGACTGGGTGAGCCGCTACCTCGAGGCCTGGAGGTCGAACGACCCCGAGGCCATCGGCAACCTCTTCGCCGTCGACGCCGAGTACCGGACCGGCCCGTTCGACGAGCCGTGGCGCGGGCGCCGGGCATCGTCGAGGGCTGGCTCGGGCGCAAGGACGAGGCCGGTTCGTGGACGTTCGAGGTGACGGCCGTGCACGTCGCGGCTGACGCGGCGTTCGTCGAAGGCCGGGCGGACTACCCCGACGACGGCCAGCGCTTCGCCAACCTGTGGCAGGTCGACCTCGACGACGCGGTCGCGCGACCCGCTACGTCGAGTGGTGGATGGAGCCGCGCCGCGGGTCAGGGGAGAGCTAGAGGCTGCAGCCGGAGCCGCAGCCGCCCGCGCCGGCAGGCGCTTCCTCCGCGCCCTCGCCGCCCTGGAAGCTCTTGCCGCAGCCGCAGCCACCGCTGGCGTTCGGGTTGTTGACCGTGAACCCCTGGCCCATGAGGCCGTCCACGAAGTCGATCCCCGCCCCGTCCAGGTACGGGAGGCTGAAGCGGTCGACGATGACCGTCACGCCGTGATGCTCGGCGACGGCGTCGCCCGGCTGGGCCTCGTTGTCGAACCCCAGGGCGTACTGCAGCCCCGAGCAGCCGCCGCCCTGCACGGCAACGCGCAGCACGTTGGCCTCGGGCTCCTGCTCCATCAACGTCCGCACCTGCTCGGCGGCGCGCTCTGTGATCGTGACCATGTGTTCAGGCTCCTCCACCCCTACGAACGCTCGGGATGCGATTCGTCTTCCCGAGATCCTACCAGCGTGTATCGGCGCGGGGAGGTCCGGGGTTGAGCCTGCCCGACGCGACTTTGTAACAAACTCGTCTAGTCCGCGTACGGCCGCTGTGGAGCGGCCTTCAAGCCCTTTTCGGGACGCTTCCGCAGCCGGGATTGTGTGCTACCGTCTCGCCCGGATCGCCGGGCCGAGAGGTCCGGCCCCTCGCAACCAGGGAGCTCCTGTGCCGCTGCTTCTGCGCGCCGTGCTCTACCCGAGGTGCGCACCCGTCGTCCCGTCTGCCTCGCGGGTCGCCCCCAACGCGTTTGCCACGACCGGCAGGTGGGGAGCCGGCAGGTAGCCATGCTCGGCGACTGGGCAGCCATCCTCATCTACGTGCTGTTCGCGGCCATGATCGCGGGCAGCCTGCTGGCCGCGTCCGTGTTCGTGGCCACCCGCGGGAAGCGCCGCGGCCGGGGCAAGTCGATGCCGTTCGAGTCCGGCGTCGCCCGGGCCGCGTACGAGCCGTCCCGCTTCTCGATCTCGTACTACCTGACGGCGATGCTCTTCCTGGTCTTCGACATCGAGATCGTCTTCCTGTACCCGCTCGCGGTGCTGATGCGCCAGCTCGAGGTCTTCGGCTTCCTCGAGATGCTGCGTGTTCGTGGCGCTGCTCGCGATCGGCTACCTCTACATCTGGCGAAAGGGGGCCCTCGAGTGGAGGTAGTCCGCCCCGCCTCGCCCCAGAGCGCGCTCAAGGCGACGGACATCGAGAACGTCGTCCTCACGACGAGCGTCGAGAAGATGCTGGCCTGGGCCTCGTCCAACTCCATGTGGCCGTTCGGCTTCGGCCTCGCGTGCTGCGCGATGGAGATGATCGCCCTCGTCACCCCGCGCTACGACATCGCCCGCTTCGGCGCCGAGATCATCCGCGCGACCCCGCGCCAGTCCGACCTGATGATCGTGTCGGGCCGCGTCTCGCACCGCATGGCGGCGCCCATCCGGCAGCTGTACGAGCAGATGCTCGAGCCCAAGTGGGTGCATGGCGATGGGCGCCTGCTCCTCGACCGGCGGCATGTTCGCGAACTACGCGATCCTGCAGGGGGTGGACAAGATCGTCCCCGTCGACTGCTACGTGCCCGGCTGCCCGCCGCGCCCGGAGGCCGTCATCGACGGGATCCTGACCATCCAGAAGAAGATCAAGGCGGGCATCCCGCCGGCCTACGAGCAGCAGAGGTCGAACGCGTGAGCGACGCGGACGGCGCAGCGCCGGCCAACCCCGCGCGCGCCGACGCCGACCGGCTCGCCGCCGAGCACGGCGACGCCGTGCAGCGCGTCCTCGAGGCCTACGGCGAGGTCACCGTCGACGTCGACCCGCAGGCCGTCGCCGGCCGTGCTCGCCGCGCTCGAGGGCGCCGGCTACGACTTCCTGGTCGACCTCGCCGCGACCGACTACCTCGACTACGCCGCCGAGGGCGTCGGCGGCTACTGGGGCGGGCCGAGCAACACGCTCGTGAAGCGCGACATCTCGGCGTTCGGCGTCGGCGGTCTCGGCGTCGTGCCGAAGGCGCCGAGCGAGAAGCGCTTCTCGATCTCCTACCAGCTCCTGGCGCGCACGCTCGACCCGCCGCGGCGGCTGCGCGTCCGCACGTTCGTCGACGACGGCGAGCCGGTCGCGAGCGCGGTCGAGGTCTTCCCGTGCACCGACTACCAGGAGCGCGAGGCCTTCGACCTGATGGGCATCCACTTCGACGGCCACCCGAACCTGACCCGCATCTTCCTTCCCGAGGGCTGGGACGGCCACCCCCACCGCAAGGACTACCCGGTGGGCGGCGAGCCGGTCCAGTTCTCCGACGACATCTGAGGCCGACGTTGGCCACCACCGAAGAACGCCGCCGCCGCGCAAGTACCCCCCGGCCGATGTCCTCCGGCCGATCCCCTCGGTGCTGCTCGCACCGCAGGACGACCCGGACCTGATGGAGCTGAACCTCGGGCCGAACCACCCCTCCACGCACGGGGTGCTGCGGCTCGTGGCCATGCTCGACGGCGAGACCGTGGTCGGCCTGCGCAACGAGCTCGGCTACGTGCACACCGGCATCGAGAAGAACATGGAGGTCAAGAGCTACTGGAAGGCGATCACCTACGCGCCGCGGGCCGACTACAACGCGTTCTTCACGAACGAGCTGGCCTACGTCATGGCCGTCGAGAAGCTGCTCGACCTCGAGGTGCCGACGCGCGCGCAGTGGATCCGCACGCTCTTCCTGGAGCTCGGCCGGCTGCACAACCACCTGATCTTCCTCGGCACGGGGTCGATCGACCTCGGCGGGATCGCCCTGCTCTTCTACTGCTTCCGCGAGCGCGACCGGGTGCTCGACATGTTCGAGCTCGCCACCGGCGTGCGCATGCACGACCGCTACGCCCAGGTCGGCGGCGTCGCCGAGGACCTGCCGAAGGGCTTCGACAGGGAGTGCCGGGCGATGCTCGCGTACCTGCGCGACCGCATCGACGAGTACGAGGGCCTGATCGGCGCCCAGCCGATCTTCCGCGACCGCACCCTCGGCATCGGCGTGATCACGCCGGAGTTCGCCCGCCGCATGGGCCTGACCGGCCCGAACGCCCGGGCCTCCGGGGTCGACTGGGACCTGCGCATCCACCAGCCGACGCTGGCCTACCCCGAGGTCGGCCCGAAGCAGACCGCTGCTGCGGCCGAGAACGGCGACACCTACGACCGCTACATGCTGCGGCTCTTCGAGATGCGCCAGTCGTGCGACATCATCGAGCGCTGCCTCGACGGGCTGCCGCCCGGCCCGTGGATCGCCGACGACCGCAAGGTCGTGCTGCCGCCGCGCCACGAGCTGCACACCTCGATGGAGTCCCTGATCCACCACTTCAAGCTGGTGACCGAGGGCTTCCGGGTGCCGGCCGGCGAGGTCTACGTGGCCCTCGAGGGCCCGCGCGGCGAGCTCGGCTGCCACCTCGTCTCCGACGGCTCGTCGCGGCCGTTCCGGGTGCACTTCCGCTCGGCCAGCCTGGTGATGCTGCAGTCGGTCGCCGCCCTCTGCAAGGGCGTGCTGATCGCCGACCTCATCGCGATCCTGGCCTCGCTCGATCCCAACATGGGGGACTGCGACCGGTGAGCCAGCCCGAGGACCGCCAGAGCGGCGCCGCCGAGCCGGGCCGCGGCCAGACCCCCGACACCTCGGCGGGCGCCGTGCCGCCGGACCTGTACGAGGCCGTGCAGGTCGAGATCGCGAAGTACCCGAACCGCCGGGCCGCGATCCTGCCGGCGCTGCGGCTGGCCCAGGAGCGCTACGGCTGGCTCTCGCCCGAGGCCCTGCAGGCGGTGGCCGACGCGATCGACTTCTCGCCCGCCTACTGCCAGTCGGTGGCGAGCTTCTACGACATGTTCTTCCTCGAGCCCGTGGGCACCCACGTGATCGAGGTGTGCACCAACATCGCCTGCGCCCTGTGCGGCGCCGGCGAGGTCATGGCGGCCTTCGAGGAGGCCCTCGGGATCCAGGAGGGCGAGACCACGGAGGACGGCACGATCACCCTGCGCAAGGTCGAGTGCCTCGGCGGCTGCCCGTTCGCCCCGATCGTGGCGGTCGACGAGCGCTTCCACGAGCAGTTCAAGCCCGAGGACGCGGCCGCGCTCGCCGAGGAGGTGCGCCGCCGGCCGCGGGTCGCCCATGGCTGATGACCTGAACGAGCTCCTGCAGCACCTCGGGCGCCGCGACCGGCAAGGCCAGCGGGAACATCCTGCTGGACTTCGACGGCGACCTGCGCGACCTGGCCGCCTACGAGGCCACGGGCGGCTACGCGATGCTCAGGCGGGCCGTCGAGACGATGAGCGGCGAGGACATCGTCGCCGCCATCTCGGAGTCGGGCCTGCGCGGCCGCGGCGGCGCCGGCTTCCCGACCGGCCGCAAGGCGAGCTTCCTGGCCCCGGCCACGCCCGCGCTACATCGTGGTCAACGCCGACGAGTCCGAGCCGGGCACGGCCAAGGACCGCGAGATCCTCCTGCGCAACCCGCACGCCATGCTCGAGGGCATCCTGATCATGTCCTGGGCGATCAAGGCGGCCCAGGCGTTCATCTACATCCGCGGCGAGTACCTCACCGAGTACGAGGTGCTGCGGGCGGCGCTGGCCCAGGCGCGCGAGCGCGGGTTCGTGGACGGCGACCTGTTCGGCACCGGCTACCGGCCGAACATCGTGCTGCACCGCGGCGCCGGCGCCTACATCTGCGGCGAGGAGATGGCGCTCCTGTCCTCGCTCAACGGCTACCGCGGCCAGCCCAGCGCCAAGCCGCCGTTCCCGGCCGTCTCCGGCGCGTTCCAGAAGCCGACGCTGCTGAACAACGTCGAGACGCACGCGACCATCCCGTACATCCTGCGGATGGGCGCCGACGGACTACGCCAAGGTCGGCTCGGAGCAGTCGAAGGGCACCCGCGTCCTCTCGCTCTCGGGGCACGTCAAGCACCCGGGCAACTACGAGCTCCCGTTCACCGCCACGCTCGGCGACCTGATCGAGGGTCTCGGCGGCGGCGTGCCCGACGGCAGGAAGCTCAAGGCGATCATCCCGGGCGGCTCCTCGGCGCCGTTCCTCGGCCCGGACGGCCTCAAGGTCGGCCTGGGGATCGAGGCCGCTGGCCGCCGCCGGCACGATGGCCGGCTCGGGCGCCGTGATGGTGATCAACGAGGACACCTGCATGGTGCAGCTCGCCCTGCGGACGGCGGAGTTCTACGCGCACGAGTCCTGCGGCAAGTGCACGCCCTGTCGCGAAGGCACGGCCTGGACCGTGAACACGCTGCGCCGGATCGAGCAGGGCGTGGCCCACGTCGACGAGATCGACCTCCTGCTGCAGATCTGCGACAACATCGAGGGCAAGTGCCTGTGCCCGCTCGGCGACGCCTGCGCGATGCCCGTGCGCAGCGTGGTCAAGGGCTGGCGGGAGGAGTTCGTGCGCCACGTCGAGGAGGGCGGCTGCCCGTTCTACGACACGTCCAGCATGTCGAGCCTCTACCCTCGCCCCCGCATCGCCCTCCCCCTCGTGCGCAGCCGACTCAGATGGCAGCCACCGACACCAACACCGTCACCCTGTCGATCGACGGACGCGAGCTGACCGTGCCGAAGGGCACGCCGCTGGTGATCGCGGCCGCCGAGGCCGGGATCGAGATCCCGATCTTCTGCTACGAGCCGCGCCTCGGCGCGGCCGTCGGCGCCTGCCGCATGTGCCTGGTCGAGATCGAGGGCATGCCGAAGCTGCAGGCCGCCTGCACCATGACCGCCACCGACGGCATGAACGTCCTCACGCGCTCGGGCAAGGCCGCGTCCGGCCAGGCCGCGGTGCTCGAGTTCATCCTCCTGAACCACCCGCTCGACTGCCCGGTCTGCGACAAGGGCGGCGAGTGCCCGCTGCAGGACCTGACCTACCGCTACGGGCCGGGCAACACCCGCTTCCACCTGCCCAAGCGGACGTACGAGAAGCCCGTCCCGGTCTCGCCGCTGATCGCGCTCGACCGCGAGCGCTGCATCCTCTGCTACCGCTGCACCCGCTTCTCGGGCGACGTGGCCGAGGACGAGCAGCTGATCGCCCGCGAGCGCGGCGCCCGCTCGATCATCGCCACCTTCGAGGAGCAGCCCTACGTCGGCGCGTTCTCGGGGAACGTCATCGAGCTCTGCCCGGTCGGCGCGCTGACCTCGACCGAGTACCGCTTCCAGGCCCGGCCGTGGGAGATCAACAACATCCCGACGGTCTGCGGCCTGTGCCCGACCGGCTGCAACACCTGGGCCACGGTGCGCGAGGGCGGCGTCCAGCGGGTGCTGTCGCGCAACCACCCCGAGCTCGACGAGGGCTGGCTGTGCGACAAGGGCCGCTTCGCCTACCAGCACCTGAAGGCGCCCGACCGCTTCACCGGCCCGCTGCTGCGCGGCGACGCGCGGCCTCGACGACGCGAGCTACGGCGAGGTCGTCGAGAGCATCGCCCGGCGCCTGCGCCACTACGTGAACCTGTACGGCCCGGACGCGGTGGCCGTCGTCGCCTCGGGCGAGCAGACCAACGAGGAGCTGTACGCCTGGTCGCTGGCCGTCGAGGCGGCCGGCGGCGGCTCGCTCGTGGCCACGCCCGACGCCTCCACCGGCGCCTGGGAGCGGCTCGACCCCTACGCCGCCCGGATCGCCGACCTCGAGCAGGCCGACCTGGTCGTGATCGCGGGCAACCGCGAGCTGCACGACGCCGCCGGCGTGCTCGACCTGCGGGTGCGAAAGGCCGTCCGCCGCGGCGCGAAGCTCGTGCTGGCCGGCGCCGGCGGCACCGACCTCGACCGCAACGCGACCGACCGCCTGGTCGCGCCCGGCGTCGAGGCCGGCCCGGTCTTCCAGGGCCTGCTCGAGGCGCTGCGGGCCGCCGAGGCGCCGGTCGTCCTGGTCACCGACCCGGTCGACCTCGACTGGCTCGTGCGGCTGGCCCACGACGGCGGCCTGCACCAGAAGCCCGGCGGGATCCTGCCGCTGCCGCAGTCGCCGAACGAGCGCGGCGCCCGCCGCGTCGGCTTCACCGCCGACGCCGGCGAGGTGCTGGCCCGGGCCGAGGCCGGCGAGCTGAAGCTGCTGATCCTGCTCGGCGACGCCGACCCGGTGTCCGCCTGGCCGAACGCCGCCCGCTGGCGCGCCGCCGTGCAGAAGGCCGACGCCGTGGTCGCCGTGACGATGTTCCCGAACGAGGTCACGGGCTGGGCCCACGTGATCGTGCCGGCGACCGCCGCGCTCGAGAAGGAAGGCTCGTTCACCAACCTCGAGGGCCGCACCCAGCGGCTCCGCCCGACGCTCGCGCCGCCGACCGGCGTGGTCGACGAGCTGGCCGTGGCGGTCGCCGTGGCCAACGAGCTGGGCGTCGAGCTGCCGGCCCACGCGCCGGCCGTGCACCGCCGGCTCGCGGCCAGCGTCCCGGCGTTCGCCGAGAGCACCTGGGAGCGCACTGCCGAGCGCGCCTCGCTGCCGCCGCGCGACTCGTCGGCCGCGGGCACCCCGCCCCCGACCAGCCCGCTGCCGGCCAGCACCGGCCCGGGGACGGCCGACCTGCAGCTGGTCGCCGAGCGCTCGCTGTTCTCGGGCCCGGCCGTGGCCCGCGCGCCGAGGCTGCACTTCCAGCGCTCGCGCGAGATCCTGCTGAACCTCGAGGACGCCAGGCGCCTCGAGATCGCGCCCGGCCAGGAGGTCGTGGTGCGCTTCGAGGGCGGCCAGGTCAGCGGCCCGGCGCGGCTCTCGCGCTCGCTCGCCGGCGGCGTGGTGCGCGTCCCCTGGACGCAGGCTCGGCGCACCGGCACGTGCACCGTGGAGGCGGTCGGCGCGGGTGCCTGACGGGTTCATCCTCACCGTCATCAAGGCCCTGCTGCTGGTCAACCTGCTGATGGGCTTCTTCGGCGTGATGACGGTGATCGAGCGCAAGCTGATCGGCCGCATGCAGACCCGCTACGGCCCGAACCGCATCGGCCCGTACGGGATGCTGCAGTTCATCCCGGACCTCGGGAAGCTCCTGCAGAAGCAGAACGTCGTGCCCTACGGCGCGCACCGCCGGCTGTACATGGCCGCGCCGTTCATCTCGCTGTTCGCGGCGATCTCGGCGTTCGCCGTGATCCCGTTCGGCGGCGCGGCCACCATCCCGGGCACCGACTGGTCGATCGACCTGTTCATCGGCGACTCGAACGTCGGCGTCCTGTACGTCGCCGCGATCGGCTCGATGGGGTTCTACGGGATGCTGCTCGGCGGCTGGGCCTCGGGCTCGAAGTACGCCCTGCTCGGCGGCCTGCGCGCCGTCGCCCAGCTCGTCTCCTACGAGGTCGCCTTCACCCTGTCGGTGATCGGCGTGATCATGCAGGCCGGCACGCTCTCGCTCAACGGGATCGTCGAGGCCCAGAGCGACTACTGGTACATCGGGCCGCAGATCGTCGGCTTCGTGATCTTCTACATCGCCGCGCTGGCCGAGTGCAACCGCCCGCCGTTCGACCTCGCCGAGGCCGACGGCGAGATCGTCGCCGGCTTCCACACCGAGTACGGCGGCCTGCGCTACGCGATGTTCGCGAACGCCGAGTTCGTCGAGGCGATCACCCTCTCGGCGCTCGGCTCGGTGCTGTTCCTCGGCGGCTGGCAGGGCCCGGTCCTGCCCGGCCCGGTCTGGATGCTGATCAAGATGCTGGTGATCCTGTTCACCTTCATCTGGGTCCGCGCCACCGTTCCCCGGCTTCGCTACGACCGGCTCATGCAGCTCGGCTGGAAGGTCCTCCTGCCCATCGCGACCCTGAACCTGCTCGGCACCGCCGCGTGGGTCGCTCTCAGCTAGGACGACATGGCTCCTCTCGACTCCGTCAAGGGCTTCGCGGTCACCTTCCGGCACCTGTTCCGACGGCCGGTCACCCAGCAGTACCCCGAGTACAAGCGGCCGGTCTACCCGCGCTTCCGCGGCCGCCACCGCCTGCACCGGCACGAGAACGGCCTCGAGAAGTGCATCGGCTGCTCGCTCTGCGCCGCCGCCTGCCCGGCCGACTGCATCCGCGTGGTCGCGGCCGAGAACCAGCCCGATCAGCGGGTCTCGCCGGGCGAGCGCTACGCCCGGATCTACGAGATCAACATGGCCCGCTGCATCTTCTGCGGCTACTGCGAGATCGCGTGCCCGTTCGACGCGATCACCCTGGGCAACGACTTCGAGCTCTCCGAGCTGACGCGCGACGCGCTGGTCTACACGAAGGACATGCTGCTCGAGCCGCCGGTGCGGCGCACGCCGGCGGCCGACCCGAACGAGTACGACCTGGGCGCGCAGGAGGGCGAGGGCGTGCTCGGCATGTACCGCGTCTACGCCCAGAACCACGAGGAAGTCGAGCCCAGCTCGTGACCGCAGCGATCTTCTACATCGCGGGCATCCTCGCGCTGGGCTCGGCGGTCTCGGTGATCGTGCAGCGCAACCCGTTCCTGGCGGCGTTCTCGCTGATCCTGCACTTCGCCGCCCTGGCGGTGCTGTACCTCGACCTGCAGGCCGACTTCGTGGCCGCAGCCCAGGTGCTGGTCTACGCCGGCGGCGTGATGATCCTGTTCATCTTCGCCCTGGCGTACCTCGGCGAGCGGGCCGAGCTCGACCTGAACCGCTCCCGCTTCGGGGGCTGGTTCGCGATCGTCGCCAGCGCGGCGATCTTCGTCGAGGTGGCGATCGCCGTCTCGCGCTCGAGCGGCCTCCTGGACACGCCCGCGAGCGTCGGCGACTCGTTCGGCTCGCCGGCCACCGTCGGGCGCGTCTTCTTCACGAACTACCTGCTGGCCTTCGAGGTCGTGTCGCTCGTGCTGCTGGTCGGCGCCGTCGCCGGCGTGGTGCTCGGCGCCGGCCCGCTGCGGCGCGCCGCCGGCAGCCGCGGCTTCGAGCAGCGCGACGTGAGCGACGCCGGGGCCCCGCGCCCCACAGACGACGTCACCACCCCGACCGGGGCGGCCCCGTGAGCCCGGGCATCAGCTCCTGGATCCTGCTCTCGGCCGGCATCTTCTGCATCGGCCTGGTCGGCGTGATGGTGCGCCGCAGCGTGCTCGTGATCCTGCTCTCGCTGGAGCTCATGCTGAACTCGGCGAACCTCCTGCTGATCGCGATGTCCCGCTACGTCGGCGGCAACGACGGGCAGGTCTTCGCGCTGGTCATCATGGGCATCGCCGCCACCGAGGTGGTCGTCGGCCTCGGCCTGATCGTGGCCCTGGCCCGCTCGCACGCGAGCGTCGACGTCGACAGGCTGCGGGAGCTCCGCGGATGACGCTCACCGACCTCGCCTGGCTCGTCCTGCTCTGCCCGCTGCTCGGGCTCGGCGTTCAACATCACGATCGGCGCCGGGGTCACCAAGAAGCTCGTCGGGTGGATCGCCTCGCTCTCGATCCTGGCTGGCGTTCTGCCTGTCCGTCGGCGTCCTGATCGCGCTCCTGCGCCGCAGCCCCGAGAACCGCGAGCACCTCTCGGTCGGCTGGCACTGGCTGTCCGCCGTCGGCTTCAACGTGGACGTCTCGATCCTGGTCGACCCGCTGAGCTGCGTGATGCTGCTCGTGATCACCGGGATCGGGTTCCTGATCCACGCCTACTCGGTCGGCTACATGCACGGCGACGGCGAGGAGAAGCGGTTCTACGCCTACCTGAACCTGTTCGTCTTCTCGATGCTGGTCCTGGTGCTGGCCGGCAACTTCCTGCTGCTGCTGGTCGGCTGGGGCATGGTCGGCCTCTCGTCGTACCTGCTGATCGCGTTCTGGTGGCAGCGGCCGTCGGCGGTCGCCGCCGGCAAGAAGGCCTTCGTGATGAACGCGATCGGCGACGTCGGGATCGCGCTCGCCCTGTTCGTGATCTTCAACCACGTCCACTCGCTGAGCTACCCGGACGTCTTCGGCGCGGCCAAGACCGCGTTCCCGCAGGGCTCGCACACCGCGAACTGGGTGGCGCTGCTGCTGCTCGTCGGCGCCGTGGCGAAGTCGGCCCAGCTGCCGCTGCAGACCTGGCTGCCGGACGCGATGGAGGGCCCGACCCCGGTCTCGGCCCTGATCCACGCGGCCACGATGGTGACCGCCGGGGTGTACCTCGTGGCCCGCTGCTGGCCGATCTACGAGCAGGCGCCGCAGGTGCACCACCTGGTGGCCATCATCGGCGCCGCGACCCTCACGATGGCCGGGCTGATCGCCCTCGTGCAGGTCGACATCAAGCGGGTCATCGCCTACTCCACGATGTCCCAGATCGGCTACATGTTCTGCGGCGTCGGGCTCGGAGCCAACGCGGCGGGCATGTTCCACCTGGTCACCCACGCGTTCTTCAAGGCCCTGCTGTTCCTCGGCGCCGGCGTGGTGATCCACGCGCTCTCGGACGAGCAGGACATGCGGCGCATGGGCGGCATGTCGCGCTGGCTCCCCTGGACGACCGTGCTGATGTGGATCGGCGCGCTGGCGCTCGCCGGGATCCCGCCGTTCTCGGGCTTCTTCTCGAAGGACCCGATCATCGAGGCGGGCCTCGCCAGCGGCGGCTGGACGGGCTGGACCGTGTTCTCGCTCGGCATGGCCGGCGCGCTCGTGACCGGCCTCTACGCGTTCCGCATGATCTTCCTGGTGTTCCACGGCCCGCCGTCGGCGTTCGCCGCAGAGCACGCGCCGGCCCACACCGCGCACGGCGAGGGGCCGTTCTCGATGCTCTGGACGATCACCATCCTCGGCGCTCGGCGCGATCGTGATCGGGGTGCTGCGAGATCCCCGGCGTCGACCGACGGCGATGACGAACGTTCCTCGCGGCGGCGGCGCCGACGTTCGTCGAGCCCACGCAACGGCCAGGAGGAGCTCGTCGTCGATCATCTCGCCGCTGCTCGGCGTGGCCGGCATCCTCATCGCCTACGGCCTGTACGGCGGGCGGCAGCGCAGCGAGACGCCGTCCCACGCGGCCCGGATCATGGCCCCGCTGCCGACGGTCTTCGAGGAGAAGTTCGGCTTCGACATCGCCTACGACTGGCTCTTCTACAAGCCCGCCGCGGGCCTCGCCCGGCTCGGCGTGCGCTTCTGGGAGGGCCCGGTGGTCGGCGGCGTCGCCGGCGTCGGCGCGGCCTCGCGCTGGACGGCCAACCGGCTGTCGCTCGTGCAGAACGGCATCGTGCGCACCTACGCCGTGAGCTTCGCGCTCGGCCTGGCCGCGCTCACCGTCTACTTCCTGGCCCGGGGCGGCTGATGGATCAGAGCGTTCTCACCACGCTGATCTGGGGCTGGCCCCTGGTCGGCGGCGGCGATCGTCGGGCTGCTGCCGTGGTCGCGCCGGGGCGCCGCCTGGCTCGCGGTGCCCGCCGTGCTCGTCGAGGCGGTGCTCGCAGCCATCGCCGCGGTGCGCTTCGACGTCGGCGGAGGCGAGCAGTTCGTCCAGACCCACACCTGGGTCTCGGACCTCGGCATCGGCTACCACGTCGGCCTCGACGGGCTCTCGCTGGTGCTGGTGGCGGTCACCGCGCTGTGCCTGCCGTTCGCGATGTTCTTCGGCCTCTGGGCCGGCCGCGGCGGCCGCGGCTACCTGTCGCTCCTCCTGGTGCTCGAGTCGGCGCTGATGCTGCTGTTCTCGGCCCGCGACCTGGTGCTGTTCTACGTCGGCTTCGAGGCCATGCTGCTGCCGCTGGCGCTGCTGATCGTCCATCTGGGGCGGCGACAAGCGGGTCGCGGCCACGCTGCGCTTCGTCATCTACACGCTCGTCGGCTCGCTGCTGATGCTGGTCGCGATCATCACGCTCGGCCTGCAGGCCGGCACGTTCGACGTGAACACCCTCGAGACCAGCGGCACCAGCGGCTCGACCTGGCTGTTCCTGGCCTTCATGGCGGCGTTCGCGATCAAGGCGCCGCTGTACCCGCTGCACGGCTGGGTGCCCGACGCCTACCGCGAGTCGAGCCCCGAGGTCGCCGCGCTGCTCTCGGGCGTGATCTCGAAGGCCGGCACCTACGGGATGCTGCGCTTCGCGCTGCCGCTGTTCCCGGGCCCGGCGGCCGACTGGCGGGTCCCGTTCATCGTGCTGTCCCTGGTCGGGCTCCTGTGGGGCTCGCTGATGGCCTTCCGCCAGCCCGACTCGCGCGGCGTGATCGCCTACTCCTCGATCGCCCAGAGCGGCATGATCGGGCTCGGGATCTTCGTGTTCAGCGACATCGGGGCCACCGGGGCGACGTTCCAGATGGTCAACCACGCGATCCTCTCGACGATCCTGTTCCTGATCGCCGGGTTCGTCGAGGTGCGCTTCGGCACCGGCCTGTTCGCCCGCATCGGCGCGCTGGCCCACGGCCGGCCCGCGCTGGCCACGATCGCGATGTTCACCGGCGTGGCCGCGCTGGCGGTGCCCGGCTCGAGCCTGTTCGCCTCCGAGTTCCTGGTGCTGCTGGGCGCGTTCCGCTACCACTGGCTCGTCGGCACGGTGGCCTCGCTGGCCATCGTGCTGGCGGCGATGTACATGCTCCGCTGGATCTCGGCGGTCCTGCACGACCCGGTCGGCGACGCCACGCTGAGACCGGCGGCGGCCGACGCCCGGACGTACCCGGACGTGCGCTGGGAGGCCGTCTACCTGGCCCCGCTGATCGCGGCGGTGCTGGTGCTCTCGGCCTACCCCTACCTCGTGACCCACCGCGTGCAGGACGACGTCGGCAAGCTCACCGCGCCCGCAGCGCTGGTGGCCGACCGATGAACACCCCCGTCGTCCAGTGGTCGGCGATCTCCCCGGAGCTGATCCTCCTGGGCACGCGCCTGCTTCCTGCTCGTCACCGGGGCGTTCATGCAGGGCGCCGAGGCCCGCCGCTTCTCGGCCAGCGTGGCCCTGCTCGCGTTCATCGGCGCCGGAGTGGCCTCGCTCCTGCTGTGGGATCACGACACCTGGCTCGTCATGTCGGGCCAGCTTCGGCTCGACCGCTTCACCACGATCATCCGGCTGCTGGTGGCGGTGGCGGGCCTGGTGACGGTGCTCTCCTCGTGGGGCACGAGACGGCTCGACGACCACATCGGGGAGTACTACGCCCTGCTCCTGACGGCCGCCGCCGGGCATGTCGCTGCTGGCCGGGGTCAACGGCTTCGTCACGCTGTTCGTGGCCCTCGAGCTGTTCTCGCTGGCGCTGTACATCCTGTGCGCCCTGGACATCACCTCGCTGGCCTCGCTCGAGGCCGGGCTGAAGTACCTGGTGATCGGCTCCGTCGGCTCGGCGTTCCTGCTGTTCGGCTCCGGGCTGATCTACGGCGGGACGAAGTCGCTGCGCTTCGACGGGATCATCCAGTCGATCCAGTCGGGCGGCACCCAGCACGAGGAGCTGATCCTGCTCGGGATCGCGATGGTGATCGCCGGCCTGGCCTTCAAGGCCTCGGCGGCGCCGTTCCACATGTGGACGCCCGACGCCTACGAGGGCGCTCCGACGGCGATCACCGGCTTCATGGCCGCGGCCACCAAGACGGTCGCCCTGGCGGTGCTGCTGCGGGTGCTGGTGCAGGCCTTCGAGCCGGCCAGCGACGTCTGGGAGGACGCCGTCGCGGCCATCGCGATCGCCTCGATGGTCATCGGCAACATCGCCGCGCTGGCCCAGACCAACGCCAAGCGCATGCTGGCCTACTCCTCGATCGCACAGGCGGGGTACCTGCTGATCCCGGTCGTGGCCCACACCGAGTTCGCCGGCAAGGCGCTGATCTACTACCTGGCCGTCTACAGCGCCATGAACCTCGGCGCGTTCGCCGTGATCCTGGTGCGCGAGCGCGAGGTGCAGCGGCCGGTCGGCCTCGAGGAGCTGTCCGGCTGGGGCTACGCCCGGCCGTGGCTCGGCGCGGCGCTGGCGCTGTTCCTGTTCTCGCTCGCGAGCTTCCCGCCGACCGGCGGCTTCCTGGCCAAGCTGTACCTGTTCTCGAGCGCGGTCGACGCGGACAAGACGTACCTGGCGGTGGCCGGCGTGATCGGGACGATGATCTCGCTCGGCTACTACCTGCGCTTCGCGCTCGTGCTGTACGCGCGGCCGTCCGAGCGGGCCGTGCCGGCCCACCGGGTGCCCGGCACGCTGACGGCCGGCACCGTGGCGGTGGCGGCCGCGGCGGTGGTCATCTGGCTCGGCGTCGCGCCGGCGCCGATGCTGCGCTGGGCCGACGAGGCAGCGCGATCGATCCCGCTGCAGACGACGTCCTCCGCACAGGCCCCGTAAGCCCCGTAAGCGGTTTCGGATAGGCTCCGCGCGGTCGGTATCCGCACGGTCAAGTTCTTTGAGGAGGGCTCCGTGGAGCTGGGACGCGACACCGCGATCACGTGGCTTGGCCACGCCACCATCGAGATCCAGACGCCCGGCGGCAAGCGCGTGCTGCTCGATCCGTGGCTGGACGGCAACCCCGCCTGCCCCGAGGATCAGCGCACCCGCGACGCCTGCGACATCCTGGCCGTCACCCACGGCCACTTCGACCACATCCACGACGCCGTCCCCGTGGCGAAGCAGCACGGGCCGCAGGTCGTCGGGATCCCCGAGCTCCTGCACTGGCTCGAGTCGAAGGGCGTCGAGAACACCAACGGGTTCAACAAGGGCGGCACCCAGACCGTCGACGGCGTCGGCTTCACGATGACCCACGCCGTCCACTCGTGCGGGATCACCGACGGCGACCAGATCGTCTACGGCGGCGAGGCCTGCGGCTACGTCGTGACGATGGAGAACGGCTTCAAGATCTACTTCGCCGGCGACACCGCGCTGTTCGGCGACATGAAGCTGATCGGCGAGCTGTGGGCGCCGGATCTCGCGATCCTGCCGATCGGCGACCACTTCACGATGGATCCGAAGGCCGCCGCCTACGCGCTGCGGCTGCTGGGCTGCAACGCAGGTGCTGCCGGTCCACTACGGCACGTTCCCGCTGCTGACCGGCACGCCCGCGGCACTGAAGGAGGCCGCGTCGGACATCGCCGGCCTGCAGGTCTTCGAGCTCTCGCCCGGCGAGACGCTGCGATGACCTTCTCCATCGTGGCGTGCGACCTCCGCACCGAGGAGTGGGGGGTCGCCGTCGCGTCGAAGTTCATCGCCGTCGGCGTCGGTGGTGCCGTGGCTCCAGGCGGGCGTGGGCGCGGTGGCCACGCAGGCCTACGCCAACACCTCGTACGGGCCGCACGCGCTGTCGCTGCTGGCCTCGGGGATGAGCGCCCGCGAGGCCCTCGACCGGCTGATCGTCGCCGACTCCGGCCGCGCCGAGCGCCAGGTCGGGGTCATCGACGGCCGGGCCCGGGCCGCGACCCACACCGGCGACGAGTGCATGCCGTGGGCCGGCGGCCGCACGGGCCGCGGCTACGCCGCCCAGGGCAACATCCTGGCCGGGCCGGGGGTCGTGGACGCGATGGCCGACGCCTTCGAGCAGGCGTCGCCCGGCCCGCTGGCGCCGCGCCTCCTGGCGGCCCTGGCCGCGGGCGACGCGGCCGGCGGCGACCGCCGCGGCAAGCAGTCGGCCGCGCTGCGGGTGTCGTCACCGCGGGCCGGCTACGGCGGCTTCAACGACGTGAAGGTCGACCTGCGGGTGGACGACCACCCCGAGCCGGTCGAGGAGCTGCTGCGGCTCTACCGCCTGCACGACCTGCTGTTCGGCCGGACGCCCGACGAGGACCAGCTCGAGGTCACCGACGCCGTCGAGGCCGAGCTGCGCGACCTGCTCGGCCGGGTCGGTCACCCGGCGGCGGCGGGAGCGGACGGGCTGCAGGCAGCCATGCGCTCCTGGGTCGGCGCCGAGAACCTCGAGGAGCGCTGGATCGGCAACGCCCGGCTCGACCCCGTCGTCCTCGAGCGGCTGCGCGAGGTCGCCGGCGCCGAGGGTCAGCCCGCGTAGCGCAGGCCGAACCCGTAGTCCGGGTCGTCGGCGATCGTCGCCGCGTGCTGCTCGGGCTCGTCGGGCTTTGCGACCGACTCGAGGATCTCGGAGACCACGGCGGCCTCGTCGGTGCCGGGCCGGAAGCGCAGCCGGTGCGCGATGCACGGCTCGAACAGCTCGGACACGTGGCGCGGCGCGGCGGCGGTCATGGAGTCGACCAGGGCCGTCGCCTGGATGCAGCGGAACATCGAGAGCATCGCGCGCGGCGAGGCGCCGACCAGCACGTCGGGGTGCTCGCGGGTGGCCCGCAGGAGCCGCACCAGGTACTCGCGGACGGCGCGCCGAGACGTCGACCAGCGACACCGCCCGCTGCAGCTTGACGATGTCGCCCGGAGCCACGATCGGGTCGATCTCGGCGATCACGTCGAAGGCCGCGAAGCGGCCGATCATGTCGAGCTCGCCGCGCTCGGAGGCGTAGCCCAGGCTCGTCCGCATGGCGAAGCGGTCGCGCTGGGCGTGGGGCAGCTCGAACGTGCCCTCGCTGTCGTGCGGGTTCATCGTGGCGATGACGTAGAACGGCCGCGGCAGCGGGTGGCGGTGCTTGCCGACGGTGACGACCTTCTCCTCCATCGCCTCGAGCAGCGCCGACTGCAGCTGCGGCGTGGCCCGGTTGATCTCGTCGAAGACCACGGCGTTGGCGAAGATCGGGCCCGGGTCGAACTCGGGCTGGCGGACGGTGAGCCCGCCGGCCGGCGGGTCGCGCAGCACGCCGATGACCGCCGAGGCGGTGAGGTCGGCGCTGCACTGGATGCGCCCGTCGTGGCCGCCCATGGCCCGCGCCATGATCCGGGCGAGCGTCGTCTTGCCGGTGCCCGGGACGTCCTCGATCAGCAGGTGCCCGTCGGCCAGCAGGCAGGCCAGCGCCAGGCGCGAGGGCCGGTCGACCTCGACCATCGCGTCGCGCAGCGTCGTCAGCAGGGCCCGAGCCTGCTCGCGGGCGCGAATCAGGGCAAGGTTCTGCAGCTCGTCGACGGCCATGCCAGTCCTATCGGCACCGCCGCCGCCGTGGCCCTACCCCGTCGGGGGTAGGCCGCCACGCTCGCTAGCCCCGGATGACCTGCAGCGGCGAGGCCGGCATCGCCGGGCGGTGCGCCTGGACGCTGTCGATGCGCGCGGCCAGCGCCATGATGGCCTGCGAGGAGGCGGCCTCGGGGTGGCTCGTCACGACCGGCTCACCGGCGTCGGCGCCCTCGCGCAGCTCGGGCTCGAGCGGGATCTCGGCCAGCAGCGGCACGCCGAGGTCGGCGGCCAGGGAGCGCCCGCCGCCGCGGCCGAACGGCGCGGTCTCCTCGCCGCAGCACGGGCAGGCGTAGGCGCTCATGTTCTCGACCACGCCGAGCAGCGACTGGCCGAGCTTGCGCACCATCGCGCCCGCGCGCTCGGCGACCCGCTGGGCGGCGGCCTGCGGCGTCGTGATCAGGAGCGCCTCGGCCTGCGGGAGGAGCTGGCCGAGCGAGATCCCGACGTCGCCGGTGCCCGGCGGCATGTCGATCAGCAGGTAGTCGAGCGGGCCCCAGTGGACGTCCGAGAGGAACTGCTCGAGGGCCCGGTGGAGCATCGGGCCGCGCCACATGACCGACCCGCCCTCCTCGAGGAAGAAGCCGATCGAGATGACCTTCAGGTCGTGCGCCACGGGCGGGACGATCATCTTGTCGACCACCACGGGGCGCTGCTGGATGCCGAGCATGCCGGGGATCGAGAAGCCGTAGATGTCGGCGTCGACGACCCCGACCTCGCGGCCGCGGGCCGCGCAGCGCCAGCGCCAGGTTGACCGTCAGCGAGGACTTGCCGACGCCGCCCTTGCCCGAGGCGATCGCCAGGACCCGGGTGCGCGGGTCGACCGACAGGCCCTTCTGCTCGCCGTCGCCGCCGCTGTTCGGCTGCAGGCGCTGGCGCAGCGCGGTGCGCTGCTGCTCGCTCATGTGGCCGAAGCTGACGGCGACGCTGCGCACGTTCGGCACGGCGCCGACGTGGGTGCGCACCTGGGACTCGAGGTTCGCCTTGAGCGGGCAGCCAGGCACGGTGAGGATGATCTCGACGCCGACCGCGCCGTCGCCCGAGATCTGCAGCTCGCCGACCATCCCGAGCTCGACGACGTCGCGGCGGAGCTCGGGGTCGATGACCTTCCTCAGGGCCTCGCGGATCGCGTCCTGGCTGGGGCTCGACATGCGTCGCACCCTACACCCGGATCTCGGGCAGGAGCGCAGCGAAGTCCCGGCAGGTCGCCTCGTCGTTGGCGGCCACGATCCGGGAGCGGGCGGCGAGGTCGAGCGGGGCGTCCAGCGGGTCGCCCTCGAGGCCCGGCAGGACGAGCGCCATGCCGGCCTCGCGCACCAGGAGCTGGGCGGCGGCGATGTCGACCGCTCGCGTGCGCTTGAGCGAGCCGACGGCGTCCACCCGGCCGGCGGCGAGCTGGCACAGGGCCAGGGCCAGGGAGCCGAGCACCCGGATGCGCTCGACGGTCTTGGGCATGCGGGCCGCGGCCTCGGCGACCAGCGCCGGGGTGGTGGCCTCGAAGACCACGATCTCGAGCGGCGAGTGCGGTCGCTCCCCGCCGAGCCGCACGCCCTGCCGGGTCGCACCGCCGCCGCGCTCGGCGACCCACTCCTCGCCGGTGCCGAAGTCGTGCACGAAGCCGAACACCACGTCGCGCAGGCTCGGGCCCTCGGCGATGGCGATCGAGACGCAGAAGAACCCCAGGCCGCGCTTGGCGTTCAGGCTGCCGTCGATCGGGTCGACCACGATCCGCCACGGCGAGCGACTCGTCGCCGAACACCCGGGTGCCGAGCTCCTCGGAGACCAGCGTGAACGACAGCCCGCCCTCGGCAAGCCGCTCGAGGCCCTCGACGACGGCGTTCTCGGCGGCCTGGTCGATCGCCGTGGTGTCGTCGCCGCCCTCGCCGTGACCGACCACCTCGGCCCGCAGCGCCCGGCCGGGCCGGGCCGCAGCTCGCCCTCGATGCGCCGCGAGATCTCCTGGCAGGCCGCCAGCCACTCGACGGAACGGGATGTCAGATGCGGCGGCACGTGTGGCGCAGAACCTACACGCAGCCGTCGAGCGCGTGGAAGACCATCCCGTCGAGGATCTTCGGGAAGAAGTAGGTCGACTTCTGCGGCATCGTCTCGCCGGCCTCGGCGACGGCCTCGACCTCCTCGATCGTCGGCGCCCGCAGGAGCAGGCCCACGGCGGTCCCGTCGGGCTCGGCGGCCACGGTGCTGCCGGCGTCGACGGCGCGCCTCCGGTACGCGATGCGGTCGGTGGTCGAGACGGCAGCGGCGTCGATGCCGAGCAGCCGGTCGAGCACCAGCGCGCCCACGGCCGCGACGTCCAGGTGCCGGGTCGCCGGCGAGGCGCCCGGCAGCGCGTCGGCCAGCACGGCGTCGTCGCGCAGCGTCAGCAGGAGCCCCGGCTGGCCGCCGCCGCGCCACAGCCCGAAGGCCCGGCGCTCGTGGCTGCGGCCGGCGAGCGCGTCGTACAGCGCGTCGGTGTCGCCCGGGACGGTCTCGACCTCCCAGTCGCGCGCCAGCGCGTCCTCGAGCCCGCGCTGCAGCGCCGGGTCGACCCGCTTGACCACGCGGTGCGTGGGGAACAGCTCGAGGCCCGGATCCTGGCTGTTGGCCAGGTAGACCGGGGCGAAGTCGTAGGCCCGGTCGCCGCTCGGCGTCGCCCTCCTCGGCGCGCCGCTCGGAGCGGTACTCGAGCGCGGTCTCGTAGCGGTGGTGGCCGTCGGCGATGATCACGTGGCGCTCGGCCAGGGCCGTGGTCACGGTCGCCGCGACCGCCTCGTTGCAGACCCGCCACAGCCGGTGGGTGGTGCCGTCGTCGGTGGTCACCTCGAGCACCGGCTGCTTGCCGTCGAGCGACGGCTCGATGGCGCCCGAGACGCGGCGCTCGGGGTCGTCGTACATCGCGAAGATCGGCGAGACGTTGGCACGCAGCGCGCGCAGTAAGGCCAGCCGTCCGACCTTCGGCCCGGCCATCGTTCGCTCGTGCGGCCGCACGCCGCCGGCGCCGTACGGGTCGAGGCGCAGGGCGGCGATCACGCCGCGCCGGGTGCGCGCAACCCCGTCGGGGCCGACGTAGTCCTGCTCGAGCCAGTACAGGCACGGGTCGGGCTCGCGCACCACGATGCCCTGGTCGAGCCACGAGCCGAACAGCACGCCGGCCGCGGCCTCCTCGCCCGGGTCGGGCAGGATCAGGCGGACGACGTTGTACGGGCTGCGCTCGGCGAGCTGCGCGCGCTGGGCCGCGTCGATCACGTCGTAGGGCGGCGTGACCACCGTCGCGAGGTCGACGCGGGCAGGGTCGAAGTGCAGCGCCCGGAACGGGCGGACGTCGGTGATGGTCTCCGCCCCCAGCGCCACGCGCGAAGCCTAGAGGACTGCTGGCCCGCGAGCCGCCGACTATGCTCCTCGGATGGCGGGAGCGACCATGGTGCGCGACCTCGTGGCGGGCTCGCTGGTCGAGGGGACGTTCGCCGTCACGCGCAAGCGCAAGCGCGCCCGCAAGGACGGCCGGCCGTACCTCGACCTCGAGCTGGCCGACCGCTCGGGGCGCGTCGCCGGCCGCGTCTGGGAGGCGGTGCCGCTGCTCGACGGCCGCTTCGAGGTCGGCGACACGGTGCGGGTGCTCGGGCCGGGTCTCGGAGTACGCCGGCAGGGTCGAGCTCGAGCTGCGCGACGTCGAGCGCGTCGAGGGCGGCGACCCGCTCGACCTCGTGCCGGGCGCGCGGCGGGACACCGAGCAGCTCGAGGGCTACGTCGAGTTCCTGTGCATCGAGATCTACGACGCCGACCTGGCCCGCCTGGCCCGGGCGGTGCTCGAGGAGCCCGCCTACCGCGAGCGCTTCCGCACCGCGCCGGCGACCGAGCTCGGCCACCACGCCTACGCCGGCGGCCTGATCGAGCACACCGTGGCGGTGGCCACGCTGTGCCGCGAGGCGGCCCAGCTGCACCCGCGGCTCGACTCCGACCTGCTGCTGACGGCGGCGCTGCTGCACGACTGCGGCTGCGTCGACGCCTTCGCCCAGGGCGCGGTGATCCTGCCGAGCGAGGAGGGCGCGGCGCTCGGCCACGTCTACGCCTCGCTGCGCCGCGTCGAGCGCCACGCCGAGCGCCTGCGCACCCCGCGGGCGCGGCTGCTGCCGCTGCTCGGCTGCATCGCCTCGCACCACGGCCCGCCCGAGGGCCGGCGCTTCCCGAGCCCCGAGGCCGCGGCCCTGCACGCCGCGAACCAGCTCGACGCGCGCATCGGCGACGCGCTGCGCGACGCCGCGACGTCGGGCTAGACGTTGAAGCGGACGTTGATGACGTCGCCGTCCTTGACGATGTACTCCTTGCCCTCGACCCGCTCGACGCCGCGCTTTCGGGCCTCGGCGCTCGAGCCGCAGTCGACGAGGTCCTGCCAGTTGATGACCTCGGCCCGGATGAACCCGCGGGCGATGTCGGTGTGGATCTTGCCGGCGGCCTCCTGGGCGTTCGCGCCGTCGCGAACCGTCCAGGCGCGGGTCTCCTTCGGCCCGGCGGTGAAGAAGCTCAGCAGGCCGAGCACCCGGTAGGCGGCCGCGGCCAGGCGGGGCATGCCCGGCTCGCCCATGCCCAGCTCCTGCAGGAACGCGTCGCGCTCCTCGGGGTCGTCGATCTCGGCCAGCTCGGCCTCGAAGCGGGCCGCCAGCGGCACGACCTCGCTGCCGTGCTCGACGGCGTAGGCCGAGAGGGCGGCCACGCGCTCGGCGTCGCCGGACTCGGACACGTTGGCCACGTAGATGACCGGCAGCCGCGTCAGCAGGTCGATCCCGGCCGGGAGCGGCTCGCCGAAGGTGCGTGCGGGCTGGCCGTCGTCGAGGTGCTTCGAGAGCCGCTCGAGCAGGGCCAGCTCCTCCTTCGAGCCCTTCTCGCCGACCCGGGCAGCCCGGGCCACCCGCTCGCGGCGGCGCTCGACGATGCTCTGGTCCGCCAGCAGCAGCTCGAGGTCGACGGTCTCGGCGTCGGCCACCGGATCGACCCGGCCGTCGGGATGGGCGACGCTCTCGTCCTCGAAGCAGCGCACCACGTGGGCCAGCGCGTCGGTGGCCCGCAGGTGGCCGAGGTACTCCCCTCCGAGACCGTCCTGGGAGCCGGCGCCGCGCACCAGGCCGGCGACGTCCGAGAAGCCCACCGTCGCCGGGACGCGCTCGCGCGAGCCGACGGCCTCGGCCAGGGCGTCGATCCGGGCGTCCGGGACGGCGGCGACGCCGACGTTGGCCGAGGTGCGGGTCGCGGCGTAGGACGTGATCTCGGCGCCCGCGCCGGTCAGCGCGTTGAACACCGACGTCTTGCCGGCGTTCGGCAGCCCGACGATGCCGACCTCGAGGTTCGCCATCAGCCCCTCACGCCAGGAGGAGGTAGGCCGCGCCGGCAGCCGTGCCGAGCACGGCGCCGGCGACCACGTCGACCGTGTAGTGCACGGCCAGGTAGAGGCGCGAGAGGGCCATCAGGACGGCCAGCGTAGCGAACAGCGGCCAGGCCTCGGGGACGAGCTCCGACAGCCCGAACACGGCTGCCGCGCTCATGGCGGCGTGGCTCGACGGGAAGGATGGCGAGGTCGGCGCCCCGATCAGCGGCTCGACCGGCCCGCCGAGCGGCGGGCGCTCCCGGCGCAGCAGGTGCTTGATCGCGTAGTTCAGGCCGAGCGTCGCCCAGATCAGGGCGGCGACGGCGACGGCCCGCCAGGGCCGGCCGAGCGCCAGCGCCAGGACGACGCCGGCCACGACCCAGCCGATGCCGTTGTCGCCGAGCCGCGAGTACGCCGCGACGACGCGGGTGAGGCCCGGCCGGCGCAGCCGCGCCAGCGCGAGCAGGACCGGGTCGGCGCGGGCGTCGGTCAGTGCGGCCCGAAGCCGAGCTTGCGGGAGCTCTGGGTGCGGCGCACCCAGGCGACCTCCTCGGCCCGCAGGAGCCAGCGCTGGTCGGCTGCCGGCGAGCTCGACGAGCGCGCTCCCGCCGCTCTTGAGGGCATCCTCGAGCTTCTTCCACTCGTCCTCGGGCAGCGACCCGCCGGTGGAGCCGCCGTTGCGGAAGCCCAGCTCGAACCGCACCATCTCGTCCGTCATGACGCTCCTTCGCGTTGCACGAGCTCGGTCAAGACGCCGAACACGGCTTCGGGGTGGACGAAGGCGACCTGGCCGTAGAGGCCGTGCCGCGGCGCCTCGTCGATCAGCGTGGCGCCTTCCCTGCGCAGGCGCGAGAGCTCGCCGCCGATGTCCGCGACGTCGAAGGCCACGTGGTGCATGCCCTCGCCGCGCTTCTGCAGGAACCGGCCGACCGGGGTGTCCTCGGCGAGCGGCGCCAGCACCTCGATGCGGCTCCCGTCGGGGAACCGCAGGGCCACCGCGGCGACCCCCTGCGACTCGAGCCGCTCCTCGGCCTCGACCTCGGCGCCGAACAGCCGGCGGTAGCGCTCGACCGCGAGATCGAGGTCCGCCACGGCCACCCCGAGGTGGTGGATCCCGGTCGCGCTCATCGCGCCGCATCGTGCCACAATGGGCCCGCTCTGCGGCGCGCCGGGGAAGGGCGGGCCGCAGCCGTCCGGAGGAGGAGCGGGTGCAGTCGAAGGTCTCGAGCGGACACACGCCGGCGGTGGTGATCGGCCTCGATCCGGGCGAGGAGGTCGTGGCCGAGGCGGGGGCGATGATGTTCCTCTCGGGCGGCGTGACGATGCGGGCCGAGATGCACGGCGGGCTCGCCGGCGGGCCTGAAGCGGGCGATGGCCGGCGAGAGCATGTTCCTGACGACCTACCGCGCCGAGACGACGAGCGGCGCGATCGGCCTGACCGGGCCGTACCCCGGCTCGATCCGCGAGCTGACCCTGGATGGCACGACCGACGTCATCTGCGAGCGCCACGGCTACCTGGCCCACCACGGCGCCGTCAAGCTCGAGAAGGCGTTCGCCAAGCGCCTCGGGATGGGCTTCTTCGGCGGCGGCGAAGGCTTCGTGCTGCAGCGCATCTCGGGGACCGGGACGGTGTGGCTGCACGGCGGCGGCGACTTCATCGACTTCACCCTGGCCGACGGGCAGGGCCTGGTCGTCGACACCGGCTGCATGGTCTGCTTCGACGCGACCGTCCGCTACGACGTGAAGCTGCAGAGTGGCGTGAGCAACAGCCTGATGGGCGGCGAGGGGCTCTACCTCGTGCAACATGACCGGACCGGGCCGGGTGACCCTGCAGACGCTGCCGTTCTCGCGGACGGCGGCCGAGGTCATCAAGGCCGTCGGCGGAGGTGGTGACGAGCGCAAGGGCATTCTGGGGAACATCCTCTCGTAGCACTCGACGAAAAGGGAGAGACATCGTGGGATTCCTGGACAAGGTGAAGGAGAAGGCGGCCGGCGCGCTCGAGCAGGGCAAGGACGTCGCCCAGCAGCAGCAGCTCAAGATGCAGCTGAAGAAGCTCGAGGGCGAGGAGGAGCAGGCCCTGGCGGCATTCGGCAACGCGTCCTTCGGGCTGTGGGAGGCCGGCTCGCTGTCGATGTCCTCGGACCTCGGCGAGGCCGCCGGCCGGATCAAGGAGGTCCGGACCCAGATCGCGGCCAAGAAGGCCGAGATCTCCGAGGTCGGCTCCGACGACGATGACGACAAGCCGGCCGAGCCGGCAGCCGCCGGCGCCACCAGCGCGCCCGGCGCGGGCGACACGCCGCCCGCGATGCCCGACCTGTAGGCACGTTCGCGATGCCGGCCGGCCGCCTCGCGCGCCGGTCGGCGTCGGCCTGCCGTCAGGCTGCCGGTGACCGCCGCGACCGTGCTGAACTCGACGTCGAGGCCGCGCCAGTCGGCGGTGCAGCGGGCGACGCGCGCGTCGTCGAGGCCGCGAGCGGCGTCCTCCACGAAGGTCACCGGGTAGCCGCGGCGGCGCAGGCCGCGGATCGCGGCGTCGTTGCAGACGTCCGTCGCCACCCCGAACAGCACGATCCGCTCGGGCCGCAGCGTGTCGAGCACCTTCTCGGCGTTGGGGTTGGTGAACACGTCGAAGCTCTTCTTGAGCAGGAGGATCTCGCGGCGGCCGTCGATCAGCCGGCGGACGGCGCCCGGCGGGTAGACCAGCTCGCCGAGCGGCACCGGGTCGTCCTGCCGGGTCTCGGGCACCTTGTCGGCGCCGCGGGTGCCGCGCAGGCAGTGCGGCGGGTAGGTGTCGCTGAAGTCCGGGGCGTCGCTGATCTCGGGGTCGCCGTACTCGTGGTCGTCGGCCGAGGCGACGTGCACCAGGTCGTTGGCCCGGGCCCACTCGACGAGCCGGCGCATCGCCGGCAGCACCGTCTCGGAGCCCGGCACGTAGAGCCGGCCGTCGGGCAGGCAGAAGTCGACCTGGGTGTCGACGTCCCACAGGAGCTGCGCGCCGGACGACCTCACTCGACGCGCTCGAGGCGCGGGTTCGGCTTCTCGCCCCGCCCGACCTTGGCCACGGGCGCGCCGTCGCAGCGCACGACGTCGGCGGTGTAGTCGTTCTCGCCGCGGATCAGCGCGGAGCCGACGCCGTACGCGTCGACCGGCACCTCCTGGGCCTCGAACGCGGCGATCTTGTCGACGGTGAAGCCGCCGGAGACGACGATCTTGACGTGGCCCGCGCCGGCCTCGTCGAGCCCTCGGCGGACGTTGCGGACGAGCTTCGGGTTGACGCCGCGCGGGTCGAAGCGGCCCATCTGCGACCACAGCGAGCGGTCGACCAGGGTGTTCGAGGTGTCGAGCCGGACGCCCCACAGGCGCGGCCCGAGCGCGGCGGCGACCTCGAGCGCGGTGCGCACCGAGTCGTTCTCGAAGTCGACCAGGACGACGATGTCGAGGTCCTCCGGCATCGTCCGGGCGAAGACCTCGGCCGCGGCCACGGTGTTCCCGCCGTAGGCCGCGATCAGGCCGTGCGGGACGGTGCCGATCCCGCGCCCGCCCCACCAGGAGGCCTGGGCGTCGGTCGACACGCCGATCGCGCCGGCGACGTGGGCGGCGTAGCCGTCGCCCGTCTGGACGCGGTAGTGGTCGAAGCGGGCCGGGAAGTACAGGATCGGCTTGCCGCGGGCGGCGTCGACGACCTCGCGGACGTTGCGCGAGATCAGGGTGCGCCGCGAGAGGCTCCCGAGGTAGACGGTCTCGAGGTGGCAGAACAGGCCGTAGTCGCCCTCGATGGTGAGGACCGTCTCCCACGGCTCGACGTCGTCGCCGTCGAACAGCGCGCGGACCTCGAGCTGCTCCCAGCCGGGCTCCCAGGAGCCGTCGGCGAGCCGTCGGCCCGAGCACTCGCGCAGGATGGCGATGGCCTCGTCCATCCCCCCGAGCACCGAGTGATGGCGCTGGAAGACCTGCATCCGCACCCGCGGGTGGTGCTCGTCGCGCTCGAGCACGTCCTTCGTGAAGGTGAAGTACGCGTCCGAGTAGTAGCCGTCGCGGAGCTTCTCAACGGGCAGGTCGAACACGGCGGAGGGGAGCCGCGCGCGTGTCTCCGTGGCCATTGCCGGGAAAGGGTAGCCGCCGCAGGCAGTTATGGTTGAAGCGATGACGGCGGACGGCGACGAGGCCGAGGCCCAGCCTCAAGGACTCACCTACTCGAGCTACCTGCACGTGCCGGAGCTGCTGTCGCTGCAGCACACGCTGGCCGACCCGCCGGCGCACGACGAGCTGCTGTTCATCTGCGTCCACCAGGCGTACGAGATCTGGTTCAAGCTGGTGCTGGCCGAGCTCGAGTCGGTGCGGGACTCGCTGCTCGCCGGCAGCGCCGCCCCGGCCCGGCACCTGCTGCGCCGGGTGCTCGTGGTGGCCGACCTGGCGGTGCAGCAGTGGGCGGTGCTCGAGTCGATGAGCTTCGCCGACTTCCACGCGTTCCGGGACGCGTTCGGCAACGCGAGCGGGTTCCAGTCGGTGCAGTTCCGCGAGATCGAGCGCCTGTCGGGCCTCGAGATCACCCTGAAGCGGCTGCCGGGCGAGCCCGAGGAGCAGGAGCGGCTGCGCCGCCGGCTCTCCGAGCCGACCGTCTGGGACGGCTTCTGCGCGCTGCTCGCCGCCGAGGGCCTGCCGATGCCCGCCGACGACCCCGACGCCCGCCGCGCCTCGCTCGTGCGGATGACCGAGGAGCGCGGCCTGCACCCCGACTCGTTCGGCATCGCCGAGGACCTGATGGCCTACGACGAGGCGTTCCTGATGTGGCGCACCCGCCACGTCGTCGCGGTCGAGCGCCAGATCGGCGACCAGCCCGGCACGGGCGGCTCGAGCGGCGCCGACTACCTGCGCCGGACGCTGAGCCTCCGCTTCTACCCCGAGCTCTGGGAGCTCCGCACGACCGCCTGGGAGCGGCACGTGGAGCAGCGCGAGCGGCGGGGTTAGCTCAGACGGCCAGCGTCTGCTGGACGGCGACCAGCTCGGGGCGCTTGCGCTCGCCGAGCATGATCACCCGGGCCCGCGGGTGGACGTCGAGCAGCAGGTCACGCGTGGCGGGGTGGCAGGTGAAGACCAGCACCTGCTGGTCTTCGGCGTAGTCGCCGAGCGCCTGGGCCATCGCGGCCTGACGGCCCGGGTCGAAGTTCACCAGGCAGTCGTCGATCACCAGCGGGAGCGCGCTGCTGCGCTCTGCGAACTCCCGGGCCAGGGCCAGCCGGATGCACAGGTACAGCTGCTCGGCCGTGCCGCGGCTCAGGTCGCCGACCTCCTTGCGGACGCCGCGGCGGTCGATCACCGCGATCCGCTCGCCGTCGTCCTCCTGCACGAGCTGGCCGTAGCCGCGACGCGTCACCCGGGCGAACAGCCGGGACGCGTCGGCCAGCACCCGCGGCTGGCGCTCCTGGGTGAACGCGCGCAGCGTCCGCTGCACCAGGGCCGCCGCCAGCCGGTGCTCGCGGTACTCGCGCACGGCCACCAGCAGCTCGGCCCGCAGCGCCTCGACCTCGGCCTGGCGGGCGGGCACGTCGGCCGACGCCTCGAGCGCCTCGCGCTCGCGGATCGCGTCCTGCTCGGCCCGGATCTCCAGCCTGTGCTCGGCCTCGGCCGCGGCCAGCGCGGCCTTCGACTGCGCCGCCTCGAGCCGCCAGGCCTCGACGTCGCCGGTGGCGAGCTCGGCGAGCACCGCCTCGGCAGCCGCACCGCGACCGACGCGCCGGACCAGCTCGGCGTCGGCCCGGGCGGCAGCGGCCTCGAGCGCCACCCGCCGCTCGTGCACCGCCAGCCGACGCCGGAACTCGGCCTCGTCGTCGGCACCGCCCTCGGCCAGCAGGGCCTGCAGCCCCGCGCTCGCCCGCTGCAGCCGCGCCTCGGAGGCGTCGAGCTGGGCCGCCCGGCGGCTGCGCGCGGCGTCGAGCCTTCTGCCCTCGGCACGGGCCTCGCGATCCTCGGCGCAGCGGCCGCGCAGCGCGGGCAGGCGCGCGGCCGGGTCGCCCTCGCCGATCTCGTCGCCGGCAGCCTCGAGCACCGCCGCCACCCGGGCCCGGTAGCCGGCCACGTCGCGCTCGCCCCGCTCGACGTCGGCCGCGGCCTCGTCGCGCCGGTGCAGCGCGCTCCGCAGCGCACCCGCGGCGTCGAGCACGTCGAGCGCGCCCGCAGGATCGAGCCCCTCGGGCAGGCCGGTCTCGGCCGTCGCCTCGGCCCACCCGGCGCCGAGCGCGTCGGCGTCGGCCAGCGCCGACGTCACGCAGACCTCGGCGGTCGCATGCTCGTGCTGGGCCCGCACGAGCTGGCGCTCGCCGTCGGCCAGCCGGGCGGCCGCGCCGTCCCAGGCCACGCGGGCCGCCTGGGCCTCGTCGAGCAGGGCCGCCCGGCGCTCGAGCACCGCCGGCTCGGGCACCCCGTCCAGCGCCAGCGCCAGCGCAGGCTCCTCGAGCGACGCCCGCCGGGCATCGACGGACTCGCCGCGCCGCCGCCGCGTCCTGCTGCGCCGAGTGCCCGGCCGCCGACAGCCGCTCCTGCTCGGCCGCGTAGGCCGTCTGCCGCTCGCGCCCTTCGACCTGCCGGCGTCGCACGCCGCCCGCCAGCAGCGCCAGCAGCACGGCCACCGCCAGCAGCGCCAGCGCCGCGCGCCGCAGCTCCGGCGGTCAGCAGGCCGGCCGCAGCGGCGAGGAACCCGCCAACGCCGAGCGCCAGCAGCCACAGCGCCCGGGCCGTCCCGCCCGCGGCCGGCTGCGCCTCGGCGTGCCGGCGTGCCGCCTCGGCCCGCTCGCCGGCCAGCGCCTGGGCGCCGCGGGCATGGGCCTCGAGCGCCGCCAGCTCGGCGAGACCCGAGCGGAGCTCCTGCAGCGCCTGGGACTGGGACGACAGCGAGGCCCGATCGAGCGGCTCGTCGCCCACCTCGGCCGCGAGCTCGTCGCGGGTCAGCCGGGCCGCCTCGACCCGCGCCGCCGTGCGCTCGGCGTCGAGCCGGCGCCCGTCGACCGAGGCCAGCGCCGCGTCGAGCTGGCGTCCGAGCCCGCGGATCCGCTCGCGCCGAGGCAGCGAGGCGTCGACGAGGCCGGCCCGCGCCTCGTCCCAGCCGTCGCCCAGGGCCACGAGCCGCTCGGCGACCTCGCGGGCCGCCGCAGCCCGCCGGCCGCGGTCCTCCTCGAGCGTCTGCTCCCGGCTGCGCTGGACGGCCAGCTCGCCGCTCAGCGCCTCGACGTCCGCCGCCACGGCGGCCAGCCGGTCGTCGAGCACCAGCGCCTCGCGCCGCTCACGGTCGGCCTCGTCGTCGGCCCGCAGCGCCGCGGCCGCGTCGACCGCCGCCGTGCGCTCCGCGAGGGCAGCGGTCAGCCGCTCGCGGGCGTCATCGCCGAACGCGGGCACCGCCTCCAGCGCGGCGAGCTCCCGGCGCGCCTCGTCGCGACCGTCGAGCACCGGCCACAGCTCGACCAGCAGCTCGAGCCGGGCACGCCGCTCCCTGGCCCGCTCGGCCTCGGCCGCCGTCTCGCCGACGCGGGCCCGGCAGGCTTCCTCGAGCGTCACCAGCCGCGGATGGGAGAGCGCCAGCCGCCGCGCCTCGTCGAGCGCCAGGCCGGCCTGCTCGAGCTCGCCCAGCAACGTCGCCACCCGGGACTCGCCGCGCGGCCGCCACACGGCCGCGGCGCCGCCCTCGAGCGCCTTGACGGCGGCGCGGGCCGACTGGCCGGCACCGGAGATGCCCGCCGAGAAGATGCGCTCGCCGACGCCCTCGTCGGTCAGGCTCGCGAAGCTCTGCAGCTCGGTCAGGCTGAACGCGAACACCGAGCTGAACAGGGCCCGGTCGGCCCCGCCGAGCAGCGCCCGCAGCTGGGCGTCGTCGCCCTCGCGCCCGTCGGGTAGGAGCAGCCGCAGGATCCCCTTGCGCCCGACGCCGCGCTCGAGCACGTAGTCGCCGCCCGGCCCGGCCAGGAACAGCCGCCCCCCGTGCGCCCCGCCGTTCAGCGGCGGGTAGCGCTGGGCCGTCCGCTGCCGTCCGTCGGGGAAGCCGAACAGCACGCCGCGCACGAACGCCAGCAGCGTGCTCTTGCCGGCCTCGTTGGGCCCCAGCAGGATCGTCAGCCCCTGCCCGAGGTCGCGCCGCTCCTCGTCGTGGAAGACGCCGAAGCCGTCGATCGACCAGCCGGTGATCCTCACGACGCGACCTCGCTCTCGAGCAGGTCGAGCGCCCGCGCCTCGGCCGCGTCGAGCAGCCCCTGCGAGTCGAGCGGCGCATCGCCGAGCCAGGGGCGCAGCCGCAGCTCGAGCGCCTCGGGCAGCGTCGCCGCCGCGAGCTCGGCGGCCAGCTGCGGGTCGCCGTCGGCCGCGTCGACGAGCCGCAGGAGCGCCGCCTGGAAGTCGTCGCGGTGCAGGATCGCCTCGCGGTCGAGCGGCGGCGCGGTGGCGTCGTCGATCGACTCCCAGTAGGCGAACGGGTCGGCGCCGACGGCCTCGGCCCGCAGCTCGCCGAGCAGCTCGGCGACCGCCTGCGGCCCGCGCAGGTCGCCGTGCACCGGCCCGCGACCGTGCAGCCGGGCCCGCAGCACCAGCCCGCGCCCCGGCGCCGCGACGCGGCGGGCAGCGGCCTCGAAGGCCAGGTGCTCGCGGAGCGCGGCCAGGTCGGCCAGGGGCTCGACGTCGACGTCGACGAGCTCGAAGCGCACCCGGTCGAGCGCGACGTGCCGGACGCCGCCGACGACTCCGCCGTCGACCTCCACCACCAGCGCGCCCTTCGGCCCGAGCTCGCGGGCCCAGCGACCGCGCCCCTGCAGGCAGCCCGGGATACGCCACCAGCGGCCTCTCGGACAGGACCGCCTGCTGGTGGACGTGCCCGAGGGCCCAGTAGTCGAGGCCGACCCGGCGCAGGTCGTCGACGCTGCACGGGCTGTAGGCGGCATGCGCGGGGTCGGCGCCGACGTTGCAGTGCAGGACGCCCACCTGCAGCCCCTCGCCGGCCGGCCCGGCGAAGCGCAGGGCCAGGTTCTCGCCCGGGTCGCGGCGGGCGTAGGAGATGCCGTGCACCGTCGCCAGCACGGCCCCGTCGCGCGTGACCGGCACCTGCTCGACCACGTCCGGCGAGAACACGTGCACGCCGGGCGGCCACTCGCGGATGGCCGACCAGCCGTCGAGCGGATCGTGGTTGCCGTGGGTCACGAGCACCGGCACTGCGGCCTCGGAGAGCCGCCGCAGCCCGGCCAGGAAGCGCAGCTGGGCCCGCACCCCGCGCTCGGCGCCGTCGTACACGTCGCCGGCGATGACCAGGAACGCGGCGTCCTCGCGCAGGGTCAGCTCGACGAGCGCGTCGAACGCGTCGAGCGAGGCGTCGCGCAGCGCCGCGGCCACCTCGGGCGAGGTGCGCGCGAGCCCCTCGAACGGCGTGTCGAGGTGCAGATCGGCGGCGTGGACGAAGCGGAATCCGGTCATGGGAAGGGTGGGCCGCCAGCATCCAGCGGACCCGCCAATCTACTGACCGGGTCGGACGGCGCTCGGCCGGCTAGGCGGCGTCGCGCTCGAGCCGCAAGAGCTCGTCGAGGGCCCGCCCGGCCACCTCGAGCTGGCGCTCGTCGGGCTCGGCCGTCGAGGCCACCGCCTGCAGCACGTGTCCCGGGCGCGCGAGCGCCCGCGAGAGCGGGCTGTTGCGGTGGCGGTCCATCCAGCCGAACAGCTCGACCGCGACGCCGAGCGCCGCCAGCGAGCCGCCTGCCCGGGCGGCCGAACGGTGCCGCTGCGGCACCCTGGCAGCGAGCGCGTTCGCGGCGACCGTGCCGAGCAGCAGCGGCCCGATCAGGTGCGAGCCGCAGCGCTCGTGCTCCTTCGTCGCGTCGACCGCCTCGCCGCCGGTCTCGTAGGCCCCGATGGTCTTGTGCTCGGCGCCGTGGTACTGGGCCAGCTCGCGCGAGCGCAGGGCCACCGCCGGCGGCACCAGCCCGGCGACGGCCGCGAGCAGCTCGGCCCGGACCGGCGACAGCTTGCTGGCCCGCAGCGCCGCGGCCGCGGCGGCCGAGAAGGCCATCGCCACGCCGACCCTGGCCGACGAGAACGGGAAGCGCGCCGCGGGCAGCGAGCGGCGCACCTTCGGCAGCAGCAGGATCATCTCGCTCATCCGCACGACGCCTCGCGCCAGCGGCACCCGCAGCACGGACTCGGGCGGCGGCGTCTTGCGCCCCGACGCGACGTGGACTCGGCCGTCGTCGTCGCGCACGGCCGCCGACCAGGACGTCGGGCCGTGCAGGAACAGCCCATTTTGCAGGGCCATCCCGCCGAGGCGGAGCGGCTCTTCGCTCATCGGGAACCTCCGGAGACCTGGCGGACGACGTGCTCGAGGTACTCGACCGCGACGGCGACGTCGTCCTGATGGACGCGCTCGTCGGCCGAGTGGATCACGGCCGCGGCGAGCGCAGGATCGGTGTGGCGCAGGGGCAGGAAGCCGTAGGCGATGGTGCCGAAGGCCTCCCGCACCCAGTGGGAGTTCGTGAACCCGGTGGTGATGCAGGGCACCAGCAGGGCGCCGGGCTCGAGGCGCTCGACGTACGAGCGGCAGGCTTCCTCGAGCACCGTCCCGAGCGGCGAGCGGGTCCCGCCCTCGGGCGGCTCCTGCGGCTCGAGCTCGACCTCGAGGTCGCCCAGAGCCTCGCGGATCTCGGCGTACAGCTCGGCCTGGGTGGTGCCCGGCAGGGTGCGGCAGTCGAGGATCAGCTCGGCCCGCGCCGGCACGACGTTGCGCTTGCGCGAGGCCGAGGTCATCGTCGGCGTCATGGTCGAGCCCTGCATCGGCGGCACGTAGGCGTCGAGCACGGGGTGCAGCGCGCGGGCCCTCGCCAGCCGCTGCTCGATGGGCGCGTCGCCGGGCACCAGGACGTCGAGCATCGCCAGCAGCTCGGGCGACGGCCGGAACTCGGGCCGGGCCAGCGCGAGCCGGTCGATCACCGGGCCGAGCTTGAGCAGCGCGTTGTCGGACCACGCCGGCACCGCCGCGTGCCCCGCGACCCCGCGCACGATGACCCGCACGGGCATGGTGGCCTTCTCGGCCGTCGCGAAGAGGTAGGCCATCCGCCCGTCGCTCAGCTCGAGCCGCTCGCCGCCGCCCTCGTTGATCGCGTAGTCGGTCTGCAGGTCGGGCCGCTCCTGCACCAGCCAGTCGAGCCCGACGTGGTCCTTGCCGTCCTCCTCGTCGGCCTCGGCGATCAGCAGGACGTCGCCCCGCGGCTGGAACCCCGAGCGGGCCAGGCGGGCCATCGCGAGCGCGTTGGCCGCGGTGTGGTTCTTCATGTCGAGCGCCCCGCGCCCCCACACCCAGCCGTCCCGCAGCTCGCCCGAGAACGGCGGCACCGTCCAGTCCTCGGCGTCGGCGTAGACCACGTCGGTGTGGCCCAGGAGCGCGATCGACGGCCCGTCTCCGGTGCCCCGGATGCGGGCGATCAGGTTGGCCCGGTCCGGCTCGCGGGCTACGAGCTCGCACTCGATGCCCTCGCGTTCCAGGAACGCCTTCAGGAACGTCGCGGCCGCGGTCTCCCGCCCCGGCGGGTTGGTCGTGTCGATCCGGATGAGGTCGGACAGGAGCTCCGTGGCCTCGTCCCGCAGGGCGGTGTCGATCATCCGCGAAGCCTATCCTGGGGCAGATGCAGGCCCTGTCCCGACGAACGCTGCTGGCCGGAGCCGCCGCGGGCCTCGCCCTCACCCGGCGCTCCTCCGGCGCCCGGATCGAGGCCGGCACGCTGCGCTCGGCGACCGTCGACCACCCGGTCGGCTGGATGACCGCCCTGCCGGCCGGCGCCCGCTCGGCGAAGGGCCTGCCGCTGATCCTGTGCCTGCCGGGCCGCGGCGGCGGCGCCCGCTGGGTCGACCGGGCGCTGTTCCTGCAGGACGCCGCCGCGCGCGGGGGCCTGCACGCCGCACTCGCGGCCGTCGACAGCGGAGAGACCTACTGGCATGCCGCGCACGAGCGGCGAGGACCGCCTGGCGATGCTGTTCGACGAGGCCCTGCCGCTCTTCGAGCGCCGGCTCGGCACGCCGGCCAGGCGCGCGCTGCTGGGCTGGTCGATGGGCGGCTACGGCGCGCTCCTGGCCGCCGAAGCTGCAGCCGGCGGCGTTCGCTGCGGTGGCTGTCGCGAGTCCGGCCATCTGGACCTCATACGCGGCCCAGCACGCCGCCGTTCCCGACGCCTTCGACGGCCCGGCCGACTACGCCGCCCACGACGTCCTGCGCCGAACCGCTCGGCTGCGGCGCATCCCGATCCGGGTCGACAGCGGCGACGCCGACCCGTTCCTGCCCGGCATCGGCGCCCTGCGCGCCCGCCTGCACCCGGCGCCGGCGGGCGGCACCCAGCCCGGCGGCCACGACCTCGGCTACTGGCGCCGCGTCGCCCCGCTGCAGGTCGCCTGGCTGCGCCGCACGCTGGCCTGAGGCCCCCGCGGTAGGCTGTCCATCCCGAAGGGGAAGGACGACCGGTATGACCGATCTCGCCGCGCAGCCGAAGACCGTCCGCCCGCCTCGCACGCTGACCCGTCAGCTCATCGCGGGCGACGTCGACCGGGCGCTCGCCCGCGTGCTCTCGGAGCTGTCGATCGCGGCCAAGCAGCTCGAGCGGGACGTCGCCCGCGCGGCGCTCGTCGGGCGCCTCGGCCTCGCCGGAGGCGCCAACGTGTCCGGCGACAGCCAGAAGAAGCTCGACGTGTACGCCGACGATCTCACCGTCGGCGCCCTGGCCGTGACCGGCCTCGTCGCCGCGGTGGTGTCGGAGGAGCGCGACCAGGTGCAGGCCCTCGACGCGCCCGACGCGCCGTTCGTGGTGGCCATCGACCCGCTCGACGGCTCGTCCAACACCGACGTGAACGGGAGCGTCGGCACGATCTTCTCGATCCTCCCCCACCGGGGCACGATCGAGGAGGACGCCCTGCAGCCCGGCACCGCGATCCTGGCCGCCGGCTACGTGATGTACGGGACCTCGACCCTGCTCGTGCTGTCCATCGGCGGCGAGACCGCGCAGGGCTACACCCTCGACCCCGAGATGGGCGAGTTCGTGCTCTCCCACCCCGACATCCGCTGCCCCGAGAACGGCGCCTACTACAGCGCCAACCTGGCCAACCGGACCGAGTGGGACCTGGGCGTGCGGGCCTTCGTGGACTACGCCAACGAGCGGTCGACCCCGAGCGGAAAGCCGCACTCGCTGCGCTACAGCGGCGCCCTGGTGGCCGACGTGCACCGCTGCCTCATCGACGGCGGGATCTACTTCTACCCGCCCGACGAGCGCTACCCGAACGCCAAGCTGCGGCTGCAGTACGAGTGCGCGCCGCTGGCCTACATCGTCGAGGCCGCGGGCGGCGCCGCGAGCACCGGCCGCGAGCGGGTCCTCGAGGTCACGCCGCAGGATCCCCACCAGCGCGTCCCCCTGGCCATCGGCAGCACGGCGCTGGTCGAGCGCTACGAGCGGCTGGTCGCCGAGCACGCCTGATGGACCTGTTCGGCGACGCCGCCGAGCAGCGGCTCGAACGCCTGGCGCCGCTGGCCGACCGCCTGCGCCCGACGAGCCTCGACGAGGTCGCCGGCCAGCTCCACCTGGTCGGCCCCGGGCAGGCGCTGCGGCGGGCGATCGACGAGGACCGGGTCGGCTCATCGATCTTCTACGGCCCGCCGGGCACCGGCAAGACCACCCTGGCCCGGCTGGTCGCCCGGCTGACCGACGCGGCCTTCGAGGAGCTCTCGGCGGTGAACGCCGGCAAGGCCGACGTCAACGCGGTGGTCGCGCGGGCCCGCGACCGGCTCGGCTCGACCGGCCAGCGCACGATCCTGTTCCTCGACGAGATCCACCGCTTCAACAAGGCCCAGCAGGACGCGCTCCTGCCGGTGGTCGAGTCCGGCCTGATCACGCTGATCGGGGCCACCACCGAGAACCCGTACCACGACGTCAACGGCGCGCTCCTGTCGCGCTCGCGGCTGTACGAGTTCAAGCCGCTCGACGAGGACGCCCTGAACCGGGTCGTGGAGCGCGGCGCCGGCGCCCTCGAGGTGACGGTCGACGACGAGGTGCGCGGCGCGATCGTGCTCGGCGCCGGCGGGGATGCCCGCAGCGCCCTGGCCACGCTCGAGCTGGCCGCCGAGCACGCCGCCTCGGACGAGATCACGCTCGAGGACGTCGCCCAGGCCTCGCGCCGCCTGCCCGTCCTGTACGACAAGGACGGCGACCGCCACTACGACACCATCTCGGCGTTCATCAAGAGCGTCCGCGGCTCGGATCCCGACGCCGCCCTGTACTACCTGGCCTCGATGATCGAGGGCGGCGAGGATCCCCGCTTCCTGGCCCGGCGGATCGTGATCCTGGCCTCCGAGGACATCGGCAACGCCGACCCGCAGGCGCTGGTGGTCGCCTCGGCCTGCGCCCAGGCCGTCCAGTTCGTCGGCCTCCCCGAGGCCCGCTACGCGCTCGCCCAGGCCACGATCTACCTGGCCATGGCGCCGAAGTCGAACGCCGCCGGCGTGGCCCTGAACCGGGCCACCGAGGCCGTCCAGCGGGCCGGCAACCTGCGTCCCCCGCCGCCGATCCGGGACGCCAGCTACCGGGCGGCCAAGCGGCTCGGCAGCGGCGTGGGCTACCAGTATCCGCACTCCTTCGAGGGTGGCTGGGTCGACCAGCGCTACCTGCCCGAGGAGCTCGGCGACACGCGCTTCTACGAGCCGACCGACCACGGCCGGGAGGTCCGGCACAGGGAGCGGCTCGAGGAGCTCCGCCGCCTGCGGGGCCAGGGTGGCTGAGGACGAGGCGGAGGCGCTCGCCGGCCGGCTGTCGCAGGCCTACACGGGCGCCCTCGACCTGCTCTCGATGTACGCCG
This sequence comes from uncultured Actinomycetes bacterium, assembly GCA_963794695.1. Lineage (GTDB taxonomy): Bacteria > Actinomycetota > Thermoleophilia > Gaiellales > JALYLC01 > CAWCFJ01. Next base: position 539,165 of record CAWCFJ010000003.1, on the reverse strand, counting down.
GACACCGGCTCGGGCTGTACGCCGAGCTGGCCGGCGGGCCGCGCACGTCGGCGGCGCTGGCCGAGGCCCTCGGCCTGCACGAGCGCTACGTCCGCGAGTGGCTCGAGCACCAGGCGGTGACCGGCTTCCTCCAGGTCGAGGGGGAGCTGTACCGCCTGCCGGAGGGCCACCGCGGCATCCTGCTCGACCGCGACGACCCGCTCTACGCCGAGCCCTACGGCCAGATCCTGGTCTCGCTGTTCGACACCCTGCCCGACGTGCTGGCGGCGTTCGCGAGCGGCGGCGGCGTGCCGTTCAGCCGCTACGGCCCGGTCTTCCGCGACGCGGTCACGAGCATGGCCCGGGCGACCTACCCGAACGTCGTCGGGACGACCTGGCTGCCGGCGATCCCCGACCTGCACCAGCGCCTGCTGGCGCGCCCGCCCGCCCGGGTCGCCGACGTCGCCTGCGGCACGGGCTGGTCGACGCTCGCGCTCGCGCAGGCGTATCCCGAGGTGACCGTGGACGGGCTCGACCTGGACGCGGACTCGATCCGCGAGGCCGAGGATGCCCTGCAGGCGAGCACCGTCGGCGGGCGCGTGACGTTCTCGGTGCGCGACGCCGCCGACCCGGCGCTGTCCGGGGGCTACGACCTGGTGACGATCTTCGAGGCGCTGCACGACATGTCCGACCCGGTCGGCGTGCTGCGCAGCGCGCGCGGGCTGCTGGCCCCGGGCGGGTCGGTCGTGGTGGCCGACGGCAGGACGTCCGAGACCTTCACCGCCCCGTCCGGCGAGGGCGATCGCGTCCGCTACGGCACCAGCGTGTTCCACTGCCTGCCGGTGGGGATGGCAAGCCAGCCGTCGGCAGCCACCGGCGCCGTGATGCGGCCGCAGACCGTCCGCGCGTACGCCGAGGCCGCCGGCTTCGGGTGCTTCGACGTGCCCGAGCTCGACGACGAGTGGTGGAGCCTCTACCGGCTCCGCGTCTGACTACAGGATGCGCTGGCCGAGCGCCGAGCAGACCAGCTCGACGGCCAGCTCCCCGGTGGCGTTCTCGCGGTCGAGGATCGGGTTCACCTCGACGACCTCCATCGAGTCCACCAGGCCCGAGCCGGCCAGCAGCTCGAGCGCCAGGTGGGCCTCGCGGTAGCTCATCCCGCCGCGCACCGGCGTGCCGACTCCCGGCGCCTGCTCGGGCTCGACGACGTCCATGTCGAGCGACAGGTGCACCCACGGCGCGCCCTGCACCCGCTCGAGGGCTCCCTCGATGACCTTCTCGACCCCGAACCGGTCGAGGTCGCTCATGGTGTAGACCTTGACCTTCGAGGCCCGCAGGCGCTCCCGCTCGCCGATGTCCAGGGAGCGGATGCCGACGAGCACGGTCCTCGACTCGTCCACCGACGGCACCGGCCACGGGCCGTCGGCGAAGGCCGGCCCGCCCCAGCCCAGGGCCACCGCCAGCGGCATGCCGTGCACGTTGCCCGACGGGCTGGTGGCCGGCGTGTTGACGTCGGCGTGGGCGTCGATCCAGATGACCGCGCCGGGCCCGTGCTCCCGGGCCAGGCCGCCGAGCACGCCCATCGCCAGCGAGTGGTCGCCGCCCAGCACCAGCACGAACTCGCCGGTGCGGGACGCCCAGGCGACCTGGTCGGCGATCTCGGCGCAGGAGGCGATGATCTCGCGGGCGTACTTGGCGTGGCCGTCGCCGGGCTGCAGCGTCTCGAGCTCGGGCGCCTGGATGTTGCCCCGGTCGCGCACCTCGTAGCCCAGGGTGCGGATCTTGTCCGCCAGCCCCGCATAGCGGATGGCGGACGGGCCCATGTCGACGCCGCGTCGCCCCTGCCCGAGGTCCATGGCTGCGCCGATGATCGTCACCGGCCGCCGCGGGGTCGTCGCCCGCGGCCCTGTCGGGACCTCGCTCACGGCAGGCGACGATACCGCAGGAAGTGGGTCAGCGGGACCTCGAGGAACCAGCCCTCGGCGTCCGCCAGCACCTGCTCGTCGCTTCGCACCGCGGCATCGAAGCGCCGCTGGCGCCCGACGACCCGCTGCAGGTGGGCCTCGAGCCGGAGCTCCTCGCCGGCCGGCACGGGCTTTCGGTACCGGACCAGGAAGCGCGCGGTGACCGACGGGAAGGCCACGTGCTGGGCCAGGATCCCCATCGCCTCGTCGAGGGCCGCCGAGACGATGCCGCCGTGCACGATCCCGGGCGCGCCCTGGTGGCGCTCGTCGAACCGCAGCGGGGCCGAGTAGGCCTCGCCGTCCACGGCGTCCCACGGGAGGTGGAGGCCGATCGGGTTGTCCGGCCCGCAGCCGAAGCACCAGCGATGGTGCTGCGGCTCGAGCGGGCCGCTCACCGCACGCCGCCCCGGGTGTGGTGGGCCTCCACGAAGTTGGCCGAGCCCGCCGTGGCCATCGAGGCCACCGCCGAGACGTCGAGGCAGACGGCCGCGGCGGCCACGATCTGGGCCAGCCGGAACGCGGCGCCCTCGCCCTGGCAGCCGAGCACCTTGAGCCACGTTCGGGCGTACGGGAGCGTGGTGCCGCCGCCGATCGCTCCGACCTCGACACCGGCCAGGCGGAGCGCCATGTGGACGCCGCCGTCGTCGGTCGGGGTCACGGTCCCGTGGGCCATCGAGGACGTGCCGACCATGCCGAGATCCTGGCCGGTGGCCGCGAACACGGCGGCCACGGCGCTGGCCGGGGTGAACGCGCTCGACTGCATGCCCGAGGCGATCGAGCCGTGCACGCCCATCCGCTCGAGCGCCAGCACGTCCTCGGCGTTGGTGCGCAGGACCCGTCGCAGCGTGCGGGCCGAGAGCGTGGCCTCGGCGATGACCGTCTTGCCGTGCCCGCCGCGCTCGAAGTAGCGGTGGCTCGGCTTCTTGTCGCCGCCCATGTTGGCCTCGAGCGAGACCCGCCGCGGGGTCACTCCGGCCTCGGCCGGGAAGCGCTCGGGCAGGAAGCCGCTGTTCAGGGCGTAGGCGTTCCTGGTCATCATGTTCGGCCCGCAGGCCTCGCCCGTGGTGAAGCGGTACAGGACGTGGCACCACGGCCCGACGACGTGGGTCTCGACGCTCTGCAGCACGGCGTGGCGGGAGACGAAGTCGTACGGCCGCTCCTTGAGCCAGGCCCGCATCGCCGGCACCGCAGACTCGAGGTAGCGGGCGGCCGCCAGGGCCTCGGCGACCGAGGCGAACTCGAAGCAGCTGTCGCGGGTCATGCCGTCGGCGATCACGTAGGTGCGCACCCCGCCGTCCTCGCCGCAGGCGTAGGCGCCGCGGTACAGCGAGGCCGTCAGGCCGCCCTCGGTGTGGGCCAGGGGGATGTGCAGGTCCTCGAGGGCGCGGCCGACCTCGACCGGCTGGCCGTCCTCGTCGGAGCGCTCGTAGCGGCCGAGCTCCACGCGCACGGGACCGACGACCCCGACCGGGATCACCGCCATCCCGGTGACCATCTCCTGGGCCGCGGCGAAGCGCTCGAGCTCGATCGCGAACGCCTCGTCGTCCTCGGGGGCGAGCCCGGCCAGCTCGCGCACGCGCGCGGCGCGCGCCGCCTGGTCCTCGGGCGTGTTCTTGCGCGGCCAGCCGCGCAGGGAGTCGGGGCCCTGCGTCGCTACGTCGCTACGCCCCGGCCGGCGCGTTCACGAGGTCGTAGATGACGTCGACCGCCTGCCCGAGCGTGCGGATCTGGTCGACCGACTCGGGTGGAAACTCGATGTCGAACTCCTCCTCGAGTCCAAGGAAGACCTCCATGACGTCGAGCGAGTCGGCCTGCGGTGTCCTCGACGACGTTCAGATCTGGGCGCAGGGTCGACTCGTCGAGCCGCAGGGCGCTGAGTAGGATCGGCTTTGCGCGTGCTTCGATCTCGGATCGCTCCATCGTGCTGGTGCCTCCGTCGGGGCGTTCACAGGTATTCAACCGCAACTGGTCAACGGCCGGTCGCGACGGCCTGAAGGACGGCCGCCTCGAGAGAGGAGAACGCACCGCCGGCCGCGATGATGCCCACCGGCAGGCCGTCGGCCGCGGGAAGGTCGGCGACGCGGCCCCCGGCCTCGCGGACGAGCAGCTCGCCGCCCGCCCGATCCCAGGGGTTCAGGCCGTGCTCGTAGAAGCCGTCGAGGCGTCCCGCGGCGACCCAGGCGAGGTCGAGCGCCGCCGAGCCGGCCCGCCGGATGTCGCGCACCTGCGGGATCAGCCGGGCCGCGACCTCGGCCTGGCGGGCGCGCCGGCTCTGGCAGGTAGGCGAAGCCGGTGCCGACCAGCGCGGTCTGCAGGTCGCTGCCGGTGCGCACGTGCAGCGGCTCGCCGTCGCAGGCCGCGCCCTGGCCGCGAATGGCGGTGAAGAGCTCGCCGCGGACCGGGTCGAAGACCGCCGCGACCAGGCCGCCGCGGGCGTCCTCGCAGGCGATCGAGACGCACCAGGCCGGGAACCGGTACAGGTAGTTGACCGTGCCGTCGAGCGGGTCGACGATCCAGCGCAGGGCGCTGTCGCCGGCGCTCGCGCCGCCCTCCTCGCCGAGCAGCGCGTCGTCGGGCCGCTCGCGCTGCAGCAGGGTGCGGATGAGCGCCTCGGCGTCACGGTCGGCGTCGGACACCGGGTCGGTGGCCGAGCTCTTGTGCTCGACGCCCGTCGCCGGGCGGGTGGCGCGGTCGAGCAGGAGGTCTCCCGCGGCCCTGGCAGCACGGATCGCGAGCTCGAGCAGTGCGGCGGGATCGGCTGCGACCATGTGAGGGTGATGGCGAGGCCCGGATTTGAACCGGGGACACCTCGATTTTCAGTCGAGTGCTCTACCGGGCTGAGCTACCCCGCCGTAGCGCATTACGTTAGCCGATCCAGGCGAATCCGATCGCCGGGCGCGCAGCCCAGAGTGGTCGCCGCATTGCCGCCGCGCACGCCCAGCGCCAGCCGTCCCCAGGAGGTCGCGTAGAGCACGAGCTCGCCCTCCTCGACCTCGCCGAACGTCGCCGCCCGGCGGGCCGTGCCGCGAACCACGTCCCCGACGAGCACCCGCACCGCGTCGCCCGGCTCGATCCTGGCCGGCTCGAGGTGGCCGGGCCGGGCGGCCACCCAGACGTTGCCGAAGCGGTCGACGAGGACGCACTCCGACACCACCTCGCCCGGCGAGACCGTCACCACCGGCTCGGCCAGGCGCACCAGCTCGCCGGGCTCGACGCGCGGCCCGAGCTCGCCGATCGGAACCCCGCGCGCCAGGTGCGCGGCCGCCGGGGCGAACAGGTCGCGCCCGTGGAACGTCGCCGAGACGCCCGCCAGCCGGTAGGCCGGGTTCGTCAGCTCGTGGACCGCTGCGATCCCGCCGCCGGCCTCCGCGGCGGCGGGGAGCAGCCCGTTGTCGGGGCCCACGAAGCGGCGTCCGTCCCGGCTCGCGACGGCGATCGCCCGCCGGCTCGTCCCGACGCCCGGGTCGACGACCGCGACGTGCACCCCGACCGGCAGGTACGGGACGGCGTCGGCCAGCAGCAGGGCGCCCTGGGCCACCGCCTGGGGCGGCACGCCGTGCGACAGGTGCACGACGCGCGCCTCGGGCGCGATGCCGGCGATGACGGCCTCGAGCACTCCGGCGTACGTGTCCTGCACGCCGAAGTCGGTCAAGAGCGAGACGAAGGGGCGGTCAGGCGTAGGAGAAGACTACGACGACGTCCGCCGCGACATCGAGCGTCCCCGGCTGCACCGGCACGCCCGTGCTGTCCTTGGCCCGGCCGGACGCGGCGGCGTACATCACCGGCGAGGCGCCCGCGGATCGGACTGGTCCGAGACCGAGACCACGCCGGTCACCTGGACGCCCATCTGCTCGGCGGCGGCGTCGGCCTTGGCCCGCGCGTCCTGGATGGCCGCCTTGAGCGCCTGGCGGTAGGCCGTGCGCTGGTCGGAGATCGAGAACGACGGCCCGGAGACCTGGTCGGCGCCGGCGTCGTTCGCGGTGTTCAGGATCGCGCCGGCCTTCGTCACGTCACGCACCGTGACGCTGAGGCTCTGCGACGCGTGGTACGTCCCGGACTTGTCGTAGTCCTCGTAGGAGTAGACGCCGCTGCTCTGCAGGTCGTCCTCGGCGATGCCGCTGGCCTTGAGCGCGGCGATCACCTGGACCATGCGCTTCGAGGCCTGGTCGATGGCCTCCTTCGAGGACGTCGCGTCGCCGGTGGTGGTGACGTCGACCTCGGCGGTGTCGGGCTTGACCTTGACGCTCGACTGCCCGCCGAAGCGGAGGTACTGGGCGAGCGCGCCCGGATCGTTCGAGACCTTGCTGGCGGCGAACGCCGTGCCGGAGTCGTTCGACCCGGCTGGCCGGAGCACGATCGCACCGGCGATGATCGCCGCCGCCGCGAGCACGGCGATGGCTGTTCCCTGGAGCTTCATGGGGGAGGCGCCTTCCTCGGGTTGGTTCCGAGGGCTTGGACGGCTCCGGTCACCGCAGCGTTCCCACGAGCGCGTCGACGAGCCCGTCGACGTCGTGCCGCTCGGCCTCGGCCGAGCAGCTGCAGCCCGGCCTCCCGCACGGCCGTCGTGGTCACCGGGCCGATCGAGACCGCCCGCACGCCCGACAGGTCGCGGCCGGGGAACGCCGCCGCGAAGTTGCGCACGGTCGACGACGAGCTGAAGGCCACGGCGTCTGCCGCGAGCGCCCGCTCGGCGTTCGGCGGAACGACCGCCAGCGTCCGGTACAGGGCGACCACGTCGACGCTCGCGCCGGCCGCGCGCAGACCCTCGGGGAGGGTGTCGCGGGCCTCCTCGGCCCGGGCCACCAGCGCCCGCGTTCCGGCCAATTGGCCACCGAGCGCCTCGAGCAGCCCCTCGGCGACGAAGCGCTCGGCGACCACGTCCGCCCGCAGCCCGACCTCCCGCAGCGCCGCCGCGGTGCCCGGGCCCGATCGCCGCCAGCCGCGCGCCGTGCAGCGAGCGCGCGTCGCCGGCCAGCCGCTCGAGCAGCAGCCGGGGCGTGTTCGGCGACGTCACGCAGACCAGGTCGTAGGCCGAGCCGTCGATCGGCTCGCCCTCGATCGGCTCGATGCGGATCGTCGGGCACTCGATCACCTCGGCCCCGAGCTCGCGCAGCCGGGCCACCAGGCCGCTGGCCTGGGCCCGGGCCCGGGTGACGGCGATCGTGCGGCCGTGCAGCGGCCGCCGCTCGGCCCAGCCGATCTGCTCGCGCAGCGCCGCCACCGGCCCGACCAGGGTGACCGCGGGCGGGCGGATCCCGGCCTCCTGCACCGCCGCGGCCAGCGCGTGCAGCGGCGCCCGCACCGTCTGCTGGGCGGCCATCGTCCCCGAGGCCACGGTCGCGCTGGGCGTCTCGGGATCCTTGCCCGCCGCGATCAGCGAGGCCGCGATCGCCTCCAGCCGTCCGACGCCCATCAGCAGGACGAGCGTGCCGCCGAAGCGCGCCAGCACCTCCCAGTCGAGCTCCGACTGCTCCTTGCCGGGCTCCTCGTGCCCGGTCACGACGGCGAACTGGGCCGCCAGCCCGCGGTGGGTGACCGGGATCCCGGCGAAGGCCGGCGCGGCGATCGCCGACGTGATCCCCGGGACGACCTCGAACGGCACGCCGGCCGCGGCCAGGGCCAGGGCCTCCTCGCCGCCGCGGCCGAAGACGAACGGGTCGCCGCCCTTCAGCCGAACGGTCAACTGGCCACTTCGGCCGTGCTCGACGAGGCAGGCGTCGATCTCCTCCTGGGTCATCGTCGGCCGCCCCGGCGCCTTGCCGGCGTCGATCAGCACGCGCGTCCGGCCGGGCCTCGGAGAGCAGCGACGGCGCACCGAGCCGGTCGTGCACGATCACGTCGGCCCGCCGCACCAGGTCGAGCCCGCGCACGGTGATGAGCCCGGGATCGCCGGGCCCGGCGCCGACCAGGTAGACGGTCAACCGCGGGCCTCGGCGACCAGCTCGGCGCCGCGCTCGAGCAGCGACGCCACGACCGCGACCGCCAGCGCGTCGGGATCCGAGCCCTCGCCCTGGGCCTCCTCCCAGCGGCTCCCGTCGGGCAGCGCGACCCAGGCCCGCAGCCGCAGCCGCCCGTCGCCGAGCGGCTCGGCATGGGCCGCGACCGGCGTGCGGCAGCCGCCGCCGAGCTGCGAGGCGGCCAGCCGCTCGGCCCGCAGCACCTGCATCCCCAGGGGGTCGCCGACCACCGCCAGCCGCGTCGGCGTCCGGCTCGCGGCACTGCAGCGCGATGAAGCCCTGCCCGGCCTCGGGCAGCAGCTGGTCGGGCGAGAAGCGGAAGCCGATCTCGTCCTCGAGCCCCAGCCGGTCGAGCCCGCAGGCCGCCAGCACGACGCCGTCGAGGCCGCGCTCGATCCGCCGGCGCACCCGCGTGTCGACGTTGCCCCGCAGCGGCTCGATCCGCAGGTCCGGCCGCAGGGCCTTGAGCTGGGCCGTGCGCCGCATCGAGGCCGTCCCGACGCGGGCCCCGGGCGGCAGCTCGTCGAGCGAGCCGACCGGGCCGCACAGGGCGTCGCGCGGGTCGTCGCGGGCCAGCACCGCCGGCAGCGCCAGGCCGGGCACGTCCTCGGTGGTCAGGTCCTTGGCCGAGTGGGCGGCGACGTCGATGCGGCCGTCGAGCAGCGCCTCCTCGAGCTCCTTCGTGAAGATCCCGCGCTCGCCGAGCTCGTGGAACGGCCGGCGCCGGTCGCGGTCGCCGACGGTCGAGATCGGCACCAGCGCCACCGGGCCGAGCCCGGCCTCGCGCAGCGCCTCGGCGGCGATCGACGCCTGGTGCAGCGCCAGCCTCGAGCCCCGGGTGCCGAGCCGCAGCGGGCCCCGTCACGCGTCGGGCGTCGGTCGTGCCGTTCGGCAGCTCGAGCCCGAACAGGTCGCGCACGGTCTCGGCGTAGGCCACGCCGTCGGAGGCCGCGGCGCCCTCGCGCAGCCGCACCGTCGGCTCGTGCAGCAGCCGCCGCGCGATCGACCGGCCGAGCCGCTCGAGCCGGGCACGCTCGTCGTCGTCCAGCGCCGGCCAGCCGGCGGCGGCCCGGGCGACCTCCTCGGCCGCGAGCTGCTCGCCGTGCTCGCGCAGCCGCACGATCGACGGCACCACGACCCGCGCGGCCTGCCACTCGCGGAACTGCTCGGCCTGGGCCGCGCAGATCTCCTCGGCGGCCGAGGCCTCCTGCCGGCGCAGGGCGACGTTGCGCGCCACCACGGCCTTCAGGTCGTCGAGGTCGTGCAGCACGCAGCCCTCGATCCAGCGCACCTCGGGCTCGATGTCCCGCGGCACCGCCAGGTCGATCAGCAGCAGCGGGTCGCGCGTGCGGCCGGCGACGGCCCGGCGCACCACGTCCGCGGCCAGCACGGATGCGGCGCCGAGGTCGACGAGACGACCAGGTCGGCTGCCGGGAGCCGCTCGTGCACCTCCTCGAAGCGCACCGCGGAGGCGCCGAGGCGCTCGGCCAGGGTGCAGGCGGCGGCGAACGTCCGGGTCGAGACGACCACGTCGCGCAGGCCCCGGCCCATCAGGTTGAGGGCCGCGAGCTCGGAGGTGTGGCCGGCGCCGATCAGGAGCGCCGAGCGGCCCTCGAGCCCGCCGAGCCGGGCGCCGGGCGAGCTCTGCGGCCACCGAGGCCACGGACGCGTTCTGGGAGGCGATGCCCGTCTCGCTGCGCACCCGTTTGCCGGCCTCGAGGGCGCACTGGAAGGCGCGGTACAGGAGCGGCCCGATCGTGCCCTCCTCCTCGGCCACCTGCAGCGACTCGCGCACCTGGCCGAGGATCTCGACCTCGCCCGGGACGAGCGAGTCGAGCCCGGAGGCGACCCGGCACAGGTGCAGGGCGGCGACGTCGTCGCGCAGGTGGTAGAGCGCGGGGTCGAGCCGCGCGGCGTCGGCGCCGGCAACGTCCGCGAGCTCGGCCCGGGCCATCGCGTCGACCGTGGCCGGATCCGTCCCGGCGATGTAGATCTCGGTGCGGTTGCAGGTGGCGATGACCGCGGCCTCGGCGGCGCCGGCAGCCCGCAGGTTGGCCAGGAGACAGCGGCGGCGGGCCTCGTCGAAGGCCACGGTGCCGCGCAGGTCGAGCTCGGCGGAGCGGTGCGAGAGGCCGACGGCGACGAGGCGCATCAGGGCACCCGCGTCCCGACCGGGACGCGCTCCGTCGCCGCGGGCTGGTTCCGGCGCTCGGCCAGCTCGCGCTCGGCGGCGGCGATCTGGGTCTCCATGCGGCGCAGCTTGGACTGCACGATCGAGACCCACAGGATCGTCAGCGAGCCAGACGACGGCGTACGCCGCGGCCACGTACTTGACGGACGTGCGCAGCCCCAGGTCGGCCAGCAGCAGGCTCACAGCGGCAGCTCCCCGGCGAGCTCGCGCCGCACCCGGCGCAGGCGCGCGTCGAGCTGCTTTCCGAGCACCTCGGTCTGGTAGAGCAGCGCCCCGAGCGCGATCACCCCGGCCCAGGTGACCAGGAAGGTGAGGAACATCGGGCGGTCCATCTGCGGCCCGTCGGTGGTGAACACCGTCGGGTGGATGAGCGAGGTGGCGATGTGCACGGCCAGGATCGAGAGCGGGATCAGCCCGACGCCGAGCAGCGCGTAGGCCGCCGAGAAGGCGGCCCGGCGCGGGCCAGGGTCGAGCGAGTAGCGCAGCATGAAGTAGGCCGCATAGAACAGGAACAGCACCAGGAACACGTTCAGCTGCTCATCCGACCAGTCCCACCAGACGCCCCAGCTGATGTGGGCCCAGATCGGCCCGGTGATCAGCACGAGCGTCCCGAACACGATCCCCACGTGGATCCCGACGTACGAGCGCACGTCGTCGGCCGGGTCGCGGCGCAGCAGGTAGCGCCCCGCGTAGAACGCCCCGACCCCGAAGAACACGTACGACGTCAGGGCGACGGGCACGTGGATGTAGAAGATCCGCTGGGAGAACCCCTGGTCGGCGTCGTCCGCCACCCAGAAGAACACCAGGACCGTCGCGAGGGGGAGAAGGAGCGCCGCGGCCGCCTTGGGCAGGGTCTCCAGAAAGGGTCGGAGTGCAGGCACTACTCGGTGATGACGTGCTCGTACGCGCCCCATGCGAGCACGCCGAGGAAGGTATCGTACAGCGCGATCGAGCCGAGCTGCCGGAGCCAGCTGCCCCCCTCCGCCGACGCGATGGTCACGTCGGCCCCGAGGATGAGGAGCGGGGTGGCCACCGGGAGGAACAGCAGCGGCAGGAGCACCTCGCGCTGGCGGGCCGCCGAGGCCAGGGCGGCGACGAGCGAGCCGACGACCGCGATCCCGATGTCGGCCAGGACCAGCGCCAGCACCAGCGGCACGAGGGCCGGCGTGCCCTCGTGCGCGTCCGCGAAGAAGAACAGCCAGTGCAGCGGCACCAGCACGAGCTCGAGGACGCCGAGCAGCACCGTCAGGCCGATGACCTTCGAGAGCCAGATCGCGCCGCGGTCGATCGGCGCGAGCAGGAGCGCGTCGAGCAGGCCCTCGTCGCGCTCGGGGGCGAACAGCCGGGCCAGGCCGAGCAGCGACGCCAGGAGGATCGAGAGCCACAGCAGGCCCGCCCCCAGCCGGACCGGGACCTGGGCACCGTTGCCGGCGACGGCGTAGTGCGCCAGCACCAGCGTCGAGAACGCGAACAGGGCCATCGCCAGGGTGACGTCCCGCGAGCGGGCCTCGAGCAGCAGGTCCTTCCTGGCCAGCAGCCAGGCGGCGCGCAGGGAGCCCGCGCTCAGGTGAGCCCGCCGTCGCGGAGGGTGGCGACGCCCTGGCAGAGCGCCCGGCCGCGCTCGTGGTCGTGCGTCGCGAGCAGGACGGTCGCCGAGCCGCTGGCCTCGCGGACGACCGCGTCGACCAGCGCGGTGCCCTCGTCGTCCAGGCTCGAGGCCGGCTCGTCCAGCACCAGGAGGTCGGGCTCGTGCAGCAGCGCCCGGGCCAGTCCGAGCCGCTGGCGCATGCCCTGGGACAGCTCCCGGGCCAGGTCGTCGCCCCGGCCGGCGAGCCCGACCCTGGCCAACTGGCCAGCCACGGCGTCCTCGGAGATCCCGTACAGCCGGGCGTACAGGAGCAGGTTCTCGCGGGCCGTCAGGCCGCCCCAGACCAGCGGGCGGTGACCGACGTAGCCGACCCGGCGGCGCAGCGCGGGCGGCGCGTCGCTCGCGTTCGTCCCGTCGAGCAGGGCCTCGCCCTTGAGCGGCCGCACCAGGCCGGCCAGGGCGCGCAGCAGCGTCGACTTGCCCGCGCCGTTCGGGCCGAACAGCGCCAGCGACGCGCCCGGGCTCCACCCGCAGCTCGACCCCTCGCAGCACCACCCGCTCCCCGAAGGCGTGCCCCAGGCCGCGAGCCTCGACCAGCGGCGGGCTCACGACAGCGCGGCGTCGAGCACCACGCCGGCCAGGTAGGTCACGGCGATCACGCCGTTGACCGAGAAGAACGCGGCGTTCACGCGCGAGAGGTCGTCCGGACGGACGAGCCGGTTCTCGTACCACAGGAGGCCGGCCACCAGGGCGACGCCGAGGTAGTAGGCCCAGCCGAGCGACAGGTCGAGGCCGACGGCGAGCAGGCAGACCACGGCCAGCGCGTGCAGCACCCGGGTGGTCGTCAGGGCGGTCTTCAGCCCGAAGTCCGCCGGCAGCGAGTGCAGGCCCTGGGCCCGGTCGATGTCGACGTCCATCGTGGCGTAGATGATGTCGAAGCCCGCCATCCAGGTGAGCACTCCGAGCCCGATGAGCCACGGCGCGAGCGGCAGGTGCCCGGTGATCGCCACCCAGGCGCCGATCGGTGCGAGCCCGTCGACGAAGCCGAGCCACAGGTGGCAGGCCCAGGTGTACCGCTTCAGGTACGGGTAGATCACCATCGGGATCACGACCAGCGGCCACAGCCAGCGGACGATCGGGTCGAGCTGGAAGACGGCGACCAGGAAGATCGCCAACGAGACGGCGCAGAACCCGAGCACCTGGCCCCGCTGCAGCAGGCCGGCCGGGATCTCGCGGCGGGCGGTGCGCGGGTTGCGGGCGTCGATCGCGGCGTCCACGAGCCGGTTGAGGGCCATGGCGAACGAGCGCGCCCCGGCCATCGCCACGGTGATCCAGATGAGGTCGTGCAGGCCCGGGTTGCCGCCGACTGCGAGCACCGCCCCGACGTAGGCGTAGGGCAGCGCGAACACGGTGTGCTCGAGCTTGACCAGCGACGTGAAGCGCTGGGCGTAGAGCGCGGCGGCGCTCATGCCGGCGGCGCCTGGTGCGACGTCGGCTCGGCTCGCAGGAGCCGCACCGCGTGCGGCAGGACGGGCTCGAGCACCGCGAACCCCTCCTCGCAGGCCTTCGGCGAGCCGGGCAGGTTCACGATCACCGTGCGCCCGGCGATCCCCGAGATGCCGCGCGACAGCATCCCGTGGGCGGTGTGCCGCAGGGCGTCGGCGCGCAGCGCCTCGTCGATCCCCGGGCTGCGCCGCTCGAGCACCTGGGCCGTGGCCTCGGGCGTGACGTCCCGCGGGGCGAACCCGGTGCCGCCGGTGGTGAGGACGAGCTCGACGTCGTCGGCGCACAGCCGTCGCAGCTCGGCGGCGATCTCCTTCTCGCCGTCGGGCACCGCGCCGGCCCACACGACCTCGTGGCCGGCCCGCTCGAGCCTCTGGCGCAGGAGCGCCCCCGAGGCGTCCTCGCGGGTGCCGGCGCAGACGCCGTCGGAGATGGTCAGCACCGCAGCTCTCATGGCAGGTCCTGCCGTTCCCAGTCGCCGCTCTTGCCGCCCGACTTCGAGAGCAGCCCGACGAAGCGCACGGCGCCGCCGGCGTCGAGGCCCTTGGTCATGTCGTACAGGCACAGCGCGGCCGTCGCGGCCCCGGTCAGGGCCTCCATCTCGACCCCGGTGCGGTCGTGGGTCTCGCAGGTCACGTCGAACTCGACCGATCCCGCGCTCGGTGTCGACCCGCGAGTCCACGTCGACCCTCGTCAGCCCGATCGGGTGGCACAGGGGCAGCAGGTCGGGCGTCTTCTTGGTGGCCATGATCGCCGCCACCCGGCAGACCGAGAGCGCGTCGCCCTTCGGCAGCGACGCCTCGGCGACCCGCAGGGCCACCGCCGGGCTCAGCTCGACGACCGCCCGGGCAGTGGCGCGGCGCAGGGTCGCGGGCTTGCCGCCGACGTCGACCATCCGCACCTGTCCGGGGGCCGTGTCAGCCACGGTTCGAGTGCAGGAGCCGGCGCGCGTCGGCGGGCTCCATCGGCTCGCGGCCGAGGGCGTCGGCCAGGGCCACCGCCAGCTCCACGAACTCGGCGTTCGAGCTCGCCACGGAGCCGTCGGGGAGCAGTGCGCTGTCCTCGAGCCCGACGCGGATCGAGCCCCCGAGCGCCGCCGCGGTGGCGCACACCGGCGCCGTCGCCGGACCCGCGCCGTGGCCGACCCAGCCGAGCGCTCCGAGCGTGCCGCCCTTGACGGCGTCGGCCAGGCGGACGAGGTTCTGCGGCGTCCCGGGAAGCCCGTGGTCGGCCCCGGGCGCGCCCAGGGCGAGCTCCAGGAACGGGGCGTGCGGGATCAGGCCGTCGTTCTGCAGGGCCTCGATGTCGCCGATCGCGTCGAGGTCGTTGATCACCGGCACCGGCGCCACACCGGCCCGCTCGCAGGCGTCCAGGATCTGGCGCGCCTCCTCGCGGTGGGCCGGCAGGTCGGCCGCCGGAGGGCGGACGTGCACGGTCGCCATGTCGGGAAGCTCGCGGAGCACGTCGAACAGCGCGGTGATCGTGCCCAGCGACGTCTGGCGGGTGCGCTGGGTGGTGATCGAGACGGGCGCGTCGGTCACGGCCCGGATCGCCGACACCACCTCGTCGATCGTCAGGTCGAAGGCCGGCGAGCCGTCGTCTCGCCGGGGATGGACGTGCACCGCGCCGGCGCCGGCATCGACGGCGCGCTTGGCCTCCCTGGCCAGCTCGTCGGCGGTGAACGGCACCTTCTTGGACACCTTGCGGTCGCGCAGCCCGTTCAGGGCGGCCACGATCAGGATCGGCTCGCTCACCGGGCGGTCACCGCCTCGAGGTCGGCGAGCTGCCGCTCGATCCAGGCCCGCACGTCGTTGCGCGTCGACCTGCTCGCGCGAGGCCCTGCGCGCGCTCGGCCCGCTCGGCGGGCGGCATCTCGAGGGCCGCCGCGATGGCGTCCGCCGTGGCCTGCACGTCGAAGGGGTTGATGCTGAGAGCGAGCTCGCCGAGCTCGGCGTGGGCGCCGGCGTTCTCGGAAAGGATCACGACGCCGTCGCGGTCGTTCACCAGCGGAGCCTCCTTCGCGATCAGGTTCATCCCATCGAGCAGGGCGTTGACCAGCAGCACGTCGTACTGGCGGTAGCCAGCCACGACCTCCGAGAAGTTATCGTGAATGCGCAGGTCGACGGCGGACACACCGTCCGCATCGCGGAATCGCTCCCCCACGTCCGCGGCCGCTCGCTCGATCCTGGCGAGGTACTCCACGTACTCGGGGATGTCGAGGCGGGAGGGGTCGAGCAGGGCCAGCAGCCGCACCCGGCCGCGCCACTCGGGGTGCTGCTCGAGGAACAGGCCGAACGCCTGGAAGCCGCGCACGATGTTCTTCGACGGGTCGGTGCGGTCGACCCGCAGCACGATCCGCTCGGGCCGCTCGGCGATCAGCCGTGCCTCCTCGCGCGCGCACGGCCTCGGAGCGGGCGGCCTCCTCGAACTCGGCCACGTCGACCGAGATCGGGTAGACCCGGACCCGCACGTCGCGGTCCGGCGTGGACGATCGAGGCGGTCGTCGTCGACGGCGTAGCCCAGGTCCTCGCAGAAGCGCAGGAACGAGCGGGCCCAGCGCTCGGTGTGGAAGCCGACGAGGTCGCAGGCCAGGAGCCCCTCGACGATCCGCGTCGAGCATCGGCCGCGGCAGCACCCGCCAGGCCGTCAGCCCCGGCCAGGGGACGTGCACGAAGTGGCTGATGACGGCGTCCGGCAGCAGGCGGCGAAGCTCGGCCGGCGCGGTGTACAGCTGGTAGTCGTGCAGCATCACCGGCGGCCCGCCGAGCGCGGCGTGCTCCTCGGCCAGCGCCTCGGCGAAGGCCCGGTTGACCGCCAGGTACGAGTCCCAGGCGCGGTAGGTCGAGCGGTCGATCGACGGACGCTCGGCGAGCGGCCAGAGCTCGTGCTGCACGAACCACAGGAGCGGGTTCGCGAACGTCGTGTAGAAGCGGTCGTAGTCGTCCTTCGCGTGGGCGATCAGCCGCAGCCGGAACGTGTTCCCGGCAGCGTCGAGCTCGGCGAACGAGCCGCGCGCGCGCCACCTCGCGGTCCTCCTCGCCGGTGCGCGCTCGCGACCCAGGTCACCTCGTGGTTCGCCGCCAGGCCGCCGAGCGCCGTGACCAGCCCGCCGCCGCCGCGGCTCGCCTGCAGCGACCCGTCGGGGCGCGCGGCTGTACTTGAGCGGGCCGCGGTTCGAGGCCACCAGCAGCCGCCGCGTCGTCGCGTCGGTCACCGCAAGGTGGGGCAGCCGCCGGCGGGGACGAGCGGGCGGTTCTGCAGCACCACGTGGGCCGTCTGCTCCTTGCCGTCGCGGTAGTAGCGCACCGGGACGTTGGCGCCGGGCGGGTGTGTCGACACGGCGCAGCTGCAGCTCCTCGACGCTGTGCACGACCTGGTTCCCGAGCCTGACGATGATGTCGCCGTCCGGGTGGATCACCTCGCCGGCGTAGATCGCCGTGCGGGGGCCTGCACGCAGGCCGGCGATGTCCGCGGCGCTGCCCTTCGTGACCTTGTCGACCAGCGCGCCGTAGGACACCGGCAGGTGGAACTGCTCGGCGAGCGTGGCGCTGACCGGCACGCCGGGTCGAGACGCCGAGCCACGAGTAGCGCGGCTTTCCGGTCTTCAGGATCTGGCGCAGCGACTCCTTGGCCGCGTCGATCGGCACGGCGAAGCCGACGCCCTGGCTCCCCTGGTCGGCCGACTGGGCGTCGGTGTCGATCTGGGCGTTGATCCCGATGACGTCGCCGGAGGCGTCGAACAGCGGGCCGCCCGAGTTCCCGTGGTTGATCGCAGCGTCGGTCTGGATCGCCCCGGCGGTCGAGAAGCACACCCCGGCCGGCGTCGGGATCTGGCGGCGCGATCTGGGAGACGACGCCGATCGAGAGCGACCCCTCCTCGCCGAACGGGCTGCCGATCGCGGCGACCGGCTCGCCGACGGCGACGCTCGAGGTCTGGCCGAGCGGCACCTGCTGCAGGTGCATCTTCGAAGGGTCGACGCGCAGCACGCCGACGTCGTCGAACAGGTCGAAGCCGACGACCTTGGCCTCGGCCCGCTCGCCGTCCAGCTGCTCGACGTAGACGTGGTCGCCGGGATGCACGGCGTTCGGATCGGTGACCGACCCGGAGTTCGTGATCACGTGGGAGTTCGTCAGGATCAGCCCGGTCTTCGCGTTCACCACGAAGCCGCTGCCCGAGAACACCGAGCCGTCGGTGAACACCACGTCGATGGTGACGACCCCGGGCGAGCGGTCCTTGTAGAGCTGCTGGCGTCGAGACCACCGGCGGGGGTCTTCGGCAGCGAGATGGGGCTGGTGGCGCCGGAGTCGGGGGGCGGCGCGGCCACCCGCTCGACCGTGGTGTCACCGCCGAGCCAGCCTCCCGCACCGGCGACGGCGAGCGCCGCCACGGCGCCCACGACACCGCAGCCGACGAGCAGCGCCCCTGAGCGCATCGTCGAGGGCATGGCTCGCAGTGTAGGCCGGATTGCCGGAATAAAATTTCAGCCGCGGAAGCGGTAGCCGACGCCGCGTACGGTGTGGATGTAGACCGGCTCGCGAGGGTTCGGCTCGAGCTTCTCGCGCAGGTGGCGCACGTGCACGTCGATGGTGCGCGGGTCGCGGTAGTCCGCCGACTCCCAGACGGCCTCGAGCAGGCTCTGGCGCGAGAAGACCCGGCCCGGCGAGGCCATCATGGTGCGCAGGATCTCGAACTCGACGTAGGTGAGGGCGACGTCGCTGCCGTGGGCCTGGACGGTGCGCCGGGCCGAGTCGAGCACGATCCCGTCGACCGAGAGGACGTCGTCGCTGGCCGACCAGGCCGAGCGGTCGGCGCGCCGCAGCACCGCGCGGATACGGGAGCGCAGCTCGGCGATGAAGAACGGCTTGGTGACGTAGTCGTCCGCGCCGAGCTCGAGGCCGAGCACCTTCTCGATCTCGTCGTCGCGGGCGGTGAGCATGATGATCGGCACCTGGGAGGTGGCCCGCACCTGGCGGCAGACCTCGAGGCCGTCGATCCCCGGAAGCATCACGTCGAGCAGGATCAGGTCCGGCCGCTCGCTGCCCACGAGCTGCAGCGCCCGCTCGCCGTCGAGCGCCTCGACCACGCGGTAGCCCTCGCGCGCGAGCGCGACAGCCAGCATCCGCTGGATTGCCTCCTCGTCGTCGACGACCAGGATCGTCGCCTTCGGCGCCGGCCGCGCGCTCGCCTCCATCGCAAGACAGCCTACTAACCGGGCTCCCGGGCCGGTACGCCATACTCGCGCGATGCACCCGCGGCCGAACCCCGCCGGTGGCTGAGCCCGCATACGGTCCACCAGCTCGGCCCCGAGGTCGGCCCGCCACGGCGCGCCGCGGCGCCCGGCCGTCGGGGCCCCGCCCGGACACGCTGGTCAACTGGTCGCTGTACCGGCTCGGCTGGATTCCGGTGCTCCTGTGCGGCCTCCTGGTGCTGGTGGCCGCCGAGGCGCCGGGCACGCTCCGGGCCGGCGAGCTGCCCCAGACCTTCGACGGCGCGAAGGCCCTCGCCGACGCGACCTCCCTGGCCGCGCGCGACTCCGACCGCTCGCCCGGCAGCGGTGGTGGAGACCCGGGCGGCGGCGTTCATGGAGGACCGCTTCCGGGCCGAGAAGCTGAGCGTCTCGCGCCAGCGCTTCACCGGCCAGGACGCGTCGGGCAACGACGTCCGCTACCAGAACGTGATCGCGGTGTCCCGCCCGAGCGGGCTGCCGCCGGGGCCGCTGCGGGCGGTGTTCGTGCTGGCCCACCGCGACGACGTGTCCCCGGGACCGGGCGCGAACGACGACGCGTCGGGCAACGCCGTGCTGCTCGGGCTCGGCGCGGTGCTGCCGAACCTGCTGCAGAACAGCGCGGTGGTGCTCGTCTCGACCGACGGGGCGACCGCCGGCGCGGCCGGGGCGCGCTACCTGGCCCGGCACCCGCCTCCCGGGCTGCAGCCGCAGGCGGTGCTCGTCCTCACCGGCGCCGGCGCGCCCGGGCCGGTGCGGATCCGGATCGGCGGCGACACCACCCGCATCGCCGCCGCCGGCCTGGTGCGCTCGGTCGAGACCGCGCTGCGGGCCGAGGGCGTGAACGACGTGCGGCTGCCGAGCCTGCCGCGCCAGCTGCTCGGGCTGATCACCCCGCTCGGGCGCGGCGAGCAGGCGCCGTACGTGCGCCGCGGCATCCCGGCGGTCACCGTCGACGGCACCGAGCGGGGCCTCCTGCCGACCAACGACACGCCCGACCGTCTGAGCGCCCAGCGGCTGCAGGCGATCGGCGACACGGTGCAGCAGCTCGTGCTGGCCGTCGACGCCGGCGGCGCGCCCGAGTCCCCCGCGGCCTCGTACCTCATCGCCGCCGACCGGGTGGTGCGGGGCTGGACGCTCGAGCTCCTCCTGCTCTCGCTGCTCGTCCCGCCGGCGCTCGTCCTGTTCGACCTGCTGCCGCGCTGCGCCCGCTGGCGGGTGCCGCTGCGGGGGGCGCTGCGCCAGTGGCTCCTGCGCGCGGCGCCCGGCGTGGTCGGCGTGCTGCTGCTGCGGCTCGAGGGCGTCCTCGGGATCGTCGAGGGGCCGACGCACCGGCCGTTCCCGGGCAGCGGCGCAGGCCTCGGAGCCGCGCTGATCCTGCCCGCCGTCGGGGTCGTCGCCACCTGGCTCCTGCTGGCCCGGGCGCGCCGCCCGCTGAGCGGCGACCCGGCCCTCGCCGGCGTCGCCTCGTTCGCCGCGGCCCTCGCCGGAACGTTCGTCGCGGGGCTGGTGGCGCTGGTCGGCTCGCCCTACCTGCTGGCCCTGGTCGTCGTGGCGCTGCACGTGTGGCTGTTCCTGCCGGCCCTGCAGCGCTTCGGCGTCATCGCCCGGCTGAGCGCGGTGGCGGTCGGCCTGCTCCCCCTGTTCCTCCTGCTCTGGCTGCTCGCCGGGCCGGGCGGGATCGGCGTCGTGAACGCCGTCCCCTGGCTCCTGCGGCTGACCGCCAGCGGGACCCTGGCGCTCGGCGGTGCGCTGGCCCTGGTGCTGGTCGCGGCAGCCGGGATCCAGCTCGGCGCGCTGGCCTTCGGACGCGTCGCAGGATCCCGCTGACGGGGGATCTTGGCCTGCGGGGGGCGTGCCGTACGATGAGGAAGTGGCCCGCATGCACAAGCTCTCGCGCCGTCTGGGGACGTCGTTCATCGTCTTCGGCGTGCTGCTCTTCGCCTATGCGGGCGCGGTCGTGTTCTGGCGCGACCCGGTCACCGACATCTACACCGCCTACCAGCAGCACGAGCTCCGCTCGAAGCTGAGCCACGACACCCAGGTCTGGGAGCAGAAGGCCGCCAAGACCTTCAACGCCCCGCAGGTGGTCTCCCGGCAGCAGACCCCCGGCACGACCACGCGCGGCGGCCAGGCGACGACGGCGACCAACCAGACCGCCGCGCAGATGACCCTGGTGCGCAAGCTGGCCGCCGAGTACGCCCGGGCCCACAAGGGCAAGAACGGGGCGCCGCTCGGAAAGCTGACCATCGGGCGGCTGGGGCTCTCCGAGATCTTCGTCGAGGGCACCGACTACTGGGACAGCCTCACGAAGGGGCCGGGCCACTACTCGATCACGTCGTGGCCGGGCCTCGGCAAGACGACCGCGATCGCCGGCCACCGCACGACCTGGTCGGCGCCGTTCCGCTACATCAACAACCTCAGGACCGGCGACGCGATCACCCTGAAGATGCCGTACGGCTCGTTCACCTACCGGGTGACGCGGCACCGGATCGTCGACAACGGCGACTGGTCGATCATCCGGAACGTCGGCTACGACCAGCTCGTGCTGTCGGCCTGCCACCCGCTGTACAGCGCGTCGCACCGCTACGTGATCTTCGCCCGCCTGGCGTCCGTCCAGGTGCCGGGCACGCAGCGCACGCTCGTCCTGCCCGCGGCCTAGCCTAGAACGGCAGCACGTCGACCTCGCCGTCGGCCTCGCCGTCGCCGGGCGGGATGACGACCAGGGCGTCGGCCAGCGCCGAGGCGGCCAGCAGGTGCGACAGGCCGGCGCCGAGCGGGCGGGCCTCGCCGCCCTCGAGGGTGACCGGCAGGAAGCGGGTGCGGAGCGCGTTGCGCCGCACCGGCCTCGAGAGGCGGGCGCGCCGCACCTCGGCGTCCGGGGAGCGGCCGGCCAGCACCGCGAGCGCCGGCCGGACGAGGAGCTCGAGCCCGACGAGCACCGACAGCGGGTTCCCCGGGAGGCCGATCACCGGCTTCGACCCGCGGATGCCGGCGAACACCGGCTTCCCGGGCTGGGCCGAGATCCGCCAGAACAGCGCCTCCACGCCGAGGGCCGCGAGCGACGGCTTGACGTGGTCGTGCGGGCCGACCGAGACGCCGCCCGAGGTCAGCACGATGTCCGCCGCCTCGAAGCCGCGGGCCAGCGCGTGGCGGGTCGCGTCGGCGTCGTCGGGCACCCGCTCGCGCAGCACGACCTCCGCCCCGAGCGAGGCGCAGCGGGCCGCGATCAGGAGGCTGTTCGAGTCGTGGATCTGGCCGCGGCGGAGCGGCTGGCCCGGCGCCACGATCTCGTCCCCGGTGACCAGGACGGCGACCCGCGGGCGGCGCACCACCACGAGCTGGTCGACGCCCGAGGTGGCGGCCCCGGCGACGGCGAGCGGTGAGAGCCGGGTCCCGGCGGCCAGGATGACGTCGCCGGCGTGAGCGTCCTCACCCGGGAGACGCACGTGGTCGCCGTGGTTGACGGCGCCCTCGACGACCAGCCGGCCGTCCTGCTCGCGGGCCAGCTCGACCGGCACGACCGCGTCCGCGCCGTCGGGCATCGGCGCTCCGGTGGCGATCTCGGCGACGGCGCCGGGCGGCAGGTCGGGCGGGTCGTCGCCGGCGGCGATGCGGAAGGCCACCGGCAGGTTCGAGCCCGCCTCGGCGGCGCGCAGGGCGTAGCCGTCCATCGCGGAGTTCGCGAACGGCGGCAGGTCACGCACCGCCGCGACGGGCTCGGCGAGCACGCGCCCGGCGAGCTCCGCCGCGAGCGCGACGCGCTCCGACGGGAGCCGACGGAGCCGCGCGAGCAGCAGGCCTCGCGCGGCGTCCGGCGCCAGAAGATCCTGCACGGCGTCGACCACGAGGGCCTATGGTATAGCCGCCTGGTCACCCGGCCGGCGCGACCGCATCCCATCCTGTCCGAGCCACCGATCATCCTCGCCGGGCGCTACCGCCTCGGCCGCGAGCTCGCATCGGGCGACGGAGCGACCCTCTTCTCGGCCACCGACGAGACGGCCGGCCGGCCGATCGTGGTGCGGCTGCTCGAGACGGCGCCGGCCGACGAGCGGGCCTTCGAGGAGCACGCCCGGGCCCGGGCCCAGATCGAGCATCCGGGCGTCGTCAGGCTGCTCGAGTGGGGCTTCGTCACCGACGACCGCGGAGCACGGCGCGCCTTCCACGTCTTCGAGGCGGCCCCGACGACGACCCTCGGCGGGCGCCTGACGGCGAACGACCCGCCGCCCTGGGCGGCTCGCCGGGCGCTGCTGTTCACGGCCGACGTCGCCGGGACGCTGGCCGAGCTGCACGAGCTCGGGATCGTCACCGGCTCGCTCGCGCCCTCCCGCATCCTGGTCGACGACGACGGCCGGCCCCGGCTGCTCGACGTCGGCCTCGAGGCACCCGACCCGTCGCGCACCGTCGCGCCCGAGGTCGCGGCCGGCCAGCCGCCGACGCCCGCCTCCGACGTCTACGCGCTCGGCGGCCTGCTGTACCTGCTGCTCACGGGCGAGGTCCACGGCCGCGGCGCGCGGGTCGTCGCCGGCGAGGGGATCGACCCGGCCGTCGCCGGCCTGCTGGCCGGGATGCTCGCCGAGGAGCCCGCGCGTCGCCCACCGTCCGCCCGGGCCGTGGCCGGCCGTCTGCGGGCGCTCGCCGACGAGCTCGCCCGGCGCCGCACGGCGATGGTCGCCGGCGAGGAGGTCGTCGAGGAGACCTACGCCGCCCGCGGGCCGCGGCTCGGCCTCCTCGTGCCGCTCGTCCTCCTGGCGATGGTCGCCGCCGGCGTCGGCGCCGCCTACGCGCTGACCCACGACGACGGCAACGGCGCCGCGTCCAGCGTCAGCATCACCGCGCGGGTGCCGACGGCCCCGCTGGCCACCACCGTGACCGTGACCACCACCGTCCCGGCGACCGAGTCCGTGCCCACCGACACCGGCCTCACGACGGACACCTCGCTCACCGACACGACCGCCACCGAGACGACGGCGCCGACCACCACCGGCGTCCCGACGGCCACCGCGACGGCGACCGTGACGAACACCGTCACCACCACGACCGAGACCACGGCGACCGTCACCACCGACACGACGGAGACGACGGCCACGGACACCACGGCGCCGACCGTCACCGAGACGGCGCCGACGACCACCGGCTAGCGCCGGGCTACGGCGTCGGGGTCGTCGCGCCGGTGTCGCCGCCGACCGGCGGCAGCGTGGGCTGGCCGGTGCCGCCCGCGTCGGTCGAGGTCGTGTCCGTCGGCGTGGTGTCCGTCGGCGTGGTCGGCGTGCTCGGGGGAGCCGCCGGCGGCGTGTAGTAGTAGCCCTGGTGGCCGTAGTGCAGGTCGACCTGGTGCTCGACGAACGGCACGGTCGGCGTGGGGAAGTCGACCGGCGGGAACTTCTTCAGGGCGACGTTCATGTAGTCGTGCCAGATCTGCGACGGCAAGGTCGGGCCCGACACGGCACCGACGCCCTCGACGTTCAGCATCGGGATCCTGGCCTTCACGTAGCCCATCCAGACGCAGGTCGCGAGGTTCGGCGTGAAGCCGCAGAACCAGGCGTCCTCGGAGTTGTCGGTCGTCCCGGTCTTGCCGCCCTGCGGCCGGCCGTCGCTCGTCCGGGCGGTCGTGCCGAGGCCCGAGACCATGTTGTCCTGGAGCACCCTGTCCACCTCGGCGGCGACGCCGTCGGAGATCACCCGGCGCTGCTTCGGCTCGAAGTCGCCGACGGGGACGCCGTTGCGCAGCACCTTCTTGATCGGCTGCGGCGGGTGGTAGACGCCACCGGCGGCGAGGGTCGCGTAGGCGCTGGTCATCTCGAGCGGGGTCACGTCCTCGGCGCCGAGCGCGATCGACAGGTCCGGCTTGATCGGCGACTTGTTGACGCCGAGCGCGCGAGCCATCTTGACGATGTTCTCGGGGTCGACGTCGTAGGACACCTGGGCGAAGACCACGTTGTCGGAGCGCAGCAGCGCCGACGCCAGCGTCCCGCCTCCGCCGCCCTCGCCGTGGTAGGTGTGGACGTTCCAGTACGGGTCGGTGCACGCGCCGGGGACCTCGCAGCCCGGGATGGGGATGCTGATCTCGGAGCCGCCGTTGTAGTACGTGTGGTACGGGTCGACGCCCATGTTCACCGCGGTCGTGAGGGCGATCGCCTTGAACGTCGAGCCGGCCTGTCGTTCGGCCTGGGTGGCGATGTTGAAGTGCAGCCCCGAGCTGGCCGACGACTGCATGGCCAGGATGTAGCCGGTCTTCGGGTCGATCGAGACGATCACCGCCACCGGGTCGCCAGGGGTCTTCAGGACGCTCTTGATGGCCCGCCGGGCCGCGAACTGCAGCCGCGGATCGAGGGTCGTCTCGATGCGCAGGCCGCCGCTCGGCACGAGGTCGGTGCTGACCGGGTCGAGCTTCGCGCTCAGCCGCTCCTTGACGTAGTCGAAGAACGTGCGCTGGCGGACGACCCGGTAGATGTGGCTGGGCTTGAGGCAGAGGCACGCCTTGAGCGCCTTGAGGTAGGCCGGCTTCTTGATGACCCCGCCGTCGAGCATCGCGTTCAGCACCTGGTTCCTGCGGGAGCGGGCCTGCCAGGGATGGGTGAACGGGTCGTAGTCCGTCGGCGCCTGAGGGAGGCCGGCGATCAGGGCGCTCTGGGCCAGCGTCAGCTTCGCCGCGTGCGTCGAGAAGTAGGTCTGGGCCGCGGCCTCGACGCCGTAGGCGTTGTTGCCGTAGAAGACGATGTTCAGGTACGTCGTGAGGATGTCGGCCTTCGTGTAGTTGCGCTCGAACTGGATCGCGAGCCAGGCCTCGTCGATCTTGCGCTGGAAGGTCTTCTTGTCCTTCTCCCCCGGGATGTACAGGTTGCGGACGACCTGCTGGGTGATGGTCGAGCCGCCCTCGGCGAAGCTGCCGGAGGTGACGTCGCGCCAGGCGGCGCGGCCGATGCCCTCGTAGTCCAGCGCGCCGTGCTCCCAGTAGCGCTTGTCCTCGATCGCGATCGTGGCGTTGCGCAGGAACGGCGAGATCTGGCGCCAGCGCACCGGAGTGCGGTTGTGGTTCGCCGCGATCACCCCGAGCCGGGAGCCGTCGGCGGCGTAGATCGCCGAGTTCGTCCCGAGGTCGACCGCCTTCACGTCCTTGATGTCCGGAAGGCTGTCGATGAACGACGAGGCCACCGCGAGCGCGCCGACGACCAGCACGCCGAACACCCCGACGAGGGCGATGAGGACCACGCCGAGCGTGGTCCGGCGCGCCGTGCGCTTCGAACGGCGGCGGGTCCTCTTGCGCCGCCGCGCGGCGTGGGTACGGTTGCTCGTGTCCTTCACGGGCGCAGGTCCAGGGTAGCTGTGGCACGGCTCGTCCAGGTGAACGGCCGTACGTCCAGCGAACGCCTTCGACGGGAGGCCCGCCGGTCCTGCGGGACGCGCCACCGGCAAAGGCGCTCCGACCCGCTCACTAGACTGGAAGGGTGCCGCGCCGCCGCACCGCTTCCCTGGGGCTGATCCTGCTCGCGCTGGCCGCGCTGGCGGCCGGCTGCGGGTTCCGCCAGGAGGCGACGTCGAGCACCCAGGTGCAGCCCGTGTTCCCGCTCACGGTGCACGACGCCGACGGGCGCGAGGTGCCGCTGGCGAGCATCCCGAAGCGCGTCGTGACGCTCGACCCGGGTGCCGCGCGCATCCTGCGCTCGCTCGGGGTGAAGCCGCGGCTCCTGCCGTCGTCCACGAAGCTCGACTCGCTGACCCGGCAGAAGGCCGACCTGATCGTGCTCCCCGCCAGCACCTCGCCGGCGACGGCGACGTCGCTGACGAAGAAGCTCGGGGTGCCGACGTTCGTGTACGCGGGCACGGCGCTGCCGCCGATCGAGCACGCCGCGCTCGAGCTCGGCATCGCGACGGGCCACACCGCGGCCGGCGAGCAGCTCGCGCTCAACCTGCGCGCCAAGCGGGAGGACGTGGCCAGGCGGCTCGAGAACCTGAAGCGGCCGAAGGTCTTCGTCGACGTCGTGGGACTCGGCGTCCCGCCGCCGCCGGACTCGCTCCTGGCGACGATCGTGCGGCTCGCCGGCGGCCAGCTCGTCGGAACCTCCGACGTGAGCACCACGGTCTCGGCTGCGCGGCTCGCGAAGCTCGACCCCGACTGGTACCTCACCACCAGGAAGACCGGGCTGACGCTGGCCCGGCTGCGCACGCTGCCGCGGCTGGCGAAGCTGCGGGCGATCCGGGACGGGCACTTCGCGATCCTGGACGAGTCGCTGGTGCAGGCCGACGACCGGGCCTACAGCATGGTGCGGTCGCTGGCGCGCAGGCTGCACCCCGACGCGTTCTCGTGAGCCCGCCGGCGGCAGTCCTCCTCGACGCGCTCGGCACGCTCGTTCGCCTCGAGTCCCCGACGCCGCGGCTGCAGGCCTCGCTGCGCGCCCGGGTCGGGCTCGACGTCGACGAGGATCTCGCCTCGGCCGCGATGCGGGCCGAGATGCGCTACTACGCCGCGAACTGCATCCGGGCCAGGGACGACGCGTCGCTCGCGGCGCTGCGGCTCGAGTGCGCCGACGTGCTCGCCGACACGCTCGGCGTCGGCGTCGTCGGCGCAGAGCTCCTGCCCGTGCCTGACCGACGCGATCGCGTTCCGGCTGTACGACGACGTGGCCCCGGCGCTGGCGGCGCTGCAGGCAGCCGGCGTGCGGCTCGCGGTCGTCAGCAACTGGGACATCTCGCTCGTGCCGGTGCTCGAGCGGCTGGGGGTGGCCGACCGCTTCGAGGCCGTGCTCCACTCCGCCGGGGTCGGCGCGAGCAAGCCCGACCCGAAGCTGTTCGAGGCGGCGCTCGAGCAGCTCGGACTGCCCGCGGACGCCGTGCTGCACGTGGGCGACGACCCGGTCAACGACATCGAGGGCGCCGCGAGGGCCGGCGTCCGCGCGATCCTCATCGACCGCCGCGGGCGGCACCGCAGCACGGACGCGATCGCGAGCCTCGAGGAGCTCGCGCCGCTCGTGTCGGCCGCGGCTGCCAGCGGGTGACCCGGCCGGCGGTCGCCGATCGGCCCGAGCTGCGGGTCTCCCTGCGAACCCCGTTCGCGGTGTTCGGGGCCTGGCTCGTGGCCCAGCTCCTCGGCGCGGTGCTGCTGCAGGGCCTGCACGGCACGGTTCCGGATGCCGACCGGCTGTTCGACCCGTACTTCGCCGTGCTCCTGCTCGGCGCCGATCTGGTGCTGCTCGCCGCGGTCTGGTGGGCGGTGCGCGGGACGCCCGACCCGCGGGCCGCGCTCGGGCTGGTGCGGCCGTCGTCGTGGAGCCAGGCGCTGAAGCTCGCGGTCGGCGGGATGCTGCTGGTGCTGGTCGTGGCCCAGCTCCTCGAGCCGCTGCTGCACGCTGCCGAGAGCCAGGGTCTGACGCCGCGGCCGTTCCCCGGCGGAGCGCAGGCCTGGATCGGGGTGGTCGTGGCCGCGGTGGCGTTCGTCGTCGTGGCTCCGGTGGCAGAGGAGCTGTTCTTCCGCGGCCTGCTGTTCGCCGCGCTGCGCGGCCGGCTCGGACCGCACCTGGACGCCGGCGGTCACCGGCGTGATCTTCGGCGCGCTGCACGGCGAGCCCCGCGCGTTCATCTCCCTGGCCCTGCTCGGGATCGTGCTCGGGGTGCTCTACGAGCGGACCGGATCGGTCGTTCCCGGGATCCTCCTGCACGCCGCCAACAACGGGCTCGCGTTCGCCTTCGCGTTCGCCTCGTGAGGGTCGCGTAGACCCGTCAGGTGGGCGGCGCCTCCGTTTCGGGAGGACTTGTCGCGTAAATCGGGTAGATCCCCGCCGTGAAGACCTCCCTCGCCTGCGCAGCCGCCCTCTCCCTCGTCGCCTGCGCCCCGTCGCTCGTCACCGCCTCGCCGGCCGCGGCGGCCACGCTCACGATCCACGTGCCCTCGACGCCGACGACCTTCGGCAAGGGCGCGCTCATCACCGGGCAGCTGTCACCGCCCTCGGCCAACCAGCGGGTCAAGCTGCAGGCCTCGATCGGCGGACATCCGCAGACGCTGGCGACGGTCAGGACCACCGCCTCCGGTGCCTGGAAGGTCAAGCTGCGGGCCCGAAAGCCGCTCTGGATCACGGCGAAGTGGGGCGCCGGTGCGAGCGCGACGCTGTCGTCGCGGGCGAAGCTGCTGGTGCGGCCGCGGGTGCGGCTCGGCGGGTCGTCGGCGATGGGCTTCGGCAGCGTGCGGGTGCAGGGCACCGTCGCGCCGGCGCGCGTCGGGCGCAAGATCGTGGTCGTCGTGGCCCGGGGCAGCCGCGTGATCGCGCGGCGCAGCGTGACCCTCGAGCACGGCAAGCGGTTCTCGGTGTCGGTGGCCGCCGGCGGGACGGGTCGCTACCTGGTGCGCGTCCGCTACGCCGGCGACGAGCGCTTCGGCTCCGCCGGCACGGCGAAGCTCCTGCAGGCGGCGCTGCCGAGCCTGTCGGTCGGCTCCTCCGGACCGGCGGTCGCGGCCCTGCGCCAGCAGCTCCTCGACCTCGGGTATCGCCAGGCCACGAGCGAGGCCTCCTACGGCTCCGACCTGGTCGACGCGGTCCTCGCCTTCCAGAAGGTGGAAGGGCTGTCGCGGACCGGCACGGTCACGCCGGAGGTGTGGCAGGCGCTCGCGAACGCCCAGCGACCGAAGCCCCGCTACACCTCGCAGGGCGACCACCTCGAGGTCGACAAGGGCCACCAGGTGCTGCTCGTGGTGCGCGGCGGGCAGACCCAGTGGGTCCTGCCGGTGTCGACGGGCGGCTACGGCCGCTACACCCCGGAGGGGACGTTCTCGATCATCCGCAAGGTGAGCGGGTTCGACCCGAGCCCGCTCGGCGTCCTCTGGGATCCGATGTACTTCGTCGGGGGCTACGCGATCCACGGCAACCCGTCGGTGCCCGCGTACCCGGCGAGCCACGGCTGCGTGCGCGTCCCGATGTGGGCAGCGACCTGGCTCTACGGGTTCAACGAGATCGGCGAGGTCGTCGACGTCTACAGCTGACGCGTGGCCAATTGGCCACGCCGGGCCCGGCTAGGTGCCGGCGGCGGTCGAGGCCTCGTCGTTGATCCGCGCGGCCTCCCGGGTGGTCATCTTGACGAGCGACGGCCACAGGTCGCGCACCGCCTCGGCCGAGAGCGGCCCGCGGTTGCAGCGCGTGATGTAGGCCAGCATCCAGTCCTCGCGGCCCGGATCGAACACGTCGTAGCCGCGGGTGCGCTTGTACCCGTGGAGCTGCTGCACGAGCGAGAGCCGCTTGTTCAGGGCGTCGAGGATGACGAGGTCGTTGTCGGCGATCTGGTCGCGCAGCTGCTGCACGACCGGATCCTGGCTGGGGTCTGCCACGAGCTTCCTTTGGGCGTCGAGAGCGAGGGAGGTGCAGGCCAGTTTCGCGCCATCCGCGTGCGCGTGCGCTGGTATGCGCCCCGCGACCGTTACGAGCCTTCGGGCTCCTGCCCGGTCAGGAAGTCCTCCGGCTTGACGTCCTGGAGGAACTGCCGGAACTCCTCGACGACGGTCTCCTCGGAGGTCTCCGCCTCGCCCTCGAACTCGATCGCCGACTCGTTGATGACCTCATCGGCGGCGAAGATCGGGGCGTCGACGCGGACGGCCAGGGCGATGGCGTCGCTCGGACGCGAGTCGATCTCGACCTCGCGGCCGTTGCAGCGGAGGGTGATCAGCGCGTAGAACGTGTTCTCGCGCAGCTCGGTCACGGCGATCCGCACGACGGCGCCGCCGAGCTCCTCGACGACGGACGACAGGAGGTCGTGGGTCATCGGCCGGGGAGGCTCGCCGCCCTGCAGCTTGGTCATGATCGCGCTGGCCTCGTTCGGACCGATCCAGATCGGAAGGAAGCGCTTGCCGTCGGCCGTCTTGAGCAGCACGATCGGCTGCTTGCCAACCATGTCGTACGACACCCCGTAGATGACCATCTCCTGCACGGCGCTGCTCTCCTGAGGTTCCGGCTCGGGGACATTGTAGAGTCGATCCCGCCAGGCCAAACGTGCCCCCGGAGCCGAGGTGCCCCGCCCCACCCGCCCCGGGTGCGGCAGGTGCAGGGACTTCAGGCCAGCGGCATATGCAGGCAGATCGTGCGGCCGGCCCGCGGGCGTCAGCTGCCGGCGCCGGCCGTCCCCGAAGACGACGACGGCCCGCCGAAGCGGGCCGAAACATGGGCGATCGTGGATTCGAACCACGGACCTCCTCCTTATCAGAGAGGCGCTCTAACCGACTGAGCTAATCGCCCTCGCCGCGCCAGTGTACCAACGGCGCAGCCGCGCCCGACCGGGTTCCAGCGCCGACGGCCGACCGGCATCGGACTCGCCGGCCAGGCCGACGGCGAGCTGGACGGCCTCGTGACACCACGTCTCGTGGTTTTCTAGTCCGCCGAGATCGCCGGTGTCTCGCCCAGCGCGTCCAGCCTGGCGACCAGGCGCGTGAGCTCCTCGACGGAGCGCACCTTGATCTCGACCTTGCAGCCATCGCCGTCGCTCACCACCCGGGCCGGCAGGGACAGCGCCCGGTAGACCGCGTCGACCGCGTCGTGGGCCAGGTCGGCGTCGAACCAGCGCGGTCCGCGCACCCGTCGACGCACTGGACGGCCGAGCTTTCGGGCGGCCGCCTCGGTGTCGCGCACGGACAGCTCTCGCCGGATCGCGAGCGCCCCGAGCTGGCGCCGGTTGTCGTGGTCGTCGACCTGCAGGATCGCCCGGCCGTGGCCCTCGCTCAGCACGCCGCGCTCGATGGCCTCGAGCACCTCGTCGGGCAGGTCGAGCAGGCGGACCATGTTCGAGACCGAGACCCGGCTGCGGCCGACGGCCTCGGCGACCTCGCCCTGGGACAGCCGGAACTCGTCCATCAGGCGCGCGTAGGCCCGGCCCTGCTCGACCGCGGTGAGGTCGATCCGGACGACGTTCTCGACGACCGCCAGCGCCAGCGACGTCCGGTCGTCGACCTCGCGCGGCACCGCCGGGATCACGGCCAGGCCGGCGCTCTTGGCGGCACGCCAGCGGCGCTCGCCGGCGATCAGCTCGTAGTCCCCGTCCGCCGTGGGGCGGACGAGCACCGGCTGGACGACGCCGTCGCGCTTGACCGACGCCACGAGGTCGGTGAACGCCTCCTCGTCCAGCCGCACGCGCGGCTGGCGCGGGTTCGGGCGGATCCGGTCGATCGGCACCTGCAGCAGCGTCCGGTTGTCGTCGCCCTCCGAGAGCGGGCGGACGTCCCGCAGGAGCACCGACAGGCCCTGCCCGAGACCGCGCGGGCGCGCCGACTCGCTAGCCACGTTCCACCACCTCCATCGCCAGCCGGAAGTAGGCGCCGGCGCCGGTCGAGCGCGGGTCGTAGCGCGTGATCGGCATGCCGTGGCTCGGCGCCTCGGCGAGCCGCACGGAGCGCGGCACGACGTTCGTGAACACCTTCGGCCCGAAGTGGCTCCGCACCTCGCGCACCACGTCGCTGGCGAGCCGCGTGCGCGCGTCGTACATGGTGAGGAGCAGGCCGGTGAGGGCGAGCGACGGGTTCAGGCCGCTGCGCACCCGCTCGACGTTCTCGAGCAGCTGGGCCAGGCCCTCGAGGGCGTAGTACTCGCACTGCACCGGCACGATCAGCCGGTTGGCCGCCGCCAGCGCGTTGATCGTCAGCAGGCCGAGCGACGGCGGGCAGTCGACGATGACGTACGGGTAGCTCTGGTCGAGCGAGGCGAGGGCGGCACCGAGCACGGCGTCGCGGTCGTCGCGGCCGGGCAGCTCGATGGCGGCGGCGGCCAGGTCCGGGTGGGCCGGCGCCAGGTCGAGGTTGGGCACGGCGGTGGAGACGATGACGTCCTGGAGCTCCGCACCGTGCAGGAGGTCGTACGTCGAGAGCGGCGTGGTGCCTGGGCGGACGCCGAGACCGCTCGACGCGTTGGCCTGTGGATCGAAGTCCACGAGGAGGACGCGCGTGCCCGCTTCGGCGAGGCAGGCGGCCACGTTGATCGCGGTGGTCGTCTTGCCGACGCCGCCCTTCTGGTTTGCGAGGGCGTAGATGCGGGACATGGAGCGACTGTAGCGTCGCGGCCGGATGGCCTGGAAGGGCCCGGACGAAACTGGCACACAGTTGGCACAACCGTGACACTTCGGTAGACAATTTGGCGCCCAGAGCGGCGCTTTTTCAGGCCAACGGGCGCTTCGCGGCCATCCCGGGACGGCGGGGATAGCGCGCCGGCGTGTCACCGAGCTTGCGCAGCGTGGTCAGTCCCGGCAGCTCCTCCGGCTCGAGCTCGCCGGCGAGCGCCGCGGCGGCCGTCTCGATGGCGGCTCGGTCGGCCTGGGCGCCGGTCCACAGGACGAGCCGCCCGCCGGGCCGGCAGAGCGGGGCGCAGAGCTCCACGGCGACCGGAGGGTTGCGCGAGCGCGCGAGCGCACACGCACGCGAAGGCGTCGCGCCAGGGAGAGCCGTCGGCGGCGAGCTCCTCGGAGCGCGCCGCGTGCACCGTCACCGCGACGCCCATCGCCTCGGCCGTGGCAGCGATGAAGGCCGCCTTGCGCCCGGTGGCCTCGATGGCATGGATGTCCCGGCTGTCCCGCGTGGCCGCGATGACCAGCGCAGGCACGCCGCCGCCGCTGCCCACGTCGGCCAGCGGGCCCGGCGGCGCGGCGTCGATCAGCGGCAGGGCGCGCAGGCTGTCGAGGACGTGGCGCGCGATCGCCTCGTCGGGATCCCGGATGGCCGTGACGTTCAGGTCGGCCCGCGTGAGCCGGTCGACCAGGATGGCCAGCGCGACCACCGTGTCCCCGGGGAGATCGGGCGCCGCGGCCGCAACCCTCGACTCCAGCTTTAGGTGTTTCACGTGAAACATCTGCCGCCGGCGCCGGCCGCCGGGCGGCTCGGGTCAGTCGTGAAGCGGCCGGATGACGACGTAGCGAACGGGCTCGCGGCCCTCGCTCGACGTCTCCACGTCTTCGCGCTCGGCCAGGGCCAGGTGGACCACCTTGCGCTCGGCGCTCGACATCGGCTCGAGCTCCATCGCCCGCCCGGAACGCACCGCATCCTCCGCGGCCCGCTTGGCCAGATCGCGCAGCGTGCGCTCGCGTCGCCCGCGATACCCCTGGGCATCGACCACGATGTCCCGCCGCGGCCCCGGCGCGGGGTAGACGATCGCCGAGACGAGGTGCTGGATCGCGTCGATCGTGTGTCCGTGGTGGCCGATCACCAGCCCGGTCGCGGAGCCTTCGACGACCACCCGGATCTCCTCGTCGCCCTCGTCGATCTGGACCTCGAAGTCGTCGGCGATCGCGTCCGTGATCCGCGAGACCAGCTCGTGCACCCTGGCCGCGTCCTCGCTCAGGTTCTCGGGCGGACGCGGCGGCGTCTCGGGCGCCGGGTTCACCGGCATCGACACCGCAGCCGGCTCCGCGGCTGGCCGGGCGCTCGGCTCGGGCATGCACCCTGGCCGGCTCGCGTCCGAGTCCCATCAGACCACGCTGTCCCTCGCTGACCACGACGTACTCGACGGCCTCGCGGTCGAGTCCCGGCGCCAGGCGCTCGAGCTCCCTGAGGGCTGCCCAGCGGGCCTCGCCGACGGTCTCGCCGGAACCCTCGGCCTCGACGTGCTCGGAGCTCACGTGATCCCTACCGTTTCCGGCGGCGCGGCTGGCGCGGCGTCTGCTGACGGCGCGCGCCGTTGCCCTTGTTGCCGTTGTCGGTCGCAGGCTTCTGGGCCTTGCTGTCCGCCGTGGGCGGCTTGGGCGACCTCGTCTCCTTGGCCGGCACAGGCTTGGCGGACGTCCCCTTGCCGGTGGTGCCCTTGCCCGGAGTCGGCTTGCTCGGCTTCGGCGCGGCCGACGACGACAGCCGGCCCGAGAACAGGCCGCCCGTGCGACCGGCTGGGCCGCCCGGGGTCGCCACGACGGGCGCCGGCATCATCTTCCGGATCACGAGCTGCTGGCCGACCGTCCACAGGTTCGTGGTGATCCAGTAGAGCATCAGGCCGACCGGGAACCGGATCACGAAGATCACGAACATGAACGGCATCGCCATGAACACGTAGCGCTGCGTCTTGTCCATCGTCGACGGCATCAGCAGCGACGACGCGAGCTGGCTCAGCACGTACAGGACGATCAGGATCAGGCCCGCGAAGCCCACCTCGTTGGTGTGCTTGGTGATGTTGTCGATGAACCCGAAGAGGAAGCTGAAGTCGCCTCGGTCGACGGCCTCCTGGCCGCCCGGCGGATTCGACGAGAAGTGGCGCAGGACGAAGAACAGCGAGAAGAACACCGGCAGCTGCAACACCATCGGCAGGCAGGAGCCGAACGGGTTGAGCGAGTTCTCCTTGTAGAACGCCATCAGCTCCTGGTTCTGCTTCTGGCGGTCGTCCTTGTACTTCGCCTGGAGCTTCTTGATCTCGGGCTGCAGGCGCTGCATCGCCTGCATCGACTTCATCTGCTTGACGGTCAGCGGGATGAGAGCCAGCCGCACGATCACCGTCAGGGCGATGATCGACCAGGCCCAGGTGAACCCGATCTTGTGGAGCTCGTGGAGCATCCACTCGATCAGGTCCTCGAGCGGCCCGACGCCGATGCCGAAGGGGAGCATGCTCACCGCGGCCTCACCGGGTCATGCCCGCCGTGCGACCACGGGTTGCAGCGCAGCACCCGCCAGGCGGCCATGACCGACCCGCGCAGGATGCCGTGCGTCTTGATGGCCTCCTCGGCGTAGCGCGAGCAGCTCGGCTCGTAGCGGCAGCCGTACGGCGCCGCGCCGCCCGGGAACAGCGGCGTGATGACCCAACGCCAGGCGTAGAGCGGCAGCGTGGCCAGCCGGCGCAGCGGCGATACGTGGGACAGCGGGGACTCGGCGGGCATCAGGGACGCGGCTCCGCGGCCTTCGAGAGCAGCTCGCCGAGCTCCTCGGTCAGCCAGGGGAGGCCGCGCGTCTCGATGGTCTCGTGCAGGCCGGGTCGAGCGACCAGGACGACGTCGACGCCGCGCAGGCTGGACCCGGTCACCGCGAAGGCCTCCCGCAGGAGGCGCTTGACGCGGTTGCGTTCCACCGCGCCGCCGACACGGCGGGAAACGGACAGGCCGAGCCGCGGCTCGGCCGCGTCGTGGGCCTCACGGGCGAAGACGTACGCGACCAGATGACGCGATGCGGCAGAGCGGCCACGGCGGTAGACCGAGTCGAACTCTGCTGCACGCGACAGCCGCCGGCGCTTGGCCGGGGTCGACGTCGACACGAGGCTACGCCGAGAGCCGCTTGCGGCCGCGGGCGCGCCGGCGCTTGATGATGGCCCGCCCGGCGGCGGTGCTCATGCGCTTGCGAAAGCCATGCGTCTTGGCACGCTTTCGGGTGTTGGGCTGGTAGGTGCGCTTCACGGGCTTTTCTCGGCGGTTGCGAGCAGGGAACGTCGAGCAGTGTAGCGGTGAGCTTCGGCACTTCGCGCCGGGGTCCTGGTGAAGACGCCGTACGTTCTCCACGGCTGTGGAAAACGCGGTGGAGAACTGGTCGCCCGCTCACCGTCCGAGGCCAGCTTCCAGGCGGGCTCCGGCCGTCGCGGGCCGCTGGTGAAGGCATTGTGGACAACCGCGGAGAGCGTTCCGCGAATGACGCAACGTGCAGGTTTTCAGGTCCGGCGACGCCGTTGCGGCTGCCTTCGAGCGGTACGATCAGCCACCGGTGACGGGGGCGCCAACCCCTCGTGCCGAGAGCAAGCACCTCGGCCGACCTCCGGGGTGGCATTCAATCGGGAGCGCAGTGAGCGACCAATCCGCCGACGGCATCTGGGCCGACGTCACCGCACGCCTTCGAGAAGACCTGAGCGAGACCGCCTTCTCGGCGTGGTTCGGCTCTGCCCAACCGGTCAGCCTCGAGGGCAGCCGGCTGCGAATCGGCGTGCCCAACGAGTTCACCCGGGCCTGGATCGACGGTCACTTCGCCCAGCTCGTCGAGCGGGCGGCACGCTCGGCGCACGACGAGCTGGCGGTCGAGTTCACCGTCTCGGAGCGGGCGCGCAGCCAGAGCAGCGGTGCTCCGGCCGCGACCGCGAGCGGTGAGGCGGCGTCACCAGCGAGCAGCCGGCGCTCCGCCGGCCCGACGATCGACGACGCCAGCCGCTTCCTCCCGAAGTACACGTTCGACAACTTCGTGATCGGCTCGTCGAACCGCTTCTCGCACGCCGCGGCGCTCGCGGTCGCCGAGGCGCCGGGGCAGGCCTACAACCCGCTCGTCATCTACGGCGGCACGGGGCTCGGCAAGACCCACCTGCTGCAGGCCATCGGCCGCTACGTCGAGCAGCACGCCTCGTCGCTGCGCGCCTCCTACGTGACCTCCGAGCAGTTCACCAACGAGATGATCGACGCGCTCCGCGACAAGCGGATGGACGCGTTCAAGCAGCGCTACCGCAGCTCCGTCGACGTCCTCCTGGTCGACGACATCCAGTTCCTCAGCGGGCGCGAGCGGATCCAGGAGGAGTTCTTCCACACGTTCAACGCGCTCTACGAGGCCGGGCGCCAGGTCGTGCTCTCGTCGGACCGCCCGGTCAAGGAGATCCCCGAGCTCGAGGAGCGGCTGCGCTCGCGCTTCGAGTGGGGCCTGATCACCGACGTCCAGCCGCCCGACCTCGAGACGCGCATCGCGATCCTGCGCCGGCGCGTCAAGGCCGACGGCGCTCGCGGTCGACGACCTCGACGTGCTCACCGCGATCGCGCGGCGGGTGACCAAGAACATCCGCGAGCTCGAGGGCGCGCTGACCCGCGTGCTGGCGTTCGCCTCGCTGACCGGCCGGCGCGTCTCACCGGACCTGGTGCGCGAGACCCTGCACGACATGGACAGCGGCGACACCCCGATCACGATCGACCACATCCAGCGCGAGGTCTGCGAGGCCTTCGGGCTGACGGTCACCGAGCTGTGCTCCCAGCGGCGCACGCAGGAGGTCGTCCACCCGCGGCAGATCGCGATGTACCTGTGCCGCGAGCTCACCGACCTGTCGCTGCCGCGCATCGGCGAGCACTTCGGCGGCCGCGACCACACGACCGTGCTCTACGCGGTCAACAAGATCACCCAGAAGCTGCGCGAGGACCGCACCGAGTACAACCTGGTGCGCGACCTCCTGGCGCGGCTCAAGCGCGGCGCCTGACCGCCGCTCGACCACCTCCAGCCCGACCTTCGGATGCGTCCGCCTGGTCCCACGCGCGTGAAGACCGTGTGGACAGGCATGTGAGGAACCCGTGCAAACCCTGTTGTCCACCGTGCACAGACTGCCCACCGTGTCCCCCGTATCCCGCCGAGCCCGGGAGAACGGGGAGCGTTGCCCCCAGCTCGTCCGACCCGAGAAGTACGCTCGCAGCAGGCCGAGCTCGATGAATCCCCAGGACCCACACCCCCTATGACTATGACTACTTCCTTGGAATTGGACCCCACAGTGCAGACGCCGACCGCAGCCGTTACCGAGCCTGGCCCTACAATCGGCCGTCGAATGAAGATCACCTGCACGCCGTGACGAGCTCCTGGCGAAGCTCCAGATCGTGGGCCGCGGCGTGTCGACGCGCTCGAGCGTCCAGATCCTCTCGGGGATCATGGTGCGCGCCGACTCCGCGGAGCAGCCCGTCGAGCTGTGCTCCACCGACATGGAGATCTCGCTCCGGGCGCCCCTCATCGCCGACGTGACCGAGCCGGGCCAGACCGTCCTGCCCGGCCGCCTCGTGCTGGACATCGCGCGGCGCCTGCCGGCCCAGCCCATCACCGTCGATCAGAGCAACGGCGTGGCCCGCCTCGAGTGCGGCGCCAGCGAGTACCGCCTCCACACGTACCTGGCCGAGGACTTCCCGCGCCTGCCCGAGGTCGACCGCGAGCGGCTGTTCGCCGTCGACCGCACGGTCTTCCTGGAGACCGCCGAGCAGGTCATGCGCGCCGCCTCGAAGGACGAGTCGCGCCCGGTGCTCACCGGCATCCTGGTCGAGCTCGGCGGCGGCACCGTGACGATGGCCGCGACCGACTCCTACCGCATGGCGGTCAAGACCTCGCAGCTGCAGAGCGGCCCGCCCGAGGAGCTGCGGCCGATCGTGCCGGCCCGCGCCCTGGCCGAGCTCGTGCGCATCGCGCCGCTGGTCGGCGGCGAGGAGCTCGAGGTCGCGGTCGAGCAGAACCAGGTGCTGTTCGGGATGAACGGCGTCTGGCTCTCGGCGCGCCGCATCGACGGCCAGTTCCCCTCGTACAAGCAGCTGCTGCCCGATGCCTTCGAGCACGACGTGCTGCTGAACCGCGCCGAGCTGGTCGAGGTGCTCTCCCGCATGGAGCTCCTGGCCCACCGCAACTCGCCGCTGCGGCTGCGCTTCTCGCCCGGCGAGGTGACGGTGTCGGCGCAGACCCAGGAGGTCGGCGAGGGCCGCGAGACGATTCCCTGCGACTTCCGTGGCGAGCCGCTCGAGGTCGGGTTCAACGCCGGCTTCCTGCGCGACGGCGTCGAGAGCATCGACGAGGAGCAGGTGCACCTCAAGCTGATCAACCCGCTCCGGCCGGGGCTGGTCACCGGCGAGGCTGACGACTACTGGTACCTCGTCATGCCGATCCGCCTCAGCTCGTGACCGGCGCTCCGCCGGGCCGCTGAGGCCGTGCACGCTGACGGCGTGCGGGCCACCGCCTTTCGCTGCTACGAGCGGGTCGAGACGCGGCTCGCGCCGGGCCTCACGGCCATCGTCGGGCCGAACGGGGCCGGCAAGACGAGCCTGATCGAGGCCGTGCACTTCGGCCTCCTGGCCTGGTCGCCGCGGACCAGCGACGAGGCGCGCATGGTGCGTGACGGAGACGCCGTGACGCGCGTCGAGGTGCAGGCGACGGTGCAGGGCACGCCGGTCGAGGTCACGGTCGGCTTCCAGCCGGGCACGCCGAAGCGCATCCGCGTCGACGGCGTCGGCCAGCGTTCGGCCGACCGGCTCGGCCAGCTCTTCGCCGTCCTGGTGTTCACGCCCGACCGGCTGGCCGTGGTCAAGGGCGCACCGGCGATCCGGCGCCTGTACGTCGACCGCGCCGTGGCCAGGCTGTGGCCGCGCTACGCGGCGATCGCCGCCGACTACGGCCGGGCGCTGCAGCAGCGCAACCAGCTCCTGCGCCGGATCCGCAGCGGCGTGTCGAGCGTCGACTCCCTCTCGACCTGGACGGCCCAGGTGGCGCAGCTCGGAGGCGAGGTCGCCGGTGCCCGGATCCGGCTCATCGAGCGCCTGGCCGAGCCGTTCGCCGCCCACCTGGCGGCCCTCGGCGGCGATCCGGGTCCGGCCGCTCTGCGCTACAAGCCGTACGGCCCGACGACCGCCGAGGAGATCGCCGCCGAGCTCGACCGTCGCATCGACCGCGACGTCGAGCGCGTCCAGACCGGCGCCGGGCCGCACCGCGACGACGTCGCCCTGAGCGATCGCGACCGTGACGTCCGGGCCTTCGGCTCGCAGGGCGAGCAGCGCACGGCCCTGCTGGCGCTGCTCCTGGCCGAGGCCGACCTGGTGCACGAGGTGCGCGGCCTGCGCCCGCTCCTGCTGCTCGACGACGTCGCCTCCGAGCTCGACGCCGAGCGGCGGCTGCGGCTGCTGGCGGCGGTGCGCGAGCGCGGCCAGGCCATCGTCACCACGACCCAGGCGGCCGACCTCGGCGACGTCGACCTGCTGCTGCACGTCGAGCACGGCCGGGTGGAGGCCGCGTGAAGCTGTCGCGCCTCGAGCCGATCGGCGACACCGTCGACCGGGCGCTGGCCGGGGCCGGTCCGTCGCCAGCGGCCCTGACCGCGGTCGTGCGGCGCTGGCCGCGCGCCGTGGGGGAGCTCGTCGCCCGCGAGGCCTGGCCGGCGCGCCTGCAGCGCGACGGGACGCTGCTCGTCCACTGCCGCTCGAGCGTCTGGGCGAGCGAGCTGCGCCACCTCGAGCCGCGGCTGCGCGCCGCCCTCGAGGAGCACGGCGTCAGCCCCGCTCCACCGCTACGCTTCGCCGTGGGAGTCGTTCCCCGCCGCGTTTCTCCCGCCGCGCCGACGCCGTCCGACGAGCCGCTCGACGCCGCCCGGGAGGAGCTCATCGCGGGGTGGTCGGCAGGCCTTCGGAGCGAGCGTCTGCAGCGGGCCGTCACGCGCGCTGCACGGGCCTCGCTGCGCGTACGGGACAGCGCTCCGGACGGCTCTCCGGATCCGGCCTCCGGAGGGGTCAACTGCTAGTATTCAAGCGGAAAATCGCTGGTTGAAGGGGCGGGGTTTGGCAGAGTCCGAGTACGGCGCGAAAGACATCACGGTGCTCGAGGGATTGGAGGCGGTTCGCCGCCGCCCGGGCATGTACATCGGCTCGACGGGACCCCGCGGTCTGCACCACCTGGTCTTCGAGCTGCTCGACAACGGCGTCGACGAGGCCCTGGCAGGTCGCGCGTCCGAGATCATCGTGACGCTGCTGCCCGACGGCACCGTTTCCCACGAGGACAACGGCGCCGGGATCCCCGTCGACGTCATGCCCGACATCGGCCTGCCGGCGGTGACGGTGGTGCTCACCAAGCTGCACGCCGGCGGCAAGTTCGGCGGCGACGGCTACAAGGTGTCGGGCGGCCTGCACGGCGTCGGCGTCTCCGTGGTGAACGCGCTGGCCGAGTCGCTCACGGTCGAGGTCACCCGACAGGGCTGGAAGTGGGTGCAGACCTTCCGTCGCGGCGACCCCGTCGGGCCGCTCGAGAAGGTCGAGCCGGCCGAGGGGACCGGCACGAAGGTCACCTACCTGGCCGACGCCGAGATCTTCGAGGACACCAGCTACGACTTCGACACCCTGGCCCAGCGCATGCGGGAGATGGCCTTCCTGACCGCCGGCCTGCGCTTGACGCTGGTCGACGAGCGCGCCGAGCCCCGCGAGCAGTCGTTCTTCTACGAGGGCGGCATCGCCGACTTCGTGCGTCACATCAACGCGTCGAAGGAGCCCGTCCACCCGAACGTCGTCTACTTCTCGACCGAGAGCGCCGACGGCGACGTCGAGGTGGCGATGCAGTGGAACAGCTCGTACCAGCCGAGCGTGTTCTCGTTCGCCAACAACATCAACACCCACGAGGGCGGCTCGCACCTGTCCGGCTTCCGCGGTGCGCTCACGCGGACGATCAACGACTACGCCCGCACCCGCGGCAACTACCTCAAGGAGAAGGAGGAGAACCTCTCCGGCGAGGACGTGATCGAGGGGCTGGCAGCGATCGTCTCGGTGAAGCTGCGCGAGCCGCAGTTCGAGGGCCAGACCAAGACCAAGCTCGGCAACCCGTCGATCCGCGGGCTCGTCGAGCGGGTCATGAACGAGAAGCTGCGCGAGTTCCTCGAGGAGAACCCGAACGACGCGCGGGCCATCGTCACGAAGGCCATCGACGCCTCTCGCGCTCGCCAGGCAGCCCGCAAGGCCCGCGACCTGACGCGGCGCAAGACGGCGCTCGACAACACCGCGCTGCCCGGCAAGCTCGCGGACTGCTCGATCACCGACCCGGCCCAGTGCGAGATCTTCCTGGTCGAGGGCGACAGCGCCGGCGGCTCGGCCGTCGAGGCCCGTGACCGCGAGTTCCAGGCGATCCTCCCGCTGCGCGGCAAGATCATCAACGTCGAGAAGGCCCGCATCAACAAGGTCCTCTCGAACAACGAGATCCAGGCCATGATCACGGCCATCGGGACCGGCATCGGCGAGGAGTTCGACATCGCCCAGGCCCGGTACCACAAGATCGTCGTGATGACCGACGCCGACGTCGACGGCGCGCACATCCGCACGCTGATCCTGACGTTCCTGTTCCGCCACATGCGCGAGCTGATCGAGGCCGGCTACGTCTACATCGCCCAGCCGCCGCTGTACCGGATCAAGCTCGGCCGCCAGGAGCTGTACCTCAAGAACGACATCGAGCTCGAGAAGAAGCTGCTCTCCGAGCGCCTGCACCTGCTGTCGGCGAAGGACCGCTACGACACCGAGCTGCGCTTCACCGAGACCAAGTACGTGCGCTTCGCCGCGGCGCTGCGCGAGTACGAGGGCTGGGCCAGCCGGCTGCGCGCCGACTTCGGCGCGGCCGCCGTGGACTACGTCAAGGACCACCGGCTCATCGAGGAGACCCTCGAGACGCTGACCGACGTCGAGTCCTACTTCCGCACCGGCGTCCCCGACGACGAGCCCGACACCGCCGAGGTGGTCGCGCGCTACGACGAGGCCGACGACCCCTCGCTCCTGGTCAAGGTGACCGAGAAGCGGACCGGCGCGGTCAGCACCGTGCCGCTCCCCGCGCGCCTGTTCACCTCCCAGGCCTACAAGGGCCTGCGCCGGGTGCACCTGAAGCTGCGCGAGCTGGCCGGCCACCCGCCCTACGTGGTGACCCTCGAGCGCCCGCGCAAGGTGGCGACGGCGAACACGTTCGAGCACCTGCGCACGGCGATCGTCGACCTGGCGAAGTCCGAGATCGGGCTGAGCCGGTTCAAGGGCCTCGGCGAGATGAACCCCGACCAGCTCGGCATGACCACGATGGATCCCGCGACGCGCACCATGCAGCAGGTGACGATGGACGACGCCCAGGCGGCGGACGAGATCTTCACCAAGCTCATGGGCGACAAGGTCGAGCCGCGGCGCGAGTTCATCGAGCAGCACGCCAGAGACGTCAAGTTCCTGGACACCTGACGCCTTGATCCCGCGGGCCGCCGGCCTGCCCGAAGAACGCCGCGATCGAGCGTGCCGGTGGGCGCGTTCGGTCCGACTGAGGTGACGTAGAAGACATGGCCATCGACACACCTTTTGGAGACGGCGCGATCGAGCCCCGCGAGCTTGCGGAGGAGATGCGCTCGTCCTATCTCGACTACGCGATGAGCGTCATCGTCGGGCGCGCGCTGCCCGACGTGCGCGACGGGCTGAAGCCGGTGCACCGCCGCGTGCTGTTCTCGATGGAGCAGCTCGGCCTGCGCCCGAACCGGCCGTACCTGAAGTGCGCGAAGGTCGTCGGCGAGTGCATGGGCGACTACCACCCGCACGGCGACTCGGCGATCTACGACACGCTGGTGCGGCTCGCGCAGAGCTTCTCGTCGCGCTACCCGCTGGTCGACGGGCAGGGGAACTTCGGCTCGATCGACGGCTACGGCGCGGCGGCCATGCGCTACACCGAGTGCCGGCTCGCCCCGATCGCGACCGAGATGCTGCGGGACCTCGACGAGGACACGGTCGACCTCGAGCCGAACTACGACGAGCGCAAGATGATGCCGTCGGTGCTGCCGGCGCGCTTCCCGAACCTGCTGTGCAACGGCTCGTCGGGCATCGCCGTCG
The DNA here is from genome assembly GCA_963794695.1 of uncultured Actinomycetes bacterium. Lineage (GTDB taxonomy): Bacteria > Actinomycetota > Thermoleophilia > Gaiellales > JALYLC01 > CAWCFJ01. The sequence continues at coordinate 495,537 of CAWCFJ010000003.1, read as the reverse complement.
GCATGGCGACGAACATCCCGCCGCACAACCTGGGCGAGGTCATCGACGCCTGCATCGCGCTGATCGACGATCCGGACATCTCGCTCGACGGGCTGATGGAACACGTCAAGGGCCCCGACTTCCCCACGGGCGCGCGTGGTCATGGGCACCGGCCCGGTGCGCGAGGCCTACGAGACCGGCCGCGGCCGGATCCGGGTGCGCGCCGTGGCGCACATCGAGCCGCAGAAGGGCGGCCACGACGCGATCGTCATCACCCAGCTCCCGTACCAGGTGCGCAAGGGCGGCGATGACGGCGTCATCAGCAAGATCGCCCAGCTCGCCCAGGACAAGGTCATCCCGGGCATCCGCAACGTCGCCGACCAGTCCGACAAGACCGGCATGCGGATCTGGATCGAGCTGCGCCGCGACCAGGTCGCGAAGGTCGTCCTGAACAACCTGTACAAGCACACGCCGCTGCAGACCACGTTCGGCGCCAACATGGTCGCCCTGGTCGACGGCGTGCCCCGCACGCTCGGGCTGAAGGCGATGCTGCGCCACTACGTCGACCATCAGCGCGAGGTCATCACCCGGCGCACGAAGTACCGGCTCGACCGGGCCGAGCGGCGGGCGCACATCCTCGAGGGCTTCCTGATCGCCCTCGACAACCTCGACGCGGTGATCGAGCTGATCCGCGGCTCGCGCGACGCCGAGGAGGCCCGCGGCGGGCTGATCCGGGAGTTCGGGCTGACCGAGGACCAGGCGGTCGCGATCCTCGACATGCGCCTGCAGCGCCTGACCGGTCTGGCCCAGGACGAGATCCGCAGCGAGCACGCCGAGCTGGTCGCGACGATCGCCGACCTGCGGGCGATCCTGGCCGACGAGCAGAAGGTGCTGTCGCTCATCAAGGAGGAGCTCCTCGAGGTCCGCGGGCGCTACGCCGACGCGCGGCGCACCGAGATCGTGCCCGGCGAGGGCGAGATCGACCTCGAGCAGCTGATCCGCGAAGAGGACATGGTCATCTCGATCACGCACTCGGGCTACATCAAGCGGCTCGCGCTGTCGGCCTACCGCCAGCAGCGGCGTGGCGGGGTCGGCGTCCTGGCGATGGACACCAAGGACGAGGACTGGATCGAGCACCTCTTCGTGGCCTCCACCCACGACTACGTGCTCTTCGTCACGAGCGTCGGCAAGATCTACCGGCTCAAGGTCTACGAGCTGCCCGAGGGGCAGCGCCAGGCGCGCGGCCGCGCGCTCGTGAACCTGCTGCCGCTGCGCGAGGGCGAGAAGGTGCGCACGGTGATCGCAACGCGCGACTTCTCCGAGGGCGAGTACCTGATCCAGGCGACGAAGAAGGGCATCGTCAAGAAGACGCGCTTCAAGGACTACGACACGCCGCTGAAGGCCGACGGGATCATCGCGATCAACATTCGCGAGGGCGACGAGCTGATCGGCGCGCGGCTGACGTCCGGCAAGGACGACGTGCTGCTCGTGTCGCGGCGCGGCCAGGCGGTGCGCTTCGACGAGACCACGGCTCGGTCGATGGGACGCGCCACCGGCGGCGTGACGGGCATGCGCCTGCGCAGCGACGACGAGGTCATCGCGATCGAGATCGCCGCCGACGAGGCCGACCTGCTGGTGATCACCGACAACGGCTTCGGCAAGCGGACGTCGCTGGCCGACTATCCGCGCAAGGGCCGCGGCACGATGGGCGTGCTGACGATCCGGCTGACCGAGGCCCGCGGCGAGCTGCGCGGCGTGATGGTCGTCCGGGACGGGCAGGAGGTCATGTTCATCACCCAGGACGGCATCGCCACCCGCACGCCCGTCGAGGGCATCTCGCGGATGGGCCGCAACACCCAGGGCGTGATCGTGCAGCGGCTGCGTCAGGGTGACCGAGTGGCCTCGGTGGCCCTGGTTGCCGACCCGGGCCGCGCGCCCGGCGAGGATCCCGAGGACGGCGACGCGGTCGACGGCTTCGAGCGCGGTCGCGGGCCTCGAGCCGACGACGGCCGTGCAGGACGATGCCGCCGGCCCGCCGCTGGCGGACGAGCCCGGCGCCGACATGGCCGCGGAGGCCGACACCGAGGAGTAGGCCGGAGGCGAGCGGCTACGGTTGACGACCGTGCCGCTCGCCATCCCGCACCTCGAGCTGGTCGCGCTGCTGCGCGGGCTGCGGCCCGACGGCGGACGCGTCCTCGTCGCCGCCGACGCGCCCGACCTGGCCGACGCGCTGCGGGCGGCGGGGCTCGAGGTGGATGGCGTCGAGCCCGAGCGGCTGGCCGAGGTCGCCGACCCGGCGCTGCCGCGTCGTCTGGCTGGCCGATCGCGTGGCGCTGCACGAGCGCTGGCGGGACCCGCGCGAGCTGGCGCGAGCGCTCGCGCTGGCGGGCTACGCGCTCGGGCGGCTCGACGGCGACGGCGTGCTGTACGCGGTCGACTGGCACTGGCTGTCGGTGCGGCGCCAGGTGATCTACGTCGCGGCGGCGTCGCTCCCCGAGCGGGTGCCCGCTGCCGTCGTCGGCGACCGAGATCGTCGAGGTCGCCGGGAGCCCCGACGTGCTCGAGCGCCGCGCGCTGGCCCGGGCGCTCGCCGACGCGCCGCAGGAGCTGCTCGCCGACGCCGGCGTGCAGGCCGCGCTCGAGCGGCTGCGTGGGGACGACGACGATCTCGTCCGCTCGGCAGCCGTCTGGAGCGCGACCGCAGGTCCGCTGGACGTCGAGCGGACGCGCCGGCTGGTCGACGACTTCCACCGGCTCTTCTACCACGCGGGCGACACGACCTTCGGGACGTGGATGACGACCCGCTGGTTCGGCGTCCCGATCTACAAGAGCCCGTTCGACCTGTGGGTCTACCAGGAGCTCGTGACCCGGGTACGGCCGGACGTGATCGTCGAGACCGGGACGCTCGACGGGGGGAGCGCGCTCTTCCTCGGCCACCTGTGCGACCTCATCGGCGGGGGCCGGGTGGTGTCGATCGACATCCAGGACGCCCCCGGGCCGGGCTGGCTCGCCGACCTCGACCAGCCGCGCCGGGTGGCCCACGAGCGGGTGGAGTACGTGCTCGGCTCGTCGACCGACGAGGCCGTCGTCGAGCGCGTGCGGGCCGCGATCGGCGAGGGCCAGCGGGTGCTGGTGATCCTGGACTCCGACCACCGGGCGCCGCACGTGGCCCGCGAGCTCGAGCTGTGGTCGCCGCTGGTCACGCCCGGGTCGTACGTGATCGTCGAGGACGGGAACATCAACGGCCACCCGGTCCATCCCGGCTACGGCCCGGGCCCGCAGGAGGCGATCGAAGGGTTCCTGGCCAGCGCCGCCGGGGAGCAGTTCGACGCCGACCGCAGCTGCGAGCGGCTGCTGATGACGTTCAACCCGCGCGGCTACCTGCGCCGGCGCGTGCCCGGCGAGGCCCACGTGGACGTGCCCGACCCGCTGGGCCGGGCGGCGCTGGCGGTCCCGCCCGCCCCGCCCGCAGCCGACCCCGCCGAGCTCGCCGAGGCCCGGGCGACCGTGGCCCGCCTCGAGCAGGAGCTGGCGGCGCTGCAGGGCACGCGGGTGTGGCGCCTCGGGAGCCGCTGGTGGTCGCTGCGGGACAGCCTGCGCCGGCGGGTCGGCCGGTGAAGGCGGGCCACTGCGTCGAGGCGTGGTACTACGATGACATGGTAACACGATGGCGGAGGGAGGGATCGGTGTGCAGCACGCGTACGGCCTGAACATCCCGACGGACCTCGGCGACCTGGCCACGCCGGAGCGCCTGGCGCTGCTGGTCTACGACATGCAGGTCGGGATCCTCTCCCAGCTCGCCGATCCGGGTCCGGTCACCGCGCGTGTGGCCGAGGCGCTCGAGGCAGCCCGCCAGGCCGGGGTGCGGGTCTTCTACACCCGGCACCTGTCCCTGCCCCGCGAGCTGATGGGCGTCGCCCAGTTCCGCACCGCGATGGCCTGGCAGCGCGTCTCGACTCCCGACGACGTCGAGCCGTGGTTCCTGCGTGACGCGCCGGGCTTCCAGATCGCGCCCGAGCTCGCGCCGCGGGCCTCGGAGGGCGTCGTCGACAAGATCACGATGTCCGCCTTCGAGGGCACGTACCTCGACATCGCCCTGCGCGACTGCGGCATCCAGGCCGTGGCCATCGCCGGCGTCGCGCTCGAGATCGGGATCGAGCCGACCGCCCGGCACGCGGCCGACCTCGGCTACGTCCCCGTCCTGCTCGAGGACGCCTGCGGCGCGGGCAACCAGGAGGCCGGAGCGCGCTCGCTCGAGAGCCTGCGCTTCGCCGGGGACGCGCTGATCGTCTCGACCGAGACGTTCTGCGGGGCGCTCGGCTAGGGACGCCCCTCGCCGGGCAGCCGGCCGAGCGCCTGCAGCAGGTCGATGGGCACCGGCAGGATCGTCGTCGAGTTGGTGGTGGACGAGATCTCCTGCAGCGTCTGCAGGTAGCGCAGCTGCAGCGCGATCGGATGCGCCGCGATGATCTCCGCCGCCTGGGACAGCTTCTCCGACGCCTGGTACTCGGCCTCGGCGCCGATGATCTTGGCCCGCCGCTCGCGCTCGGCCTCGGCCTGGCGGGCCATCGCCCGCTGCATGCTGGTCGGCAGCTCGACGTCCTTCACCTCGACCACCGACACCTTCACGCCCCACGGCGCGGTCTGCTGGTCGATGATCTCCTGCAGGATCTCGTTGATCTTGTCGCGCTCCGACAGGAGCTCGTCGAGCAGGTGCTGGCCGAGCACCGAGCGCAGCGTCGTCTGGGCGATCTGCGACGTCGCCACCAGGTAGTTCTCGACCTGGACGATCGCCTCCCGCGGCGCCAGCACCCGGAAGTACGCCACCGCCGTGACCCGCACGGGGACGTTGTCCTTCGTGATGACCTCCTGCGGAGGCACCGACAGGGTCACCGTCCGCAGCTCGACCCGCACCATCCGGTCGATCACCGGGATGAGGAAGAACAGGCCCGGCCCCTTCGGCTCGCCGAGCAGCCGGCCGAGCCGGAAGATCACCCCGCGCTCGTACTCGCGCAGCACCTTCACCGACGCGCTCACGATGAGCACGAAGAGGATCAGGACTGCGATCAGGACTACGATGCCGACTTCCATCAGGCTCCTTGTTCGAATGGGGGAAGCGTGCCGTGCCGCGCGGGGCCGACCGTCAGCCGGAGCCCGTCGACCGAGACGATGCGCACGGGCTGGCCGACGTGCGGCTCGAAGCCCTCGACGGGCTCGGCGCCCCAGCGCTCGCCGTGCACGAACACCTGGCCGTACGGCTGCAGCGGCGTCTTGACCACCGCGGCCGCGCCGAGGAGCTCCGAGGATCCGGTGCTCGCCGGCAGCTGTCTGGCCTTCACGACCCGCTGCGCGATCAGGAGCAGCGAGATCGCGAGGACGACGGTGATCGTCAGGGCCAGCGGGACGTTGACCTCGCCGATCCAGGAGAACGGGACGATCCAGAGGCCGAGCAGCGCCAGCACCAGGCTCAGGCCGCCGAGCAGGCCGGGCAGCACGATCCCGGGATGTGCCAGCTCGAACGCGATCCCGGCGATGCCGCCCAGGAACAGCAGGTAGATCAGGTTCGGGTCGATCAGGAGCTGGAGCAGCCGGTCCTGCAGCGGCAGCCCGGCCCGCACGAGCTCCGCGTTCGCGACGTGCAGGGTCGTCTGCTTGTACGAGAGCTGCCGCCCGTCGATCTTCTGCAGCAGCTGCGGCACGCTCGAGGCGATCACGTCTGCGACGTGGTCGTCGACCGCGGCCCGCGCCGACCAGCTCATCGGACAGCTCGGGCACGTGCCATCCTTCGGCTGCACCGCCTTCGCGGCCTCGTCCGGGTCGCGACCGTGCTCGGAGGCGAGCGCCCGGATCTTGGCCTCGGCGTCGTTGATCACCTTCCCCCGCAGGTCGCTGTCGATGTTCGAGCCGCTCGACGAGATCGGCGTGGCCGAGCCGGTGTTCGACACCGGGTTCATCGCGGCGACGTCCGAGCCCTGCAGGATGACGAAGCCGGCGCTGGCCGCTCGCGCGCCCGCCGGGCTCACGAACACGATCACCGGCACCTTCGAGGCGAGCTCGGCGCGCACGACGTCGTCCGTCGAGGCCGAAAGCCCACTGGGCGTGTCGAGCTGGATGACGATGGCCGCGGCGTGGGCGTCGTTGGCCGCGTGGATCTGGTCGACGAGCCAGTCCGCCGTGACCGGGTCGATCTCCGCCCGCAGCGTCGAGACGCGCACCGTCGGCCGCTGCTGGTCGGCCGTCGCCTGGGAGGCCAGGACCCCGGCCAGCAGGACGGCACACCCGACGAGGCGGAGCGCACGGCTGGACAACGAGGCCATGGTAGCTCCGCCCTTCGCCACCCGCCGGCCGGCAGGAGCGCTCGCACCCGCCGCGAACATTTCCCTGCACTGGACGTCCTACCTGGGCCACCCTGCTCGCGTTCGGCCGGCACGGGTCGTTGGCGCCGGGGCACTCGCAGCGTGAGATCGACGACCTCCATCGCGTGCGCCGCTGTGGCGCTTCTCTGCGGCCCTTCGGCCGCAGCATCGGCGGCTGCCGACGCAGCCCGCTACGCCAGCGCGGCGCTCGTTCCGGCCACGGCCGACCTGCACCCCGGCGCGACGCTGCACGTCGTCAGGACCGTGCGCTCGCCGTTCACCTTCGACCTGGCCGGCGCCCGCTGGCGGGCGCACGGCACGGTCCACGTCCTGCTGCGCACCCGCGCCGCCGGCGGGCACTGGTCGAGCTGGGCCGAGACCGGCGCGGCCGACCCCGACGGCGCCGAGGACCGCACCCCGGGCGTGAGCCACGGCGAGCCCGTGTGGGCCAAGGGCTCGCGCTACGTCCAGGTGGCAGTGCGCGGCCCGGGCAGCGTGAGCGACCTGCACGTGGCCTTCGTCGACGGCACCCGCGGGCCGAGGACCCGTCCGAGGCCGTTCGCGCTGCAGGCGGCCCGCGCTGCCGGCACCGCGCCGCCGATGATCACCCGGGCCCAGTGGGGCGCGAACGAGGCCATCCGCCGCGCGCAACCCGCCTACGCCCCGTCGGTGTCGGTGATCTTCGTCCACCACACCGCCACGCCGAACGGCTACGCAGCCGCCGACAGCGCGGCCATCGTGCGCTCGATCTACACCTACCACGTCAAGTCGAACGGCTGGAACGACATCGGCTACAACTACCTCGTCGACGCCTACGGGCAGGTCTTCGAGGGCCGCTACGGGGGCATCGACAAGAACGTGATCGGGGCCCAGACGCTGGGCTTCAACACCGGCAGCGCCGGCATCGCGATCATCGGCAACGGCCAGACGAAGGGCCTCACGACCGCGGCCCGGACGGCGCTCGTGTCGCTGATCTCCTGGCGGCTCGACCTGGCCCACGTCGACCCGCGCTCCCACCAGACGCTGATCTCGGGCGGCAACCCGACCCACGCAGCAGGGAAGGCGTTCAGCTTCCGCGCGGTCTCCGGGCACCGCGACGCCTACGACACCGAGTGCCCGGGCGCGCTCATCTATCCCGAGCTCGACAGCATCGCCGCCGAGGCGGCCGCCGTCGGCCTGCCGAAGATCTACGGGATCACCGCCACCCCGTCGACGCTGCAGCTGCAGCCCGACGGCTCGATCGCCCCGGTCACGTTCCGGGCCACCGCTGCCGGCGCGGTCGCCTGGACGGTGCGGATCCTCGACACCGCCGGCGCCACCGTGGCCTCGGGCACCGGCACCGGGCCGACCGTCAGCTGGACCTGGGCCGCCGGCTCGATCGCGTCCAAGAGCATCGCGGGCTACCGCATCGAGGCCACCGCGGCCGGCGGCCAGACGGCGCTTCCCGCCAGCGGCACGTTCGGCCCGGGCTCGACCCCGCCGCCGCCGGTCGGCGACGGGCCGCTGGCGGTCGACGTGCGACCGCGAGCGATCAGCCCGAACGGCGACGGCACCGCCGACCTGGCCACGATCCGCTACCACCTGGCCGCGGCCTCGATCGTCACCGCCAACGTGCTCGACCCGACCGGCGCCATCGTCGCCACGCCGCTGCCGCCGGCCTCGATCCCGGCGGGCGACCACACGATCCCGTGGAACGGCTACGGCCGCGACGGCGTCACCCCGGTGCCCGACGGCTACTACCACGTCGTGGTGCAGTCCACGGACTCGACGGGACGGGTTCAGACCGGCGTGGCCCAGGTCGGCGTCGCCCGGGCGTTCGCCGCGGTGCAGGTCGGCCGGGCCGTCTCGAGCCCGAACGCCGACGGCCGCTTCGACCGCGTCCCGATCCTGTGGCGGCAGGACGAGGCCGCCCAGGTCTCGGTCGCGATCATGCACCAGGACCAGCTCGTGGCCCAGATCTTCGACGGCCCGCTCGGCCCTGGCCCGGCCTCTGCGGTGTGGGACGGAAGCTCGAACCTGCCCCTGAAGAGCGGGCCCTACCTGGTGGTGGTGCGAGCCCAGACGGCCGGTGGGGAGCAGGTGCTGGCCCGGCGCCTGAAGCTCGACCTGGCCCCCCCGAAGATCCGCGTGCTCTCGGACGCGACGTGGTACGGCGGCGGCTCGGTGCGGATCCTGCTGAACGAGGCCGCGTACGTCCAGATCGTCGCCGGCAAGCGCAAGGTGGTGCCGTTCGCCGCCCGCCCGCCGGGGCTGAACGGCTTCGGCTGGAAGGCGCCGAGCAAGGCCCGGGTCATCCGGATCTACGCCTGGGACCTGGTCGGCAACCGGATGCCGCCGATGACCGTGTACGTGAAGAAGCCGAAGACCTGATCAGCGCCCGCGGCCGCGCCAGGCTGCGAGCAGCTCGCGCTCCCGCTCGGGCGAGAGCCCGGCGGTGGCCTCGGTCGGCCCGTGGGCCCGCCGCCAGGCGAGCGTGTCGTGCACCGTCTCGTCGAGCGGCCGGAAGCGCAGGCCGGCGTCGACCGCCCGCTGCACCGACACCGACATGAAGTGGGTGTACTCGGGATCCTCGCCCGGCAGCCAGGCCGGGAGGTCGCTCCACGGTGCGACCTCGTGCTCGTGCAGGAACGGCTCGTCGACCCACGTCAGCTCGGCGTCGGCGCCGCTGGTGCGCTTGCAGGAGTCGAGCACCGCGCCCATCGGGACGGGCTCGCCCGTGGCGTTGTAGACGCCGCCGCTCAGCCCCTCGGCCAGGTCGAGCAGGAACGTGGCCAGGTCGCGCGCGTCGATCACCTGGACGACGCGCTCCGGCCGGCCCGGGGCGAGCACCTCGCCGCCGTCGGCGACCCGCCGCACCCAGTAGGTGAAGCGGTCGGTCGGGTCGTAGGGGCCCACGATGAGGCCGGGCCTGACGATGCCCGCCCGCTCGCCGTAGACGTCCTGCACGGCCTGCTCGCAGAGCGCCTTGAGCGGGCCGTAGGTGTCGCCCGTGACCTCCTCGACGCTCGGATCGGCCAGCGTCCCGAGCGGGGCGCCCTCGTCGACCGGCTCGCCGAAGCCCGCGTAGACCGAGATCGTCGACACGAACAGGTAGAGCCTGGTGTGGCCGTGCAGCGCCTCGGCCGAGGCCCGCACAACCCGCGGGAGGTAGCCCGAGGTGTCGATCACCACGTCGAAGTCCCGACCCTCGAGCGCCTGCAGACCACCGTCGCGGTCGCCGGTGACCCGCTCGGCCTCGGGGAAGGCGTCCGGGTCGGTCAGGCCCCGGTTGAACAGCGTGAGCTCGTGGCCGTGGCGCAGGGCCTCGTCGGCGACGTGGCGGCCGAGGAACTTCGTCCCGCCGAGGATCAGGAGGCGCATCGGGCGGAAACGCTACAGGGCCTCTCGCAGCAGCGTCCAGATCTCGCGCTCCCCGGGCGGGTTCGGCGTGTTGCGGAGCTCGGCTCGGTCGAGCGCGAGCCCGGCGATCTCGGGCAGCTGATCCTGCGTGACGCCGAGGTCGGACAGGCTCGAGGCGCCTGCCAGCGCCGCCAGGCGCCCCACCAGGAACGGGGCGGCCGCCGGTGCCGAGCCTGGCTCGAGGGCCCGCGCGAACGCGGCGATCTCGGCTGGAGCCCGGGTCTGCATGAGGCGCACGCTGTGCGGCAGGAGCACCGCGTTGGTCTGGCCGTGCGGCGTGCCGCAGGTGCGCACGACGGTCTGGGCCAGCACGTGGTGGACGCCGAGCCCGGTCCCGCCGAGGGCGTAGCCGGCGAGCAGCCCGCCGAGGGCCAGCGCCTCACGGTCGGGCTCGGCCGGCCCGAGGCCGCGGGCGATCAGCTCGGCCGCCCGCAGGCCGGCGAGCGTGGTCACCGGGCCGCGCTGGCGCACGTACAGCGCCTCGAGGGCGTGGGCCAGGGCGTTCATCGCCGAGCCGGCCAGCTCCGGGAGCGGCTGCGAGGCTGCCAGCGCCGGATCCATCACGATCACCGCCGGCCGCACCCGGGAGGTCTCGGCGGCGCCTGCCGGCAGGCGGTGGCCCCGGGTCATCTCCGCGCCCGAGAGCGTCGTCGGGATCGCCGCGCAGCGCCCGCGCCTGACGGCTGCGAGGGCCTTCGCGACGTCGATCACCCGGCCGCCGCCGAGGGCCACCAGCACCCCCTTGGCCTCGTCGGCGACCGCCGCCGCGGCCTCCGGCACCGGGCCGTACGGGACGTCGACGATCCGTGTGGCCGCGCCGGCCAGCTCGGGCGCTGCGTTCCGGGAGCGGGGCGTCGAGAGCAGCGTGAACCCCTCGAACCCGCGCTCCGCGAGCAGGCCCGCGGCATCGCCGAGCGCGCCGGGCCCGTAGCGCACCACGCGCTCGCCGTCCGTCCACGTGAACGTCTCCGCCGGCTCCACCCGCGCCTAGTATGGCGCGCATGGCAGGTACTTACGAGCGAGTCGCCGACCTGCCGCTGCGGGTCACGGGGTACCACCTCGACGCCCTGCGGCGGAACGTGTCGAGCGGCTTCGAGCGCGTCTCCACCCTGATCCGCCTGCGTGGCGGCGGCACCGACGGCGTCGGCGAGGACGTCACGTACTCCGCCGAGGAGCAGGAGGCCTTCCAGGCGGCCGGGCCGATCCTCGACCTGGCCGGGGACTGGACGCTCGACGGCTTCGCAGATCGCGTCGGGTCCTTCGACCTCTTCCCGGACGGGACCGAGTGGCCCGCCAGCCGGAGCTACCGGCGCTGGGCCTTCGAGAGCGCGGCTCTCGACCTGGCGCTGCGGCAGAACGGGCTGAGCCTCGAGCAGGCCGTCGGGCGGGAGTGCCGGCCGGTCTCGTTCGTGGTCTCGCTGCGGCTCGGCGAGCCGGCCACGATCGAGCCGCTGAACGAGCGGCTGGCCCGCTACCCGACGCTCCGCTTCAAGCTCGACGCCACGGACACCTGGGACGACGACCTCTGCCGGGCGCTCGCGGCGACCGGTGCGGTCGACTCCGTCGACTTCAAGGGCCTGTACGTCGGCACGATCGTCGACCAGGAGCCCGACCCGGCGCTCTACCACCGGGTCGCAGAGATCTTCCCCGACGCCTGGCTCGAGGACCCGCGGCTGAACCCGCAGACCAGCGAGGCGCTGGCCGGCGCCGAGGGCCGGATCACCTGGGATGCCAACATCCACTCCTTCGCGGACGTCGAGGGGCTGCCGTTCCCGCCTCGCATGGTCAACATCAAGCCGTCCCGGATCGGCTCGATCCACGAGCTCTTCGACTTCTACGACCGCTGCAGCGAGCGCGGCATCACGGCCTACGGCGGCGGCCAGTTCGAGCTCGGCACCGGCCGCGGCCAGATCCAGTACCTGGCCTCGCTCTTCCACGCCGACGCGCCGAACGACATCGCGCCCACCGGCTACAACGAGGTGCCGCCCGGCGACGGGCTCCCGGCCAGCCCGCTGCCGCCGCAGCCGTCGCCGCTCGGGTTCCGCTGGGGCGAGTGATGCGGGCGGCGCTGCTCCTGGCCGCGTGCCTGGCCGCGGCCGCCTGCGGCGGAGGGCACGCGAGCGCCACCGGCTCGACCGCAGCAGCGCGGACGAGCCTGCAGATCGAGCTGCAGCCGAAGGGGACGGGCGGCCCGATGCTGCACGCCACGCTGCGCTGCAGCCCGCCCGGCGGCAGCCACCCGCACCCGGCGGCGGCCTGCGCGGCGCTGGCCCGCCTGGCCCACCCGTTCGCCCCGAAGCCGGCCGGGGTCATGTGCTCGACCCTGTACAGCGGCCCGCAGCAGGCCCACGTCACGGGGACCTATCGCGGGACCCGGGTCGACGCCCGCTTCCGGCGGACGGACTCGTGCGAGACGAAGCGCTGGACGCAGGTCCGGACGGTGCTGGCGCTCAGCTGAGCGCGCGGTAGCGCACCGCGCCGCCGTCGCGCTCGATCACCCCGGCCGAGGTGAGGTGCGACGCCACGACCACGACGTCGCGGTCGGCGCACTCCTCGATCAGCCGCCTGCGGGTCGCCAGTGCCTCGTCGGGGTCGCCGTCGAAGCGCGTGTCCCACTCGGGGTGGACGACGTGGTCGGCGTCGTGCAGGACGTCTGCGAGATGCACGAGGTGGCCGCCGATCTCGACGATCGCGTGCCCCCAGCGGTGGCCGGGCGCCGAGCGCAGGATCACGTCGGGGGCGGCCTCGCCGCCGTCGGGGACGCTGTCGAGCACTCCGGCTGCGTCGAGCGCCCGCACGACGGGGATGCCGTCGTGCGTCCAGCCCGGCTCGGGGTTGCGCCAGTCGTCGAGCCGCTCGTCGATCAGCACCACCCTGGCGTTCGGGAAGGCCGGCGCGTACTCCTCGGGCGTGGCGCCCTCGACGACCCCGCCCGAGTGGTCGAAGTCGATGTGGGTGAGCACCACGTGGGTCACCTCGCCGGCCGTGACGCCGGCCGCGGCCAGCTCACGCGGAAGCTCGGCGGCGCCGGGCCAGAGGTGGTCGAGCGCGCCGGAGCCGGTGTCGATCAGGACGATCGCGCCGGGCCGGCGCAGCAGCAGCGCGGTGACGGGGAGGCTGGTCGGGTTCGGCGCGTCGGGCGGGAGGGTCTCGTCGCGGTCGATGTCGAGGGCGCCGACCTCGAGCAGCAGCACCTCGTAGCCGGCGACGGGATCCAGCATGCGCATGCGCGAGACCCTACCCCGTCAGCACGCGTGAGGGGGCGGCGCCTGGCGGCGCCGCCCCCGTGTGCGGATCGGATCAGCGGGTGCCCGTGCTGATCACCAGGTTGATCCTCGTGCCGGCGACCAGCACGCGTCCCCTGGCCCTGTTCTGGGAGACGACCTTGCCCTTCCTGTGCAGCAGCGAGTGGCGCAGCGTCACCGTGCCGACCTTGCAGTGGGCCGCCCGCAGCTTGCTGGCGGCGTTCGCGGCGGTCATGTCGACGACCCGCGGGACGACGCAGCGCACCGTCGAGACCGGGATCGTCGGCGTCGGGATCGCCGGGGTGGTCGGCGCGGTCGGGGTGGTCGGCGGCGCCGGAGGCGCCGGCGGCGCGGGCGGGCGCCGGCGGGGCGGCCGGGGACACGTGCTGCCAGCTCGGGAACAGGTCGACTGCGGCGGAGTTCGTGATCCTGGTCAGGTCGCTGCCGTTGGACGCGTTCATGGTGTAGAGCTCGAAGTTGCCGTCGCGGGTCGTGGTGAACGCGATCCGCGAGCCGTCGGGCGACCAGGCGGCGGTGCCGTCGGTGCTGGCGTTGTTGGTGAGCCGGTTGGCGTTCGAGCCGTCGGCGCCTACGGAGTACACCTCGAGCTGGCCGTCGCGGTTCGAGTCGAACGCGATCTTCGTGCCGTCGGGGGAGTAGGCCGGCCGGTCGTCGGCGGCGATGGTGTTGGTGACGCGGTTCAGGTTCGAGCCGTCGGCGTTCATCGTGTAGATCTCGAAGTTGCCGTCACGCGTCGTGCTGAACGCGACGTGCTGGCCGTCGGGCGACCAGTCGGGGTTCATGTCCGCGGCCGGGTTGTTGGTGAGCCGGGTCAGGTTCGAGCCGTCGGTCGAGCTCATCGAGTAGATCTCGAAGTTGCCGTCACGCGTTGTCTGGAACGCGATCTTCGAGCCGTCCGGCGACCAGCTGGCCTCGGAGTCGAGCGCGGCGTTGTTGGTGAGGCGGGTCAGGTTCGAGCCGTCGATCGACATCACGTAGATCTCGGGGTTGCCGTCGCGGGTCGAGGTGAAGGCGACGCGGGTGCCGTCCGGCGAGACGCTCGCGGCCTGGTCGGCGGCGGCGTTGTTGGTCAGGCGGGTCAGGTTCGAGCCGTCGGCGTTCATCGAGTAGATCTCGAAGTTGCCGTCGCGGTTGCTCTCGAACACGACCTTGCCGTTGAGCCCTGGCGTGACCGCCTGGGCCGCCGGCGCGGCGAAGGCCGCAAGAGCGGCGATCGCCACGACCGGCGCGATGGTGAGCTTGCGAGTACGACGCATGTTTCTCTCCGATTTGCTCGGGGCCGCCCTGCGCGGCCCGTCGAATGCAACGATCGGTGGCGTCGCCTGCAGACTGCTCAACGGCGGTTCAACGCCTGCTCACGTGGTACGGTCGATGCCGGTGGAGCTGCGCATCCTCGGCCCCCTGGAGGCGCGCGTCGAAGGGCGCTCGCTGCCCCTCGGCGGCCCACGCCAGCGGGCCCTGATGGCGGCGCTGCTGCTGCGTGCCCACGAGACGATCTCGGTCGACCGCCTGATCGACGACCTCTGGGGCGAGTCGCCGCCGGCGACCGCCGAGCACTCGATCCAGGTGCTCGTCTCCCGTCTGCGGCGGGTCCTCGGCGACGACGGCCCGCGCCTCCTGGTGACGCGTCCGCCGGGGTATGCCATCGAGCCCGCCGCCGACGAGCTCGACCTGACGCGCTTCGAGTTCATGGTCGCCGAGGGCCGCCAGCAGCTCGCCGCCGGCCAGCCCGAGCGGGCTCGCACGGTCCTGCGCGAGGCGCTCGGGCTGTGGCGCGGCAAGGCCCTGGCCGATCTCTCGGACGAGCCGTTCGCCCAGCTCGCCGTGCCCCGGCTCGACGAGCTGCGGCTGGCGGCGATCGAGGAGCGCATCGAGGCCGACCTGGCCTGCGGGCGGCACTCCGAGGTGGTGGGCGAGCTCGAGGAGCTCGTCGCCGCCGACCCGCTGCGCGAGCGGCTGCGCGGCCAGCTCATGCTGGCGCTGTACCGCTGCGGGCGGCAGGCCGAGGCCCTCGACGCCTACCAGCGCGGCCGCCGCCATCTGGTGGACGAGCTGGGGATCGACCCGTCGAAGGCCCTGCAGCGGCTGGAGGCCCGGATCCTGCAGCAGGACACCGGCCTCGAGCTCGAGCCCGTGGCCGCCCCGGCAGCCCGTGCGGCCAGGCCCAGCACAGCACCTGCTCCGCGGGCCCGCGCCGTCCTGGTCGCCGCCGACAGCGCCGACCAGCTCGCCCGCATGGTCGACCTCGCGGTGCCGCTGGCCCGGGGCGAGAACGGCCACGAGCTCCTGCTGTCCTGGCTCGTCACCCGCTCCGACGACCTCGGCGCGGCGGTGCGCGCGGTCAACGAGCGTCGCCAGGCGCTCTCCCAGGACGGCCTGCCGGCGCGGGCGGTGGCCTACACCAGCGACCGGGTCGGAGACGACCTGGTCAGGCTCGCGGCCGAGCAGCAGGCGCAGCTCGTGCTGCTCGGGGTCGATCCGCAGACGCTCGGCACGCCGCCGCTGCCGGTCACGCTGGCGACGCTGCTCGAGCACGCGCCGTGCGACGTCGCCGCGGTGGTGGCCCGGCCGGTGGCGTCGCCCGACAGCCCCGTGCTGGTGCCGTTCGGCGGCGACGAGCACGAGTGGGCGGCGCTCGAGGTGGCTGCCTGGTTCGCGGGCACCGCGGGCGTCGAGCTGCGGCTGCTGGGTGCGGCCTCGGATCCCGAGAGCGGCCGCCGCGACGCGAGCCGTCTGCTCGGGCACGCCGCGCTGGCGGTGCAGCAGCTCGCCGGCGTGGCCACCGAGCCGCTGCTCGTCGACCCGGGGCCCGAGGCGGCGATCGAGGCGGCTGAGGGCGCGAGCCTGGTGGTGTTCGGGCTCGCCGACGACTGGCGCCGTGTCGGTCTCGGCGGGGCGCGCCTGGCCCTGGCCACGCAGGCCCTGCCGCCGGCGCTCGTGGTGCGGCGCGGCCTGCGGCCCGGCGGGATCGCGCCCGACGACGGGCTCACCCGCTTCACGTGGTCGCTGGCTCGCCGGTAGACCTCTAGCGCGACGCGCGGAACAGCGACAGGGCGTAGGCCCGGGCGCTGGCCGGCCGGTCGCCGGGCTCCTTGGCCAGCGCCGTCAGCACCGCCGGCCCCAGGCCGTCCGGGGTGTCGTCGCGCTCGGCGCACGGATCGCGGGGCTCCTCGCCGAGGTGCGCCACCGTCGTCTCGAAGGCCCGCCGGCCGGCGAACGGCGCGGCGCCGGCGAGGCAGGCGAAGGCCACGCAGCCGAGCGAGTAGATGTCCGCCGGCGTGCCCGCGGGCGCCCCGGCGATGAGCTCGGGCGCCAGGTAGTCCACCGTGCCGACGAGCTGCCCGGGCCGGGTGAGCACGGTGTAGGCGGGGCCGGTCGCCAGCCCGAAGTCCGTCAGCGCCGCCCGCCCCTTGCCGTCGACCAGGACGTTCGACGGCTTCACGTCGCGGTGCACGAGACCGCTGCGGTGCAGCGCGTCGATGCCGGCGGCGACGTCGCCGACGATCCCGCACCACCTCCTCGACCGACGAGCGGCCCGCGGTCGCGCAGGAGCTCCGCCAGGGTCGGCCCGTCGACGTGGCGGGCGGCGATGTACGCCCAGCCGCCAGCCTCGCCGGCGTCGCGGATCGTGACCAGGTTCGGGTGGTCGACCTCGGCGGCGATCCGGGCCTCGCGCAGGAAGCGGCGGCCGTACACCTCGTCGGCCGACAGCTCCGGCCGCAGCAGCTTCAGGGCGACCTCGCTCGAGTCCCGCTGGTCGCGCGCGAGCCACACCACGCCCATCGCTCCCTCGCCCAGGACGTGCACGAGCTGGTACGGCCCGAGGCGCTCCCCGGGTGCCGGTCCGTCGGCCCTGACTGGGACGTGCACGACACAAGAGGTAGCAGAGCCGCCGCCCTGGCGGTACCCTCGCAGGAAAACGAACTGGGGAAGGGTTGAGCTCGAGCGGAACGAGAATCGGCACGACCATCGCCGGCTATCGCCTCGAGGCGCTGCTGGGACGCGGCGGCATGTCCGTGGTGTACCGGGCCGAGCAGATCCGGCTCGGGCCGCATCGTCGCCCTGAAGCTCCTGGCCGAGGCGCTCACCCACGACCCGAGCTTCCGCGAGCGGTTCGAGCGCGAGTCGCGCCACGCGGCCGAGATCGACCACCCCAACATCATCCCGATCTACGACGCGGGTGAGGCCGAGGGCCAGCTGTTCATCGCGATGAAGTACGTGCGCGGCACCGACCTGCGCACGATCATCGAGCGCGAGGGCGCGCTGGGCGTCGGCCGCACGCTGCTCTACCTGCAGCAGGCGGCCTCGGCCCTCGGCGCGGCGCACGACCGCAACCTGATCCACCGCGACGTGAAGCCGGCCAACATCCTGGTCGAGCAGCCGTCCGAGCGCGTCTACCTGAGCGACTTCGGCATCGTCAAGCACACCGCGTCGCCGGGCATGACCCGGACCGGGGTCTTCGTCGGGACGGTGGACTACGCCTCGCCCGAGCAGATCGAGGGGCTCACGGTCGACGCCCGCGCCGACGTGTACGCGCTCGGCTGCGTGCTGTTCGAGTGCCTGGCAGGTCGCGCGCCGTTCGGCCGCGACAGCGAGGTCGCGGTCATGCACGCCCACCTGTCGGAGGCGCCGCCGTCGCTGCACGAGCTGCGGCCCGACCTGCCGCGCTCGCTCGACCGGGTGATCGGCGTCGCGATGGCCAAGTCGGCCGACGACCGCTACGACAGCTGCGAGGAGCTGATGTCGGCCGTCCAGACGGCGGCCGAGGAGCGGTCGACGACCGCCTCGCGGACCTCGCGGCGGCCGGCCGGCGACGGGGGCGCGGGACGCGCCGACGGCGATGGTTCCGCCGACGATCGTCGACAAGCCGAAGAAGGCGCGCCAGGCCGCCGCGCGAGCCGCGCCCGCCGCGGGAGCGCAGGCTCCGGCGGGGGCGTGCCGGGGTGGGTGCCCGTGGTCGGGGCGATGGTCATCGGCGCGCTGATCGCGGTGATCGTGGCCCTGTTCGTGACCCGCGACAACGGCGAGCGGCGGGGCGAAGACGGTCGTCCTGACCGAGACCGGTGGCGGCATCACCACGACCACCACCACGACGACGCCGACGAACACGACTGGCACCGGGACCACGACGCTGGCGATCGACCCGGCGAAGACCCAGATCGGCAAGGTCGTCCCGCAGACGATCCTGAAGGACTGCAAGCTCGCCGACACCGCCACCAACGGGGCGATGGAGACGGCCAACTGCGTCCCGCCGTCGAGCGCCGGTTCCACGTTCTACCCGACGAGCTGGACGCTCTCGGTGTACCCGTCGAGCCAGGCCATGCTGGCGGCCTACAACCAGCTCCTGACGAGCCCACAAGCTGACCGACAACAAGGGCTCGTGCAACGGTGTGAGCTGGGGCGGCGCCGGCCCCTGGCTGCACGGCCCGGGCAAGCCCGGCGGGCACCGGCTGTGCTACTTCCAGGGCGGCCACGCGGTGATCGTGTGGACGCACGAGAAGCTCGGCCAGGCCGACCACATCGACTTCCTCGGCATCGCCCAGGCCGACGACCTCGACCATCCCGAGCTGTTCTCCTGGTGGCGCTTCTGGCACCACCGCATGGGCAAGCTGCTGCCGGGGGTCTCGCCCAGCTAGCTATCAGCGCACCCGCGCGACCTCGCCCGAGACGTGCCGCTCGACGCCGTCTGCGGTGCGCACGAGCAGCGCGCCGTCGCGGTCGATGCCGGCGCCGACGCCCCGCCGCTCGCTGCCGTCGGCCAGCTGCAGCACGAGCGGCTGGCCGGCCAGCTCGTCGAGCGCCGCTGCGAGCGGCGCGAGCGCGGCGAACCCCGACAGCTCGAACTGCTCCACCAGCGGCACGAGCGCGGCCAGCAGGCGCTCGAGCAGCCGGCGCGGCGTCGGCACCTCGGCTCCTTCGAGCAGCAGCGAGGTCGCCGGCAGCCGGTCGGTCGGCGGGAGCTCGCGCTCGCGCAGCGACACGTTGATGCCGATGCCGAGCAGCACCGCCGGCCCGTCGATCAGCTCGGGCAGGATGCCGGCGAGCTTTCGGCCAGAGACCACCACGTCGTTCGGCCAGCGCAGCCGCGGCTCGATCCCGGTCGTGCGGACGGCCTCGCAGGCGGCGATCCCGCCGACCAGCGAGAGGGCGCCGAGCTCGTCGGCGCGCCGCTTCGGGCGCAGCAGGATCGAGGTCAGCAGCGAGGTGCCGTAGGGCGCCGTCCAGGTGCGGCCGCGCCGGCCCCGGCCCGCCCGCTGCTCCTCGGCCCGCACCGCCGTGAACGCGGGCGCGCCCTGCGGCCGCGAGAGCGCGCAGCTCGTCCTGGGTCGACTCGACGCGGTCGAGCTCGACCGGGCTCTGGAGACGGGAGCCGCACGAGTCCGAAGCCTAAGTACCATTCGCCGCGGCCATGGGAAGCACGCCGTCGCGAAAGGGCGCCGAATGCCGTTGATCCCGCGTCCCCTGCCGCCGACGCCGTTCGGCCAGGACGTGATCGAGCAGATCATCCCGCACCGCCCGCCGTTCCTCCTGGTCGACCAGATCCTGGAGCTCGAGCCGGGCCAGCGGGTGGTCGGCCAGAAGACCGTGCGGGCCGACGAGTGGTACCTGCAGGGCCACTTCCCGGGCAAGCCGATCATGCCGGGCGTCCTGATGGTCGAGGCGCTCGCCCAGGCCGGCGCGGTCGGCGTCCTGTCGCACCCCGACTACGCGGGCCGCTTCGTGGTCTTCGCGGGGCTCGACGGCGTCCGCTTCCGCCGCATCGTGGTGCCGGGCGACGTCCTGACGCTCGAGGTCTCGGTCGACCGGCTGCGCCGCTCCCTCGGCCGCGGCACCGCCCAGGCCCGGGTCGGAGCCGAGGTCGCCGTCGACGCCCAGCTGACCTTCGGCTTCCTGGACCAGGCGCCGGCGTGATCGGGCACGTCCCCTGTCCATCCCCCTGGTGCTGGCCGCGGCGGTGCAGCAGGGTAAGCTCACGCCCGGCCAGCGGGTGCTGCAGTGGGGGAACGCAACGAACGTGGAGGGTCGGTAGGGATGGCAGAGACGGGAAAGGTCGCCTTCTGCTTCCCCGGCCAGGGCTCCCAGGAGCCGGGCATGGGACGGGCGATGGCCGAGGCGGTGCCGTCGGCGCGCGCGCTGTACGACCGCGCCTCCGAGGCGCTCGGGTTCGACCTGGCCGAGGCCTGCTTCTCGGGGTCGATCGAGCGCCTGTCCGAGACCGAGGTGACCCAGCCGGCGATCGTGGCCACCTCGCTCGCGTGCCTGCGCGGGCTCGAGGAGGCCGGGATCCGGCCGGACTTCGTGGTCGGCCACTCGGTCGGCGAGTACGCCGCGCTGGCCGCCTCCGGCGCGGTCGCAGCCGGACCTGGCCGTCACGTTGGTGCGCGAGCGCGGCCTGGCCATGGCCGAGGCCGCCCAGACCTCGCCGGGCGCGATGGCCGCGATCCTGGGCCTCGACGACGCCGTCGTCGAGCGCCTGTGCGCCGAGATCGACGGCGTCTGGCCGGCGAACTACAACTGCCCCGGCCAGCTCGTGGTGAGCGGCACCGAGGAGGGCGTCGCCGCGCTGATGGACGCCGCCCAGGCGGCCGGCGCCCGGCGCACGGTGCGCCTCAAGGTGTCGGGCGGCTTCCACAGCCCGCTCACGGCGATGGCCGCCAAGCGCCTGCGCCCGGTGCTCGACGCCGCCCACTTCGTCGAGCCCGTCACCCCGTTCCTGTCGACGGTCACCTGCCGGCTCGAGTCGGCCAAGCGGATCGCGCCGATCCTCGTCCGCCAGCTCACGGCTCCGGTGAAGTTCAGCCAGGCCGTCGAGGCGCTGCGCGCCAGCGGCGTCGCCACGTTCGTCGAGGTCGGCGCGGGCAACGTCCTGTCCGGCCTCGTCAAGCGCATCGACCGCGGGCTGACCTCGATCTCGGTCAGCGCCCCGGAGCACATCGCGAAGGCCAGGGAGCTGGTCGCGAGTGCCTGAGCTCGACGGCCGCGTGGCCCTCGTCTCCGGGGCGTCGCGCGGCATCGGACGCGCCATCGCCCTCGAGCTCGGCGCGGCGGGCGCGCACGTCGCGGTGAACTACCGGGCCCAGAAGGACGAGGCCGACGCGGTGGTCGAGGCCATCCAGGCCGGCGGCGGCACGGCCGTCGCGCTGCAGGCCGACCTGTCGCGGCCCGAGGCCGCGAAGGAGCTGGTGGCGGCCACCGAGGAGGCCCTCGGCGAGGTCGAGATCCTGGTCGCGAACGCGGGCATCACCCGCGACAACCTGATCGCCCTGCATGCAAGCCCGAGGACTTCCAGCAGGTGATCGACACGAACCTCGGCAGCACGTTCTACCTCTGCCAGGCGGTGACCAGGAAGATGATGCGCCGCCGGCGCGGGGCGATCGTCGCGATCTCCTCGGTGGTCGGCGTGCACGGCAATCCCGGACAGACGAACTACGCCGCCGCGAAGGCCGGCATGCTCGGCCTGACGAAGTCGCTGGCGAAGGAGCTCGGCTCGCGCAACGTCCGGGTCAACGCGATCGCCCCGGGCTACATCGCCACCGAGCTCACGGGCCAGCTCCCCGAACAGGCCCGCGAGACGATCCTGTCGCACACCCCGCTCGGCCGTCTGGGCGAGCCGGAGGACGTCGCGAAGGCCGTCCGCTTCCTGGTCTCGGACGCCGCCGGCGTTCGTCACCGGAGCGGTTCTCGCCGTCGACGGCGGGCTGGGCATGTGAGGATGCGGGTCGGATGACGATGCGCTACTGACGACGGCCGCCGGGTGGTGGTCACGGGAATCGGGATGGTCACGCCGCTCGGCGTCGACCGCGAGAGCTCCTGGACCGGCCTCGTCGCCGGCCGAACAGCGGCGCCGGCCCGCTGACGACGATCCCGGCCGAGGACCTGCCGGTCACCTTCGCCTGCGAGGTGGCGGACTTCGACCCGCTGGTGGCCCTCGACAAGAAGACGGTGCGGCGCACCGACCGCTTCGTGCAGTTCGCCGTCGCCGCTGCCCGCGAGGCCATGGCGACGCGAAGCTCGAGGTCGGCACGGACATCCAGGGCGACCGGATCGGCACCTCGGTGGCCACCGGCATCGGCGGCATGCGCACGCTGTCGCTCGCCCACCAGCACCTGTTCGAGAAGGGCGCGGACCGCATGAGCCCCATGTGGATCACGATGCTCATCCCGAACATGGCCTCGGGGACTGATCTCGATGGAGCTCGGCACCCGCGGGCCCGCGGCCGCCTCGTGCACCGCCTGCGCGGCCTCGTCGATGGCCATCGGCGACGCCGCGGGCTACATCCGCGACGGGCGCTGCGACGCGATGATCGTCGGCGGCTCCGAGGCCCCGATCACCGCGATGGGCATCGGCGGGTTCTACGCGATGCGCGCGATCTCGATGCGCAACGACGACCCCGCCCGGGCCAGCCGGCCGTTCGACCTCGAGCGTGACGGCTTCGTCATGGGCGAGGGCGCCGGGCGTGCTGGTGCTCGAGGAGCTCGAGTTCGCGAAGGCCCGCGGCGCCCGGATCTACGCCGAGCTCCTGGGCTACGGCCTGTCCTCGGACGCGCTGCACGTCACCGAGCCCGACCCCTCGGGCGAGAACCCCGCCCGGGCCATGCTGATGGCCATCGGCGAGGCCGGGATCGAGCCGACCGACATCGGCTACGTGAACGCCCACGGCACCTCGACGCCGCTCGGCGACTCGGCCGAGACCCGGGTGATCAAGCGCGTCCTGGGCGAGGAGCACGCCGCTCGCACGCCGGTCTCGTCGACCAAGTCGATGACCGGGCACATGCTGGGCGCCGCCGGCGCCGTCGAGGCCGGCATCACGATCCTCGGCATGTGCCGGGACGTGCTGCCGCCGACGATCAACCAGGAAGTGCCCGACCCGACCTGCGACCTCGACTACATCCCCAACGAGGCCCGCAGGGCCGAGACGGCCGTCGGCCTGTCGAACGGCTTCGGCTTCGGCGGCCACAACGCCTGCCTGGTGTTCCGCCGCTGGGACGGCGAGGACGGTCGCCGCGGGGCGTGACCTGGAGTGCGTCCGGCCGGCCGCCCGGGCGCTGGGGGAGAGAGGGAGGGGAGGGGCGCCCGGACGGCCGGCCCCTGGCGCGCGCGAACGCGCCAGGCCGCATCCAGTAGCTGGCTGCCCCTGGCGTGAGGTGTCTGAAACCACCCTCCGTGAAGTTGATGCAGATTGGCCGGGGTTCCGGCCCGTACGGCCCAGGCTGGCGTAGCGTTGCGGTCGTGAGCGCGCGTGCCCGCTGCCCCGCGTGCGGCTGGATCACCAGCGTCGAGCTCGGCGACGCCGAGTACGAGTGCCACGCCTGCGGGGCGACGGCGCAGCTCAGCGAGGCGTGTCCGGCGTGCGGCAGCGAGGTGCCCCCGCGCCAGCACGACGTCGAGCTGGCCTGCCCCGCCTGCGGGGCGCCGCGCCTGCTCGCGGCCCCCCGGGACGGCTGATGGCCGTCCTCCTGGGCGCGCCGACGGCGATCGGCTCCGCCCGCCCGGACGAGGCCTTCGAGCCGAAGCGGATCCGCGAGGACGGGCTGCTCGATCACCTGGCGGCCCTGGCCGTCGACGTGCGCGACCTGGGCGACGTCGAGGGGCTCGACCCGCCCTGGGAGGCGGCGCCGGCGGGGATGCGGCTGCGCAACCTGGTGGTGGCGATCGACCAGCTGAAGCGGATCCGCGGCGCCGTGCTGGCGGCGCTGGTGGCCCACGGGCCGCCGCTGGTGCTGCTCGGCGGCGACGCGCTGGTGCTGCTCGGGGCGCTCGCGGGGATGCGCGACGCCCTCGGCGCCGACCCCGGCCTGGTCGTGCTCGACGCCGAGGCCCGCTTCGCCACCGCCGAGACGACCGCCAGCGGCGACCTGTCGGGGATGGCCCTGGCGGTCGCGGTCGGGATGGGCGCGCCGCCGCTGCTGGACGCGCTCGACGCGCCGCTGGTGGCTCCCGTGCAGACCTGTCTCGTCGGCGCCACGGCCGGCGCGCTCGAGGCGGCCGCCGAGGCCGGGATCCCGCTGGCCGACGATGCCGGCGGCCTGGCGGTCCCCGAGGGGCCGCTGCTGGTGGCCGTCGACGGGAGCTGTCTCGTGCCTGGCGCCCTGGGCGTCGACCGCGCGCGCCAGGCGCTGCTCGGCGCAGCCGTGCGGGAGGAGGTCGCGCTGGTGAGTCTTCAGCGGGCTCGGGCCGGACCGCGGCGGCGCCGTCCAGGTCGCAGCCCTGGTCGCCGCCGCGCTGCGCTGAGCACGCAGGTGCGCCCGACGACTGGTGCCGGCGGTACCCTTCACGACGTCAGCGCCCGCCGGCCGTCAGACGGTGGTCACGCCCCGTCGATCCACGGGGCGAGCCGCTGAGGGCCACCACGATGAGCGCCGAACCGAACATCCACGTCGAGGTCGAGCGCCGCACCGAGCGTCCGGAGACCGACGCCGCGCCGCCGCGCGAGGCGCGCCACCCGAACACCTGTCCGGAGTGCAGCTCGCACTACCGCGACGAGGAGCTCAGCGCGGCCCTTCGGGTGTGCCCCACCTGCGGGCACCACTTCCCCGTCGGCGCCCTCGAGCGGATCGCCCAGCTCGTCGACCAGGACACCTTCCGCGAGGCGGCCAGCGAGGTTCGCTCGGCCGACCCGCTGGCCTTCGCCGACCTGAAGCCGTACGTCGACCGCCTGGCCGCCGCCGAGTCCTCGACCGGCCTCGACGACGCGATGGTCGTCGGCTCGGCCGCGATCGACGGCCATCCGTGCGTGCTCGCCGTGATGGACTTCGCCTTCCTCGGCGGCTCGATGGGCTCGGCGGTGGGCGAGAAGTTCGTCCGGGCCTGCGATCTCGCGATCGACCTGGGCGTGCCGCTGGCCTCGGTGACCGCCTCCGGCGGCGCCCGCATGCAGGAGAACATCCTGGCGCTGATGCAGATGGCCAAGACCACGGCCGGCGTCGACGCGCTGCAGGAGGCCGGCCTGGCCTACGTCTCGATCCTGGCCCACCCGACGACGGGCGGCGTGATGGCCTCGTTCGCGGCGCTGGGCGACGTGATCCTGGCCGAGCCGAACGCGTTGATGTCGTTCACCGGCCCGCGGGTGGTGCAGCAGACCACCGGCGAGACCCTGCCCGAGGACTTCGGGCGGGCCGAGGCCAACTTCCGCGACGGGCACGTCGACCTGGTCGTCCCGCGCGGCGAGCTGCGGGCCACGCTCGCGCGGCTGCTCGGCCTCCTGGCCGGCGGCGTCGTCGAGCTGGCCGAGCCCGAGTCCGCGACCGAGACGCCGCGTGCCGTGCGCCGCCTCTTCGGCCGCGTGCGCCTGCGGCGCCACGGCAAGGCCTCCACCAACGGGGCGGCCGCATGAGCCGCGTCCGCGCCGAGCTCCGCGGCCTGCGCCGGCGGATGGCCGAGCGCGGCGTCGAGTCGGACGTCTGGGATGCCGTCCAGCTCGCCCGCCACGAGTCGCGGCCGTACACCCTGGACTACGCCGAGCGGCTGCTCGAGGACTTCACCGAGCTGCACGGCGACCGGGCCTGCGGCGAGGATCCGGCGATCGTCGCCGGCCTCGGCCGCTTCCGGGGACGCACCGTGGCCGTCGTCGGCCACCAGAAGGGCCGCGACATCAAGGAGCGGGCCTTCCGCAACTTCGGCATGGCCCGCCCCGAGGGCTACACCAAGGCCATCCGGGTCTTCGCCCTGGCCGACCGGCTCGGCTTCCCGGTGATCACGTTCGTCGACACCCCGGGCGCGCACCCCGGCGCGAGCGCCGAGCGGCGCGGGCAGGCCGGCGCGATCGCCCGCACGATGCTGCAGATGATGCGCCTGCGGGTGCCGTCGGTGGCCGTCGTGATCGGCGAGGGCGGCTCCGGGGGCGCGCTGGCGATCGCGGTCGCCGACCGGGTCCTGATGCTCGAGCACGCCATCTACTCGGTGATCTCGCCCGAGGCCTGCGCCGCCATCCTGTGGCGCGACGCCGGTCAGGCCCGCAAGGCCGCGGCGGCGTTCAAGCCGACCGCCCGCTTCTGCCACGAGCTCGGCGTGGTCGACGCGATCGTCCCCGAGCCCTCGGGCGGCGCGCACCGCGACACCGAACGGGCCGCGCGCCTGCTGGGCGACGCGATCGCCAGCGAGCTCGCGATCGCCGAGACGACCCCGGTGATGGAGCGGCGCGCGCTGCGCCGGGCCAAGTTCCGCCAGATGGGCGTCTGGCTCGAGCCGACCGCGGACGACCCGTCGCCGTCGATCGAGCCGCTCGACGAGGTGCTGGCCGCGGCCAACCCCGAGCCGTCGCCCCCGCCTCAGCCCTCCACCCATATCGCCGCGCCCAGCACGCCGTAGGTCACCAGCAGACCGACGGCCTCGACGGGCTCGATCTCCCCGTCCTGCAGGATCATCCAGAGGACGATCATCGACAGGAACAGGGCCAGCGCCAGCAGGGGATCGAAGTGCAGCGTGAGCGGCGACGAGCCGACGAACCGGCTGACCACGAGCAGGATGCCGGTCATCAGGGTGGCGATCTGGATGACGGAGTGCATGATCACGGCCATCGCCGCGTCGCCCTGGCTGCGGTACGCGTAGCGCAGGGCGACGTAGTTCTCGGCGACGTTGCCGAGCAGCGGGATGATCACCAGCGCGGCGAAGGTCGCCGGGATGCCGATCTTCTCGGCCGCGGGCTCGAAGCCGGCCACGAACCAGTCCGACGTGAGCGCGGCCACGACGCCGCCGGTGGCCAGGAAGACGCAGGCCATGCGCAGCGACAGCGTGTGCGGCGCATGCGGCTCGGTCTCGGCCGGCCGGTGCGGGCTCTGCAGCTCCGTGTAGATGAAGAAGACGCCGAGCACGATCAGGGCGACGCCGGCGAACAGCGAGACCTCGACGCGGTCGCCGGGCGTGAGCACGTCTCCGGTCGGGAAGCTCAGGAGACCGATCGGCACCACCGCGATGACCGCCAGCGTGGCGATGCCCGAGAACAGCCGGCGGTCGAACTGCAGCGAGAGGAGCTCGCGGCCGCGCGAGCGGATCGTGGGTGCGAGGCCGGCCACGCCGCCGAGCAGGATCGCGTTGCCCAGGATCGAGCCGGCGATGGCCACCCTGACCACGTCGGGCAGGTCGGAGGACAGGGCAACGATCGTGAGCGCGAGCTCCGCCACGTTGCCGAACGCCGACTGCACGATGCCGACCACGCTCGGCGAGAGCCGGCCGGCCAGGTTGTCGGTGCCGACCGCGATCAATGGCGCCACCAGGAGCAGCGGGATCGCGCTGGCGAACGTGCCGGCGGTGTCGCTGACGGTGAGGTGGATGATGCCGGCGACGACGGTCAGCGCGATCGTGGCGCCGAGCAGGGCGTACGGCGATCTCACGTGCCCGCCTGGGTTCCGAGGGTCTCGATGACGGCTTCGGCGATGGTGCGCATCGGCTTTCCGGTTCGCTGCGAGGCCCGCCGGATGCGGCCGTAGGCCTCCTCCTCGGTGATCTTCTCGCGGGCCATCAACATGCCCTTGGCCCGCTCGACCAGCTTCCGGCTGTCGAGCGCCTCGGACAGCGAGCTCGCCTCCGCGCGGACGGCCTGCAGCTCCTCGAAGCGGGCCCGGGCGGCGTGGATCGCCGGCAGGACGTCGTTCTCCCGGAACGGCTTGACCAGGTAGCCGAAGACGCCCGCCTCGACGGCCCGGCGCACGAGCTCCTCCTGCGGGAACGCGGTCACGATCACGATCGGCACGGGGCGGTCGGCGAGCAGCTGGCGGGCAGCCTCGATCCCGTCGAGCTTCGGCATCTGCACGTCCATGACGACGATGTCGGGCTCGAGCTCGGCGGCCAGACGCAACGCCTCGACCCCGTCGCGGGCCTCGCCCACGACCTCGAGCCCGGCGCGCTCGCAGATGGCGCGCAGGTCGAGGCGGATGATCGTCTCGTCCTCGCAGATCAGGACTCTCACGCACCCTCCCAGGAGAGCGGGAAGCGGACGACGCCGCGGACGCCCGGCGAGGCGTCGCCGAAGTCCAGCGAGCCGGCCAGGTCGGACTCGGCCAGCGCCCGGGCGATCGACAGGCCCTGGCCGCGGCCCTGGGCCGGCACGGTGGACGGGCCGGAGCCGTGGTCGCGCACGCTCAGCTCGGCGAAGCCGTTGCTGCGCTCGAGGGTGACCTCGACGTCCCCGCCGCCGTGCTCGAGCGCGTTCGAGAAGAGCTCGCAGAACACCAGCGCCAGCGCCGTGGCCCGGGCCGACGGCAGCACCACCGGCATCAGCTCCGAGCGCACGCCCTGGGCGCCGAGGGTCTGGCGCAGCATGTCGGCGAGGCGCTGGACGAGGTCCGCGCCGTCGACGTCGTCCTCGCGGGTCGAGGTGAGCAGGTCGTGCACCTCGGCGATCGACAGGACCCGGCTGACGCTGTCGCGCAGGGCCCGGTGCGGGTCGGCGCCGCTGCTCGCCGCGAGCCGCAGCAGCGAGGCCACGGTCTGCAGGTTGTTCTTGACCCGGTGGTGGATCTCCTGGGCCAGCAGGCCGCGCATCGCGCCGCGGGCGCCGGCCACGCCCGACGCGGTCTGGGCGGCGATCGAGCGGATCAGGGCCCGGTCGGCCCGGGTGAACGGCTGGCCTTGCGGACGGGCGCAGACCAGGGCGCCGAGCCGGCCGCGGCGGGTCTCGAGCGGCACCGCCAGCAGGCCCGGGGCGTCGTGCGGCGCGCGGCTCGCGGCGTCGGCCAGAACGTCGTCCGGCGGGCCGGCGTCGCTCGAGCGGTAGGCGATCTCGAGCGGCGCGCCGGGCGCCGGCGAGAGCGCGATGGCGCAGAGGTCGGCCCGGGCGGCGTGGGCCGCGGTGGTCAGGGCGTCGCGCAGGGCCTCGTCGAGGTCGAGCGGGGCGAGCATGCTGCGGGCGATCCGGTCGAGCGCCTCGAGCTCGGCGATCCGCTGGCGGGAGCGGCCGTACAGCTTGGCGTTCTCGATCGCCTGGCCGACCTGGGAGGCGATGGTGGCCACCAGCTCGACCTCGTCCGGCGTCCACGGCCGGGGCATCAGGGTGCGCACGTTGAGCGCTCCGACGAGCCGCTCGCGGGCCAGGATCGGCACCGCCAGGAACGACTCGTAGGCGTCCTCGTCGAGGTTCGAGAAGCTCTTGAAGCGCGGGTCGCGCTTGGCGTCGCTCTCGATCGCGAGCGGCGAGCGGGCCCGGGCGGCAACGCCCGTGAGGCCCTCGCCCACCTTCATGCGCGGCGCCTCCGGGCCCAGCACCACGACGCCGACCGAGGCGCCCAGCACGAGCTCGTCGCGGTGCTCGTCGAGCACGTAGACGAAGCACGCGTCGGCCTGCAGTGCGCTGGCCATCGTCGTGGCCACGCGCTGCAGCGTCTCGTCGAGGTCCAGGGTCGCCGTGACGGCGGCGACGACGTCCGAGAGCAGGCGCAGATGGCGGGCGGCGGTGTCGTCCACGCGCGAACGGTAGACGGTCGCCTGCAGGATGAGGCAACTTCTGCACAGGACCGCTACGGTGCGTAGGTGGCCAAGACCCGGACACCACTCGGCGAGCGAACGTCGGTCCTGCTCAGCGTGACCGCCGTCGGCGCCGACACGCTGCTCGGTCCGGAGCGGTGAGTCGACCTGGACGGACGCCACCTCGTGGCGCACGCTCGACGGGAGCGTCGACTCCACGAAGGACCCGGGCTGGGGCGCTTCCAGCCCGACCGGCGCCTGGCAGCGCTGAGACGCGACTAGGTCGTCGCGGCGGTCTTCAGCCGGTGCCCGGACGGGCCCAGGTACAGCTCCCACGCGGGATGCACCTCGGGCGCGGCCAGCGTGATGAACACCAGCGGGGCGGGCGGACGCGGACGCGTGCGCGGCAGCATCCCCACCTCGTGCGGTAGCCGGTCGGCCTTGCGCAGGTTGCACGGCGCGCAGGAGGTCACCATGTTCTCCCAGCTCGTGCCGCCGCCGCGCGAGCGGGGCACGACGTGGTCGACCGTCAGCCGCGACGTCGCGCCGCAGTACTGGCAGGACCAGCCGTCCCGGGCGAAGACCGCCTTGCGCGTGATCTTGCGCGCGTACAGCCGCGGCGCCCGCACGTAGGTCGTCAGGCGGATGACCGTCGGGTGCGGGAAGGTTGCTGATGCTGAGCGGATCTCGCGATCCGACGCGACGACGACCTCGGCCTTTTCCTTCAGGAGCAGGACGCACGCGCGCCGCACCGAGCACACGTTGAGTGGCTCATAGGTGGCGTTCAGGACGAGCACGTGCTGGGCCATGCGGCCTCGCGAGTCGAAAGTGGAACCTCGAAGCCAGGATAGCAGCGGGTTCCGCGGGCAGTCACTCGTCCGTGCGACGGTGGGAGCTGCGCCGTTGCTCAGTCGATGGCGTTCGCGAGCGACGGCAGCCGCAGCTCGAGGCAGCCGTCCTTGACGGGCACGTAGCCCCGCAGCGTGTAGAACGCCCGCGCCGTCTGATCCTGCCCGGAGGCGTCGACGCGCAGCCGGTCGAAGCCGCCGCTCACCGCGTAGCCCTCGGCCCAGTCGCAGAGCTGGTCGCCGACCTTGCGCTCGGTGTGGCCGGTGGCCACCAGCAGCTGGCGGATGACGACGTCTGCCCGATCGCTCGGCCAGCGCGACGTAGCCGGCGACCTCGCCGTCGTGCTCGGCGACGAACACGTTGCAGGCGGCCAGCGCTCCCACGGTCTCGTCGGCGGCGAGCTGACCCGGAGCGCAGCACTCCTCGGCCAGGAGGAACAGGTGCGGCTCGTCGTCGTGCCGCATCGCGCGGATGTGGACCTTCTCGAACCCCAACATGCTGCGAAGTCTAGGACGGAGTCCGTGGCATGGCGAGGGCTGTCGACACGGCCTGGGTCTCCTCCGGGGAGAGGGCCACGTCGGTCGCCTTGCCGGCGGCCACGTCCTTCACGTAGACCCGGGCGTAGGCCCGGTCCTGGATCGCCGAGACCACGATCCCGGTGCCGTGCTCGTCGATCAGCGCGATCGAGCTCGACTGGCGCCCGCCGGCGTCGTTCAGGGCGTCGTAGCGGACGATGGCCCGGCGCGAGTAGCACTGGTCGATCCGCAGCCTGGCGGCCGCGAGCGCCTGCTGGGCCTCGGCGACGACCTTCTCGACGTGCTCCTGGCGGGCCTGCATGCCGACGGCGAACTCCACCAGGTCGGCGTTCTCGCCGGCCAGCAGGGCCCGCTGCGAGCGGCGGATGCGGCGCGTCCACACGAGCAGCCACACGACGAGCACCAGGTCGACGGCCGCGCCGACGGCAGCGCCGAGCGCGATGAGGGTCGTCGTGTCGCCGAGATCCACGCACGCAATCTACGCAGCGGGCGCCCGATCACCTTCAGCCCGATCGGCCCCTACTGGAGCTCGTACTGCACCTTGTAGGTCGCCGAGTTGTTGTCCTTCTTGGTCTCGCAGGGCACCGGCACGACCTCGACCTTGATGGTCTCGGGCTTGGTGAACTGCGGCGTCGCGGCGGTGATCGTCACGGTGGCCGAGTGGCCCGGCTCGATCGCGGGGATCGTCTTCACGTGCGGCGGCACGGCGGCGCCGGAGCGCGCAGACTCCACGAGCCGCACCTGCACGTTCGAGACCCGGATGTCGCCCGGGTTGCTCACGGTGACCACGTAGCGCGGGTTGTCGGTGCCCGAGACGGTCGTCACCGCGCCCGGGGTGAGGCGCTTCTTCTCGCCCGACGGCTGGATGTACTCGACGCTCACGAGCGCCGTGCCGACGGCCACGTTGGCGCCCGGGCACGACCCGCCGGGCTGGCTCGCGCCGCCGGTCGTCTTGATCTGCTGCAGGACGCTGAGCATGCTCGCCGGCGCCACCAGCTCGGGGTTCAGGGCGAACTTCGAGTCGGCCACCGCGGCGTCCTTGACGCCCTGCTGCGTTCAGCACCTGGCGCGTCGGCTCCTGGAACGAGTCCGAGTAGATGACGTCGCTCGCCAGGAGCCGCTGGTAGGCCTGGGAGACGGCCTCGGCGTCCTGCTCGGTCACCTTCTTGGGCGCGAGCGCCGTGGCCAGGGACTCCTTGAGGAGGCCGAGCCCCTGCGTGCGGTACTGCATCGCGGCCACGAGCCAGGCCTGCTCGTCGCGCAGCTTGCTCGGCGCCTTCAGCTGCTCGGCGCTCTGCTGGACGTCGCGCTGCTTCGTCTCGAGCGAGCTCACCGCGTTGATCAGCCCCGTCTGGGTCTGGTCGGCGTTGTTCAGGGCGTCGTCGAGCTGGCGGCCGATCGCGTTCGACTGCTCGACGACGACGTTGACCTTGCCCACGTAGTCCTTGTACGGGCCGCTGCTCGAGCCGCAGGCGCCGAGCAGGAGCCAGCCGATGACCAGGACCAGGATGATGCCGCCGGCAACCGGCAGCAGGCGCTGCCACTTGACGTCGCCTCCCGGCCGCCTCGGACCGCCTCCGCCCTCGCCGCGGCCGCGGCGACCCTTCGCTGGACGCTGGGGCTCGGTCTCGGCCGCGTCGTCGAAGTCGAACTCCTCGAAGAAGGACAGCGTCATGAAGGACAGCGCGGCGAGCCGCGGAAAGACTCGGGCAGGTCCACCGCGCCGGCATGCGTCGCTCGGGGTGGCCCGACGAACGGTTCATGACGCAGCGGCCGCCTCAAGATCGCACGATCCTAACACGCGGCTCCGGACGCACCCCGGCGCGCAACCGGGCCGGAGCGCCGTGAGCGCGGGCCTGCACGGGGCGCCCGCGCTGTTCCCCTCCGGGGTCATCCTCGACCGCTTCGAGGTTCTCTCGGTGCTCGGGATCGGCGGCACGGGCACCGTGTTCCGGGCCTTCGACCGGGGGCGCGGCCACGAGGTCGCGGTCAAGGCGATCCCCCAGGACGCGACCCTGCGCCAGCGCGCCCGGCGCGAGGCCTCCGTCGGCCAGCGGCTCGAGCATCCGCACGTGGTGGAGCTGCTCGAGCTGTGCGAGGACGGCGAGTACGTGTACGTCATCTCGCAGCTCGTCGACGGCGGCGACCTGGCCGCGGCGCTGCGCGACCGGGCCCTCGGCGACGCCGCCCGGGTGCGCGTGCTGGCGGCCGTCTGCGACGCCCTGGCCCACGCCCACGCCCGCGGGGTCGTGCACCGCGACGTCAAGCCGGCCAACGTCCTTCTGGGGCGGGACGGCACGGTGAAGCTCGCCGACTTCGGCATCGCCGCGCTGGCCGATCCGGACGCCACGGTCGACGACCGGCTGCTCGGCACCCTCTCCTACATGGCGCCCGAGGCCTGCCGCGGCGAGCGCCCGGCGGCGCCGGCCGACGTCTGGGCTGCCGGCGTCCTGGTCTACGAGGCGCTGAGCGGCGCGAACCCGTTCCGCGCCCGCACGCCCGACGAGCTGCTCGAGCGCCACGCCGCCAGGGCCCGCCCGCTCGGAGACGTGCGCTCCGACCTGCCGAAGGGCGTCGTCAACGCCTGCATGCGGGCGCTCTCGGCGAATCCCAGGCGGCGCCCGACGGCGCTGGCCATGCGTGACGCGCTGCAGGCGGGCGGTGCCCAGCTCGACGCGCGCGCGGCCGAGGCCGCCGACCCGAAGCGCGCCCCCAAGTCCGCTCCCAAGCCCAGGCCGACGCCGAAGCTGCGGCCGGTCAAGGCTCCCGAGCCGGAGCTGCCGCCGTCGAACGTGATCTCGCTGCGCGAGCTGCCGCGGCCCGAGCGCCGCTCGGCCCGCGACGTCGCCGGCAGCGTCGGCGCCGGCCTGCGTGCCGGCAGCGACGGGCTGGTCGCGGCGCACGTCCCGACCGACCTCGTGCAGCGCGCCGAGGCCGTGGCCGTCAGGCTCGGACCGGCGGTGCTCGCCGGCGGCGCGATGCTGGCGGTCACCCGGGTGATGCCGTTCTGGCCGCCGACCTTCATCCCGGCGCTGGTCGCCTTCGCCGCCCTGGCGGGCCTCCTGGCCCCCTGGACGGCCGCCGCGCTGGTCGTCGCGGCCGCCGTGCCGATGCTCGGCAACCTGTCCTCGGGCCTCGCCTGGACGCTCGGCCTGCTCGGCGCCGCCTGGCTCGTGACCTGTGCCGGCGCCGGCCGCAGGGCGCTGCTGCCGGCGCTCGCGCCGGTGGCCGCCGCGACCCTCGCCTGGCCGGCCTACCTGGTCGTCGCGGGACGCACCCGCGGACCCCTGGCCCGGGCGCTCACCGGCGCTGCCGGGGCCGTCACGGCCGCCCTGTGGCACGCCGGGCCGTCCGCCGCCGCCCCGCTCGCCGGCTCCTCGGACGTGCTCGCGGTGGCCCGCTACCTGGTGACGGCCGGCGGCGCGCCGCTCGCCGCCCAGATCGCCGTCTGGAGCGCCGCAGCCGTCGCCTGGCCGCTGGTGCTGCGGCTCGGCCCGCGCTTCCGGGGCATGGCGCTGGCCCTCTGGCTGGGCCTCGTGATGGCCGGCCAGGCGCTCCTGCCGGCGCTCGCCGGACGGCCCGTCGAGCCCGTCTACGCCTCGGTCGCCGCGCCGTGGCTCCTCGGTATAGTGATCTTCCTGGCTACGGATCTCCGAAGCCAGGCCCGCCAGGAGGTCTAGCTCAGTGCGGGCCCCCACACCCGCCATGGGCATCCTGCGCAGCATCGAGTCCCGCATCGAGGGAGCGTTCGAAGGTACCTTCGGACGTGCCTTCCGTGCCAACGTGGAGCCGGTCGAGATCGCGCGCAAGCTGGCGAAGGAGCTCGAGGACGGCAAGGTGGTCTCGGTGTCGCAGGTGTACGCGCCGAACGAGTACACCGTCTTCCTGAGCCCGAAGGACCGGGGCCGCTTCTCGGAGTACGAGGCCTCGCTGCGCACCGAGCTCGCCGTCTACCTGGCCGAGCACGCGCGGCGCGAGGGCTACGTCCTGAACTCCAGGCCGCGGGTGCTGTTCGAGACCGACGAGCGCCTGTCCGTCGGCGAGTTCGGGATCGCCTGCGAGATCGTCTCCCCGGAGGCCGCCCCGGCCGAGGAGCCTGCGGCCGTGGCCCCGAAGCCCGAGCCGGAGCCGGAGCCCGAGCCGGAGCCGGAGCCCGAGCTGCCGGTGGTGGAGCCGCCGCCCGCGCCCGAGCCCGAGTCGCCGGCCGTCCGGGCCGCGAAGCCGACCGTCGAGGCGCCGATCCCGCCGCCCCTGCCGCCGCCGCTGCCTGCCGTGGAGCCCGTGCCCGTGCCCGCGGTCGACTCCTCCACCGTCCAGTTCTCGGCCGCGGAGGCCGCCGCGGCCGGCGGTGCCGAGCTCGCCCTGCTGATCGACGGCCGCCGCGTGCCGCTCGACGTCGGCACGCTCGTCCTGGGCCGCTCGTCCGGCTGCGACCTCGTCGTCGACGACGCCAACGCCTCGCGCCGCCACGCCGAGCTGCGCCGCCGCGGTGACGCGGTCACGATCGTCGACCTCGACTCGACCAACGGGACGGCCGTCAACGGCAAGCGCATCCGCGAGCAGGCCCTCACCCCCGGCGACACGATCACGATCGGCACCACCTCGCTCGTCCTCGAGCGCAGCACGCCGTAGATGGCCGATGCCACGACCTGACACCGTTCAGGACGCCGCCTCGGACATCCTGGGCCGGGTGTGCGCCGTGAGCGGTGCGGTGCGCTTCTCGTTTCGTGGCGCACACCCTCGTCCACGCAGCGGCTTGCCCAGGCAGACCCGCCTGGGCTGCGCCACCGCGCGGCCGCCAGTGTGCCGATTCGGTGCCCTGAACCGCGCCGGGCCGCGGCACCGACCATCGAAGGCGACCTTGCGATGACCGAGCAGCTGTTGCTGGTGCTCAAGGTGGCGTTCCTCGTCGTCCTGTACCTGTTCGTGTGGCGGGTGATCCGCCTCAGCGTGCGCGACCTGCGCGCGCCCCAGGAGTCGATGATCCTGGGCGCTGCCGCCGCCGAGGCCGCCGGGCTCGGACGCGCCGCAGCGGCGATGCCGGCGTCGGCCGGGCCGGGTCCACGGCTGCTCGTCCTGTCCAGCCCGACCTACCCGCCGGGCACCGTCGTCCGCCTCGACGACACCGTCACGTTCGGCCGCGCGGAGGACTGCGAGGTGCCGCTGGGCGACGATCCGTACGCCTCCTCGAGGCACGCTCAGGTGTTCGCACGGGACGCGGCACGCTATGTTCGGGACCTGGGCTCCACCAATGGCACCCACGTCGACGGGCAGGCGATCGTCGCGGAGCACCGGCTGCGGCCGGGCGACGAGCTGCGCGTTGGCGAGACCGAGCTTCGCTACGAGGAATGACAGCGCTGCACATCGTCGAGTTCGCCGACATCACGAACACCGGTCGGGTGCGGCGCAACAACGAGGACTCGTACATCGTCGAGCCCCCGCTGTTCGTGCTGGCCGACGGGATGGGCGGCGCCCAGGCCGGGGAGGTCGCCTCGCGGCTGACCATCGAGGCCTTCACCTCGTTCCCCGACGACGGCGGCGCCGAGGACCGGCTGCGCGGCGCGATCAGCGAGGCCAACCGCCGGGTCGTCGAGCGCGGCCGCAGCGACCCCAAGACCGCCGGCATGGGCTCGACCGTCACCGCCGCCCTGGTCGAGGGCGAGTGCGTGGCCTTCGGGCACGTCGGCGACTCGCGCGCCTACCTCCTGCGGCGCGGCCAGTTCCAGCAGATCTCCCGCGACCACTCGCTGGTCGGCGAGCTGGTGCGCCAGGGCCGGATCACGGTCGAGGAGGCGGGGAGCCACCCGCAGCGCTCGGTCATCACCCGCGCGCTCGGGGCGACCGACGACGTCGACGTCGACACCTGGAAGATCGAGGCCGAGGACGGCGACCTCTACCTGCTGTGCTCCGACGGCCTCACCGACATGGTCGACGACGCGGCGATCGCCGCCACCGTCCAGCAGGAGAAGCCCCTGCGGGCGATCCTCGAGCAGCTGGTCAAGCAGGCGCTGGACGCCGGCGGCGACGACAACATCACGATGGTCGCGTTCCGCGTGGGCACCGGCGGTGCCCGCGGTGCCGCGGGTCGAGCGGCCGACCGCCGAGATCGAGACCCCGCGGGTCGACCCCGACACCCTGACCGAGGCCGACCGGGTGCCGGCGATCGAGGCGCCCCTGCCGCCCCTGCCTCCGCCGGCGGCACGCACGCCGGTCACCTCGATCCAGCCGGTCATCAAGCGGACGCACATCCTGCCGGACGACCTCGACGAGCCCCAGCAGCGGCGCTCCGTCGTCAAGCCGCTGGTGATCCTGCTGATCATCGCGATCCTGGCCGCCGCTGCGGTCATCGGCTCGATCGTCGGGCTTCGCCGGGCCCACTTCGTCGGACTCGACCCCGCGACCGGCCGGGTGGCGGTGTACGAGGGCGTGCCGTTCGAGCTCACCTCGGACCACACCCTGTACCGCAAGATCTACACCAGCCCGACGCTGTACGCCGCCCAGCTGACCGCGAAGAAGCGCCACGACCTGTTCGACCACAAGCTGCAGAGCAGGGCCGACGCGCTGGCCGAGGTCAAGGCGCTCGAGAAGAACCAACCATAACCTCCGGGTAGATGGCTGCCGTCCTTTCGCGCCTGCGCACGCCGCGCAACCGCGAGCTGGCGAACCTCGTGCTGGTCGCCCTGCTCACCCTGGCCGGGTTCACCGCGGTCCTGCTGGCGCGCTCGGGCGCGGTGTCGAGCGAGTCGCTGGTGTACGCCGGGTTCTTCGTCGGCCTGGTGCTGGTGGCGCACCTGGCGCTGCGCTTCTCGCTGCCCGACGCCGACCCCTACCTGCTGCCGCTGGCCGCGGTGCTCGCCGCCGTCGGGCTGTGCGAGATCTACCGCATCGACCCGACCCTGGCCCGCGACCAGGCGGTGTGGATGGCGATCGGGCTCGTCGGGTTCGTCGCCCTGGTCTGGCGGGGCCGCGACTACCGCCGGCTCGAGGCCTACCGCTACCTCTTCGGCCTGGCCACGATCGGGCTCCTGGTGGGCACGATCCTGTTCTCGTACGCCACCGGCACGGTGATCAACGGGGCCCGGCTGTGGGTGCGGATCGGCGGCTACCAGATCCAGCCGGCGGAGTTCGCGAAGCTCACCCTGGTGCTGTTCCTGGCCGGCTACCTGCGCGAGAAGCGCGAGCTCCTGGCCACCACGAGCTGGCGGGTGCTCGGGATCCGGCTGCCCCCGCTGAAGCACTTCGGGCCGCTGCTCCTGGTGTGGGGCGGGGCCGTCGGCGTCCTCATCCTGATGAACGACTTCGGCACGTCGCTCCTGTTCTTCGGGCTGTTCCTGGGGATGCTCTACATCGCCACCGGCCGGGCGTCGTACAGCCTGTTCGGGCTGGTCTCGTTCGTGGCCGCGAGCTTCATCGCCTACCACACCGTGGGCCACGTCGCCGAGCGCGTCGACACCTGGCTGAACCCCTGGAAGGACGCGCAGGACACCGGCTACCAGAGCGTCCAGTCGATCTACGCGATCGCCGACGGCGGGGTCTTCGGGCAGGGCTTCGGCAAGGGCGTCCTGCTGTACCAGAACGGCCACTCGATCATCCCGGCGGTGCAGACGGACTTCATCTACTCGGCGATCGCCTCGGAGCTCGGCCTCGCGGGCGCTGCCGGCCTCCTGCTCTGCTACCTGCTCTTCACCTACCGGGGCTTCAAGATCGCGACGCTCGCGGGTGACGGGTTCTCGAAGCTCGTGGCCGCCGGCGTGACCCTGGCCTTCGCCCTGCAGACCTTCCTCATCGTCGGCGGCGTGGTGCGGCTCATCCCGCTCACCGGCATCACCCTGCCGTTCGTCTCCTACGGCGGCTCATCGGTGGTGGCCAACCTCATGCTGCTGGCGATGCTCCTGGCCGTCTCGGACCACGTCTACCGCTCGCCCGGGAGGGCCCGGTGAACCGGCAGATCGCCCGGCTGTTCACGGCCTTCGCGCTGGCCTTCGCGCTGCTCATCGGGTTCACCGGCTACTGGCAGATCTGGGCCGAGGACTCGCTCAAGGCCCACCGCGACAACCTGACCGAGGTCGTCCACCAGCTGTCGATCAAGCGCGGGCTGATCCTGGCCCACGGCGGCACGATCCTGGCGCGCAACAAGATCCGCACCGACCGCGACGGGCGCAAGGTGTACCTGCGCGTCTACCCGACCAAGGGCCTGTTCGCCCACATCGTCGGCTACTCGTCGCCGTCGGCCAACCGGGCGGGCCTGGAGCTCGAGTACAACGACTACCTGACCGGCTCCTCGAGCGACCTGACGGGGACGATCGAGAACGCGTTCTCGTCCATCGGCGGCGGGACGGCGGTGGGCGACGACGTGATCACCTCGCTCGTCCCGGCCATCCAGCGGGTGGCCCAGCACGACCTGATCGCCACGGGCCATCACGGGGCCGTGGTGGCCCTCGAGCCGAAGACCGGACGGGTGCTCGCCGTCGTCTCGTGGCCGAGCTTCGACCCGAACCTGGCGGTCAACGACCCGGCCCGCTGGAGCCGCTTCCTGCAGCGCTCGTCGGGCACCGTGTTCGACCGGGCCCTGCAGGGCCGCTACCCGCCGGGGTCGACGTTCAAGACGGTCACCGCCGCGGCGGCGCTCGAGAGCGGGCGCTGGACCGCCGACTCGACCTTCGTCGACCGGGGCTCCTTCACCGAGTACGGCGTCCCGATCAACAACGCCCCCGGCGAGGGCGCGCGCGGCCGGGTCAGCATGACGACCGCGCTGACCCACTCGATCAACGCGGTCTTCGCCCAGCTCGGCTGGGAGCTCTGCAACGGCAAGCCGGTCTGTCCGGCGCTGACCGACCAGATGCAGCGCTTCGGCTTCTACGCCGTGCCGCCGATCGACGTCCCCGACGGCGAGAAGGTCGGTTCGGGGATCCTCACCAACGGCCGGCTGTCCCCGCCGAAGACCCCGATCGACCCGGGCCGCACCGCGATCGGGCAGTACCGGCTCGGGGCGACGCCGCTGCAGATCGCGATGGTCGCCCAGGCGATCGCCAACGGCGGCGTGCTGCTGAAGCCGACCCTGGTCGACCGGGTCCGGGCGCCGAGCCGCTCGATCGTCTTCCGTCGCAAGACCCAGCAGATCGGCCGGGCGGTCACGGCGGCCAACGCGGCGTCGATCACCGCAGATGATGACCCACGTGGTCGACGAGGGCACCGGCCGGCCGGCCGCCGTCCCGGGCGTCCAGATCGCCGGCAAGACCGGCACCGCCCAGACCGGCAACGGGAACCTGAACGACGCCTGGTTCATGGCCTTCGCTCCGGCCAACGACCCGAAGATCGCGGTCGCCGTGGTCGTCGAGGACACGACGGCGTTCGGCGGCGCGATCGCCGCGCCGATCGCCAAGCACGTGATGCAGGTCGCGCTCGGCCAGAAGCCGTCGTGAGCCGGCGGCCGCCGCTCGACCGCGAGGAGCTCCTCGCCAGCATCGTCCTGCTCGGCTCGATCCCGCTGAGCGTGGCCCTGCTCGGGCTGCTCTTCCAGGTCTTCTCGGGGATCGGCACGTTCGCCCTGGTGGCCCCGTTCGTGCCGCCGTTCGTGGCCGCGCTGACGGTCGGCGAGAAGGCCTTCCCGCTCGAGGTGACCCGTGGGATCGTCTCGGCGACCCTGGTGGCCACGTTCTGCACGCTGGCCGTGTTCTTCGTCGGCCAGGTGCTGCTGGCGGCTCCGGGCGTCGACGTCGCCGGCATCGCGGGCGTCGCCGGCCTGGCGGTGTACGTCGTCGGCGCCGTCATGGTGGTGCGCGACCGGCTGCACGACGAGCGCCTGTGGCCGGCCGTCGGAGCGATCTCTGCGGGCGTGTTCTGGCTGCTCTCGGGGCTTCTTGGATAGGCCGAGGCGGCAGGGGCGCACCACCCGAGGTGGAACAATGCGCCGCATGGCGCTGCCGCGAGAGCCGGGCCGGGAGCTGTTCGACGGCCGCTACCGTCTCGAGTCCATCGTCGGGCGGGGCGGGATGGCGACGGTCTGGCGCGCCACGGACGAGAGCCTCGGGCGCGTCGTCGCGATCAAGATGCTCGCCGAGCGCTACTCCGAGGACGAGTCGTTCGTCGAGCGGTTCCGCCGTGAGGCCCAGTCGGCCGCCGGCCTGAACCACCCGAACATCGTCTCGATCTACGACCGCGGCGAGGCCGACGGCTCGTACTACATCGCGATGGAGTTCCTCGACGGGCGCTCCCTCAAGGACGAGATCACCGAGGACGGGCCGCTGGCCGCGCCGCGGGCCATCGACTACGCGCTGCAGATCCTGCAGGCCCTGCGCTTCGCCCACCGCAACGGCGTCGTGCACCGCGACATCAAGCCGCACAACATCATCGTCGGCCGCGACCGGCGGCTGAAGGTGACGGACTTCGGGATCGCCCGCGCCGGCGCGTCCCAGATGACCGAGGTCGGCTCGATCATCGGCACCGCCCAGTACCTCTCGCCCGAGCAGGCCCGTGGCCAGCAGGTGCGGCCGCCGGCCGATCTGTACTCGCTCGGCGTGGTCATGTACGAGATGCTCACCGGGCGCGTGCCGTTCGACGGCGACTCGGCGGTTGCCATCGCGATGAAGCACGTGTCCGAGAACCCGCGCCCGCCGCGCGAGCTGAACCCGTCGATCCCGCCGGCGCTCGAGCAGGTCGTGCTGCGGGCCCTGGCCAAGGATCCGGCGCTGCGCTACCAGTCGGCCGAGGAGATGGCCGCCGACCTCGAGCGCGTCCGCCGCGGCGCCTCGGTGGCCCACGAGACGCAGGCGCTCACCCAGGTGCTGGCCGGCGAGACCGCCGCCACCCGGGTCGTCGCCCCCGAGCCGCCGCCGGGCCAGCGCACCCGGATCTACGCGGCGCCGCCGGTCGACGAGGTCGTCGAGCGCCGACCCGTGGCCCAGAAGCGGCCGCCGAAGCGGCCCGTCTGGCCGTGGGCGCTGCTCCTGCTGTTGCTGCTGGCCGTCGGGGCCCTGGCCGCGGTCGTCGTGCCGGGCTTCATCGGCGGCGGCAACGACACCCAGACGCAGACCCACACCCAGGCGACCACCGTCAAGGTGCCGGCGAACCTGAACGGCAAGACCCTCGAGGACGCGCAGGCCGCGCTGAGAGCCGCCGGCCTGAAGCCGGGCGTCGTCCAGAAGGTGATGGCCAATGCCGAGGCCAACATCGTCGTCGAATCGGTGCCCGTCGGCGGGACCGTCGTGGCCCGCGGACGCGAGGTCACGCTGAAGGTGTCGAAGGGGCTCAAGAACCTGCCCGACGTCACCGGCACGCAGCTCGACGCGGCCACCGCGTCGCTGCGCGACGCCGGCTGGGAGTTCGCCGCGCCCGTGATGGTGCAGAACGACGCCCCGGCAAAACGAGGTGCTCGACGAGACGCCGGCGGCCGGCCGGGTTCCGGTCGGCACCGTGATCCATCTGAAGATCTCGAAGGGCCCGGCCCTGGTCGAGGTGCCGGACGTGTCCGGCCGCTCGAAGTCCGACGCCCGGGCGGCGCTCGAGGCCCAGGGCTTCAAGGTCGGCGGGACGACGTCCCAGCCGAGCGACTCGGTCACCTCCGGCGACGTCGTCGCCACGACTCCGTCGGCCGGCTCGAAGGCCCCGAAGGGCTCGGAGGTCGGCCTGGTGGTGTCGAGCGGCCCGCCGCGCATCGAGGTGCCCGACGAGACCGGCCAGACCGAGCCGGACGCGGTCTCCGAGCTGCAGGGCCTCGGCCTGAACCCGCAGCCCGGCAGCACCACCGTGACCGACCCGGCCCAGGATGGCCTCGTCCAGCGCCAGTCGCCGATCGGCGGCAACCACGTGCTGCCCGGCTCCAAGGTCATCGTCGTGATCGGCCACCTCGCGACCGACACGACGCCGACCGACACCACGCCGACGGACACCACGCCGACCGACACGACGGCTACGGTCCCGCCGCCGTGACCCGCCGCATCCGCATCGCCGTGCTCGCCGGCGGGCGCTCCTCGGAGCACGCCGTCTCGCTGGCCTCGGCCCGCTCGGTGATCGGGGCGCTCGACCCGGAGCGCTACGAGGTGCTGCCGGTGGGGATCGACGGCCAGGGCCGCTGGCACGTGCTCGCCGGACGCGAGCTCGAGTCGGCCGCCGAGCAGCTGCAGCTCGGTCCCGCGGGCGGCGCGGCCCTGGTGCCCGGCGAGGGCAGCAAGGCCCTGGTGCGCCGCGAGCACGGACAGGTGCTGGCCAACGGGATCGGCGACGTCGACGTCGTCTTCCCGGTGCTGCACGGGCCGTTCGGCGAGGACGGCACGGTGCAGGGGCTGCTCGAGACCGTCGGCATCCCGTACGTCGGCGCTGGCGTGCTGTCCTCGGCGGTGGCGATGGACAAGGACGTGTGCAAGGCGGTGCTGCGCAACGCCGGCATCGCCTGCACCGAGTCGATCACCCTGCGCGACGCCTACGACGACCCGCAGGACCCGGCGATCGCCCGGCGCGTCGGCGAGGAGCTCGGCTGGCCGGTGTTCGTCAAGCCGGCCGCGCTCGGCTCGAGCGTCGGCATCAGCAAGGTGTCCGGCCCCGACGAGCTGGCCGCGGCGCTCGAGCTGGCCTTCGGGCACGGGCCGAAGCTGCTCGTCGAGGCGTTC
The DNA here is from genome assembly GCA_963794695.1 of uncultured Actinomycetes bacterium. Lineage (GTDB taxonomy): Bacteria > Actinomycetota > Thermoleophilia > Gaiellales > JALYLC01 > CAWCFJ01. The sequence continues at coordinate 452,149 of CAWCFJ010000003.1, read as the reverse complement.
GTCACCGGCCGCGAGCTCGAGTGCGGCGTGCTCGGCAACGAGCGGCCGATCGCCTCGGCGGTGGCCGAGATCCGGCCCCACGCCGACTGGTACGACTACGGCGCGAAGTACGACGAGGGCGGCTCCGACATCGTCATCCCCGCCGACATCCCGGCCACGGTGGCCGAGCAGGTGCGGGAGGTCGCGCTGCGGGCCTTCGCGAGCTGCGAGTGCGCCGGTCTGGCCCGGGTCGACTTCTTCCTGCGGCCCGACGGCGAGCTCCTGGTCAACGAGCTGAACACGATCCCCGGCTTCACCGAGACCTCGGTCTACACCCGGCTCTTCGAGGCCGACGGGATCCCGTACCGGCAAGCTGCTCGACCGGCTCGTCGACCTGGCCCTCGACCGCTTCGAGCGCGAGCGCCGCTACCGGCACTAGCGGAACGGCTGCGCCGTTCCGCTACGGACGAAGCGCGTGTCGGCCGAAGAGCGTGGTCGCGTCCGGGGTCGCTGCGCGGTCGGTGCGCACCACCTGCACGGCATGTGCGGTGAACGAGCCGTAGGCCTCGTCGCTGCGGGCCAGGACGTCGCGGCGCAGCGCCGCGTCGGCCGGCGCCGCCAGCCGGGCCACGTTGAGGTGCACGAGCCGTCGCTTCGCCGCGTCGCCGACCGTTCCGTGGCGGGTGCCGCCGAGCCGGCGGGCGCGGCGCAGGTCGTCGCGCAGCTCCCACAGCGCGTCGCCGTCCACGTGGCAGCGCACCAGGATGCTCGACGGCGAGAGCGCCAGGCCGCGCAGCTCGACGGGGAACAGGCGGTGGCGGGCGGTGACGTCGGCCACCAGGCGGTCGATCGCCGGCGGCTCGAGCCCGGCCAGGGCGAGCTGGTTCAGGTTGATGACGGTCACGTGCAGCGAGCTCGTGCGCGTACCACAGGTGGGCCGGGTGGGCCTGGCGCAGCGGCTCGAGCCGGGCCAGCAGGTCCGCACCGAGATCGGCGGGCGGCCGGACGACCGTCGTGACGTCCTGGGCGTGGGCCAGGCCGGTCCGGTACGGCTCCAGCGGCCGCAGCCGGGCCAGCGCGGTGACGGGGCGCAGCAGCGTGTGCGACAGGCTCACGGCTGCTGGACCAGCGGAGTGGCCTCGGAGATCTTCGCCGACCAGTCCCCGTCCGGCCCGGCCAGGTCGGTGATCCAGATGAGGAGCATGCGGGCGGGCGGGCCGCGCAGCGGGACCACCCGGGTCGGCGTGGTCATGGTGAAGGACCTCGAGACCGCCTGCCAGCCGTCGAGCGTCGTCGGTGCAGTGGTCAGGCTGGTCTCGTAGATCCGGGCCGTCCAGCCGGGAGCCGGGGTCGTCGAGGCGGAGGCGGGTGATCGGCGAGAGCTTCGTCAGGTCGAGCACCAGCCCGACGCCCGGCTTGCCGTTGACGTCGCGGGTGCCCTTGTAGGTCTCGGTCGACCAGAGGGTGCTCTGCGAGCCGTCGATCGCGAGCGGTGCGCTTGCCTGGTTCTCGCTGCCGTCGCCCGACGGGTCGAGGCTGCTGGCCGACGCGACCTTCACCGCGACGACGGGCTTCGGCTTCGGCCGCGGCGTCTGCGAGACGCTGGCGGTGCTCGGGATCTGGGTCGAGGTGCCGGTGGTGGTGCCGCCCCGGGCGCCGCTGGACCCGGGGTCGCCGCTCGAGCGGGCCAGCAGGAACGCGGCCGAGCCGCCCGCGAGCAGCACGAGCAGGGCGACGACGCCGATGGCGCTCGGACGCGTGCGGCGCGGCTCCTGGGGTGTGGCGATCGGCACCGGGCGGCCGAACGTCGGGGTCGGCTCGTCGAGCGGCCAGGGCGTGCACCACGACAGGGATCTCGGCGGTGTCCTCCCCGGCGTCGTCGGCCTCGCGCTGCAGGAGCTCCTCGAGGTCCTCCTGCATGGCCTCGCAGCTCGGGTAGCGGTCGTCGGGATCCTTGGCCAGGGCGCGCTGCAGGATCACGTCGAGGCGGTCGGGCAGGTCGGGCTGCACGGCGGCGGCGCTCGGTACGGGCGCGCGCAGGTGCTGCTCGGCGAGCTCGACGAAGCTCGCCCCGCTGTACGGGCGTCTTGCCGGTGACGCACTGGTAGAGCATCACGCCGAGGGCGTACACGTCGGCCCGCTCGTCGAGCGGCTGGCCGGCGGCCTGCTCCGGCGCGATGTACTCGCCCGTGCCCCACACCCGGCCCGCGGCGGTGAGCGACGGCTCCTCGAGGATGCGGGCGATCCCGAAGTCGCTGAGCTTCGCAACCCCGTCCTCCGTCAAGAGGACGTTGTGCGGCTTGACGTCCCGGTGGATGACGCCCTGCCGGTGGGCGTAGGCCAGCGCGTCGGCGACCTGGGCGCAGATGGCCAGCGCCTCGGCGGGCTTGAGGTGGCCGCGGGCGGCGATGCGGGCCCGCAGGTCCTGTCCGCTGACGTGCTCGAAGACGATGAACGGCCGCTCGTCGTGCTCGCCGCGGTCGATGACCGTGACGATCCCGGGGTGGGCCAGTCCGGCCAGGGTACGGGCCTCGCGCTCGAAGCGCTCGACCGCGTCGGCGCTCTCGAGGCGCCGCGCGTGCAGGATCTTCACCGCCACGTCGCGGGGCAGCTCGAGGTCCCGGGCCAGCCACACGGCCGACATCCCGCCCCGCCCGAGCAGCCGCTGGACGCGGTACCTGCCCGAGAGCGTCTCGCCGATCACACGCGAAGCCTAGTCAGGCCGCGCGTCGGCCGAGTCGTCTCAGAAGTCGAACGGCTCGATGAGGTCCGCGTCGAGTGCGCGAACGAAGGCCTCGATGTCGGCCTCCATGTTCTCGCGCGTGAGCGTCTCGAGCGTCTCGATCAGCGTGTCGGTGCCGCCGTTCAGCGTCTCGTCGAACCGCTCGACCTCGTCCTGGGTGTGGACGGAGCGGTCGAACCACTCGCAGTTCGGGCAGCGCAGCTCGAGCTCCCAGCGGTCGTCCTCGGCCTCCCGCCAGTCGACCGGGTAGACCAGGTCGCCCTCGCAGGACGGGCAGCGCTCGAGGCCAGGGGCGTCGGGCGTCGCGGACGTGTCGACATCGCTGTGCTCGGCGGGGGCGTCGGCGTGGAAGTACACGATCTCGACGGCCTTGCCGCTCGGCAGGATGATCTTCTTGACGTGGAAGTCGCTCATCTTCTCACGACCTGTATCGGGTCCCGTGAGCGACTTCTTGAGGGCCACGCGCGGCCGCACCCCAAACGGGTGACGGCGGGCTCGGCCCGCGTGCGTCAGGCGCCGAGGTCGGCGGTCACGAAGTGGGCTCCGTACCCCTGCCACGACCCGTGCGCGACGCCCAGCCCGACGCTCCGGTACAGCGGTGAGAGCAGCACCTGGCGGTGCATCGGGCTGGCGAGCCAGGCGGAGACCGTCTGCTCCGCCGTCATGCCGACGGCGAGATCCTCACCGAACGCCTGGCCCCGGTAGCCGGCAGCGGCGAGGCGCTGGCCGACGTCCCTGCCGAGCGCGCTGTGCGAGAGCTGCGAGGTGCGGGCCAGGACCCGGCTGTAGCGGCGAGCGGCGAGGGCCAGGTGCGGCTCGAGCTTCAGCGGGGCGAGACCCTGGGCGGCCCGGGCCGAGTTGATGGCCCTGAGCAGGGCCTTGCCGTAGCTGGCCGTCCTGGGCGAGGCGTTCGCCGGGGCGGCAGCAAGCATGGCTGTGAGCAGGAAAAAGGCAAGCAGCAGCCGGCGTACGGCCGCGAGCTGAGTCAGTGGCATATCGTCGTCGCGAGGGGGTCGGCTCCGCGGAAGGCGGCCACTGTGGCACGCCTGGCGTGACGATGCGACGAGCTCGGTCGCCGGTACCGATCAGAAGCTCCCCAATCCTCCGGACAGATGGCGTCCATGGGGCACTAGACACGGCGTTTAGGCCGCGTGTGATCGGTGAAGGCGGAGGTCCGCCCTCACCGATCTTTCGCTGCTCAGCGCGACATTCCTTCGCCGGTCAGGCGACGTTCGCGGTGACCGCGGCGTCGACGATCGCCGACTCGAGCACGTCGAGCGCCTCGGCCAGCTGCGCGTCGGTGATGACCAGCGGCACGAGGTTGCGGATCACGTTGCTGTAGATGCCGGCCTTCAGCAGGACGAGGCCGCGCTCGAGGGCCAGCTCGACGATCCGGGTCGCGATCTCCGGCGCCGGCTCCTTCGTCTGCGGGTCGCGCACGAGCTCGAAGCCGAGCATCGAGCCGAGGCCGCGGACGTCGCCGATCTGGGGCACCCGGGACTGCAGCGACTCGAGCCGGGCGCGGGTGGCCTCGCCGATCGAGCGGGCTCGCCCGCACAGGTCCTGCCGGTCGATCTCGTCGAGCACCGCGAGCGCCGCCTGGCAGGCGACGGGGTTGCCGACGTACGTGCCGCCGATGGTCGAGTCGGCGGGGGCGTCCATGAGTGCCGCCCGTCCGAGCACGCCGGACAGCGGCAGGCCGCCGGCGATCGACTTGGCCACGGCGATCAGGTCGGGCTCGACGCCGGACTGCTCGATGGCGAAGAGCGTGCCGGTACGGCCGAAGCCGGTCTGCACCTCGTCGGCGATCAGCACGATGCCGTGCTCGTCGCAGATCTCGCGCAGGCCGCGCAGGTAGGCCGCGGGCGCGGGCACGAAGCCGCCCTCGCCCTGCACCGGCTCGATGATGATCGCGGCCACCGACTCCGGAGCGATGCGGGTGACCAGCGCGCGGCGCAGGTCGTCGAGGGCCTCGGCGACCGGGTCGCCGCTCGACGGCCAGCGGTACGCGTACGGGAACGCCACCCGGTAGACCTCGGGCGCGAACGGGCCGAAGCCGAACTTGTACGGCCGCTGCTTCGAGGTGAGCGACATCGCCATGTGGGTGCGACCGTGGAAGGCGCCCTCGTAGGCGATGACCGCCGGGCGCCCGGTGGCGACCTTGGCGATCTTGACGGCGTTCTCGACGGCCTCGGCGCCGCTGTTGAAGAACGCGGCCTTCTTCGGCCCGCTGATCGGGGTCCGCTCCGTCAACCGCTCGGCGAGCTCGACGTACGAGTCGTACGGGAGGATCGTGAAGTCGGTGTGCAGGAAGCGGTCGACCTGCGCGCGCACGCGCTCGCTCACTGCAGGGTTCGAGTGCCCGACGGCGAGGCAGCCGATGCCGCCCGCGAAGTCGATGAACGTGTTGCCGTCGACGTCGGTCAGCGTCGCGCCGCTGGCCTCCTGGACGAAGACGGGGATCCAGAGGCTCTTCGCATCGGCGACCACGGCCTCCTTGCGGGAGATCCACTCGCGGGAGCGCGGGCCGGGGATCTCGGTGACGATCGAGATGGACTTGTCCATGGACGCCTCCTCGGCGATCTGGTCCGTCGGGGGGTCTCGCAGGGGCCGCACGCACTCGACTGCAAAAGCACGAACGACAGGGGTGCTCGGCGCGGCCCCCCGCGTTGTGACGGACGGTAGCACGCACGCGCGGGCCGCTGCAGCGCAACGCTGCAGCGGCCCGCGCGAAATCCCCCGTGTGACCTCGCGGCGTCTAGGAGATGCGGCGCACGCGGGCGCGGCCGACGGTCGTGCCGTCGTCGGCCTCCTCGCCGCGCGCGGCGTCGATCAGACGCGGGCCGAGCCGGGCCGCCAGCAGGCGGACCGACGATTCGGGCAGGTCGCCCTCACCGCGCAGCCAGAGGTCGACGTCGTCGGCCGTCGCGCCGGCGATCTGTGCGGCCTGTCGAGATCCCAGTCGAAGACCAGCATCGTGGTCTCGAGCAGGGACCGCGCTGCCTGCGGGGAGATCTCGGGCCCACCGGTCTCGTTGCCGGAGACGTTCAGCGTGGCTGCCGCCAGCTCGTACGACGGGATGCCGAGAGCGTGCGCCAGACGCATGGCGTCGTGCAGCGAGGGACGGCGGCGGCCTTGCTCCCACTTCTCGATCGTCTCGTGGGAGATGCCGGAGCGCGCCGCGAGCTGGGGGCGGCTGAGCCCGAGCTTCGCTCGCCGCTCACGTAGCAGGCGGGCGACCTGGTTCGGCTGGTTCATAGGCGGGTACCTCGGGGACGAAGGGGCGGCGTCCGGCCATACGCGTACGGCTGGGAGCGAGCGATGGCGTGCCGAAAGGATCTGTTCGAACTGCCCCCCAGTTCTCCGCAATGATCCCACTATCCTGCGGTCGCGCGCAAGGGGTGAACGCGGATGGTAGCCACGGAATCATCCGTCCGCCAGCTCCTCTAGCATGCGGTCCGGCGGCAGGTTCCGAGCCAGGGGGCGTCGAACCTGGCAGCCAGGCGTTGGCACGCACGGAGGAAGGCATGCTGGCGAAGGTCGAGGTGAAGGCGTTCTACGTCAAGCGCGTGAACCGCGATGACGGTCACGTGGGCTGGACCCGGGTGCGCGGCGGGCACGCTGCCGAGCGCGAGCGCGCCGTCTGGGCGGCCAGCGGCCGCTGGCAGGTCGAGGTCGTGCCGAGCACCCGTTTCGTGCGCCGCCAGGTGCGCGAGTGGGCCACGCACGAGGCCGCGCTGGCCGAGGCCCGGGAGGCCGCCGACACCCTCGCGCGCGCGGCGCGCGCCCGTCTGTCGGAGGGCTAGCTCCGGCCGATCGCGCGGCGTCGCGATGGGCCGTCTAGACAGGCGTTGCGGGCGCCGATGGACGTGTCGGCTGCGGCCCATCGGGCGCGCAGCGCCGGCGTCACTCGGAGCTGAAGTTCCGCCAGTATTCCGAGGCGGTCGGTCCGGATTGTCCCTGGTACTTCGAGCCCAGCCGTTCGTGTCCGTACGGCGCGTCGGCGGGAGTGGTGAGACGCTCGAAGACCAGCTGGGCGATCCGCATGCCCGGGTAGATGGCGATGGGCAGGCTCGCGACGTTCGAGAGCTCGAGGGTGATCTGCCCCTCGAAGCCTGGGTCGGCGAGGCCGGCGGTGGAGTGGACCTGCAGCCCGAGCCGGCCGAGCGAGCTCTTGCCGTCGAGCCGCGCCACCAGGTCGTCGGGCAGGCCGAGCCGCTCGAGCGTCGCGCCGAGGACGAACTCCCCGGGGTGCAGGATGAAGGCCCGGTCGCCGTCGATCTCGACGAGCTCGGTGAGGTCCGGCATCGCCTGCTTGACGTCGATGTACGGGTAGCGGCCCGGGTGGAAGACCCGGAAGCGCCGGTCGCAGCGGACGTCGACGCTGCACGGCTGGACGAGCGCGTCGTCGAACGGGTCGAGCCGGATGCGCCCGGCAGCGACCTCCTCGCGGATCGAGCGGTCGGAGAGAACCACGACGGCGGATGATCACACGGCCCGACTGCCGCAGAGGCTCAACAGAATGATGCACGGCGCTTGGCCGTTGAACCCATACGACCTGCGCCACCGCACGGCCTGACGCGCGGGCCCGCTCGCCAGCCATCCGCGCCCATGCTGTTGGAGCCTCTTAAAGACAAGGGCCGCGACTCGTGTTGTCGCGGCCCTTGCCGGTAACTCGCCGGTATTTCGTAGGGCAGTTGCCAGAGTTCGCGATCGGTTTCCCGGCGTCGCGTCACCCGTGTTGGCGTCCCCAACGCTGGCTAGGCGATTCCCAATGGTTCAGGGGATCTGCCCCTACGTGCGAGCACCTCCGCTCGCCCGTTCATGAATCTCCAAGACCGGACCACCTCCTTTCCGCAGTAGCGAAATCGTACCGGAGGATCCGGCGTGCGCGAAACACCCGGGTGGGGTGCGGAAGGGGCTCCGACAACCCGATGCGCGGCGTCGCGGCCCCGGCCAGGCCGCACTCGCGGCTTGGTCGTATGAACCCATTCGACCTGCGCCACCGTGCACGCCCTGGCTGCGGGCCCACTCGCCGCCATCCACGCCCGGGCTGTCGGACCCCAGTTGCTGCCGCTGAGCAGCGCGGCGGCGGACATCTCGGGGGCCACCCCGGACCGCCCGTCGCCCCGCTCCACGACCGCCACCGAGACGGTCGCCGCGGCGTCCAGCGTGAGCGTGCGCTCGCCGAGCCCGGTGTCGAGGATGACGCCGTCGTCCTCCACCGTCGTGCAGCGTGATCGTGTCGCCCGGCTCGACGCCGGCGGCCTTCAGCACCCGCAGGAGGTCGGGATCCTCGTTCTCGAGCCGCAGCACCCGCACCCGCGAGCCCGCGGGCAGCGCGGCCAGGATCTCGCCCGTCTCGCGCGGCGCGTCCCCGATCGGGTGGCCGTGCGGGCAGGTCGTCGCGTCGGCCAGCACCTTCTGCATCTGCTGCTCGATCGTCGGCGAGATCGCGTGCTCGAAGGTGTGGGCCTCCTCGTGGACCTCGTCCCACGGGATCCCGAGCACCTTGACCAGGAAGACCTCGATCAGGCGGTGGCGGCTCACGATGTGGTGGGCCACCTCCTCGCCCTTCGGCGTGAAGCGCAGCCGCTTTCGCTCGTCGCGCTCGATCAGCCCCTCGTCGACCAGGCGGCGCACCATCTCGGTGACGCTCGGCTGGGACACCTGCATGGCCCGGGCGAGGTTGGCCTGCGTCGGCTCGATGCCGGCCTCCTCGAACCAGTAGAGCTTCTCGAGGTAGTCCTGGATGGCCTCCGTCAACGCCATGCGAGAGAGTCTATCCGGCCGGCCTCAGAAGCCGGCGGCATGCCCGTCCTTGCGCGGCTCGGAGCCGCCGACGAGCGCGTCGCCCTGCACCAGGATGGCCTGGCCGCCGCCGAAGCGGCCGTCGTCCGGCGCGATCTCGGTGCGGTGCCCGCGGCCGGCGAGCGTGCGCTCGTGGCGGCGCAGCCCGGGCTCGAGCTGCAGGGTCCAGTCGCGGCCGTCGCGGTCGAGCCGGAAGCGCGGCGCGTCGAGCGCGGCCTGGGGGTCGAGTCCCTGGTCGAGCAGGCCCGACAGGAGCTGGACGTGTCCCTGGGGCTGCATGTTGCCGCCCATCAGCCCGAACGGGCCGAGCAGGTGACCGTCGCGCAGCAGCATCCCGGGGATGATCGTGTGGAACGGCCGCTTGCCCGGGCCGAGCCGGTTCGGGTGGCCGGGCTCGAGCGTGAAGCCCGGAGCCCCGGTTCTGCAGGACGATGCCGGTGCCCGGGCGCGGCGACGCGGGCGCCGAAGCCGTAGAACAGGCTCTGGATGAGCGAGCAGGCGCGGCGCTCCTCGTCGACCGTGCACAGGTAGACGGTGCCGCCGCGCGGCAGCGCCCCGGCGGGCGGGTTGCCGGCCTTCAGCGGGTCGATCAGCGCTCGGCGCTCGGCGAGGTACGCGGCGTCCAGGAAGCCGGCCGGGAGCGGCGCGTCGCCGATGTAGCTGCTCGGCGTCGGCGAAGGCCAGCTTGAGCGCCTCGGCCTGCAGGTGCACGCGGTCGGGAGTGGCCAGCTGGCCAAGCGCGAACGGCTCGAGCAGGCCCGAGCGCCTGCAGGGCGACCGCGCCCTGGCCGTTCGGCGGCAGCTCGTACACGTCGGCGCCGCGGTAGCGGACGGCGATCGGCTCGACCCACTCGGCCTCGTGGGCCGCCAGGTCCTCCTCGCTGAGCCACGACGCCTGGCAGATCGCCTGCGCGATGCGGCCGCGGTAGAACGCGTCGGCGCCGCCCTCGGCGATGGCCCGCAGCGACGCCCCGAGCTGCGGGCTCGCGGCGCAGCTCGCCGACCTCGCGGCGCCTGGCCGAACGTGCCGACGAACTCGGCGTCGCCGGCCTCGAGGGCGCTCGCGCGCCAGCCCCGGGCGATGATCGGCGTCACCGCGTAGCCGCGCTCGGCGGCGTCGATCGCCGGCGCCAGGGCCCGGTCGAGCCCGACCCGGCCGTGCCGCTCCGACAGCGCCGCCCAGCCCGAGACCGCGCCGGGCACCGTCACCGCCTGCGGCCCGAACTCCGGGCACCTCGGTCGAGCGCCTCGGGATCGGCCGCCGCCGGTGCCCTGCCGCTCGCGTTCAGGCCGTGCAGCCGCGCGCCGTCCCAGACGATCGAGAAGAGGTCGCCGCCGATCCCGGTCGACATCGGCTCGCACACGCACAGCACCGCCGCCGCCGCGATCGCCCCGTCGACCGCGCTGCCGCCGTCCTCCATCACCCGCAGCGCCGCGTGCGTCGCCAGCGGATGGCTGGTCGCCGCCATCGCCCTGGCCGTGACGCGCGGCGGGCGCGAGCGGGCCGCTCAACTCCAGGTGATCTCGCTCTGCCCCGGCCAGGACTCGGGGAGCGGGGTGCCGCAGGCCTTGTTCAGCGCCACCTTCAGCATGCCGAGCCCGAGCAGCGCGCACTTCAGGCGCACCGGGGACAGCGGGATGCCGACCAGGTCGGTGATGTCGTCGCGGGTCATCGCGGCGACCTCCTCGACCGGCTTTCCCTGCACGTGCTCCGTCAGGATCGACGTCGCCGCCGTGCGAGATCGAGCAGCCGTTGCCGTGGAACCGGATCTGGTCGATGTGCCCGTCGCGCAGCATCACCTCGACGCGCTGCTCGTCGCCGCACAGCGGGTTCTGGCCCTCGGCGGCGGCGTCCGGCTCCTCGAGCTCGCCGTAGTTGCGCGGGCTCTTGTAGTGGTCGAGGATCCACTCGCGGGCGAGCTGCTCGTCCATCATCCGAACACCTCGCGGACGCGCTCGAGCCCGTCGCAGAGCCGGTCGATCTCCTCGGGGATGGTGTACAGGTAGAAGCTCGCCCGGGTCGTCGAGCCGACGCCGTAGCGGGTCATCACCGGCTGGGTGCAGTGGTGGCCGGCCCGGACGGCGATGCCGTACTGGTCGAGCTCGTGGGCCACGTCGTGCGGGTGGATCCCGGCGAAGGTGAACGAGATCGCCGCGCCGCGCTGCTCGCCCGGCGGTCCCAGGATGCGGACGCCGTCGATGGCCGCGAGCCGCTCGTAGGCGTACGCCGTGATCCGCTCCTCGTGGGCCTGGATCGCGTCCATGCCGACCGCCTGCAGGTAGTCGATCGCGGCGCCCATGCCGACGTTCTCGGCGATCGCCGGCGTGCCGGCCTCGAACTTCCAGGGCAGCTCGTTCCAGGAGGTGCGCTCGAGGCTGACCGAGTTGATCATCTCGCCGCCCGTCAGGAACGGGTCCATCGCCTCGAGCAGCTCGGCCCGGCCCCACAGCGCGCCGGCGCCGGACGGCCCGACCAGCTTGTGGCCGGAGATGGCGTAGAAGTCGGCGCCGAGCGCGGTCACGTCGACCGGCCGGTGCGGTGCCGCCTGGGCGCCGTCGACGACCAGCACCGCGCCGAGCCCGTGGGCCCACTCGGCGAGCTGCTCGATCGGGTTCAGCGTTCCGAGGCTGTTCGACTGGTGCGTCACCGCGACCAGCCGCACCGGGCCCGCCGCGGCGATCTCGTCGAGCTCCGAGAGGTCGAGCAGGCCGTCGTCCGTGAGGTGGACGTAGCGCAGCTTCGCCCCGATCTGGTTCGCCAGGAACTGCCACGGCACGAGGTTCGAGTGGTGCTCCATCTCGGTCGACACCACGACGTCGCCCTCGCGCAGGAACTTGCGCGCGTACGCGTAGGCCACCAGGTTCAGGGCCTCGGTGGCGTTCCGGGTGAAGACGATCTCGCGCGACGAGGAGGCGCCCAGGAACCGCTGCACGGTCGCCCGGGCGGACTCGAGGGCCTCGGTCGCCTCGACGCCGAGGGTGTACACGCCGCGGTGCACGTTCGAGTACGAGCGGGTGTACAGCCGGTTCATCGCCTCGAGCACCTGGCGCGGCTTCTGCGAGGAGTTCGCCGAGTCCAGGTAGGCCAGCGGATGGCCGTTGATCACGCGCTCGAAGATCGGGAAGTCGGCCCGCAGCGCGTGCGCGTCGAGGGTCGGAGTCGTGGCGTCGAGAGGGGTCGGGTTCGGGCTCATGGCGGTCTGTCCCGCAGTGTAGAGGAGGGCCTCGAACGGGCCGGAGGGCCCCGTCCCGGGGATAATGGACGCGCATGCCCGTGGTCACGCCGACGCGCCAGCGCCGCTCCGTCCGACCGGGCGAGGGCAGCGGCGACAACCCGTGGAACGTGATCGTCCTGAACGACGACCACAACACGTTCGAGGGGGTGGCGTTCGCGCTGGCCAAGACGCTGCCCGGCGTCGGCTACGACCAGGGGATGGCGTTCGCGAACCGCATCCACTCGAGCGGCCGGGCGATCGTCTGGACGGGTCACCGCGAGCGCGCCGAGCACTACCACGACCAGCTCCTCGGCTTCGGCCTGACGATGGCGCCGCTGCAGAAGACCTAGAGGGTGCGCGGCCATGTCCAGCAACGAGAAGCCGACCGTCGACGTCCCCGCCGGCCAGGACCCGCCCGCTGGCCTCGAGCTCGAGGACCTGTCCCCGGGGTCGGGCGAGGAGGCCACCCACGGCGCGACCGTCGAGGTGCACTACGTCGGGGTGTCCTGGTCCGACGGGGAGCAGTTCGACGCCTCCTGGGACCGCGGCGACACGTTCGCCTTCCGGCTCGGCACCGGCCAGGTGATCGCCGGCTGGGACCAGGGCGTCAAGGGGATGAAGGTCGGCGGCCGGCGCCGCATGACGATCCCGCCCGACCTGGCCTACGGCAAGCGCGGCGCCGGCGGGGTGATCGGGCCCGACGAGACGCTGGTCTTCGTCGTCGACCTGATCGCGGTCCGCTGAGCCGAGCCGCTGTCCTTGCTGCTCGAGGAACGAGATCGGCCCGTTCGTCTCGAGCACCGCCCAGCGCACCTCGCGACAGGTCGAAGATGCTGTGCTGGCGGGCGGCCGCGGCGAGCTCGCCCGGCGTGAGCCGCTCGCGGCGCAGGTTGCGCTCGATCAGCTGTGCCGTCGTCGACCAGGATCGATCGGCTCGCCCTTCGAGCACCTTCCGGAGCCCGGCCACCCGGAAGCTGACGTACGAGACGAGCACCGAGAGCAGCGTGACGGTGCAGATCACGAGCAGCATGCCGGTGACCGAGTAGTCGTCCTGGGTGATCCCCTGCTGCAGCAGGTCGCCGATGACGACGAGCAGGATCAGGTCGAACGGCTCGAACGTCGAGAGCTCGCGCCGGCCCGCCACCCGGGTGATCAGGAGGAGCGCGAGAAAGCCGACGACGGCGCGCAGGACGAGGTCCACGCCGGCCTCCTAGGGGTAGATCGTCACGGTGCGGTTGACGCGCGCGATCGGTGTCGAGCCGTCGCGCAGGGTCACGTCCTGGTTGCCCCGCCCGACGGCCGTCGGGTTGACCTGGAACTCCATCCAGACCCGCAGGTGGTCGCCCTTCTCGAGCTTCGGGAAGGTCAGCTCGAGCCGCCGGTTGCGCGAGGTCTCCTCGAGCGGCGACGGCTCGATGGTGTTGATGCGTGATGTCGTCGGCCCAGCCCGGGCCGAGCACCAGCGTCGGCTTGCGCACGGTGTCGCGGTCGCCCGGATGTCGAACAGGCCCATGAACAGGAGCCCGCCGCGCATGGCGGTCGGTGCCGACACGCGCAGCGTCGCCGCCGGGCCCGGCGGCGCGGGAGACGTGCGCCGTCTGGCCGAACACGCCCGCCAGCCCGGCCAGCGACGAACAGGCCGAACACGGTCAGGACCGCCCGCCGCACCCAGACCGCGGGCACCGACGGCTCGTCGCGGTGCCGGCTCGGGTCGAGCTGGTCCGGGAACTCGGGCGACGGTCGGCCATCTGCGGCGCGTTCGCCGCGCCGCGCCGCGCGCCCCTGCTCAGCCGAGCGCGGCGGCGAGCCGCTCGAGGGCCTCGCCGAAGCGGGCCTCGGGCAGGTGGCCGAAGCCGAGCCGGAAGCACTGCGGCTCGTCGCCGAACCAGGCGCCCGGCGCCACCCGGGCGTCGCGCTCGGCGAGCGCCGCGTGGAAGCGCTCCACGGCGGCCTGGCCGTAGCGCGCCGGCCGCAGGCGCAGGCAGCAGAGCGCGCCGGCGTCCGGCCGCACCCACTCGAGCGCCTCGGCGTGCTCCCCCACGAACGCCTCGAGCGGTCGCGAGCGTGCGGGCCAGCAGCGCGCCGCGCTGCGCCGAGCAGCTCGCCGGCCCGCTCGAGCACCTCGCACGCCAGCAGGTCGTCGACGCCGCGAGGACGCGATGACCGACTGGAAGCGGGCGCTGCGCAGCTCCTCCCGCAGCTCGTCGTCGGCCACCGCGAGCCAGCCGGTGCGAAGGCCGGGCGCGCCGTGGGACTTCGAGAGCGACGAGCAGGTGACGACCCGCCCGCCGAGGCTGGCCGCGGACGGCTGCCGGCGCCGCGCCGCCGTAGGCCGCGGCCCGGTAGCACTCGTCGACCAGCAGCACGGCCCGCGGCGCGCGGCGGGCCACGGCGGCGGCGATCGCCTGCAGGCGCTCGGGGTCGGTCGCCACGCCCGACGGGTTCTGCGGCGAGGCGATCGAGACCAGCATGCGTGTCCGGCCGCAGGGCGGCGGCGATCCGGTCGGGGTCGATCCGGTAGCCCTCGTCGAAGCGCGCCCGCACGCGTGCTGATCTCGGCGCCGATCGCGTCGAGCACCGAGCGGGCCGGCGGGAAGCACGGCTCGACCAGCACGGCGTGCCCGCCCGGCCCGCAGGCGACCATGGCCAGCAGGAACATCCCGGCGATCGAGCCGACGGTGACCAGCACCTCGTCGGCCTCGACGCCCTCGGCGCGCGGCGATCAGCTCGCGCAGGCCGCGGGTCGCCCTGGGAGGTGCCGTAGTCCAGCGAGAGCTTCGCGAGCCGCGCCCGGACGTCCTCGGACAGGAGCTCCCCGGTGACCACCGACGGGCAGGTGCTCTCGGCCAGGTCGTAGGTGACCGGCGCGTCGACCAGCGCGGCGATGTCCGGTGGCGGAAACGCGCAGCGGCACTACGCGGCGGCCACCGGGGCAGGGACGGGCGCCTCGACGCGCGGCCGGCGCAGGCGGTCGACGAGCAGCAGCAGCGCGGGCGCAGCGGCCAGCGCGGCGCAGTCGAAGAAGCAGTACCCGCCGGGGATCCCGCTCGGCGGGTTCCCGACGCCGAAGAGGCCGGTCGGGTCGTGCTGCGACCACGTCCAGGTGCCGACGCGCGTCCCGATCAGCTCGAGGTAGGTCGTGATGACGAAGGCGCCGGCATAGACCGTCGGCGCCCGCCCGCGCAGCAGGAAGCCGGCCAGCGAGACGAACATGATCGCCCCGAAGGCGTCGTTGCGCTGGGCCAGCAGGAGGCCCCAGAGCGCCCACGAGCCGCCGACGACGAGCGTCGCCGTGACGACCGGCCGGCGGAACGTCGTGAACAGCGCCGAGCGGCCGAGCGCCAGCGCCGCCAGGTAGACCATCCCGTGGCCCGGGCGGCACGAACGCCGGGACGTTGTGCAGCCGGTAGGTGTAGACCCCGAGCAGCGGCGAGGCCAGGTACTCGACGCAGGTGGCGAACGCGACCACGATCGCGACCTGGGCCCGCACCTGCCGGGTCTCGCCGCGCAGCAGGAGCAGCGAGCCCGGCCCAGGTGAGCAGCGCCGAGGCCGCGCTGCTGCCAGAGCGAGGCGTCGCTGGTCGAGCAGCAGCACGAGCGCGATCCAGGCCGCCACGGCGGCGAAGACCGTGAGGTCGCGGCGGCTCTCCCGGAGGGCGTGCACGGCGTCCACCGTAGCGGCGTTCGCCACGGGCGCACCCGGTTGCTGGATGGCCGATGCCACGACCGGCGCCCTTCAGGGCGCCGTCTCGGCACCCTGGCCGGGTGTGCGCGGGTGACTTGCTGGTTCTTCAGCGCGTTTCGCGCGCCCACCCTCGACCACGCGTCGACTTGCTCAGGCGACCCCGCCTGGCCTGCGCCACCGCGCGGCCACCATGTGCCGAGACGGCGCCCTGGACGGCGTCAGCTCGCGGCACCAACCGTCTAGACGCTTCACCTCGTCCCGCCACGAGTGCTGGGGCTCGTAGCCCAGCACGCGGCGGGCCCTGTCGATCGCGAGCAGCGTCCCGTGCTCGGCCACGTCCCCGCGCAGCTCGACGCCCGGGTAGACCTCGCCCAGGAGGTCGGCCGACGGCCGGTCCATGATCGTGTCGGCGGCCGCGATGATGAAGCTCTGCGCGCCGCTCACGTCGGCCTCGAGGCCGCGCCGGCAGGACTGGGCCACGTCGCGCTGGTCGACGTAGCCCCACAGGTTCCAGTGGCGCGAGCGCGCGTCGGCCCAGAAGCCGGGCACCCGCTGGTAGTCGTCGAGCAGGAAGATGTTCGAGAAGCGCAGGGCCACGAACGGGATCCCGGACCAGTCCGAGACGTGCGTGGCCAGCGTCTCGGTGGCGACCTTCGACAGCGCGTAGGTCGACGTGGGGAACGGGAAGTGGTCCTCGTCGACCGGCGCGTAGCGCGGCGGGGTGTCGAACGGCAGGCCGAGCGTGGTCTCGCTCGAGGCCCACACGACCCGCTGCAGCTTCAGCGCCGCCGCGGCCAGGAACACGTTGCTGTTCATGGCCAGGTTGGCGCTGATCGTCGTCGACGGGCGTCTGCAGACCCGGCGCCGGGATGTTCGCCAGGTGCACGACCGCGTCCATGCCCGAAAGGACGTCGACCGCCTCGCCGTACTGCGTCAGGTCGGCCCGCATCGTCTGCACGCCCGTCTCGCCGACCTGCAGCGGGCGGCCGGGAGCCACGTCGGTGGCCACGACCTCGTGGCCGTGCGCCAGCAGGTCGGCGACCGTGGCGCGCCCGGCCTTGCCGCTGGCGCCGGTGACGCAGACCCGCATCAGGCGTCCAGGGAGCTCGGCAGCGCCACGCGCTGCTCGAGGGCCGCCGCGAAGCGCTCGCGGACGTCCTGGTTGGCCACCCGCTCGAGCGCGTCGGCGAAGTAGCCCGCCACGACCATCCGCTGGGCCTCGCTGCGCGGGAAGCCGCGGGCCATGAGGAAGAACAGCAGCTCGCGGTCGACCTGGCTGATGGTCGCGGCGTGCGTGCAGCGCACGTCGTTGGCCAGGATCTCGAGACCCGGGATCGAGTCCGCGTGGGCCCGCTCGGAGAGCAGCAGGTTCCGGTTCTCCTGGAAGGCGTCGGTCTTCTGGGCGCCCTCGTCGACCTTGATGATCCCGCGCCACACCGAGCGCGCCCGGTCCTGCAGCGCACCCTTGAAGGCCAGATCCGACGTCGTGTGCGGCGCGGCGTGCTCCTGGGTGGTGTCGAGGTCGAGGTGCTGGCGGCCGCTCAGCGCGTACAGGCCGGTCACCCGGCAGGTCGAGCCCTGGCCGGTCAGCTTCGACTCCATGCGGGTCTTGCCGAGCTTGCCGCCGAGCGCCAGCGCCGTCCAGCGCAACGTGGCGTCGCGAGCCACCTCGGCTCGCTGGCTCGTGAAGTGGTACGTCTCGGGGTGCAGCGCCTGCACCTGGGCGAGATCGACCTGGGCGCCGTCGCCGACGACCACCTCGACCACCCCGTTCAGGTACCCGGCGGCGCCGAGCTGCTCCTCGAGCAGGGTCACCGTGGAGTGGGCCTCGGCCACGATCAGCATGCGCCAGACCGTGCGCACGCCCTCCTCGGGAATCTCGACCACCGCGTGCAGCGGCAGGGCCACCTCGACCCCGGCCGGCACGTGCAGGAACGTGCCGCCGGCGAAGGTCGCGGCGTTCTCGGCGGTGAAGCGGTCGGACGTGCCGACGATCGAGCCGAGGTGCGGCTCGACCAGGTCCGGCCGCTCGACCGCCAGCTGCTCGAGCGGGCCGAAGGTCACGCCCTGCGCGACGAGCTCGTCGGTCAGGCTGTGCTCGACGATGGTCGAGCCGCGCTGGTGCAGCCGCCCGCCGGTCTGCAGGCCGGCCAGCAGCGACCCCGCCGGGGTTGCCGGCGCGGCCTCGGCCGTGCGGTAGGCGTCGAAGTCGATGCCGCGCAGGGAGGTGTAGCGCCAGTTCTCCTCGCGGAGGGTGGGCAGGGGCGTCTTGTCGTACGTCGCGCGCGCAGAGGCGCGACGCTCATCGAGCCACGTCGTCATCGGATCCTTCTCTCGCTGGCTCGCCGGCTGCTAGCCGACCGAGCCTTCCATCTGCAGCTGGATGAGGCGGTTCATCTCGACCGCGTACTCCAGCGGGAGCTCCTTGGTGATCGGCTCCACGAAGCCGGCGACGATCATCGCCGACGCCTCGTTCTCGGTCAGGCCGCGGCTCCTCAGGTAGAAGAGCTGCTCCTCGCCGATCCGCGAGACGGTCGCCTCGTGGCCGATGTCCACCTGGTTCTCGCCGATGTTGATGTACGGGTAGGTGTCGGAGCGGCTGTCCTCGTCGAGGATCAGCGCGTCGCAGACGACCTTGGACTTCGAGCCGGTCGCGCCCGGGTTCACCCGCAGCAGGCCGCGGTAGGAGGCCCGGCCGCCGCCGCGGGAGATCGACTTCGAGGTGATGACCGAGGTCGTGTCGGGCGCCAGGTGGGTGATCTTGGCGCCGGCGTCCTGGTGCTGGCCCTCGCCCGCGAAGGCGATCGAGAGCACCTCGCCGTGCGCGCCGCGGCCCTTCAGCAGCACCGCCGGGTACTTCATGGTGAGCTTCGAGCCGAGGTTGCCGTCGACCCACTCCATCGTGGCGTCCTCGTAGGCCACCGCGCGCTTCGTCACCAGGTTGTAGACGTTGCTCGACCAGTTCTGGATGGTCGTGTAGCGGCAGCGCCCGCCCTTCTTGACGATGATCTCGACGACCGCGGCGTGCAGCGAGTCGGAGGAGTACGTCGGCGCGGTGCAGCCCTCGACGTAGTGCACGTAGGCACCCTCGTCGACGATGATCAGCGTCCGCTCGAACTGGCCCATGTTCTGGGCGTTGATGCGGAAGTAGGCCTGCAGCGGCAGCTCGACCTTGACGCCCGGCGGCACGTAGATGAACGAGCCGCCCGACCACACGGCCGAGTTCAGCGCGGCGAACTTGTTGTCGTTCGGCGGGATGACCGTGCCGAAGTACTCGCGGAAGAGCTCGGGGTGCTTCTCGAGCGCCTGGCCCGTGTCCAGGAAGATGACGCCCTGGTCCTCGAGCTCCTTCTGCAGGTTGTGGTAGACGGTCTCGGACTCGTACTGGGCACCCACGCCGGCCAGGAACTTGCGCTCCATCTCGGGGATGCCGAGCCGCTCGAACGTGTTCTTGATGTCCTCGGGCACGTCCTCCCAGGTGCGCTCGGCACCGGCGGACGGCTTGAGGTAGTAGTAGATCTTCTCGAAGTCGATGCCCGACAGATCGCCGCCCCAGCTGGGCATGGGGCGCTTCTCGAAGACCTCGAGGGCCTTCAGGCGGAAGTCGAGCATCCACTCGGGCTCGTTCTTGTGCGCCGAGATCTCGCGCACCACGTCGGCGTCGAGTCCCGCGCGGGTCTTGAAGACGGGATTCTCGGGATCGTGGAAGCCGTACTTGTACTCGCCGATCGGGATCTCGGGTGCGTCTACCGGGGGCGTCATGCCTTGGCCTCCTCGCCGGTGAAGGCGGCGTAGCCGCCGGACTCGAGCTCGTGCGCCAGCTCCGGCCCGCCAGACTTGGCGATCTGGCCGTCGACCAGGATGTGCACGTGGTCCGGGGTGATGTAGTTGAGGATGCGCTGGTAGTGCGTGATGACGAGCACGCCCAGGTCGGGCCCGCGCTGGGCGTTCACGCCCGAGGCCACGACCCGCAGGGCGTCGATGTCGAGGCCCGAGTCGGTCTCGTCGAGGATCGCGATCTTCGGCTGCAGCATCGCCATCTGCAGGATCTCGACGCGCTTCTTCTCGCCGCCCGAGAACCCGTCGTTGAGGTAGCGGCTGCTCATGGCGCGGTCGACCTTGAGCAGGTCCATGGCCTCGCGCAGGCGCTTGCCGTACTCGGCCAGCGAGATCGGGTCGTCCTTGCCGTCCGGGCCGCCCTTGCGGTGGGCGTTGATGGCCTGGCGCAGGAAGGACGCGACGGTCACGCCGGGCAGCGAGTGCGGGTACTGGAAGGCCAGGAACAGGCCGAGGCGGGCGCGCTCGTCGGGCTCGAGGTCGAGCAGGTCGACGCCCAGGAACGTGACCTCGCCGCCGGTCACCTCGTAGGCGGGGTGGCCGGCCAGGACGTGGGCCAGGGTCGACTTGCCGGACCCGTTCGGCCCCATGACGGCGTGGACCTCGCCGCGGGAGACTTCGAGGTCGATGCCCTTGAGGATCTCGGTGCCGTCGATTTCGGCCCGAAGTCCCTTGATGACGAGATCGCTCACGCTGAGTTCTGAGCCTTTCCTTCGCGTGCGATGGCCGCAGGCTGCGGCCGGAATGGTTGTCGTTCGAGGGGCGCCGGCGAGGCGCGTTCGTACTGTACTCGGGTGCCGTGGAGCCGGGTCTCGACGGGCCTGGCCGGCGTTGGCACAGATTTTACCGTCTTTATCCTCCGAGCCCGGAAGTCGGCTGCTTCAGGCGCCCGGGGCGCCGGCCTGCAGGTAGTCCAGGATGGCGCGGTCGGTGAGCCACTCGATCGGGGCGTGGTCGTCGGTGAGCACGGCGCCGGGGTCGGGCTGCACCGGCCGTGAGGGTGTCGGCCAGGCGGCGGGCGGCGTCGGTCGGAAGGCCGCGGGCCTCGGACAGCAGGGCGTCCGCGTCGCCGGCCGCGGCCGGGTTCCTGAACCCGATCACGATCGAGTTGAAGTCGTCGTAGCGGCTCTGCAGGACGGCCGGGAACACGGCCCGCATCGAGGCCGCGATCCGGCCCACGACCTCGGTCTCCTGCGGCGGCGTCCCGACGTTGATGGCGATCACGCCGTCCGGGCCGAGCCGCCTGGCTGCCAGCTCGAAGAACTCCTTCGTCGTCAGGTAGAAGGGGATGTACGGCTGGCGGTAGGCGTCGACCACGAGCTCGTCGAAGCGCGCGCGCGTCGCCTCGAGGAACACCCGGGCGTCGTCGGTGTGCACCGTGAGCCGGGGGTTGTCGCCGAGGCCGAAGAAGCGGCGCCCGACCTTCGTCACCAGCGGGTCGATCTCCACGCCGTCCACCCGCGTGCGCGGCCACGCGCGCCCGTACGCGCGTGACACCGTGCCGCCGGCGTTCCCCAGGATGGCGAGCCGCCCGGCGGGGCGCCCGGTCAGCAGCGGCAGGGCCAGGAAGGCGTCCCAGTAGCCGTCGGTGAGCACGGTTCCGGGCCGGTAGATGGAGTGGACCGCCCACCCCTCGTTCAGGTGCAGCACGACGTCCGGCCCGTCTCGCACGACCTGCACGAACTGGTAGGTCGACTCGCCCTCGTACAGCACCTGGTCGCCCTGGCCGGGCTTGATCAGGCCCGGCGGCAGCAGGATCAGGCCGGCCGCGGCCAGCGGAGCCAGGAGCCAGCGCCGGCCGAGCATCAGCGAGGCGGCCAGCGCCAGGGCCGCAGCGACGGCCAGCAGGGTGCGGCGCGAGCCGATCGCCGGCACCAGCACCAGGACGGGCAGGAACGTGCCCGCGATCGAGCCGAGCGTCGAGACCGCGTACAGCCGCCCGGCGACCGTGCCGGCCTCGCTCACGTCCCGCACGGCGAGCCGGATGGCCCACGGCGAGACGGCCCCGAGCGCCGTCACCGGGACGGCGAACATCAGCATGGCGGCCAGGAACGAGCCGATGAACGCGCCCGCCGACACGTCGACGAAGGCGTTGGCGGCGGCCGAGAACGCGGGCTCGGTGAGGAACGGCAGCGCCGCGATCCCGGCGGCCGCGACCAGCGCCACCAGGGCCAGCGTGCGCTCGTCCGGCCGGCGGTCGGCGAACCGGCCGCCGAGCCAGTAGCCGAGCGACAGGTAGATCAGGATCAGGCCGATGACGTTGGCCCAGACGACGTTCGACGAGCCGAAGAACGGCGCGAGCAGTCGGGCCCCGGTCACCTCGGTGGCCAGGCTGGCCGCGCCGGCCACCGCGACGAGCAGCGTCAGGCGCAGCTGGGAGGCGCGGCTCACCGGGTCATCGTAGGTCTGTCAGGATCCCCCGAGACGGTCGACGCACGCTTTCCGGTGGTGCGAGGTAAGCTGAACATCCGTACCCGCCGTTGCCGGAGTTGCCATGCCAAGCGTAGGACCCTGGGAAATCATTCTCGTTCTGATCGTCGCCTTGCTGGTGTTCGGTCCGAAGCGGCTGCCCGAGATGGGCAAGTCGGTCGGCAAGAGCATGCGCGAGTTCAAGGACTCGCTCGGCGGCAAGGACGACGACGAGGTCGAGCACCACAGCCCGGTCACCCGGGCCCAGGAGCTGCCGCCGGCCGCCCCGCCGCCCGCCGCTGTCGCCGCGCCCGTCCCGACGCACAGCGCCGACGGTGGCGCGCCCCGTTAGCGCGCGCTCCTAGGAACAGGGAATGCCCAAAGTTCGCCGGCTGAGCGCGGGCGAGGAGGTCACGCTCACAGAGCACCTCGAAGAGCTCAGACACCGGCTCATGATCGCGCTGCTCGCGCTGGCGGTGGCGTTCGCCGTGGCCTTCTGGCGCCACAGTGACCTGCTCGACCTGCTGAACGCGAAGCTGCCGATCGTGTGCGTGAAGCAGGTGGGGAAGGTGGCGATCGACTGCCACCGCATGCAGCCGACGACGTTCGGCGTGGCCGAGCCCTTCACGATGGCCATGATCGTGTCGTTCTGGGCCGGCCTGATCGTGGCCCTGCCGATCGTCTTCTACCAGCTCTACGCGTTCGTCATCCCGGCGTTCACGGACGACTCGTCGAAGAAGATGTGGCCGCTCCTGATCATGGTGCCGATCCTCTTCGCGGCGGGCGTCTTCTTCGCCTACGAGCTCGCGCTGCCGGCGGCCACCAAGTTCCTGCTGGGCTTCGACGCCGACCGGTACAACACCCAGGTCAGAGCCAAGGACTACTACTCGTTCGCCGCGATGCTGCTCGCGGGGATGGGCCTGATCTTCCAGGTGCCCACGTTCGTGCTGATCCTGACGCGGCTGCGGATCCTCTCGTCCAGGATCCTGCGCAAGAACCGGCGCTACGCGATCCTCGGCCTGACGGTTGCCGCCGTCGCGCTGCCGGGCGTCGACCCGATCACGACGACCTTCGAGGCGCTGCCCCTGTTCGTGCTCTACGAGGCCTCGATCTGGATGGCCTGGCTGGTGGAGCGGCGCAGACCTGCCGAGGACGTGCCCGAGAGCCTGCCCGCCCTGTGGCGCTGATCGTCGAGGCGGACTGGGTCGTGCCCGTCGAGGGCGACCCGGTACGCGGCGGCGCGGTGGTCGTGGACGGCGAGCGCATCGCGGCCGTCGGGCCCGCGTCCGAGATCGGAGCGGCGTTCGACGGCGCGGAGCGTCTGAGCCTTCCCGGCTGCGTGCTGGCGCCGGGCTTCGTCAACCTGCACACCCACATCGAGTACTCGGCCTACGCCGGGTTCGGCGACGGGCTGGCGTTCGGGCCGTGGATCGCGGACCACATCCGGCGAAAGCGCCGCCTGCAGGGCGACGACGCCGAGGCGCTGGCCCGGCTCGGGGCGCTCGCCTGCCTGCGCTCGGGGGCGACGACGATCGTCGACGCGTCGTTCAGCGGGGACGCCGTCGCCGCGGCCAGCGACGCGGGCCTGCGCGGCGTGGTCGCGCTCGAGGTCTTCGGCCGGGTCGGCGTGCCGGCGGCGCAGATCGCCGACGAGCTCGACGCCCGGCTCGAGGCGCGCGCTGCGGAGGCCGGGCCGCTGGTCGAGCTCGGCGTGTCGCCGCACGCGCCCTACAGCGTCCCCGCGGCGCTGTACGAGGAGGTCGTGCGGCGGGCCAGGGCGAGCGGACGCAAGGTCGTCACCCACCTGGCCGAGTCGCGGCACGAGCTGGCGATGCTGCAGGACGGCTCCGGGCCGCTCGCCGCCGTCGTGCGCGAGACGCGCAACGAGGTCGAGCCGTTCGGCCGCCACCCGATCCTCGAGCTGCACGCCCGCGGGGTGCTCGGGCCCGAGACGGTCGTGGCCCACGCGGTGCACGTCGGGCCCGAGGAGATCGCGGCGCTGGCCGAGTCGGGCTGCTCGGTGGCCCACTGTCCCCGCTCGAACGCCCTGCTCGGCTGCGGCATCTCGCCGGTGGCCGAGCTGCGGGCCGCCGGCGTGCCCGTGGGGATCGGCTCCGACAGCCCGGCGTCGGCGTTGACGCTCGACCTGTTCGAGGACCTGCGGCTGGCGCTGATGCTCGGCCGGGCCCGGGCCGAGGATGCCGGCGCCCTCACGGCGGCCGACGTGTTGCGCATGGCCACCCTCGGCGGCGCCGAGGCGCTCGGCTGGCAGGATCGCCTCGGCGCGCTCACGCCGGGCCGGCAGGCCGACATGGTTGCGGTGCGGCTCTCGGACTCCACGTTCTGGCCGACGGACGACCCGGTCGGTGCGCTGGTCCTCGGAGGCTCGGCGGATCGTGTCGTCGTGGCTTTCGTCTCCGGTTTCGTGCGGTACCGTAAGGAGGACGGCGCGTACGCGACCGCGCTCGAACGTGCCGCTACAGCTCGCGCCAGGATGCTCGATGTCTCGTAATCCCACCAAGCCCAGCCAGACTTCTCCCCAGAAGAAGCGCCCGCAGAAGAGCGGTAACCGCAGGCACCATCAGGAGGAGCCGCAGATGTTCTTCGAGCGCCTGCGCTCGAAGGGACTGCAGCGGACGATCTACGTCCTCCTGATCATCGTCTTCGCCGGCGGCTTCGTCGTCGGCGGCGTCGGCTCCGGCGGCGGCCTGTCGCTGGGCGACCTGTTCTCGAACGGCTCGGGTGGGAGCACGGTCGACACGAGCCTCAAGGCGCTCCAGGACAAGGTGAAGGCGCAGCCGAACAACGCGGCCGCCTGGGAGGCGCTCGGGCTCGCCGAGCAGTCCGACAACCCGACGCAGGCGGCCAAGCACCTGGCGAAGGCCGTGGCCCTCGCGCCGACGCGGGTCAGCGCCCGGCAGGCGCTCGCGACGCTGTACCAGACGCAGGGCTCGACGCTGCAGTCGAGCGCCCAGAACCTGCAGTCCGAGGCGTACCAGCTCCTGCAGGCCGGGCCGCAGGCCTCGCCCTTCACCCGCACCTTCACCGGGTCGCTCGCGGGCGTCGCCTCGCTCCCGATCGATCAGGCCGAGCAGGGCCAGCTGACCGACCAGGCCCAGAAGCTGCAGACCCAGTCGACGAAGCTGCAGAGCCAGGCGACCGGGTACCTGAACAACGCCATCGCGCAGTGGAAGGTGCTGACGCTGCAGCGGCCGAAGGACGCCGGGATCTGGCTGCAGTACGGCACCGCGGCGAACGCCATCAGCGACAAGGCGACGACCACCAAGGCCCTGAACCAGTTCCTGAAGCTCGCCCCGGACGATCCGCAGGCGCCGCAGGTGAAGGCGTTCCTGAAGCAGCTGAACCCGCCGCCGACGACCAGCAGCGGCACGGGCACCGGCGCGACGGGCACCAGCACCGGCAGCTGATGGGTCTCTCGGTCGAGCGCGCCGGCGTGCGGGCGCTCGTCCGGCTCGACGGGCCGCTCGACTATCCGGCGACCGAGGAGCTCGAGGCCGAGCTCACCGGGCTGCTCGACCTGGGCGTCCGCAACCTGGCGATCGACCTGACCGCGGCGACGGCGGTGGACGACGCGGCCGTCGGCGTGCTCTACGACGCGCTGCGCCGGGTCCGGGCGGGCGGCGGTGCGATCGCCCTGGCGCTGGTCGACGACCGGCTGGGCCACGTCCTTCAGGTCATGGGGCTCGACCGCGCGTTCCGGCTCGCTGCGAGCGGCGAGGAGGCGCTGCGGCTGCTGCCCGACGAGACCGAGGGAGCCGCCGGGCCCGCCGCCGGGTCGCTGGTAAACTGGCCGCGCCGAGGGGCCGATAGCTCAGCTGGCAGAGCAGGGGACTCTTAATCCCAAGGTCGAAGGTTCGATCCCTTCTCGGCCCACTCGCGAAAGCCCCGCAGAAGCGGGGCTTTCGTTCGTTCTGGATCCGTTCGCCAGCCGCAATCGGCCGCTCGCTGCTCACATTTGCTCACGCATCGATCGCGCCCGCGGTCAGCAGGCCGCCCAGGGCGTCCGCTGCCCGCTGCTCGTGTGCGGCGAGGGTGTGCCCGTACGTCCGCAGGACTAGGGTCGCGTCGGTATGGCCCAGTCGGTCGGCGACGGCCCTGGGATGGATCCCCTGCTCGAGCAGGAGGGTCGCGACCGTGTGCCTTACGTCGTGAAGGCGCACGCGCGGCAGACCGGAGGACTTGACGTGCGCCGAGAAGGACTTGGTGACGCGATCCGGATGGAGCGGCGCGCCGTCCTCGCGTGCGAAGACGTGTCCTTCGCCACGCCAGACCGTCCCGGCGCGTAGGCGTTCCTCTGTCTGGTGCTTACGGTGCTCTCGGAGAATCGCGGCGGTGTCCACGTCTATCGCCATCGATCGGATTCGGCCGGTCTTGGTGTCGCGCTGGACGGCCCCCGGCGTCCCGCGTTGGCTGCTCGGGCGGCTCGACGGCGCTCTGCGCCGCCACGGCCCTTCGCTGCCGGACGGCGCGGCGAGCGAGGTTCGGGTCGGGCCGCACGTGCTCCTGCTCGCGCCCACGCCCTACGGCGGCTGGCTCGGCGTGCTCTCGGCGCACGGCGCGTTGCCACCGCTCGTCGTGCACGCGGTCGCGCTGCGCGCCGGGTACGCGGCGCCGCCCCCGCGCGGCCTGCGCGCCGCCTAGCGACCGCTAGAGCAGCTCCGCGAGCGGGAACGAGCGGTGGCGTCGCGGCGGCAGCAGGAAGTTCTGCCGGTGGGTCGTGTGCAGCACCGCGTTCAGCCCCATCGCGTCCGAGCGCGGACTGCCGGGGAGCACCCGGCCATCCGCGTAGCGGCCGTCCATCGCGAGGCGCACGCGGTGGAAGAGGTCGGCGGTCGGCATGAAGGCGACGAAGTGCAGCCCGGCCGAGGGCGTCTCGCGCTGGCGGTCGAGCCGCGCGTGCGCCGTCCACGCGAACGGGTTGTCGAGCGTGTTGAAGTCCGTGCGCTGCATGATCGCGGTGCCGCGCGGGTGGACCGTCCCGTAGTTGTCGCGCACCGGCGCCTGCAGCCGGTTGACGGGCTGCATGGAGCCGCTGTGGCCGACGAGGCCGCTGGCCGCGTCCGGGATGAACTGGGCGACCTCCTCCTCGCTCTGCACGAACGCCGGCCCCTCGGGCAGCGTCTGCGTGGTCTCGGGGATCTGCTCGAAGCGCCCGGCGTCCGTCGCCCGCCAGAGGCGGCCGGGGAAGCCGAAGACGCCGTACCAGAGCTCGACGTCCTCGTCGACGTGCGAGAGGTGCATCACGGTGCCGTGCCGGAAGTAGCCCCGCGGCCACTGGTCGGTCACGCCGGGCAGCGTCTCGAGGTTCGCGATCCGGCCGGGCCCGAGCGCCGCGCGCTGCGTCGAGGTGAACCCGAGGAAGAGCTGCGCCGTCTCGGGGATCCGGTCCGCGCCCGGGATCCCGGCGCGCAGCGCCATCTCCTTCGGCAGGCTCCGCTCGCCGCCGAACCCGCCGCCCACGAAGCCGCGGCGGATGCTGGTCAGCGCGAGCAGGCCGTCGAGCGGCTCGAAGATGCCGGCCGCGCCGTCCGCGATGTGGTCGAGGTGGTCGCTGCGGAGCGCGATGCAGACGTCGTTCTGCTCGAGCCGCGTCGTCGGCGGGTCGCTCGGGAAGCGGATCGCGTCGAGCAGGACCGGGACGTGGTGCCCGGCGGCGGTCGAGGCGGCCAGGTCGGCGGGCAGGTAGTCGGGGAAGCGGCGGCCGTCGCGCAGCCGCGGCAGGTATCGGCGGAAGTAGGGCAGGCCCCAGGAGACCGAGACGAGCAGCCCGTCGGCGCTCGGGCGGTGGCGAGCCTCGACGCGGTGCAGGGCGTGCTCGAGCGCGCGCTGCGCCTCGCGCAGCGCGGCGCGGCCACGCCCGACGCGCAGGCGCGCGGTCACGACCTGGTGGTGCAGGGGCGGCACGACGACCGCGACGCCCTCGCTGCTGACGATGCGCTGGCCGATCGCGATGTGCTGCTCGAGCGGCAGCGCCGGCGCGCTCGCGGCGCGGGCGCGCGCGGGCGCGAGCTCCTCGACGAGGCCGTACACGCCCGCGCTCGCGAGCGCGCCCAGCCCCGCCCGCTGGAGCAGCTCCCGCCGGGTCAGCGAGTGCGCCACGCGTTTCACCGTACCACGGCCGCGCGATCTTCCGACCGCGTGCTCTCCGGGCGTACTCGAGTTCGAGGTGTGCTGGCTTACCGCGTTGCTCGAGCACCCCGGTCACCCGGTACTCGAGGACGTGGTGGCGCACGGCGCAGTAGCCGAACTGGTACACCCGCTGGTACACATGGCCCCCGATTCCGCTTAGATGAGCGGGTCGGGGGCCTTACTCATCCTCGCTCGATACGATGAAATGCGTGGCTCCGGACGTTCGTCCGTATCTCGAGGCGCTCTCCGGCCTGCCGCTTACGTCGCCGCTTCGGCGCGCCCGCAACGAGATCGTTGCCGTCGTGGATGACAGCGTTCTCGTTGAGACGAGGGCGTCGCGCGCGAGCCCTTCTGGAGAGCCGCGGGCAGTGCCGCTGAAGCCCTTGGTGCTTTAAGCCCCTGATTTCGGGCTTGCCTCAACGGTAGTGCCGCTGTCCCGGAATGAAAGCGATTGCACAAGTGGTTACCACGCTGGCTGGGCGGGCGTATGCAACCGCTCCGCATCGCGGTCGCGAGCGGCGGCACCGGCCTCACGGGTACCGGTCTTCGCGCGACCCGAGGGGATGACGTGCTCGGCGAGACGCCGCTTCACCTTCGCGAGAAGTGAGTCGCGGCTGCTGCCGCTCGGCGGTCCACGCACTTGCGCTGCTGCTCACGCCTTGCTCACGAACGGCGCGTCACGCCGGGGGACGGGGCAGCAGCAAGTCATGACCGGGCACGCGAATACGCCGTCTGCGCAGGCCAAACGTCACGGGTTGTCCCGCGGCGGCACGACGCCGGCCGGACTCTTAATCCCAAGGTCGAAGGTTCGATCCCTTCTCGGCCCACCTCGGAGAAGCCGCCGCACCTGGCGGCTCTTCCGCGTTGAGAGAGGAACCGTGGCTGCCCATCGAACGTCGGTCAGCGCTCCGGGATCGACGCGGCGACCTGCGCGGTCAGGCCCCCGTCGATCGTGAAGCTCGCGCCGGTCACGAAGCTGGCGGCGTCGGAGGCCAGGAACGCGATCAGCTCACCGATCTCCGCCGGCTGGCCGACGCGTCCCAGCGGGTGGGATGCGCCCCACGTGCGGAGCAGGTCGTCCTCGCCGCCGGCCGCCGAGAACCGGCGTGCGGACGCGCGCAGCATGGGCGTGTCCACCGACCCGGGGCAGACCACGTTGACGCGGATGCCCTCCCTGGCGTGATCGACCGCCATCGCGGTGGTGAGCGAGACCACGCCGCCCTTGCTGGCGGCGTACGCGACGACGGCCTCCTGCGTGGCGTACGCCTGCACCGAGGACACGTTGACGATCGAGCCGCCACCGCGGCGGCGCATCGACGGGATCGCGTACTTCGCGGCCAGGAACATGCCCTTCAGGTTGACGGCGAGGACGCGGTCCCACTCCTCCTCGGGCGTGTCGACGACGGTGCCGTAGCGCTGGATGCCGGCGGAGTTGACGAGGATGTCGATGCCGCCGAGGACCTGCTCGGCCTCGAGCATCAGGCGTTCGGTGTCGCTCGCACGCGCCACGTCGGCCGTGAACCCGTACGCGTCCAGGCCCTCGGCGCGCAGCTCGGCGACCGCCTGCGAGACGGCCGGCTCGGCATCGCCGCACACGAGCACGCGTGCGCCACCCCGCGCGATGCGGGTCGCCGCTGCCCTGCCGATGCCGAGCGACCCGCCGACGACGACGGCGGTCTTCGAGGCGAGGTCGTCCATGCCTCAGCCCTGCAGGAACGCATCGACGTCGTCGATGCGCTCGACCGGATGACCCTTGCCGGCCTCCTCGCTGTGGTGCAGGTGCCCGACGCGGCCGCCCGGAGCCGTCGGCCCCTCGAACCAGAACGCCCTGAGCGCCTCGGCGACCGCGACGACGTCGTGCTCGACGCCCTTCGGCGTGCAGACGATGTCGCCCGCCTCGACCGCGTGCAGCGAGTCGCCGACGGCGACGACCCCGCGGCCCGCGAAGAACAGCCAGTACTCGTCGCAGTCGTGGAAGTGGCGGTCGAAGCGGCCGTCCCGGTCGACCGCGAACGTGCCTGCCGACGTCACGTCCGACCACGACGGCCGCGAGTCCGCTCCGAGGAAGCGGGCGACGACCAGGTCCCCTTGTGGATCGAACTGCGGCGGCATCCGGTGAGCTCCCCGGTCGGGTGCGAGAGCAGCTGACGTTAACAGTCGCCGAAAAAGTGGTCAAGCCACCTGTCCGCTATACTCGCTGAGTCACCGCCCTCATCCGACCGGAGGGCTGCGCACCATGTCCACAGAGCCTGCCAGCCTGCCACCGGCCCCTGCCCCCGCGACGGAGTTCCGCGCCATCGCGCGCCGTCCCGCAGTCGCGAACCAGACCGTCGACACGATCAAGGCCATGATCGTCGCCGGCGACCTGAGGGCCGGGCAGCGCCTTCCGGCGCAGCGCGATCTGGCGGCCCGTCTCGGCGTGAGCCGGCCCTCGCTGCGCGAGGCGATCCAGGCCCTGATCGCGCTCAACATCCTGGACAGCCGTCACGGCGAGGGCACCTTCGTCAGCTCGCTCGAACCGATGCTGCTGGCCGAGCCGATCGACTTCCTCCTGCAGGTGAACGCCTCGTCGCTGATCGCGCTGTTCGAGGCCCGGCGGGCGCTCGAGGCGGCCGTGGCCTCGCTCGCCGCCGAGCGCGCGACCGACCTCGAGCTCACGCAGCTGGCCGACTTCGTCAAGGCCGGGCGGCGCGAGATCGTGGACGCCGACACCTTCGTCGAGCACGACATCGCCTTCCACGTCCTGCTGCGCACCTACGCCCGCAGCCCGATCCTGGCGAGCCTGCTCGAGAGCGTGAACCTGCTCTCGTACCCGGGCCGGCGCGACGCCGCCCGCTCCGAGGAGGCGCGCCTTCGGGCGCTGTCGGACCACGAGGCGATGGTCAAGGTCCTGCGGTCCCGGGACCCCGCGGCCGCGCACCAGGCGATGATCGACCACCTGGCGGTCGTGCTCGAACGCCTCGAAGCTCAGGGCGCGTAGAGCCCGGCGGCTGGTCGCCAGCCGCCTTCGACGTCGCCGGCAGGGTCGCGCCGCCGCTTCCCGGTCTCCCGCTGGACCGGTTTTCCGGTCACCAGGTCGTCAGGTGGTCCAGTGGTTTGACCTCTTGGCCTCTGCGCCGTATCCTGCGCGCCGTACGCAGCCGCTAGTCGACCCCGGGGAGGGTTCAATGCCAAGTCGTCAGGCCGGCAACAGGAGGCACGGGTATCGCGGCGTCGCGTTCCTGGCCGTGGCCGGGACGCTGGCGTGCTTCGGCGCGACGAGCGCCTCGGCCGGCGCCGCCCGCTCGACCGCCGACCTTCCCCGGTCCCAGACGCTCTACGTCGGACGCACGGGTACCCCGCTCATCCCGAACGGGAACCCGCTCATCTCGACGACCGCGTCGGACTCCGGGCTCCGGCAGGGGGTCTTCGAGTACCTCTTCTACTTCAACTGGGAGACGGGCAAGCTCGAGCCGTGGCTGGCCACCGGCGGGACGTTCAACTCCGACTACACGCAGCTCAAGCTGAAGCTGCGCCGCGGCGTGAAGTGGGCCGACGGCCAGCCGTTCAGCTCGGCCGACGTCGCCTACACGCTCAACCTGCTCAAGGCGACCCCCACGCTGCTGAACGCCGGCGTCGTGGCGAACGAGGTCGAGTCCATCAAGACGACCGGCCCGCTGAGCCTGACGATCGACCTCAAGGTGTCCGACCGGCGGTTCATCGGCAACGTGCTCGCCGGCTACATCTCGACGGGCGTCACGATCGTCCCGCAGCACATCTTCAAGAGCCAGAACCCGACGACCTTCACGTACTTCGACATCGCGAAGGGCTGGCCGATGGGCACCGGCCCGTACAAGCTCACCAACTGGGAGCAGGCCCGCGCGGTCTTCGCCCGGCGCTCCGACTGGTGGGCCGCGAAGACCGGGTTCCACGCCCTCCCCGCGCCGCGCTACCTGGTCTACTCGACGGTCACGCCCGACGTCGAGGCGCAGAGCATGGTCACGAACGCGCTCGACTCGAGCTCGGGCAACATCAACGGCCTCGGGACGTGGAACGCGATCCACAAGCAGAACAAGCTGCTGAGCACCTGGTCGGCGACCGGCTTCGTCGATCCGTGCCCGATCTCGCTCGAGATCAACACCACCGTCAAGCCGTGGGACGACCCGGCGATGCGCTGGGCGCTCTCCTACGCGCTCGACAAGGCCAAGTTCAGCCGGCTCTTCAACCAGGGGCCCGCGTACGTGACGCCGTACTTCTTCCCGGACTATCCGAAGCTGCGCGGGGTGATCCAGGCGAACGCCGCGCTCTTCAAGAAGTACGACACGACGCTCTTCTCGCTGCAGAAGGAAGCGGCGATCCTGACCGCCCACGGCTACAAGCTGGACGGCGGCAAGTGGGTGGACGGCTCGGGCAAGCCGCTGACCCTCAACCTGACGATCTTCTCTCCGACGGTCGCGGCGTCCTGGGGCGTCGCCCGTGAGGCGTTGACCGCCCAGCTCGAGGCCGCGGGCATCACCGTCACCTCCCAGGCGCTCGACTTCGGCGGCATGTTCGGCGCCCTCTCGCCGGGCAAGTTCGGCGCGATCACGTGGTTCGAGTGCGGCAGCATCTCGGAGCCCTGGCAGTCGCTGAACCGCTACACCAACACCAACCTCGCGCCGATCGGCTCGTCGAACCCGACCGCCAACAACGTGCGCTGGAACAACGCCAGGTACACGTCGATCGTGAACCAGATGGCGAGCCTCGCCGGCTACTCGAAGCAGGCGCAGACGCTGACCACCCAGGCGCTCACGATCTGGCTCCAGAACCTGCCGGTGATCGAGCTCACGCAGGCGCCGAAGACCATCATCACCAGCAACAAGTACTGGACCGGCTGGCCCACCGCGAAGAACCCGTACGTGCAGCCGCAGCCGCAGCTGAGCAGCTTCTTCGACATCCTCCTGAAGCTCCGCCCGGCCGGGTAGGTGCCGGTGGTCGTGCGAACACGCTCGACGGGCGCCGCCACGGCGGCGCCCGTCAGGGCCTCCCGCCCGGCCGGAGTCGCCCGTTGAGCCTCCGCTACGTGCTCGGCCGGTTCGGCTTCTTCGTGGCGATCGTCTGGGCCACGGCGACGATCAACTTCGTCGTCCCGCGGCTCGCGCCAGGGGATCCGGTCAACGCGACGCTCGCCCGCATGGCCACCCAGGGCCAGTCGACGGTCAACTCCGCCGCGATCATCAAGGCCTACCGGCACGCGCTCGGCCTGGACCAGCCGCTGTGGGTCCAGTACCTGCGCTACCTGAAGTCCGTGGCGACGTTCGACTTCGGCTACTCCGCGGCGCTCTTCCCGGTGAAGGTCAACACGCTGATCGCGACGGCGCTGCCGTGGTCGATCGGCCTGCTGACGATCACGACGGTGCTGGCGTTCGCGATCGGCTCGATCCTCGGCGCGCTCATGGTGTGGCCGCAGACGCCGCCGTTCCTCCGGGCGCTCATGAGCCCGGTGATGCTGCTCTCGGCGATTCCCTACTACCTGCTGGCGCTGGCGCTGTCGTTCTTCCTGGCGTTCAAGTTCGGGCTGTTCCCGGCCACCGACGCGACGTCGGCCGGCACGAACGTGACCTGGTCGTTCTCGGTCGCCGGCGACATCCTGTACCACGCCTTCCTGCCGGCGCTCTCGATCCTGCTCGCCAGCACCGGCTTCTGGATGCTCGGCATGCGCGGGCTGATGGTGACGTCGATCGGCTCGGACCACATGCTGCTGGCCGAGGCCAAGGGCCTCTCGAGCCGGACGCTGTTCTTCCGCCACGGGCTTCGGCCCTCGATCCTCCCCCAGCTGACGGCGCTGACGATCGCGCTCGGGCACGTCGTGTCGGGCGCGGTGCTGGTCGAGGTCATCTTCGGCTACCCGGGCATCGGCGGGCTCTTCTACCAGGCCATCCGCAGCAACGACTACCCGTTGATCCAGGGCATCAGCCTGGTGATCGCGATCTCGCTGGCGCTCGGGATCCTGCTGATCGACCTGGTCTATCCGTTCCTCGACCCGCGCATCAGCTACGAGCGGCGCTGATGGCCAGCGCGAGCATCTCGAGCGGCCGGTTGGCCGCGTCGCGCGGACGTCTGCGAGGCGCCCGACCGAGCCTCGTGCTGGTGCTCGGCCTGCTGCTCCTGCTCGCGCCGCTGGTGGCAGCGTTCGTGATCCGCCACGTGGTCGGCGCGGGCGAGATCGCCCTCGGCACCTACGGCTTCGGCGGCCCGCCCACCTCGGGGCACGTCCTCGGGACGGACGGCTACGGCCGTGACGTCCTCGCGCTGCTGGCCTTCGGGCTGTGGCCGACGCTCGAGGTCGGGCTCGTCGCCGGCCTGACGGCGGCCGTCATCGGGACGTCGCTCGGGCTGATCTCCGGGTACGGGCGCGGTGCCGTCGACTGGAGCATCCGCGGCGTCTCCGACGTCCTGCTCGGGCTCCCGGTCCTGCCGATCCTGGTCGTCATCGCCGCCGTGCTCGGGGCCGTCTCGGCGCAGTCGCTCGGCCTGATCATCGGCCTGCTCTCGTGGCCGTTCACGGCGCGGGTCGTGCGCGCGCAGGTCCTGAGCATGCGCGAGGTGCCCTACGTCGAGATCGCCCGCGTGTCGGGCGCGACCCCGGCCGGGATCGTGACGTTCGAGCTGCTCCCGAACCTGCTGCCGTTCGTGATGGCAGGCTTCGTCGGCGCCGTCTCGTCGGCGATCCTGGCGTCGGTCGGCCTGCAGATCCTGGGGCTCGGCACGTTCGGCACGCCGACGCTCGGCCTGATGCTCGAGTCGGCCTACGAGGGCGGCGCGCTGTCGCGCGGGATGTGGTGGTGGTGGGGCGCGCCCACCGTGCTCCTGGTCGTCGTGTTCGTCGGGCTCTTCCTGATCAGCCTCGCGGTCGACGAGATCGCCAACCCGCGGCTGCGGAAGGCCTAGCCGTGGGCGCCGTCGTCGACATCCAGGACCTGCACGTGGTCTACGGGTCGGGCGACGCCGCCTTCCATGCGGTGAACGGGATCAGCTTCGCCGTCGGCCAGGGCGAGGCGTTCGGGCTCGTCGGGGAGTCCGGCAGCGGCAAGACGACGACGGCCATGGCCATGCTCCGGCCTGCTGCGGCCGCCCGCGCGGATCGCCGGCGGCCGGATCGAGATCAACGGCGTCGACATCACGACCGTCTCGCGGGACGTGCTGCGCGCCATGCGCTGGAAGCAGATCGCCCTGATCCCCCAGGGCGCGATGAACGCGCTGAACCCGGTGATCAGCGTCGGCAAGCAGATCCGCGAGTGCTTCACGGCGCACGGCGAGGGGCGGCGAGGGGCCCGCGGGCGCGACGACATCGCCGAGCTCCTGGTCGCCGTCGGGCTCCGGCCGGAGGTCTACGACCGCTACCCGCACGAGCTGAGCGGCGGGATGAAGCAGCGCGTGTGCATCGCGATGGCCACGGCGCTTCGCCCGCGACGTGATCGTCGCCGACGAGCCGACCAGCTCGCTCGACGTGGTCATGCAGCGCCAGGTGGTCGAGAGCATCCGCCAGGTGCAGAAGACGATCGGCGCGGCGCTGGTGTTCATCGGCCACGACCTGGCGCTGCAGGCGCAGGTCGTCGACCGGATCGGCGTCATGCACCGCGGGCGGCTCGTCGAGCTCGGGGCGACGACCCAGGTGTTCGCGAGCCCGCGGCACTGGTACACGCGCATGCTGATCGCGGCCGTGCCGTCGCTGCCGGGGCGGGAGATGCCGGTCCGGGCGATCGACGTCGACGACGTCGTGCGGCGCGACGCCTCGGGCGCCCCCGAGGTCGAGCCGCTCCGCCAGATCGGGCCCGACCACTACGCGGCGGTGGCGCCGTGAGCGTGGCCTCGCCGCCGCTGCTCGAGCTGCGAGACGTGTCCAAGCGCTACCAGCAGCGCGGCGGCCAGGCCGACTCGTTCGCCCTGCGCGACTTCTCGGTGCGCCTGGACGAGGCCGCCGGGCGCGTCGTCGCGCTCGTCGGCGAGAGCGGCAGCGGCAAGACCACCGCCGGCCGGATCGCGCTCGGCCTGATCTCGGCGACCGCCGGGGACGTGACCTATCGCGGCCGCCCGCTCTCGAGCCTGGCCCGGCGGGAGCACCGCCAGTTCCGCCGCGACGTGCAGGCGGTGGCCCAGGATCCGTACTCGGCCTTCAACCCCTTCTACCGCGTCGGTCACATCTTCCGGCTCGCGCAGCGGCGCCTGCAGCCGTACGCCTCGAAGGCCGAGCACCAGAGCGCCCTCGAGGAGTCGCCTCGAGTTCGTCGGCCTGGCCGGCCGCGACGTCCTCGCGCGCTACCCGCACCAGCTGAGCGGCGGCGAGCGCCAGCGGCTGATGATCGCTCGTGCGCTGTACGTCCGGCCGAGGGTCATCGTCGCCGACGAGCCGGTCTCGATGGTCGACGCGAGCCTGCGTCTGCAGATCCTGCAGATCATCGAACGGGTCCGAGCCGAGCTCGGGATCTCGTTCCTGTACATCTCGCACGACCTCTCGACGGTCTACCAGATCGCGAACGACATCATCGTGCTGCACCTCGGGAAGGTCGTCGAGCGCGGCGACGCGCGCACGGTCATCGCCAGCCCGACCGACGACTACACCCGGCTGCTGATCGAATCGACCCCGTCCCCCGACCCGACCGTCCGCTGGTGAGGCGGGCGAGACTTGGAGGCTGACGTGGCAACCGTCGTTGCCCTCGGAACGCTGGACAGCAAGGGCGTCGAGTACGCGTACCTGTGCGATCGGCTTCGCGCCGAAGGGGTCGACGTGCTGCTCGTCGACGCCGGCGTGAAGGGCGCGCCGGCGCGCCGCCGACATCGACCGGAACGAGGTCGCCCGCGCCGCCGGCGCGGACGTCGCGGCCCTCGAGGCCGCCGGCGACCGCGGCGCGGCGGTGGCCACGATGGCGCGCGGCGCGGCCGTCGTCGTGCGCCGGCTGTACGACGAGGGCCGGCTCGACGGCATCGTCGGGCTCGGCGGCACCGGCGGCTCGTCGCTGGTGTCCGAGGCGATGCGCGGCCTGCCCGCCGGCGTCCCGAAGCTGCTCGTCTCGACGGCCGCGTCGGGCGACACGCGGCCGTACGTCGGCGCCACCGACGTCACGATGATGTACTCGATCGTCGACATCGCCGGGATCAACCAGATCTCGGCGCGCATCATCGCCAACGCGGCCGCGGCGATCGCCGGCATGGCCCGCACGGCACCGCCGGTCGTCGAGGCGAAGCCGCTGATCGCCGCCTCGATGTTCGGCGTCACGACGGCCTGCGTCACGACGGCGCGCGAGTGGCTCGAGCAGCGCGGCTACGAGGTGCTCGTGTTCCACCAGACCGGCACCGGGCGGCGAGTCGATGGAGGAGCTCGTGAAGGCCGGGTTCTTCGTCGGCGTGCTCGACGTGACGACCACCGAGCTGTGCGACGAGCTGGTCGGCGGGGTGTTCGCCGCCACGCCGACGCGCCTGCGCTCGGCCGGCGAGGCGGGCGTGCCGCAGGTGGTCTCGCTCGGCGCGCTCGACATGGTCAACTTCGGGCCCCGGGACACCGTTCCCGAGCGCTTCGCCGGCCGCAACCTGTACGTCCACAACCCGACGGTCACGTTGATGCGGACGACGCCTGAGGAGTGCGCCGAGCTCGGCCGCCGGCTCGCCGACAAGCTGAACGCGGCGACGGGCCCGACCGCCCTGTACGTGCCGCTGCGAGGGGTCTCGACGATCGCCACGCCCGGGCAGCCGTTCCACGATCCCGAGGCGGACGCGGCGCTGGTCGGAGCGCTGCGCGAGACGCTCGCCGCCACACGTCGAGGTGCACGAGCTGGACCTCGACGTCAACGACCCCGCCTTCGCGACCGCCATGGCCGAGCGGCTGGCCGAGATGCTCGGGGAGGCACGGTGACCAGAGACGAGGCCCTGGCGTCGCTTCGCGCGCAGGTCGAGCAGGGCCGGCCGATCATCGGAGCCGGCGCGGGCACGGGCATCAGCGCGAAGTCGGCCGAGGCCGGCGGCGCCGACCTGATCATCATCTACAACTCCGGCCGCTACCGGATGGCCGGGCGGGGGTCGCTCGCCGGGCTGATGCCGTACGGCGACGCGAACGCGATCGTCATGGAGATGGGCTCCGAGGTGTTGACGATCGTCGAGCGGACGCCGGTCCTGGCGGGCGTCTGCGGCACCGATCCGTTCCGCCGCATGCCGAGGTTCCTCGAGGAGCTGCGCGACGCCGGCTTCTCGGGGGTGCAGAACTTCCCGACGGTCGGGCTGATCGACGGCACCTTCCGGGCGAACCTCGAGGAGACCGGGATGAGCTTCGCGCTCGAGGTCGAGATGATCCGCAGCGCCCACGCGCTCGACCTGCTGACGGCGCCGTACGTGTTCGACGGCGCCGACGCCGAGGCGATGGCCGGGGCCGGTGCCGACCTGGTGGTGGCCCACATGGGCCTGACCACGGGCGGGGCGATCGGCGCCGAGACCGCCCGCAGCCTCGAGGACTGCGTCCCGCTCGTCCAGGCGATCGCCGATGCGGCCCGCTCGGTCAAGCCCGACGTGATCGTGCTCTGCCACGGCGGCCCGATCGCCGAGCCCGGCGACGCGGCCCACGTGCTCGAGCGCACGCGCGGCGTCGCCGGCTTCTTCGGCGCCTCGAGCATGGAGCGCCTGCCGACCGAGCTCGCGATCGCCGAGACGCTGCGCCGGTTCAAGGCCATCCGGCCGGGCGGGATCGGGGCCGCGCCGTGATCGTCCACATGGTCGGCAACGCCCACATCGACCCCGTCTGGCTCTGGCGCTGGCAGGCAGGCTCGGACGAGGCCGTGGCGACGTTCCGCGCGGCCGTCGACATCTGCGACGACTACCCCGAGTTCGTGTTCACGCGCGGCGACGCCTGGCTCTACGAGCAGGTCGCCGACATCGCTCCCGACCTGATCGTGCGGGTGCGCGAGCTCGCCGAGCGCGGCCAGTGGCGGTTCCTCGGCGGCCAGTACGTGCAGCCCGACTGCAACCTCACCACCGAGCCCGGCTGGCGGCGGCAGTTCCGGCGCGGTCTCGTCCTACTTCGAGCAGGCGTTCGGCGCTCGGCCGACGATCGTCAACAACGTCGACTCGTTCGGGCACCCGGCGACCCTTCCAGACCTGCTGGCCGAGCACGGCTTTCGCGGCTACCTGTTCCACCGGCCGAGACCCGAGCAGGTGGCGCTGCCGGCGCAGACCTTCCGCTGGCGCGGGTCGGGTGGCGGGGAGGTGATCGGCTTTCGCATCGTCCCGGGCTACAACGCCAGGACCGCCGACCTCGAGGAGCGGATCGCCACCGCGATCGAGGCCGCGGACCCGCGCCACGGCCACGCCATGGTCTTCTACGGCGTCGGCAACCACGGCGGCGGGCCGACCCGTGACAGCGTCGAGTGGATCCTCGAGCACCGGACGGCGTTCCCCGGCGTCGAGCTGCGCTTCAGCAGCCCCGACGCCTTCTTCGACGCGATCGAGCCGTTCCGCGACGAGCTGCCGCTGTTCGACGACGAGCTGCAGCACGTCTTCCCCGGCTGCTACAGCGTCATGCACGACATCAAGCAGCGCCAGCAGCGCGGCGAGCACCTGCTCGACCAGGCCGGCCGGGTGCTCGAGGCGTTCGGCGGCGAGGACGAGCGCGGGTCGCTCGCGGGCAGGGTCGACGCCGCCTGGGACGACCTGCTCTTCACCTCGTTCCACGACATCCTGGCCGGCACGTCGATCCCGTCGGCCTGGGAGTCGGTGCGGGCCATGCAGGGTCGGGCGCTGATCACCGGCGAGGAGGTCGTCCACACGACGACGCGGCGCTTCGCGCGGAGCGCTCTTCCGGCCGCCGACGTGCAGCAGATCGTCGCGCTGAACGCCGACGAGGCCGACTGGGAAGGCATCGTCGAGACCGAGCCGTCGCTGTACTTCGATCGCTGGGGCAGCCGCTGGCTGAGCGATGTCGACGGCACGCCGATCCCCCACCAGCTGGTGCAGCCCGAGGCGCACCTGATCACGAACCGCGTGGTCTTCCCGCTGCGCATCCCGGCGCGGTCGGCGGTCCAGGTGCTGATCCGGCACGAGGATCCTCCGGCCGGCAGCGCCCCGGCAGGCGCGCTGCGGGCCTCCGCAGACGAGCTCGACAACGGGCTGATCCGCGTCGAGCTGTGTCCGACCGGGGTGTCGCCGGATCGTCGCCTCGGGTCGCGAGCTGCTGGCGGGCGACGGGATCGGGCTCAGCCTGCGCGAGGATGGCTCCGACACCTGGGGGCAGCACCAGGTCGCGTTCGTCGAGCCGGTCCGCGAGCGCTTCGACGGCGGATCCTGGACGGTCGAGGAGCGCGGGCCGGTGCGCGCGCGGGTGCGCCTCGACGGCTGCATCGGCGACTCGCCGTTCCGCTGGACGCTCGGGGTCGTCCCCGGCGAGCCCCGGCTCCAGATCGACCTCGAGATCGTGTTCCGCGAACGGCTGTGCGCGCTGCAGCTGCCGATCCAGCTGGCCGGTCCGCTGCGCGGATGGCTCGACGGGCAGGCCGGCGGCAGCGTCGTGCGCGCAGCAACAGCCGGTGGAGCGTCCGGTGCTCGGCTGGTCGCGCGTCTCGGGTGACGGCTACGACGCGGCGATCGTGACGAACGACGCGTGGAGCGTGAGCCTCGACCGGGACTGCTGGCAGTGGACGCTCCTGCGCAGCCCGAAGATGGCGTGGTACGGCCCGGGCGAGCCGGAGGTCTACTCCGGTCGCGACACCTTCACCGATCAGGGAACCCACGTGTTCTCGTTCACGCTTCTGGTGGCCGGCTCGCTCGAGCCCGAGCGTCTCGCCACCGCCGCCAGGCAGCTCGCGCAGCCCCCGCTGGTGTTCGATCGCTACGAGGGAATGGCCGTCGGCGCGCCGGTGCGCACGTGGCTCGGCACGCAGCAGGGCTCGACGCCGTGATCGAGCTCGCCGAGATCCTGCTCGAACCCGGGCCGCACCCGTTCTGGCGGGTGCTGAAGCAGCTCGACGTGAACCGCGCGGTCAGCATGCTCCCGCGCCACTTCAGCGACTGGCGGGCGAGCGCGTCCGAGAACCCCTGGGACTTCGGCCCGATGGCGCTGCACCGCCAGCACGTCGAGGAGGCCGGCTTCAGCCTCGACGTGATCGAGGACAACCCGCCGATGGACGCGATGCGCCTCGGCCGGGCCGGGCGCGAGGAGGAGCTCGAGCTCTTCTGCACGCTGCTTCGCAACATGGGAGCGCTCGGGATCCCGGTGCTCTGCTACCACTGGATGGCGGTGCTGGGCTGGCTGCGCACCTCGGTTGCCGCGCCGGGCCGGGGCGGCGCCGCGGTGACCCGCTACGACCACGCGCTGCTCGCCGACGCCCCGCCGACGCGCTACGGGCGGGTCGAGGCCGAGGATCTGTGGGCGAACCTCGAGTGGTTCCTCGAGCGCGTGGTACCGGTGGCCGAGGAGTCCGGCGTCAAGCTGGCGCTGCACCCCGACGACCCGCCGATCTCGCCGATTCGGGGGATCGACCGGATCCTGGGCTCGGTCGAGGCGTTCCAGCGGGCGATCGACCTGGTGCCGAGCGAGGCCAACGGGATCACCATGTGCCAGGGGAACTTCACGCTGATGACCGACGACCTGCCGGCCGTGATCCGCCGCTTCGGCGACCAGGGCAAGATCCACTTCGTGCACTTCCGGGACGTGCTCGGCACGCCTGAGCAGTTCTCCGAGACCTTCCACGACGAGGGGCAGACCGACATGCTCGCCTGCATCCGTGCCTATCGCGACGCGGGCGTCGAGGGGGTCATGCGCTCGGACCACGCGCCGACCCTGGAGGGCGACGCCTCGATCGTTCCCGGCTACTCGCACAATGCTCGGCTCTACGCGATCGGCTACGCCCGCGGGCTGCTCGAGGCCGTGGCCAAGGAGGATCGGTGAGCAACCGGCCGCTGCGCTTCGTCCTGGTCGGCACCGGCGGCATGGGCCGCTACTGGTGCAGCCAGGTGTTCCCCCACCTGCGCTCGCTCGGCAAGGCCGAGGTCGTGGCCGCGGTCGACATCGTGCCCGAGCACCTGGCCAACGCCCGCGAGCATCTCGGCCTCCCGGAGGAGCGGTGCTACACCGACCTCGCCGCCGCGCTCGACGAGAACGAGGCCGACGCGATCACGATCGTCGTGCCGCCCGCCCACCACGAGGCCGTCGTGGACGCCGCGCTGGCGCACGACCTGCACATCCTGTCCGAGAAGCCGATCGCCGACACGATGGAGAGCTCGTGCCGGATCGCGGCGAAGCTCGCGGCGACGGACCGCAAGATGTGCGTCACCATGAGCCACCGCTTCGACCAGGACAAGCTGAGCCTCGAGACCCGGATCCAGTCCGGCGAGCACGGGCCGCTGAACTACCTCGTCCACCGGTTCACCCACAACTGCCGGGCGTTCGGTAGCTGGGGCGAGTTCCGCCATCTCATGATCGATCCGATGCTGATCGAGGGCACGGTGCACCACTTCGAGGTCCACCGGGCGCTCACCGGCTCGAACGCCGCGACGGTGTACGCGCGCACCTGGAACCCGAGCTGGGGGGAGTACGCCGGCGACTCGACCGTCCTTGCGATCGTCGAGATGCAGAACGGCACCCGCGTGCTGTACGAGGGCGCCAAGGCCAACGCCGCCACGCTCAACGGCTGGGGCAACGACTACCTGCGGGCGGAGTGCGAGCTCGCGACGATCGAGCTCGACAACCGTGAGCTGCGGCTGCTGACGAGCGGGCCGGGCGGGCCGCCCGAGGTGCAGCCGCTGCCGCTGCTCGAGGGCGGCGTCTGGATGAACCCGCTGCTCGCAGAGATGTTCTGCGACTGGGTGGACGGCCGCCGCGCCACGCATCCGACCGAGGTGCAGGACAACCTGCAGTGCACCGCGATGGTGTTCGCGGCGATCGAGTCCGCGCGCACCGGGTTGCCCGTCGACGTGCAGGCGTTCCTGCGCAGCCATCAGGCTCAGGCTTCGACCGGGGGGCAGGGATGAGCGTCTTCGCCGTGCTGGTCGGTCCGAGGGCCGAGAACGGCTACCGCGAGATCGCCGAGTCCACGCTTGCGCCCCACGGCCGGGTCGAGTGGATCCCGTGGCTCGACGACGGGCCGGTCGCCGGGCGCGACGAGCCGTTCGCCGCGGCGCTCGGCGAGGCCGATGCGATCGTCAGCACGCCGTGGCTCGGTGCGGCGACCTTCCTCGGGATGCCGCCGTTCGACGCCGCCCTGCTCGCGCGTGCGCCTCGGCTCCGGGTGCTCGCCGGCACCTACGACTTCCGCGTGGGCTGGATCGATCTCGTCGAGGCCGGCCGGCGCGGCGTGATCGTCGTCGACACGTCGCGTTCGATGACGCCGACCGTGGCGGAGTTCGCCCTCGCGATGACGCTCAACCTCCTGCGCCGCATCCCCGAGGAGGTCGACTCGGTGCGCCGCGGCGGCTGGCTCGAGCAGCCCGGCCGACGGCGGCGGGTTCGTCTACGGCGATCTCGCCGGACGCCGGGTGGGCCTCGCGGGCTACGGGAGCATCAACCGCAGCTACCGGCGGTTCGTGCGCCCGTTCGGCTGCGAGGTCGCCACCTGTGACCCGTTCGTCGACGACGCCGTCCTTCGCAGCGACGACGTCGCCCGGGTCGGCTCGCTCGCCGAGCTCGCGTCGACGTCGGAGATCTTCGTCGTGGGGATCCCGCCCACGCCGGCCACGCTCGGCGTCATCGACGGCGAGGTGATCGACGCCCTGCCGCGCGGCTCGCTGTTCGTGCTGCCGACGCGCATGGCGGTCGTCGAGCAGGCCGCGCTGTGGCGACGCCTGCAGGCGCGCGAGATCCGCGCCGCGCTCGACGTGTTCGATCCGGAGCCGCCGCCGGCCGACGCGTGGTTTCGCAACCATCCGAACGTGCTCGTGACGCCGCACCTCGCGGGCAACTCCCGCCAGGCCCATCGCCGGTGCTTCGCCACTGCCTGTGAGGACGCCGTGGCGGTCGTGAACGGCGCAGCTGCGAGGTACGCCCTGGACCGCCGCGACAGCGAGCTCTACGCGGGGCGGCGCGCGGCCGGTTAGCGTCCCGCGGACGATGGCGACGCTCCTGCTCGGGCCGCTCCTCCGCTACACGGGGAGCACGCAGGCGACGATCTGGGTCGAGACCGACGGACCGTGCGAGGTGGCGGTGCTCGGCGGTCGCGCCCGGACGTTCGCCGTGGAAGGCCACCACTACGCGCTGGTGGTGGTGAAAGACCTCGCGCCGGGGTCGGTGACGCCGTACGAGGTGCGGCTCGACGGCGAGCGCGTCTGGCCGCTCGACGACGACCGGCCGCCGAGCGCGATCCACACCCGCGAGCACGAGCGGCAGTCCCGGCTGGTGTTCGGCTCGTGCCGGGTCGGCGCGCCGCAGCGCGAGCCGTACACCCTGGCACCGGACGAGCACGACCAGGGCTACGGGATCGACGCCCTGTGGGCCTTCTCCCGCCGGCTGCAGGCCGGCCGCGAGCCGTGGCCCGACTGCCTGCTGCTGCTCGGCGACCAGGTCTACGCCGACGAGGTGTCGCCCGAGACCCTGGCGTTCATCCGCAGCCGGCGGGACGTCTCGCAGCCGCCGGGCGAGCA
The DNA here is from genome assembly GCA_963794695.1 of uncultured Actinomycetes bacterium. Lineage (GTDB taxonomy): Bacteria > Actinomycetota > Thermoleophilia > Gaiellales > JALYLC01 > CAWCFJ01. The sequence continues at coordinate 407,748 of CAWCFJ010000003.1, read as the reverse complement.
GGTCGCGGACTTCGAGGAGTACACCCGCCTGCACCGCGAGTCGTGGAGCGACCCGGACCTCCGCTGGCTGCTGTCGACCGTGCCGAGCACGATGGTGTTCGACGACCACGACGTCCACGACGACTGGAACATCTCGGAGTCCTGGGTCCGGGAGATGCGGGCGCTGCCGTGGTGGCGCGAGCGCATCATCGGCGCGTTCATGGCCTACTGGGTCTACCAGCACATCGGGAACCTGGCCCCGCCGGAGCTCGCCGCAGAGCGGCTCTTCCAGGAGGTCCAGGAGGCCGGCGACGCCGGGCCGCGGCTGCGCGAGTTCGCCCAGCGGATCGACCGCGAGACCACGGCCAGCCGCTTCGCCTTCCACCGCGACTTCGGCGGCTCGCGGCTGGTGGTGGTCGACTCGCGGGCCGCGCGGGTGCTCGGCGACGGCCGGCGCGACATGGTCGACGCCGAGGAGTGGGACTGGATCGTCGAGCACGCCCGGGGCGCGTTCGACCACCTGATCGTCGCGAGCTCCGTCCCGGTGTTCATGGCCGAGGGCATCCACTACCTCGAGGCGTGGAACGAGGCCGTCTGCGCCGGACGCTGGGGCAGGCACGCCGGGCGGGCCGCCGAGAAGCTGCGGCGGGCGCTCGACCTCGAGCACTGGCCGGCGTTCCAGCGCTCGTTCACCACGATGCTGGACGTCCTGCGCGATCTGGCGGGCCGCGGCCTCGGGCGCCGCGCCGGGCTCGATCGTCCTGATCGGCGGCGACGTCCACACCGCCTACATCGCCGAGGTCGCGCTCGGCGGCGACCAGGTGAGCCGCGTCTACCAGGTCGTCTGCTCGCCCTTCCGCAACCCGCTCCCGCCGATGCAGCGCCGCGCGGTCAAGCTGATGCGATCACGCCCGGCGGCGCTCGTCGCGCGCGGGCTCGCCCGGGCCGCCGGTGTCCGGCGGCCGCAGGCCGACTGGCAGTTCCTCACGACGACGACGTTCGACAACTCGATCGCCGTGCTCGAGCTCGACGAGCGGGCCGCGAAGGTCACGATCTCGCGCAGCGGCAGCAGCGACGACGACGGCCCGCTGCTCGAGCCGCTGCACGTCCGCGTGCTGGCCGCCGCCCCGCCGGCGGCGCGCTAGACCTTGCGGTAGCGGGCGTCGGCGAGCGAGTACACGCCGAACGCGATGAGCCCGCAGGCGACGACGATCAGCGCCGACGTGCCCCAGGTCGAGCTGAGCCGGCCGAGCGCGCCGTCGAGGCCGACCGCCTGGTGCGGGTTGAAGTCGATCGCCGCCTTGACCACGAACAGGCCGATCAGGCCGAAGGCCACCGCTCGCGCCAGCAGGCCGACCACGCCGACCGTGGTGAACGCGCGGCGTACGGTCTGGCTCATCTGCTCGGTGTGCGACAGCTCGAGGAACTTCCGGCTCAGCCCGAGGTACGCCTGGTAGGCGCCGACGGCCAGGAACGCGAGGCCCACCGCGCCGACCAGCTCGCGGCCCGGCGGGCCAGCCGAGCGCGCCGGCCGTGGTCTTCTGCGGGCTGTGCTGCCCGCCGCCGGACGAGCCGCCGAGCAGGAGCGAGATCGCGATGGCGCAGAACGTGCCGTAGGCCACGCCGCTGCCGGCGGCCCCGATCCGGTCGAAGGCGCTCTGCTTGCCGGCCTCGGGCGTCTCGCCGAGGAACGCCTGCGTGAGGCGGAAGATCGCGTAGCCGGCCAGGCCGACCGCCATCAGCAGGAGCAGCGCATGGCCGAAGGTCTGGTCGGCGATCGTCCGCAGCGCTCCCTGCTGGCTGGCCGGCTTGCTGCCGATGCCCTCGGCGATCCGGAAGGCCAGGACTCCGACGAGGATGTAGATCGTGCCGCGGGCCAGGTAGCCGGCCCGCGCCAGGCCCTCGAAGACAGGGCTCGAGGTGGCTTCCCTTGCTCGTTCTCGGGTGGCGGTCGTCGTGGTGTTCACCCTCGGGTGTCTCCTGGATCCGTCCGGCTCAACCCTCGCTGTGCCTGCTCGACGGGTGCGCCGAAGCGCAGGAGCCGTCCGCCGAAGGCGATCGCGCAGAGCGGCGAACCAGGCCCAGCCGAGGGCCAGGCCGGCGAGGACGTCCGAGACCCAGTGGAAGTCGAGCAGCACGCGGCTCGTGGCCACCGCGACCGCGATCCCGACGGCGCCGCCGGCCAGGAGCGCCCGCGTCCGCCGGCCCCGTCCCCGGGCCAGCACCAGCGCCAGGGCCGCGTACACGCAGGCGGCGGTCGACGAGTGGCCGCTCGGGAACGACGGCCCGAGCGCGGCGGCGGCCGGGTTCAGGGTGGGGCGCGCCCGGTCGACCAGGTCCTTGATCCCGTTGGTCACCAGCTTGTCTCCCACGATGGCCACCGTCAGGAACGGGATCACGAGCAGCAGCCCGCGCCGGCTGCGCCACCACTCGAGCAGCAGCACGGCGGCCACCACCGGCGCGACGCCGTACCAGTCGCCGAAGTCGGTCACCCAGGTCAGCAGCTGCGTCGAGGCGTGGGTCGCGTGCGCGTTGCCGAAGCGGGCCGCCCCCGAGTCGACGTCGTGCACGGCGTCGTTGCCGCGGATCAGGACGGCGAGGAGGCCGATCACGAGCCCGCCGCCGATCAGGAGCAGCAGGGCCAGGCTGAGCAGGAGCCCGGTGACGGCCTGCGGATCGCGGCGCTGGCTCAGCCATTGCCGGAGCCCGGGATGGCTCGCGGCGACCTCGCGGACGACCTCGCCGCCGGCCGCCGCCGTGCGGGCCGGATAGCGCGTGGCCACCGCCGTCGCGGCGGTGCCCGCGGCCAGGGCCAGGAGGATGGCGATCAGGAACGGCACGCTGGAACCGGAGTTTCCACGAGCTGGAGCGGGGGAAACCTCCCGTCATGGCGGGAGCACGTACGGCAGTCCCCGAGCGCAAGCTCGCGATCTCGAAGGCGGCGCCGGAGCGGGAGCACGAGGCGCCGCGCGCCGTCCCGGCGGTTCTCGAGCCGCGCCCGGACGGGCCGGCCGAGGCCCTGTCGCGGCGTCTCGACGGCTGGCATCCGACCGCGGTGTACGCCGCAGCCCTGGTCGCCGGCTACGTCGTGCTGGTGGCCGTGGCCATCGGCGTCGGGCTGCTGCTGGTGCACGCGATCCTGCCGTTTCACGGGATCGGCTCCGCCGACGAGCAGGTGAACGACGTGCTGGCGCGGCACCGCAGCGCAGGTCTGAACGACGCCACCTACGTCGGCTCGATGATCGGGGACGTCCCGGCCATCCCGGCGCTGGTCGCGCTGGCAGTCCTGGTGGCGGCCGTGCTGCGGCGCTGGCGGGTGGCGGGGTTCGTGCTCGGGGCGATCCTGGTGGAGGTGGCGACCTACCGCCTGACGAGCCTGGTCGTCCACCGCGAGCGGCCGACCGTGCCGCGGCTCGACCACCTTCCGGTGAACCAGAGCTATCCGTCCGGCCACGTGGCGGCCTCGGTGGCGGTGTACGTCGGCCTCGCGCTGCTGCTCGCGTCCTTCGCCCGCCGGCGCTGGCTGGCTGCCGCGGGCTGGACGCTGGCCGTGGCGCTGGTGGCGATCGTCGCCTTCTCCCGGATGGACCGCGGCATGCACCACCCGATCGACGCCACGGCGGGCGCGCTCGTCGGCGTGGCCTCGCTGACGATCGCGATGCTCGCCGTGCGCGCCGCCGGCGCGTCTGCCGAGCGACGCCGAGACCGAACGTGACCCGCGTGGCCGTGATCGCCCACGCCGGCAAGACGCTCGGCGGCGGCCTCCCCGAGCTCCGCCGGGTGCTGGCCAAGCACGGGATCGAGGATCCCTACTGGCGCGAGGTGCCGAAGAGCGCGAAGGCGCCGAAGCAGGTTCGGCGGGCGCTGAAGCAGGGCGCCGAGCTCGTGTTCGTGTGGGGCGGTGACGGGATGATCCAGCGCTGCGTCGACGTGCTCGCCGGCAGCGAGGCCACGCTGGCCATCATCCCTGCAGGCACCGCCAACCTGCTGGCCACGAACCTCGGGATCCCGAAGGACATCGAGGAGGCGGTCCAGATCGCGCTGGCCGGGCCGCGGCAGCGACTCGACGTCGGCCGGATCAACGGCGAGCGCTTCGCGGTGATGGCCGGGGCCGGCTTCGACGCGCGCATGATCGCCGGCGCCGACGGGTCGCTGAAGGGCCGCTTCGGGCGCCTGGCGTACCTCTGGACGGGTGGGCGGAACCTGCGCGGCGGGGCGTTCAAGACGCGGATCGCGGTCGACGGCTCGGTCTGGTACCGGGGCACGGCGAGCTGCGTCCTCGTCGGCAACGTCGGCAAGCTGTTCGGCGGCGTCGAGGTGTTCGACGACGCGAGCCCCGACGACGGGCGCCTGGACGTCGGCGTGGTGACGGCGGACGGCGCCGTCCCGATGCTGCGGACGCTCGCCCAGGCGGCGGTCGGCAGGGCCTCGAAGTCGCCGCACGCCCGCGAGACGAAGGGTCGCTCGGTGCGGGTGCGGTTCAGCCGCAAGGTGCCCTACGAGCTGGACGGCGGCGACCGCAAGAAGGTGCGCGAGCTGCGGATCGACGTCCAGCCGGCAGCGGTCGAGGTCTGCGTGCCGCCGGCCGCGAGCTGAGCGCGAGCACGCCTGACCGACGACGAGACTCTTCGTCAACCCACACGCCCGTCTTACACGCGCCCCCGACGGTGAGTACACATCCCCGATCCGGAGGTTCAGCGTGAGGTACGGAAAGCGTCTCGTCGCCGTTGCGGCGGCGGCCGGTTGTGTCGCTGCCGGCGCGCTCGGCGGCGTCGCCAGCAGCGGTGCGGCGAGCACGACCACCAAGAGCTCGAAGAGCGCGCCGACGCGCATGGCCGGCGGCCCGCACGGCGCGGTGCACTCGGAGTCGGTCGTCCTGAACCGCGCCGGCACCGCCTACGAGACCGTCGTCAGCGACGAGGGCACGGTCACCGCCATCTCGGGCTCGGCGCTCACCATCGAGGAGGGCACGAGCTCGGTCACCTACAAGACGGTGACGGTGACGGTTCCGACGGACGCGACCGTGGTGCGCAACGGTGCGACCGCCCAGCTGAGCGACCTGAAGACCGGCGACCAGGTCCGCGTCTCGGTGGCCGACGACGGCTCGTTCGTCATGGCCGGCGACTCGAGCTTCCAGCCCACCGGCGGCCACGGGCACGGTCCGGGTGGGCACGGCGGCCCTGGCGCTCCCGGTGACCCCAACGGCGGGGCCCCGACGGCGCCTCCCGCGACGACCACCACCACGGGCTAGCGACCGCCCCGGCGGCGCTGTGGCCGACGCCGCAGCGCCGCGCGGCGGGCGTTCGGCGTCCTGTCGACAAGGTTCCGTACGATGCGCATCGTGCCTCGCGTTGTCGAGCTCCGCGACGTCGCGCCGGGCCTCTGGATCTGGCGCCTCGCCCACCCCGACTGGTCGCCGGGCCTGCACTGGAAGCCGGAGGTGACCTCGACCTGCGTCGAGTCCCGCGGCGAGGTCGCGCTGCTCGACCCGATCCTGCCGCCCGAGGACGCCAGCCGCGTTCTGGGACCGGCTCGACGAGACGCCGCCGACGCTGGTGGTCGTCCTCAAGCCCGACCACGTCCGCGACACCGACGCGTTCGTGCAGCGCTACGGCTGCCGGGCGTTCGGGCCGGAGGTCTTCTACCTCGACAACATCCCGGAGACGACGCTCGAGGACTACTACGGCGGCGACGAGCTGCCGGGCGGCCTGCTCGCGCTGTTCGACGGCCGGGCCCGCAACGAGCGGCCGCTGTACCTCCCCGAGCAGCGCGCGCTGGTCTTCGCCGACGCCCTCACCGCACCCGACGGCGAGCTCCTGATCTGGGGGCAGCTGCCGTGGCAGGAGCTGAGCGTCCTGCCGGCGCTGCGGCGCATGCTCGAGCTGCCGTTCGAGCACGTCATCGTCTCCCACGGCGAGCCGGTGCACGACCGGGCGGCCTTCGAGCGCGCGCTCGAACGGCCGCCGTGGGTCGTCGACGAGCGCTAGATAGCTACGCTCCGGTCCCGCTCGACCATCGCGGCGAGCGTGGCCCGAGACGAGATCCCGAGCTTCTTGAAGATCCGGCGCACGTGGGTCTCGACCGTGTTCTCGGTCAGGTGGAGCTCGGCGGCGATCCGGCGGTTGGTGCTCCCCGCGGCGACGAGTCCGGCCACCTGCCGCTCCCGCGCCGAGAGCGCCGCCAGCGCGGCGTCCGGCCCAACTGCCGAGCCCGCTCAGGGTCGCCTGGACGAGCGCCACCATGCCGCGGGCGCCGCACGCCTCGAGCCGTCGCCAGGGCCTCGTTCAGCACCGCCGCGCCGGCCTCGTGCTCGCCGGCCGCGAGCAGCGCGTTGCCCTCGACGAGCCGGGCCCGGGCCACGCCGAGGGCGAGCCCGCCCTGCTCCGAGGCCTGCCGCACCACGGCGGCCGCGGCGATCGCCCCCGCGTGGTCACCCTGGTGCAGGAGCAGCGTCGCGCGCGCCACTCCGGCAGCGGCGAACGTGCGCGGCAGCGGCGCCTCCACGGCGGCCTGCTCGGCCCGGCGCACCCACTGCTCGGCCTGCTCGAGCCGTCCGAGCGCCAGCTCGGCCCGGGTCAGCACCTCGTACCAGTCGGCCCGCGAGCCCGGGTCGATCGGGTCGAGGTCGGGGCCGCCGCCGGCGCGCAGGATCGTCTCCACCACGCCCTCGGGATGCCCCGCGAGGAGCCGCGCCCGGGCGTGGAACGCCGGCGCCCGCGCCGTGCCCCAGACGTTGCTCGAGCCTCCGGCGATCGCCCGCTCGGCGAAGCGCATGGCGCCATCCAGGTCGCCCGTCGCCACGGCCGCCCAGGAGCGCAGCGTCAGCGCCCGGGTGTGGAACTCCACGCTGCCGGCGAGCAGCGCCGCCTCGACGGCGTCGTCGAAGCGCTCGGCGGCTTCCTGCAGCCGGCCCTTCCACATCAGCGCGACGCCCTGCCCGACCAGGATCTGGCCCAGCAGGTAGCCCTGCCCGGCCGAGCGCGCCAGGCTCATCGCCCGGTCCAGGTGGCGCAGCGCGTCGTCGTAGCGGTCGACGAACGCCTCGGCCCAGCCGAGCCAGACGGCCGCGTCGAGGCGCTGGATCAGCTCCGCGTCCGGCAGCGCATCCACCAACGCCGCCGCCTCGTCGGCCGACGCCTGGCCGGCGGCGAGGTTGCCGGTGGCGTAGTCGGCGAACGCGTTCAGCGCCGCCGCGACGGCGTGCAGGCCGCGGTCCTCCTCGCGCGGCACCCCCGCCAGCGTCCTCGCAGCCCACTCGCGGGCGGTCTGGAAGTCGCCCCGCAGGAGCGAGCCGCTGGCCAGCTCGAGCACCAGCCGGCTGGCGTCCGGGTCGCCCTCGGGCGGCGAGTCGGCGAGCGCGTCCGAGAGCATCGCCGACGCCTCGGCGTGCCGGCCGAGCAGGTGCTCGACGCGCGCGCACACCTCGACGGCGCGGGCCCTGGCCGTCGACCAGCCGGGCGGCATGCGCGACAGGACGTCGTGGAAGGCGTCGCGGCTCTCGGCCAATTGGCCAGCGACGGCGAGCGCGGTCGCCCGCGTGATGAGGAGGTCGATGCGGATCGGGCTCGCCTGGGGCTCGTCGAGGATGCGCAGCGCCGCGTCCAGGAAGCGGGCGGCGGTGGCCGGCGAGCGTCGCAGCGTCGCTGCGCCGGCGGCGCGCAGCAGCGCCAGCGCCTCGGGGTCGCCGACCGAGGCCGACAGGGCCACGTGGTGGGCCTGCGAGGTCAGCGGGGCGCCGCGGCGCTCGAGCAGCTGCGGCCGCGCGGGCGTGCGCGGCCGAGGCGCCAGCCGGTCGGCGCGCCCTCGTACACCGCCCGGCGCAGCACCGGGTGGCGGAAGCGGAAGCGGCGCGGCACGGTCTCGGCCCGCACGAGATCGCGCTCGGACAGGTCGTCGAGCGCCTCGAGCACCGCAGGGCCGTCGAGGCCGGCGAGCTCGCCCGCGAGGTCGAGGTCGAACGGGTCGCCCACGACCGCTGCTGCCCGGGCGAGGGTCTCTGCGTGCGGCGAGGCGAAGGAGAGCTCGGCCTGAAGCGCCGCCGACACGCCGGAGCCGGCGTCCGGCGAGTTGGCCAGCAGCTCGAGCGCCAGGGGGTTCCCGAGGCTGGCCTGCAGGAGACCAGCGCGAACCGTGACGTCCAGGTCCGCGAACAGCGCCGCGACGTCGGCGGCGCCGAGCGGCTGCGGCTCGAGCACGATCGCGTCGGGCGCACCCGCGAGCGCCAGCCGGAGCGCCGCCGGCGCCTGCCGCGGCCGGTGCGACAGCACCAGCACCAGGCTGTGGGCCAGCGGCCGGCGCAGCAGGTAGCCGAGCAGCTCGAGCGAGGCGTCGTCGGCCCACTGCAGGTCGTCCAGCACCAGGACGAGCGGCTGCCGCGTCGTCAACGCCCCGAGCAGCGCGGCGACGGCTGCGTATGAGCGGTAGCGCTCCGCGGCCAGCGAGCGCCCCGGCGCGCTGTCGCCCAGGATCGGCGAGAGCTCGTCGGCACGCTCGGCGAGCACCGACCGCACCGCGTCCGAGCGGTCGCCCAGCGCGCCCATGAGGGCGTCCGTGAGCGCGGCGAACGGGAGGTCCGCCTCGAGCTCGGTGCCCCGGCCCGTCAGCACCCGGAACTGGCGGATGCGCGCCCGCTCGGCGATCTCGGACAGGAGCCGGGTCTTGCCGATGCCCGGCTCGCCCCGCACCTCGAGCACGGCCGAGCCGCCGCCGGCGGCCCGATGCAGGGCACGCTCGGCGGCGCGCAGCTCGCTGGACCGACCGACCAGGGGCTTCTCGTGTGACTCCCACGCACCACCGCCTAGATTCACGGATTCCCGGGATAGCGTCCAGGGCTGGATGACGGCAGGCTCGTGCCATGCCCTTCCTCACCGCCACTCTCTCGGACTCCAGGCGGGACGAGGGCGATGCCGACGCCGCTCACTTCCCGCCTCGCCGCCTCGATCCGAAGCGCGCGAGCGATCAGCTCGATCGCCTCTACCGTCTGGCAGTCGTTCTCTGCGGCTCCCAGCACGAAGCCGAGGACGTCGTCCAGGACGTGTACGTCCGCATCCTCTCCCGCCCGCGCTTCCTCCGCCGAGGAGATGACTTCGCCTACCTCGCTCGTTGCGTCCGCAACGAGATCTCCAACCGCCGCCGCCGGACCCGCTCGGGCCCGGTGTCGGTTGCCCTGCTCGACGACGAGCCCGATCACCAGGCCGTCACCGCCAGCGCCGACGACGTCATCGCGGCCCGCGAGGTCCACGAGGCGATCCGGGCGCTGCCCGACTCGTTCCGGGACGTCGTGGTGCTCGTCGACGTCGCCGGCCTGTCCTACCGCGAGACCGCCGACCAGCTCGACATCCCGGTCGGAACGGTCATGAGCCGCCTCTACCGCGGACGGCGCGACGTCGTCCGGATCGTCGAACCCGCCTAGATCAACCCACATCAAGCGTCGCTGTCAGCCACCCTGACTTTCACCACCACGGCCGGCGCGGTACCGTGGCGCCATGCTGGTACCGCCGGCGCCTGGTGCGCTGGGCGAGAGCGCGAGAGCCGCGCTGCTCGTCGCGCTGCTGGCCGTGGTGGTGGGAGTCCTGATCGCCTGGGTGGTGACGTCGACCGGCCGGCGCCGCCAGCGCCAGGCGCTCCCACCCGACGCGCCGTCGGTGCCCGCGCCGCCGCCGCTGCAGGCGCCGCCGGATGACGAGCCGCCGTCCTCCGTGCTCGGGCCGTACGTCAACAACGTGGCCGCCCAGAAGCGCCCGCCGCCGATCGTCGACGCCGACGCGATCCACCTGAACACGGCGAGCTACGAGGAGCTCCGCCAGGTCGACGGGATCGACCCCGTCCTGGCGGCCCGGATCCTGGCCCACCGGCGCGCCAACGGGGAGTTCGAGACGCTCGACGAGCTGCGCAAGGTCACGGGTCTCGCGCCCGAACGGCTCGAGGCCAGCGACGGCCGGCGCGTCGTGCTGTAACGACCCGGTTCGAGTGACCTACTCGGGCGCCGGCGTCGGCAGCCGGTCCTCGAGCATCGTGGCGAGCTGCTGGGTCGTCGCCAGGATCGCCCGCAGGCGGTCCTCGGCGCCACGGCACTCGGCCTCGAGCGACGTGCCGTCGGCGCTCGGACTCCTCGCCCGCGACCTTCGCGTCGAGGTGCGCCTGGTTGACGATGTCCTCGGCCTCCTGCTCGGCGGCCAGGCGGATCTGCGCGGCCACCGCCTCGGCGGCCTTGTAGGTCGTCGCCCGATCCTGCTCGACCTGCTCGCGGGCGCGCTCGGCCTCGAGCTTCGTGGTGCGCGCGTCCTCGAGCATCCGGGCCGCCTCCTCGGCGGCCGTCTCGCGGATCTGGTCGGCGGCGACCTCGGCGGCGTTCAGCACCGACCTGATGTGGTCGGCGATGTCGCCATGATCGGACTGGCGCGGCCGCTCGGTGCTGCGCTCGAAGCGGCGCGCGGGCGCGGGCGCGCGGCTGCCTGCTGCTCCTTCGGCTCCTTCTTCGGCTCCTCGGGAACCGCCGACGCGCGCGCGGTCGCGTAGACCGCGGGCTGTCCGACCAGCGTGCCCTGGGGCCCGGTCTGGGGCGTCACGGAATCGTCGTCGTCTTCGGTGCGTCGATCGAACAGGCCCATGGGACCCCTTCCTCCGGCCTCGAGCTACGAGCAGTCTGGCGCTCTTCTCGATCCTACAGACGCGCTGCGGATCTTCTACCCCCGTGGGGTGAAGGTACCACTTTCGTGGGCCGTTGACCGGCTGGCGGGTCTATCCTGCCGCCCGCCCACTGCCAACAGGAGACCCTCTCGTGCCGAAGATCCGCGTCGGTGCCCAGATCCAGCCCCAGCAGGGTGGTTACCGTGACATGCGCGACGCCTGGCTGCGTGCCGAGGAGGCAGGCGCCGACGTCATCACCACCTGGGACCACTTCTACCCGCTGTACGGCGACCCCGACGGACAGCACTTCGAGTGCTGGACGCTGCTCGGGGCGATGGCCGAGGTCACCGAGCGTGCCGAGATCGGCGCCCTGGTCACGTGCAACAGCTACCGCAACCCGCAGGTGCTGGCCGACATGGCCCGCACCGTCGACCACATCTCGGGCGGCCGGCTGATCCTCGGGATCGGCGCCGGCTGGTTCCAGCGCGACTACGACGAGTTCGGCTTCGAGTTCGGGACGGCCGGTGACCGGCTCCGGCACCTGCGCGAGAGCCTGCCCGCTGATCAAGTCCCGGCTCGGCAAGGGCAACCCGCTGCCCCTGCGCCAGCCCATGCCGATCATGATCGGCGGCGGCGGCGAGAAGGTGACGCTGCGGATCGTGGCCGAGCACGCCGACATCTGGCACTCGTTCGGCGACCTCGAGACGTTCGAGCACAAGAGCGGCATCCTCGACGAGCGCTGCCGCGAGATCGGCCGCGACCCGTCCGAGATCGAGCGCTCCGTCGGATCGCCGACGGGCAAGCTGGACAGCGAGACGCTCGATCGCTACGTGGCGCTCGGCGCGTCGTTCTTCACCGCCGGCTGCGGTGGCCCGGACTGGAACCTCGACGCGCTGAAGCAGCTCGTCGCCTACCGCGACAGCGTGAACGGCTAGCGGCCTCGGTCGGCTCCGGCTCAAGCACGGGGGCCGGATCGCCGACACACATCCGGTAGCCGTGCCCACGTCCTCCCTGATCGTGCTCGTGCTCGCTCTGGCCGCCGTGCTCGGTGCGGGCTGCAGCGCGGTCCTGTGGCGGACGCTGCGGCACACCCGCAGGCGGATCGTCGGCGCGTTCCGGCTCGCCGGCAACCCGATGGCGATCGTCGGCTCCGACGGTCGCGATCCAGCGGGCCAACGACCGGCTCGGCGCCCTGCTCGGCCGCGACGGCGCGACGCTCGCCGGTACCGCCCTCACCGAGCTCGTCCACCCCGAGGACCGCGACGGCGTCGCCGCCTGGCTGGCCTCGGGCACGTCGGCCGTCCACGCCTACCGGCTGCTGCGGCTCGACGGCTCGGTGGCGCACGTCAGGACCACCGCCGCAACGCTCGCGCCGGCCAAGAACGGCGCCAGCATCCTGCACCTCGAGGACCTGAGCGGCGTCGCGATGCACAGCGCCCAGCAGGCCGCGGTGGCCGCGCTCGGCCGCCAGGCGCTCACCCAGGTCGACGTGCGCCAGCTCGCCGAGGACGCCGCCCGCCTGGTCCGCGAGACGCTGCAGGCGCTCGGGGTCACGATCCACCACCACGACCGCGACGGCCGGCTCGTGCTGCTGGCCGCCGACGACGACGGCGAGGTCAACGGAGCGACCATCTCGGCCGACGTGATCGTCCGCGGCTCGACCTACGGCATGCTCGCCGCCCGCCGGCGCGCCGATCGCCCGTTCGGCCTGGACGACCAGAGCTTCCTGCAGGGCGTGGCCAACGTGCTCGCGAGCGCCGTCGAGCGCCTGCGCACCGAGGAGGACGTCCGCCGCCAGGCCCTGCGCGACCGCCTGACCGGCCTGCCGAACCGGGCCCTCTTCTCGAACCGCGTCGACCATGCGCTGTCCCGGGCCCGTCGCCGCGGCAGCCGGGTCTCGGTCCTGTTCCTGGACGTCGACAACTTCAAGGCCGTCAACGACGGCTTCGGCCACGAGGTCGGGGACGAGCTGCTGCTGTCGATCGCGCCCCGCCTGGCCGAGGCGCTGCGCGAGTCGGACACCGTGGCCCGCTTCGGCGGCGACGAGTTCGCCGTGCTCTGCGAGGACGTCGCCGGCGAGGACGACGCCGTCGAGATCGCCCGCCGGGTCGCCGCTGCGCTGGCCGCCCCGTTCCTGCTCGCCGGGAGCGAGACGGTCTTCGCCAGCGCCAGCATCGGGATCGTGCTGTCGACGGACAACCACGAGCGTGCCGAGGACCTGGTGCGCAACGCCGACGCCGCGATGCACCGCTCGAAGGAGCTCGGCCCCGGCCGCTGCGAGCTGTTCGACGAGGAGCTCCGCACCCGCGCGGTACGCCGGCTGCGGCTCGAGAACGCCCTGCGCGGCGCCCTCGAGCGGGACGAGCTGTCGCTGGTCTACCAGCCGGTGGTGTCGCTGCGCGACGGCCGCATCTCCGGCGTCGAGGCGCTGCTGCGCTGGTCGAGCGAGCGCGGCCCGATCTCGCCGGCCGAGTTCATCCCGATCGCCGAGGACTCGGGCCTGATCGTGCCGATCGGGCGCTGGGTGCTCGAGCGGGCCTGCCGCGACGCCGCCCGCTGGAACACGGGTCGGGCCGTGCCGGTGCCGGTCTACGTGAACCTCTCGGCGCGCCAGGTGGCGCTGCCCGAGCTGCCCGAGGTCGTGGCCGGCGTGCTCGCCGAGACCGGCAGCGACCCGTCCACGCTGGGGCTCGAGATCACCGAGAGCGTGCTGCTCGAGGAGGCGGGCTCGCCGCTCGAGAAGCTGAACGCGCTCAAGGCGCTCGGCGTCGGGGTGGTGCTCGACGACTTCGGCACCGGCTACTCGTCGCTCGGCTACCTGCCGCGCTTCCCGCTCGACGGCGTCAAGCTCGACCGCTCCTTCGTGGCCGGCCTGGACGACGTTCGCGAGGCCGGCGCGATCGTCGCCGCGGTCGTCCAGATGGGCCAGGCGCTCGGTCTGCGGGTCACCGCCGAGGGCGTCGAGCACGACGCCCAGCTGCGCGAGCTGGTCACGCTCGGCTGCGATCTCGCCCAGGGCTACCTGTTCGCCCGGCCGGTCCCCTACGAGGAGGTCGAGGCGATCGTGCGCCGCGACCGCCCGTGGGTCGAGGTCCTGGCCGCCGCCTGAGCCACGACGCTCGCTCCGCCTGCCGGATCTACCATGAATGGCAGTGCGCCGCCGAACCCTCGTCCCGCTGCTCGTCGTCTGCGTCGGTGTCGTCGCCGTGCTCGGCTACGGCCTGACGCACCAGGATGACGCGAAGTCGGGGCTCGACGGGGATCAACCCGGCGTTCCACCGCTACGCCGCGCCGGCCCTGCCGCAGCGCACGCTGCAGGACCGGCCGTTCTCGCTGCAGGCGCTGCGCGGGAAGCCCGTGGTGGTCAACTTCTGGGGGAGCTGGTGCCCGCCGTGCCGCAAGGAGGTGCCGCAGCTCGCCCAGGTGGCCGACCGCTACGCGGGCCGGGTCTCGTTCGTCGGCGTCGACGTCGGTGACAGCACGAGGAAGGCGCTGGCGTTCGCGCGGGCCCACGGCGTCCGCTACCCGCTGGTGCCCGACCCGAGCTACGAGCACGCCCTCGACTGGCGCGCCGGCGGCACGCCCTGGACGTTCATCGTCGACCGGCGGGGCGAGGTCGTCGACCAGCTCTTCGGACAGACGACGGCCGCGGCGCTCGAGAAGAAGCTCGACGACCTCCTCTCGGCGTGATCCCGCTCGGGGTGATCAGCGCCGACCCCGCCGGGCTCTCGGTGGCCTTCGCCGCCGGGGTCGTGGCCTTCGCCTCGCCGTGCGTGTGGCCGCTCGTGCCGGCCTACCTGTCCTACGTGTCCGGGGTGGCGTTCGCGGACATCGAGCAGGACCGCCGCCGGGTCGTGCATGGCAACCGGGGCGTTCGTGCTCGGCTTCGGGCTCCTGTTCACCCTGGCCGGCGCCGGGGTCGGGATCATCGGCGGCTCCTTCACGGCGCACCGGCGGGCCCTCGAGATCGTCGGCGGGGTCATCGTCGTGCTGATGGGCCTGGTGCTCGTCGGCTTCGCCGGCACCGGCTTCGCCCAGCGCGAGTGGCGGCTGCAGATGCGCTCCCAGCCCGTCGGTCTGGCCGGGGCGTTCGTCGCGGGCCTGGCGTTCGCCATCGGCTGGTCGCCGTGCATCGGGCCCACCCTGGCCGGCATCCTCACCGTGGCCAGCCAGTCCGGCCACGCCGCCGACGGCGCGGGCCTGCTGGCGGCGTACTCGATCGGGCTCGGCCTGCCGTTCCTGCTGTTCGGCCTGTTCTTCACCCAGGCCCTCGGGAGCCTGCACAGCCTGCGCCGGCACCTGCCGCTGGCGATGCGGGCTGCCGGGGCGCTGCTCGTCCTCACCGGGGTGCTGCTGGCGACCGGCGAGCTGACGGCCATCACCCGGACGCTGGCCGGCTACACGATCGACGTGTGAGCCCGTGCGGCTCCTCTCGGTCACCGGCAACCGGCCCCAGTTCGTCAAGGCCGCGCCGCTGCACGCCGCGCTGCAGGGCCGGGTCGAGCTCGTCGCGCTGCACACCGGCCAGCACTACGACCACGAGCTGTCCCAGGTGTTCTACGACGAGCTCGGGCTGGCCGAGCCCGACCTGCGGCTCGAGGCCGGCTCGGGGTCCCACGCCGAGCAGACCGGCCGCATCCTGGTCGGCGTCGAGGGCGTGCTGCGCGACGTGCGGCCCGACGGGGTGCTGGTCTACGGCGACACCAACAGCACCCTCGCGGCGGCGCTCGCGGCGGCCAAGCTGCGGATCCCGGTGGCCCACGTCGAGGCCGGGCTGCGATCGTTCGACCGGCGCATGCCCGAGGAGGTCAACCGGGTGCTCGCCGACCAGCTCTCGGCGCTGCTCCTGTGCCCCTCCGAGCTCGCGGCCGCGAACCTCGCCCGCGAGGGCATCCGCGACGGGGTGCACGTGGTCGGGGACGTGATGGTCGACGTGGCCCGCCTGGTCGGGCCGGCGGCGGCCAGCCGCTCGCCCTATCCCGAGACCCTCGGCCTCGAGGCCGGCGGCTACCTGGTGGCCACCGTGCACCGCGAGAGCAACACCGTGCAGCCCGCACTTGGCCAATTGGCCACTGCGCTCGCCGCGCTCGACGAGCCGCTGGTGCTCCCGCTGCACCCGCGCACCCGGGCGGCGCTCGAGCGCGAGGGCCTGTACGAGGCGCTGGCCGGACGCGTCCACCTGCTCCCGGCGCTCGGCTACGTCGACTTCACGGCCCTCCTGCGCGGGGCCCGGCTGTGCCTGACGGACTCCGGCGGGGTGCAGAAGGAGGCCTACCTGCACGGCGTGCCGTGCGTCACCCTGCGCGACACCTCCGAGTGGGTCGAGACCATCGACGCGGGCTGGAACGTGCTCGTCGGCGCGGACCCCGCGGCGATCGCCGAGGCGGTGCGCACGCTCGCCCCGCCGGCCGCCCGTCCGGCCCCCTACGGGGACGGTCACGCGGCCGAGCGCATCGCCGCGCTGCTGGCGGGGCCGGCGTTCGCCTCCGGCTAGCCTTCCCGCCATGGAGCCTCGTATCGCCGTCATCGGTGCCGGCTACGTCGGGCTGCCCCTGGCCGTGGAGCTCGCGGCCGCCGGGCAGTCGGTCGTCTGCATCGATCCGAACGCGGACAAGGTCCGGCAGATCAACCACGGCGAGTCCTACATCGGCGACGTGCCGTCGGAGCGGCTCGCCGAGCTTGTCGAGCAGGGCCTCGTCCGCGCCACCACCAGCTTCGCCGCGGTCACCGCCGCCCGGGACATCGTCCTGTGCGTCCCGACGCCGCTGACCGTCAACCGTGAGCCCGACCTCTCGTACATCACCAGCGCGGCGCACGGCGTCGCCCCGCACCTGCAGCGCGGCCACCTGGTCGTCCTCGAGTCGACCACCTACCCGGGCACGACGCGCGAGATCCTGCTGCCGATCCTCGAGTCCGTCTCCGGCCTGCGGGCCGGCGAGGACTTCCACCTGGCGATGTCGCCGGAGCGGATCGACCCCGGCAACACGCGCTTCACCGTCAAGACGACGCCGAAGGTCGTCGGCGGCCTGACCGACGCCTGCGCCGATCGCGCCTGCGCCCTGTACGAGCCCGCCGTCGACACCCTGGTCAAGGTCACCTCGCCCGAGGCGGCCGAGCTCACGAAGCTGCTCGAGAACATCTTCCGCTCGGTCAACATCGCCTTCATGAACGAGATGGCGATGCTCTGCGACCGCTTCGGCATCGACGTCTGGGAGGTCGCCGACGCGGCCGCCACCAAGCCCTTCGGGTTCATGTCGTTCAAGCCGGGACCGGGCCTCGGCGGCCACTGCCTGCCGCTCGACCCGTTCTACCTGTCCTGGAAGGCCCGCGAGGTCGACTTCCACACCGAGTTCATCGAGCTCGCCGGCAAGGTCAACGAGAACATGCCGTACTTCTGCCTGCAGAAGGTGGTGCGGCTGCTCAACCGGGAGTCCCTGAGCCTGCGCGGCAGCCGCGTGCTGGTGCTCGGCGTGGCCTACAAGTCGGACGTGGACGACGTGCGCGAGTCGCCGGCGCTGAAGCTGATCGGCCTGCTGCAGGCCGAGGGCGGCGACGTCGCCTACCACGACGCCTACGTGCCCGAGCTGCCGACGCACGGCCTGTCCTCGGTCGAGCTGACCGACGCCGAGCTCGGCGGGGCCGACTGCGTGGTCATCGTGACGGCCCACTCGAACGTCGACTACGCGGACGTGGTCGCGAAGGCCAAGCTGGTGGCCGACCTCAGAAACGCCACCGGCGAGGCTGGCCGCAAGGCCAACGGCAAGGTCGTGAAGCTGTGACGAAGGTCGGCGTCGTCGGTCTCGGCTACTGGGGCCCGAACCTGGCGCGCAACTTCGCCCGGGTGGCCGACCTCGCCTGGCTCTGCGACCTCTCCGAGGAGAACCGGGCCCGCTACGGCCCGGTCTACCCGCGCACCCGCTTCACCGACGACCTCGACGAGATGCTGGCCGACCCCGAGCTCGACGCGGTGGCCATCGGCACCCCGGTGACGACCCACCACGCACTCGGCCTGAAGGCCCTCGAGGCCGGAAAGCACGTGTTCATCGAGAAGCCGCTCGCGACCTCGACCGAGGACGCCGCTGCGCTGGTGGCCGCCGCCGAGCAGGCCGACCGCCGGCTGATGGTCGGCCACCTCCTGCTCTTCCACCCGGGGCTCGTGCTGGTGCACGAGCTGATCCGCAGCGGCGAGCTCGGCGACCTCTACTACCTGTACGCGAACCGCCAGAACCTCGGCAAGGTCCGCTCCGACGAGAACGCCCTGTGGAGCCTCGGGGCCCACGACGTCGCCGTGCTGGTCGACCTCGTCGGCGAGCGGCCGATCGAGGCCTCGGCCCGCGGCGAGTGCTACGTGCGGGGCGGGATCGAGGACGTGGTGTTCGGCTTCCTGCGCTTCCCGTCCGGCGTGGTCGCGCACCTGCACCTGTCCTGGCTCGACCCGCACAAGATGCGCAAGCTGACGGTGGTCGGCTCGGGCAAGATGGTCGTGTTCGACGACATGGAGACCGACCGCAAGGTGACGCTCTACGACAAGGGCGTGAGCGTGCCCCGCACCGACACCTACGGCGAGTACGTGTCGGTGCGCAGCGGCGACATCACGATCCCCTACATCCGGCCCGACGAGCCGCTGCGGCTCGAGTGCCAGGAGTTCGTCGACGCGATCCGTGAGGGGCGCACGCCGCGCTCCGACGGCCGCCAGGGCCTGCAGGTCGTCGAGATCCTCGAGGCGCTGCAGCGCTCCCTCGAGCAGGGCGGCCAGCCCGTGACGCTCGCCGCCCCGGCCCTGCCGTGAGCCTGCGGCCCGACCCGCGCGGGCCCGGCCTGCACGTCGGGGACGACGTCGAGCTCGGCGACGGCGTGGTGCTGGGGGCCAACGTCACGCTGCACGACGGCGTGCGCGTCGGCGCCGGCTGCCTCCTGGGCGACGGTGCGGTGCTGGGCAAGCGCCCGGCGCTCGGCGGCAGCTCGACGGCCTCCCGCGACCCGCTGCCAGGGCTCGTGCTCGGCGAGGGCTGCACGGTCTCGACCCACGCGGTGGTCTTCGCCGGCACCACCGTCGGCGCCGGCACGGTGATCGGCGACCTGGCGGTGGTGCGCGAGCGCTGCGTCATCGGCGAGCGGGTCGTCATCGGCCGCGGCGCGACGGTCGAGAACGCGACGACCATCGGCGACCGCACCAGGATCCAGGCCGAGGCCTACATCACGGCCTACTGCACGCTCGAGGAGGACGTCTTCGTGGCGCCCTGCGTGGTGACCACGAACGACAACTACATGGGCCGGACGCAGAAGCGCTTCGACAGCCTGCGCGGGGCCACGATCCGGCGCGGCGCCCGGATCGGCGGCGCAGCGATCCTGCTGCCGGGCGTCGAGATCGGCGAGGAGGCGTTCGTCGGCGCCGGCGCGCTGGTGCTGCGCGACGTGCCGCCGCGGACCGTCGTCGTCGGGACGCCCGCACGCGTGCTGCGGGAGGTGCCGGCCGAGGAGCTCCTCGAGGCCGGAGACCACGCCCGCCGCTCCTCCTAGAGCTGGTTTCAGCATGAGCCCGGTGGCGGGACATGCTGAAACCGGCTCTTTTCAGTACGAGGCGGCCGAGATCCGGTAGGGGCCGCTGCCGCCGGCGTCCTGGGCCAGCACGGCGACGATGTAGGTGCCCTGGGTCGAGGCGCTGAAGGGCAGCCGCAGGTGGTTCGAGTCGGCGTTCGAGATCTTCATGGGAGACAGCGGCAGGTTGGTCTGCTGGTTGACCAGCTGCACCGTCCCCGGGCGGTAGACCGCGAGCCGGACGTCGGTCATGCCGGCCTGCGGGCTGTCGAGCCGGAACGTCACCGTCTGTCCGCGCGTCAGGAACACCCGGTAGGCGTCGACGGCGTCGTCGCCCCAGTCGATCGTGCCGAAGACCTTCGACCCGTCGACGTCGAGCGTGGTCGCGCTCGACCCGTCGTCGTTCGGCTCGCCGCGGTCGGCCAGCGGGAGCGCCCAGGCGGCGCTGAGCAGCGTCTTCGCGATGTCGAGCACGCCGAAGCCGCTGGCCGGGTCGCGCCGGCCCGGCGTCGAGGCTCCGAGCTGGCGGGCGTTCGCCTCGAGCAGCGTCATCACCTGGGAGTTCGCGAGCTTCGGGTGCTCGCCCAGGAGCAGCGCGGCGGCGGCCGCGACCTGCGGGGCGGCGAACGACGTCCCCTCGACGGTGCCCTCCGGGCTGACCATCGGGCCCGCGGGCGCCGACACCGAGAGGCCGCTCGGCGAGGTGAGGCGCGAGACGGTGGTGACGAGGTCGGTGCCCGGGGCAGCGATGTCGTTGAACCGCGGGTCGTGGTTCGAGAACGTCGGGATCGTGCCGTGGTCCTCGGCCGAGACGCCGATGACGTGCTGCAGCGCCGCCGGGTAGCTGGCGTAGGGGTAGAAGGTCTCGCCGCCGTCGGAGTTGCCCGTCGGCGCCACCAGCACCGCGTTGTTCTTGTAGGCGTAGTTGATCGCCACCTGCTCCTCCGGCGAGTACTCGTCGTCGGCCGGGTGGATCGGGTCGCGGGTGCCGCCGAGGGAGAGGTTGATCACCAGCGGGAGGCCGGCTGTCCTGGCCGTGTTCACGGCGTAGGTGATGGCCGCGGCCTCGTCGACCGGGTCGACGGAGCCGTCCGGGCCGACGACCCGCAGGTCGAGCAGCCTGACTCCGGGGTCGATCCCCGCGATCCCGAAGTGGTTGCCGGTCTGGGCGGCGATGATCCCGGCGATCGCGGTGCCGTGGTCGAGCGGCGGGTGGTCGTTCTGGACGAAGCTCTTCGTCTCGATCGGCACCTCGGCCAGGTCCCGCACCCGGTCGATGCCGCCGTCGATGATCGCCACGATCACCTGGGTCTTGAGGATCAGGGGCGGGGCGGTGAACGCGTCGAACGCGTTGATCTCCTTCAGGTTCCACTGCCGCGGGTAGAGCGGGTCGTTGACCTGGAACGACTGGACATCGGCGCGATCGTTCCCCGGAGACACGCGCTGGACCGTGCGGGCGCTCTGCTGGGTGCGGTTCGGGCGGGCCTGGCCGGAGCTCGAGGCGCGCAGGATCCCGTCGCCCTGGAAGTGGGCCCGCCAGGTGCCGGCGCCGACCCTGGTGGTGAAGTGCAGGGCGCCGCCCGCGCGGGTGCGGGCGTGGCTGACCGTCGACCAGACCTTGTGGTGGCGGCGCTGCAGGAGCACGATCCGGCCGGCGACGCCGGGGTACAGGCGGCCCCGGAACGTCGAGCCGCGCGGCGCCTTGAGGGCCAGGCCCGTGGCCACCGAGACCTTGACCGCGTTGGAGGCGTCGCTGCCGGTGAGGAGCCGGTAGCGGGCGGCCTCGCCGAGCGGCCGGGTGAACGACACCGAGCCGCCTGCGGCGGTCTTCATGGTGATCGTCCGCCAGTTGGCGCCCTTCGCGCCCTGCAGGGCGACGTCCCCGTCGGGCGCGCTGCCCTTCAGCGTCACCTTCAGCCCGGTGACCCTCGGCGCCGCGAGGGTCAGCGGTGCCTGCAGGGCGAACCAGGTCGAGCGCAGGCCGAGCTTCAGCCGGGCCGTCGGCCCAGGGATGCTGACCGGGCCGGCGCTGCCGTCGAGCTCGAGGGTCTGCACCCGGCCCGACGGGTACGCCTGGGTGATCATCGAGGTGATCGTGCCGGCGTAGCCCAGGGCCTTCGCGGCGTCGGCGGCGCCGATCGTCACGGTCCAGTCGTGGTACGGCGAGCCGTCGTCCTCGGGATCGGGCGTGGCCTGCAGGTACGGCACCGGCTTCTGGGTCAGGCCCGCCTCGACCGGGTCGGCCGTGAATCCGCCGTCCGAGGAGGAGAAGTAGGTGGTGGCGACCTGCCCGGCGTACGTGACGACCTGGCCGGCGGTGGCGTCGACCGCCGCGGTGGAGGCGGCGGCCTCGGAGGTCACGCCGCCGTACACCTGGCTGCGGGTGTCGGCGAAGACGTCGTACGGGCGGGTGCCCTTGCCCGCACCGGCCAGGGCGTAGGAGCGGGCGGCGATGGCCTGGGACTCGAGCGCGGCGGCCGGCCAGCTCGAGGGCATCTCGGCGGCGACCACGCCCTTGACGTAGTCGTCCAGCTGGACGACGTCGACCGCGTCGACGTACCCTCCGTCCGCGAGCACCCGGATGGCGCCCCGGTAGGAGCGGCCGGTGCCGCCTGCCGGCGCGTTGCCCTCGACCACGACCGGCACGGCGCCGCCGCTGCTGACCGTGACCGGTGCGACCCAGGCGGCGCCGGCGGCGCCCGGCGCCGGTGACCGTGAACGTCGTGGCGCCGCGGGTGATGCTGACCGTCTGGCCTGCGGCCGCGTCGGCGGTCTGGCCGTTCGCGTCACGCAGGTGCAGCGTCCCCGCGGCGTGCAGGGCGATCGTCTTGGCGGTCTGCTGCACCAGCACCCGCAGCGTCGAGGCCGGGGCAGCGGCGAGCTGGGTGCCCGGGTAGTAGCGCTGCAGGATCTGCGGCGGCGGTCGAGCCCTGCCTGGCCATCGCGTACGCGCCGTACTGCGACAGCCCCACCCCGTGGCCGAAGCCGTGGCCGCTGAAGCTGAAGGTCTGCGGTGCAGGCGCGGCCGCAGCAGTCGACGGCGCTCCGATGACGGCGAGGAGCGCGAGCGCGGCGCACGCGCCGGGTAGTCGGATCGGGGGTATTTGCAGCGCCATTGGCTTCTGGCGCGGGCCCAGCCGCGACCCTTCGAACCTTACCCCAGGCTGCCGAAACGCACAGCCCCCGAGGCGCCCGAATTCGGGGTGTGCGAGACACCCCGAACCCGGGTCGCCCGGAGGTCAGGGCCGGGTGCCGGCGATCAGGTAGACCGAGTTGCCGGTCGCCGCCGAGACCAGGAGGTCGGGGATCCCGTCGCCGTTCGTGTCGCCGACGCCGACCGCGTCGAAGCCGAGGTTCTCGTTCGCCGTCGTCGAGGTGATGGTGCGCAGGAGCGAGCCGTCGACGCCCGAGAAGATCTGCACCTTGCCCGCGCCCGGCGCGCCGTCCGAGGAGGTGTACGAGCCGATCGCCAGGTCCTGCACGCCGTCGCCGTTCACGTCGCCGGCCTCGCGGCCGGGGCCGAGGCCCTGGCCGGGCCCCGAGCCGTCGATGCGGTAGAGCAGGCTGCCGTCCACGCCGCTGTACACGAACGCCGCGCCGGCCGCCGCGCCCGCGCCGTTGTCGGCGTAGTCCGACACGTACACGTCGGGCGTGCCGTCGCCGTTCACGTCGTCGAGCCCGGCCACGAAGAAGTTCGCGTACCCGAACCCGGTCGTCGGCGGCGCGGTGACCTCCCACAGCTCCCGTCCGGTGCGGCCCGAGAACGCGTAGGCCTTGCCGACCGTGGTCGCGGTCGTCCCGGCGGCGCCGACCAGCAGGTCGCCCACGCCGTCGCCGTCGAGGTCGCCGACGTGGTCGGTGGCCGAGCCGAAGCCGTGCGTGCCGACGTCGCCGTGCAGCGTCCGCAGGAGCGCGTGGGTCTTGCCGGAGTAGACGTAGGCCCGGCCGGCGCCCATGGCCGCGCTGCCGCTGAAGAACGGCGCCCCGACCAGTAGGTCGGCGTAGCCGTCGCCGTTCACGTCGCCGGCACTCGACACGGCCCAGCCGAACTGGGAGCCCGCCTGCGGCCCGGTGTAGGTCACGATGCGGCGCCGGTTCACGCCCGAGTAGACGTAGACCCGCCCGGTGCCGCCGCCGTTCGGCGCGCCGCCGACGATCTCGGACACTCCGTCGCCGTTCTCGTCGCCGCCGTCGGCAACCGCCCAGCCGAGGGTGTCGCCCGGCTGGCCCTTCGCCTGCAGGAGCCGCGCCCCGGTCGCCCCGGAGTACACGTACAGCCGCCCGTGGAACTGCGGCTGGCGGGTCGCCTCGCCGACGATCACGTCGGTCACCCCGTCGCCGTCGACGTCCCGCAGCTCGCTCACCGCCCAGCCGAACTGGGCGCCGGCCTGGTTCTGGTGGAACGCCTGCAGCACCGTCACCGGCTCCACGAACCCTCCGTCTGCGTGCGCCGCCGTCACCGCAGCGCCCGCCATCACCAGCGCGAGCGCCGCTGCTCGTCTCCCCATTCGTGCCTCCTCGTCGCGTGATCGCTGCGAGACGACGCTAGGCCGGTGCGGCCAGCGGGGCTTCCACGATCGTGCGCAGTTCGCCGGTGCACCCGCAGCTCGGCCGCGCGCCGCAGCGCCGACGGTGAGCGCTGGAACGCCTGGCGGAAGCGGTCGGTGAGGTGCGAGTGGCTCGCGAAGCCGAGCTCGCAGGCCAGCGCGGCGAGGTCGTCCTCGCCGTCCAGCACCCGGGAGAGCGCGGCCCGCAGCCGCAGCTGCAGCCGGTAGCCGTGCAGCGAGAAGCCGGTGTGGGCCCGGAAGATGCGCGCCAGGTGGAACGGGGAGACGTGCAGCTGGCGGGCGAGCTGCTCGAGCGATGCCCGCTCGCCGGCGCTGGCCACGAGGAGCTCGATGGCGTCCTCGACGAGCCGCCGCCGCGCGGCTCCGCAGACCGTCGACGCCTGGCAGCCGAACCCGGCCTGCACGGCGGCCAGCACCAGCGCCTGCAGGGTCTCCTCGACCAGCAGCCGGTCGGGAGCGCCGCGGCGCAGGTGCCGGGCCAGCAGGGCGCAGGCCAGGTGGATGCGGGCGTCGCTCGCCGCCTGGGCGAACGGGAACGGCGCGCTCGTCGGCCGGGCCGGTGCGCCGACGGCCGCCAGGGCCTCCTCCACGAGCCCCGGGCCCAGGCCGAGGAAGACGCAGCGGTCGCCCTCGGCGTCCCGCAGCTCGCGCCGATAGGCCTGGCCGCCGTTGTAGAAGATCAGGTGGTTGCGGTTCGCGAGCACCGGCTGGCGCCCGTCCTGGGCGATCAGCACCGGCGGCCCGGGGAACACGATCAGCGGGAACGGCCCGATCTCGTTGACGGTCCGCCAGGCGTCGGCCTGCGGCGGACAGCGGAACGACCCGACGCGCACTCCCACGCCCTCGAACAGGTGGCGTTCAGCGGTAGGCACCGCGCCAGGATCGCGCGGCCGTGCTGAGTCGCGTGTTGCCGCCGCGGTTAGCGCTTGTCGTACTGCTGCGCGTGGTACGCCGAGAACCCCTCGCCGCGCTTGATCGGCTCCCACCACTCGCGGTTCTCGCGGTACCACTCGACCGTCCGGCGCAGGCCCTCGGCGAACTCCACCTGCGGGGCCCAGCCGAGCGACCGCAGCTGGTCGTGTCGAGCGCGTAGCGGCGGTCGTGCCCGGGGCGATCCTGGACGTGGCGGACGGACGAGTCGTCGCGCCCGGTCAGCTCGAGCAGCAGGCGGGTCGTCTCGACGTTCTCGATCTCCCGGCCGGTGCCGATGTTGTAGGCCTCGCCGGCCGCGCCGTCGAGCAGCGCGGTCTCGATCCCGGCGCAGTGGTCCTCGACGTAGATGAAGTCCCGCGCCTGCCGGCCGTCGCCGTACACCGGCACGCTCTCGCCGTCGAGCAGGTTCGTGGTGAACAGCGGGATCAGCTTCTCGGGGTACTGGTTCGGCCCGAAGTTGTTCGAGCCGCGGGTGATCAGGGCGTCGACCCCGTAGGTGCGGACGTAGGCCAGCACCTGCAGCTCGCCGCCGGCCTTCGAGGCCGAGTACGGCGACGACGGCCGCAGCGCGTCGCCCTCGGTCGAGCGGTGCGGTGCCTCGATGTCGCCGTAGACCTCGTCGGTCGAGACGTGCAGCAGCCGGCCGCCGTGCTGGCGGACGTGCTCGAGCAGCACGTGCACGCCGTGGACGTCGGTCTGGATGAAGTCGCCGCTCTCGAGGATCGAGCGGTCGACGTGCGTCTCGGCGGCGAAGTTGACGATCGCGTCGACGCCCTCGGCGGCCCGGGCCACGGCCGCGGGGTCGCAGATCGAGCCGTGCACGAAGCGGTAGCGCGAGTCGCCGTCGACGTCGGCCAGGTTCGCCGGGTTGCCGGCGTAGGTGAGCGCGTCGAGGTTCACCACCTCGAGCTCGGCGTGGCGGTCGAGCATGCGCCGGACGAAGTGCGAGCCGATGAAGCCGCAGCCGCCCGTGATCAGGATCCGCTTCACGAGACGGCCTCCATGGAGTCGTGTGGTTCGAGCGCCGCGAGGCAGGCCCGCAGGCCCTCGCGCCAGTGCGGCAGCCGCGGCGTGCAGGCGTGCTCGCTGCGCAGGATCGAGCAGGCGGGCCGGGGCGCGGGCCGGTCGAGCTCGGCGCTCGCCATCGGCTCCACCCGGGCGTCGAGCCCGGCGTCGGCCACGATCGCCAGGGTCAGCTCGAACCAGCTGCAGGCGCCGCCGCCGGCCAGGTGGTAGGTGCCCGGCGGGCAGGCCTCGAGCAGCTGGCGGGTCGCGCTGGCCAGGTGCCCGGTGTAGGTGGGGCAGCCGCGCTGGTCGTCGACCACCCGCAGGAGCTCGCGCTCGCGGCCGAGCCGCAGCATCGTGCGGACGAAGTTGTGGCCCCGCGGGGCGAACACCCAGGCGGTGCGCACCACGTAGGCCTCGGGGTGCTCCTCGCGGACGGCCTGCTCGCCGGCGAGCTTCGAGGCGCCGTAGACCGAGCGCGGCCCGGTCGGGTCGGACTCCACGTAGCCGTCGACGGCGGTGCCGTCGAACACGTAGTCGGTCGAGTAGGCGACCAGTCCGGCGCCGGCGCGGCGGGCCGCCCGGGCCACGTGGCGGGAGCCGTCGGCGTTCACCGCGTGCGCGCCCTCGGGGTCGGCCTCGGCGCCGTCGACGTTCGTGAAGGCCGCTGCGTGCAGCACCAGGTCGGGCCGGAAGGCGGCGACGGCCGCGTCGACCGCTGCGGCGTCGGTGACGTCGAGCTCGGCCCGCAGCGGCGCGCGGGTCTCGGCGTCGGCGAAGGCGGCGCACAGGTCGGCCGCGAGCTGGCCGCCGCCGCCCGTGACCAGGACCCTCATGCGTCCCGGCTCGAGAGCGTGGGCTCCCGGGTCGACCACAGGTGCGCCACGCGCTCGTCGTCCCAGCGGACGTTCTGCTCGTCGGGATCGGACGGGTCGTACTCCTCGGTCACGTGGTAGCAGAACACCACGTCGGTGAGCGCCTCGAAGCCGTGCGCCACCTGGCCCGGGATGAAGATCGCCAGGCAGTTGTCCTCGTCGATGTCGACCGACCAGGCGACGCCCGCCGTCGGGGAGTCCTCGCGCCGGTCGAGCAGCACCACCCGTGAGCGGCCGACGGGGCAGAAGAACAGGTCGTCCTGCCCGCGCCGGTGCCAGTGCAGCCCGCGGATCACGCCCTGGCGGGAGAACGAGAGGTTCGTCTGCAGCGAGGGCTGGTCGCCCGACAGCTCCCGGTACCACGACTCGCGGCGGAGCTCACAGAACCAGCCGCGCTCGTCGGCGTGCTTGCGCAGGGCGCGCACGCGCACGCCGTGGATCGGGGGCTCCGGGAGGTTCACGAGTCTCGAGGGCGGAGCCTGACCGAGGCTCCTGCGCGTCGAGGATACTCAGTCGCTCGCGGGAGGGGTGCCGGTGACCCGGCGCGTCCGCCGACGCGGCGCGGGACCGGCCGCGGCGAGCTCCTCGCCGGGCCCGCCGACGGGGAGCTGCTGCTGCTCGGCCGGCGGCGCCGTGGTGCGGCGGGGGGTGGTGCGGCGCGGGCGGGCCGGGGCCGGCGTCTCGGCCTCCGGGCGGCGGGCTGCCGAGCCGTTGGCGGCGGCCGGCGGGGCCTCGGGCGGCGTCTCGACGATCTTGACCCGGCGGCGCCGCGGCTTCGGGGCCGGTGCCGCCTCGGCGGCCGGCGGCTCGACCGGCGCCGGAGCGGGCGCGGCGGTCGCCGCGGGCGCGTCCTCGACGATCTTGACCCGGCGGCGGCGCGGCTTCGGTGCTGCGGGGGTCTCGGCCTCGGCGGCCACGGGCGCGGCAGCCGGGGGCGCCGGCGCTGCGACCGGCCCGGCGGTCGGCGCGGGCGCGTCCTCGACGATCTTGACCCGCCGCCGGCGCGGCTTGCTCGGCACCTCGACCGGGCGCCTCGACGACGACCTGCTCGGTCGCCGGCCTCGGCCGGCAGCTCGGCCTCGCCTCCGTCTCGGACGGCGCGGCGCCCGGATCGGCGTGGGCCCGAGCCTCGGCCTCGCGGCGCTTGCGCCGCCGCCGACGCCGGCGCTTGGCCTTCGACGGGGGTGCCTCGCCGCCCGACTCGGCCTCGGGCTGGGCCACGGCGGCCACGGCCGGCTCCTCGACGGTCGTCGCCGTCGCCGGTCTCGACGACCTCGGTCGCCGCCACCGCGGCGCGTGGTCTCGGCGGGCTGCGCCTTGTGGCGCTTGCGCTTCGACTTCGTGCGCTCCTTGCGCTTGCCGGCGCCGGGCGTGGGGATGTTCTGGGCCAGCGCGGCCGCCAGGCGGGCGGGATCCTCGCCGAGCTCGGTGCGGGCCCGCTCGATGATCCGCGAGGCCACGGCGTCCTGCGGCGCGGCCACTGCCAGCAGCGCGGCGCCGACCTCGAGCGGGGCCTGGCTGGCCGCCACCAGGAGCAGCTTGGCCCGGACGTGGTGCTCCTCGCCGCGCGAGCCCGCGAGCGCGCGCAGGAGCTCCCGGCCGTTCGACGATCTGGGCCGTCGCCACCCGGTACTGGGCGTCGCGGGCGGCCCGGCCGAGCCGCCACGTCCAGTTCAGCCGCTGCGACGACGAGCCGGAGAACTCGGGCTCGGCCAGCGCCAGCAGCAGCACCCGGGCGCCCTGGGCCCGGTCGGCGATCCAGGTCGGCGCGGCCTCGATGAGCCGAACGACCCGGTCGACGGTGTTCGGGTCGGGCCGGCGCGAGGCCAGGTCGCCGAGGGCCGCGAGCCGCAGCGCGCGGTGCTTGCACTCGGCGGCGCAGGTCGCGAAGAAGGTGATCCGGGTGGGCTCCTCGACCTTGGCCAGCGTCGTCGCGAGACGCTGCAGGTCGTTGGGCGAGACCCGGCGGGCGGCGACCTGGGCCCACAGCTCCTGCTCGTCGGGCGGGAGCCGGTCCGCGGCCACCATCTTCCACTCGTGCATGATCACGGCCTGGCGGCGCTCGGGGTCGTCGGTGACCGGGAGCAGCCAGTCGGCCTCGCGCACGATCGGCTTGGCCTGGCGGCGCCAGCGCTGGCGGCGGCGCGGCGGACGCGGGGTGACCAGCGCGCCGGGCCGGTAGATGTCGGCGTCGAGCAGGCTGTGCAGGGTGACCGTGCGCTCGGAGTGCGGCGCCGCCGGATCGGCGAAGTCGACGACGACGCCGGCCTCCTTGCGCCGGTGCAGGCGCATGATCCGGCCGACGCGCTGCTGGTAGACGCGGCGGCTCGCGGTCGGGGCGAGCTGCATGCAGATCGTGGCCCGGGGGGCGTTCCAGCCCTCGGCCAGCAGCTGGGCGTTGACCAGGACGTTGGTCTCGCCGCGCTCGTAGGCCGCCAGGGTCTCGGCCAGCACGCGGGGCGGGGTGCGGCCGCTCACCGCCTTCGCCTTGACGCCCGCGGCCCGCAGCGCCTGGGCGACCCGCTCGGCGTGGTCGACGCCGGCGGCGTAGACGATGCCGGCGCGGTCGCCGAAGCGGTCGGCGTAGTACATCGCCGCGGCCATGTTCAGCGCGTCGTGGTCGAGCGCCGCGGCCAGCAGCTTCTGGTCGTAGTCGCCGCCGACGATCGGGACGTTGCGCAGGCTCGCCCCGGGCTGCACCCGCAGCGAGCGCAGCGGCGCGACGACGCCCTTCTTGACCGCCTCGTTCAGCGGGAAGTCGGCGATCTCGGCCGGGAACACGTCCCCGACGTGCTTCTGCAGCAGCTGGTCGGTCGCCGTCATGCCGATGTACGTCGGCTTCGAGAAGCGGCGGATCGCGGCCGAGGTGCGCTCGCCGAGCGCGGTGTGGGCCTCGTCGCAGATGACCACGCCGTAGGCGTCGGGGTCGATCGAGTCGGCGTGCTTGATGAACCAGGCGTAGGTCTCGATGGTGACCGGCGGCGGGTCGGGGATCAGCCGGCCCTTGAGCACCGCGACGTCGCGCAGCCGGTCGCCGTAGCCCTGCTCCTTGAGGTCCCGGTTGAACTGGTCGACCAGCAGCCGGCGGTGGGTGAGGATCAGGACGCCGACGATCCCGCAGGCGTCGACGAAGCCCGCGGCGGCCACCGTCTTGCCGGAGGCCGTCGGGTGCTTGAAGCGGTAGCGCCGCTTGGCGCCCGGGTCGTCGACGGGAGCCTCGACCGCCTCGTCGTCCTCGCCGTTCTCGGCCGCGGCCTCGCCGTCCTCGTCGTCTTCCTCGTCCTCGTCCTCGTCCTCGTCCTCGTCGTCCTCGTCGTCGTCGAGCTCGTCCGTCGGCGGCTCGTCGCCGTTCAGGTGGAGCTCGGCGTCGGCGCCGTTGGCCTCGTCCTCCTCCTCGTCACGCTCGGCGTCGCCGATCAGGGCGGCCAGCATGCCCGCGAGCGCGTCGACCTGGTGCGGGCGCAGCGACAGTCCGGAGGCCAGCGCGGGAGTCGGCTGGCTCAGGATCCGTTCGAGGCCCAGCATCAGGCCGAAGCGGCGCCGGAACTCGGGGCTCGGCGCCTTGCGGTCCTCGTCGACCTCGCGCAGCGCGGCGTCGAGCGCCATGCGGCGCACGGTGCCTGGCGCGAGGGCCTCGTTGGCCTTCTCGCCCGGGTGCAGGAGCAGCTCACCGCACCACGCCTCGGCGATGGCGGCGTTCGACTCGAGCATGTTCTGGTCGTCCTGGGGTTCCGGCATCTTCGGAACCGGCGATTCGCGCAAGCGCGCGCTCCTTTTCCAGCCGCGCTCACAGATGGATCCGGGCGCGACACCTCCCGAACGGACCTCCCGGTGTCGCGCGAGCACGGCGAGCCCCGGCCTCGGAACGTCGCGGCGAGGGGCCTCCGGTCACAGAGAGCCTAGCATCGTCGCTGGACGCCGACTAGACCCACGTGCGGGCTACCATTCGGGCGTGGAGCGAGGACAGATCACGCTGCCAGACCGGAACGTCGTCTGGAGCGACGAGGAGATCGAGGAGTTCGAGGGCTCCGACACGGGCGACGGCGAGTGGTACGCCATCCGCACCGATCCGTGGCCCTGCCCGGCGTGCGGCGCGGTGTTCGAGTACGTCACCGGAGCCCACTACGTCATCGTGGCCCCGGAGCGCGACGACCTCCTGCAGATCGCGGCCAAGTGCCAGCAGGTCGGGCGAAACCCGAAGATCGTGTCGTACGACGACGTGCTGCCGACCATGACGCTGTTCCAGTGGCACGCCCAGGGGCGGCCGGTGCACGGGATGCGGGCCGGAACCTAACCCTGCGCGTCGAGCGCCTGCTGGAAGACCTGCAGGTCGCCGTCCGAGAACAGCACGAAGCGCACCAGCTCGATCCCGGGCAGGCGCTCGCTCGTCTCCTTCGCCGTGCGCAGGGCGATCGGCGCTGCCCGCTCGATCGGGAAGCCGTAGATCCCGGTGGAGATGGCCGGGAAGGCCACGCTGCGCGCGCCGAGCTCGGCCGCCACCTCGAGCGAGCGGCGATGGGCCGACGCCAGGAGCTCGTCCTCGCCCTGTTTCCCGCCGCCCCAGACCGGGCCGACGGTGTGGATGACGTGGCGGGCCGGCAGCCGCCCGCCGGTGGTGGCCTTGGCCTCGCCGGTGTCGCAGCCGCCGAGCAGGCGGCACTCGGCCAGGATCTCCGGCCCGCCGGCGCGGTGGATCGCGCCGTCGACGCCGCCGCCCCCGAGCAGGGAGCTGTTGGCGGCGTTGACGATCGCATCCACCTGCTGCCGGGTGATGTCGCCCCGGACGAGCTCGATCCGCGCGCTCACGTCCTGCCTCAGTCCGAGCGGGTCGACAGCCAGTCGCTGATCTGCGGCCAGGTCGCGCCGCGGGCCCGGCCGCCGGCCATCAGCCCGACGTGGCCGCCGGGGATCTCGAGCAGGGTCCTGTCCTCGCTCGACACCAGGTCCATGACCGCCACCGTCTGCGGCCGCGGGGAGATGTGGTCGGCCGTCGCGGTGACCACCAGCAGGTTCTGGTCGATCCGCCGCAGCAGCACCCGCTGACCGTTGATGACCACGCGGTCGCGCGGCAGCCGGTTCTCCTTGTACATCCAGGTGATCCACTCGACGTAGGCCCGGCCCGGGAACGGCACGGCGTCGTTGACCCACTTGTTGAAGGCCTTGAACTGGTCGACCTTGGCGCTGCCGGCGTACAGCGACTGCCACAGCGAGCGGTAGGTCGAGAAGCCGTTGGTGACCGGCTTCAGGAGCCTGTTGCCGACGTCGATCAGCTCGCCCGGCACCGCCGGGAAGGCCTCGGCCATCTTCTCGACGCGGTAGTCCTCGCGGCCCGTCCAGCGCTGGTACAGGGCGTTGTCGGAGACGTCGATCGGGGCCGTCAGCAGGATCAGGTTGCGCACCGGCCCGTCGGGGTTCAGGGCCGCGTACATGGCGCACAGCGTCCCGCCGATGCACCAGCCGACGAGCGTCGTCTCCTCGGCGCCGGACGCGCGCCGGATCTCGCGCATGGCCGCCGGGATGGCCTTCGCGACGTAGTAGTCGAGCCCGACGTCGGCGTCCTCGTCCCCCGGCGTGCCCCAGTCGAGCACCCAGACGTCGTAGCCCTCGGCCAGCAGGTACTCGACGAACGAGCCGCCGGGCCGCAGGTCGTAGATGTACGAGCGGTTGATCAGCGCGAAGACCAGCAGCACCGGCACCGCGTGGGTGCGGTTCGCCGAGCGGTAGCGGTACAGCGTGGCCTTGTTGTGGTGCCAGATCCGGTCCTTCGGCGTGGCCCCGGTCTCGGCGTCGGACGCGGTGAGCAGGACGTTCATGAACGTCGAGGTCGCCCGCGCGGCCTGCTCGGCCTGCGTCATCGGGCGTCCTTCGCCACCCGGCCGCGCGGGCCGGCGCCGTTGCGAGGGCTCGGCCTGCTCCTCGAGCCGCTCGACGGCGATCAGGACGTCCTCGAGCTTGTCCTCGAGCCGGGTCACCTGGTGCGAGATCCGGGTGAGCTCGGACTGGGTGGGCAGGCGCAGGGCCTTGAGGCCGAGCTCGAAGGCGTCGCTCCAGAGCTTGATCAGCCCCATCGACGTGCCCATCGTCTCGGACAGGAGCCGGGCGAAGGAGTCGCTGCCGACGAGCGCGGTGAGCTGCTCCTCGGCGCTCCGCTCGGCCTTGACGGAGGCATCGTTCAGCTTCGAGGCGGTGTCCGCCATGGTTCGAATCCCTTTCGGAGAGCCAGGTCGTACGCGGGCAGTGTAGCCGAGCGTTTGCTGTTAGCTGGAACCGGTGCTAATCTGCTAACAGCGATGACCGACGACCGCCACGACGACCAGCAGGACCCCGGCGAGCAGCAGCCGCTCGGCGCGTTCCTGCGCCGCCAGCGCGAGCTCGCCGAGGTGACCCTGAACCAGTTCGCCAGCACGGTGGGCATCTCGAACGCCTACCTGTCCCAGATCGAGCGCGGGCTGCGCCGCCCGTCGGGCGCCGTGCTGTCGTCGATCGCCTCCGGCCTGCACCTGTCGGCCGAGGCGATCGAGGCCTACGCGCCGAAGGCCGAGAAGCCCGCGCCGAGCAGGGTGCTCGCCGCGATCGAGGACGACGACCAGCTCACCGCCCGCCAGCGCACGGCCCTCGCCGAGATGTACCGCTCGTTCGTCGAGCTGAACGCGAGCCGGCGGCCGCAGCGCCCCGAGGAGAACGGAGCATCCACATGAGCACCCCCGAGAACCAGACGCCCGCCGTCGAGAGCCAGACGCCCGCCGTCGAGAGCACGCCCGCCGTCGAGAGCCAGACGCCCGCCGAGGCCCCCGCTCCGGCGACCCCGGCCGCCGCGGCGCCCTCCGCCCCGCGCGCGCCGCGCCGCCCCAGGACGACCACCAAGCGCACCGTGAAGGCGACGGCCCGGACCGACCGCCAAGCGCAGCGCCGCCAGCACCTCCCGCAAGCCCGCGACGACCACCGAGCCCGCCCCGCGGAGCCGGTCCATCAAGGAGACCGTCATGTCGAGCCCCAGCCAGTTCAAGGACGCAGGCCGAGAAGCTCTACGAGCGAGACCTACGCGCAGGCCGAGAGCCGCCGCGCGCAGGAGCATCGAGTTCGGCCGCCAGTTCGCCGACGCTCAGCCTGGACGCTCACCGAGAAGGCTCGTCCACCAGGGCGCCGACCTGTACCTGAAGGCCGTCGAGCAGGTGCCGGTGCCGTTCGTCAACGAGGTCGCGAAGGTGCAGACCGACTGGACGCTCAAGGCCACCGACCTGTTCGTCCGCCAGGGCCGCCAGCTCGTGCAGAAGTAACGCTCTCAGCCGAGAGCACGAAGACGCTGCGGGGTCGCCGGAGAGGGCGACCCCGCAGTCGTTTTCAGGGCCTGTTCAGCAGGAGACCGGTGGCGGGGCATGCTGAGACTGGCTCTTCAGGCGGTTTCGCGCAGCCGCACGGCCAGCGCCACGAGGCACAGCCAGGCGGCGCCCGGCGATCGAGACGTGGACCAGCACGACGCCCCAGGGCAGGTGGTGCATCCGCTGGTACTCGCCGACGAAGGCCTGGACCGGCAGCAGCACGGCCAGGGCGACGGCCAGGTGGCCGGTCCCCGGCGGCCGCCACTCGCGGCCGGTGCCGAGCGCGACCAGCAGCGGGAAGACGACCACCACGAAGATCGTCGCGATGACGACGTGCCAGTGGGTGACCGTCCACCAGTCGCCGACGCGGCGGACGTCCTCGCCGCCGGCGTGCGGGCCGGCCGCGGTCGACAGCGTCCCCGAGGCCACCAGGGCGAACCCGGAGACGACCGAGAGCAGCGACAGCGGCACCACGAAGCGGGGCCGCCAGCTCGCCTGGTGGGCCGGCCACGGCCAGGCGTGGGCCCACAGGTAGGAGGCCAGCCCCAGCGCCACGATGGCCACCAGGAAGTGGCTCATCACCAGGTACGGGTTCAGGTCGAAGTGCACCGTCAGCGCGCCGAGCGGCGCCTGGGCCAGGGTCACGACGGCCACGCCGAGCGCGAGCCGGCGGGCCAGCGCGATCGCCGAGCCGGCGGGCCGCGACGTAGGCCACGATCGCGGTGCCGATCCCGACGGCGGCCACCATCCGGTTCGAGAACTCGATCAGCGCGTGCCCGACCGCCGGCGGAACGGGCCGGCCGTGGCAGCCGGGCCAGTCCGGGCAGCCGAGGCCCGAACCCGTCAACCGGACGAACGCGCCCGAGGCGATGTTCAGCCACATGGTGAACGCCAGAAAAGCGGCCAGTTGGCCGAACCGAGCGTGTGCGGCAGGAGCCGGGACAGCGCCCGGCGGACCGGGGGGCGGGCAGCGGTTGCCGGCTGGGCCATCGCCTCAGGTAGGCGGCGACGGTTGGTGCCGCGGCGCGGTGCCTTCAGGGCCGGATGAGCGCACTGGCGGCGGGGGTGGCGCAGCCCAGGCTGGTCTGCCTGGGCAAGCCGCCGCACGACCGAGGGCGTGCCTCGTGCATGCCGGTCGGAGCTGCCGTCGTGCGCGCCCGGCCAGCGCTCGGACGGGTCCTGAGGTGCCGGGTCGCGGCACCAACCGTCTCACCGCGAGCGCGTCGCCGCCGGGCGCCACCGCCCGCCGGCCGCGCGCCGTCACGTCTCGCAGCGCCAGCGCGAGGCGGCGCACGCCCTCGTCGGCCTCCGCGGCGTCGACCGCCGAGAACGACAGCCGCAGGTGCCGGGTGGCCACGCCCGGCGGGACGTAGGCCGAGCCGGGCCCGACGACCACGCCGCGCTCGGCGGCCCGGCCGAAGACCTCGAGCTCGCTCGCGTCGTCCGGCAGCCGCAGCCACAGGCTCGCCCCGCCGCGCGGCTCGACCCAGGTCGCCCGGCGGCCGAGGCGGCGGGCCAGCGAGTCGCAGAACGCGTCCTTGCGGGCCTGGTAGGCGGCCCGGGCCCGGCGCACGTCCTCGGCCGCCCGCGGCGAGGCCAGGTAGCGGGCCAGCGGCAGCGCCAGCGGCGGGTTCGTGTAGCGGTCGGCGACCAGCTTGGCGGCCAGCAGGGCCCGCTCGAGCGAGGGCGGCGACGACCAGCGCGCCGAGCGCCAGGCCGGGCAGCACCGTCTTGGCGAAGCTCTTGACGACGATCACCGGCGCGTCCCGCTCGTAGGCCGCGACCGGCTGGGGGCCCTCGCCCTCGTAGGCCAGCTCGGCGGCGGTGTCGTCCTCGACCACCACGAGCCCGCTGGCGGCCGCGAGCCGGGCCAGCCGGGCCCGCCGCTCGGGCGCCAGGATGGTGCCCGTCGGGTTCTGCGCCGTCGGGTTCAGGTACAGCAGCCGCGGCCGCTCGGCCGAGATCGGCCCGCTCGACGGCGTCGATCTGCAGCCCGAACGCGTCGACCGGCACGGGGACGATGCGCGTCCGCGCCGCGACCAGGGCGTCGATCGCGCCGGCGTAGGTCGGCGTCTCGCACAGCACCGAGTCCCCCGGCTCGACGACCGCCCGCACGGCCAGGTCGACGGCCTGCTGGCCCGAGGTCGCGATCAGCACGCGCGCGGGGTCGGCGTCCACGCCGCGGGCGATCAGGTCGGCGGCGACCACCTCGCGCAGCGCGATCTCGCCCTGCGGCGAGGCGTAGCGGAAGAGGGCGTCGGCGTCCTGCTCGACCGCCCGCACGATCTCGGCCTGCACCGCCGCCTCGACCTCGGGGTCGACCGCGGGCACGCCGGAGGCCAGGTTGATCGAGCCCGGGCCGGGCCGCGGCGGCGAGCCGCTCCTGCAGCTCGAGCGTCGCCGAGACCGTCCCGGCGCGCCGGTCGAGACCCGAGGTCGACGAGCGGCGCGCGCGGCCCGTCGGCGGGCCGGGAGACGAACGTGCCCCGGCCGACCCGGGCGACCACCCAGCCGTCGCGCGCGAGCTGGGCGTAGGCCTGGCCGACGACGGCCGGCGAGACGTGCTCGGCGGCCGCGAGCTCGCGGACGGTCGGCAGGCGCTCGCCCGGCGCGAGCTCGTCCGGCGTCGATCCGGGTGCGGAGGCGCGCCGCGAGCTCCTGGCTGAGGCTCGTCACGGCGCGAACCACTACGCGCCGCTACTCGGGCGCGATGGTCTTCGCCTCGCCGTCGAGCACCAGCGTCTGGCCGACGAACGCCCGCGTCGAGAGCACCGTGCCGCGGCGCTCGGTGTCGTAGTCCAGCACCTCGACCTCGACCCGGACGACGTCGCCGATGCGGACCGGCGCCCTGAACTTGAGCGTCTGGGACAGGTAGATCGTCCCCGGCCCGGGCAGCCGGTTGCCGAGCACCGCCGAGACGAACGCCGCGGTCAGCATCCCGTGCGCGATCCGTCCGTGGAACGGCGTCTGCGAGGCGTAGGCCTCGTCGAAGTGCACCGGGTTGCGGTCGGTGGAGGCGGCGCCGAACTCCTCGAGCGTCGTCTCCGAGACCTTGAACTCCTCGCTGACCTTCTGGCCGATCGTCGGGGCATTCGTGCTCCTGGGAAAAGGGGAACTCGCTTTACCTATCCAGTGTATGCCCGTGACGGCTCAACCATCTGAGGCCTGGCACACTGATCGACGTGGGTCCTCTCGATCTCCTCGGCCGCCGCCTGCACGACCTGCGGATCTCGGTCACCGACCGCTGCAACTTCCGCTGCGTCTACTGCATGCCGCGCGAGGTGTTCGGGCCCGACTTCCGGTTCCTGCCCCGCGCCGAGCTCCTGACCTTCGAGGAGATCGCCCGGGTCGCCCGCTCGTTCGTGCCGCTGGGCGTCGAGAAGCTCCGGCTGACCGGCGGCGAGCCGCTGCTGCGGCGCGAGCTCGAGCGGCTGATCGAGCAGCTCGTGGACATCGACGGGGTGAAGGACATCGCCCTGACCACGAACGGCGTCCTCCTGCCGCAGAAGGCCCAGGCCCTGGCCGACGCGGGCCTGCGGCGCGTGACCGTCAGCCTGGACGGGCTCGACGACGCGTCGTTCATGGCCATGAACGACGCCGGCGTGCCCGTGGAGCGGGTGCTGCGGGGCATCGACGCCGCGGCCGAAGCCGGCCTGCGGGTCAAGGTCAACGTGGTCGTCAAGCGGGGCGCCAACGAGGATCAGGTGCTGCCGCTCGCCGAGCACTTCCGCGGCACCGGCCACGTCGTGCGGTTCATCGAGTACATGGACGTCGGCGCGAGCAACGGCTGGCGCCTCGAGGACGTCGTGACCGCGAACGAGATCGTCGAGCTGATCGGCGCCGCGCACCCGCTCGAGCGGGTCGAGCCGAGCTACCCCGGCGAGGTCGCGAACCGCTGGCGCTACCTCGACGGCGCGGGCGAGATCGGGGTCATCGCGTCGGTCACCCAGCCGTTCTGCGGCGGCTGCACCCGGGCCCGGCTGACGGCCGAGGGCGAGCTCTACACCTGCCTCTTCGCGAGCCGCGGACACGACCTGCGCTCGGTCGTCCGCAGCGAGGCCACGGACGACGACCTGCAGGAGACGATCGCGGCGATCTGGACGCGCCGCGGCGACCGCTACTCGGAGCTGCGCACGGCCCAGACCTCGCAGCGGCCGAAGGTCGAGATGTCGCACATCGGCGGCTGAGCGCCGCCTCCACATGTAGACGCCGCCGTTGACGTCGATCTGGGTGCCGGTGACGTAGCCGTTGGTCAGGGCGAACATGACCGCGTGGGCGACCTCCTCGGCCGTCCCGAAGCGCTTCAGCGGCACCTGGGCCATCAGCTTCTCGCGAACCTCGTCGCGCACCTTGCGCAGCATGTCCGTCTCGGTGAAGCCGGGCGCGACCGCGTTCACGGTGATGTTGTCGCGGGCCAGCTCGAGGGCCGCCGTCTTCGTCCAGGAGATCAGGCCGCCCTTCGCCGCCGCGTAGTTCGCCTGGCCGATGTTGCCCTTCTGGCCGACGAACGAGGCGATGTTGACGATCCGGCCCCAGCCGGCCTCGCGCATCGGCTCGACGCACGCCTGGGCCAGCATCACCGCGCCGAGCAGGTTGACCTCCCACACCTCCTCGTACTGCGTCCGGGTGAGCTTGCGCAGCAGCGCGTCGCGGGTGATGCCCGAGTTGTTGACCAGGCAGTCGATCCGGCCGAAGCGGTCGAGGGCCTTGCGCACGATGACCTGCGGCGTGCCCTCCTCGCCGACGTTGGCCCGCACCAGCTCGACCTCGTGACCGTCGGCGCGCAGCTCCTTCGCGAACGCCTCGGCAGCGTCCTGGCTCGACCAGTAGTTGAGGACGAGGTTCGCGCCCTCCCGCGCCACCGCCTGGGAGATCGCCCGGCCGATGCCGCGCGATCCGCCGGTCACGATCACGGTCCGCCCTTGCAGGTCGCTCACGTGGTCCTCCCGTTCCAGGGTGCGGGGCCGCGGACCCTACTAGAGTCCGCGCGTGCCTTCGATCCAGCTGCTCCGCCACGCGACCGTCGTCGTCGAGCTCGACGGCCAGCGCATCCTGGTCGACCCGATGCTCGACGCCGCGGGCGTCCGTCCGCCGATCGGGAACACGCCCGAGCCGCGCGACAATCCCGCTCGTCGAGCTGCCCGCGGAACGCGAGCGACGCCTTGCAGGGTCTGACCGGGGCGATCGTCACCCACCTGCACGCCGACCACCTCGACGACGAGGGCGCCCGGTTCCTCGCCTCGGCGGGCGTTCCGGTGCAGGGCCAGGCCGGCGACCTCGAGACCGCTGGCGCAGCAGGGGATCGCGGCGACCGAGATCGGCAGCAGCCCGTTCGGCGGCGTCCAGGTGCACCGCACCGGCGGCCGGCACGCCCACGAGCCGGGCCTCTCCGCGGCTCTCGGCGACGGTCTCGGGCGCAGTGCTCGAGGCCGGCGGCGCGCGGATCTACATCGGCGGCGACACGGTCCCCGGCCCGGAGCTCGACGCGGCCATCGCCGCGCATCGGCCGACGGCCGTCGTGCTGAACGCCGGCGGCGCCAGGTTCCTCGACAGCGGGGCGATCATCTCGACCTCGCAGGACGTCGTCGACCTCGCGAAGCGGCTGCCCGAGACCACCATCGTGGCCGTCCACCTCGACTCGATCAACCACTGCATCGAGACCCGCGAGCACCTGCGCGCGGCCATCGCGGAGGCCGGCGTGGGCAACGTCGTCGTCCCCGAGGACGGCGAGACCGTCGCGCTCTAACGCCGGGTCTTGACGGCCAGCTGGCCGCAGGCCGCGTCGATGTCGCGGCCGCGCGAGACCCGGTAGGAGTGCGGGATGCCACCCCGGTCGAGCACCCGGGCGAAGGCCTGCACCCGGGCGTCCGAGGCGGCGCGGTAGCCGGCGGCGGTCGGGTTGTAGGCGATCAGGTTCACGTGGAACGCGCCGCGGCCGTGCGGGCGCAGCAGCTCGGCCAGCTCGCGCGCCGTCTCGAGCTTGTCGTTGACGCCCTCGAGCAGCAGGTACTCGACGAACACCCGCTTGTTGGTCGCCGTGCGGTAGCGGCGGCACGCGTCCATCAGGTCGGCCACCGGGAAGCGGCGGGTGACCGGCATCAGCTCGCGCCGTAGCTCGTCGTTCGGGGCGTGCAGCGAGAGCGCCAGCTTGAACTGCTGGGGCTCCGTGGCCAGCCGGTCGATGCCCGGCACCCAGCCCGCCGTCGAGATGGCGATCTGGCGGGCGCCGAGGCCGAAGCCGTCGGGGTCGTTGATCGCCCGGCAGGCGTCGAGCACCTGCTCGTAGTTCTGGAACGGCTCGCCCATCCCCATCATCACCACGTTGTGGATCCGGGTCTCCTGCTCGTCCCGCACCAGCCGGGCGAGCACCAGCAGCTGCTCGACGATCTCGCCCGGACGTCAGGTTGCGGCCGAAGCCCATCGCCCCGGTGGCGCAGAACGTGCAGGCCAGGGCGCAGCCGGACTGGGACGAGAGGCAGACGGTGTGCCGGTCGCGGTGGCGCATCGAGACGGCCTCGACGGCGTAGCCGTCGTGCGTCCGCAGCCGCAGCTTGACCGTGCCGTCGCTCGAGCGCTGGGTCTCCTCGACCGCGAGCTCGCGCAGCGGCGCCTGCTCGTCGAGGCGGGCGCGCAGGCGCTGCGGCAGGGTCGTGACGTCGGCCCAGCGCTCGTGCAGCTCCACGGTCGCGGCGCGGCGCACCTGGCGCACCCGGAAGTCTGGCTCGCCGGCGTCGGCGAGCACGCGGTCGACGAGCGCGAGATCCATCTCCGTTCAGGGTATCGGCGCTACGGCGTCTGCGCGGTGGTGACCGGCGTCGGCGCGTTCAGCACCGTGTCCGCGGTCGGCGCCGGCGCTCCGCCGACGAGCGCGCCGTCGCCCTCGGTCAGCGGCGCGGGCGAGGAGCTCGCCGCCGCCGCCACGCCGTCGGGGTCGAGGCCCGAGGCGGACGAGATGTCCTGGTAGCCGAGCGGCACCATCGAGCCCGGCCGGGCCGGCGCGGTGATCGGCGCCTGGCGCTGCAGGTTCGTGCCCGACCCCGGCCCCAGGATCGGCGCCGTGATCGTGGTCGGGTTGCCCTTCCAGTCCGACACGTACTCGAACGGCGGCACGGCCCAGTGGCCCTGCGGGTGGATCTCGAAGTGCAGGTGGTACGGCGTGCCCTGGGCGTCGCCGGAGTTGCCGACGAAGCCGAGGATCTGGCCCGCGTGCACCTTCGACCCGTCGTGCAGGCCGAGCGCGTAGGCCGACAGGTGGGCGTAGTAGAAGAGGTTGCCGGCCGGGTCGCGCAGCCACAGGCGGTGGCCGCCGAGCCGGTTCCAGCCGACCGCCAGGAGCCTGCCCTCGTGCACCGCGACGACCGGCGCGCCGAGCGAGGCGAACAGGTCGATGCCCTGGTGGTAGCCGGTGTCGGAGCGAGGCGCGCCCCAGTCGTTCGTGAAGCTCGCCGCGCCGAGGACCGGGAAGACGTAGCCGCCGTGCAGCAGCTGGGTCTGCACCGACGGGTCGATCGGCGGGCTCGCCGTGAAGCCGCCCGGCGGCGGGGCCTCGGTGTCCTCCGGCGGGCCGGGGGAGTCGGGCAGCGTGATCGGCGGCAGCACGCCGGCGGTGGGCGGCAGCGGGACGGTCGTCGTCGGCGGGGCGAAGGTCGGCGCGGCGTCGCCGCCGCGGACCGGCGTGGCCTGGGCGCTGCCACCGCGCGGGGTGGCCCGCCTGGTGGTCGCCGGCGGCTTGTTCGGCGGGTTCACCGGCGGCGTCGGGCTTCGTCGGCGTCGGCGTCGGGTTCGTCGGCGGGTTCGGCGTGGTGTCCGTCGGGGTCGGCTTCGGCTTCGGGGCGGCCGAGGCGCCGGCGTCCGCGTAGCCCAGCCGGATCTCGGTGCCTGCAGGCATGTCGTGCCAGCCGACGTTCAGGTGGACGACCAGCCCGACGCCGTAGCCGCGGTAGGTCGAGCCGGCGCTCGCGACGCTCTGCTCCTCGACGATCCCGTAGCCCAGGCCGTCGGGGAGGTCGAAGTGGGCGTTCGGCCCGACGGCCGCGGCGACGCCGCCGACCGACAGCCCGGAGACGGTGCTCTCGAACGAGCCCGTGGCCGTGGTGTCGCTCTGGGCCGCCGCGTGCACCGAGATGCTCGACGCCGTCACCAGCCCGCCGAGCAGGCTGACGCCCGTGAGCTCGGCGCCGGCCGTGGCGTTGACCTGGCTCGTGTCCGAGGTCGCCTTGTAGGCGCCGATCGAGACGAGGTCGCGGTACTGGTAGGCCCCGACGCTGGTCGCGCCCGTGGACGACGTCTGCGCGCCCGGCACGATCACCTGGACGCCGACGGCCGTGGAGGCGGTCCGCTCCTCGTCACCACCTGCAAGGGCGAACGGCGCTGCCATCAGGAGCGTCGCGGCGAGAATGCCCGTCGTTGCGGGGAGGCGGCTCAAGGCGCGGCCAGTGTATCGCCCTCGACGAGGGGAAGGTCGCCATCAACCGAAACCCGGTCGCCGTTGAGGACGATCGTCTCGGGTCGCGGCGGCGTCAGGGCGAGCTCCGCGGTCGCCGCGCGGCGCTCCTCGAAGCCGCCTCGCGTGCGCACCCGCACGAGCGGTTGGGGCACCGCCAGGGCCGCGTCGTAGCCGGCCGGGTCGTGGATCGTCTGGAAGCTCCGCAGCGCCGGGTCGTGGGCTCGCAGCGACGCGCTGTCGATCGACACGCTGGACTCCGGCGGGGCCAGCAGCGTGGCCCGGCGCTCGCCCGCGGCCAGGAGCGCCCGGGCCCGGTTCGCGAGGTGCACGCGGTAGCAGGCGCACAGCGGCTGGGGATGTCCCTCGTGGCGTCGGGACGGCGGCGTCGGCGTCGCCGAGGGCCTCGCACACCGCCCGCACCAGCGCCGGCTGCAGGAACGGCAGGTCGACGGCCGCGGCGAAGGCCCGGTCGGCCCGCTCGACGAGCACCCCGAGCCCGGTGGCCAGGCCCTCGAGCGGCCCCTCGCCGACGTGCTCGTCCT
Source organism: uncultured Actinomycetes bacterium (assembly GCA_963794695.1). Classification (GTDB taxonomy): domain Bacteria; phylum Actinomycetota; class Thermoleophilia; order Gaiellales; family JALYLC01; genus CAWCFJ01. The sequence goes on along the minus strand of CAWCFJ010000003.1, from coordinate 364,914 downwards.
CGACCAGCTCGATGCCCCGCGGGAGCTTCGGCAGCCGCTGGCGCGGAGCCACCACGACCACCACGGGGTCGCAGACCCGGCCGAGCAGGCCGGCCAGGCGGTAGGCCAGGGTCGAGCCGTGCCACTCGAGCGAGGCCTTGTCGCGTCCCATGCGGCGCGAGCTGCCGCCCGCGAGCAGCAGGCCCGCGCAGCCGTCGAGGATCGTGGTCACCGAAGTACGCTACGTGGCATGGACACCGCGTTCGACCCCGTGACCGATCTGGGCCGCGCCCGTGCGGCGCTCGATGCGGCGGGCATCGCCCAGCCGCCGTGGCGCGAGTGCGCCACGCCCGAGGAGGCCCGCGAGGCCGCCGAGGCGCTCGGCCTGCCCGCGCTGGTGCGCTCGCTCGGCGACGAGACGCGCGGCACCGGCCACGACCTCGACGCCGTCGAGGAGCTGGCCCGGGAGGCCATCGGCGCCTCCGCCAGCCGCGCCCGCCTGTCTCGTCGAGCTGAAGCGCGGCGGCGGCTGCAGCCGCGAGCGCCGGGCCGAGATCGACGAGGCGCTCGGCCGGCCGGTCGAGGTGAAGGTCGTCGCCGGCGAGGTCGTCGGCGTGGCCCGCGTGCTCTGACGGGGTCAGCGTGCCTCGGCGATCGCCGTGAGCGCCGCCGGGTCCTCGAGCGTCGACAGGTCGCCGGGATCCGCGCCGAGCAGCGTGGCCCGCACGGCGCGGCGCACGATCTTGGCGCTGCGGGTCTTCGGCAGCGCCCGGGTGAAGCGGATCTCGGCCGGGGCGAAGGCCCGCCCGAGCGCCTGTGAGACCCGCTCGCGCAGCGCCGCTCGCAGCTCGTCGCTCGGCTCGACGCCCGGCGCGAGCACGACGTAGCACCAGACGACCTCGCCCTTGACCTCGTGGGGCACGCCGACGGCGCAGGCCTCGGCGACCGCGGGGTCGTCGACCAGCGCCGACTCGTACTCGGCCGGGCCGATCCGCTTGCCGGCGACGTTCAGGGTGTCGTCCGAGCGGCCGTGCAGGAACCACTCGCCGTCCTCGTCGATCGAGGCCCAGTCCCCGTGCGTCCAGACGCCCTCGAAGCGCCGCCAGTAGGCGTCGAGGTAGCGCTCGCGGTCGCCGAAGATCCCCCGGGTCATCGACGGCCAGGGCGTGCGGCAGATCAGCTCGCCGACCTCGCCGCGCACCGGCTGGCCGTCGTCGTCGACGACGTCGATGTCCATGCCGAGCGCCGGCCGGCCGAGGGTGCACGGCTTGTGCGGCAGGACGTGCGCCGCGGCCAGGAAGCAGGCTCCGACCTCGGTGCCGCCCGAGATGTTGACGATCGGGCGGTGCTCGACCCGCCGACCCGCTCGAAGAGCCACAGGTACGGCTCGGGGTTCCACGGCTCGCCGGTCGAGCCGAACAGCCGCAGGGCGCTCAGGTCGATGCCCTCGAGCAGCTCGTCGCCGTGCTGCTTGACGGCCCGGATCAGGGTCGGCGACACGCCCAGGAAGGCCAGCCGGTGGCGCTCGGCGAGCTGCCACACGCGGCTCGCGTCCGGGTAGTCCGGCGCGCCGTCGAAGAGCAGGATCGTCCCGCCCAGGGCGTGCGTGCCGACGACCAGCCAGGGGCCCATGATCCAGCCCATGTCGGTCACCCAGTGCAGCCGCTCGCCGGGCTGGAAGTCGGCCTGGTAGGCGACCTCGGCGGCGATCTTGACCAGGAACCCGCCGTGCACGTGGACGGCGCCCTTCGGCCGGCCGGTGGTGCCCGACGTGTAGCAGAGCAGCACGGGGTGCTCGCTCTCGACCAGGATCGGCTCGAACGTGCCGGGCTCGGAGGCGACCAGCTCGTCCCACCAGACGTCACGCGCGGCGTCGAACGGGACGTCCACGCCGAGCCGGCGGAGCACCACCACGTGGCGCACGGTCGGCGAGGCGGCCACCGCGGCGTCGGCCGTCTGCTTGGCCGGGATCGGCCGGCCGCGGCGAGGGAAGGCGTCGCAGGTGATCAGCGCCACGGCCTGCGCGTCCTGCAGGCGGCTGGCCACCGCCGACGCCGAGAAGCCCGAGAAGATCGGGATGGCCAGCGCGCCGATCGCCGCGCAGGCGTACAGCGCGACCACGACCTCGGGCACCATCGGCAGCAGCAGGCCGACGGCGTCGCCGGGGCCGATGCCGAGGCTCGTGAGCCCCTCGGCCAGGCGGGCGGTCTCGTGCCACAGCTCGCCGTAGCTGAGGCTGCGGGTCTGCGCCCGTCCTCGCCCTCCCACAGGATCGCCTCGCGCTCGCGGTGCTGCGGGATCGGCGGCCCAGCGGGCGGCGCAGGCGTGGGCCAGGTTCAGCTCGCCGCCGACGAACCAGCGGGCGAACGCCGGCCCGTCCGAGACGTCGAGCGTCCTCGCGGTAGGGCACCTCGAACGGCAGGTCGAGGTCCTTGACGACCTCGTCCCAGAAGCGGACGGGATCCTCGATCGAGGCCGCCAGCAGGGCGTCGTAGCCCTCGACGCCCAGCCGGCGGGCCAGGCGCGTGACGTTGGCCCGCTCGACGACCTCCGCCGTCGGGCGCCAGACGTAGCCGCCGTCCGTCACGGCAGCGGCGTGCTCGCGGCGGGCACCGGGGCCGGCGTCGGGGTGTGGCGCAGACCGCGCAGCCCCATCTGGGCGGCGACGAACAGCATGAAGACGCCGAAGGCCTTCGTCAGGGCGCCGTCGGTGAGCGAGGTGGCGATCGCCGCGCCGACCAGGACGCCCGGGATCGAGATGAGGCCGACGGTCAGCGAGACGTCGACGTGCACGAGCCCCTGCTTCCACTGGCGGTAGGCGCCGAGCGCCACCACCGGGATCATGGCCACCAGCGAGGTGGCCTCGGCCTGCAGCTGCGAGAGCCCGACGCCGAGCGTCAGCGCCGGCACGAAGATGATCCCGCCGCCGACGCCGAACAGGCCGGACATGATCCCCGGCGACGATCCCGAGCGCGCCGACGAGCAGCAGGTGCCCGACGGTGATCGAGCTCGAGGAGCTCTCGAAGCCGCCGACGCCGGTCAGCAGCTTGAGGCCGGTGGCGGCGGCGACCACCGCGAAGCCGAAGTGCAGGACGCGCGTCGAGATCTTCTTCTGCAGCGTCGTGCCGAACGTGACCCCGAGCATCGCCGGGACTCCGATGAGCATCGCGTCGACGAAGTGGACGTCGCCGTAGAACCCGTAGCGGATGCCGCCGAAGACGGCCGTGAAGCCGATGGCGAAGAGCGAGGTCGCGGTCGCCTGCTTCAGCGGGAAGCGCTGGAAGGCGACGAGGGCGGGCACCACGATGACGCCGCCGCCCACGCCGAACAGCGCCGACAGCAGGCCGGCGACGAGGCCGATGCCCGCCAGCGAGAGGAGCCTCGGCATAGGTGGCTATCGTACCCGCGCCCGATGGCTGGATCCGCCGCCAGAGACCCGCTCGGACCGTTCGTCGGAGACCCCGCGCACTCGGCGCTGCTGTTCGACGTCGACGGCGTGCTCGCGCCGATCGTGGCCCGCCCCTCGCTGTCGGCCGTGCCCGAGACCTCGCTGCGGGCGCTTCGCGCGCTCGCGCAGCGCTACCTGCTGGTGGCCTGCGTGTCCGGGCGGGCGCTCGCCGACCTGCGCCGGCTGGTGCCGGTCCCGGGGCTCCTGTACGCCGGCAACCACGGGCTCGAGCTGGACGACGGCAGCGGCCCGCGGCTGGCCGACGGGCTCGAGCCGTTCGGCGCCGACCTGGCCGCGCTGCGGGCGGAGCTCGAGCCGGTGGCCGTGGCCGTCGGGGCCTGGTTGGAGGACAAGGGCGGGATCACGTTCACCCTGCACTTCGGGAGGCGCCGGATCCCGAGCGGGCCTCGCGGGTCCTGTGGGAGCGCGCCCGGGCGGCGGTCGGGTCGCGGCCGGTGGAGCTCCGCCCGGCCCGCATGGCCCTCGAGCTGCGGCCGCGGGTGCCGCTGGACAAGGGCACCGCGGTGCGCGCGCTGCTCGGGCGTCGTCCGGCGGCGCGCTCGCTGTTCGCCGGCGACGACGTGACCGACCTCGACGCGTTCGCCGTGGTCGACCTGGCGATCGCGGTGCGCTCCGACGAGTCGCCGCCGGGGCTGCTCGAGGCGGCCGGCCTGGTGATCGACGACGTGCCGGCGCTGCTCGCGCGCCTGGCCGACGCTACCTGAGCCCGAGGTGCTGCTTGAGGGCCCGCGTCTGGCGGCGGGCGACCTCGAGCGTGGTGCCGCCGGCGTCCGACAGGTGCACCTGCCAGCGGCCCGGCGCGGCCTGGTCGAGCTGCGAGACCTTCTGCAGGTTGACCAGGTAGGAGCGGTGGATCCGGAAGAACCGCGACGAGGGCAGCACGTCCTCGAGCTCGCGCATCGACTGCGTCGAGAAGAAGCGGTCGTCGTAGGTCGCGATGCGGCTGTAGTCGCCGTCGGCCTCGGCGTAGAAGACGTCGTCGTGGTCGAGCAGCAGGGTCTCGCCGCGGCGGGTCACCGGCACCTTCGTCAGCTCGGGCCCGGCGGTCCGCACGGGCTCGTTGCGGCGCGCGGCCCGCAGCCGCTGCACGGTGCGGGCCAGGCGCTCCTCGGAGACCGGCTTCAGCAGGTAGTCGAACGCGTCCACGGTGAACGCCTGCACCGCGTAGTCCTGGTGGGCCGTCACGAACACCACCAGCGGCCGCTTCGGCCACGAGGAGATCTCGCGGGCCGCGTCGATCCCGGTCAGCTCCGGCATCGAGATGTCGCAGAAGACCACGTCGTACTCGAGCCGGGAGGCCAGCGCGAGGGCCTCGCGGACGCTCGCCGCCTCCCCGACGATGTCGACCTCCCCGACCTTCTCGAGCAGGTAGCGGAGCTCGGCGCGCGCAGGCGCCTCGTCGTCGACGATCAGTGCGAGGAGGCTCACGAGGCCTGGGTCTGGGGCGCCAGGACGGGTGGAGCCTCGCGCTCGGGCGGAGCGGTCGGCAGGACGATCGAGATCAGGGTGCCGAGGAGCGGTGCCGACACGATCCGCAGCCGGCCCTCCTGGCCGTAGAACGCGGCCACCCGCTGGGCCACCGAGGCCAGCCCGAGGCCCGCGCCGCCCTCGCCGAAGCCGGGCTCGGTGACCCGGTCGGCGATCTCGCGGGGGATGCCGCGGCCGTTGTCGCGCACCGTGATCCGCAGGCGCCCGAAGCGGACCTCGGCGCGCACCACCACGCGCAGGGGCCGGTCGGTCTTGCCGTGCTTGATCGCGTTCTCCACCAGCGGCTGCACCAGGAACGGCGGAACGATCGCCGATCGAGCGGACGGAGCGACGCGGACGTCCACCTCGAGCTGGTCGCCGAAGCGTGCCCGCTCGAGCGCCACGTAGGCGTCGACGTGGCGCAGCTCCTCGGACAGCTCGACGAACGCTGCCGGACGGCGCAGCGACCAGCGGCAGTACTCGGCGAACGACAGCACCAGGCGGCGTGCCTCGTCGGGCTGGGTGCGGCAGAAGGCGGCGATGGTGTTGAGCGCGTTGAACAGGAAGTGGGGCTCGATCTGGGCCTGCACCGCCGCCAGCTCGGCCGACGCGGTGGCCCGGGCGTGCAGGTCGAGCTCGCCGACCATCAGCTCCGTCGAGACCAGCCGGCCGAGGTGCCGGGCGATGACCCGGTCGCGGTCCGAGACCGCCAGCGCGCCCTCGCTGAACAGCACCAGCGAGCCGACCGACTCGCCGCGGATCTCGATCGGGGCGACCACCGCCGACTTGAGCGGGCAGTCGCGCCCGTCGCAGCCGTGCTTCCAGCCGACCGGCAGGCGGGTGACCCGGTGCTCGACCATCGCGTCCATCGCCCCGGGCGGCACGGGCCGGCCGACGCCGTGGTGGTCCGCGCCGAGACCGACGTGGGCCAGGACGGCGCGACGGTCGGTCACGGCGACGGCGCCGTAGCCGAGGCGCTCGTGGGCCTCGAAGGCCAGGATCCGGGCGCTGGTGTGGTCGAGGCCGTTGTGCAGCGCGGGCCGGGCGGCCTCGACGACCTCGAGGATCTTGGCCGCGGGCGCCTGCCCGAGCGGCACGACCCGGCCGAACGCCGCCCGCACCAGGCCCATCCAGGCGACCAGCGCGAGGGTCGTGAGCGCGGTCAGCGGGACGAGCCAGAGCAGGCTCGCGCCGGCCTCCTGCAGGGTGCGCAGGGCCACGTAGACGATCACCGCCTGGCCCAGGGCCAGGAAGCTGCCGAGCATCAGCGGGCCGCGGATCTCGTGCCAGCGCGAGCCGACCCGCGCAGCCGCCAGCCGGCGCCCGGTCGAGGCCCAGACGAAGCCCTCGCTGCGACGCTCGTGTGCCATCGGTCACATGTTAGGCCGTGACCGCCACGCGGCGGCCCGGCTTGCGCAGGGCCTGCAGCTCCGCCCAGGAGCGCGTGTTGGCCACGTCCGCGGCCGTCGCCCAGGCCCGGCGGGCCATCGCCACGCCCAGGTCGAGGCGCGGGAACGAGTCCGGGCGGTGGGCGTCGGTCGAGATCACGATCGGCACGCCGGCGTCGATCGCCCGGCGCGCGTGGGCCGGCCGCAGGTCGAGCCGGTGCGGCTGGCAGTTGATCTCGAGCCAGGTGCCGTGCCTGGCCGCGGCCTCGGCCATCGCGGCGACGTCGACGTCCATCCCCTCGCGTCGCCCGATCAGGCGCCCGGTGGGGTGGCCGAGGACGTCCACCAGCGGGTGCTCGAGGGCCGCCAGCATCCGCTTCATGATGCGCTCGCGGTCGCCGCGCTGGCCCTGGTGCATCGAGGCCACGACCCAGTCGAGCTGCTCGAGCACCTCGTCGCGGTAGTACAGCTCGCCGTCGGCCATCACGTCGACCTCGGCGCCGGCCAGCAGCACGATGTCGTCGAGCTCGGCGGCCAGCTCGCGGATCCGCTCGACCGAGCGCAGCAGGTCGTCGGCCTCGAGCCCGATCCCCAGGCCGACGCCGGCCGAGTGGTCGGTGACCGCGAGGTACTCGAGCCCCGCGGCGCGGGCCGCCTCGACCATCCGCTCCAGCGGCGCCTTGCCGTCGGAGGCGTCGGTGTGGGAGTGCAGGTCGCCGCGCAGCGAGCCGTAGGCGATCAGCTCGGGCAGGCCGTTCTCCCGGGCCACCCGCAGCTCGGGGCCGCCCTCGCGGAGCTCGGGCGGGATCGGCTGGTAGCCGAGCCGGCGGTACACCTCGTCCTCGTCGAGGCAGCGCGTCACCTCGCCGGTCTCGACGTCCTCGACGCCGTACTCGGACACCTTCAGGCCGCGCCGCACGGCGTCCTCGCGCATGGCCACGTTGTGGCCCTTCGAGCCGGTGAAGTGCTGCAGGAGGTTGCCGTAGACCTCGGGCGGGACGACCCGCAGGTCGACCTGGATGCCGTCGCCGGAGATCACCGAGGCCTTGCTCTCGCCCTTGCCGACGACCTCCGCCACCCACGGCTGCTCGGCGAACCAGGCCGTCAGGACGCCGGGCTCGTCGGAGGCCGCGATCAGGTCGATGTCGCCGACGCTCTCGACCCGGCGCCGCAGCGACCCGGCCTCGGAGGCCCGCACGCAGGCCGGGTGCTCGCGCAGCGGGCCGAGGGCGGTGGTGGCCAGCTCGAGGGCCCGCTCGAGCAGGATCACGGTCTTGCGCGGGGCGGCGCCGGCGTCGATGTGCTCGAGGATCCGGGCCTCGCTCTTCTCGCCGAGGCCCTTCATGTCGCGCAGCTTGCCGGACGCGGCCGCCTCCTTCAGGTCGGCCAGCGAGGTGACGCCGAGCTCGTCGTACAGCCGCCGGGTCAGCTTCGTGCCGACGCCCGGGAGCCGCTTGATCTCGACCAGCGACTCGGGGCGCTTGGCCCGCAGCTTCTCGAGCGCGGTCATCGTGCCCGAGGCGCGCAGCTCGTCGACCTTCGCCGCGATCGTCGCCCCGATGCCCGGGAGCTCCTGCAGCCGCCCCTCCTCCGAGAGCTGCCAGACCGAGTCCGCGGTGGTCCGCATCTGGGTCGCGGCCCGGTGGTAGGCCTGGACGCGGAACATGTTCACGCCGTCCAGCTCGTAGAGGTCGCCGAGCAGGTCGAAGAGGTCGGCGATCTCCCCGTTGCGTAGCGTCACTCGTGCATAGTACGGCGCCGTGCCAGCGGCAAGGTTCCTGCTCTGCCTGCCCACCTATGACGAGCGCGAGAACCTGCCGACGATGGTCGAGGCGCTGCGAGAGGTGCGCGGGCGCACGCCCGTCGACGGTGACGTCCTGGTCATCGACGACAGCTCGCCCGACGGCACGGGCGAGCTCGCCGACGAGCTGGCGGCCGAGCACGCCTGGCTGCACGTCCTGCACCGGCCGCACAAGGAGGGCCTCGGGCGGGCCTACCGGGCCGGCTTCCGCTGGGCCCTCGAGCGCGACTACGCCTACGTGCTCGAGATGGACTGCGACTTCTCCCACCCCGTGAGCCGGGTCCCGGCGCTGCTCGACGCGGCCGAGAACGGCGCCGACCTGGTGCTCGGCTCGCGCTACGTGCCCGGCGGAGGGGTCGAGGACTGGAGCCTCGCGCGGCGGCTGATCTCGCGCGGCGGCTGCTGGTATGCCCGCACGCTGCTGCAGGTCGGGGTGCGCGACCTGACCGGCGGCTTCAAGTGCTTCCGCCGCGAGGTGCTCGAGGCGGTCGACCTCGACGCGGTCGACGCGCAGGGCTACATGTTCCAGGTCGAGATGACCTACCGGGCGCTGCGTCTCGGGTTCCGGGTCGTCGAGCTGCCGATCGTGTTCACCGACCGCCGGGTCGGCGGCTCGAAGATGAGCCGGTCGATCGTGCTCGAGGCTGCGCGGCGGGTGCCGCTGCTGCGTTTGGCCGCCGCCCGCGGTCGTGTGCCGGCCACGCCCTCTTAGCAGGCGAAACCGGCGGGTTCCGGGTGGGCCGCGTGGTACCCTGCCGCGCTGTGGGAGCGGTGATGCGGGGAGTGGTTTTCGGGGTCGGCGTCGCCGCGGTCGCAGGCGGTCTGCTCTTCCTGGGCGCGCAGCAGTACACCGCCCAGGCGAAGGTCGCAGGGCCCGGTCCGACGCGCTGGCACTCGAACACGCCGACCGTCCGGCTGCTGGTCGACCACACCTCGAACCTGCGCGACGTGCACGTGACCGTCGACGGCGTGAACCTCTCGACCTACGCCACGGTCGACAAGCAGGGGATCGTGCTGCGCGGGGTCGCGATGCACGACGGCTGGCACCACGTCCGCATCCAGGCGCAGGACAAGAACTGGTTCGGCGGCCGGATCGACGGCAAGTTCGGGATCCTGGTCGACACCAGGAAGCCGCGCCTGCTGGTCGACACGAGGAACGGCTACACCACGAAGACCGAGATCGCGGGCCGCATCGAGAAGGGCGCGCGGATCACGCTCAGCTGGAAGGGCGGGCGGATCTCCGCAGGTCGCCGGGTCGAAGCGGTTCAGCTTCACCCCGAAGCTCCCCGAGGGCCAGACGGTCGTCCGGGTGACGGCGCGGGACCCCGTCGGCAACCGCAGCCTGCGCTGGCTGCGGCTCACCGTCGACCGCGTGAAGCCGACCGTCGACCCGACCGGGCGTGCCCGCGGTGCAGCGCACGCGACGCGCCGAGGCTGACCGGCTCGATCGACGACGCGACCCCGGTCAACGTGGTCGCGACGTTCGACAGCCAGTCGGCGAAGCTGCAGCTGCCGCAGGGCGGCAGCGGGAAGTGGGCGCTGCCGTTGCCGCACATCGCCGAGGGCCTGCACACGCTGAAGCTGGTGGTGACCGACTCGGCCGGCAACGTCACGACCACCGAGCGGAAGTTCACGGTCGACTCGACCGAGAAGCTCTCGGACAGCGAGACGCTGCAGTTCGGCGCCCGCGGCCAGGACGTGATCCAGCTCGAGAAGCGGCTGCGCGGCGAGGGCTTCTGGCACGGCCCGACGACCCGGTTCTACAACGAGCGCGTGGTCGCCGCCGTGAAGCGCGTTCGAGAAGGACCGCGCGATGGTGCAGGACGGCATCGCCGGGCCTGCCGTGATCGCCTCCACCGCCGGCCGCATCGTCGTGAAGCTGCACCTGCACCGGGTGTTCTTCATGCGCGAGGGCAAGGTCGTGTTCTCGGCACCGATCGCGATCGGCCGGCCCGGGTTCGAGACGCCGGTCGGCCACTGGGCGATCACCGCCAAGATCGAGAACCCGACCTGGGTGCCGCCGAACTCGCCCTGGGCGGCCGGCCTCGAGGCGATCCCGCCGGGCGTGGCCAACCCGCTCGGCTCGCGCTGGATCGGCACGAGCGCGCCGAACATCGGGTTCCACGCCACCAACGAGCCGTCCTCCGTCGGCCGCACCGCCTCGCACGGCTGCATGCGCATGTACGACGCCGACGTGAAGAAGCTCTTCTCGCTGGTCAAGGTCGGCATGCCGGTCGACATCGAGCCCTAGAGCCGCGCCTGGCTCAGTCGGCTCCCGGCGCGGTACCACGGTGGAACGAGTAGCGGCAGCGGCGCTGAAGCGATCAGCCGCGGCGGGCCTGCCCGTCGCGGAGGCCCGGCTTGGCCGGGCCGGGAGCTCCAGCGCCTGCTCGGGTCGGAACGCCTGGCGGGGGCTTCGGGCCACTCGCCGAGGCGACACGTCTGCGTGTTGAAGCCGCGCTACCCAGGCTCTGCGACCTCCCCAGACCCCTTGCGGGCCCAGGCCTGGAACGTGCGCGGCAGGCCGATCAGCGTTCCGCTGATCCGCCGTCGCCGCGGCCAGGCCCGTCGAGCGCCTCGGCGATCTCGGCCGGCGTCGCCAGGCCCTCGTCGACGATGGCCTGGGCCGTCGCCTCGAGGGTCGAGTGGGTGAGCGGCTTGACCGCGCCGTCCGCGTCCACGCGCTGGACGATCGCGACCCGCCCCCGGCACGCCGGCGGCCGCCAGGTGGCGGTGCAGCTGGAGGCCGATCTCGGGGTCGCCGCCGCGGCGGTCGGAGCGCCTCGCGGTACCAGGCCGAGCGCGCGTCGAAGGCCTCGCTCGGCGGCTCGCAGAACGAGCCGCGAAGTCCGCGTCCTCCACCGCCAGCACGCCGCCGGGCCGGACGCCGCGCCACATCTGGCGAAGCAGCGCGACCGGGTCCTGCAGGTGCTGCAGGAGGGTGCGGGCGAACACCAGGTCGTAGGCTCTCGGGCTCGTCCCAGGCCGTCACGTCGCCGACGCGCAGCTCGACGTTCGAGAGTCCCCGCGCTCGCGCGCCGCCTCGCGGGCCAGGCCGACCTTGACCGCGTCCATGTCGATGCCGACGACGTGCCCATCGGGCCGACGCGGTCGGCGATCGCGAACGACACCTCGCCGCCGCCGCAGCCGAGGTCGAGGCAGCGCAGCCCCGACCGCAGGCCGATCCGGTCGAACAGACTGCTCGGTTCCCGGGCCGAGCGCCCGGGCCAGCAGCTTGAGGCGGTCGTACCCCTCCCGGCCTCCTCGGATGACGTAGCGGGCCACGGCCGAGAGTCTCGACGACCGCGGCGCCGTCTGTCACCCCGCCGATCGTGGGACTGGCACTCGCGGGCTCCGGCGGCGTACGCTCGCGTCTCCCGGGGAGGGGAATGCCACCGACCGTCCTCTTGGTCGACGACGATCGCGCCCTGCGCAAGCTGATCCGCGCCTACCTGGTCGAGGAGGGCCTCGCCGTGCACGAGGCCGCCGACGGGGAGGAGGCGCTGCAGCTCGCCCGGCGGCTCGCGCCCGACCTGATCGTGCTCGACGCGAACATGCCGCGCTGCGACGGCTTCGAGGTGCTCCGCCGGCTCGGCGACGACGCCCCGCCGGTGATGATGCTCACCGCGCGGGCGGACGAGGTCGACCAGCTCGTCGGCTACCGGCTCGGCCTCGTCGACTACGTCGTCAAGCCGGTCAGCCCGAAGATCATGGCGGCCAAGGTCAAGGCGCTGCTGGCCCGGACCCGGCCGTCCGCAGCGGTCCACCGGCCGATCGAGCTCGGCCCGCTGCGGGTCGACGTCCCGGCCCGCAGCGTGACCTGCGACGGCCAGCCGGTCGACCTCACGCGGCGCGAGCTCGACGTCCTGCTGGCCCTGGCCGAGCATCCCGGCTGGGTCTACACGCGCGACCAGCTGCTCTCGCACGTGTGGGGCTACGACTCCGTCGCCGAGACCCGGCTGGTCGACATGCAGGTGGCCAACCTGCGCCGCAAGCTCGGCGCCGCGGCGGTGCTCGTCGAGACGGTCCGCGGCGTCGGCTACCGCCTGCGACCGCCCGCCTGAGCCTTTACGGTCCCTTGACGCGGACGAGGTTCCGCGGCGACAGACGAGGCGTTTGATCGCAGGCCATGAGCACCGTCGCGATCTCGATCCAGGGCCTCCGTCTTCGCAGCGCGAGCTGCGCGCCGTCGGAGGAGCGGGAGGCGCATCGTCTGCCACCACCCGACGCGGACGCGCTCCTGCTCGAGCGCATCGCCGGCGGCGACCAGGACGCCGTCGCCGAGCTGTACGACCGTCACGCCCGCCGGGCCTACGGCCTCGCGCTGCGGGTCACGGCCGATCCGACGCTCGCCGAGGACGCCGTCCAGGAGGCCTTCTGCGCCATCTGGCGGCGCGCCGACAGCTTCCGCACCAGCCGCGGCTCGGCGACCTCCTGGGTGCTCGCGCTCGTCCACCACAAGTCGGTCGACGTCGTCCGCCGCGAGCAGGCCCGCCGCCGCCCGCGTGCGCCCCGAGGAGCTCGACCGGCCCGAGCCGGTGACGCCCGAGCAGCAGGTGCTGGCGAGCGACGAGGGCCAGCGCGCCCGCCTCGCCCTGGGCGCGCCTCCCCGCAGAGCAGCAGCGGCTGCTCAGCCTGCTGTACCTCGACGGGCTCACCCAGCGCGAGGTCGCAGACCTCCTCGGCGTGCCGCTCGGCACGATCAAGAGCCGCACCCACGTGGCCATGGGTGCCCTGCGCCGGGCCCTGCGCGCGGCCGGCTGACGCTCCTTGCGCGACCGGGCGGTCCGGCAGACTGCGGGTTCCCGAGATCGAGGAGCTTTCGTGAGCGACGCCGTGCAGCAGGTCACCGATGCGACGTTCGACCAGGAGGTCGTGCGCAGCGACCGTCCCGTGGTCATCGACTTCTGGGCGCCGTGGTGCGCGCCCTGCCGCGTCCTCGACCCGCTGATCCACGAGCTCGCCGGCCAGTACCCGGGCGTGAAGTTCGTGAAGCTCGACACCGACCTGAACCCCGAGGCGGCGGCCCGCTACCAGGTGCTCTCGCTGCCGACCGTGCTGGTCCTCGAGTCGGGCGAGGAGCGCAAGCGCCTGCGCGGCTCGATGGGCCGCAACAAGCTCACCTCCGAGCTGCAGCCCTGGCTCGGCACGGCCGCAGCGGCCTGAAGTCGAGCCGGGAGAGCGGCGGGCCCCTCCCCGGCCCCCTCCTCCACCTAGCTCTTGCCCAGGATGAAGGACCAGGACATGGTCTTCGTCTGGCTGTGCCCGGCCGGGTGCGGCGGGAAGATCGGCGCCAGGATCGGCGGGGTCTTGTTGACCAGGATCGCCAGGTTGCTCACCACGAGCGCCTTCGCGGCGGGCCCGCCCGGCTGGTTCGGGCCCATCGTCGTGGTGGCGTCGTTGACCACGTAGTCGGGCCAGTCCGAGTCGAACGGGTTCTGGATCTGCAGCGCGTCGTTGCTCCCGCGCCACGGCAGCGGGTTCGTCCTGGTGGCGGTGCGCTGCACCTGGATGCCGTAGCTCGGGAACGCGTCGGAGTCCACGGTGAGCGTCAGGCCGACGCCCGACCGGGTCTTCGAGAAGTGGCCGACGACGCGCATGTCACCCGAGCCGTAGGCCAGCTTCTGCAGCGTCTCGTAGGCCTTCTGGCCCCACTTGACCGCCGGCGGCGTCTTGTCGAGCAGGTAGTCCTTGCTCTTCTTGAGGGCGTAGTCGATGAAGGCCTTGGCCTCCTTGAGGCCGACGTGCTTGACCAGCCAGTTGGCCCACTCCTTGACCTTCGCCTTCTCCTGCGGGTTCAGCGACTTGTAGCCCGGGACCTTCTCGAGGTGCTTCTCCATCTCGTCCTTGACCGACTTGGTCACGGGATCGAGGACGAGCCCGGCGAAGTCCTTGACGTCGCCGAGGTCCTCGTACGGCTTGAACGGGATCGGCCAGGAGACGTCGATCTCGAACGTGTTGTCGCCGTTGTCGTAGACGCCGTAGGTCGGGGTGATCGCGCGGTCGACGGTGCAGGTCTGGAAGCGCTTGCTGTCGCGGTCGAACGACCAGTCGTAGGCCCGGGTCATCCGGCCCGAGGTGACCGACGCGTTGCGCAGCGTGAACTGCTCCGTGGAGCCGTCGTAGGAGATCGGCACGGTGACGCTGCCCCAGCCGCTGCCCGAGAAGCCGCGGTGGCCGTCGCCCTCGAAGCGCGCCCGCCAGTAGGCCTCGGTACGCGACTCGACGAAGCCCTGCAGCTTGCCGGCGCCCAGGCACGGCGGGTAGGCGTCGCTGGTGAACGGGGTGTGGGCCAGGGCGACGATCGGGAAGCCGGAGCCGTCGAACGAGTCGGATCCGACGGACGGGTCGACCACCGAGCGCTGCGGCATCCAGGCCTTGATCACGATCGTGTAGACGCGCCGGCACGGCTCGACGGCCGACGCGCTGCTGCGCAGCCGGATCCCGGGCGTGATCGCGGTGGTGCCCTCGGGGCCCTGGACGGGGCACACCGCGAAGTCCGCGCCGGCCACGTTCCCGGTCAGGTCGTAGGCCCGGTTCTCGGGATCGGGCTTGCGTCCGTCGCTGAAGCTCGGCACGACGCTGTAGTGGCCGGCCGGCAGACCCTGGAACGTGTAGTGCCCGGCGGCGTCGGTGGTGGCCGTCTGGGTGGACGGCCCGGTGGCGTTCACGGTGATCCCCGGGCGGGCTTGTCGGTGCAGGACGTGTCGCTGCAGTCGTGCTCCGAGACCGTGCCGTCGATGCTGAAGCCGTCCCGCTTCGCCGTCTCGAGGCCGGACGTGCCGTTGTTGTCGGTGCCCGTGCCGGTCCAGGTCGAGCCATCGGGCGAGAGCGTCACCGTGAAGTCGGCCCGGTAGCTGCCGTAGTGCAGGGTGATCGTGGCGCTCGAGCCGCTGGCGGTCCCCTCGAGGGTCTCGCTCCCCGCGCCGCCCGTCCCGCTGACGGTCGTGCCGGTCTGCGTCAGGATGTAGGTGTCGGGGAAGTCGCTGCCCGTGCACCACCCGCCGGTGCAGTGGTAGTTCGCCTTCCAGGTGCCGGTGAGGTTGACGTCGGCGGCCGCTGTCTGTGGCAGGACGAGCGCGAGGAGCGCGCCGGCGGCTGTCGCCGACCGGCGCAGGGCGCGACCCAGGTGCATGCTGACTCCGGTGGCAGGGAACGTGGACACGAGGCCACGCTAGGCGCGGCCCGTCCAACGAACGTCCAACCGCTCAGCGGCTGAGGCCGGGCCCCGTCGCCGCCAGCAGCCGCTCGGCCCTCGGGCTGGGGCGCAGGCCGAGCTGGTCGCGCAGCGCGGCCGCGCGCTGCACCACGAGCCGGGCGCTGCCGCGGCGCCCCTGCTGCAGGAGCAGCTCGCCGCAGGTGAGCGAGCGCGTCTCGTCGAGCGGCTCGGCCTCGATCGCCCGGTCGAGCAGCCGGATCGCCTCGTCGAGGTCGCCGCGCTCGCGGGCGTCGGCCGCGAGGACGTCGAGCAGCTCGAGGTAGCGCCGCCGCAGCCGATCGCGCGGCGCCGTGGCGAACGCCTCGTACTGCTCGTCCGGGAGCAGCTCGCCGCCGTAGTGGGCCAGCGCCTGGCGGGCCAGCCCGGCGCGCGCACCGCCCTGCGCCCCGAGCGCCGCGCCGGCGGCCTCGTCGAAGGCCCAGGCGTCGACGCCGGCGTCCACCAGGGCGAGCGCGTCGCCGTCGCGCTGCACGAGCTCGCCGCAGGCCGCGCGCAGGCGGTGCAGCAGGTTGCGGACGCGCATCCTGCCGGTCGCCTCGTCGGCGTCCGGCCAGAGCAGGTCGATGACCACGGGGATCGGGAGCGGCGCGCGGGCCACCGCCAGCCGCTTGATCAGCGTCGCCGGCCGGCCCGCCGGCACCTGCACCTCCTCGGCGCCGGCCCGGACCGAGAAGCCGCCCAGCAGGCGGATCGCGTAGCCCGGCGCGCCGGGCGCGGGCGCCTCGGGCTGCTCGGCGAGCAGGCGGGCCAGCCGCGGGACGTGCAGCTCGGGCAGCTCGGGGTAG
Source organism: uncultured Actinomycetes bacterium (assembly GCA_963794695.1). Classification (GTDB taxonomy): domain Bacteria; phylum Actinomycetota; class Thermoleophilia; order Gaiellales; family JALYLC01; genus CAWCFJ01. Next base: position 348,806 of record CAWCFJ010000003.1, on the reverse strand, counting down.
CCGAGCGCGGCGCAGGCGGCGAACGCCCGCCGCGCCAGCGCCGCCCCGCGCGCCGGGTCGACGCGGCGCGCGGCCAGGGCGCGGAACAGGAGGACGCGCCAGCCCTCGCGCGGCTCGAGCTCGGGGGAGGCCGCGTAGTCCACGAGCAGGCGCTCGGCGCGCGCCGGATCCCCGAACGCGGCCTCGACGGCCCCCTCGCCGAACCAGGCGATCGCCGGGTGGCCGTCGGCCGCGGCCCGCTGCGCCGCCCGCCCGGCGTAGAGGCGTGCCTGTTCCTCGTCGCCCAGGCCGGCCAGCAGCAGCGCCGCGTCGGCCAGGAACTCGGTGCCGGTCTGGTGCTCGAACCAGTCGCCGTGCTGGTTCTCGGCCAGCCGCAGCTGCTCGAGGGTCGTCGCGTGCTGGCCTGCCTGGGCCGCGACGCGGGCCTCGATCCAGGCCGCGTAGGCCAGCAGGCGACGGTCGCCCAGCGTCCGGGCGATCCCGCCGAGCTCGTCGAGCAGGGCCCGGGACTCGTCCGGCCGCCCGACGTAGGCCGGCAGCTCGGCCACGAACGCCAGCACCACGGCTCGCTCGCGGCCCGGCTCGGGCGTCAGGTCGAGCGCCTCGCGGGTGCGCTGGATCGCCCGCTCGAGGTCGCCGAGGGTGAAGTGCACGCGGTAGCCGAGGGCCATCAGGGCGTGCGCCCGCCACTCGTCCTCGCCGGCCAGCGCGAAGCGGCCGGCGGCCTCCTCGAGCGACTCCTCGGCGCGCCGCAGAGCCTCTGGCGTCGCCCGGAAGGCGTCGAGGCGGCCGAGGGCCAGGAGCGCGCGCCCGCGGGCGACGTGCGCGCGTGGATCGGCCTCGGCGAGCACCGACCGGGCCAGCGCCTCGGCCTCGGCCTCCTGCCCGTCGCGGGCCAGGTCGAAGGCCTGCTCGGCGAGCGTCTCCTGGCGCACGGGGCCGTCCCCGGCGACCGCCAGGGCCGCCTCGAGCAGCCGCGAGCGCACCGGCAGCGCCGCCCGGGTCTCGGCCAGGCGGGCGACCTGCAGCAGGCAGCCGGGGTGGGCCGCCCGGGCCTCGGCGCCGAGCTCGGCGACGACCGCCTCGAGCGCGCCCAGCTCGAACGCGTCGAGCAGCCGCGGCGCCGCGCCGGCGAGCAGCTCGGCGCAGGCCTCGCGCTCCCCCGCCAGGAGCAGCGCCTGGATGCGTGCGCCGCAGCTCGCCGGCGTCGGCTGCCTGCTCGTTGCGGGCCTCCGCTCCGCCGACCAGCACCACGCGCTGGCCGGGCAGCGCGGCCTCGATGCGGGCGGCGAGCGACGCCGCGTCGACGCCGCCGACGACCAGGACGAGCGGCCGGTCTACTCCAGCCACTCGGTCTCGAACCGCGGATGCAGGTGGATGTCGATCTGCCGCAGCGGTCCGTCGCCGGAGTTGTAGAACGCGTGTGGGACGCCGCCGGGCACGATGACCACCTGTCCGGCCGTGGCGACCTTCACACCTTCCTCGGTGCGCAGCGCGACCTCGCCCTCCTGGACGATGAAGACCTCGGCGTAGGTGTGGCGGTGCAGCCGCGGCCCGCGGCCGGGAGGGGCGTCCACGAAGATGACCGACGCGTCCAGGCCGTGCTCCTGGCCGACGAACGACGTCGAGATGCTGCTCTCCTCGAGGTCGGCGATCGTGAGGATGCTGACGCTGCTCATGCAGCGGAGTCTGTCAGCGGACGGCCAGGACGTGCTCGAACGGTTTGCCAGCGCGACCTCGTTGTCCAGCCGCTCGCCGACGGGTAACGTCTCCGACTCGATCGCCCGCTCGAGCTCGTGCGCCAGCTGGTAGCACAGCGGCACGGGCTCGCGCGGTCGTCGCGGTACGACTGCGCGACGCTTCGCAGGGGGACGCGGCCGGGCCGTAGGGGCTGCCGGTCGCGGGGAACACCGAACGGGAGGAGCACCACCATGAGCGAGCTCGAGCTGTTCGAGCCCGACGGCGAGCCCGAAGGCGGCGTCTCGCGCCGCGGCCTGCTGAGCGGCGGCCTGCTGGCCGCGGCCGGCGCGGGCCTTCTCGGCCCGGCGGCCGCCACGGCGGCGCGGGCCTCCAGCAAGGCGCTGCCGATCGCCGGGAACAAGGTGAAGATCGGCATGGTCACCCACGGCGATGCCGGATCGTTCTGGTCGGTGGCCAAGAAGGGCGCCGTCAAGGCCGGCAGCGACCTCGGCGTGGAGGTCCTGTACAGCGAGTCGAACAACGACCCGAAGAAGCAGGCCGACCTGATCAAGACGGCCATCTCGAAGGGCATCAGCGGCCTGGCCGTTTCGGCGCCGAACCCCGACGCGCTCAAGTCGCCGCTCAAGACGGCGACGGACAAGGGGATCCCGATCGTCACGCTGAACTCGGGGTCGGACGTCTTCAAGCAGCTCGGCGCCTTCACCCACGTCGGCCAGACCGAGAACATCGCCGGCGCGGGCGCGGGCGCGAAGCTCAAGGAAGCGGGCCTCAAGAAGCTCCTGGTGATCATCCACGAGCAGTCGAACATCGGCCTCGAGCAGCGCTACACGGGCGCGAAGTCGAAGTTCGGCAGCACCGTGCGCCTGCAGGTCGCCGGCACCAACGACATCTCGACGACGACGACCCAGATCCAGACCAAGCTGGCTGCCGACAAGTCGATCGACGCCGTCCTGGCGCTGAACCCGGACATCGCCTCGGCCGCGCTGGACGCCGCCAAGAAGGCCCACTCGAAGGCCAAGATCGCGACCTTCGACCTGTCCGGCGACGTCGTCTCGGCGATCGCCAGCGGCGACATCCTGTTCGCCGTCGACCAGCAGCAGTACGTCCAGGGCTACCTTCCCGTCGTCCTGCTGTACCTGTACGACATCAACCTCAACACGACCGGCGGCGGCCTGCCCGTGCTCACGGGCCCGGGCTTCGTCGACAAGTCGAACGCCTCGAAGGTGCAGGCGCTCGCGAAGGCCGGCACGCGCTAGTCAAGCTCCCTGGTCCGGGGGTGGGCGTGCGCCGCCCGCCCCCGGATCGCCAGCCGAGGAGGGTCGTCGATGGCTTCTGAAGCACTCCGCCCGGACGAGCGGCTCGCGAGCGTCGGGTTCGTCTCGCAGCTCCTGCAGCGGGCCGAGGTCGGCGCCCTGATCGGCGTCGTGGCGGTGTTCGTCCTGTTCTCGCTGAGCGCCGACGGGTTCGCCTCGTGGGACGTCGCCGCCAACTGGTCGGACGTCGCCGCGAACCTCGGGATCGTCGCCGTGCCGGTCGCGCTGCTGATGATCGGCGGGGAGTTCGACCTCTCGGCCGGCGTCATGACCGGCTCCTCGGGGCTCCTGTTCGGCCTGCTCGCGACCCGCTGGGGCGTGAACATCTGGCCGGCGATCCTGCTCGTGCTGCTGTTCGGCATGGCCATCGGCTTCATCAACGGAATGGCGGTGATGCTCACCCAGCTGCCGAGCTTCATCGTCACGCTGGGCACGTTCTTCGTGCTGCGCGGGCTGAACGCCGGCGGGACGCTCGCGATCACCGACACCGTGCGGGTGTCGGGCATCGACGACGCGCCGGGCTACAGCTCGGCGTCGCGGGTCTTCGCCAACACCTTCTGGGATCCACACAACTTCACGACCACGGTGATCTGGTGGCTCCTGATCACCGCGGTCGGCGCCTGGGTGCTCACGCGCACCCGTTTCGGCAACTGGATCACCAGCGTCGGCGGCAACGTGCTCGCCGCCCGGGCCGTCGGCGTGCCGGTGATGCGGACGAAGGTCGCGCTGTTCATGGCGACGTCGACCGCCGCCTCCTTCGCCGGGATCATCCTGGCCCTGAACCTCGGCTCGGTGCAGGCCAACGAGGGCGTCGGCAAGGAGTTCGAGTACATCATCGCGGCCGTCGTCGGCGGCTGTCTCCTGACCGGCGGCTACGGCTCGGTGATCGGCGCCTCGCTGGGCTGCGTGATCATGGGGATGGCCGAGATCGGCATCCCGTACTCGGGCTGGAACACCGACTGGCAGTACCTCTTCCTGGGCGTGATCCTGGTGCTCGCGGTGCTGCTGAACACCACGATCCGCCGGCGGGCGGAGAAGGCGAGGAAGGCCTGATGGCCACGGACGGCGCGAGCGGCGGCCACCTGCTCGAGGTCGACCGCATCGGCAAGCGCTTCGGCAGCGTCATCGCGCTGCGCGACATCTCGGCGCACCTCGACGCCGGCGAGGTGCTGTGCGTGCTCGGCGACAACGGCGCCGGCAAGTCGACGTTCATCAAGATCCTGTCGGGCCTGCACCACCACGACAGCGGCCGGTTCCTGGTCGACGGCCAGGAGGTGCGCTTCTCGTCGCCGCGCGAGGCCCGCCAGCGCGGCATCAGCACGGTCTACCAGGACCTGGCGATGGTGCCGCTGATGTCGATCTGGCGGAACTTCTTCCTCGGCTCGGAGCCGCAGACCGGCCCGCGGCCGGTGCGCTGGCTCGACGCCCGCAAGGCGCGGCGCGTGGTGCACGACGAGCTGGCCGCGATGGGGATCGAGCTGCGCAACCCGGACCAGGCGGTGGGCACGCTGTCGGGCGGCGAGCGCCAGGCGGTGGCCATCGCCCGGGCGGTCTACTTCGGGGCCCGCGTCCTGATCCTGGACGAGCCGACCTCGGCGCTCGGGGTCAAGCAGGCCGGGGTGGTGCTGAAGTACGTCCTGCGGGCCAAGGAGCGCGGCGTCGGCGTGATCTTCATCACCCACAACCCGCACCACGCCCACCCGGTGGGAGACCGCTTCGTGATCCTGAACCGCGGCACGAGCCTCGGCACGTACAACAAGGCCGAGCTCGATCTCGCAGAGCTCGTCCGGCTGATGGCCGGCGGGCGCGAGCTCGCCGAGCTGCAGCACGAGCTGGCCCAGCTGACCCCCACGGGAGCTCCGTGACCGAACCCGCTTTCGACGTCATCACGATGGGGCGCCTCGGCGTCGACGTCTACCCGCTCGAGGTGGGCGTCTCGCTGCGGGAGGTCGAGCGCTTCGGCAAGTTCATGGGCGGCTCGGCGACCAACGTGGCGGTGGCGGCGGCCCGTTTCGGACGGCGCAGCGCGCTCATCAGCCGGACCGGCGAGGATCCGTTCGGCCTGTACCTGCACGACGCCCTGCGCGGCTTCGGGGTGGACGACCGCTTCGTGACGGCGGTGCCGCACCTGCCGACGCCGGTCACGTTCTGCGAGATCTTCCCGCCCGACGACTTCCCGCTGTACTTCTACCGCTACCCGAAGGCCCCGGACCTCGAGATCCACGCCGAGGAGCTCGACCTCGACGCGATCCGTGCGGCCCGGATCTTCTGGGTGACGGTGACCGGGCTGTCCCAGGAGCCGAGCCGCAGCGCGACGCTGCAGGCGCTCGAGGCCCGCGGCAAGCGCGGGATCACGGTGCTCGACCTGGACTGGCGGCCGATGTTCTGGCCCTCGCCGGAGGAGGCCCGGCCGCACATCCAGCAGGCGCTGGCGCACGTGACGGTGGCGGTCGGGAACCTCGAGGAGTGCCAGACGGCGGTCGGCGAGCGCGAGCCGCACGCCGCGGCCCGGGCGCTGCACGCACGGGGCGTCGAGCTCGCGGTGGTCAAGCAGGGGCCGGCCGGGGTGCTCGGCTCGGGACGCGACGGGGAGGTCGAGGTGCCGCCGGTACCGGTGGAGGTCGTCAACGGGCTGGGCGCGGGCGACGCGTTCGGCGGAGCGCTGTGCCACGGCCTGCTGGCCGGCTGGGAGCTCGAGCGGACGCTGCGCTTCGCGAACGCCGCCGGCGCGCTGGTGGCCTCGCGGCTGGCCTGCGCCGACGCGATGCCGACCGAGGCCGAGGTCGACGAGCTGCTCGCGGGAGCCGCGAATGCCTGAGCGGAACGTCGACCTCCTCGAGACCCGCGTTCGCCGCCCGCAGGCCATCGCCGAGGCGGCGGCGTCGCGCCAGCGGCCGTCCTCGCCGCTCGGCGAGCACGGCAAGCTGATGGTGATCGCCGCCGACCACCCGGCCCGGGGCGTGCTGCGGGCGGGCGAGCGCGGCGCCGCGATGGCCGACCGCTCGCAGCTGCTCGAGCGGCTGGTGCTGGCCCTGTCGCGGCCCGGCGTCAACGGGGTGCTGGGCACGGCGGACGTGCTCGAGGACCTGCTGCTGCTCGGGGCCCTCGAGGGCAAGGTGGTGTTCGGCTCGATGAACCGCGGCGGGCTCGCGTCGTCGGTGTTCGAGCTGGACGACCGCTTCACCGGCTACGACGCGGCGACGGTGGCGGCGATGCGCTTCGAGGGCGGCAAGATGCTCCTGCGGATCGACGCCGACGACCCCGGCACGGTGTCGACCCTCGAGGCCTGCGGGCGGGCCGTGACCGAGCTGGCCAGGCGCCGCTCGGTGGCGATGGTCGAGCCGTTCATCAGCCGGCGGATCGACGGGCGGGTGCGCAACGACCTGACCGCCGACGCCGTGATCCGCTCGATCGGCATCGCCGCCGGCATCGGCGCGACCTCCGCCTACACCTGGCTGAAGGTGCCGGTGGTCGAGGACATGGAGCGCGTGGTGGCGGCGACGACGCTGCCGCTGCTGCTGCTCGGCGGCGAGGTCTCGGCCGACCAGGAGGCCGCGTTCGCCGCCTGGCGCCACGCCGCCGGCCTGCCCGGGGTGATGGGGATGGTGGTCGGCCGCTCGCTGCTGTTCCCGCCCGACGACGACGTGGCGAAGCGCCGTGGACGAGGCGGTGGGCGATGCTCGACCCCGACGCCAACAAGTCGTCGGACCAACGGCAGCGGCGAGCGCGCGCCGGGTGATCGTGCCGCCGCAGCGCGAGCTGCGCCACTGCGGGCTTCGGCTGCTCGAGCTCGAGGCCGGCGGGTCGCAGTCCTTCGACACCGGCGAGCACGAGGTCATCGTCCTGCCGCTGGCCGGCGGCTGCGCCGTCGACCTGCGACGGCGAGACGTTCGAGCTCGAGGGGCGCGAGAGCGTCTTCACCCGGGTCACCGACTTCGCCTACGTGCCGCGCGACGGGCACGCCGTCGTGACCTCCGAGAAGGGCGGTCGCTTCGCCCTGTGCTCGGCCCGGGCCCGGCGGCGCCTGCCGTTCCGCTACGGGCCGGCCGAGGACGTCCCGATCGAGCTGCGCGGCGCCGGCCTCGCGAGCCGCCAGGTCAACAACTTCGCCGCGCCGCAGGCCTTCGAGGCCGACCGCATCATCGCCGTCGAGGTGCTCACCCCGGACGGCTGCTGGTCGTCCTACCCGCCGCACAAGCACGACGTCGACGACGGCGAGCGCGAGATCGCCCTCGAGGAGATCTACTACTTCGAGGTGCAGGACGGGCCCGACGGGCCGGGCTTCGGCTACCAGCGGGTCTACGGCTCCGGGCCGGGCCGCCAGATCGACGTCCTGCAGGAGGTGCGCCAGGGCGACACGATCCTCGTGCCGCACGGCTACCACGGCCCCTCGATGGCCGCGCCCGGCTACCACCTGTACTACCTGAACGTGATGGCCGGGGCCTCCGAGGAGCGCGCCTGGCGCTTCACCGACGATCCCGCGCACGCCTGGATCCGGGCCACCTGGGAGTCCCAGGAGATCGACCCGCGGCTCCCGCTCACGACCGCGAAGGCCCTGACGTGACCGTCCGGCTCACGGTGGCCCAGGCGCTGGTGCGCTTCCTGGCCGCCCAGCACAGCGAGCGCGACGGCGCCCGGCAGCGGCTGATCGCCGGCTGCTTCGGGATCTTCGGCCACGGCAACGTCGCCGGCGTCGGCCAGGCCCTGCTCGAGGACGCCGGGCAACCCGGACGGGCTGCGCTACGTGCTGGCCCGCAACGAGCAGGGGATGGTGCACACCGCGAGCGGCTACGCCCGCCAGAAGAACCGGCTCTCGACGTTCGCCTGCACGACCTCGATCGGCCCGGGCGCGACCAACATGGTCACCGGCGCGGCGCTCGCCACCATCAACCGGCTGCCCGTCCTGCTGCTTGCCCGGGGACACCTTCGCCACCCGGCGGGCCAACCCGGTCCTGCAGGAGCTCGAGGACCCGCGCTCGTTCGACGTGTCGGTGAACGACTGCTTCCGGCCGGTGTCGCGCTACTTCGACCGCATCCACCGGCCCGAGCAGCTGCCGGCCGCGCTGCTTTCGGCGATGCGGGTGCTGACCGACCAGGCCGAGACCGGCGCGGTCACCCTGGCGCTGCCGCAGGACGTGCAGGCCGAGGCCTTCGACTGGCCCGAGGAGCTGTTCGAGAAGCGGGTCTGGCACGTGCGCCGGCCGCTCGTCGACGAGGCCGCGCTGGTCGAGGCGGCGTCGCTGCTGCGGGCCGCGCGGCGGCCGCTGATCGTGGCCGGCGGCGGGGTGATCTACAGCGAGGCCTCCGAGGCGCGCTGCGCCGGCTCGTCGAGGAGACCGGCATCCCGAGCTGCGAGACCCAGGCGGGCAAGGGCTCGCTCCCGTACGACCATCCGGGCAACCTCGGCGCCGTCGGCGCGACCGGCACCACGGCCGCGAACGCGATCGCCGCCCGAGGCCGACGTGGTGCTCGGCGTCGGCACGCGCTGGTCCGACTTCACCACCGCCTCGCGCAGCGCCTTCGCCGCCGACGGCGTGCGCTTCCTGAACCTGAACGTCGCCGCCTTCGACGCCCACAAGCACGCCGGCCTGGCGCTGGTCGGCGACGCCCGGGCGGGGCTCGAGGCGCTGCGCGCCGCGCTCGCCGGCCACCGAGGTCGAGGACGGCTACCGCGTCACGGGCGGCCGAGCTCGCGAAGGGCTGGGACGAGACCGTCGAGCGGGCCTACCGCGCCGGCCACCAGCCGCTGCCCTCCCAGAGCGAGGTCATCGGCGCGGTCAACCGCGCCGCCCAGCCGCGCGACGTCGTCGTCTGCGCGGCGGGCTCGATGCCCGGCGACCTGCACAGGCTGTGGCGGACGCGCGACCCGAAGGGCTACCACGTCGAGTACGGCTACTCGACGATGGGCTACGAGATCGCCGGCGGCCTCGGCGTCAAGCTCGCCGACCCGTCCCGCGAGGTGTTCGTGCTGGTCGGCGACGGCTCGTACCTGATGCTCGCCCAGGAGCTCGTGACGGCCATCCAGGAGCGCGTCAAGCTGGTCGTGGTGCTCGTCCAGAACCACGGCTTCGCCTCGATCGGGGCGCTCTCGGAGTCGGTCGGCTCGCAGCGCTTCGGCACCGCCTACCGCTACCGCTCGGAGCGAGAGCGGGGCGCTCGACGGCGACGTCCTGCCGGTCGACCTGGCGGCCAACGCGGCGAGCCTCGGCGCGGACGTCCTGCGGGCCGCTACCGTGACGGAGCTGGACGAGGCCCTGCGCGCCGCGCGCGCGGCGACCCGCACGACCGTGGTGCACGTCGAGACCGACCCGCTGGCTCCGGCCCCGAGCTCGGAGGCCTGGTGGGACGTGCCGGTCGCCGAGGTCTCGTCCCTCGAGAGCACGAAGGCCGCCCGCGAAGCCTACGAGCGGGCCCGGCAGAGCCAGAGGAGCTACGTATGAGCACGAAGGTCAGCCTCCGCACCGTGGAGCACGTCATCGGCGGGAAGCCGACCCGCGGCGCGTCGACCCGGACCACGCCGGTCTACGACCCCGCGACCGGCGAGCCGCAGGCCGAGGTGCTGCTGGCCGAGGCCGCCGACGTCGACGCCGCCGTGCAGGCGGCGAAGAAGGCCTGGGTGGAGTGGCGCGACGTCTCGCTGGCCCGCCGCTCGCGGATCATGTTCGCGTTCCGCACCCTGCTCGAGCAGCGCCAGGACGAGCTCGTCCGCATCGTCTCGGCCGAGCACGGCAAGGTGCTCGACGACGCGAAGGGCGAGGTCATCCGCGGCATGGAGGTCGTGGAGTACGTCTGCGGCATCCAGACCCTCCTGAAGGGCGAGTACTCGGACCAGGTCTCGACCGACGTCGACTCGTACTCGCTGCGCCAGCCGCTCGGGGTGTGCGCCGGCATCACGCCGTTCAACTTCCCGATCATGGTGCCGCTGTGGATGCACCCGGTGGCCATCGCGACGGGCAACACGTTCGTGCTGAAGCCGTCGGAGCGCGACCCGTCGGTCTCGAACCTGGTCGCCGAGCTGTACGCCGAGGCCGGGCTGCCCGACGGCGTGTTCAACGTGGTGCACGGCGACAAGGTCGCGGTCGACGCGATCCTCGACCATCCCGACATCGCGGCCGTCTCGTTCGTCGGCTCGACGCCGATCGCGCGCTACGTGCACGGCAGGGCCAGCGCCGCCGGCAAGCGGGTGCAGGCGCTCGGCGGGGCCAAGAACCACGCCATCGTGCTGCCCGACGCCGACCTCGAGTTCACCGCCAACCACCTGACGGCGGCGGGCTACGGCTCGGCCGGGCAGCGCTGCATGGCGATCTCGGCGGTCGTGGCCGTCGGCGACGTGGCCGAGCCGCTGGTGGCCCGGCTCAAGGAGAAGGCGGCCGAGATCAAGGTCGGGCCCGGGCTCGAGCCGGGCTCCGAGATGGGCCCGGTCATCACCGCCGATGCCACGCGACCGGATCGCCGCCGCGATCGGCGAGGGCGCGAAGGACGGCGCCGAGCTGGTGGTCGACGGCCGCGAGCTGCAGACCTCGGGAGGCGGCTTCTTCCTCGGGCCGACGCTGTTCGACCGCGCGACGCGCGACATGGGCATCTACACCGACGAGCTGTTCGGGCCGGTGCTGGTCGTGCTGCGGGCCGAGACGCTCGACGAGGCGATGGCCATCGTCAACGAGAACCCGTACGCCAACGGGGCCGCGATCTTCACCTCGAGCGGCGAGGCCGCCCGGCGCTTCCAGCGCGAGGTCGACGCCGGCATGGTCGGGGTGAACGTGCCGATCCCGGTGCCGATGGCGTTCTACTCGTTCGGCGGCTACAAGGACTCGCTGTTCGGCGACCGCCACGTCCACGGGCCCGAGGGCATCTCGTTCTACACCCGCGGCAAGGTCGTCACCAGCCGCTGGCCCGAGGACAAGGCGCACTACGCCTCGCACCACCGCGGGCACATGCACTTCCCGACCGCGGTCTAGACGAGCCGCCTCAGCGCAGGTGGTCGAAGCCGCTGCGGCGGCGTCTCGGACCCTGCGCCCGTGAAGCGGACCTGGCCCGGCAGGCCGGCCTCGACCTCGCCGACCACGGTGAGCGGGAGGCCGGCCAGCGGGACGTCCTCGGGCGCCAGCGCGGCGAGCAGCTCGTAGTCCTCGCCGCCGGCCGCGGCGAACCAGCCCGCGGACGTGCCCAGCGTGGCGGCCACCGCGGCGACCCCGTCCTGCGCCGGCACCCGGTCGAGGTCGATCCGGCAGGTCAGCCGCGAGGCCTCGGCCAGCCGGGCGGCGTCGCTGGCCAGGCCGTCCGAGAGGTCGAGCATCGCGTGGGCCACGCGCGGCGAGCTGGCGGCCCTCGGCGACCCGCGGCTGGGGGCGGCGGTGCCGGTCGATCAGCGCGCCGGCGTGCGGCATGTCGGGCAGGTCGCCCTCGAGCAGGACGAGCCCGGCGCGCGAGCCGCCGAGCGGGCCGGTCACGCACAGCAGGTCGCCCGGCCGGGCGCCGCTGCGCCGGACGGGACGCTCGGCCCGGCCGAGCGCGGTCACCGCCAGGGTCAGCACCGGCCCGGCGGACACGTCGCCGCCGACGACCTGCAGGCCGTAGGCCGCGGCGCAGGCGTCGAGGCCGGCGTACAGCTCGTCGGCCTGCTCCGCCCCGAGCCAGTCGGGCACCACCAGGCCGACCAGCGCGGCGACCGGCTCGGCGCCCATCGCCGCCAGGTCCGAGACGTTGACCGCCAGGGCCTTCCAGCCGAGGTCGCCGAGCGAGGTCGTCGACCGGCGGAAGTGGACGTCCTCGACCAGCAGGTCGGCGGTGGCGCACAGGCCGTCGTCGAGCAGCGCGGCGTCGTCGCCCACGCCCAGGAGCACGGACGGGTGACGCGCCCGGAGCCCGGCCGCCGAGCGCCGCGATCAGCTCGAACTCCCCGGCACCTCCCGGAGGCTAGCGCCGCGTCACGGTGCAGAGCGCCTACCGTTCGGACCCGATGCAGGACGAGGTGCGCACCGTGGCCTTCGCCGGCGAGGGCGGCTCGTACGCCGAGGAGGCGTCCTCGCGGCTGTTCCCCGACGCCGAGCCGCTGGCCTGCGTCGACTTCGCGGAGGCGGCCAACGCCACCTGGAACGGCCGGGCCGAGCGGACGGTGCTGCCGGTCGAGAACTCGCTCGCGGGCTTCGTGCCCGAGACCCTCGGCCTGCTCGAGGAGGGGCGCCTGGCGATCGTCGCCGAGGCCGTGCTGCACATCCCGCACCTGCTGGTCGGCGTGCCGGGGTCGACGCTCGGCGGGATCCGCACGGTGCACTCCCACCCGATGGCCCTGGCCCAGTGCCGCCGCTCGCTCGACCCGCGGATCCAGCGCGTCGGCTCGCCGACGACCTCCGAGGCCGCCCGCCACGTGGCCGAGCTCGGCGATCCGACGATCGCGGCCATCGCCAGCCCCACGGCGGCCCGCCAGCACAACCTGGTGGTGCTGGCCGACGACGTGAGCGACCACCCCGAGAACTACACCCGCTTCGTGGCCGTGGCGCCGTTCCAGCGGCTCGACGTCGAGGCCGCCGGCGACTGGCGCACCGCGCTGCGGATGATCACCCGGCACGAGCCCGGCGCCCTGCACGACGCGATCGAGCCGTTCCGCTACCACCGGGTGCAGATGACCTCCCTGCACTCGCGGCCGATCATGGGCCAGCCGTGGCGCTACCAGTTCCACCTCGAGGTCGACGGCCACCGCTCCACGGAGCGCGTCCGGCGGGCGCTGAACGACGTGCACGAGCGGGTCGCCCTGCTCGAGACGTTCGGCTCGTACCCGGTCTGGCGCGACCCGCACACGATGCAGTGAGCACGGACCGAGCCGGTCATGCTGCCGCTCGAGCGGCCGCGACCGCCGACCCCAGCCGAACGAGCCCTGCTCGAGGTGCTCGCCGACGACGCGCTGGCGGCCCAGATCGCCGCGAGCGGTGGTCGTGACCGAGTGCAGCTGCGGCTGTCCCTGGGCGGCCAGGACGGCGGCGACCCGCGGGTGCCGCTGCCGCCGGTCGCGTCGCTGCGGGGGTAGCGGCCGCCCCGAGTACCCTTGAGCCGTGGCGATCGCCGTCGACAGGACCGGGTGGGATGCGGTGCTCGATGCCGGCGGCGACCGGCTCGTGCACAGCGGCGGCGAGGAGCCGCGCGAGGGCCGGCACGAGCCGTTCCCGCTCGACCTCGACCCGCGCCTGCAGTCGGCGCTGATCGCCCAGGGCATCGCCGCGATCTACGGCCACCAGGCCGCCGCCTGGCAGGCGGCCCGCAGCGGCCGGCACGTCATGGTCGTGACCGGCACCGCCAGCGGCAAGTCGCTGGCCTTCAACCTCCCGGTGCTGGCGAGCCTGGTCGAGCGGCCCGGCACGCGGGCGCTGTACATCTACCCCACGAAGGCGCTGGCCCAGGACCAGGTGCGCCGGCTGGCCGAGTTCCGCATGGTCAAGCCGGCGATCTACGACGGCGACACGCCGCGCAGCAGCCGGCCCTCGATCCGCCGCTTCGCGAACCCGGTGCTGACCAACCCGGACATGCTGCACGTCGGCGTGCTGCCGAACCACGCCCGCTGGCACCTGCTGCTCTCGGCGCTCACCCACGTGGTCATCGACGAGGCGCACGTCTACCGCGGGGTGTTCGGCTCGCACGTGGCCTGCGTCCTTCGGCGCCTGCGGCGGGTCTGCGCGCTGTACGGCTCCGACCCCCAGTTCCTGCTGGCGTCGGCGACGGTGGCCAACCCGGCCGAGGCCGCCCGGGCCCTGACCGGGCTCGACGTCGAGGTCGTCGACGACGACCACGCGCCGCGGGCCCGGCGCCAGATCGTGTTCTGGCAGCCGCCGCTGCTCGACGCCGAGGCCGGCGAGCGGGCCTCCACGCTGGCCGAGGCCGCCGCGCCTGCTGGCGGCGCTGGTCTGCCGCGGGCAGCGCACCATCTGCTTCTGCAAGACCCGCAAGGCCACCGAGCTCGTCTTCCGGATCGCCCGGGACACGCTCGAGGCCGGCGGGTTCGAGGAGGCCGCCGCCCGCCTCGCTCCCTACCGCGCCGGCTACACCGCCGAGGAGCGGCGGGCCATCGAGGCCGACCTGCGCTCGGGCGAGCTGCTCGGCGTGGTGGCCACCGACGCCCTCGAGCTCGGGCATCGACGTCGGCCTGCTCGACTGCGCCATCGCCACCGGCTTTCCGGGGACGGTCGCGAGCCTGCGCCAGCAGTGGGGCCGCGCCGGCCGCCGCGGCGAGGGCCTCGCGGTCTTCATCCCCTCCGACGACGGGCTCGACCAGTTCTTCGCCCGCCACCCCGAGGCGCTGCTCGAGCGCTCCGTCGAGGCCGCGATCCTCGACCCGACGAGCCGCGAGATCCGCACCGGCCACCTGCTCGCGGCCGCCGACGAGGTGCCGCTGCGGGAGGCCGACGACGCGGTCCTCGGCGAGGGCGCCTACGAGGCCGCCCGGGAGCTGCGCGAGCTCGTGCCCGACGCCGCGCGGCCTGATCTGGAACGGCCGCGGCTCGCCCGCCGCCCGGGTCGGCCTGCGCTCGGCCAGCGCGTCGAGCATCACCGTGGTCGAGGAGTCGACCGGGACGATCCTCGGCACCGTCGAGGAGGCCCGCGCCCTGTGGACGGTGCACGAGGGCGCCGTCTACCTGCACCGCGGCGAGGCCCACCTCGTCACCCGCCTCGACCTCGACGCCCGGGTGGCGCTGGTCGAGCCGCACGCCGGCGGCTTCTACACCCAGCCCCGCCGCGAGACCGACCTGCGCATCGTCGAGGTGCTCGTCGGGCCCGAGCGGCGCGCGGGCGTCCGCCTGTCCTACGGCCGGGTCGACGTGACCGAGCACGTCGTCGGCTACCAGCGCCGCCGGCTGCCGGGCCACGCGCCGATCGACACCGTCCCGCTCGACCTGCCCGAGCGCCGCTTCTCGACCACCGCCCTGTGGTTCGAGCCGCCGTTCGCCCTGCTCGGACGGCAGCCCGCTGGGCGCGCTGCACGCCGCCGAGCACACCCTGATCTCGGTGCTCCCGCTGTACGCCATGTGCGACCGCTGGGACCTCGGCGGCCTGTCGATCGACCGCCACCCCCAGACCCAGCGCCCGACGGTCTTCGTGTACGACGGCCACCCCGGCGGCGTCGGCCTGGCCCGGCGCGGCTTCGAGCGCTTCGAGGGCCTGGTCGCCGACGCCGCCCGCATCCTGGCCGAGTGCCCGTGCGAGAGCGGCTGCCCGTCCTGCGTGCAGTCGCCGAAGTGCGGCAACCTCAACGAGACGCTCGACAAGGCCGCCGCCAGCCGCCTGCTCACGGCCATGTCCGTCGCCTGATCTCACGCCTCGCGCGCGCGAGACGTCTCTCCTGCATGCCGCTACCGCCGTTCCAACGCTTCCTCGACGAGCACGGCGCCGCCGTCCACCGCTACCTCGTGGTGGCCGTCGGCCCGGACGCCGCCGACGACTGCTGGCAGGAGTCCATGCTCTCCGCGCTGCGGGCCTACCCGAACGTGCGCGAGCCGGCCAGCCTTCGTGGCTGGGCGCTCTCGATCGCCCGCTCGAAGGCCCTCGACGCCCATCGTGCCGGGCGCCGCCGGCTCGAGCTCGAGCTGGCCCTGCCGCGGCCGGAGCCCGAGGCCCCGCCCGAGCCCGCCGACGACGGGCTGTGGCAGGCGGTCGAACCGGCTCCCGCCCAAGCAGCGCGGCGCGGTCGTCCGGCGGTTCCTGCTCGACCTGCCCTACGCCGAGATCGGCGAGGCGCTCGGGTGCTCGGAGGAGGCGGCCAGGAGAAACGTCCACGAGGGACTGAAGTCCCTGCGCGAGGTGATCGCACGATGAACGCCACGGACACCAACCACACCGGCGGGTTCTCGCTCGACCGGCTGTCGGGCACGCTCGCCCGGCGGGCGGCCGGCGAGGGGCTGCTGGACGTCGCCTACACGATCCACGACTCGAGGATCGGCCCGCTGCTGATGGCGGCCACCGACCGCGGGCTCGTGCGGGTGGCCTTCGAGCGCGAGGGTCACGAGCGGGTGCTCGACGACATCGCCCGCAAGCTCTCGCCGCGCGTGCTGCGGACGCCGGCCCGCTTCGACCAGGCCCGGCGCGAGCTCGACGAGTACCTCGAAGGGCAGCGCCACGGCTTCGACGTCCCGCTCGACTGGACGCTGAACTGGAACGGCTTCCGCCGCCGGGCACTCGAGGAGGTCGCCGCGATCCCCTACGGCGAGGTGCGCACCTACACCCAGGTCGCCCGCGTCGCCGGCAACGAGCGCGCCAGCCGGGCCGCCGGCACCGCCTGTGCCACGAACCAGCTGCCGCTGTTCGTCCCGTGCCACCGGGTCGTGCGGATCGGCGGCGGGCTCGGCAACTACGGCGGCGGGGTGCCGCTCAAGGAGGCCCTGCTGGAGCTCGAGGGCGCGACCGTGGCGTGACGGAACGGGTCGCGTTCGACGGGCCTGCCGACCTCGAGCGCACGTTCGAGCGCTTCCGCCGCTTCGGCGACGACCTGCTCGAGCGCTTCGACGGCCGGACGCTGTGGCGGACGGCGCGCCTCTCGGGGCGCGCCGTCCCCTACGCGCTGCAGCTCGACGGAGACGGGGTCATCGTCGATGCCGACCCGGCCGATCTGGCGGCCCTGCGCCCGGTGGTCGAGCGGATGCTGGTGCCGCTCGACGGCCTGGCCGAGCTGCGCGCCGCCGATCCTGCGGTCGAGGCTGCCTGGCAGCACGTGGGCGCGATCCGCTCGGTCGTCGACGGTGACCTGTTCACCGGCCTGGTGCGGGCGATCAGCGCCCAGCAGGTCAACCTCACCTGGGCCTGCACCACCCGACGCCGGCTGGCCGAGGCCTTCGGCGTCGAGCATCCGGTCGGCGGCGGGAGCGTCCGCAACCTGGACATTCCGCGGCTGGCCGCGGCCGATCCGCTCGAGCTGCGGGCGCTGCAGTTCACCAACGCCAAGGCCCGCTCGATCGTCGAGCTGGCCGGGGCGGCGCTCGACGGGCAGCTCGACCGCGACGTGCTCGACGCCCTTCCCGACGACGAGGTCATCGCCCGCCTGGTGCGCCTGCGGGGGATCGGCGAGTGGAGCGCCGAGTGGACGCTGGCCCGCGGGCTCGGCCGGCCGCGGGTGGTGGCCGGCGACCTCGGGGTGCGCAAGGCCGTCGGCAAGGCCTACCTCGACGGCCGCATGCCGTCAGCCGCCGAGGTGCGGGAGCTGACCGCGCACTGGGGGCAGGCGGCCACGGCGGCCCAGGCGCTGCTGCTCGAGGACCTCGTCAGGCACTGAGCGAGAGGGCGAGCCGCACGGCCTGCTCGGCGGTCTGCGCCCGGTGCAGCCCTTCGAGCTGGGGGCCGACGAGGACGACCACCGGCCGGCCGAGCTTGCGGGCCAGGCCGATCTCCGAGAGCGTTCCCCAGCCGTGCCCGATGGCGATCCCGGCGTCGCCCGAGGCGGCGACGGCCAGGTTGCGGGCGTGCCCGGTGCCGGTCGCCGCGACGACCGTGGCGTGGGGGTTCGCGGCGTGCGGATCGTCGCCGGGCAGGATGGCCAGCACCGTCCCGCCGGCCTCGGCCGCGCCGCGCGAGGCGGCCCCCATCACCCCGCTCAGCCCGCCGGTCACGAGCGTCACCCCGGCCTCGGCGAGGAGGCGCCCGACCTGCGGCTGCGAGCTCCTGCTCGTGTGGCGTCGGCACCCCTGCGCCGAAGACGCTGATCTGCCGGAGCGCCACGCGCGGCGCCGACTCAGCGCCGCGCGAAGTAGACGAACTGCAGGTACTGGCCGGCGCCGAACGGGTCGCGCATGTCGGTCCAGGCGAGGTTGGCCGCGCCGTTCGACCCATATGTCAGAGCGACGTAGTCGCCGTTGAACAGGGCGCAGCGGAAGCAACCCGGGATGCGTGCCTGGAAGAAGAACGACGTGCGTGGATGGGACTTGGCCGTGCTAACGGACGTGACCGTGAAGTCTCCGGGCATGCCCTGCGCCAGCGATGCGCCATAACGCGGGGCGGTATCGCGCCGATCGTTGTACAGGACGCCGACCATCCCCGTTACCGGATTGACGTCCACCCAGGGGAACCACTGATCGCCGTTGCGATCGCTCACGGTGAACGGTCCCGACCAGTTCGTGCCGTCGGGCGACGCCATCAGGTAGACGTTCGTGTTGGTGACCGGCGTGTCGCTGTCGTGAGCGCCGGCGCGGTTGTCCGAGAACACCAGGTACAACATGCCGCTTCGCGGGTCGGCCACGATGTTGCCCCGGCTGTTGACGCGCAGCTGGTACCCGGTGAGCGTCTGGCGTCTGTTGGCGTTGATCGGGTAGTCGCGGGTGCCGTCCTCCATGTCGACGACGTGCACCGGACGGGACCAGCTCGCGCCACCGTCGCTGCTCTTGACGACGAGCCACTGGTCGTCGAACTGCTCCCCGGGCTCCCAGGCGGATTGGTTCTGCTCATTCGTGAACGCGACGAACACGCTGCCATCCGGGGCCACCGTCGGCACCGAGCCTTGATCCTCGTCGCAGCGGCCACCCGGTCCGGTCGTCTGGTAGGTACAGTAGGCCGCGTTGCGCCCGGAGATCTCCTGGGGCGTGGTCCAGGTGAAGCCGCCGTCGTCGCTGTGCGACTCCCAGATCGGCGAGCTCAGATAGATGAACTCGCCCGGGCTGTCGGGATGGGGAATCTGGTGGAACCGGGACCACGTGACGTACGACCGGCCATAGTGCGGTGAGGCCGGATTGTTGTCGGTAACGATCCACTCCTTGTCGTTGAAGATCTCCCGGCCCTTGGGAATCAGGAACGCTCGTGGCGTCGTGCTGCACGACGACCGGATCGGCCCAGCTCAAGCCGCCATCCGTGGAGACCGAGGCGACGACGTCCGAGAAGTCGTCGGCCGGATCCGCGCTGCCCGTGAGGTAGTTGAGCGAGGCGTGGATCACCGTGGCGTGCTTGCGGTCGAACGAGGTGACAGGATCCGAGCCCGTCGCGCCGGCCTCCGCCGACATGTTGCCCTGCGCCCACCTCTGGCCGCCGTCGAAAGTCGTGTAGTAGCCGTCACAGCAGGAGTCGTAGTCGTTCGAGCTTGCCACCATGTGGTCCGGATTCGTGGGGTCGACCGCAATCTGCGGCTCGTTGTTCGGCAGGAGCGAGTCGCAATCGAGCAGCACGTTGGCCGCCGGATCACCGGACGACGTGCACTCCTGCTCGCTCTGCAAGAAGCCCGCGACCGGCGTACGCTCGTCCGGTCGCCGGGCGTCCTCGTCGCTCGAGACGTCCCCGTGATGGATCGTCGCTCCCACCGCAGACATGCTGCTGCCGCGCTCGGCCGTCGCCTGCGGCGCGCCGAAGCCCGCGATCGCGGTGCACGCCACGAGCGCCACGAACGTCAGGCAACCTCTGCTCATCGGACCCCTCCGGGCACGGTGTCGGTGGGCACGCGGCCACCGCCGGTTCCAGCCTGCCGGCAGCCGCGGCCAACGGTACGAGGCCGCTCGGGTCGGGTCAAGGGCGCGGTGCGCCGGATAGCCGGATCTGCCGGACGCTCACCAGCGGCAAACTATCGACTGCATGGAGCCCGTCGCCAAGACTGCCCTGATCGTTCCCGTCCCGGACGCCGAGGTGGCCGTCGGGAGCCTGCGCCGCCGCTTCGACCCGTCGGCCGAGCACGGCGTTCCTGCGCACGTCACGCTGCTCGTGCCCTTCCTGCCGGCAGAGCGCATCGACGACGCGGTCCGGGCGGCGCTCGCCGAGCGGGCCGGCGCGACGCCGAGCTTCGCCTTCAGTCTCGACCGGCTCGACTGCTTCCCGGGCGTCCTGTACCTTCACGTGACGCCCGGCCACGGGTTCGTCGAGCTGACCAGGAGCCTCGCCGAGCACTTCGGCACGCCGCCCTACGAGGGCCTGCACGACGAGCTGATCCCGCACCTGACGGTGGCCATGGAGGACGGCGACAACGTCACCACGACCGTCGAGGAGTGCCTCGAGGAGCACCTGCCGCTCGCGGCCCGGGCCGAGGAGGTGCAGCTCCTCTACGAGCGGCACGACGGCACCTGGACGCTCGAGGCGCGCTGGCCGCTCGGCGGATGAGACGCGTCGTCCTGGTGCACGGCGCCGGCGGCGGGCCGGAGGTCTGGGTCCCGGTCGCCCGGAAGCTGCGCGGCGTCGAGGTCGAGGCCATCGCCCTGCCGGGCCATCGTGACGGCGGCCCCGGTTGCGACGGCATCCCGGCCTACGCCGCCTGGCTCGCAGAGCTGCTCGACGGCCCGGCGGTCGTCGGCGGCGCCTCGATGGGCGGCGCGATCGCCCTGCAGCTGGCGCTCGACCGGCCCGAGCTCGTCGAGGGGCTCGTTCTCGCCGGGACGGCCGCCCGGCTGCGCGTCGACCCTGCGCTGATCGCCTCGCTCGAGGGCGACTACGCGGCGGCGGCCCACGCCCTCGCAGCCCGCGAGCTGGCCGTCGGCACGCACCCGCGCAACGTGGAGAAGGGCGCGGCGCTGATCCAGCGGGTGCCGCAGGCGGTCACCGTCGCCGACTTCCGGGCCTGCGACCCCTTCGACGTGCGCGAGCGGCTCGGCGAGATCCGCGCGCCGGCGCTGGTGGTGGTGGGCGAGGACGACATGCTCACCCCGCCGGCGGCCGCCGAGAAGCTCGCCGCCGGCCTCGCACCGCGGGTCGAGATCGCGGTCATCCAGGGCGCGGGCCACCTGCCGATGGTCGAGCAGCCGCGCCTCGTGGCCGCTGCCGTCCAGTCCTTCCTGGACCGGCTCTGATGCGCCGCGCTCTCGTCGCGCTCGCGCTCCTGTTGGTCGCTGCACCGGCCTGCGAGCACGTCCACAAAGCAGCGCCGAAGGCCGGCGCGCCGAAGGCCACGCTGGTCGTCTCGAAGGGCTTCGGGGCCGAGCGCGTGCTGGCCAGGACGGTCGCCCCGGGCCAGTCGCTGATGGCCGCGCTCGAGACCGTGGCCAAGGTCGGCGTCAATCAGGGCGGCCGCTTCATCCAGGCCGTCGACGGGACGGCGGGCTCGCGCACGAACCAGGTCGACTGGTTCTGGTACGTCAACGGCATCGCGGGCGACCGCGCCGCCAGCGAGTTCACGCTGCGCACGGGCGACCGCGGCCTGGTCGACTACCACGACTGGGCCGACTACCTGGACACGCCGGCCATCGTCGGCGCGTTCCCGGAGCCGTTCGTGCACGGCTTCCGCGGCGCGAAGCCGGCCGTCCAGGTGACGGGCAGCCCGGTGCTGGCCGCCGCCCTGCGGGGGCGGGGCGTGCGCGAGGTCGCGCCCTCGAAGCACTGGCGGATCCTGGTCGGCAGCGACGCCCGCCTGCGGGCGGACGCGCGCTACCGGCAGGTCTCCGACGACCCGATGGCGGCCGGGGTGACGGCGGCGATCCAGAAGCGCCGGGTGCTGGTCTACGACGGCCGGCGGTTGCGGCCGGTCGCCGGCGCCCGGGCGGTCGTCTGGGCCGCCGCGACCTCCGAGCCGACGGCAGCGCGGTCGACGGCGTCCTGCTCGCGATCGCCGGGCTCGATCAGGCCTCCGCCCGCACGGCGGCCCGGGTCCTGGCCCGCAACCCGGCCGTGTTCGCCGGACGCTTCGCAGCGGCCCTCGACGCCTCCGGGCACGTCGTCGCAAGCGGCGGGCGCCCGTGAACGGCGCCCCCGGGCCGCTGCTCGCCCTGTGCGCGGCCATCGCCGCCACGGTGCTGCTGACGTCGCAGCCAGTGCTCCTGGTGGTCGTCACCGTCGGGACGGGCATCCTGGTCTACCGCACGCCCGGGCCGCGCATCGCGGTCCTCGTCGGCGGGGTCGTCAGCATCGTCTCGTTCGCGCTCCTGAACCCGTTCGTGGTGGAGCAGGGCGACACCATCGTCTTCTCGGGCCCCTCCTTCCTGGACGGCCTCTTCAACCTCACGGTGACCGTCGAGGAGCTGGTCTACGGCGCCGCCGCGGGCTTCCGGATCGCCGCGGTGACCTACGCCTCGATGCTGTTCGTGCTGCGCTGCGACCCCGACCGGCTGAGCTCGCTGGCTGCCCGGGTGGCGCCGCGCTCGGCGCTCGCCGTGGCCCTGGCCGGGAGGCTCTTCCCGACGCTGCGCCGCGACGCCGGCTCGATCTCGGACGCCGCCCGGGCCCGCGGCCTGCAGCTCGACGCGCGCCGCCGCCGTGACCGGGTGCGGGCCGCCTCGACGCTGGTGGCGCCGCTCCTTTCGACGGGGCTCGAGCGCGGCCTCGAGGTCGCCGAGGCGATGACGGCCCGCGGCTACGGCGCCGGTCCGCGGACCCGCCTGCCGGCCGGGCCCACGCCGGCCTCTCAGCTCGTCCTCTACCTGCCGGCGCTCGTCCTGGTGCTGACCGTCGCCGGGTTGCGGCTCGCCGGCGAGGCCTCCTACTCCTACTACCCGACCCTGGGCGACCCGGCCACGCCCGCGGCGCTCGCCGCGGCAGCCGCCGGCGCGCTCGCGCTGCTGGTGGCCGGGCTCGCCTTCACGCGATGGCCGTCGCCGAGCTGACCGCCGTCCGCTATCGCTACCCGGGCGCCCCGCGGGAGGCCCTGGCGGGCGTCGACCTCGAGCTGCGCGCCGGGGAGCTCGTGCTGCTCGCGGGCGCCAGCGGCTCCGGCAAGTCGACGCTGCTGCGGGCGCTCGCGGGCCTCGTGCCGCACTTCCACGGCGGATCCTTCAGCGGGCGGGTGCTGACCGACGGGCTCGACACCCGCAGCGTCTCGCCGGCGGTCGTCTGTGCCCGCGCCGGGCTCGTCTTCCAGGATCCCGAGGCCGGCTCGGTCGCCCTCACGGTCGAGCGGGAGGTGGCCTTCCCGCTCGAGAACGCGGCCTGGCCCGTGGCCGCCCTGCTGGGCCGGGTCGGCGAGGCCCTGCTCGAGGCCGGCGCGGCTCACCTCCTCGGCCGGCGCCTGGCCGAGCTCTCGGGCGGCGAGCTGCAGCGCGTCGCCCTGGCCAGCGCCCTGGCGCCGGGCCCGCCGCTGCTCCTGCTCGACGAGCCGACCTCCCAGCTCGACCCCGGAGCGGCGGACGCGCTGGCCCTGCACCTGCGCAGCCTGTGCCACGAGCACGGCCGGGCGGTGGTCGTGGGCGACCACAGGACGGAGCGCCTCGAGGCGGTCGCCGACCGGGTCGTGGTGCTGGAGGACGGCCGCGTCGTGGCCGACGGCCGTCCCGGAGAGGTGGTGCTGCCGCCGAGCTCGCCGCCGCCGCTGGCGGTCGGCCGGGCCGGTGGAGAGCCGCTCGCCGAGCTGCGCGGGATCGCAGCCGGCTACGGCGCGAACCTCGTCGTGCGACGGGCCGACGTCGTGCTGCCCGCGGGCACCGTGACCGCGCTCTCGGGCGAGAACGGCTCTGGCAAGACCACGCTGGCGCGCGTCCTCGCGGGTCTGCACGTGCCGGCCGCCGGACAGGTCTTCCTGGGCGGCCAGGAGGTCACCGCGCTGCCGGCCGAGCGGCGCTTCCCGCGGGTCGGCTTCGTCGGCCAGGATCCGGGCCGCTACCTGCTGCACGAGCGGGTCGACGACGAGGTCGGGTACGCCCTGCGGCTCGCCGGCGTCGGACGCGGCGACGTGGCCCGGCGGGCCGCCGCCGTGCTCGACGCGCTCGGCCTGGGCCACGCCGCGTCCCGCCACCCGCGCGATCTCTCCGGCGGCGAGCGGGAGCGGGTTGCGCTGGCCTCGATCCTGGTCGCAGAGCCGGCGGTGCTGGTGCTCGACGAGCCGACCCGGGGCATGGACGTGGCCGCCCGGGCGGCGCTCGCGGGCCGCCTGCGCCAGCACGCCGAGGACGGCGGCGCCGTCCTCCTGATCACCCACGACCGGGGCTTCGCCGACGCCGTGGCCGATCGCCACGCCGCGATCGGCGGCGGCGAGCTGTTCGTGCCGCGCTCCGAGGAGGCGCTCCGCTGACCCACGTCATCGCCGGCCGGCTGTGGATCGCGCTCGCGCTCGCGCTGCTGCTCCTGGCGCTGGGCCTCGGGCTCGCGGCGGCGACGGCGCCCTCGCCGCGATCGTCGTCAGCCTGGGCGTCCTGACGCTCGGCATCGCCGCCTGGGAGCGCGGCCCGAGCGGAGCCAAGGAGGTCGCGCTGGTGGCGGCCTACGGCTCGGTGGCGGCGGCCGGGCGAGTGATCTTCGGCTTCATCCCGAGCGTCCAGCCCGTCACCACGATGACCGCCTGCGCCGGCGTCGCCCTCGGCCCGCGCGCCGGTGCGGCGGTCGGCGGGATCGCGGCGCTGGTCTCGAACGGCTTCCTCGGCCAGGGGCCGTGGACGCCGTGGCAGATGCTCGCCTGGGGGCTCGTCGGCGCGAGCGCGGCCTGGTTCGGGCCGATCCTGCGCCGCAGGAGCCGCTGGTCGCCTTCTGCGCCATCTGGGGGCTCCTGTACGGCGCGCTGCTCGACGCCTGGGAGCTCCTGGCCTTCGGCCCGGCCCACACCTGGGGCGCCTACACTGCCTCCTGGTTGCGCGGCCTGTCGTTCGACGTGGCGCACGCGGCCGGCAACGCCGTGATCGCTGCGGCCGTCGGCCCGGCGCTCATCCGGCTGCTCGACCGCTACGGCAGGCGGCTCGACGTCCAGATCGAGTGGGACGCTCCGGTGACGATGCGGCGAGAGGAGACCACGTGAAGGTGCACGGCCAGGCGCGCTGGCTCGCGCTCATGATCCTGTGCCTCGGCGAGCTGATGATCGTGCTCGACTCGACGATCGTGAACGTCGCGCTGCCGTCGATCCGCGACGACCTGGGCTTCACCCAGACCTCGCTGGTCTGGGTCGTGAACGCCTACCTCCTGACGTTCGGCGGCTTCCTGCTCCTGGGTGGCCGGCTTGGCGACCTGTTCGGCCGGCGGCGGCTGTTCCTGTACGGGATCGTGCTCTTCACGCTGGCCTCGCTGGCCTGCGGGCTCTCGACGAGCCAGCACCTGCTGATCGCTGCGCGGGCGGTGCAGGGCCTCGGCGGCGCCGTCGTCTCGGCGGTCGCGCTGTCGCTGATCATGATGCTGTTCACCGAGGCGGGCGAGCGGGCCCGGGCGATGGGGATCTTCGGCTTCGTCCTGTCCGGCGGCGGCAGCATCGGCGTGCTGCTCGGCGGGATCCTCACGACGTCCTCGACTGGCACTGGATCTTCCTGGTCAACCTGCCGATCGGCGTGCTGGTTACCGTGCTCTCGCTGACGCTCCTGCCGGTCGACGTGATCGAGGGGCCGCGCGAGCGGCTCGACGTCGCCGGCGCCATCACGATCACCCTGTCGCTGATGCTGGCGGTCTACGCGATCGTCAACGGCAACGAGGCCGGCTGGATGTCGGTGCAGACGCTGGGCCTGCTGGCCCTGTCGATCGCGCTGGCGGCGGCCTTCGTGGCCGTCGAGTCGCGGGCCGTGGCCCCGCTCGTGCCGCTGAGCCTGTTCCGGCTGCGGAACCTGTCGACGGCCAACGCGATCGCCGTGCTGATGGCCGGGTCGCTGTTCGCCTGCTTCTCTCGCTGTACCTGCAGCTGGTGCTCGGGCACAGTCCGATGGAGGTCGGTCTGGCCTTCGTGCCTGCGACGCTCCTGTGGGGCGGGGTCTCGCTCCGACTTTGGACCGGGCCGTGATCCGCTTCGGCTTCCGGCTGCCGCTGATCGGCGGGTTGCGCTGTTCGGGCCTGGCGTGCTGTGCTGGCGCGGGCGCCGTCGACGGCTCCTATGCGTCGACGTCCTGCCGGCCATGCCGCTGCAGGGCTTCGGCGCGGGCATCGCTTCAACCCGCTGCTGCTGGCGGCGATGAGCGACGTCCCGCCCCAGCGAGTCCGGCCTCGCGTCGGGCATGGTGAACACCTCGTTCATGATGGGCGGCGCGCTCGGACTGGCGCTCCTTGCGGAGCTCGCGACGTCACGCACCGAGATCCTGATGGCGGATGGCGCGTGGCCTCGCGGCGCTCAACGGCGGCTACCACCTGGCGTTCGGCGGGCGCGATCTTCGCCGCGTTGGCCGTGACGCTCGGGGCTGCTGCGGCTGCAATCCCGGCCGCGCGAGGTGCCGGGAGAGCTCAGGCAGGCAGTCGCCGGCTAGTCGTCGCCGCCGCCGAGGATGCGGCGCAGCGACCTTCAGCATCACGTAGGAGCCGACGGCGGCGCCCCGATGATCGGCGCGGCCTTCTTGCCCCGCGAGCTCAGCCGGCGCGGGTCGTCGATCGCGCCGCCGATCTCGCCGACGGTCGACGCCGGCGGGCCCTGCCTCCTCCACCTCGGTCCGCAGCTCCGCGGACGACTTGAGCCGGACTTCTTCGGGGGTGCCTCGGAGCTCATGCCGCACCTCCCGCAGGGTCTCGGCGACGGCCTTGGCCTCGGCCATGGCCAGGTCCGGCATGGGCGGGGCGCCGCGCTTGGCGGCCTTGCGGCCAGAAAGCCGAGCAGCCCCGCCACCAGGAAGACGACCAGCGCCACGCGACGATCGCGGCGAGCCAGGCCGGCGTGAACTCGCCGAGCACGTCGATCAGCGCCTGCACCAGCGCGAACAGGCCCAGCATGGCGAGCGCCGCGGCCCCGGCGCCGAACGCGACCGCCTTGGCCAGCGGACATGCCCTTCTCGCGCACCTCGGCCTTGGCGAGGTCGATCTCCTGCGGACCAGGTGCGAGGAGTCCTCCGACAGACGCTGGACGAGCTCCTGGAGGCGGTCGGCGGCGGCCATGGCGGCCCATCTACCCAGCCCGGCCCGGTCAACCCAGCTAGGCGGTGGCGCGCCTTCGTGCAGCCGCTCCCACTCGCGCAGCTGCCAGGCCAGCTCCTCCTGCAGCTCGCGGTGGCGGGTCCCCGCGGCGGACACGCGCTCGGGTCGGCGAGCACGGCGGGGTCCGCGAGCTGCTCCTCGAGCGGCGCTGCTCGCGCTCGAGCGCGTCGATCCGCTCCTCGACCGGGGGGAGCTGCCGCTGCACGCGCTGGGCGGCCGCTTTTGCTCGGCTGCGGGGCTTCGCCGGCGCGGCCTTCGGCGCCGGCTTGGGGGCGGGCTTCGGCTGCGGCGGCGGCGGCGCGCTGCGGCCGCCTGGCGGCCAGGAAGTCGTTGTAGTCGCCGGGGCGCAGCGATCCGTCGGCCCTCGATCGAGGCCGTGTGGGTGGCCACGGCGTCGATCAGAGCGCGGTCGTGGGAGACCAGCAGGATCGTGCCGTCGTAGGCGTCGAGCGCGTCCTCGAGCGCCTCGCGGCTCTCGACGTCGAGGTGGTTCGTCGGCTCGTCGAGCACCAGGAAGTTCGCGCCCGAGGCGACCAGGGAGGCCAGCGCGAGCCGCCGCCGCTCGCCGCCGGACAGCACCTCGACCTTGCGCTCGACCTCGTCCTGGGTGAACAGGAACCGGCCGAGGATCGTGCGCGCCTGGGTGTTCGTCAGCTTGACCCGGGCCTGCGCGAGCATCGACTCGACCACCGAGTGGTGGTCCTTGAGCTCCGCGGTGTGCTGGGAGAAGTAGGCGGGCGTCACGTTGTGGCCCAGCTTGGCCTTGCCCGAGACGGGCGCTCGGCGGCCCAGGATGGTCTCGACCAGCGTGGTCTTGCCGGCGCCGTTCGGCCCGATCAGGGCGACGCGCTGGCCGCGCTCGACGTGGATCGTGGCCCCGTCGAGCAGGTGCTTCTCGCCGGCCGAGAGGACGAGCTTCTCGACCTCGACCACCACCCGGCCGGAGCGCTCGGCGCGGGGGAAGCCGAAGGCCAGCGCCTTGTCGGTGCGGGGCTTCTCGACCCGCTCGATGCGGTCGAGCACCTTCTGCCGCGACGCCGCCTGACGCGAGCGCGTGCCGGCCCGGAACTTGTCCACGAAGCGCGTCAGCCGGGCGATCTCCTCCTGTTGGCGCTCGTAGGACTCGGCCTGGTTCGCGAGCGCCTCGGCCTTCTCCCGCCGGTAGGCGCTGTACTTCATGTTGTAGACCTTGCCGCGGTGCCGCTCGAGCTCGAGCACCCCTGTCGCGACCCGCTCGAGGAACCAGCGGTCGTGGGAGACCAGGAGCACCGAGCAGTCGAGCGAGGCGAGCTCGTCCTCGAGCCACTCGAGGGAGGCCAGGTCGAGGTGGTTCGTGGGCTCGTCGAGCAGCAGCAGGTCGGGGTTCGAGGCCAGCGCCCGGGCCAGCGAGCCGCGTGTCAGCTCCCCGCCGGAGAACGAGCGCAGCGGCCGGTCGATGTCCTCGTCGTGGAAGCCCAGGCCGCGCAGGATCGACTCCATGCGCGAGCGCCAGGCGTAGCCGCCGGCCACCTCGAGGGCCGCCTGGGCGGCGTCGTACGCCCGCAGCGTCTCGTCGCGATCCGTCGCCCGAGGCCATCCGGCCTTCGAGCTCGGCGAGCTGCTCCTCGGCGGCCCGCACGTCGGCCAGGCCCTCGCCGACGTAGGCCGCGAGGGTGATCTCGCGCTGCAGCGGCGGGCGCTGGTCGTGCAGGGCGACCCGGTAGCCCTTCGGGAAGCCGATCGTCCCGGCGTCCTGGTCGAGCTCGCCGGCGATCGTGCGAAGGAGCGTGGTCTTGCCGGCGCCGTTTCGGCCGATCAGGGCCAGCCGCTCGCGCGGCGGCAGGCGGAACGAGACGTCCTCGAAGACGACGTTCGCGCCGTAGCCCTTCGACAGGCCGGTGACGTGGAGGGTGGCCACGCATCTAGGGTAGCGAGGCCGTTCTGGCGCGCTACCCCCAGGTGAGGAAGCGCTTCGGCGGAGCGCTCGGAGTTGGGGACGGCCGCCGCGCCCCATCCGTCGCGCGGGTTCGAGCCGGGTAGACCATGGCCGGATCCCCTTGCGGGGTCCCGGGAAGCCACTTGACCCGACCAAGTCGGGCCACGTCACGGGGCGCCGGAGGGACCTCCGGCGCCGGTGCCACCTGGGTGCGCACTGGCTTCCCCCCAAGGGACGGACCAGCGCCTTGCGCAGGCGCACGTCGGTGCCTCCTCCGGCAGGCCATTCAACTCTCTGGCTGGTTGCGCACGGGCTTCCCTCGAGGAGCGAACCAGCGCTTTCCGGAGGCGCGGGCCGGTGCGGTCCTTCGGCACGGCCGCTCGACCCTCTAGCGTTCGCGCTGCATGGCGACCATCAAGACCTCCGTCCCATCCCGCGCGCCGCGCGACGCCCTCTGGCCGATCGTCCGCAACCTGTCCGAGCGCATCGCGTTCTTGCCCGACGAGGGGTTCCGCGACGTCGTCGGCGACGCCGACCACGCCACCTTCAAGGTGCGGGTCGCCAAGGGCTGGACGACGCCGAGAGCAGCGTCGTGCGGGTGGTCGAGGGCGAGGAGGTCGAGGAGCGCGCCGAGGGCGACGGGATCCGCTACACCGCGACCTTCCGGGTCCGCGACCACGCCCTCGACGCCGAGCTCGACTACAACCTCTCGGGCGTGCCTGGCCTGGTCGAGCGGACGGTGCTCCGCCCGATCTTCCAGCGCTACTTCACGCAGCGGGATCCAGGGGATCGTGGCCGAGGCCGAGCGCCGGGCCGGCGTCACAGGATCCCCTTGAGCCCTGGCAGGGCGCCGGACTTGATGCGGGCGATCGACACCTTGATGTGCCCGTCGCGGACCGTCACCAGCTCGGGCTTCTTGCCGGACTGCTTCAGCCACACCCGGAGCCGGGTCTCGCCGACCCGGAACCCGCCCTGGGTCATGAACGGCACCTTCAGCAGGGCCGCCTTGCCGATCGTGACGTAGAAGCGCACCTTCGCGCCCTTCGGCAGCGTCAGGCCGCTGCGGGTGCCGAGCACCACGGGGCCGTCGCCGGGCAGCGTCGTCGGTAGCGGCGCGGCCCGGTGCGGGTGCGGATCTCGGCGTGCACCTTGCACGGCGTCGCGCAGGGGTTGCGCACCTGGTACTGCACCTGGATCCGGAACGAGCCGTTCGGGCCCGGCTTGACTTCGACGTCGCGCGGGCCGGGTGCCGGGGTCGGAGCGGGGGTGCGCGGCGGTGGCGGCGGGGGAGGCGGAGGCGGAGGCGGCGGGGCGCCGCCGGACAGCACGAGGCTGATGTTGTCGCTGTAGCCGTCGTCGTACGCCCCGTCGGTGCGGGTGGAGGTGATCGTGACCCGGATCGTGCGGGTGCCCGCGGGGACGGGGCCGCTGGCGGAGCGGGGCAGCAGGTTCGAGAGGCTCTGGCGGTCGGCCGCCGAGACCGGGCCGACGCCAGCGGCGAGCCGAGGTCGTTCGCGGCCATGCCCAGGAACTGCGCCGTGACGACGGCGTTGTCGCCCTGCGACGAGAAGCCGCCGACGACGCCGAGAGGGCCGCCTTGACGGCGCCGGAGTCGATGTCGGTCGCGGAGGCGCTGACGTCGATGTCCTGGGTCGCGGTCGACCCGGCGTTGCTCGGGCCGCCGGCGAAGAAGTTCTTGCCGCCGTTGACCGCCGCGGCCACGGTCGCGTCCGGGAACGCCGGCGCGCCGTAGGCCACCGTGGTGAACGGCCCGTTGACCGTCCAGCTCGGGATCGGCGAGACGGTGCTCGAGTCGTTCGAGCCCGGCGCCGCCTCACCGTCGCCGTTCTTGACCAGGTTCCCGGTTGGCACCGCGGCCTGCGCGGCCTGCGCCAGCACGAGCGGTGCGGCCAGCGCGAGCAGCGCGGCGAGCGATCGACGTCCCATGCTGGCGAGTAGACGCGCCGCACGGTCGCAGCACAAGGGGGCGGGCGAAATCCCCCTACAGCAGGGCCTCGAAGCGGTCGACGTCCTCGCGGATCACCCGCAGGCTCGAGCGCCAGAAGTCGATCGAGCGCAGGTCGATCCCGAAGCGGCTCGCGAGCGTCGCCGCGTCGGCCATGCCGGTCGCCGAGAGCAGCTCGTCGTAGCCCGAGCGGAAGCTCTCGGGCTCCTCGCGGTAGCGGGCGTACAGGCCGAGCGCGAACAGCAGCCCGAACAGGTACGGGTAGTTGTAGAAGGAGCGGTCGGTCGAGTAGTAGTGCGGCTTCGCGGCCCACATCTTGCGGTGCAGGCGGGCGGGGTCGAGGCCGTCGCCGTAGGTGTCGCGCTGGGCGCCGAGCATCAGCTCGTCGAGCTCGTCCACCGACAGCTCGCGCGCCGCGCGCCGCTCGAAGACCGCGCGCTCGAAGAGGTAGCGGCTCGAGATGTCGACCACGATCTGGGTGCAGCCCGAGAGCCAGGCCTCGAGGATCTCGACCTGCTCGGCCTTCGAGGCCTCGCGCAGCGCGGCGTCGCGCACGAGCGTCTCGCAGAACGTGCTCGCCGTCTCGGCCAGGGTCATCGGGGTGCGCCGCTGCAGCGGCGTCCGTGGCGCCCGGGTGAGGTTGTGGTAGGCGTGGCCGAGCTCGTGGGCCAGCGTCGAGACCGCGTCGTAGGACGGGTTGTAGTTCGCGAGCACCCGCGAGTCGCCGTCCTTGACGTGGATGCAGAACGCCCCGCCGACCTTGCCCGCGCGCGGCCCGGCGTCGATCCAGCGCTCGCCGAAGGCCCGCGCGGCCAGATCGCGCAGCGACTCGGAGTAGGTCGCGAACTGCTCGACGATGAAGCGCGAGGCCTCGTCGTAGGTCCAGGCGCGGCCGCCCTCGCCCGCGCTCAGCGGGGCGAACAGGTCGTGGAAGGCGAGCGTGCTCCAGCCCCAGCGCGCGGGCCTTCGCCCGCAGGTAGCGGCGCAGGTCGGGGAACGCCTCGCGGGCCGCCTCGAGCATTCCGTCGAGGGTCTCGCGGTCGATGGTCGTGTCGAACAGCGACTCGTGCAGCGCCGACTCCCAGCCGCGCCTGCGGCACAGCGTGTTGACCTCGCCCTTGATCGAGTTCAGGGCGCCGGCGAGCGGCACCGACCAGCGCTGCCAGGCGTCGAGCTCAGCCTCGTAGCCCCGCTGCCGCACGTCCGGGTCGGGGTCGTAGGCCAGGTTGCGGATTGCGGTGATCGGCAGCTCCTCGGCGACCCCGTCACGCTCGAACGGCACGGCCATCTGGGAGGTGATGTTGCCGTACAGCCGGTTCCAGGAGGCGCCGCCCGACGGGCCGAGCTCGGCGGCCAGCTCCTCCTCGCCGGGGCTCATCAGGTGGGTCGCCTCGACCTTCGCCCGGCGCAGGGTGAACTCGTGGGCCTTCGCGGCCTCGGAGCGCTCGACCAGCGCGTCCACGTCGAGCCCGCCGATCCAGGCGGTGAGCCGGATCGAGAGCTTCTCGAGGGTCACGCCGAGCAGCCGCAGCTCGGACTGGCGGGCCTGGGCCTCGCTGTCGCGCGAGTCCGCCGTCACGAGGCAGGTGACGTAGGAGCCGATGGTCGAGAAGCGGTCGACGATGGCGTTCAGGCGCTCGGCCAGCTCGTCGAACGCGCTCGCCGCCTCGTCCGCGGACACCTGAGCGTCGCCGTGGATCCCGAGCTCCTCGAAGCGCCGGCCGAGCGTCTCGATGTCCGCCTCGACGTCGGCGACCGCCGCGTCGAGCTCGGGCGAGCGCACGCCGGGAAACACGTTCTGCAGGTCCCAGCGGGGAAGCTCCGCGGTGGTCGTCGCCATGTCGTCCTCCATCAAGCCTTCGGATCGTCGTTCGACGGCAGGCTAGATGGTCCCGGGCTTTCGCAGACCCCTGCCCGAACGGGTGGTTTCCCCCGCATCTGGTACGGTGAACGTGTGGCAGGCGGCCGCGCTCCGTGGTCGCGCCACCCAACGCCGAACCGCGGCGAATCCGAAGCCCCGGGCCTGCCGGACGCCTCCTCGCCGTGGTCTACATCACCACGACATACACGAGGAGACCCGTTGCCGGGATTTTCCGACCTGGGCCTTTCCAGCGGCGTGCTCGCCGCGATCGAGGCCCTGGGATTCGACGCAGCCAACCCCTGTCCAGGCCGAGACCATCCCCTCGATCGTCCGCGGGCGTGACGTCATCGGCCAGGCCCAGACCGGCAGCGGCAAGACCGCTGCCTTCGGCCTGCCGGCCATCGACCACGTCGACCGCGAGTCGCGCGACGTGCAGGTGCTGGTGCTCGTCCCGACCCGCGAGCTCGCGATCCAGGTGGCCCAGGCCCTGCGCTCCTTCTCGAAGGAGGGCGTCGACGTCGTCGCCATCTTCGGCGGCCAGCCCATCCGCGAGCAGACCGAGCAGCTCAAGCGCGGGCCGCAGATCACCGTCGGCACGCCCGGGCGCGTCATGGACCTGGCGCGCCGCGGCTGGCTGCCGCTGCACAGCGCCCGCTACGTCGTGCTCGACGAGGCCGACGAGATGCTCTCGCTCGGCTTCCTCGAGGACGTCGAGTGGATCCTCAAGAAGACGCCCGCCGGCCGCCAGACCCTGCTCTTCTCGGCCACGATGCCGCCGCCGATCCAGCGGCTGGCCGAGCGGTACATGATCGAGGCCGAGCTCATCCAGGTGCAGTCGAGGACGCTCACCGTCGAGACCATCCGCCAGATCGTGGTCGACGTCGAGCCGAAGCAGAAGCTCGACACCCTGATCGCCCTGCTCGAGCGGGAGCGGCCGACCGCCGCGCTCGTCTTCCGCAAGCGCAAGGTCGGCGTCGACGAGCTGCACCGCCAGCTGCGCGACCGCGGCGTCGAGGTCTCGGCGCTGCACGGCGGCATGACCCAGGGCCAGCGCGACTCGGTGATGCTGCGCTTCCGCGCCGGCCGGGCCCGGATCCTGATCGCCACCAACGTGGCCGCCCGCGGGCTCGACATCTCGCACGTCTCGCACGTGATCTCCTACGACGTGCCGGACGATCCCGGAGGAGTACACCCACCGCATCGGCCGCACCGGCCGCGTCGGGCGCAGCGGCATCGCCTTCACCTTCGCCGGTCAAGCGCGACGCGAAGGGCGTGACCGAGATCGAGCGGGTCACCGGCGCCACCATCGAGCACATCTACGGCGACCGCATCCGCGCCGGCGTCCCCGGCATGCCCGTCGAGGCAGCGAGGCGCCCGCCGAGACGCCCGCCCCGGCCGAGCCGAAGGCTCCGGTCGAGGCGCCGACTCCCCGAGCGCGCCGGCCGCCGAGGCCGCCTCGAGGCCGACGCCCGAGCCGATCAAGGACGACGGCGTCCAGGGCGTCCGCCTGTTCGTCGGCGCCGGACGCCGCCACGGCGTCCAGCGCGAGCCCGCTGCTGCAGGTCTTCCGCGACCAGGGCGGCGTCGAGCCGCTGCGGGCCAGGGTGCACCACGCGTTCTCGTTCGTCGACGTCGCCCCCGAGGAGGCCGAGGCCGTCGTCGAGCGGCTCGCCGGCGCCGAGCTCGGCGGGCGGGCGCTCAAGGTCCAGGTGGCCGAGCGCCAGCCTGCGGCAGCCGGCCTCAGGGCTTCTCGGCAGCCAGGGACTGCAGGCCGCGGACCAGCAGGTCGAGCCCGAACTCGAAGCGCTCGTCGCCCTCGTTGCGCGTGAGGACGTCGGCCATCCCGTTCAGGTTCGGGAACTGGTCCGCGGGCAGGCTCTCGAAGTAGCCCTGAGCTGCTCGATGAACGGCGCGTGGTCCTCCGGCTCCATCGAGCCGAAGCGCTCGGCCCAGAGGCTGTCCTCGAAGGCCACCGGCGGTCGCGTACAGCGGCAGGATGTCCGCCGCGTAGGCCGCGGCCTGGTCCGGCAGCCCGCCGGCCCGCAGGATGGCCACGAAGCCCTCCATCTTCTGACGATCGCGTTGCCGCCGGTCGGGATCCGGGCCATGGCGAAGCGCGCCAGGTCGCGGTGTGACGCCAGCACCCGGCGCATCGACCGGACGCCGTCCTTGACCTGCTCGCTCCAGCGCTCGGGGTCCGGGGCGGGCACCTCGAGCTCGCCGATCACCCGGTCGAGCACGTGCCCGACCAGCTCCTCCTTGCTGGCCACGTAGGCGTACAGGGAGGCCGCGCCGGTGCCGAGCGCGTCGGCCACCTTGCGCATCGACAGCCCGTCCATGCCGCCCTCGTCGAGCAGGCGCAGCGCCGTGCTCACGATCAGGTCGAGCGACAGCGCCGGCCTCGAGCCCGCGGCGAGCGGGGACGAGCGCTGCCAGGGCGGGATCGGTGGACCGAGCTGCGGCATTTCACGAACACTGTACTTGACACGAACGGTGTTCTCTCATAGAACACTGTTCGTAAAGTCGAACGCTGTTCCTGGAGGTTCGCTCCCCTCATGGCATCCGCCGTCCTCGATCACCCCATCCGCTCCGAGTCCCGCGTCCACCGGCTACCGCCTGCGCTGGTACGCCCTCGCCGTCATCCTGGCGGCCGAGTGCATGGACCTGCTCGACGGCACCATCCTCAACGTCGCCATGCCGTCCATCAGGGACGACCTCGGCGGCTCGTACGCGGCGATCCAGTGGATCATCGCGGCCTACGCGCTGGCCTTCGCGGTCGGCCTGATCACCGGCGGCCGCCTCGGCGACGTGTACGGCCGCCGGCGCATGTTCCTGCTCGGCACCGCCGGGTTCACCGTGGCCTCCGGCCTGTGCGCGATCGCGCCGTCGGTCGACGTGCTGATCGGCTTTCGCATCCTGCAGGGCGCCGCGGCCGCGATCATGATCCCGCAGGGCCTCGGCCTGATCCGCGCGATGTTCCCGCGGGAGGAGCTCGCCGCGGCCTTCGGGGTGTTCGGGCCCGTCATCGGCCTGTCCGCGGTCCTCGGCCCGATCCTCGGCGGCTTCCTGGTGCACGCCGACCTGTTCGGCACCGGCTGGCGCTCGGTCTTCCTGGTCAACCTGCCCCTCGGGATCGCCGCGCTGATCGGCGCGGCGGCGCTCCTTCCCGAAGCCCGCTCGCCACAGGTGCCCCGGCTCGACCTCGTCGGCACGCTGCTCGCCGGCGCCGCGATGCTGCTCGTCGTCTACCCGCTGGTGCAGGGCCGCGACCTCGACTGGCCGGCCTGGATCTTCTTCCTGCTGGCCGCGGCGATCCCGGCGCTCGCCCTGCTCGTCTGGCAGCAGCGCCGCCGGCAGCGCCTCGGGCTCGACCCGCTGGTGACGCCGAGCCTGTTCGGCAAGCGCGCGTTCATGGCCGGCGCCGGCGTGATCCTGCTGTTCTTCGGCGGGATGATCGGCCTGATGCTGGTGTTCATGCTGTACCTGCAGCTCGGGCTGGGCTACAGCGCCCTGCACGCCGGCCTGACGCTCGCGCCGTGGTCGCTCGGCACCGCCGTCGGGGCGGGCCTCGCGGGCGCGCTGCTGGCGCCGCGCTTCGGCCGGCACGTCATCCACCTCGGGCTCCTGGTGATGGCCGCCGGGGTCGCCGAGCTGGCCCTCGCGGCCTCGCGCGACGCGAGCTCGTGGAGCCTCACTCCGGGCCTGGCGCTCGCCGGCTTCGGCATGGGCCTGACGCTCGCGCCGGTGTTCGACATCGTCCTCGCGGGCGTCGAGGACCACGAGCTCGGCTCGGCCTCCGGCCTGATCAACGCGCTGCAGCAGGTCGGCGCCGGGCTCGGCATCGCGATCATCGGGACGCTGTTCTTCTCGCTGGCCACGAGCCACGCCTCGGACAGCGCCCGGGCCGCCGCGCCGACCCTGCGCGCCGGCCTGACGGCCCACGGCCTGCCGGCGCGGGCCCAGGCGCCGGTGGTGGCCTCGTTCGTCACCTGCATGCACGACCGGGCCGCTGCCGACGACCCGTCGGCCAACCCGCCGAGCTGCCGGACGGGCGGGACGCAGACGCTCGCGCCGGTCGTCCGCAGGGCCGGCTCCGAGGCCGCGGCGCGGGACTTCTCGCACGCGGTGCAGTGCACCCTGTGGGCCGAGGTCGGCCTCCTGGCCGCGACCTTCGCCCTCGCGTTCCTGCTCCCCCGCCGGCCGCGGGAAGGCCTGCTCGTCTAGCTCTTGCCGACGTAGCCGGGCAGCAGCCCGCGCACCAGCGCCTGGTTCAGGAAGCCGGGCGGCTGGCCTTTCGAGAGGGTCACGACCGCACGCGTCACGGAGCGGTCGTGACCCTCGATCACGTCCACGGCCGAGCGCGTCACGAACATCCGCAGCGGCCTTCCGGTGGCCACGTCGACCCGGTTGCGCAGCCCGCGGCGGATCGAGGCCGCCTGGCGCTCGGCGCCGGCCCGGTCGCGGTGCACGAGGCACAGCACCTCGGTCGCGAGCCGCGTCGTGCTGCCGAGCTCGCGGGTGCCGATCGCGACGACCAGCGTCCCGGCGCGGACCCCGGTGATGCTGGCCGGGACGATCGCCGCGCCGTAGACGTCGCCGAGGCAGTCGGCCACGGCGGCGTAGGAGGGGTCCTGGCCGAGCGCGGTGCCGCCGCCGAGCACCTGCTCGACCGGCGTCTCGAACGGGCCGAAGGCCAGCGACTCGCCGTCGACGACCACCCGGTCGAGGTCGTCGACGACGCCGCTGTCGGCGAGCGGCCAGGTCATGTCGACGTGGCCCTGGGCGCCGAGCTCGAGGAAGGAGCGGCCGCCCGAGGTGTGGGAGTGCGCGCCGAACGCCCGCAGGCGATGCTCGACGGCGCTCAGGTCGACGCCTCCGTCGAGCCGCACGGCCTCCTTCGGGGCGTCGCCGATCGAGATCTGGCGGTCGGCCGCCAGCACGTCGATCCCGGTGAGCCGCCAGGTGCGCGAGCCGCCGGCCAGCAGCCGCTCGTGGGCGAACGGCAGCACGCCGATGGCCCGGCCGTGCTGGGCCAGGGTGAGCAGCGCGACGCCGTCGGGGAGCGCGCCGAGGGTGCGCATCCGCTGGATGTCGACGAAGCCGAAGTAGGTGCGCGACGCGCTCGAGTCCGAGACGTCGGCCAGGGCCCGCTGCAGCGGCGTCTGCTTCGCGCCGTTCCCGCACCCCGCGGCGAGCGCTGCGATGGCCAGGAGGGCAGCTCCACTCGAGCGTCGGAGCAGCCGTGGCGTGACCATCGCCACCAGCGTACTTCGCCGCTGCCGGCCTGGCTACAGCTCGACGGCGCCGGCGGGCTGGGTGGAGAGCGCCGGGGCGATCCGGACCTGGGCCACGGCGGAGATGATCGCGGCGCAGGCGGTGAGCGCGGCGCCGACGTACAGCGCGTGGCTCATCCCCGTGACGAAGGACTGCAGCGCGGCCTCGTGGATGCGGGCGGCGGTCGCGGCGGGAAGCGACCTCGAGATGCCCTGCACCGCCTCGGAGCGCCCGCTGAGGATGCTGCCGCCGGCCGCGTCCAGCTTCTGGCGGACGGCGCCGTTCACCGCCAGCCCGCGGACGTGCTCCGACCAGGCGCTGCTCGAGGCCTGCGCGGCCACCGCGCCGAGCACCGCGATGCCGAGCGCGCCGCCGATCTGGCGCATCGCGTTGACCACGCCGGAGGCGATGCCGGATCGCGACGGGTCGACCGAGGACATCGCCGTGCCCGTCACCGCGGGCATGGTGCAGGCCATCCCGATGCCGATCAGCGAGAAGAACGGCCACAGGTGGTTGTACGACGAGTGCACCCCGAGCTGGGCCAGGCCGAGCATCCCGATCGTGGCCAGGGTCATCCCGAAGGTCATCATCACGCGCGGCCCGAAGACCCGGGCGAAGCGGCCGGCCTGCGGCGCCACGATCAGGATCATCAGGGTCAGCGGCATGCTCCGCACGCCGGCCTCGAGGGCCGAGTAGCCCTTGACGTTCTGCAGGTAGAACGTGATCCAGAAGAGCGAGCCGAAGAGGGCCACGCCGACCAGCGCGACCACGATGTTCGAGACCGTGAAGCCCCGCGACTTGAAGAACGAGAGCGGCAGCATCGGCTGGTCGACGTGCAGCTCCCAGACGATGAACGAGGCCACCAGGACGACCGCGGCGAGCAGGAACGTGAGGATGTAGGCCGAGCCCCAGGCGTGGTCGTTGGTCTCGATCAGCGCCCAGACCAGCGAGAACAGGCCGGCGGTGATCAGGCCGGTGCCGAAGAGGTCGAGCTTCGTGGTGCGCGGGTCGCGCGACTCGTCGACCACGAGCAGCGTGGTCACCAGGGCCAGGATGCCGATCGGCACGTTGATCCAGAAGACCGCCGACCAGGACACCGTCTCGACGAGCCAGCCGCCGATCAGCGGGCCGGCGGCCAGGCCGAGGCCGGAGATGCCGGCCCAGACCCCGATCGCCGTCGGCAGCTGCTTGCGCGGGAACGCGTTGACCAGGATCGACAGCGAGAGCGGGTTCAGGATCGCCGCGCCGACGCCCTGGGCGACGCGCGAGCCGATGAGCCAGCCGATCCCCGGCGCCAGGGCGCAGCTCGCCGAGGCCACGGTGAAGATCACCAGGCCGACCATGAACATGCGCTTGCGGCCGAAGCGGTCGCCGAGCTTGCCGCCGAGCAGGATCAGCACGGCGAACGTGAGCACGTACGAGTTGAGGCACCACTCGAGCTCGCTCTGGGTCGCGTTCAGCGACTGCTGGATCGACGGCAGGGCGATGTTCACGACCGTGTTGTCGAGCATGATCATGAACAGCCCGAAGCACATCGCTCCGAGCGTGAACCACTTGCGGTTCGGGTGGTCGGCGTTCATGTCGGCGGTCGATCCTCCGTGGCGATCAGGCTGAGGAGCTGGCGGGCGATCGGGGGCGTCTCGGCCAGCGTGTCGTCGTCGTACAGCGCCTGGCGGACCGACGAGCCCATGCCCAGGCCGATCCAGAGCCAGGCGATGTGGTCGGCGTCGACCTCCGGCCGGGCGTGGCCGAGCTCCTGGGCCCGGCGCACGGCGCTGGCCATGGTGGAGTGCATCCGCTCGAGGATCCGGCGGAGCGCGGCGGCGATCTCGGGGTCGTCGGCCAGGGAGACCGCGAGCAGGCGAAGCTGCGAGAGCTCGGCCCACTTCGGGTCGAGGTAGATGGCCGCGGCCCGGTTGGCCATGTCGGCCAGCGGCTCGTCCGAGGTCGTCGGGTCGGGCAGCGCGGCGACGGTGGTCGCGGCGCAGTGCTCGAGCACGGCCGCGAACAGCTCCCGCTTGCCCGCGAAGTGGCGGTACAGCACCGGCTCGGAGCAGCCGCAGGCGCGGGCGATGTCGGCGGTGCCGGTGCCGTGGTAGCCGTGCCGGGCGAAGACCTGGCGGGCCGCGTCGATGAGCGCCTGGCGGCGCTCTGCGGCGGGCAGGCGGGCGGCGCGGGTCGGGGCGTCGGAACGGAGCGCGGCCTCCACCCGAGCGAGTGTTAGTGACCTTTCACTAACGGTCAAACCGAATCCTCCGGTCGGCCCACTCGCGTCACTAGAGTGCCCGCGTGGGTGCCGTACGGCGACGGGTCGTCGTGAAGGGCCGGGTGCAGGGCGTCTTCTTCCGGGAGTGGACGCGCCGCACCGCCGAGCGCCGCGCGATCGCCGGCTGGGTGCGCAACTGCTCCGACGGCACCGTCGAGGCGGTGTTCGAGGGCGACGAGGGGGACGTCGCCTCGATGGTGGAGTCGGTTGGGCTCGGCCCGCCGGATGCGCGGGTCGAGGCAGTGGAGGCGCACGACGAGCAGCCCGAGGGGCTGCAAGGATTCGTGGTCGTGCACGCCAGCTCCTGACAGCGGGAGGGTCCGAGATGCAGCTCGAGGGAATCCATCACGTCACCGCGATCACCGGGGACGCGCCGCGCAACGTCGACTTCTACGTCCGCGTCCTCGGCCTGCGCCTCGTCAAGAAGAGCGTCAACCAGGACGACCCGACGGTCTACCACCTGTTCTATGCCGACGAGACCGGCGATCCAGGCTCGGACATCACGTTCTTCGAGTACCCCGGGGCTCGCCGCGGCCAGGCGGGCACCGGGATGGTGCACCGCGTGGTCTGGCGCGTCGCCTCGAAGGACACGATCGACTTCTGGGAGGACCGGCTCCGCGAGGAGGGCGTCAGGGTCGAGCGCAGCGGCGAGGTCCTGCTGTTCGACGACCCCGAGGGCCTGGGCCACGAGCTGGTGGTCAACCAGAGCCCGGACCCGCCGCTCTCGGCGCGCTCGTCCGAGGTGCCCGAGGAGCACGCGCTGCAGGGCTTCGAGGCCGTGCGGGCGTCGGTCTCGCGGCCGGCCGAGACGGCGCGGCTGCTCACCGACCACATGGGTCTGAAGGAGATCGCGCCGGGCGACTACGAGGCCCGCGGCACCGCCC
Organism: uncultured Actinomycetes bacterium; assembly: GCA_963794695.1. Taxonomy (GTDB): domain Bacteria; phylum Actinomycetota; class Thermoleophilia; order Gaiellales; family JALYLC01; genus CAWCFJ01. The sequence continues at coordinate 307,956 of CAWCFJ010000003.1, read as the reverse complement.
GCGGCGGGCGGATCCTGCTCGAGCCGCCGACCGGCCCGGGCGTCGTCGCGGCCGGCACGGTGCACCACGTCGCCTGGGCGACGCGGCTCGCCGAGCAGGACTCGTGGCAGCACAAGATCGCCGCGGCGGGCTACATGCCGACGCCGGTGATCGACCGCTACTACTTCCGCTCGATCTACTACCGCGAGCCGAGCGGGGTGCTCTTCGAGCTGGCCACGATGGGGCCGGGGTTCGCGACCGACGAGTCGCTCGAGACGCTCGGCGAGCGGCTGGCGCTGCCGCCGAACTTCGAGGCGCTGCGCTCCGAGGTCGAGCCGAAGCTGACGCCGCTGCCGGACATCCGCCAGTGGCGGCCGGCGCCGGCGACGAGCTGACGCGGCTCAGGCCGGGCGCAGGCCGGCCAGCTCGACCGCGTCCTCGAGCTCGCCGAGCAGGCCGACCGTGAACGGGCCGAACAGCGCGTAGCGGGCCGAGGCCTCGTCGAAGCGCATGTCGTGCACGACGTCCTTGATGGCCTTCGGGTCGTCGGCCAGGAGCGTCACGCCCCACTCCCAGTCCGAGAGCCCGAACGCCCCGGTGATCAGCTGCAGCACCCGCCCGGCGAACGAGCGGCCGAGCTTGCCGTGGGCGAACATCAGGTCGCGCCGCTGCTCGTAGGGCAGGAGGTACCAGTTGTCCTGGCCCTCGCGCTTCTTGGCCATCGGGTAGAAGCAGATCAGCTTGCGCTGCGGCAGCCGCGGGTGCAGCCGGGCCTCCATCATGGCCTGCGCGTGCTGGCCCTCGGTCGGGGTGTACTCCGAGAGCTCGGTCAGCGAGACGAACGAGAGCTCGGGCACCTCCTCGAGCCGCTCGCCGAGCCGGGTGCCGAGGAGGTCGGCGTGGAACCGCTGCAGCCGGCGCAGGTCGGGGCCGAGCAGCGTCAGCGAGAGGTCGGCGCGCTGGCCGAGCGTGGCCGCGAACAGCGCCTGGTAGGGGTCCTCGGCGGTGAAGGCGTCGAGCAGCGCCCGGGCGTCCGCGAGCTCGACGGGCTCGTCGCGCGGCCCGCGCAGGCGGAAGAACAGGTGCAGGACGCCCCAGCCCTCGGTCGGGACGACGGGCTCGGTGACCGCGAGCTCGCCGGCGACGGTCTCGCTCACGCGATCGTGACCTCGTCGCAGAGGTACACGTCCTGGACCGCGTGCAGCAGGTCGATGCCCTCGTTCATCGGCCGCTGGAACGCCTTGCGTCCCGTGATCAGACCCATCCCGCCGGCGCGCTTGTTGACCACCGCGGTGCGGACGGCGTCGGCCAGGTCGTTGTCACCCGACGCGCCGCCCGAGTTGATCAGCCCCGCGCGGCCCAGGTAGCAGTTCGCGACCTGGTAGCGGGTCATGTCGATCGGGCTGTCGGACATCAGCTCGGAGTACATCCGCTCGTCGGTCTTGCCGAACTTCAGGTCGCGGAACCCGGGCGCGGTCGTCTCGGGCGCCTTCTGCTTGATGATGTCGGCCTCGATGGTCACGCCCAGGTGGTTCGCCTGGCCGGTCAGGTCGGTGGCGACGTTGTAGTCGGTGCCGTTCCGGCTGAACGCGTCGTTGCGCAGGTAGCACCACAGCACCGTCGCCATGCCGAGGTCGTGGGCGTACTCGAACGCCTGCGAGACCTCCTGCAGCTGGCGGCGCGACTCCTCCGACCCGAAGTAGATCGTGGCTCCGACGGCGACCGCGCCGAGCGCCTTCGCCTGGTCGACCGAGGCGAACATGATCTGGTCGTAGCTGTTCGGGTAGCTCAGGAGCTCGTTGTGGTTGAGCTTCAGGAGGAACGGGATCCGGTGGGCGTAGCGCCGGGACACCGCGCCGAGCGTGCCGAGCGTCGTGGCGACGGCGTTGCAGCCGCCCTCGATGGCCAGCTCGACGATCTTGGCCGGGTCGAAGTAGGCGGGGTTCCTGGCGAACGAGGCGCCCGCCGTGTGCTCGATGCCCTGGTCGACCGGCAGGATCGAGAGGTACCCGGTGCCGCCGAGCCGCCCGTGGTCGAACATCGTCTGCAGCGCGCGCAGCACCGGCACCGGACGGTCGCTGTCGCGGACCACGCGGTCGACGAAGTCGGGCCCCGGGAGCTGCAGCAGGTCCTTCGGGATCGTGGAGCTCACGTGCGTCAGGAGCTGCTGCGCGTCCTCGCCGAGGAGCTCCTCGATGCGGGCGAGGCCGGAGGTCGTCGTCGTGGCCATGGGGCCACCCTAGCGCACCGTCTGGGCCCGTCTGGCAGCGTTGAGCCGACATGTTCAGGCCCGATCGAGACCTCGTGGTGCACGGCGACAACCTCGGCGTCCTGCAGCGCCTCGAGAGCGGCTCGTTCCGGCTCGTGTACCTCGATCCGCCGTTCAACACGGGACGCGAGCAGCGGCGCGACCGGCTCTCGACGACGGCGTCCGAGGACGGCGACCGGATCGGCTTCGGCGGCCGCCGCTACGCCACCACCCGGCTCGGCTCGGCGGCCTTCGCCGACGCCTTCGCCGACTACCTCGGGTTCCTCGAGCCGCGGCTGCGCGAGCTGCGCCGGCTGCTCGACGAGCAGGGGACGCTGTACCTGCACCTCGACTACCGCGAGGCCCACGCCTGCAAGCTGCTGCTCGACGACCTGTTCGGGCCGGCCTGCTTCCTCAACGAGATCGTCTGGGCCTACGACTACGGCGGGCGCTCGCGCCGCCGCTGGCCCGCCAAGCACGACACGATCCTGGTCTACGTCAAGGATCCCGGGGCCTACTTCTTCGACGCCGAGGCGGTCGATCGCGAGCCGTACATGGCGCCTGGCCTGGTCACGCCCGAGAAGGCCGCGCGGGGCAAGCTCCCGACCGACGTCTGGTGGCACACGATCGTCCCGACCAGCGGGCGCGAGCGGACCGGCTATCCGACCCAGAAGCCCGAGGGCGTGCTCCGCCGCATCGTGCAGGCCTCGTCGGCGCCCGGCGACTGGTGCCTCGATCCGTTCGCCGGGAGCGGCACCCTCGGAGCGGTCGCCGCGGCGCTCGGGCGGCGCTTCGTGTGCATCGACGAGAGCGCCGACGCGGTCGCCGTGATGGGGCGGCGGCTGGGCCTCGAGCCGCGTCGCCGCCGAGGTCGCTCTAGGCTCGCCTCACTTGCCGCCGTTCCCGCCGTTGTGGTGCTTCGGCTTCGCCGGCGGCTTGCCGACGCCGGTGACGATCGTGTACGGGCTGTTCACCGCGTCGATCCCGGTGCGCATCGAGTGCTGCGAGAGGGAGCCGCGGATCTTGGTCGGCCCCTCGATGACCGGCCAGACGAAGACGGCCACGCCGGTCTTCGGGTTGACCCGGCGGACGGCGATCCGGGCCCACGAGCCGCGCTCCTTGTTGAAGCGCTGCAGCGTCACCGACGACGACGCGTTCACCGGCCGGATGAACACCCGGACGGTGATCGAGTGGGCCGTCTTGGTGCGGTGGGCCGAGACCGTGGTGCGGATGCCGGCGTGCACCTGGACGGTCGTCGTCGGCGAGTACAGCGGCCGGCGCCCGGTGCCGGACACCGACAGGCGGTAGCTCAGGCTGCTCCTGGCGGTGAAGGACACGCTGAAGGTGCCGTCGGTGGCCGGCGTGATCGGCGAGGGCAGCGCGACCGTCGACCACGAGGAGCCGCGCTGGTGCGACTGCAGCACGACCTGCGCGCCGGGCAGCGGCGAGTGTCCGTGCAGCGTGACCTTCGTTCCCCAGGCGACGGTGGTGCGGCTCGCCTTGAGCGTCGTCGGTCCCCTGGGCGGCCTGGGCCGTCACGACGACGGTGGCCCGGAACTGGTGGCCGCCGCCGAGATCCTCCTGGTAGGGGTAGGAGCCCGGCGTCGGGAAGACCTTCGTGAACACCTGGTTCGGGGCCAGGGCGGTCGCCGGGATCCCGGCTCGCTTCGAGGCGAGCGTGACGGTCTGCGGCGTCGCATTGGCGAAGGTGACGGTCTCGCCGGCGCCGACCGTGGCAGAGGGAGGAGTCGGTCCGGTCGGGGTGAGCGAGACGCTGACGCTGGCCGCGGCCGCGACGCCTGCGACCGCGAGGGCAGCGACGCCGGTGGCGGCGATGATCGTGCGCTTGGTCGTGCGCTTCATGTCGATCCCTGGCTTGCTTACAGGCGGACGGCACCACACCGGCGGATGCGCGGTGCGATGCAGGAGGTGACCCGTTTCTATCCTACGCGCGGCGGCCGGGGGCGGCAAAGGGGGTCAGGAACCGCCCTCGTCCGTGCGCGTCGGTAGAGTCGGCCGCCGTGAGGAGCCAGGCCGAGCTCTACCAGGCGCTCGCCGGCGAGGTCGACGACGAGCTGTCGTGGTCCGAGTCGGAGCTGCCCGAGAACCAGCGGACGAAGCACGTCCACCGCCTGCACCCGTACCTCGGGAAGTTCGTCCCGCAGCTCGTCGAGGTCTTCCTGCGGCGGCTGTTCGAGCCGGGCATGCGGGTGCTCGACCCGTTCGCCGGAAGCGGCACGACCCTGGTCGAGTGCAGCACCTTCGGCGCGCACTCCACCGGCGTCGACGTGTCGGCGTTCAACGTGCTCCTGGCCCGGGTGAAGACGGCCGAGCACGACGTCGACGGGCTCGAGCGCGACCTCGCCGAGGCGCTCGCCCGGGTCGAGGCAGCGCCCGGCGGAAGCGAGGGGGCGACCCCCTACCTCGAGCGCTGGTACGCGCCGCGGGCGCTGTCCGAGCTCCTGGGCTACCGCGCGCTCCTGGCCGGCTATCCGCAGAGCGCGGACGTGATGCGCGTCCTGCTCTCGCGGGCCGCCCGCTCGGCCCGGCTCACGGCGCACCACGACCTCGACTTCCCGAGCCGGCCCCAGATCGGCCCGTACGCCTGCCGCAAGCACCGGCGCACCTGCGCTCCGACCGATCAGGCGGCCAAGTTCCTCCGGCGGTACTCCTCCGACACCGCGCGCCGTGTGCGGGCCTACAGCGCGGAGCGGCAGGACGTCGAGGTGTCGGTGCTGCACGCCGACGCCCGCGAGGCCGCGCTCGGCGGCCCGTTCGACGGGGTGATCACCTCGCCGCCGTACCCGGGGCGGATCGACTACCACGAGCAGCACCGCTACGCGTTCGAGCTGCTCGACCTGCCGGACCTGCGCGACGTCGAGATCGGCGCCGCCGCCCGCGGGACGAGCCGCGCGGCGATCGCCGCCTACGTCGACGACATGGCCGCGGTGTTCGCCAACGCCTGCTCGGCGCTCCGTCCCGGCGCGCCGGTCGTGGTGGTGATCGACGACGCCCGCGGGCTGTACGACGAGATCCTGTCCCGCGCCGGGCTGGAGCTCGAGGAGCGCCGCCGCCGGCACGTCAACCGGCGCACGGGCCGGCGGGCCGGGGAGTTCTTCGAGGACATCCTGGTCGCCCGGGCGTGACGCCCTGCCCGGTCTGCGGCGGCTCGACGCGCGACGCGTTCGAGAAGGACGGGATCGCCTACCGGGACTGCACGGTGTGCGGCTTCCGCTTCTCGGTGCAGTCCGGCGAACGCGAACCTCGAGCAGGGGATCGAGGAGTTCGAGCCCGCCTACCTGCAGTACCTGGCGGCCGACCCGGCGGCGGAGGGCACCCTCGAGCGGGTGCTGAAGGCTGCCGGCCCGTCCGCCGGGCACCTGGCTCGACGTCGGCTGCGGCGGCGGGACGCTGGTCCGGGCCCTGCGGGCTCGCGGGATCGCCGCCGAGGGCGTCGAGCCGAACGAGGCGCTGTTCGCCCGCTTCCTGGCCGGCGACGACGGCTTCCACCACGGCCTCGACGAGCTCGCCGGGCAGCGGTTCGACGTCGTCAGCGCGCTCGACGTGCTCGAGCACGTCCCGGACCCGGTGCCGTTCCTGCGCTCGCTGGCCGACGTCGTGGCGCCGCAGGGCGTCGTCCTGATCTCGACGCCCGACGCCGGCAGCGCCGCCGCCAGGGTGCTCGGACGGCGCTGGCACCACTACAACCGCTACCACTCGTCGTTCTTCTCGCCGGCGACGCTCGAGCGGGCTGCCTCGCACGGGCGGCTGCGGGTGGTCTCGACGTCCCATCCCGGCCGCACGCGGCCGCTGGGGTACGCGGTCGGCTACCTGTTCGAGTTCGGGCTGCGCCGCGACGCGCCGCGGGTGGTCCACCGGCTCGACGCGGTCAAGCTCCCGATCAACCTGTTCGACACGATGCTGGCCGTCCTGCGGCCGCACGCCAACTAGCGCTGGCCGGTGCGGCGAAACGGCTCGCCGCGCACCCCGACGAGCAGGCCGTTGGCGAACGGGAACGGCGTGTCGTAGCCGATCTGCGGCAGCTCGGAGAGGGCCCGCGGCTCCCAGTGCTGGAGCCGCGAGCAGCGGACCAGCAGCACCACCGAGTCGAAGATCTCGCCGGGGACGAACGAGGCCTCGAGCTCGCGGTGGTAGGCGACCGGGATCGAGACGAGCAGCGCGCCGTCGCTCGCCACCAGATCCGAGACCGACCGCAGGGCGACGGCGGCCTTCTCGGGGTCGCGCGGCTCCTCGTCGCGTCCGACGTGCTCGAGCGTCGAGAACGAGAGCACCAGGCCGTAGCGGCGGCCAGGGTCGAAGCCGACGATGTCCTCGTTCAGCACGCCGGCCCGGCGCTCGTACTTGTCGACCACGTGATGGCCCGTGTGGCCGAAGCCCGACATGACGTTCCCGACCTCGAGGACGTCCTGCGGCGGGTGCGCGGCGAGCGCCCGGGCGCCGAGGGCCAGCTCGACGGTGCGCTCGCTCCGCCAGGCGAAGCGGGACACGTCGTAGCGCAGCGGCACCCGCTCGCCGAGGAGCTCGACGTGCTCGTGCGGCTTCACCGAGAGCACCGGACGGGCAGCGACGTCGAGCGCGAGCCGGCTCAGCCGGCGGCCGCGGGACAGCCCGCGGGCGATCGGCAGGATCGCCACCCCGGGGGCCGAGCGGATGCGCTTGCTGCGGTAGCCGGGCGTGGGCTCGAGCGGTTCCGACTCCATGCGCCATCGAGCATACGCGGAGCGGTCCCGGGAGGGCTCGACCTAGCGGGCGTCGATCGGGCCGCCGCAGCGCGAGCGCGGCCCCGGCCAGGAACACCAGGGCCATGATCACGAGCGCGAGCCAGCAGCCGGCGAGCCCGGCGAAGCTCGTCGGGTAGGGCAGGCCGCGGGCGTGGCAGAACGCCGGGGTGGCCGTGTCGGAGCCGCAGATGCGCGCGGTGCCGCCGAGCGCGCGGGTGCCCCAGTGGGTTGCGGTCAGGGGCTCCAGCAGGCGTGCGGGGCCGTGGATGGCGAAGGCCACGCCGGCGAGCAGGAACTGCGGGATCAGGATGTAGGGGACGAGGCTCATGGCGCGGTCCTCGTTGTCCACGAGCGCCGAGACCAGGAGCGCCGCGGCGACCGCCGGCCGCGCCCGTCAGGCAGAGCGAGATCAGGAGCTCGACCGCGGGCGGCAGGCCGAGGCCGCTCGACGGGACGCGGAGGCGCTGGACGACGACCGCGAGCAGCAGGGCGCACTGGATGACGATCAGCACCAGCATCGGCAGGAGCTTCGAGAGCAGGTACGGCGTCGCGCCGACGCCCATCAGCCGCTCCCGCATGGCGATCGCCCGCTCCTTGCTGATCTCCCGGGCCGCGTTGATCAGCCCGAACCAGACGGCCACGTTGGCCAGGGCGAACGCCGCCTCCTGGGCGTCGGGCGCGCGGACCCTGCGCCGCCGAGAAGGCGTGCGGGACCGCGACGAGCGCGAGCAGCGCGCCGAGCACCGGCGCCTGCAGGAGCAGGAGCAGCGCGTTTCGATGGTCGCGGACCAGGAGCTCGACGTTGCGTGCCGTGAGCACGGCGAGCTGGCGGCCGGCGGCCGGGCGGGGCTCGCGCCTGCGAGGCGGCGCGACCGCCTGCGTCGCCGGGGCCGGCGGCGGGCCGCGGGACGTGGTCCTGCCAGGCCTCCACGGCGCGGTAGCAGTCGGCGAAGTCGGCCGCCTGGAAGTGCTGCAGCGTCGCCGGGGGCGGGCCCTGATAGGCGAGCCGGCCGCCGCGGGCCATGAACGCGACGCGGTCGCAGCGGTCGAGGTGCAGCACCGAGTGGGTGACCACGACGACGGTGCGCCCCTCGTCGGCCAGCCGGCGCAGCAGCTCCATGAGGCGCTTGTCGAGGCCGGCGTCGAGGCCGCTGGTGGGCTCGTCGAGCAGCAGCACCTTCGGGTTCGCGAGCAGCTCGAGGGCCACCGACACGCGCTTTCGCTCGCCGCCGGAGAGCGTCGAGATGATGCTGTGCTGCCGTTCGGCCATGTCGACCGCGGCCAGCGTCTCGGCGATCCGGCGCTGCCGGTCGAGCGGGCTGAGGTCGGGCGGCAGGCGCAGCCGGGCGACGTAGTCCAGGGCCCGGCCGACGGGCAGGCCGGCGTGGACGATGTCGCTCTGCGGCACGTAGCCGATGACGCTGCGGAACGACCCGCCCGCGGCGTACAGGTCGGTGCCGTTGTACTGGACGCTGCCCGCGGTCGGGGCGGACACGCCGGCGAGGATCTTGAGCAGCGTGCTCTTGCCCGCGCCGCTGCCGCCGACGAGCGCCACGAGCTCGTTCGGGCGGATCGTCACGTTCACGCCCTGGACGAGCCAGCGGCCGCGCACCGAGCGCGACACGCCGGAGGCGTCGACCTGGTAGCCCTGCACCTGCCGCGACGGCGCGGTGAGCGCCAGCCCGTCGTAGACCAGCAGGTACGGGCCGATCTGGATCGTGTCGCCGACCGCCAGGCGTCGCGACGAGATGCGCTGCGCCGTTGACGTAGGTGCCGTTGGCCGAGCCCTGGTCGATCAGCACGTGGCCGCCGTCCGGCGCGACCTCGACGCGGGCGTGGCGGCGCGAGACGGTCGGCTCGTCGAGCACCAGCCCGAGGCCCTCCTCGCGCCCGATGACGTAGCCCGTGCGCGCCGGCACCTGGCCGATGACCGACTGCAGCGGCTCCGGCCGGCCGGCCTGCGGCGCGGGAGAACCCGGCCCGACCGGCACGAGCGTCGACCCGTCGTAGCGGAAGGCGCGCCGCGTGCCGAGCCGGACGACGTCGCCCGGCCGCAGGACCGCCTCGCTCACCCGGACGTCGTTGACGAACGTCCCGTTGGTGCTGCGGGTGTCGACGAGCAGGTGCCGGCCGTCCGGCGCGAGCCGTAGCTCGGCGTGGTGCGTCGAGATCTCGGCGTCGTCGACGGTGATGTCGGCTTCGGGACCTCGGCCGATCACGAGGGACGATGCGAGGGTGCGCGAGGCGGGGGAGGGCGTGTCGGTCATGCGGATCCGATCCACCCTAAACCGGCGCCCGTGCGCCGGGCAACCGCGATGCCCCCGGGAGGACTCGAACCTCCGACACCCGCTTTAGGAGAGCGGTGCTCTATCCCCTGAGCTACGAGGGCGTGCCCGGCCAATCGTAGACTGGCCGCCGGAGCACGGCATGCCTGACGAACCGATCGACTGGGAAGAGGAGGAGAACCGCGTCGCCCCGCGCTACCTGGCGGCCGGAGATCCGACGGGCTGGTTCGAGGAGCTGTACGCGGCTGGCGAGCAAGGCCGCATCACCATGCCCTTCGACCGTGAGGACGCCCATCCGTCCCTTGTCGAGTGGGGCGGGCGCCCCGACGTCGCGGGCGCAGGTCGGCGGGCGATCGTCGTCGGCTGCGGCCTCGGCGCGGATGCCGAGTACGTGGCGGGTCTCGGCTTCGAGACCACGGCCTTCGACGTGTCCGAGGCCGCGGTGCGCATCGCCCGCCAGCGCCACCCGGGATCCCCGGTCGACTACCGGGCCGCAGACCTCCTCGACCTGCCCCAGGACTGGCTGCGGCACTTCGACCTGGTGGTCGAGATCATCACCGTCCAGGCCCTGCCGGACCCACCGCGCCGACAGGCGATCGCCAGCGTGAGCAGCCTCGTCGCCGAGGGCGGGACGCTGTTCGTGGTCGCCGCCGCCGACGGTCACACCGAGCCCATCGAGCCGCCTCCCTGGCCGCTCCGGCGGGACGAGATCGACGCCTTCGCGACGGACGGGGTGACGCCGGTGCGGGTCGAGCTCGTCTCTCCGCCGGGCCGCAGCGACGTGCAGCGCTGGCGGGCCGAGTTCGAGCGCGCCGCTCGCTGAGCGACGGTCGTACACTGGCCGCCGGAGTCACGGCTGGTCGACGGGAGGACGGGTTCATGAAGCGGCTCCAGGGATCGTCATCGCACTTCTCGCCGTGCTCTGGTGCGGCACGGCCCAGGCGGCTCCGCCGCTGCCATGCGCCGCGGCGCCAGCCGGCGTGTGCGGATCGATCGACGTCCCGCTCGACCGCGCGAACCCGGCGCTCGGCAGCATCTCGATCGGCTACGAGCTCTCCTCCCACACCGACGGCTCGATGCCCGCGGCCGGCCGCTCGTGGTGAACCCGGCGGGCCGGGCGAGAGCACGACGAGCGGGCGCGATGCCTGGCGCTCGCGCTTCGGGCCCGTGCTCGACCGCTACGACCTGCTCCTGATCGACGACCGCGGGCGCGGCTCCTCCGGGGCCATCGACTGCCCCGACCTGCAGCACGGGGTCGTCGACCTTTCACCTCGATCGCCGCGTGCAGCACCCAGCTCGGCGCCACTGCCGCGACTACGGGAGCGCGGCGATCGCCGACTACGTCGACGCCGTGCGCGCGTCGCTCGGGATCGACAAGGTCCCCTACTACGGCCAGTCCTCGGCGGCTCGACATCGAGGCCTACGCCACCCGCCACGGCGACCACCTGGCGGCGATCGTGGCCGACGCGCCCTGGACGTCGCTGGCCGACCCGCTCAGCAGTACGAGGTGCCGGCCCTGGTCCCGCTGGTCGTCCTCTCGTCACCCCGGCGCCTGGCTGCGGCTCGCGACCCCGACCCGGCCGGCACCCTGACCTCGGCTCGCAAGAGCAGGTCCGGCGCCGCGCCGCTGACGGCACCGGCACGACCTTCGACGGCACAATCTACATAAAGAAGCCTCCTTGGACGTGTCGCTGCTGATGACGCTGCTGATCGACAACGGCTCGGGCTCCTTCGGCTCGCCGGCAGCGCTCCACGCAGCCGCCCGAGCCTGGCATCACAGCGACGCCGCGCCCGATCCTCCGGCTCCGCGGCCCGGCGGCTCGAGCGGGTTCTCCTTCCCAGGCAGCAGCAGCGAGTACGACGACTTTCTGGCTCGGCTGGAGACGCCTAGCGACCTGGTCCACCAACAGCCTCGCTCTTCAGCACCGCACGACAGCTCGCCGCAGGACGTAAGCAGGCCGCCCAGTCGCCGCCGCCCTGCGTCGCCTCCCCAGCCGCCACGTCTTCAGGCCATTTCTCGGTACCCGCTTTTTCGCCTTCCTCCGGCTCCTCAAGGGCGGTATGACGTCTTAGTGCCCTCGGCGAGCCCACGCCAGGACGTCGTCGCCCAGGGCACAACCTGCCCGAACGTGCCCGTGCTCGTCCTGAGCAGCTCGACATCGACACCATCATGCCGACCGAGTACGTCGACGCCTGCGCCGCCCGCTGGTCACAGCACGCCCTGGTACACATGCAGGCGGCGGCGCAGCGTCCACGCTCTACGCCACGGCCCGTGCGCCCAGGACGATCATCCTGCGCTTCCTCGACCAGCCCCTGGACGCCGCCGACCGGAGCTGTGCCAGCGTGCCGATCCCGGCCTTCACCACCGCCGGCTCCCGCTCACGGTGCGCGACACAGTGCCGACCACGACGCGAACACAGCGACCAGGTCGACCACGACCGCCCAACACACAGCCACAATCGCAGGCGCTCGACGGTGCTCGACGCGCTCAAGCGGGCCGACCTCGGCGGCACGCCACTCACCGATCCTGGCCTGCGAGGCGGCTCGTTCCACGTCACCGAGAAGCCCGACGGCCTCCACGTGGCCCGGCTCGACGGCGACCGCTACGCGCTCGACGAGGAGGTCACGGGCACGCCGACTGGTCGGCCGACGGCCAGCTCGACGCGACCGTCGACGTCGGCGGCGCGGCCAGCGGCCACCTGCACCTGCACGGGCCGCTGCTCGTGAGCGTCGGCGACGTCCTGCACGTGACCGGGCAGCTCGACGGCCGCCCGGTCGACGTGACCGTCCCTTCAACCCGGCGAACAGCTCCTGGAAGCGCGGGTCCTCCCGCAGCGACTCGAGGTCGGAGTCGCCGGCGGCCCACTCCTTGACGTCCGGGTTCCCCGCGATCGCGACCCCGAGGTGCTCGATCGCGTCGTCGGTGCGGCCCATGGCCTCGCAGCAGGCGATGTTGTAGACCACCATCGAGTACTGCGGGTACTGGTTCGGCCGCCTGCTTTCCGAGCGCGGCGGCCTCCTCGTAGCGGCCCGCCTTGTACAGGGGTTCGATCGGCGCCCAGACCTCGAAGCCGCCGGCCCGGTAGGGCTTGCCCGGCTTCGCCGCCCAGGGCGATCAGGATGGTGTTCGGCTCCTCGGCGAACGCCGTCCGCAGGACGCCGGGCTTCGCGTAGACCAGCGTGCCGACCGGCGCGTCGACGGTCTCGCCGCCGAGCTCGAAGCGGGCCCGGCCGGAGTGCACCAGGTACAGCTCCTCGTGCTCGTCCTTCTCGTCGTGCTCGTTGATGATCCGGTCACCGACCTCCACCCCGGTGAAGGCGTTGACGCCGAACGAGCTGATGCCGAGGTGATGGCGGACCGGGCGGAACGCGCAGCGGCCGTCGCTGACGGGCTCAATCGACTCGAGCGGGACGACCGTGTACTCGCTCATGACTCCTCCGTCGGTCGCGACATACCTCTTTCGTCACACGATCGTCGACTGGCCGGATGGACCCCCCGCTCGACGCAGGGCTGGACCGGCTCGCCGTCCTCGCCGACCCGCTGCAGAGGTCGCTGTACCTGTACGTCGCCGCCCAGCGCCACGACGTCGGCCGCAGCGAGGCTGCCACGGCCGTCAGAGTCAGCCGCTCGCTGACGGCGTTCCACCTCGACCGCTTCGCCGAACAAGGGCTCCTCGAGGAGGACCACCGCCGGCTCGGGAGCGCTCCGGCCCGGGCGCCGGCCGCCGCCAAGCTCTACCGGCGGGCCGCGGCGACCCACGCCGTGTCGCTGCCGCCGCGCCGTTCGAGCTCGGCCGCCCCGCTGCTCGCCGGCGTCGTCGACGGAGCTCGCGCGGACCTCGGCGGCCCGCCGCCGCGGACCACCTCGGCCGCGAGCTCGGCCAGGAGGCCGCGGCCCGCGAGGGCGTGACGGCGGCGCTCGACGCCTGCGGCTTCGAGCCGTACGCCGCAAAAGACGGGATCCGGGCCCGCAACTCCCGTTCCGCGAGCTGGCCGGCGAGCGGCCGGCGCTCGTCTGCGGGCTCGGCGGCGCGCTCGTCGAGGGCGTCCTGCCGGGCCTCGGCGAGCAGGGCTGCGCGGTCGGCTCGACCCCCTGCCCGGCGAGTGCTCGTCGTCCTCCGTTCTCAGAGCGAACCAGGAGTGACAAAAGTGTCGGCGACTGGTTGGACGGGGCATGCCAGGCCGCCACCTCGCCCAGCTCAACGTCGGGCGGCTGCTGGCGCCGATCGACGACCCGCTGATCGCCGGCTTCGTCGAACAGCTCGACCCGGTCAACGCGATCGCCGACGCCGCGCCTGGCTTCGTCTGGCGGCTGCAGGACGACAGCGGCAACGCCACGGCGATCCGGCCCTACGAGGGCCCCACCGTCGCGGTCAACTACTCGATCTGGGCGACGGTCGAAGACCTCTGGAACTTCGTCTACCGCAGCCGCCACCTCGAGCCGCTGCGCGTTCGCCGCTCCTCGTTCGAGACCCCGCGGAGGCCCACATGGTGTTGTTCTGGGTCGCGGCCGGCGAGCGGCCCCGCTGGAGGAGGCTCAGGCCCGCCTCGACCACCTGCGCGACACGGCCCGACGCCCTACGCGTTCACCTTCCGCGAGCGCTTCCCGGCGCCGATCCTGCGCTGAGCTTTCAAAGAAGCTATTCCTGTATGCTTCTGGATCAATGACGATGATGGAGGCTCCCGTCTAGAGCAGCGTTCCGACGTCCCGACGTACCTCCAGCTCGTCCAGCAGGTGCGCCGCGGTGCCCCACCTCGGACATGCTACGGCCCCAGCGACCCGCTGCCGACGGTCAAGGAGGTGCCGTTCGGCCCCCCCTCACCCATCAACCCGAACACCGTGCTCAAGACCTCCCGCGACTTCGACCCCGAGGGCCTCGTCGAGGACGCCACCGGGAGCCAGGGCACGTTCGTACGGCGCGCAGCGCCGCCGACGGACCGCCGCCGCGGCGCACGGCCCGCTGCGCCGCGGCGCTGGACGCGTGGATCGCTCGAGGCGCGCGCGCGGCCGGCCTCGACGACGAGACGATCGAGGCGCGTCTGCGCGACGACCGCTCGCGCGAGCCGACGCACGGAGGGCGCAGGTCGCATGAGCCGCCGGCCATCGAGGCCACGCGGGCTCGGCAAGCGCTACGGCGCGACGCTGGGCGCTGCGCGACTGCACGCTCGCGCTGCCCGCAGGGCCGGGTCATCGGCGCTGGTCGGCCCGAACGGCGCCGGCAAGACCGACGCTGCTGCAGCTGGCCGTCGGGCTGACTCGCGCCGACCGCGGGCGACGATCGCAGGTGCTCGGCCGGCCGCGCGCGGCGCCGACGGCGATCGCTGCCGCGGGTCGGCTTCGTGGCCCAGGAGCATCCCGCTCTACCGCGCGCTGTCGGTCGCCGAGACCACCTGCGGCTGGGCGCGACGCCTGAACCCGCGCTGGGACGACGCCGCTGGCCGCGCGAGCGCCTCGACGCGGCTCGGCCTCGACCGCTCGACCAGCAGGTCGGGCACGCTGTCGGGCGGCCAGCGGGCCCAGGTCGCGCTGACGCTCGCGCTGGCCAAGCGGCCCGGAGCTGCTGCTGCTCGACGAGCCGGTGGCCGCGCTCGACCCGCTGGCCCGGCGCGAGTTCCTGCGGCGCCTGATGGAGGCCGTCGCCGAGCAGCGGCGTCGACGGTCGTGCTGTCCTCGCACATCGTCGCCGACCTCGAGCGGGTCTGCGACCACCTCGTGATCCTGACCGGCGGCAGCGTCCAGCTCGCCGGCCCGATCGAGGAGATCGCTGGCAGCGCCACCGCATGCTCCGCCGGTGGCCGCGGCGCGCCGCTCGGGCTCCCCGACCGTGCCTCGCTGATCGAGCAGAGCCGCACCGAGCGCCAGACGACCGTGCTCGCGCGGCTCGACGGCGCCGACGCCGACCCGACGGCTGGCTCGCCGACAGAGGTGGGGCTCGAGGAGATCGTTCTGGCCTACCTCGGGCGCCCCGCACCGGCGCGCGACCGCGCGCCCGAGGAGGTTGCGCCGTGACCTGGCTCGCGTGGCGCCAGCAGCGCACCGAGACCCTCGTCGCGGCGCTGCTCCTGGCGCTCGCGGCGGCCCTGCTCGTCCCGATCGGGCTGCACGTCTCGGGCGTCTACGACCGTGACGGCCTCGGCGCCTGCCTGGCGCACCACGTCGGCCGGCTGCGACAGCTCCCTGAGCGACTTCCAGTCGCGCTTCGCCCACCTCACGACGCTCGTCGGCTGGCTCGACCTGCTGCCCGGGACTCGTGGGCGTGCTCTTCGCGCTCCCCCGTCAGTGCTCGAGCTCGAGCAGGGAACGTTCCGCCTGGCCTGGACGCAGAGCATCTCGCGGGACCGCTTCGATCACCCCAGTCAAGCTCGGCGCGGCGTTCGCCGGGGCGCTGGCGGCCGCCGTCGTGTTCACCGTCGTCCTCACCTGGTGGCGCGGCACGTTCGATGCCGTGCAGGGGCGGATGGCGGACGGCTTCGACGTGGAGAGGGGCTGGCGCCGCTGGCCTACACCCTGTTCGCCACGGCGCTCGCGCTGGCCGGCGGCGTCGTCCTGCGCCGTGCGGGGCTCGCGCTGGCGTTCGCCCTGGTCGTCTTCGTCGGCGTGCGCGTCGCGATCGTCCTCGCGGTCCGGCCGGACTACCAGCCCGCGATCCAGCGCACCTGGACGAACGCTGCCGGGCCGGACCTGCGCACGGCGTGGGTGATCACCCAGTCGAGCGGCCTCTACGACCGCAGCGGCCGGCGGCCGACGCCGGCCGAGGTCGGCAGCTGCATCGGGCAGGACAAGCAGCCCGACGACGCCTACCTCGGCGAAGCGCGGCATCCGACGGCGTCAGCCGGGCGACGTACCAGCCGGACAGCCGCTTCTGGCGCTTCCAGCTGACCGAGGCCGCCCTGTACGGGGCCGCGACGCTGCTGCTCGCCGCCTTTGCGGCGTGGTGGCTGCGCAGCCGCGTCAGCTCAGCGTCGCGACATGCAGTTCCGCTACGTCCTGCTCGACGTCTTCACCGACGAGCCGTTCACCGGCAACCAGCTCGCCGTCTACACCGACGCCAGGGCGCTCCCCGAGGAGCACCTGCAGCGGATCGCCCGGGAGATGAACCTCGGGAGACGGTCTTCATGCTGCCGTCCCAGGGCGACGGCGACGCGCGCCTGCGGATCTTCACGCCGCGCGCCGAGCTGCCGTTCGCCGGGCACCCGCTGCTCGGCGCGGCCTGGGTCTACGGGCGGGCGACGTCGCTCGGCCGCATCGTCTTCGAGACCGGCGCGGGCCTCGTCCCGCGGGAGCTCGAGCGGGCCGGCGACCGGCTGTCGCACGCCACGATGACCCAGCCGCGGCCGGTGTTCTCGGAGCTCGACGACGCGGCGGAGCTGCTCGGCGCGCTCGGCCTGGCCAACAGCGTCGGCGTGCCGGTGCTGGCCGACAACGGCGTCCGCTCGGCGCTCGTCGAGGTCGCCTCGCTCGACGTGCTGGCCGGCCTCGAGCCCGACCTCGCCCGCATCGCCCGCTTCCCCGCCGCCCAGACCGTGGCCGTCTACGCGCGCCACCGGGGCGAGGTGCGGGCCCGGGTCTTCGCACCGGCGGTCGCGTCCCGGAGGATCCGGCGACCGGCTCTGCGTGCGGCCCGATCGGCGCCCACCTGGCAGGTCAGGGCACGCTGGACGGTCCGCGGACGATCCGCCAGGGTGTCGAGCTCGGGGTGGCCGAGCATTCTCACGGTCGAGATCACGCCCGACGGCGACGTGCTCGTCGGCGGCTCCTGCGTGGTCGTCGGGCGCGGCTTCCTCGAGCTCTAGAGAGCGGCCTTGGCCTTGCGCCGGCGCAGCAGGCCGGCGACCCCCTCGGTGGCCCGCCTGGCCGCGTCGAGCGGGAAGGCGTCACCCTCCCGGGCGGCCATGTACAGCGCCAGGAAGGCGTCGCCGGCGCCGGTTGGCTGGACGTCTTCGACGATGCCGCGCCGAGCTCGCCGACGTCCCCCCCGGCCGCCACCCGCGAGCCCCGCCGGCCGAGGTCACCAGCACCTCGGGCACGCCGCAGCGCCTCGCGATGTCCTCGGCGTCGCACGTGCCGTAGGCCGCCAGCGCCTCCTCCTCGCCGAGCTTCAGCACCTGCACCGCGGCGAGCAGCGCGGGGTCGAAGCGGTCGCTCAGCCGCACCGGGCCGGCGTGCGGCTGGCGCAGCGGCCCCTGGGCGTCGAGCGCGATCCGCCGCCCGCCGCTGCGCAGGGCGGCCACCGCCTCGCCGCTCAGGTCGGCGCCGCGCTGCGTGCCCGCGTGCACCCAGCGGGCGTCCTTCAGCGCCGGCGCGGCCCAGGTCTCGACGTCCTCCCCGGTCCAGGCCGGCCGACCTCGGCGAACCAGTGGTCGCGCTCGCCGTCCTCGCGGTAGGAGAGGACGCTGATCACCTGGCGTCGTCGAGCCCGCGCACAGCGGCCGGGCCAGCGGCACGAGGCTCGCGAGCAGCCGGGCGTCGCTGCAGCGCGTGGCGATGCCGGCCTCGAAGCCCGCGTCGACCAGCGCCTGGATCGCGAACAGCGGCGAGCCGCCCGGGCGCCGCTGCACGCTCCCGCCGGGCTCCGAGACCACGTCCTGGGTGGTCGATCCGACGAGGGCGAGCGCGGGCATCCGGGGAGGATACGCATGGCCGGCACCGTAGACCGCTCGCCGTGCGCCTCGTCCGGATCGACCAGCTGCGCGGAGCAGCGGACCCAGGCCGGCTGCCGGCGTTCCTGCGCGGCGGCGCGCTGCGCCTGCTCGCGGTCTGCGTGGTGGTCTGGGCGATCGGGATGCTCCCGGTCCGCCTGAGCCCGACCGGCGCCGGCCAGCTCGTGCTGGCGGGCTTCGTGATCACGCTCTGCGCCGCCGTGGCCTTCGCCGCCGGGACGCGGCGGATCCTGCGCCAGCTCGACGTCCCGTTCCTGAGCGCCGGCGTGGCCCGGGCCGAGGCCGTCCTGCTCACCCTGCGCCGCATCGGCCTGCTGCTGATCGGCCTGGCCTTCGTCCTGTTCTGGACGTTCGTGTACGTCGGCGTCTGGTGGTGGGACCCGACACAGCGCGTTCGCCGGGCTCGGCCACCGGCCGCGCTTCGCCGACTTCTTCTACGTCGCCGTCTCGACGGCGTTCATCAGCCCGCCCGGCGACATCCTGGCCCACACCCGCGGCGCCCGGGCGGCCACGATGACCGAGATGCTGACCGGCGCGGCGCTGCTCACGGCGTACCTCAGCTCGTTCGCCGACTGGCGTCGCGGCCACTCGAGCGACGCGACGAGCGCTCCGCCGGCCGACGAGCTCCTGGCGTCGTCCAGCGGGATCTCGACGTCCCGCTCGGCGCCCTCGATCCGCACCATCAGCGCGTCCTCGAGCACCTTGTAGGAGCGCACGACGCCGCGGCCCTGCGGCGTCTCCACCGAGCGGCCGACGGCCGGGGCGCGGTCGCGGAACGAGCGGTAGACCGGGTGCTCGAAGGCCAGGCAGCAGCGCAGCCGGCCGCACAGGCCGGTGATCCGGCCCGGGTTCATCGGCAGGTCCTGGTCCTTGGCCATGCGCAGCGTGATCGGCTGCTCGTGCGACGGGAAGCGGTTGCAGCACTTGCGCTCGCCGCACAGCCCGCCCGAGCCGCACACCCGCGCGGCCTCGCGCGGGTTCACCTGGCGCAGCTCGACCCGCCGGCCGATCTCCTGCTGCAGGTCCGTCGCCAGGTGCTTCAGCTCGACCCGCTCCTCGGCCCGGAACGAGAGCACCACCCGGCTGCCGTCGAACACGACCTCGGCGGCGACGGCGCGCACGCCGGCCTCGCCGTTGCCGCGCAGCGCGACCTTGAAGGCCCGCATGGCCTCGCTCGCGGCGGTCTGGTTCTTCTTGACGGTCTCGGCGTCGCGGGGCGTGGCGCGGCGCACGATCTTGCGCAGCGGCGGGCCGTTGGCCTCGTCGTGCTCCCGCTTCGCCTGGACCACGCGGCCGTGCTCGAGGCCGCGCGACGTCTGGCAGATGACGTACTCGTTCCAGTGGAGGTCGAGCCCGTTCGGATCGAACGAGTAGACCTTGCCGCCGGGCGAGAACACGACGCCGACAGCGAGGGCCATTGGGTTGCTCCGGTCAGGTGTGCGAATGGCTCCTGGCGGCCTCGAGCCAGACGCGCTGGAAGAGGCCTTCGACCGCCAGGGCCGGGGTGATCGTCAACATGCTCAGCGAGCGACCGACCTCGCGGGCCGCGTCGAGGGCACGCGCCGCCGGCGCTCCGGCGCCGGCCGCCGCATCGTCCTCGAGCGCCGCCCGGCGGTCCGAGTTTACCACCGCGTCACCAGCGCCCAGGGACGCCGCCAGGACGTCCCGGTACCAGCTCGCGACGACGTCCACGGCCGCCCGCGTCTCGGCGACGTGCGCCGAGCGCCGCCGGCGCTTGGCGAGCTCCTCGGCCTCCTTCTCGAGCCGCCGGCGCTCGCGTGGCGGGAGCTCGCCGAGGGCGTCGAGGCGGGCCGCGGCGTCCTGCTCGACCCGGGTCGCCACCTCGTCGCCGCGCTTCGCGGCGGCCCGGTCGATCTTCGAGGCCGCGGCGCCGGCGTCGAAGGCCGGGTCGATCGAGCGCCGCCCGGGCCAGGTCGAGGTACAGCGCCCGGCGCTTGGCCGGCGCGCCGCCGGCGGCCAGCTCGCGGGCCCGCACCAGGTCGCCGCCGGACGACCCGGGCCCAGGAGGCCGCGTCGTCGGGCGCGATGCCGTCGGCCTCGAGCGCCGCGCGGATCTCGTCGGGCGTGAGCCGGCCGAAGGCCACGAGCTGGGTGCGCGAGCGGACGGTCGGCAGGAGCAGGTGCGGCCGCGCCGTGACCAGGATCACGACGACGTACGCGGGCGGCTCCTCGATCGACTTCAGCAGGGCGTGCTGGACGGTCTCCTGCATCGCGTCGGCGTCCCAGATCACGTAGACCCGGCGGTCCGTCGAGAACGGCCGCATGTGGACGTCGTGCCACAGCTCGCGCACCTGGTCGATGCGCAGCTGGGTGCCCTCGGCGCGGATCTCGCGCAGGTCGGGATGGCCGACCTCGAGCATCCGCTCCTCGACCCCGATCAGGGCGGCGGCGAAGCGCCGCACGAACGCGTCGACGCCGCTGCCGGGCGGGCCGGTGAAGAGGTAGGCGTGGGCCGGCCGCTCGAGCGCGGCGGTGAGCCGCGCCCGCGGGCCGGGCTGGCCGACGAGGCCCTCGAAGGGGTCAGACACCGAGCGCCTCCCGCACCCGGCGGGCCACCTCGTCCTGGCTGCCGGCGGCGTCGACCCGCAGCACGCGCTCGTCGTCGGCCGCCGCCAGCTCGGCGTAGCCCTCGGCCACGCGCTCCTGGAAGCCGCCCGTCTCGGCCTCGATGCGGTCGGGCGTCGAGCCGGCCCGGCGGCGTCCCGGCGGCGTCGGGATCGAGCTCCAGGAAGACCGTGCGGTCGGGCTGGAAGCCCTCGGTGGCGAACTCGTTGACGCTGCGCACGTGCTCCAGGCCGAGGCCCGCGGACGAGCCCCTGGTAGACCAGCGAGCTGTCGACGAAGCGGTCGGCGACGACGATCGCCCCGCGGGCCAGCGCCGGCGCGATCACCTCGGCCACGACCTGGGCCCGGGCGGCGGCGAACAGGAGCGCCTCGGCGCGCGGCGCGAGCGTCGCCTCGGGGTCGAGCACCAGCGTGCGGATCCGCTCGCCGGCGGCCGTCCCGCCGGGCTCGCGCACCTCGACGACCTCGCTGCCGCGGCCGCGCAGGTGCGCCGCCAGGAGCCGGGCCTGGGTGGACTTCCCGCTGCCGTCGACGCCCTCGAAGGACACGAAGCGCGGAGGGGGTGGCGATGCGGCGTCGGCGGGCGATGGCGACGGACGATACCTTCAGCGGCCGCGAAGGGACGGCGCGTCGCCCGCAGAAAGAGCCTGCAATGTCCGACGCATTCGCCTTTCCCCAGCTCGACCGGCCCAAGCCGGCAACGGCAACGTCAACGCGGCCCGCTTCGCCGCCCTCGGCCGGGCTGGCGGTGGCCATCGCCGCGGCTGCTGGCGTCCTGGTCGGCCGCTCCTCCGCCGGGCGGCCACGCCGCGCCCTCGACGTCCGCGACGGTTGCGAAGACGGCGGCCCACGTGGTCAAGAAGACCAAGACACACGCCGTCACCCCGCCGCCGGCCAAGCCCAAGCACCACAAGACCGCGCTGCCCGCGCCCGCCAAGACGCCCGTGATGGTGCTGAACGCCAACGGCGTGTCCGGCGCCGCCGGCACGGTCGCCGTCAAGCTGAACTCCTACGGCTACCCGACGCCGGTGGTCACGAACGCCCGCCAGCGCGGCGTCCCGCCGACGATCATGTACGCCCCCGGCTTCGGCCCCGCGGCCCGCGCGCTGGCCCGCAAGATCGGCCACATCCTGTACGTGACGCCGCTCGACGGGGTGAAGCCGAGCGAGCTGCACGGCGCCAAGCTCGTCGTGTACGTCGGTAGGCTCCACAGAATGAGGCGCGATGGCTGGCGAGCGGGCCCGCGGCCTCATTCTGTTGGCAGCCTCTGAGTCAGGCGATCGGACAGCCGATGCTGGCGCCGTCTTCTGGATCCCGACGTCGTGACCGGAGATCGAGAACGCGTAGCGCACGGTGGCGCACGCCTTCTCCTGCTGGCCGAGACCCCACTCGAGCTGCGCCCGCTGCACCCAGGCGTCGGTGTTCGAGGGCTCGAGGCGGATCGCCCGCTGCAGGGTGGCCAGGGCGTCCTGGCTTCGGCCGAGATCCTGCTCGACCGTAGGCCTGCTCGAGCAGCGCGTCGTAGTTGACGGGCTCGAAGCCACGGGCGATGTCGAGCTCCACGAGCGCCGACTCGCGCAGGTTCGCGGCACCGAGCGCGTTGCCGGCGGCGACCGCGTCGAAGGCCCGCGACTCGAGGCTCACGGCCCGCTGCACCGCCCGCTCGCTGAGGTACGGCAGCAGCGCGATGGCGGCGGCCAGGCCGAGCACCGGCAGGACGATCGCGGCCTGCAGCCGGCGCGCGCCCGTCGGTGACCGGGCGCTCGTCGCTGCGGCTGCCGGCGGTGGCCAGCAGGCCGACCAGCGGGTACACCGCCAGGGTCAGCGAGAGGAAGCTCCAGTCCCAGTCGAGCTGGTTGTGCAGGGCGAACGCGACGAGGCCGGCGAGCAGCGCGGCCCCCGCAGCGCGGGCCTCGCCCGTCAGCCGGCGGAAGCCGGCGATGGCGGCCCAGAAGCTCGCCACGAGCGCGCCCAGCGCCGGGATCCCGCCGAGCAGCCCCACCCCGGAGAGGACGTGCAGGCCCGCGTTGTGCGCTCTCGCCGGCCTTCGTCGAGTCGTGACGGCGGAGCGCGTCCTCGATCGAGAACGTGCCGGCGCCGTAGCCGCGCCAGGGACGGTCCTTGAAGGCGTCGAAGGCCTCGCCCCACCAGCGCGCGCGCAGGTTCGAGGAGAGGCTCGTGAGGCGGCCCCCCGTGTTGTTCACGGCGCCCCCGCCGGTCAGGCCGTCCCACAGGCTTGCGCACGGCACCGACCGGGCCGCCCTGCACGGCCATGAAGCCGATCGCGCCGACCAGCACGAGGCCGATCGCCGCCTGCCAGGTGCAGCCGCTCCGCGCGCGCGTACGCGCCCGCGGGAAGTCCGTCGACGGCCCCGAGGGCCAGCACGGCCAGGGCCGCGCCGGCGAGCACGACGGCGATGCCGGCCAGCAAGAGACCGGCGCCGGCGCTCGGCTGCGCGATCGCGTCCTGCACGGTGAAGGCGGTCAGCGAGAGCGTCCAGACGGCCGCGGGAACGGCCACGAGCAGGATCGCGACCAGCGCGGCGGCGCACTCGACGCGGCTCGGCTGCAGCCAGGCGAACAGCACGACGCCGACGGCCAGCGCGAGCAGCGACCCGCGCGAGCCGGTCATCGGCAGGACGTAAGGCACAGCGCCAGGGTCGCCCCGCCGACCGCCCGGGCGGCGAGCGGGCGTGCGGGTGACGAGCCACAGCGCGACGAGCGCCACGACCACGGCGAAGATGCCGACGGCGTTCGGGTAGCCGAACGGCTGGGACAGCCGCGTGGTGGCCTGCACCTGGCTGAACGAGCCGAAGGAGCGCTGGATCACCGCCCAGCCGAGGATCGGCCAGGCCGCGGCCACGAGCGCGATGCAGGCGGCCTCGAGCGGCCGCCGCAGGACGCTGCCGAGCCAGGCGCCGCCGGCCACGGCGGCCAGGGCGCCCAGCTCGCGGACGCCGTCGCGCCAGGAGGCCGCCGCCGACAGCGACCAGGCCATCGAGGCGAACGAGGCCGCGGCCCACAGGGCGAAGCAGCCGAGCGCCAGCCACAGCGCCCGCGGCAGCCGCGGGAACGGCCACGAGCCCTGCACCACCACGATCAGCGCCCCGAGCAGCGCCAGCAGCGGGCAGCGTGGCGGCCAGCGCGCCGCCGCTCGCGGCGTGGGCGGCGCCCCCGTCGAACGCCGTCACGACCAGCAGCACGGCCCAGGCTGCAGCCGGTCCCGCAGTCGGCGGCCAGCTGGCGGCGGCTGGCGCCGTACGGGACTGCGAGCATCGCAACACGGTAGAGCCTCGTGACGGCGGCCGTGCCAACGTCTAGCATGCCCCCGTATGGACGCGTGCCCTCTGGGAGCAGGTTTGAAAATGCGCCGTAACCGGGGAATGCGTGGTTTCCAACGGTGCAGAGCCGGAATCCGCGTTGTCCGGGCGGCGGGCCATGACGCGACAGGTGCGCAGAGGTTTACAGAGTCCTTACGGAACTCCCACGCCTCGGAACACCCTGTCTCGCTAGGCTTCCGCCGGAGGCGCCGGCCCGTGCCCGCGCCCTCGCCCCGTATGCCCACCCCCCGTCTCGTCCGCAGGCTCGTCCTTCCCCTGGCTCTCGCCGGGGTGCTCGGCACGGCCTCGCCGGCCCTGGCCTGCGACGGCGCGACGGTGCAGTCGATCGTCTTCCAGGCGGCCAAGGACGGGCACGTGCGGGACGGCTACGCGGTCTCCTGCCTGCGCCAGGCGCTGCAGGCCCAGACGGCGGACCTGCTCACCTACACGAGCTCCGACTCGGCCATCCGGGCTGGCGATCGCGAGCGCCGGGCAACGCGAAGGACCCGAAGCGCTTCCCGCAGAGCTTGACGCCGACCCAGTCCGACACCGACGACCGTGGCGATCGACACCGGCCCGCTGGCCCGGCTGATCAACGCGCCGCGCCCACAGCCCCGAGCGCCGTGCCGCTGCCGGTCATCGTGCTCGGCGCCGTCGCGTTCCTGCTGCTCGGCGGCGGGGTCGCGAGCGTCGTCGTGCGCCGCCGCCTCGAGCCGCCCGGCAGCTCGCCGAAGCGCTAGCTCCGCGCCTCCCGGAGGCAGTCCGTCCGATGCCTCTGCCAGCCTATCTGGCGTGCCGTCGCGATCTGGACACGCTAGATCTGGTGGGCTCCTCCCCGAACGGGTGGGTGGCCGCATGAACTGCCCGTTCTGCGGTCACTGCGACACCCGGGTGCTCGAGTCCCGCGTGGCCGAGACCCAGAAGGCCGTGCGCCGGCGGCGCGAGTGCCTGTCCTGCCAGAGCCGCTTCACGACCTTCGAGCGGATCGAGGAGTCCCCGCTCTACGTCCTGAAGCGCGACGGCCGGCGCCAGCCGTTCGAGCGGCGCAAGCTGCTGCGGGGTCTCGAGCGGGCCTGCGCCAAGCGGCCCGTGCCGCTCGAGCGGATCGAGGAGGTCGCCCTGTCGGTCGAGGGCGAGCTGCGCAGCGACCTGCGCATCGAGGTTCCGGCCGAGGCGATCGGCGAGGCGGCGCTCCGTCACCTGCGCGAGCTCGACGGCGTCGCCTACGTGCGCTTCGCGTCCGTGTACCGGCAGTTCGAGGACGTCGACGAGTTCCAGCGGGAGCTCGAGTTCCTCGACGATGCTCGAACGTACGTTCGCTGATTCCGCTACACTACCTGGTCCCAACCCGAAGGAGACGTTCGCACGTGGCCACCCCCGAAACGCAGAGCCTCGCCGCTCCGGCCGACGCGCTCGTGCCGGCCGATCCCGCCGCACCGCTCGGGATCGAGCGCCGCTACACGCGGCCCGGGGTCGACCCGTTCGACGAGGTCGAGTGGGAGCTGCGCGACGCGGTCATCCCGGGCAAGAACGGCCCGTCGTTCGAGCAGCGCGGGGTCGAGTTCCCCGTCGCCTGGTCCCAGACGGCGACCAACATCGTCGCCCAGAAGTACTTCCGCGGCCGGCTGAACACGAACGAGCGCGAGCGCTCGGTGCGCCAGATGATCGGTCGTGTCGCCGACACGATCACCGCCTGGGGGCGCAAGGACGGCTACTTCAAGGACGACGCCGAAGGCGACACGTTCCACGCCGAGCTCAAGCACCTGCTGCTGCACCAGATGGCGGCGTTCAACTCGCCGGTCTGGTTCAACGTCGGCTTCGAGGAGCGCCCGCAGTGCAGCGCGTGCTTCATCCTGGCCATCGACGACTCGATGGACTCGATCCTCAACTGGATCACCGAGGAGGGCCGGATCTTCCGCGGCGGCTCGGGGTCGGGCATCAACCTGTCGAAGCTGCGCTCCTCGAAGGAGCAGCTGTCGAAGGGCGGCTACGCCTCGGGGCCGGTGTCGTTCATGCGCGGGGCCGACGCCTCGGCCGGCACGATCAAGTCGGGCGGCAAGACGCGGCGCGCGGCCA
The DNA here is from genome assembly GCA_963794695.1 of uncultured Actinomycetes bacterium. GTDB lineage: Bacteria > Actinomycetota > Thermoleophilia > Gaiellales > JALYLC01 > CAWCFJ01. Next base: position 282,059 of record CAWCFJ010000003.1, on the reverse strand, counting down.
AGATGGTCGTGCTCGACGTCGACCACCCCGACATCGAGGAGTTCATCTGGTGCAAGGAGCGCGAGGAGGAGAAGGCCCGCGCGCTCGAGTCGGCCGGCTACGACATGTCGCTCAACTCGCCGGACTGGGCCTCGATCCAGTACCAGAACGCGAACAACTCGGTGCGGGTGACCGACGAGTTCATGCGGGCCGTCGAGGCCGACGGCGAGTGGAACCTCACCTCGCGCACCACCGGCGAGGTGCTGCAGACGGTGCGCGCTCGTGACCTGATGCGGCAGATCGCCGAGGCCGCCTGGAAGTGCGCCGATCCGGGGCTGCAGTACGACACCACGATCAACGACTGGCACACCTGCCCGAACAGCGGGCGGATCACGGCCTCGAACCCGTGCTCCGAGTACCTGCACGTCGACAACTCGGCCTGCAACCTGGCGTCGATCAACCTGATGAAGTTCCGCCGCCCGGACGGCGAGTTCGACGTCGAGGCCTTCCAGCACGCCGTCGACGTCGTCTTCACGGCGCAGGAGATCCTGGTCTCGAACTCCTCGTACCCGACCGAGAAGATCGGGCGCAACGCGCACCGCATGCGCCAGCTCGGCCTGGGCTACGCGAACCTCGGCGCGCTGCTGATGGCCCGCGGCCTGCCCTACGACTCCGACGAGGGCCGCGCCTACTCGGCGGCCATCACGGCGCTGATGACCGGCCGGGCGTACCGCAAGTCGTCCGAGATCGCCGCCCGCATGGGGTCGTTCGAGGAGTACGAGCTCAACCGGATGCCGATGCTGCGGGTGATGGAGAAGCACCGCGCCTCCGTCGCCAACATCGAGAACCGGCACACGGTGCCCGGCGACCTGGTCGACGCGGCCCGGCACGCCTGGGACGACGCGCTGGCCCTGGGCCGGCTGTCCGGCTACCGCAACGCGCAGGCCACGGTGATCGCGCCGACCGGCACGATCAGCTTCCTGATGGACTGCGACACGACGGGCATCGAGCCCGACTTCTCGCTGGTCAAGACGAAGCGGCTGGTCGGTGGCGGCGAGATCACGATCGTCAACGGCACGGTGCCGGTGGCCCTGCAGCGGCTCGGCTACGCGGCCCACGAGATCGACCAGATCGTGGCCCACATCAACGACAAGAACACGGTCGTCGGGGCCCCGTACATGCGGCCCGAGCACTTCGACATCTTCGACTGCTCGATCGGCGAGCGCTCGATCGACTACAACGGCCACGTCAAGATGATGGGCGCCGTGCAGCCGTTCGTCTCGGGCGCGATCTCGAAGACGGCGAACATGCCCGAGACGGTCACCATCGACGACGTCGCGAAGCTGTACCTCGACTCCTGGAAGCTCGGGATCAAGGCCCTCGCGATCTACCGCGACAACTGCAAGGTCGCCCAGCCGCTGCAGTCGAAGCAGGCCGAGCTGGTCCACAAGCCGATGCGCCGGATCATGCCGATCGAGCGCAACGAGATCGGCCGCAAGTTCCAGGTCGGCGAGTACGAGGGCTACATCCACGTCGGCCTGTTCCCCGACGGCGGGGCAGGCGACGTCTTCGTCGACATCGCGAAGGAGGGCACGACCCTCGCCGGCCTGATGAACGCGTTCATGATCAGCGTCTCGCTGGGCCTGCAGTACGGCGTGCCGCTCGAGGTGTACGTCTCGAAGTTCAGCCACATGCGCTTCGAGCCGTCCGGCCTGACCAACGACCCCGACATCCGGGTCGCGAAGTCGCTGGTGGACTACATCTTCCGCTGGCTCGGCAAGAAGTTCCTGAACGCCGACCAGCAGGCCGAGCTCGGGATCATGTCGGCCGAGGTGCGGGCGCGGCTGATCGGCCAGTACGAGGCCGCGAACCCGACGGCGGACGGCAGCTCGCTACGGGCCTGGCCGAGGCCGGCCGAGGTCGCGGCGCCGCAGGTGGCGCCCGGCCAGCGCGCGCTGTTCAACGCCTGGGAGGACGCCCAGGAGTGCGCGAAGTGCGGCGGCCGCAAGGTGCGCACCGGCTCGTGCTACACGTGCCGCGACTGCGGCGACAACAGCGGCTGCGGCTGAGAGCTGAACCAACCTTCATCAGATCTGAGCCGGTTCCGTCACGTGGGCCGGACGACTGCGCGTCACACCAGGTGAACTGCCTCAGCAGCGCGTCGCCGCGTTGGAGCTGAAGCGAGAGCGCCGAGGGATGACGCGCAGTCGTCGGCGCACGCCGACGCCTGGTGCCCGGCCCGAGTTCGACTCGGCGGGCCGCACGTTCTGAGTGGGGATCACGCAGGCGTTTGGAAGGCGCGGGCGGCTTTAAGCGGATGCCGGTCAGCCCCGGGCTGCGCTGCTGCCGGGTTTCGGGTAGTCGGAGGCCGCCCTGGGTGTAGAACGGCGTCCGCAAGAGCTGCTCCTTTGAGACCGTGAGGGAAGAAGCGCACCCTCCGACAGGCGTGCGAGCCGGAGCGGAAACGCGCCCCGGTTGCCGATCACGATCCTGCCGTCGCCGCGCAGGGCCGGCTCAGCGCGAACGCGCGGCTGCCGCGGCGGGGGCGAAGCTCGGCGCGTGCGCTGCACGGCCTGGCGCACGGCCTCGGCACGGTGAACTGCATCTGGATGCGGAAGCCCTTCCCGTCCGCGCCGGGCTGGATCGTTGCGCCGCCGATTTCGCGCCTCACGCGCACGCTCGGCCGAGCCGAACCGAGCTAGGCACTGCGCTGGAGTTGGTCGACGACACGAGCCACGGCACGCGCCGCGCCGTGCGGGCGTGGCAGGTGCTGGATATCCGCGGACGAGCCGCCTCGCCGCTCACGGCCGGCGATGGAACGCCCACGCGGTGCCGAGGAAGGCGTGGCCGTTCCATCTCCATGTGCGGGTCTTGGTGCCGCCCGATGGGCAGCAGCGCGGGTCGGTGGGGCGGAGCAGCGCCTGCGTTTCGCGGATGCCACCGTTGATGATCGCCAGCTTCGGCGCCTCGGGACTGCGTCGAACCTCGAGCTTCCAGACGCCGGCGACGCGACGGAAGATGGCGAACTCGAGCGGTCCGACGTTCTCCGGCCCGGCGCCGACGAACGCCATCACCAGGCTCCCGGGGCCGGCAAGCGCACCGCAGATCGGCGCGGATGCAAAGCCCCGTCCGGGACGGCCGCCGATGCGAAACTGCGTTGCAAGCGCGTTCGCCGTCGTCTGGCTGCACGGTCCTGTGATCCGCGTTCCTGCAGTGGCTCGCGCAACGTCGTTGCCGGCCGCACGGCGAGCGCTGCTCGGCGTCGCGGACGCCGTGGTTGCGGCGATCGCGAGGGTGAGTGACGTCGCGGCGAGAGCTTGCAGCCTCATCGACATCTTTGACAGTCCTCGCTTCTGGGTCGACGCTTGTCGCGCCATGAAACCAGACGCCGCTGACCGCCGCAATGCGCGGACGCTGCGACGTGCAGAGCCTTTCCGCCACCATCCCGCGGCGTACACTCGCCGTATGCGTCGACTGGGAGCGGCGGTTGTCCTGCTGGCGGTGAGCTGCAGTCTCGCCGTCCACTCGGCGGACGCAGCAGGTCCGCCGGGACGCGCACCGACCGCCGCCGAGCGCAGCGGCATGCTGGCGACCCTGCAGCTGATGAAGGCGGTGATGGTCGCTGCGATCCATTCGCACAGCGGCGCCCAGCCGCCGGGCGCCATCACGCTGTCCATGCATACGTCGCGGACGAACGCGACGTACGGACTCACCGGCGTCGCTCCGCACAACTATCAGCCCATCGGCTACCTGCTCAAACGCGTCGGTGCAGTCTGGATGCCGGTCGGCTCGTGGGTGGACGAGGGGATTACCTGCGACATCGCGCCACCGGCGATCGTGATGGAGTGGAGCCTCGGCTACGCCAGGCAGTTCTGCCGGCAGGCGGGCGGCGTCCACGAGCGTCGGGTCGTTTCGTCCGCGTCGTTCGGCGCCATCGCCTCCGAGCAGGCGACCCGCCAGCCGGTCACGATCCCGCTGCGCGACGACAACTCGCTGGTGCTTCAGGATCTCGTGTGGAGCGACTGGGGACGATCGGTCGCCCAAGCCGAAGGAACGCTCGTCGAGAACACCGCAACGGCGCAGCGTTCCGCAACGGTGCACGTCCTGCTCGGTGAACGCGAGGACTTCCCAAGCCAGCGGCCCGGGTACCACCTGCTCGCCTGGACGTACACCGCCGCGCCACTTCCCGGCTACCCGCAGGCGTTCCACATCGTCGTGCCCGCGACCGATCCCGGGTCCGCCGCGCTGATCGTGCCGCCGCGTCGCTGACCACGACTGCGCGGCCGAGCACGTCGCAGCGGTGTCCAGTCGGAGTGACGGAGCTTACGGTCTGGTTTGACGACTGTTCATGCTGAGAGCTGAACCGTCATCAGCTCTGAGCCGGTTCCGTCACGTGGCGCCGGACGACTGCGCGTCGCGATGGCTGGCTCGGGTCGCGTCGGTGCGAACCTCGAAGGTTCGGCTGATGTCGCCGCCGATGGCGTTCCGGTCAGCGTGCGACCCGTGTGAGCTTCAACGCGCAGCACGGACGTCGGGGGCCAGCGTGCCCGCCGCCGGCGTGTGACCGGCGTGACGCTGCACGTGTCACGTCGAAGACAGACAGGTCCCGCTTGCCCTCGTACCGTCGTGCTTGCTCGAGCACCGCGCAAAACGGAACGAGAAACGAGGAGACCGCACCATGCACCGCATCCATGCTCGCCGCCTGGCCGTCCCCGCCGTCGCCGTCCTAGCCGGCGCCGCGTTGGCCGCCTCCGGCGCGTTCGCCAGCGGCCATCCGGCGATCGGCTTCGGCCCCGTCGGCGCTCGCACCGTCGTGAAGAAGGGCGAGACGTTCTACAAGGCGACGGCCTACAACGTCAGCTTCAACGCGGGCGAGACGATGACCTGGTCGGGCAACGCGGACGGCACCGGCACGACGTTCGTCGACGACGTGGCCATCATCCAGGTCAAGCACCAGGACGGCAGCAAGTCGAAGCTCACCATCGACTACACGACCGGCTGCACGGTCGGCGCCGCGGTGGCGCCCAGGGACATCTCGTCCCTGTTCAAGCCGGGCCTGAACGCCGTCACGGTGACCTTCAAGGACAAGTGCGGCGGGGAGGTCTGGGCGCCGCAGCAGTACTTCATCAGCTGAGGTCAAGCCAGGTGCCAGTCCAGTCGAAGCGACGGCACTGCCTGTCTGATTTCATGACGGTCGAGTGCTGAGACGCGCCGATCAGAGGTCGAAGCGCCCGCCGGCAGCCAGTCCGGCGGGCGCTCGCATCCGGCCAGACGCCTGCGGCGCACGGCGAGCCCGCCGATGGCGTGAGGCTCTGACGTGACCACCGACCTCCGAGACCAGGCCGAAGAACGGCTCAGGCTGCTTGCCGGCGACGCTGCCGAGTTCCGCGAGCACCAGTGGGAGGCCGTCCAGCATCTCGTCGCAGGACGCGACCGCGTGCTGTGCGTGCAGCGCACGGGCTGGGGGAAGAGCGCCGTGTACTTCGTTGCCACGTCGCTCCTGCGTGCGCGTGGCGCCGGGCCGACGCTGCTGGTCTCTCCGCTGCTCGCCCTCATGCGCAACCAGATCGCGGCCGCGGAGCGGCTCGGGATCCGCGCGCACACGATCAACTCGACGAACCGCGACGAGTGGGACAGCGTGCGCGAGCTGCTCGACCAGGACGCCGTCGACCTGCTCCTGATCTCGCCCGAGCGGCTCAACAACCCTGCGTTCCGCGAGGAGATGCTGCCGCTGTTCGTTCAGCGAGTCGGGCTCCTGGTGGTCGACGAGGCGCACTGCGTGTCCGACTGGGGCCACGACTTCCGGCCCGACTATCGCCGCATCCGCGACGTGCTCGCCGCGCTCCCGGCCGGCGTCGCCGTGCTCTGCACGACCGCGACCGCGAACGACCGGGTCGTCGCGGACGTCGCCGAGCAGCTCGAGCTCGGCGAGGGCCGCGAGCACCTCGTGACCTACCGTGGCGCGCTCGGCCGAAAGAGCCTTCGCCTCGAGGTGGTCGACCTCCCGCGCCGGGCTGACCGGCTCGCCTGGCTCGCCGAGTACCTCCCGCAGCTCCCCGGCTCGGGGATCGTGTACACGCTCACGAAGCGCGACACCGAGCTCGTCGCCGAGTGGCTGAACGCGCGCGGCATCGATGCGCTCGCCTACTCGGGCGAGGTCGAGACGGAGGAGCGGATCGCGGTCGAGGAGCGCCTCCTGCGCAACGAGGTCAAGTGCGTCGTCGCGACGTCCGCGCTCGGCATGGGCTACGACAAGCCCGATCTCGGTTTCGTGGTCCACTACCAGGCGCCGGGGTCGGCGATCGCCTACTACCAGCAGATCGGCCGCGCCGGCCGCGGCGTCGACGAGGCGCACGCGGTGCTCCTGCGCGGCGCGGAGGATCAGCGCATCCAGGACTTCTTCATCGAGCAGGCGTTCCCGTCCGCGCAGCAGACGCGCGTCGTGCTCGACTACCTGGGCGCCGCCGACCACCCGGTCACGCTGCCCGAGCTCGGCCCGGTCGTGAACGTCAGCCGCGGGCGGCTCGAGGGCATGCTCAAGATCCTCGACGTCGAGGGCGCGGTGCGCCGCGAGCGCTCCGGCTACGTGCCAACCGGCGCGGACTGGCACTACGACGCCGCGCGCTACGAGCAGGTCACCGCTCTGCGCCGTTCAGAGCAGGCGGCGATGCGCAGCTACGGTGCTGACGGGCGCTGCCTGATGGAGACCCTCGAGCGCGAGCTCGACGACCCCTACGCCGCGCCCTGCGGCCGCTGCGCGGCATGTACCAGGCCGTGCTTCGCCGCAGCGCTCGACCCCGCGCTCGCGTCTGCCGCCGACCGGCACCTGCGGGCTCGCCCGCTGCTGCTCGAGCCGCGCAAGATGCGACCGGCGACGCGCGAGCGAGGCGGCGCGAAGATCCCCGACGCGGTGCGCGTCGAGCAGGGCCGGGCGCTCGCCCGGACCGGCGACGGCGGCTGGGATCCGCTCATCCAGCAGGGTCGTCGCGACGGCGTCCTCGCCGACGAGCTCGTCGCCGCCTGCGCCGAGCTGGTGCGCAGCTGGTCGCCGAGCCCCGCGCCCGAATGGGTGTGCGCCGTGCCGTCGCTGCGCGCGCCGACCCTCGTCGCTGGCTTCGCGCAGCGGCTTGCCGCCGCGCTCGAGCTTCCCCTCCTCCCGCTCGTCGAGCGGGTCGTGGACTCGCCCCCGCAGCGCGAGATGCGCAACGCCTCGCAGCAGCTCGAGAACCTGCTGCGCGCCTTCAAGGTCAGCGAGCAGCCGCCGGCGACGCCCGGCCTGCTGGTCGACGACGTGCGCTTCTCGGGCTGGACGCTCGCGGTGATCGGCGGGCAGCTGCGCGCCGCTGGAAGCGGTCCGGTGTACCCGCTGGCGCTCGCCAGCGTCGGCGCGTAGTTCTCCGCGTCGAACGCGCGGCGTCGCCGATGCCGCCCCGGCTGCAACGGCGACGCTGTCGTCGTGTGCTATCGCGTCGACCTGTACTGGCTGCCGCTCGGCGCGGGCGGCCATTCGGTCCGGTTCAACGGTCGCGTCTACGAGGCGCTCATCGCCGCGGTCGAGCGGCGGGAACGGCGCGACCTCTACCACGCCGCGCTCGAGCTGCGCACGCCGGCGGGGCGCTACGTGATCGAGATGACGCCCCGGGTCGGAGGGCCTGACGCCGACCGCGGCAGCGTCGTCGCGGGTGCCGTCGGCAGCCGCCTGCTCGGCCGGGCCAGGCTGTTCCGGTACGAGGTTCGCTGCTGGCGCGAAGGGCAGATCCCGGACGTTCCGAGGCGGTCGACAGCCCGTACGCCCTCACCGAGGACCCGGTCGTCGCCCAGCGGCTCCTCGACCTGGTGCCGCTCGTGCCCGCCGCAACCTGGGGCCGGACGAGCTCGATGCCGGCGAGATGTGGAGCTCGAACTCGCTGATCTCCTGGCTGCTCGTCGCCGCCGGAATCGACATCGAGACGGTGCCGCTCCCGGTCGGGGGCCGCGCGCCAGGGTGGGATGCCGGCATCGCGGTCGCAACGCGGATGCGCGACCAGACAGCATCGCTCGTGGGCGAGCGGGCGCCGCGTGACGCTCCCAGATCGAAGGAGGCACGACGATGAGATCGACCCACGCCGTCGTCGTCGTGTCGGCGTCCTTGCCGGCTCCGCGCTGGTCTACCAACGGCTCCTCCGCCGGCCGATCCTCACCTGGGGGCGACCGCCGAGGAGGCCGCGATGCGGCTGCCCGGCGATGAGCTGCTCGAACACGCCGACGGCGTGGCGACTCGGGCGATCACCGTCGCGCGCCCCGCGCTCGGCGGTCTGGCCGTGGATCGCGCAGATGGGGCCCTCCCCGCGTGGCGGTGCCTACACCTACGACTGGATCGAGAACCTGCTCGGCCTCGACATGCACAGCGTCGACCACGTGCTGCCCGAGTACCAGCACCCGCAGGTCGGCGACCGACTCGGCTACGGGAGCAACCAGATGCAGGTCGCGCTCGTCGAGCCCGAGCACGTCCTCACCGACACGTCGGCGGACGGCAACTGGGTCTGGACGTTCATCCTCGAGCGAGCAGGACGGCGAACACGCGGCTGATCAGCCGCAACCGCTTCCGCCTCCCACGCTTCACGGACCGGATCGGCATGCTCCCGATGGAGCCCGGCATCGCTCGTGATGGAGCGGAAGATGCTCCTCGGGATCAAGCAGCGCGCCGAGCAGCTCGGTGTGTCGCGGGCGACACACCGCGAGGGTCGTGCTCGGCAACGTTCGGCGGTCCTGCCGCGCCCTAGCCTCGGAGCCATCGTCGCAAACGACCTACGAGGAGGGAACGTGCACCCGCTGAGCACCCGCATCGTCATGGCCCGTCAGGCAGAGCTGCGCGAGCAGGCGGCTGTCGAACGTCTCGCCTCCTCGTCTCGGGGCGAACACGCCTCGCTCGTTCGCCTCGCCGCGCTGGGCGTCCTGTTCGTCGCCCTGATCGCGCTGGCCGCCAGCGGCGGCCTGCTGTGCGTGTTCTGACATCGTGCCGCGGCCGAACGCCGCGGCTGACCCTCGCTCGGAGGCAGACAGTGAGAAAGCTGCACAACTCCGTCGTGGCCGGCTTCGCCCTGGCCGCGACCCTCCTGGCAGCGCCGGCCAGTGGCGCTGCCAGCAACGACGTCGCCGGTGCCGCCGTGCCGACGTCGCAGGTCGTGAACTTCGACGACCTGACCGCCCCGTGCAACACCAACCAGCAGCTGCCGCTGAAGAAGCTCGACGGCGTGAGGTTCAAGGGCCTCGGCGGGGTGCTCGACGGCGGGTGCTGGGATCCCGGACTCGGCGACGACTCGAACGTCCTGGCGTTCGAGAGCGATCTGAACTGGATGGACGGCGGCTCGGCGTGCCTCTGCCAGGGGGCGAGGATCATCCTGCCCGGCACGTTCACGGGGGTCTCGATCGATGTCGGGGGCAATGAGGGGAGCTTCCCCATGCTCAGGGTGACCGGTAAGGGCGCCGGCCCGAGCTCGCCCCTCGAGCGGCACAAGGTGTGGCTGTTCGGGGGCATGCACACGGTGACCTTCAGCATCCCCGTCAAGACGATCATCCTGGCATCCGCCAACAGCAACCGGCCTGTCCACATCCTCGAGGTGGACAACATCGTCTACTGACCGCGCTCCCGCTTCGATGTGGAACCGCGTTGCTACCGCGGCGAGCCGACCGGCGGCTCGCCGCGGAGCTGCGGGTAGCGCAGGTTCCGGTCGCGCTACGCCGCGCAGATCGAGTAGATGGTGGTCGTCTGCAGGCCGCCGGTCTGGACGTCGACGTTGGTGAGCCACTGCGTGTCCTGGTCGGCGAACGAGGTGCCGAGCGAGATCAGCGGCTGCGGGTTCGCGACCTGGACGCCGCCGCCGATCACGACCTTGCCGAACCGCTTGCACTGGCCGCCGCCGGTGAACTCCGCTGGCCCGGTTCCCGAGCCGGTTGAGGCGTTCAGCTCGTAGCCCTTCGGCTTCTTGCCGCAGATGGCGTAGACGGCGAGCTGCTCGTTGCGGGTGCTGCCGTTCCAGATGACCGCCGTGTACGTCTTGGTGGTGGCCGGATAGGCGCTGAGCAGGAACGCCCTCCCGTCGTCCGACGAGGACTGGGCGCCGCCGCCCAGGATCACGGTCTTCGCCGGACAGGTGGCGGTGGCCGTGGCCTGCGTGCCCGCGGGGTTCGCGGCGAGGGCGAACGTCTGGGTGTAGTGCTTGGGCTGCGCAGCGCAGATCGCCTCGACCCTGAAGGCGCCGTTGCGGCTGCTGCGGTTGTTGTAGCGGCCCTCCCATCCGGAGCCCGTCGGGTTCGAGCTGTTGATGTCCTGCCCGAAGTCGCTGGTGCCGCCGACCCCGCCGCTCCAGACCACGGTTCCTGGCGGGCAGTCCGCGCGGCCGCCGAAGTCGAGCGGCGTCGGCGGCGCGGCGATGTCGCCGGACTCGATGCGGACGTAGCCCGGCGGCGCCGAGAGGGCCGCGGGGGCGAAGATGGCGGAGGCTGCGAGGGCGGCGAGCGCTGCGCGGAGATGTCCCATGCGCGCGACGCTGCCACCCGCGCTCCTCCCAGGCAATCGGTGATCACCACACGCTGCGGGCGGCCGGACTACGGCTTCGCCTCGAAGACCAGGTTGAAGGGCGTCTCGGCGACGCGGCGGAACGTGCCGAAGCCGGCCGCCTGACCACGTCGCGATACGCGCCTCGCCGGCCTGGGCCCCGAGCGCGAGGCCGACCTCCTGCGAGAGCGACGCCGGCGTGCACAGCAGCGTCGAGAACCGTAGTAGCGCCCGGCCGACGGTTGATCTTCTCCTCGACGCGGTCGCCAGCGGCGGGCTCGACGAACATCCACGTGCCGTCGGGCTCGAGCGGCTGCGCACGTGGCGGGCGGCGCCGACCGGGTCGCCCATGTCGTGCAGGCAGTCGAACATCGTCACGAGGTCGTAGCGCTCGCCGCCTACACCGGCGGCCGGTGCGACCTCGAACCGCCGCGGCGTCGGCGCCCGCGTCGGCGCCCGCAGCGCGGGCGGCACGACCGAGCCCCGTGGAAGGCGGAACCGATGAAGCCGAGCCGGACGCTGCCCACAGGATCGTCGGCGGCCCTTGCTCTCAGCCGACGTCCGCGATGTGACGCGCCCACGATGGAGATTCTCGACGACGCCGTCGAGCGCCGGCAGCCACGCTGCGATCAGGTTCGCGTTGTAGCCGGCCGATGAACGATCTCAGCCCTCGTGCACGTCTCGTGCTCCTGCCAGCCGACGCCCTCGCCGATGCGGGCCGCCTCGGTGATCCGCGGGGAGTCGTGGACCGAGCCGAGCGCGATCTGGAAGAACCCGGGGAGGTATGCCGGGCTGCTCTCGTCCGTCAGGGCGATCGCCTGCTCGGGCGGGAGCGTGTAGCGGCCGGTGTCGGGGTCGTAGCTCGACGTATCCGCCCGCGGCCTGGGCGTTGAGCCACTCGCGGACGTAGCGCTCGGACGTGTTCGTGCGCGCTGCGAGCTCGGTCGGCGTCAGCGGCGCCGGCCCCGGCGAGCGCGCGATATCAGCCCGAGCCGGTCGCCCATGACCACGAGCGCGGCGTTGAGCGTCGCGCCGACCTCCTCCACGGCACGGAACACGAACGCGTTCAGCTTGTCCTCGTCCAGCGGAGCGCGGTCCTCGACGATCGTCACGTCGTTCCTCCTCGTTGTCTTCGGGAGGAACGTGGCCGCGCGCGTCATGCCTGGGAAACACCTGGTCGGCACGTGGCCGGGCTGCTCGGGCTCGATTGTAGGCGCCGGCGAACCCCGTGGCGGGCGAGCAGCGGAACGGCGAGGAGCCGAGTCGGCGCGGCGACCTCGGCTCCTCGCGCTTCCTCGGTCGGCGGCTAGGACGCCAGTCCGGCGGGCCGGCGCCGGCCCGCCGCAGCTGCGCTCGCCACGAGCGCGCCTGCCGCGGCGACGCCGAAGGCGGCGATCCCGAGCGTCGTCCAGTCGGGCGAGTCCTGGTCGGTGTGGCTGGTGGCGCCGAGCCCGAACCGCTGGTTCAGACCACCGCTGCGCACGAGGAGCGCGCTGCTCGCCTGGGTCGACGCGCTGGCGGAGCGGCCGAGATGGAGCTGCTGGTTCAGCGCCTCGCTGCGCACGAGGAGCGCGCTGCTCGCCTGGGTCGGCGTGTCGGCGTCCGACGGATGGGCGCTCGCCGCGGTCGGCGAGAGCGCTGCCAGCAGGGCGACTCCGACGACACCGAGCGTGTGGGCGGGCTTGCTGTTCATGGTCGATCCCTTCGACGATGACCGGTAGCGCAAGCATCCCGCGCCCCGGAGGCCCTGTCGTTCGCGTCGACCACATCCTGCGTGTGACGGTCGTCACGCAGGCCGTCGGAAGGTCAGGCCCGCGACGCCCCGCTTCGGAGCGCCTGGCGTGCGCGCTCGGCGAAGGCTGCGGCCTCGTCGGGAGCCGGCAGCTCGCCGCGCGTGAACATGGCGACCTGCAGCCGCGGCCCGTGCAGCTCCCACTCCGCCAGCGTGTCCCGGGTGACGGGCTGCACCACGAAGTGCAGGTGGACCGGCTCGCCGCCTGCGTGGCTCCAGAGGTTGACGTAGACCTGCTCGGGCGCCGTGAGCTCGGCGACGACGGCCGCGGCGCGCTGCAGCAGCGGCCCGAGCGCGGCGGACTCGCTCTCGTCGAGCTCCCACACGTGAAGGAGGTGGCGCTGGGGCGCGACGATCAGGGTTCCGATGCCGAGCGGTCCGACGCAGTGCGTGACGTTCCAGCCGCCCGCCTGGTGGATGATGCCGCCCGGCAGCGGGCGGCGGCCCGAGATGAGGTCGCACGCGAGACAGCCGTCCACGGCGGCCAGCCTACGTCACACGTCCCGGATCGCGATGACGGCCGCTCGCCAGACGGCCGTCATCGCGAGCCAGGCTCAGGCGTAGGTGACGCCGAGCACGCTGCCGTCGTCCGGCTGCGCCGTCGGGGCCGTGGTCGTGCTGGGGTCCGCTGCGCGCTTCCGGTCGGCGATCTTGCCGGCGATGCTGTCGAGGTCGGACTGCGAGAGGTTGGCGCCGCGCTTGGTGGACTTCAGGCCGTTCTCGATCGACGCCTTCAGGTCGTCGGCGCTGACGCCCTTGTCCTTGGCGATGTCGCTGAGGCTCTTGCCGCTCTTGAGCTGCTCGGACAGATCGTTCGTGCTGATGCCGAGGGCCTTGGCCGCGTCGTTCATGACGGCTTCCTGGTGGCCGTGGTGGCCGTGGTGGTGCGTGGCCGTGGCGGTCGTCCCGCCGGTGACGCTGTCGACCATGTCTGCTCCTTGTTCGGGATGGTCTCCGCCGTGTGCATCGGGCGGAGCACCACCTCCGAGGAGGGCAGAGGCGGCAGGACCGGTCGACGGGAGGAGCGGCTGCTCCTTCACCAGTTGTCCTGCAAATGGGGGGCTCGAGTGCGCCTGCGCGGGCCGACCGACCCGGCTGGCAGTGAGCTCAGCGGTCGCGCACGCCTCAGCTCTGCTCGAGCAGGTTGAAGTGCACGTGGTCGTCGTGGCGGTGCGCGTCGAGCACCTTGTCGTCGAGGATCGCGGCGGCGGTCGGCTCGAGGAACACGCGGGTGCCGTCCTCGTCGATCACGGCGTCGCCCTCGAGCGGCTCGGGCGCGATCGTCAGCGACAGCTCGCCGTCGCCCTCGTCCTCGCCGGACTCGGCGGTGATCCGCAGGCCGCTGCCCTCGGCCGCCGCCTTCGGCCACGACCATCTCGCGCACGACGTCCTTCGCTTCATCGGTCAGGGTGAGCACGCTGACTCCTCGATTCGAGACCCTCTGGTCGTCCGAGGGTAGCGGGCCGTTCCGTCGCGCTCGCCGGCTACTGGCCGAGCAGGTCCTGGTAGCGGCGCCCGCCATGCGCGGCCTGCAGGCGGTCGTCCTCGCCGTCTGCGAGGCCGGAGACGGCGTCGACGGCGGAGGTGAGCTCCTCGACGTTCAGCGCGTCGCCGAGCAGCACCTGCTCGAGCCACAGCTCCCGCCGCTCGGGCAGGTAGGAGAAGCGGCCGACCGGCCGATCCGCGTACAGCCGGTACGCGTCGACGGCCAGCGCGTCGCTCAGCTCGACGTCGGCGAGGACCGGGGAGGCCACGCGCACCGCGGTCGACTCCTCGAGGTAGTGGGTCACCGAGACGAACACCCGGGTCGAGCCGAACGGGCCGTGGTAGCCCCAGTTCGGGTCGTGCTCGAAGCTCCCGTAGTGCTCCCGCAGGACGCGCTCGACCCAGCGGTCGGACCAGTCGACCGCGGTCGCCGCGTCGCGCCGCGCGTTCGCCGGCGGGTCGGGCGGCGGACCGGCCGGCTCCTGGCCGGCGAGCCGGCTCTCGATGCGCGGCGCGAAGGCGCCGGCAGCCCAGGCCACGGCCCAGACGGCGACGCGTACCTCGAGCTCCTCGAGCGTGTGGCCGCCGAGGATGCCGTGCTCGACCAGCACCCGGTCGCGGGCGCGGCTGAGCCGGCCGAGGTCGAGCTCGCCGTTCACGAGCAGGAACGCGCGCGCGGCGGCGACCTCGGACTCGCTGGCCTGGCCGGTGTCGGCGGCCACCGTGACCACCGGCGTCCCGTTGGAGCGCGCGTCGACGTCGACCCGCACCTCGCGCTGCGCCGGCCCGACGAGGCCGCGCCAGGCGGCATCGCCGGCGTCGAGTCCGATGTACGACCGCAGCGCCCTGCGGATCGTGGGGACGGTGGCGTTCTCGCCTGGCACGAGCCGACAGTATCGCGACGAGCTAGGCTGCCGCTTCGGCCACCGCACGCGGACAGGCGAGGAGAGCGTGAGCGCGCAGTACGCGCGGGCGCGAGAGATCGCGGCGATCCTGTCGCGGAACGGGCTCGGCGATGTCGTCGACCGCTTCGCGCGCAGCGACGCGGCCAACCGGCCGGAGCGCGTGCGCAGCACGCTCGAGGAGCTCGGCCCGACCTGGGTCAAGCTCGGACAGATCCTGTCGACCCGGAACGACCTGCTGCCGGAGGCGTACCAGGCCGAGCTCGCGAAGCTGCAGGACGACGCGGCCCCGGTGCCCTCCGACGTCGTCGCGGCGCTGATCACTGACGAGCTCGGCGAGCCGCCGGCCGAGGCGTTCGCGAGCTTCGACCCGCAGCCGCTGGCGGCCGCCTCGATCGGCCAGGCGCACGCAGCGACGCTGCACGACGGCACCGAGGTGGTGGTCAAGGTGCGCCGGCCCGGGCGTCGTCGAGCAGGTCGAGCGCGACCTCGAGATCGTGCAGAACGTCGCCGCGCAGGCGAGCCGGCACTGGAGCGTGGCCGCCGACTACGACGTGGCCGGGCTCGCCGATGACTTCGCCCACACCCTGCGCGCCGAGCTCGACTACCTGGCCGAGGGGCGAAGCGCCGAGCGCTTCGCCGCCAACTTCGCCGGCGTCGCCGACGTGCACATCCCGCGCGTCTTCTGGGACCGCACGACGTCCCGGGTGCTGACGCTCGAGCGGCTGCGGGGCATCCGGGTGAGCGACCTCGACGCCCTCGACGCGGCCGGCGTCGACCGCCGCGCCCTGGCCGAGCGGGCCACGCGGGTGACGGCGAAGATGGTCTTCGAGGACGGCTTCTTCCACGGCGACCCGCACCCGGGCAACCTGTTCATCGAGGAGGGCGGCCGGATCGGCCTCGTCGACTTCGGCATGGTCGGCGCGGTCGACCAGGCGCTGCGCCGGCGCCTCGCGACCCTGCTCGTGGCCTTCACCGCCACCGACGCCGACGCGCTCGTCGACGCGCTGCTCGACCTCGGCATGGCCCACGGGCCCGTCGACCGCGACGCGTTGCGGCAGGACGTCACCCGGCTGCTCGAGCGCTACGGCGGCGCCGGCATCGGCGAGATCCCGCTGGTGGCGGTCCTCGAGCAGCTGCTCGGGATCGTCCGCCGCCACCACCTGCGCCTGCCGCGCGACCTGGCGCTCCTGCTCAAGGTGCTGGTGATGGACCAGGGGATGGCGGCGTCGCTCGCGCCCGAGTTCCGTCTCGAGGACGTGCTCGCGCCGTACGCCCAGCGCCTGGTGCAGCAGCAGTACTCGCCCGAGGTCCTCGGCCCCCGGGTCGCAGCCGCGCTGGCGGCCGCGCTGCAGCTCGGCGTCGAGCTGCCGGCGCAGCTTCGCCGCCTGCTCGCCGCGCTCGACCGCGGCGGCCTCGAGGTGCGGCTCCGCACCGACGACCTCGAGTCGGTCGTCGCCCGCAGCGAGCGTGCGGGCAACCGGGTCGTCGCGGCGCTCCTGGCGTCTGCGCTGCTCGACGCCGTGACGCGGCAGGCCGACGGCCCGCCGCGGCGCTGGCGCTCCCGCCGGGGCATCGCCGCCGCCGGCGAGATCGGCGGCCTGGCCACGCTCGGCGCGTACCTCGCCTGGACGTCGCGCCGCCGCGCCTGACGGCCTGCCGTACGCGGTGTGGTGGCCGCGGATTCCTTCGAGCCCGGCCGGTCATACGCTCGCCCCATGCGTGCCACCCGTCTCGGCCGGGCGCTCCGCGTCGCCGGCGTCTGCCTCCTGCCGCTCTCGGCGGCGTTCGCCCCGGCTGCCTCGGCCCGGCCGCCGCGCGGCTACGTCCAGCTGAGCACCCTGGCCTTCAGCGCCCCGAGCGGCGCCGTGACGCCGGCCCAGATCCAGTGCGACCCCGGTCTCGTGCCCTTCGGCGGCGGCGTGTTCATCGTCTCGGGCCAGACCACGATCGGCGTGCACAGCTCCTACCCGACGCCGACGGGCTGGGCGGGCGAGGTCGACAACTCGTTCGGCGCGCCGGCGCTGTTCACCATCGAGGTCGTGTGCGGCGCGCGGCCGAAGCGCTACGCGATCGTCCAGGCGCCGGCTGCGCCGAACCCCTCCGGCGCCCAGTCGACGGCCTTTGCCACCTGCCCGGGACGCCTGCAGCCGGTCGGCGGCGGGGCCCGCACCACCAGCTCGTCGCGGGCGATCGACCTGAACTCGTCGATCCCGTCCGGCCGCAGCTGGCGGGTCGACGAGAACAACGCGACCGCCACGTCCTCGACGTTCTCGGTGTTCGCGGTGTGCGCCAGGCTCAAGGGCTACGCCGTGGTGACGGGCCCCGCGGGAACCGTCCCCGCGGGCGGTCAGGTGCGGGTCACCGCCACCTGCCCGGCGCCGAGCCTGCCCGTCGGCGGCGGCGTGTTCTCGAACACCAGCGACCTGCGGAACGACATCAGCACGACGCTCCCCGACCACCAGGACTGGATCTCGATCGAGAACAACGGCTCGCCGATCAGCTCCCTGGCGACGCCCTACGCGATCTGCGCCGGGACATGACGCTGGACAGCGCCCGGCGACCCGGCGTACCGTGGAAACCGATGGCGTCCTGGCGCCGCCACCTCCCCGTCCTCGTCACGTCGCTCGTCGCCGGCGTCGTCCTGGTCGCCCTGAGCGGCCACGAGTTCACCTGGGGGCGGGCCGTCGTGTTCGGCCTGCTGTACGCGATGGCGCTGGCGGCCTGGGAGACGCTCGACCGCCGGCGCGAGACGCGGCGCCTGCGCTGACGACCGGCACAATGCCCGGCGTGCGCATCGTCGTGGACGCCGCGAACGTCGTCGGCTCGGTGCCCGACGGCTGGTGGCGCGACCGCGCCGGCGCCGCCGAGCGGCTGCGCGACGCGCTCGCCGAGGCCGGTCCGCAGCCGCTTCCGGGCGCCCCGCAGGACGCCGAGCTCGTGCTCGTCGTCGAGGGCAAGGCCCGCGGCGTGACGAGCGCGCCGGGCGTCGAGGTCGTCGCGGCGACCGGCTCCGGCGACGACGCGATCGTCGAGCTCGTCGCCGGGTGGGGCGACGCGCGACGTGGTCGTCGTGACCGCCGACCGGGCGCTGCGCGACCGCGTTGCGGAGCTCGGCGCGCGGCCGGTCGGCCCGCGCACCTGACGCTGGCGGCGCTCCACGGACCCCTATGGGCGTCGACCTCACCGTCGCCCGGGCCACGGCGCGCCGCGTGGCCGCCGACTGGGGACTCGAGCTGCAGGAGCCGTTCGCCCTGGCCCACTACTCCTACGCCGCGCCGGCCGGCCCGGACGCGGTGCTGAAGGTCGCCTGGGAGGGCGACGACGAGTCGCTGCACGACGCCGACGCGTTCGAGCTGTGGGACGGCAACGGCGCCGTCGCGCCTCCTGCGCCGCGACGACGCCCGCCGGGCCACGCTGCTCGAGCGCGCCCTGCCCGGCACCGACCTCTCGGCGCTCGACGACGACGAGGCGACGGCCATCGCGGTCGACGTCGCGACCCGGCTCTGGCTCCCCGCGCGGCCGCCGTTCCGCCCGGTCGACCCCGAGGTCGCGCGCTGGCTCGACGAGGCCGGGAGCGAGGGGAGCGAGCTCGTCCCCCTGGCCCGCACGCTGCACGCCGAGGTCGGCGGCCGGGCCGACTGGCTCGTCCACGGCGACCTCCACCACCACAACCTGCTGCGCCACGGCGACCGCTACGTGGCGATCGACCCCAAGCCGTACCTCGTCGGACCGCGAGCACGACGTGCCGGCGTTCCTGTGGAACCCGATGACCAACGGCTTCGACGACCCCGAGCAGACCGAGCGCCGGATCGCGGCGTTCGTCGCCGCGGGGCTGGACGAGCGCCGCATCCGGGCCTGGACCGTCATCCGCGGCGCCTACCTGCGGCCCGAGCCCGAGTGGGCGCCGCGGCTGCGCGCCGTGCTCAGGTGAGGTGGTCGATCAGCAGGACCAGCACGATCACGTCGACGACCGTGGCGACGACCATCTTCGCCTTGAACGAGGTCTTCGCCGTCTTGTGGCGGAACACGTGCATCCCGAGCCAGCCGCCGACGGTGCCGGTCAGCGCTGCCGATCCGACCAGCGTGGCCTCGGAGATCCGCCGGCTCCCCCTGCCCGCCTTGCGCTTGTCGATGCCGAACAGCGCGAACGAGACGACGTTGCCGCACAGCGAGGTAGACGAGCAGCAGCTCCACGCGGCGAGTATGACGGCCAGCCGCGGGCGCCGTCAGCGCGAGCGGGAGCGGCGGCGGTCGTCCCGCCGGGCGCGGTGCCGCTCGCGATGGTCGCGGCGGTGGGCCAGGTCGTGCGCCACCCGCTCGACGTCCGGCGCCGGGCCGTACAGCCGCCAGCCGTTGCGGATCAGCGGGATCGCCGCGAGCAGCAGCAGCCACGCCGGCCAGAAGCTCCCGCTCGCCCCGGCCAGCAGCCAGATCGCCGTGCCGACCAGGAACGGTGCGAGTCCGGCGCCGGTCTGCTGCAGGAGCTGGCGGGTGAGGTCGGAGCGGCGGACGGAGAGCTCGGCCCGCTGGTCGGCCCGGGTCGGCGGCAGCGCCGGGAGGTCGGCCCGGATCTCCTGCAGCTCTCCGCGGGTGCGCGAGGCGTAGACCTGCCCGAGCCGCTCGGCGAGCTCGCCGTCGTCGATCCGGCCGTCGGCGTAGTGCTCGCGGATCTCGGCCGCGGCCTGCTCGCGCTCGGCGTCCGACGCCCGCAGGGCTCCCGCATCGCTCATCGGACCGAGTGTACCGGGGCACGCCGCCCCGCCCCGGAGCCGCGCTACGGTGCGCATCGAGCCCATGACCCACGCGACCATCCCCGACACCCACCGCGACCTCCTCGAAAGCCAGGTGGCCGCGCTCGCCACGGTGACCGCAGACGGGTACCCGCAGGTCACCGGCGTCTGGTTCCTGTACGAGGACGGCGAGCTGCGCCTCTCGCTCAACACCGCGCGCTACAAGACCCGGATCCTGCGCGAGCGGCCGCGCTGCAGCCTGTTCGTGCTCGACCTGCAGAACCCGTACCGCTACCTCGAGGTACGCGGCGAGGCCCGGATCGAGCCCGACGACGACTACGTCTTCGCCCGGCGCCTGGCCGCGAAGTACGGCGGGATGGAGTTCTGGAAGCACGACCAGGCCGGGCGAGCGACGGGTGCGCGTGACGATCGACCCGGCACGCGTCCGGGCCGTCGACATGGGCGGCTGACTCAGCGCCGACGGGTCATCCGGGCGACCTGCAGCGGCAGCGCCGCCGTGCCCGCGACCTCGCGCAGCACGTTCCCCGCCCGCGGCCGGCCGTCCGGCGACGAGGCCGACACCCGCACCCCGGCGCCGCGCAGGGCGGCCCGCACCAGCGCCAGCGCCCGGCGGCGGTGCCACCGCGACGTGACCACCACCACCTCGTCGGCGTGCAGCCGGCGGGCCACCGCGGCGATCCCCTCGGCGTTGCCGCTCGTGTGCCGGGCCGTCGGGTCGACCACCAGCGGCACGTCCGGCCCGGCCCAGGCGGCGCGCATCAGCTCGGCCTCGGGCGCGGTGTCGGGATGCCGCGCCCAGCCCGACAGGACGACGGCCTCGGCGTCCGCGGCGAGGGTCTCGGCGTGGGCCAGCCGGGCCGCGCAGATCGGGTGCAGCCCGCGGGTGCCGCGCTCCGAGTAGCCGAGCACCGCGATCACGCGGCCGCCGCGCTCAGCCATCCTGCGAGCGGCCACGCAGGCGCCGCGCCGCGACCAGCGTGCCGGCCACCGTGAGGACCAGCATCAGCGCCTTCTTGCCCTGCAGCTTCGACTCGCCGCTGGCCCGGTCGCGCATGTCCACCGGCACCTCGTCGACCCGCAGCCCCGCCTCGTGCAGCCGCAGGATCGCCTGCACCTCGGGTGCGTCGCTGGTGTACGGGAGCGCCAGGATCGGGAGGGCCTTGGCGTTCGCCGCGTACATCCCGCTGGTCGAGTCGTGGAACGGGCGGCGCAGCGCGACCCTCATCGAGCGGCGCAGGAGGCCGGTGCCGAAGCGGCGGGCGGCGCTCGGCTTGTAGCGGTAGGGCTCGTAGCCCTCGCCGGCCAGGAAGCGCGAGCCGACCGCGACGTCGCAGGCGTCGGAGCGCACCCGCTCGAGCAGCCGCTTCAGCTCGGCGGCCGGGTGCTGCCCGTCGGCGTCGACGCGCCCGCCGTAGGCGTAGCCGCGGCCGGCCGCCTCCATCCAGCCGGCGGCGATGCCGGCCCGCAGGCCGCGGTTCTCGCCGAACGACACGACCTCTGCGCCCGCGGCCCTGGCCACGTCGGCGGTGCGGTCGGTCGAGCCGTCGTCGATGACCAGGACGTCGACGTCGCCGAGCTCGCCGCGGAGCTCGTCGATGACCGCGGGGAGGTTCTCCTCCTCGTTCCAGGCCGGGATGAAGACGATGGTGTCGCGCTCGGGGCTCACGGTCGTGAGGGTAGCTACACCGAGAACGCGATGGCCAGGATCACGATCGCGACGACGAGGAAGACGGCGGTCGGCGTCAGGCTGCCCGACGCCGCGGCCTCCTTGCTCGTGACGTAGCGGTTGAGCCCGGGTACGAGCCCGCCGAGGCGGTTGTAGCCGGGCCCGCTGCCGAGGCGCCGGGTCGGCGACTGCGCCGCGGCCGCGCACAGCAGCGCCGCGATGCCGAGGACGAGCAGGACGCGGTGCAGCTCGTCGGCGAAGGTGTTGCCGGACACCACCGTGAACAGCCAGCGTGAGCACGAGCCCGACGGCCGCCGCCACGGCGAAGGCGACCGCGAGCTGGACTGCGGCCACGACCAGGGCTCGGCCCATTCCGCGCTCGATGATCCCACCCCGTCTCGCAATTGCAAGGGCTACCATCCGGCGGCGTGGAGTTCCTGGTCTACGGCCGCGACCGGCCCGGCACCGCCGCCCTGCGAGACGAGCTCACCGAGGCGCACTGGGCCTACATGGACGGCTTCGCCGACGTCCTGGTGGCGCGCGGGCCGACGCTCACCGAGGACCTGCAGCACGCGACCGGGAGCCTGCACATCGTCGACCTGGCCGATGCCGACGCCGCCCGCCTGTTCGCCGAGGAGGATCCGTACCACGCCGCGGGCGTCTTCGAGGACGTGCTGATCCGGCGCTGGAACAACGGCCTCGGCCGCACGATGTGGGAGTTCGAGGGCGACCCCGAGCGCAACCGGCGGTTCCTCGTCCTGGGTCACGGAAGACCCGGCATCGCGGCCCTGCGCGACGCCCACCTGGCCGAGCACCGCCGCCACCTCGACGACCCGGCCCACGCGGGTCACTTCATCGCCCGCGGCGGCCTGTTCAGCGACGACGGGAGCGAGTGGGTCGGCAGCGCCATGCTCGTCGAGTTCCCCGACCGGGCCGCGGCCGAGGCGATGGAGGCCGCCGACCCCTTCGTGCGCGAGGGCCTGTACGCCTCGGTCGAGATCCACGACTGGGTCTTCGGCGGCCGGCGGGCCTGACCTCGCAGCACGGTCGGCCAACGCCCTGCACGGTCGACGCGTATGCTCGACCGCGTACAGGTGGACGCCATGAGGAGAGGAGTCTCGATGCGATCCCTTCGAACGCTGCTGTTGGGCCTGGTGGCGGTCGTGGCTCTGCCAGGCGCGACGGCAGGAGCTGCGCAGCTCAGTTGGACGCCGTGCTTCTCGTCCTCCGGACCGTTCGAGTGCTCGACCATGCAGGCTCCGCTGGACTACGCCAACCCGCATGGCGAGCACATCACGCTCGCGCTCGTGAAGCTGCCGGCGACCGACCGTGCGCACCGCATCGGCTCGCTGTTCGTGAACCCCGGCGGGCCGGGAGGCTCCGGCGTCGACTTCGTCGTCGGTGCAGGGCAGACGATGCTGACGCCCGAGGTCCGCGCTCGCTTCGACATCGTCGGCTTCGACCCGCGCGGCATCGCCCGATCGACACCCTTGCGCTGCTTCTTCAGCGTGAAGGGCTGGACGCCGGTCTTCATCGACTTCGCGTTCCCGACGAGCCGCCAGCAGTTCGACGCCTGGGTCCAGGCCGACCTGTACCTCGACCAGAAGTGCGTCGATCACGCCGGGCCGATCGTCTCGCACATGTCCACGGCGAACGTCGCTCGCGATCTCGACCGGATGCGCGCCGCCGTCGGTGACGCGGGTCTGTCGTACGACGGGTACTCGTACGGGAGCGTCCTCGGAGCGACCTACGCGAACCTCTTCCCGTCCCGGGTGCGCGCGCTGATCGTCGACGGCGTGGTCGATCAGCAGAAGTGGTACGGCGTCGATCCGGCGGACGCGGCGCTGCCGATCTTCAATCGCATCCAGAGCTCCCTCGGAAGCCAGGCGACGCTCGACGAGTTCTTCCGCCTGTGCGACGCCGGTGGACCGAACTGCGCCTTCGGGCCCGACTCCGCGGCCCGGTTCGCGTCGCTGGCCGCGCGGCTGCAGGCACATCCACAGGTCGTGACCGTGGCTGGCGGATCCGTCCTCCTGGACTACACGAACCTGGTCTCCGTCACGCTGTCGCAGCTCTACTTCTCACCCGGTTGGGAGGCGTTCGCGCAGGACCTGAACGACATCGACGGCCAGGTCTCCGCGGCGCGACTCGGAGCAGATCTCGCCCGCCTTCGCGTTCCGGTGGGAGCCCTCGACCCCCAGCTCGGCACCTTCAAGCAGCTCCGCCGGTACAGCAACGCGATCGAGGGCCAGGTCGGTGTCGCGTGCGCCGACGCCCCGCACCCCGACAGGTTACGAGACCTACTGGAACGCGGGCATCGCGGCCCAGGAGCGGAGCCTCTTCGGGATCATCTGGACCTGGATCGCCTCGCCGTGCGCCGAGTGGCCATTCCCGCTCGACCCGGGCCGCTCTACGGGCAGCTTCACCGCCTCGACGGCGAACCCGGTCCTCATCGTCGGCAACACGTTCGACCCGGCGACGCCGATCGCCGGTGCCGAGGCGCTGGCCAGCCTGCTGCCGAACTCGCGGCTGCTGACGATCGACGGCTGGGGGCACACGTCGTTCGACGCGCCATCGTCGTGCGCCTACGAGGTGCAGGCCAGGTACCTGATCGACGGAACGCTGCCCCCGACGGGCACGGTCTGCGAGCAGGACCACGTGCCGTTCTCCGGATGACGTGCCGGTGAGGCCCGCCTGGGAGCCAGGCGGGCCTCACCCGGCGACTACTCGCTGGCAGGCCGCGCCGGAGCCGGCGGCGGCACCGGGACGGCGCCGTTGGTCGTCGGCGCCTCGACGCTGCCCTGGCCGAGCATCTGGCGGAGCTGCGGCAGGAGCGCGCCCGCCGTGCCGACCATCGACATGATCCCCTGCTGCATGCCCTCGGCGCCGTTCAGCACCGTGAGGTTGTCGACGCCCGAGTACATCGAGGACAGCGACCTGACGATCTCGGGGAGGTTCTCGGCGACCTGCTGCTGGATGACCGCGTCCTGGTTCACCGCCAGCGCGCTCGCCCGGGCCTCGATGCCGGCGGCCTCGGCCAGGCTCAGGGCCTTCGCGGCCTCGGCGGCCGCCATGCCCTTGGCCTTCACCGCGGCGGCCTCGGCCTCGCCGGTCAGGCGCGTCGCGGCGGCGTTCGCCTCGGCCTCGACCTTGACCTTCTCGGCGTTGGCCTCTGCGGCCAGCCGCACCTGACGCGCCTGGGCCTCGGCCCGGGAGATGTTCGCGTCGCGCTCGGCCTCGGCGGCCACCCGCTGCTCGTAGGCCTTCGCGTCGGCCGGCTTTCGCACCTCGGCCTCGAGCCGGCGCTCGGCCTTCAGGGCGTCGAGCTCGGCGACCCGGGTCTCCTGCTCGATGACCGCCTGGCGGGCGTTCGCCGCCGCCTGCGGGCCGGCCATGTCGGCGATCGCCTTCGCCTTGTCGGCGCTGGCCTGGGCCTCGGCCTGCTGGATCAGCGAGGCGGAGCGGGCCGAGGCGATCTGGGCTGCCGACTCGGCCTCGCGGGCCTCGGCCTCCTGCTGGCGCTGGGCCGCGGCGATCCGGGCCTCGGCCTCGACGCGGGCGGCGTGCGGCTTGGCCAGGTTCTCGATGTAGCCGGTCGGGTCGTCGAGCTGCGAGATCTGCAGCGAGTCGATCACCAGGCCGAGCTTCTGCATCTCGTCGGAGGACGCCTCGCGCGTCTGCCGGGCGAGCGCGTCGCGCTCGTGGATGATCTGCTCGACGGTCATGCCGCCGATGATCGAGCGCAGGTGGCCGGCGAAGACCTCCTTGACCGACTCGCTCACGCCCGCCGCGCTCTGCCCGAGGAAGCGGCGCGACGCGTTGGCGATCGACGGCATGTCGTCGCCGACCTTGAACAGCACCACCCCGCGCACCACGACCGGGATGCCCTGGTTCGTGACGCAGTCCTCCGACAGCGGCACCTTGCTCACGGACAGGTCGAGCCGTCGCACGGTCTGCATTCCGGGGATGACGAACGCGCCCTTGCCGACGATGATGCGGAACCCCATGCTGGCGGCCGCACCCTCGACGCCGCGGGCGCCGAAGCCGGTGATGATCATCGCCTCGTTGGGCTCGGACACCTTCCACATCGCCCGCAGCATCACGATGAACAGGACGATCACGACGACTACGACGATCGCAACGATCAACGCAGCGCTCACTTCAGGTCTCCTTCGATGAGTTCGAGCTCGGCGGTCGGATAGGGCGTGACCAGGACGGTGCGCGGGGGCTG
Source organism: uncultured Actinomycetes bacterium (assembly GCA_963794695.1). GTDB lineage: Bacteria > Actinomycetota > Thermoleophilia > Gaiellales > JALYLC01 > CAWCFJ01. Next base: position 256,713 of record CAWCFJ010000003.1, on the reverse strand, counting down.
GTACTCGATGATCAGCACCTTCTCGCCGCGCGCGATGGTCTCGCCCTCGGCGGGGTGGGCGTAGAAGGCCTCGCGGCCGCCACGGACGGACACCATCACCTCGCCGACGGTGCCGGGTGCGACCGTGCCGGTGACCTCGGCGAGCTTCCCGATCAGGACGTCGTCGGCCTTCGGCGTGCGGTCGCGTGGCATCTTCGACACCAAGGTACCGCCAGGAGGGCCGGCCGTCACTGGTGCGGCACACGTCTGGGCGCCTCGAAAATCGCGGTGGCCAGCAGCGGGCAGCGTCCGTGGGCCAGAATGGGCCGTCGCCGAACGGAGGCCAGGATGAGCGACGCACACGCGCCCTACGCCCTCGGCAGCGAGCCGCCGGAGCTGCAGCGCCTCGACCGGCAGGCCCAGTCGATCGCGCTGCCGACGGCGGGCCTGCTGCAGGCCACCGGCATCGGTCCCGGCATGCGCGTGCTCGACCTCGGCACGGGGCTCGGGCACGTCTCGCTGCTGCTGGCCGGGCTGGTCGGGCCCTCGGGGGAGGTGGTCGGCGTCGACCGCGACGAGCGGATGCTCGAGGCCGCCGAGGCCCGCCGCGCGGCCGCCGGGGCGGCCAACGTGCGCTACCTCCAGGGCGACGTGCGCAGCTACCGCGACGCCGAGCCCTTCGACGCGGTCGTCGAGCGGCTGGTGCTGTTCCACCTCCCGGACGCGGTGGACGTCGTGCGCCACCACGTCGGGAACCTGCGGCCCGGCGGGATCTTCGCCGCGATCGAGTTCGACGTCGGCGCGGCCCGCACGGAGCCCGCCGACGGAGCTGACGTCGAGCCTGGTGCCGCTGGCTGCTCGCCGGGTTCCGGGCGGTGCACGCCGACCCGACGATCGGGACGCGGATCGCGCTCGTGCTGGCCGAGGCCGGCGTCGCCGGGGTGACGGGCTTCGGGATCCAGGGCTACCTGGGGCCGGACGATCCGCTGGGGCCGGCGCTCGTGGCCGGGGTCGTCACGTCGATGGCCCCGGCGATCGTGGCCGCCGGGCATCGCGACCGAGGCCGAGCTCGACCTGCCGACGCTGCAGGAGCGGATCGCCGAGGAGCTGCGCCGGGAGCGGGCGGTGCTCCTGCCGCCGACGGTCGTCGGCGCCTGGGGCACCGCGGCCGTCCTAGTACCAGCGCAGGCGCGGCATCGTGTCGCCGCCGCCGAGCGTGGCGCGCTGGTTGTAGCGGGCGATGGCGGCGAACAGGCGGCGAAGGCGCGGCCGCGGCGGGACGAGCTCGCGGGCGGCGGTGATCGGGGCGGTGTGGGCGGCGGTGCTGGCGGACATCTCGAAGACCTCCATCTCGGGCGTTGCTGACACCGCCAGCTTCCCGCCGCGGCGGCCGCGCGTCGTGCGCCGCCGCGACACGTCCCCGTGTGACCGACGCGACACTCGCTCAGGCGGCCGGGCGGCACCGTCAGCACCACGCTCCCGCGGACCCTGCGGTCGCGCAGCGCGACGAGCGCCGCCGGCGTCTCGAGCCAGTCGGCCACGAGCCCGAGCTCGGGGTGCAGCCGGCCGGCGTCGACCAGCCGCACCAGCGCGTCGAGGTCGACGCGGTCCGGCTCGTCGTGCGGCCAGTAGGCGAACCGCCGCAGCGTGATCCTGGCCGGCAGGGCGAAGAAGTCGAGCGTCACCGGCTCGCGGCCGGCCTGTCCGAGCCAGATCACCGTGCCGCCCGAGGCCACCCGTCCCAGTCACGGCCGGCCAGGAGCGCGCCGCCGACCGACTCGAAGGCCAGGTCGAGCTCGCCCTCGACGTCCTCGAGCCGGACCTGCACCGCCTCGGCGCCGAGCTCGAGCAGCCGCGCGCCGCGCTCGGCGCTGGACGAGAGGGCGGTGATGCGGGCGCCCTGGGCCGCCGCCAGCTCGACCAGCAGGTGGCCGACCTTGCCCGACGCGCCGGTCACCAGCACCCGCCGGCCCGCCAGCGGGCCCGAGACCCGCAGCAGGCGGATGGCGGTGAGGCCCGCCACGCCGAGCGTCGCCGCCTGCTCGGCGGGACGCTCGTCCGGCAGCTCGGCGATCGACTCCGTGGCCACCGCGACCCGCGGCGCCCAGCCGCCGTCCCAGGCGTGGGCCACGACGCCGGGCGCCGGCGGCCGGCCCGCTGCCGTCGGCCGCCGGCAGCGAGGACGCGGCCGGCGACGTCCTGGCCGGGCCTCCAGCCGGGCCGCGGGCGTTCCAGCAGGAAGGTCTCGCCGCGGTTCGGCGAGTACGCCTCGACGGCGATCAGCGCCTGGTCGGCGCGGGGCTCGGGCTCGGGGACCTCGGCCAGCGCGATGCCGGCCTCGGCGTCGGGATTCGGGACGAAGGCACGCATGGCCCGAGCCTAGTCACCAGCGGCCCGATTTCGGAAGAAGGCACCTGATCGTGGTATAGGTACCTCATGGATACCAACGACCGTGCGGCCGACCGGTTCGACGTCATGACCGCCGCGTGCCCGACCCGCCAGGTGCTGCGGCGGATCGGCGACCGCTGGACGATGCTCGTGATCATGGCCCTGGCGCCGGGCACGCTGCGGTTCTCCGAGCTCCGCCGCGCGATCGAGGGCGTGACGCAGAAGGTGCTGACCGAGACCCTGCGGGCGCTCGAGCGCGACGGCCTGGTCGAGCGCGAGGCCATCCCGACGGTTCCCGTGACCGTCCGCTACACGCTCACCCCGCTGGGTCACAGCCTGGCCGAGGCGGTCGCCGCGATCCGCGTCTGGGCCTACGCCCACATGGACGAGATCGACGCCGCGCGGCAGCGCTACGACGCGCGCCAGGCCGCGGCGTGACTCAGCTCCAGAGGATGAACCAGACGACGGCGGCCACGACGGCCAGCTCGGCGACCAGCAGCGCCAGCAGCGTCAGCCCGCCGCGGGCCGGGCCGCTGGATGAGCCGCACCAGCGGGTTGTTCGCGAACTGCAGCAGGAACATCGACGGGTAGATCGTCAGCACGAAGAGGATCCAGTCGACCTTCGTGACTCCTTCGAGCGACCGGTGCTGCAGCGCGGCGTAGCCGCCTCCGAGGTGCGGATCGGGGTCGAGGTCCTGCTCGGCGGGCGGGGTCTCCTGCGGCTGGCTCACGCCCGCACGGTCTACCCCTCCTGGAAGACCAGATCCTCCGGCGGACGGGTGAGGCGCACCGTCTGCCCATCGACCTCGATCACCGTGCTGAACCCGGTCGCCGAGCCGGTCGAGACGATCCAGAGCCGGTCCTGCTGCTGGTCGAGGAACGCCCGGAAGCCGTCCAGCGAGACGCTCGGCTGGCCCTGCTCGAGGTACTCGGCGAGCCGGCGGAAGAGCTTCGGCAGGATCACCGCGTCGTCGGTGATCGTGGCCAGGGACTCGATCGTGACGCCGCTCTGGGTCGCGTCGTCGGCCCACACGCCCGTGCCGGCGGCCCGGGCCGTCGCCGTCGCCGCGGTCAGCTCGTCCCGCAGCTCGGCGTACAGCAGCGAGTAGTAGGTCGGGTAGACGAGGCCCTCGGCCAGGAGCCCGTGGTTGCAGGTCGCCGCGCAGGTGCTCGACGGTGACGTGCAGCTGCGAGCCGGATGCCGCCGGCGGATCGCCCGGGCCGATCATGCTCACGCAGCGGCCGTACTTGTCGGCCGTCCGGGTGAGGATGTAGCCGGGCACCGAGGCCGGGGTCGAGGCGGTGACGGTCTCGCCCGAGCGGCGTCACGTCGGTGAAGCCGAGCAGCGTGAGCAGCCGCGCCGCCGCGTCGTGGGCCAGGGCCAGCGGCTGGTGCAGCCGGCCGCCGCCGCTCGGCGCGGTGTAGTGCGTCTCGAGCGCGTCGATCGCGTCGAGGCGCAGCTGGGCCACGCCGCCGGCGTTGCGCTGCACCGGCGTGCCGCGCAGCAGGTCCCAGCTCGGAGGGGTCGTTCGCGGTGAAGTGGACGGAGTCCCCGTCGGGCTCCGAGTGCACGATCGCGAACGTCCCGGCGATCACCAGCATCGGCACCTTGCGTCTCCTCGCCTCGACTGCTCGACGTGCCCGGGGCGGCATCGTAGAGTCGGCGCGCCCGCAGGATCCGCTGGACGACTGGAGGAAGCGATGCCGAAGTACCTGGTCCTGGCCGCCTACACCGACGAGGCCTGGCGCGGCATGATCGACACGCCGCCCGACCGGCGCGGCGCCGCGGCGAAGCTCGCCGACGCGCTGGGCGGCTCGGTCGAGTGCGCCTACCTGGCGTTCGGCGAGTTCGACCTGGTGACGATCATGGACCTGCCCGACGAGGCCGCCGCCGCCGCCCTCTCGATCGCCGTGACCAGCACCGGACGCGTCCGCAGCGTGCGCACGCACCGCCTGCTCGACAGCTCCGAGACCCAGAAGATGTTCGAGCAGGCCCGGGTCGCGGTCGGCGGCTACGAGGTGCCGGGCGCCTGAGCGGGCATGGGATCCAGCCGAAGCGGGGATCCACTGACATGTCCACGCACCTGCGCACGCGCGACCTGCCGTCGGACCCGTCCGAGATCGCCCACTTCCTGAGCGAGACCGTCGGGCTCGAGGACGACGAGATCGCGACCATGACCGGCGTCACCCAAGAGACCGCGGCCCGCTGGCTGCACACCGAGCAGACCCCGCGCGGCGGCGACGCCCTGCGCGCGGTCGTGGCGGTGATCCAGCTGCTCGGCGAGCCGGCGACCGCCGGGCGGGCGCGCGACTTCCTGCGCACCCCGAACGACGCGCTGCAGCACCGCTCGCCGATCGACGCGCTCGGTGCCGGCGACGTCGAGGCCGTGGTGGCCGCCGCCCGCGGCGCGGCGGCGCCCGCCGGCTCGCGCTCCTAGAGCCTACACGCCGAGGCCCGGGCTTCGACCGGCTCGCAGCCCGGGCCTCGCACCGACGCTAGGGCCTGCACAGCGCGGAGAAATCCGCAAACGCCGCGTACCGGTCCGCCTCGACAGGCGAGCCCATCCGTGCGATGGTGACGCTGCCAATAACCGGGAGTCACGCATGTCCTCGAACCAACGCGCCTACGCCGGCACCGACGTCCGCGACTCGGCGCACACGCTCTTCGGCCAGACCATGGGTCTGGTGGCCGTCACGGCAGCGTTCTTCGCCGGCGGCGCCTACCTCGGGCGCGACCTGTCGTCGGGCCAGGGGTTCCTGTTCTTCATCGTGTCGTTCGGCTGCCTCATCGGCATCAACGTCGCGGTCCGGCGTTCCGAGCAGCTGGCGATCGCCCTGCTGTTCGGCTTCGGCCTGCTCGTCGGGCCTCGGCACGGCGCCGACGATCGCCTACTACGCCTCGACCAACCCGCAGGCCGTGTGGCAGGCAGGCGGCGCGACCGCGTTGTTCATCGCCGGCTTCGGCGCCGCGGGCTACGCCACCCGGCGCGACCTCTCGGCGCTGGCGCGCATGGCGTTCTGGGCGCTGATCGCCCTGATCGTCTTCGGGATCCTCCTGATCTTCGTGAACATCCCGAACGGCCAGCTGATCTACTCGATCCTCGGCCTGGTCATCTTCGCCGTGTTCACGATGGTCGACTTCCAGCGCCTGCGGAAGGCCTCCGACATCCGGGCGGCACCGATGCTCGCGGCGTCGATCTTCCTCGACATCCTGAACGTCTTCCTGCTGCTGCTGTCGCTCTTCGGCGGCGGGCGCCGCTAGCAGGCGTCAGGCGCGGGCGGCGGCCTCGCGGGCGCGCGCCTGCTGGCTGCGCACCCGGGCCCGGTCGACGAAGGCCAGCGAGAGCTTGCGCAGGCGCACCTTCGCCGGCGTCACCTCGACGCACTCGTCGTCGCGGATGAACTCGAGCGCCTGCTCCAGCGAGAGCTCTCGCTTGGGGATCAGGCGGACGGTCTCGTCCGCTGACGCGGCGCGCATGTTGGTGAGCTTCTTCTCCTTGGTGACGTTCACGTCGAGGTCGTCGGCACGGGCGTTCTCGCCGACGATCATGCCCTCGTAGACCTCCTCGCCCGGCCCGACGAACATCGACCCGCGCTCCTGCAGGTTGATCAGCGCGTAGGCCGTCACGGGGCCGCGGCGGTCGGCCACCAGGGAGCCGGACGGCCGGGTCTTGAGGTCGCCGTGCCACGGCTCGTAGCGGTCGAAGACGTGGTGCAGGAGGCCGGTGCCGCGCGTCTCGGTGAGGAACTCGGTGCGGAACCCGATCAGGCCGCGGGCCGGCACCCGGTACTCCATGCGCACCCAGCCGGTGCCGTGGTTGACCATCTGCTCGAGCCGGCCCTTGCGCAACGACACGAGCTGGGTGACGACGCCGAGGTAGTCCTCGGGGACGTCGATCGCGAGGCGCTCCATCGGCTCGCAGAGCTTGCCGTCGATCACCCGCGTCACGACCTGCGGCTTTCCGACGGTGAGCTCGAAGCCCTCCCGGCGCATCATCTCGACGAGCACCGCGAGCTGCAGCTCGCCGCGGCCCTGCACCTCCCAGATCTCCGGGCGGTCGGTGTCGAGGACGCGGATCGAGACGTTGCCGACGAGCTCCTGGTCGAGCCGCGACTTGACCAGGCGGGCGGTGAGCTTCGATGCCGTCCCGGCCGGACAGCGGCGAGGTGTTGATGCCGACGGTCATCGACAGGCTCGGGTCGTCGAAGTGCAGGACCGGGAGCGGCCGCGGGTCGTCGGCGTCGGCCAGGGTCTCGCCGATCGTGACCTCGGCCAGGCCGGCGATGGCGATGATCTCGCCCGGTCCGGCCTGGGCAGCCTCGACGCGGTCGAGCGACTCGGTGACGTACAGGCCGGTGACCTTGACCCGTTCGACCGTCCCGTCGGCCCGGCACCAGGCGACCGGTTCACCGCGCACGATCGTGCCGTTGTGCACCCGGCACAGCGCGAGCCGGCCGAGGTACGGCGAGGAGTCGAGGTTGGTCACCTGGGCCTGCAGCGGGTACCCGTCCTTGTAGGTCGGCGCCGGGATGTGCTCGAGGATCGACTCGAACAGGGGCCGCAGGTCGCTGGCCAGCTCGTCGGGCGACGGGCCGGCGACGCCGGCGCGGGCGTTGCAGTAGACGATCGGGAACTCGATCTGGCCCTCGTCGGCGTCGAGGTCCAGGAACAGCTCGTAGGTCTCGTCGATCACGGCGGCCGCGCGGGCGTCGGGCCGGTCGATCTTGTTGACCACCAGGATCACCGGCAGCCGGGCCTCGAGCGCCTTGCGCAGCACGAAGCGGGTCTGCGGCAGCGGGCCCTCGCTGGCGTCGACCAGCAGCAGCACCCCGTCGACCATCGCCAGCCCGCGCTCGACCTCGCCGCCGAAGTCGGCGTGGCCCGGCGTGTCGACGATGTTGATCTTGACGTCGCCCCAGCGGACGGCCGTGTTCTTGGCCAGGATCGTGATGCCCTTCTCGCGCTCCAGGTCCATCGAGTCCATGACCCGCTCGTCGACGTCCTGGTTCGCGCGGAAGGCCCCGGACTGCCACAGCATCGCGTCGACGAGCGTGGTCTTCCCGTGGTCGACGTGGGCGACGATCGCCACGTTGCGCAGGTCGTGGCGCTCAGGCATGGGACGCACTCTAGGCGTGGACGGGTGATCACAGGCTGCTCTCCGGGTCTTCACCGGTCGGAAACCCTGATGGTCGAGCCGCTCCGGGTCGGCACGGCGCTCGCGACTGGCGGGGCGACCGGCTCGGCCTACGCCGTCCGTCGTCCAGGCCGAGACCGACAGCGGGAACGGCTTCCCGGTGATCCAGCAGCTCCCGGCGATCGCCGGCGGCCCGGCGCGCAGCCCGGACAGCCGGCGTCGTCGCGTCGCTAGACGGTGAAGCGGGCGACGAGCCCGTTCAGGTGCGACGCGGCCCGCTCGAGCTCCTCGGCGACCGCGGTGACCTCCTGGGTCGTCGCGCTGGTCTCCTCGGCCGCGGCCGAGGCGCGCTCGGTCGACGCCGAGGTCTCGATGGCGACGGTGGCGACCTCGTTGGTGGCGTCCGTCATCCGGGCCACGACGGCGGTGACCTCCTCGACGCTGGCGGCCAGGCCGTGGAACACGGCGCGGGTCTCGGCGACCGTCGTGCTGGCGGACTCGGCCAGCTTGCGGACCTCGTCGGCCACGACCGCGAAGCCGCGGCCCTGCTCGCCGGCGCGGGCGGCCTCGATGGCCGCGTTCAGCGCCAGCAGGTTCGTCTGGCTCGCGATGGTCGAGATCTGCTCGGTCAGCCGCACGCCCTGCTCGGCCATCGCCCGGGCGCGCTCGCCGACCGACACGGCCTCCTCGGTCAGGCTCTGCGCGTCGCCGATCATCTCGGACTGGCGCAGCGCACCCTCGGCGACGCCGGCGACCGACTGGGCGATCTCCTCGATCGCCGAGGCGGTCTCGGTGGAGCTCATCGCCATCTGCTCGGACTGGGACGTCACGGTGCCGGCGGTGCCGGAGATCTCGCGGATCATGTCGGCGACCTGGCCGCGCATCGAGCTGTACAGGTCGAGGCCGCCCTGGGCCTTCTCGAGCATCGAGTTGAAGATCGTGCCGAGCGTGCCGAGCTCGGTGCCCGGCTTCGCCTCGAGGACCCGGGTCGCGGGCTTCACCTCGACGGTGAGGTCGCCGCGGGTCATCGCGTCGAGGCCGGTGCCGAGGCCGGTCAGGCAGTGGCTGTCGAGGCTCTCGAGCCGCTCCTCGAGCGCCGCCAGGCAGGACCGGTCGCCGAGGCCGCGGCGCAGCTGCTCGCGCGCCTCCTCGTAGCCCTCGAGGGCCGTCTGGGCGCGGCCGAGCATCGAGTTGAAGGTGCTCGATCAGCGCCTGCACCTGCGGGTCACGCGACGTCCGCGAGATCGGCGTCGTCACCGGCTCGACCGCGATCGTGAGGTCGCCGGCAGCCACGCCCGCGAGCCCCTGCTCGAGGTTCGTGAGGCAGTTCTGGTCGAGGCTTTCGCAGCCGCTGGTGGAGCTCGGCGAGAGCAGGATCGGTGCGTCGGAACAGGCCCATGTGGCGCGCGCTTTCCTTCTGAGAGGTGATGGCGGGCAATGCGCCGCCGACCTGCTCTGCATCGGCCGGACGAGCGGGAGCCTTGAGCCGCGTGCATCAACCAGGGCAGGTGACATGCTGCGGGGCGCGATGCCCGCCCGCGTGCTCACGCAGCGCGTCCTGAACCGCTCCCTGCTGCAGCGCCAGCTGCTCCTGCAGCGGTCGTCGATGCCGGTGGAGCAGGCCCTCGAGGCGCTGGTCGGCCTGCAGGCCCAGGAGCCGCGCGATCCGTACGTGGCCCTCTGGTCGCGGCTCGATCCCTTCGACCCGGCCGAGCTCTCGGAGCTCGTGGCCTCCGGGCGGGCGGTGCGGATCTCGCTCCTGCGCGGCACCGTGCACCTGGCCACGGCGGAGGACTGTCTCGCGCTGCGCCCGGTGCTGCAGGTGGTGCACGAGCGCGGCTTCCAGGGCTCGGCGTTCGCCCGGGCGCTCGAGGGCGTCGACGTCGAGCGGGTGCTGCAGCGCTCGCGCGAGCTGCTCGACGAGGAGCCGCGCGGCCCCGCAGAGCTCGGCCGGCTGCTGGCCGCAGAGTGGCCCGGCGCCGACCCCGAGGCGCTGCAGATCGCGGCCCGCTACGTCCTGCCGCTGGTGCAGGTGCCGCCGCGCGGCCAGTTCGGGGCGAGCGCCCGCACCCGCCACGCCCACGCCGAGACGTTCCTCGGCCGCCCGCTCGGGACGGACACCGCCCCCGACGGGCTCGTGCTGCGCTACCTGCGGGCGTTCGGGCCGGCGAGCGTCGCCGACGCCCGCCGCTGGTCGGGGCTGCCGGGCCTTCGGCCGGTCTTCGAGCGCCTGCGGCCGCAGCTTCGGACGTTCGCCGACGAGCAGGGCCGCGAGCTCTTCGACGTGCCCGACGGGGTGCTGGCGGAGGAGGACGTCGAGGCGCCCGTCCGGTTCCTGCCGGAGTTCGACAACCTGACCCTGTCCCACGAGGACCGCAGCCGGGTGCTGCCGCCGGACCGGCCGCCGCCCGGCGGCCGCAACACCGCGGCCTACCTGGTCGACGGGATGGTCGCGGCACCTGGAAGCTCGCCCGCGAGAAGGATGCCGCCGAGCTGCGGCTGCGCCGGCACCGGCCGATTCGCCGGTCCGACCAGCGCGCCGTCGAGGCGGAGGGGGCGCGCCTGCTGGACTTCCTGGCCCCGTCGCAGAGACTCGAAGCGTGGTGTTCGAGTGAGCCGGATCCGCGGCGACAGCTGGCCTCCCGCGGGCCTGACGTGGCCATGAACGCGCTGCCCCGGCGGTGAAGCGGCTCGGCCGCGAGGCGCTGTCGGAGCTGAAGGACGTCGTGGCGACGCCGAGGTGCACACCTCGCACGGTTTCTTCGGCGCGTCGCCGAACGGCGCTGGCCGAGCAGGCGAAGGAGGCGATCCGCTTCGTGGAGCGCGACGCGCCGGCGCCGTTCCGGTCCTGGGCGCTCGACGTCGACCCCCGGCGCGATCGCCCAGATGGAGGCGGCGCTTCGGCTGCCGAGCGCCGTCCCGGCGCCGCTCATGCCCGACGCCCACCGCCGTACGGCCTGCCGATCGGCGGCGTGCTCGCCACCGAGGGCACGGTGATCCCGTCTGCCGTGCGGCGCTCCGACATCGCCTGCCGCCATGATGCTGACCGGTCCTCGCCCTGACGTCCCGCCCGAGGCGCTCGACGAGCAGCCCGGGCGGCTCGAGCAGGCGCTGCTGCGAGGAGACCCAGTTCGGCACCGGCGCGGTGCTGCGCAGGCGGGCCGACCACGCGGTGCTCGACGAGGGCAACTGGAGCGGGCTGCACCTGCTGCGCGACCTGCGCGAGAAGGCGGCCGGCCAGCTCGGCACGTCCGGCTCGGGCAACCACTTCGTGGAGTTCGGCCTGCTGGAGCTCGAGCGCCCCGACCTGGGGCTCGAGGCCGGCCGCTACCTGGCGCTGCTGTCCCACTCGGGGTCGCGCGGCTCGGGCGCCCGGATCGCGAGCCACTACACGAAGGTCGCGCGCGACCTGCATCCCGAGCTGCCGAAGGAGCTCTCCTACCTCGCCTGGCTCGAGCTCGACAGCGAGCCCGGGCAGGAGTACTGGCAGGCGATGAACCTGATGGGCGAGTACGCGTCGGGAGCCACGAGGTCATCCACCGCCGGCTCGTCCGCGAGCGACCCCTCGGCGCGGCGGTGCTCGCGGACGTCGAGAACCACCACAACTTCGCCTGGCTCGAGCAGCACGACGGCCGCGAGGTCGTGGTGCACCGCAAGGGTGCGACGCCGGCGGGCGAGGGCGTGCTCGGCGTGATCCCCGGCTCGATGGCCACGCCGGGCTTCGTGGTGCGCGGCCGCGGCTCGGCGCCGAGCCTCGAGTCGGCCTCGCACGGCGCCGGCCGGGTGATGAGCCGCACGGCCGCGAAGCAGCAGTTCACCTGGAAGCAGGTCAAGCCGCTGCTCGACCAGGCCGGGGTGCGGCTGCTGTCGGCCGGGATCGACGAGAACCCGCTGGTCTACAAGGACATCAACGAGGTGATCGGGGCCCAGACCGAGCTGGTCGACGTGGTCGCCCGCTTCCGCCCGCGGATCGTGCGCATGGCCGAGGCAGGCGAGAAGCCCGAGGACTGGATCAGGCCTCGGCCGATCAGCCGCACGGAATCGCGGATCAGCTCGACGCACTCGTCGACCCGGTCGCGGTGCGTCCGGTGGACGATCACGCAGATCCGCAGCATGAACCGCCCGTCGACCACGGTGCTCGACAGGAACACCCGGCGCGACGCGTTGACCAGGCTCGAGCAGCCGGCGCGACGCCTCGTCGCCGTCGCGGTGGCGGAACGCCACGATCGACAGGTCGGGCTCCCACGGCAGCTCGAGCTCGGGGATCGCGCAGCAGCTGGTCGTAGGCGTGGCGGGCCAGGTCGAGCTTCTCGTCGAGCGCGTCGCGGAACGCGCCGACGCCGTGCAGGTGCAGCGGCAACCAGACCCGCAGCCCGCGGAAGTCGCGGGTCAGCTCGGGGGACAGGTCGGCGAAGCTCGGCACGGCCTCCATGCTCACCATGTCCTGCAGGTAGTGGGGCTCGTCGCCGGAGTGGGCCCGCAGCAGGTCGTCGCGCTCGCGCACCAGCAGCGCGCCCGTCCCGTGCGGGACGAACAGGCCCTTGTGCGGATCCACCGTGATCGAGTCGGCCGCCTCGATCCCCTGCAGCGCCCGGCGGCCGCGCTCGGTCAGCACGAACGGCCCGCCGTAGGCCCCGTCCACGTGGAACCAGAGCCCCTCCTCGCGGGCGATCTCGCCGATCGCCTGACAGCGGGTCGATCGTTCCGGTGTCGGTCGTGCCGCCGCTCCCGACGACCAGGAACGGGCGGAAGCCGTCGGCCCGGTCGCGCCGGACCTGGGCGCGCAGCGCCTCGGCGTCCAGCCGCAGCTCCCGATCGACCGGCACCAGCACCGACGCCGCGGCCGGCAGGCCGGCGATCCGGGCCGCCTTGGCCACCGAGTGGTGGGTGTGCGGCGAGACGTACAGCCGGGCCGACGAGAAGTCCTCGCCGAGCACCTTCGTGCGCGCCGCCGCGACCGCCGACAGCTGGGCCAGCGAGCCGCCGGAGGTCAGCAGGCCCTGCGCGGTCGGCGGCAGCCCGAAGACGTCGCACAGCCACTGCAGCACCGACTGCTCGATCGCCACCAACGCGGGCGCCGGCGTGCCCACGCCGAGGTAGCGGTTGAACCCGCAGGCCAGGAAGTCGGCCACCGCCGACGTGTACAGCCCGCCGCCGGGCACGTAGGCCAGGAAGCCCGCCGCCGGCGTGCTCGAGCCCGCGGTCGGCCGCCCGCCGGAAGCGGTCGAGCAGCTCGTCGAACGGCGAGCCCTGCTCGGGCGGCGCGGCCCGCATCTCCTCGACCAGCGCCTCGATCCCGTCGTAGTTCGACGCCGGCCGCTGCGGCAGCGACTCGACGAACCGCGCCAGCAGCTCGACCGCCGCCCCGCCCATCGCCCGCATCTCGTCACCGCCGGGCTCGAGCGGGTAGCGCGCTCACCCGTCGCCGCGGTGGTGGTTCACGAGCTCGATGTTGTTGCCGTCGGGGTCGAGCACGAACGCGGCGTAGTAGCCCGGGTGGTAGATCGGCCGCTCGCCGGGCTCGCCGTTGTCGCGGTACCCCGCGGCGACGAGCTCGCGGTGGAACTCCTGGACGGCCTCGTCGTGCACCGTCGGAAAGGCCATGTGCATGCCGACGGTCGGCTCACCCGGCAGCACCGAGAACGAGCCGGGGAGACCCGGCCCGTTCTTGAAGTGGCCGAACTGCGGATCGGTGCCCGTCCGGACGAAGCCGGCGCTTCGGCCCGCGAGCTCGTAGAACGCGATCGACGATCGGACGTCGGCAACGCGGATCCAGACGTGATCGACCTTGTGCACCAGCACGTTCCCGTGGTGCACCGCCTCGATGCTGTTCCCGTCGGGGTCGAGCAGGAACCCGCCGTAGTAGTCGCTCCCGTACTGCGGCCGCGGGCCGGGCTCGCCGTCGCTGCGGTAGCCGGCGTCGACGCCCGCCTTGAAGAACGCGTCGACCTCCTCCCGCGACTGCGCGCCGAAGCCGACGTGCAGCCGCCGCGTCACGGGCTTGTCCTCGCTGGCCGGAGACATCGAGAAGCCGCCGCCCCACTCGGCGAACCACTCGCCGCTGTAGCCCTTCTCGATGCCGAGCGTCGGCAGCACGGTGTCCAGGAAGCGCTCGGTTGCCTCGCGGTCGGAGGCGCGGATGGTGACGTGGTCGAACATCCGGCCGATTATGGCCTACCGCCCGTGCAGCTCGATCTCCTCGCCGCTCAGCTGGTTCAGGGCCGGCGACGCGAGCCAGCGGATCGCGGCCTGGCGCCCGCGCACCACCGCATCCAGGTAGGCCACGCCGGCCGACCCGATCAGCTCGCAGTGCCTGGCCTGCAGCGCCGTGGCGCACTGGTGGATGTCCATCGTCTCGTGCACCGCCTCCGGCTGCGTGTCCCAGACCAGCCACTTGTCGTGCGGACGGGCGGTGAGCCACGCGGTGAGCCGGGTCGGCACCGGCTCGCCGGTCTCGTCGCCCATGCCCGTGACGAACAGGAACGGCCGGTCGATGCCGAGGAAGCTGCGCGTCTCGTCGAAGCCGCTGTGGAAGCCCGCGTACGTCGGGCCCTGCGGTCCGGTGGCCAGGAAGGCCATCGGGCGCGGGTCGGACTCGTCGTACACCGGGCCGCCCGCCAGCCACTGCTGCTGCGCGCCTGCGATGGCCAGCACCGACGTCGTTCCCGCCGAGTGCCCGCCGACCACGATCCGGCTCGGTGTCGAGGTGGCCGCGCAGCGCCGGCCGGGCGGCCTCGATCTCGCCCAGGCGATCGATGATGAAGGAGACGCTCTGCGGCCCGTAGCGCATGTTGGCGATCCAGTAGGCGCACTCGGTGGGATCGGTGAAGCCGTTCGCCGTGCACTCCGCCCGGACGGCGGCGAGGTCCGGTCGGGTTCACCCGCGAGGGCTGGATCACGACGTACCCCGCCCGGGCCAGCGTCTCGCCCCACTCCTCGCTGCGGTTCCGGCCGATCTCGGACGGGTTGCCGCCGTGGTTCCAGATGACGACGGGGAGCCGGCCCGTCGCGCCGATCGGATAGCGCACCAGCAGCGGGACGCGGTAGCCGCCGCGGGCGGGGTCGGTCAGGACGATGCCGTCGGTGACGCCGGCCTCGAAGTGCTGATCGGAGACGTACGGGGAGAGCCTCTGCGCCTGGGTGCTGCTCGACGCCAGCGCGCCGGCGGCGAGCGCGACCAGCGCGGCGGCGGCGGCGATGCGGGGGATGGTGGCCATGCCCGTGACGCTAGGACCCGGCGTCGCGCGCGTCGAGCGAGGTTCCCCTACGCCTGTGTGACGGCGGTGACGCCGGGCGTGTGATGGCCGCGAACGACAGCCGGGCGCCGCGGGCCCATGCTCCTCCCGTCACGCGAGCCACCGAGAACGCCCGCGACCCGCGGGTCCCCCCAGGCCCCGCGTCTCGCCAGGAGGCGCGGGGCCGCTTCGTCCACTCGACCTCTTCGGGCTCCTCGTACCACTTGACGCGGTCGCCGACGCGGTCGCGGAGCTTCCACTTGGTGGACTTCGGCGCGGCGTCGATCCGGCCCCACAGCTCGTCGAGCCGGCGGTCGACCAGCGCCTTCTCGTCGTCCGAGAAGCCGTAGCCGGCGAGCCCTTCCTTCGACCGCTCGACGTTCAGCTTCGTCGTCCGCCACAGCCCCCAGTCCGCGCCGCAGAGCTTGCCGATGTAGGCGGCGTTGATCGCGTCGTCGTCGCTGTCCGAGACCTCGTGGTGGTAGAGCAGGGCCAGGATGTCGCGCTGGTCCTTCTCGTTCAGCTCGTAGACCTGCAGCTTCGTCAGGAGGAGCTCGGCCAGCGGGATCGTCACCGGGTCGAGCTCGAGCCGGTCGGCGATCGGGATCGTGTGGCACATCTCGAACGTGCCCACGAACACGTCCACCTGGCGCGAGTTCGGCACGTCGTAGAACAGCAGCCGGCGGTGCCCGTTGGTGGCGTTGAACGGGCGGTTCGGCTCGTACCCGACCCGCTCGAGGAACTGCGCCGTCTGCTTGCTCCGGCGCTTGGTCGTCACCAGGTCGATGTCCTTGTACGGCCGGGCGACCGCCGGGTGCAGCCCGCCCGGCGCGTGCAGCGCGACCGCGAGCCCGCCGATCAGGCGCACCTGCAGGTCCTCGGCGCGCGCGGCGTCGAGCACCCGAGTCGCCTCCTCGACGACGTCGCTGCGGGGTTCCTCGCTCACGACGCGAAACTCTACGACGCTGCGCGCAGGGCGATGAAGAAGTCCACCCGGTCCTCCATCGAGTCGAGCGACCGGCCGGTCAGCTGCTCGATCCGCAGCAGCCGGTGGCGCAGGGTGTTCACGTGGATGTGCAGCGCGTCCGCGGTCGGCTTGTAGCGGCCGCCGGAGCCGAGGAACGCGTCGAGCGTCGCCACCAGTGCCGTCTGCCGGCGCGCGTCGTGCTCCTCGAGCGGCTGCAGCAGGGCGCGCCGGAACGAGCGCAGCACCTCCTCGTCCTGCAGCGCCAGGAGGAGGGTGTGGGAGCCGACCTCGTCGTGCGTGGCGAACGCCCGGCCCGTGCGCCGAAGCCGGGCGAAGCGGCAGGCGTGGCGGGCCTCGACGACGCTCGTGCGCAGCTCCCCGGCACCGTCGGCGACCCCGCCGACGCCGACCGCCGAGCCGTCCCCGAGCTCGGCGCTCAGGCCTTCGGCGAGCTCGAGCAGGCCGCCCGGCCCGCCCGTCGAAGGCGGCGAGCGCCACGATCTCGACGCCCTTCGAGGCCACCACCGCGGCCACCCCGCGCTCCGACAGGGCGCGTTCGGCAGCCCGGATCCCGTCCTCGAGCGACGGCACCTCGCAGACGATCGCCGCGAGCGGCCCGGTCGGGTCGATGCCGAACGCGTCGAGCCGCGCGGCCGTCGCCGGAAGCTGCGCCGGCCCGGCCGAGACGAGGTCGATGAGCTCGGCGGCGAAGCGCCGCTCGGCCTCGCGCAGCGCTCGCTGGCGGGCCAGCTCGAGCCCCAGGAACGGGAGCGCCTGGTCGACGGCGGCGCGGTCGTCGAGCTCGAGCGGCTCGGCCCCCTCGACCACCAGGTGGGCCTCGGTGCGGCCGACGGCCACGATCGGGAACAGCAGCCAGCGGCCGACCGGCACCGGGTACTCGGCCTGCAGCCGGCCGGTCTCGGCGGCGACCGCCGCCGCCTCGGGCGGCTCCGGCTGCGCGCCGGCCATCGCCAGCAGCCGACGGCCCGGGCCGACCACGAAGCAGCGGCGGCCCTGATGGAGCTCCAGCACCTGCAGGATCGCGTCGAGGCCGCCGCCGTGCTCGGCCGCCCGCACCAGCGCGGCGTTGCGCTGCACGGTGGCCTGCAGCGCGGCCTCGCGCTCGCTCGCCAGGCGCTCCACGAACGCCTCGCCGATGGCGATGAACGGCCGCTCGAACGGCACCGAGAACAGCGTCAGGCCCCGATCCTGGCAGGCGTCGACCAGCGCCCGCGGCGTCGTCGCGTCGGGCGCGGGCAGGCCGTAGCCGAGGGCCGCGACTCCGGCTCCGGCAAGCGTGCCGACGAACGCCGACGCGCTCGTCCCGGCAGCCATGACGACGCCCGTGGTGAGGATGACCTCCCCGCCCTGCAGGTAGCGCGACGGGTCGGCGAGCTCGGTCGTGTGCACCCAGCGGATCTCCCGCCCGAGCTCGCCGGACACCAGCAGGCGCAGGCCGAGCCGGGCGTCGTCGAGCAGCTCCTGCACGCACATCGGCATTGGACGATTCTCCAACATCCGTCGGAGAACGTTGACAGGCCGTCCTCTTGTGGCCGGCGGCACGACCGCGCAGACTGGGCCGGCCGATGGCGGACTCGATCTGGCCCGAGGGAAGGCGTGCCGGCTTCGCGTTGACGTTCGACGTCGACGCCGAGTCGGCGATCCTGGCTGCGGGCGCCCACTACGCGAGCCGGCTCACCACGATGAGCCACCAGGCCTACGGGCCGAAGGTCGGCGTGCCCCGCATCCTGCGGCTGCTCGAGCGGCACGGCGTCCGCTCGACGTTCTTCGTGCCGGGCCTCACCGCCGACCGCTACCCGCACGTCGTCGAGGCGATCGCCGCGGGCGGCCACGAGATCGGCCACCACAGCTACTCGCACACCGAGCTGCACCGGCTCGACGAGGCCGGCGAGCGGCGCGAGCTGGAGCGCGGCCTCGAGAGCCTCGAGCGGATCCTCGGCCGCCGACCCGACGGCTACCGGGCGCCGATGTGGGAGCTGAACGAGCGCACCCCGGCGCTGCTCGTCGAGTACGGCTTCCGCTTCGACTCGAGCCTGATGGACGACGACCGGCCGTACCTGCTCGACACCGGCAACGGCCGCCTGGCCGAGCTCCCGGTGCACTGGATGCTCGACGACTGGGAGCAGTACGCCTACCTCCCCGAGCCGAGCATCGGGGTCAACATCGAGAGCCCGGCGAAGACGCTCGACCTGTGGCGCTCGGAGCTCGACGCGCTGGCCGACGAGGGCGGGCTGTTCGTCCACACGTCCCACCCGTTCCTGTCCGGACGGGCCTCCCGGATCCGGGTGCTCGACCAGCTGCTCGAGCACGCGAAGGGCGCTCGGCGGGGTCTGGATCGCACCGCTCGGCGAGATCGCCGAGCACGTCCACGCCGCGACCCCGCCGACCAGGCCCGCCCGGTGCCGGTGGTGCGCATCGACGACGACGTCTATGGCGGCTGAGGCCGTGGCCGCGCTGGTCACCGGTGCCCTCGGCGGGATCGGGTCGGCGGTGGCCGACGCCCTCGAGGCCAGGGGCTACGCGGTGGCCCGCAGCGACCTGCGCGGCCAGCACGCCGTGGACGTCGCCGACTCGGCCGCCGTCGCGGCGCTGATCGACCGCGTCGAGGGCGCCCTCGGCCCGGTGTCGGTGCTGGTCAACTGCGCCGGCTTCGCCCAGGAGATCGGGCTCGAGGAGATCGGCGACGACGACTGGCAGCGGATGCTGCACGTGCACCTCGGCGGTACCTACAACACCTGCCGGGTGCTCGGCCCGCGGATGCGCGAGCGGGGCGGCGGGTCGATCGTCAACATCTCCTCCGAGCTCGCCCTGACGGGGTCCGAGACGATGCCCCACTACTGCGCCGCGAAGGGCGCGATCGTCGGCCTGACGAAGGCGCTGGCGCTCGAGCTGGCCCCGCAGGTCCGGGTCAACTCGGTGGCGCCCGGGCCGACCGACACGCCGCTGCTCACCGACCTCTGGCGCGGCGAGGAGTACCTGCGGACGCTGCCGGTGCCGCGCCTGGCGACGCCCCGGGAGATCGGCGAGACCGTGGCCTTCCTGGCCTCCGAGGACGCCGCCTACGTCACCGCGCAGGTGGTCTCTCCGAACTCCGGGACGGTCATCTGACCGTCGCCCTCGTCACCGGCGCCGCCGGCGGGATCGGCCGGGCCACGGCCGACCTGCTCGAGGAGCGCGGCTACACCGTGGCCCGCAACGACCTTCCGGGCCAGCGGGTCGCTGGCTACGCGGCGCCGGCCGACGTGGCCGACTCGGCCGCGGTCGACGCGATGGTCGCCCGCGTCCGCCAGGAGCTCGGTCCCGTCGAGGTGCTGGTGGCCAACGCCGCGGCGATGACGATGGGCCGGATCGAGGACGTGAGCGAGGCCGACTTCTGGCGGATCCTCGACGTGAACCTGGCCGGCGTCTTCCACTGCGCCCGGGCCTGCGTGCCGCACATGCGCGAGGCCGGCCACGGCCGGATCGTGGCCATCTCGTCGGAGTGGGGGCAGATCGGCTGGCCCCGGGCCACGGCCTACTCGGCCTCGAAGGCCGGGATCATCTCGATGGTCAAGGCCTTCGCCCGCGCAGCTCGGCGCGTCGGGCATCACCGCGAACGTCGTGGCGCCGGGGGCGATCGACACCGAGCAGCTCGGCGTCGACGCCGACGACGCCGGCGAGACCCTCGACGAGCTCCGCCGCCGCTACGCCGCCGAGGCGCCGCTCGGCCGCCTCGGCACGCCGCGCGACGTGGCCGGCGCCGTCGCGTTCCTGGCCTCCGAGCACGCCGGCTCGCTCACCGGCCAGGTGCTCGCCCCGAACGGAGGGACCACGAGATGAGCGGCTACCGCCCCGCAGACGCCTTCCGCAGCCCGCGCTTCACCGGCATCCGCACGTTCATGCGGCTGCCCCACGTCACCGACACCGCCGGCGTCGACGTCGCGATCGTCGGCCTGCCGTTCGACACCGCGACGAGCTACCGCAGCGGCGCCCGCTTCGGGCCCGAGGCGATCCGCTCGGCCTCGGCCCTCCTGCGCCCCTACAACCCCGAGCAGCAGATCGACCTGTTCGAGCACCTGTCGGGCGTCGACCACGGCGACCTCGAGATCTCGCCGGGCGACACCGAGGCGACCTACG
Source organism: uncultured Actinomycetes bacterium (assembly GCA_963794695.1). Classification (GTDB taxonomy): domain Bacteria; phylum Actinomycetota; class Thermoleophilia; order Gaiellales; family JALYLC01; genus CAWCFJ01. Next base: position 236,871 of record CAWCFJ010000003.1, on the reverse strand, counting down.
CCCAGATCGAGGCCGGGCTCGCGCCGCTGCTCGACGCCGGCGTGCTCACCGTCTGCCTCGGCGGCGACCACTCGATCACCCTGGCCGAGCTGCGGGCCATCGCCAGGCGGCACGGCCCGCTGGCGCTGGCCCACCTCGACGCCCACGGCGACACCTGGGAGGCCTACTTCGGGCAGCGCTACTTCCACGGCACGACGTTCAAGCGGGCCGCCGAGGAGGGGCTGATCGACCCGAACGCCTCCGTCCAGGCGGGGATGCGGGGCTCGCTCTACGGCGCCGACGACATCGAGGACGCCCGGCGCATGGGCTTCCAGGTGCTCTCCACCAACGATCTGCTGGCGCTCGGCCCGCAGGGCTACGGCGACCTGGTGCGACAGCGTGCTCGGCGACCGCCCCCTGTTCCTGTCGTTCGACGTCGACTTCGTCGATCCGGCGTACACGCCGGGAACCGGCACGCCGGAGGTCGCCGGCCCGACCTCCGGCGAGGCCATCTCGTTCGTGCGGGCCCTGACCGGGGTGAACATCGTCGGCGCCGACGTCGTCGAGGTCGCACCGGCCTACGACGGCCCCGGACAGGCCACGGCGCTGCTCGCGGCCACCGTCGCCTGGGAGATCCTGTCGCTGTACGCCCTCCGCCGGAGAGACGGATGAGGATCTACTACGCGGGCGACGTCCACGGATCCGAGAAGTGCTGGCGCAAGTTCCTGAACGCCGCCAAGTTCTACGAGGTCGACACGCTCATCCTGGGCGGTGACATCACGGGCAAGGTGATGGTGCCGGTCGTCGCGACGGCTGACGGCCGCCACCAGGCGCGGGTGCTCGGCCGGGACGAGGTGGTGGCGGACGACGGGCTCGACGAGCTCGAGAAGCGCATCCGCTTCAACGGCTTCTACCCGTACCGCTGCGACCGGGTCGAGTACGAGCGGCTCGAGCGCGACACCGCCCACCGCGAGGCGGTCTTCACGCAGCTGATGGTGGACGAGGTGCGGCGCTGGATCCGGCTCGCCGAGGAGCGCCTCGAGGGCACCGGGATCAACTGCCTGGTGATGCCCGGCAACGACGACGAGCTCGCCGTCGACGAGGCGCTCGAGTCGAGCTACGTGGTGAACCCCGACGGCAAGGTCGTGGAGCTCGACGGCATCCAGATCCTCTCGTCGTGCTGGACGAACCCGACGCCCTGGAACAGCCCCCGCGAGGAGTCCGAGGAGCAGCTGCGGGCCCGCTTCGCCGCGCTGGCCGCCCAGCTCGACCCGGGCCTGCCGGCGATCTTCAACCTGCACTGCCCGCCGATCAACACCCAGCTCGACCGGGCGCCGCTGCTTGACGGCCGACCTGCGGGTGGTGCTCGACGGCGGCGAGCCGCGCATCGTCTCGGTCGGCTCGGCCGCCGTGCGCGAGCTGATCGAGCGCTACCAGCCGCTGGTCTCGCTGCACGGCCACATCCACGAGTCCCGCGCCATCGCGAAGATCGGCAAGACCACGTGTGTCAATCCCGGCAGCGCCTACTCCGAGGGTGTCATCGACGGCGCCGTCGTGGAGCTGCGCAAGGGCAAGGTCAAGGCGTGTCAACTGGTAACGGGATAGGGAGGTATCCGATGGCCACTGAATCGCCGCCGGTCGGCGGTGGCGGCCCCCAGGTCTTCGCCCGCAACGCCACGGGCCTCCGGCGTGAGGCCAGGGCGCGGGACGTCTTCATCTACAACACCAACAACCAGAACGTCGGCATCGGCGTCACCTTCATGGTGCTGCTGATCCCGGCGTTCTACGCCGGCGGCAGCATGCTCGTGGCCACGCTGCTGGCCGGCCTCCTGGCGCTGCCGATGGCCTGCGTGTACGCCTACTTCGCCGCGGCGATGCCGCGCTCCGGCGGCGACTACGTGTACATCGGCCGCACGCTCCACCCGTTCCTGGGCTTCCTGGCGTCCTGGAACTGGATGATCTGGCTGATCACCTACACCGGCATCCCGGCCGCGTACCTGGCGCAGTACGGCCTGTCGGGCCTGTTCCGGGAGCTGGGCTACGTCTTCGACAGCCCGACGCTGGTCGGCTACGGCGACGACTTCACCCGCAAGTGGTGGATCTTCGTCGCCGGCACGATCCTCCTGATCTTCTTCGCCATCGTCTTCTCGATCGGCACGCGGCTGTACTTCCGCATCCAGAACGTGACGTTCGCCATCGCCATGCTCGGCGTGGTCGTCGGCCTCGCCGTGCTGGCGGTCAAGGGCCACGCCGACACCCGCACCTCGTTCAACGCCTACATCTCGGGCATCGGCGGGTCGGACGACGCCGTCAAGGCCATGAACAAGTCCTCCGGCAACCTGCAGCAGGCGGGCTTCGACCTCAAGCAGACGTTCTACGCGATGGTCTGGCCGCTGTTCATCACCCTGTACGCGATCACCTCGAGCTTCCTCGGCGGCGAGGTCCGCAACGCCCGGCGCAGCCAGTTCCTGGCCATGCCCGGCTCGATCGTCTACGTCACGATCCTGATGATCCTGCTGATCGTGGGCCTCGACCACGCCGCGGGCACCGAGTTCCTGGGGCGGCTCGGCGCCGCATCGCCGGCAGACCTCGGCATCTCCGGCACGCCGACGTACAACGAGCTGATCGCGGCGATGGTGCACAACCAGGGCTGGCTGATGATCATCCTGGGCGTGTCGTTCGTGTTCTGGACGTACGTCTGGCTGCCGATCAACTTCCTGGCCGCGACCCGGGCGTTCCTGGCCTGGGCCTTCGACGGGCTGTTCCCGCCGAAGCTCGCCGAGGTCAACGAGCGCTACCACACGCCGGTCGTGGCCATCGCCGTCGACCTGGGTGCTGTCGGAGGTCTGCCTGTACCTGTACGTGGACGGGATCTTCAACACCCTGAACGGGATCTGGGCCTGGATCTGGTCGTTCGTCCTGTGCTCGATCGCCGCGATGGCCTTCCCGTACCGGCGGCGCGAGCTGTGGCAGGCGTCGGCCTGGAACGGGTCGACGCTCGGCATCCCCAACATCACCTGGCTCGGCGGCCTGTCGACCGCCTGCCTGCTGTTCTGCCAGTACTGGTTCTGGTACGACCCGATCCAGGGCTACCAGAGCTGGGGCACCACGCTGCGCTGGGTGATGGTGCTGATCATCCCGTCGGCGATCGCGGTCTACGCCATCGCCTACGCCTTCAGCCGGCGTGCCGGCGTCCCCCTCGACAAGGCGTTCGCCGAGATCCCGCCCGAGTGAGGACGGAAGTGACATGAGCTCCATCGCCTCGCAGCACACCCGCCAGGGCTGGCACTCGGTGCTCGCCTCGGGGATCGCCACGTTCATGGGCGCGCCGCTGGTCGAGCCGAAGGCCGACGCCATCAAGGCCGCCGGCGCGAAGGTGGCCTTCGTCGGCATGCCCTTCGACTCGACCACCATCGCCCGCCCCGGCGCCCAGCTGGGCCCACGGGCGGTGCGGGACTGGTCGGGCCACCTGCTCTCCTACCACGGCGAGTACGACCTCGACCTGTTCGAGGCCCTCGGCCTGGTGGACATCGGAGACGTCCAGGTCGTCCCGGGGAACGCGCCGAAGACGGTCGAGCTGGTGGCCGAGGCGATGGGCGAGGCGCTCAAGGCGGGTGCCATGCCGCTGCTGTGCGGCGGCGAGCACATCACCACGATCGGCGGGGCGATGGCGGTCGACCGCTACGCGCCCGGCCGCTACGGGCTGGTGCTGTTCGACACCCACCTCGACACCGCGCCGCACGTCGGCGGCGAGACGATCAACCACTGCTGCCCGATCACCCGGGCGATGGAGCTCGACTCGTTCGACCCGGCCCACTGCGTGATCATCGGGCCGCACGGGGCGATGAACCCCAAGAGCGAGTACGCCTACGTGCGCGAGGCGGGCGTCACGGTGTTCCACGTCTCCGACGTCGACCGGCTCGGCGCCCGGGCGGTGGCCGAGAAGGCGGTGGAGATCGCCTCCGGCGGCACCGACGGGGTCTACCTGTCGTTCGACGTCGACAGCCTGGACAGCTCGGTCGCGCCCGGCACCTGCGTGCCGACGATGGGCGGGCTGACCTCGCGTGAGGCGCTGACGATGCTGTCGGTCGTGGGCCGGGCCGACCTGGTGGCGATGGACGTCACCGAGGTCGCCCCGGCCTACGACCACGGCCAGTCGGCGATGGCCGCCTGCCAGGTGATCGTGGACACGCTGGCGGCGTACGCGGACGCGCACCGATGAGCGACCTGATCCACGTCCCGGCGCGCGAGGGGCGCGGCGCGCGGGTCGCCGCCGGAGGCCGTTTCCGCGTCGTCGACCCCGAGGGCGGGCAGGTCGGCGACCTGTTCGCCTTCTGCGCCGACGACGTCTCCGAGTACCACTCGGCCGAGCACACCCGGGTCTTCGTGAGCCGGCTCTTCCCGCTGCCCGGCGAGCAGTTCGTGACCAACCGGCGGCGGCCGATCCTGACGCTCGAGTCGGACACCTCGCCCGGCATCCACGACCTGCTGTGCGCGGCCTGCGACCCGGCGCGCTACGCGGGTCTCGGGGTCGAGGGCCACCACGCCTCCTGCCAGGAGAACCTGCGGGAGGCGATGTCCGTGCTCGGGCACCCGGACGTCGAGGTGCCCCAGCCGATCAACCTGTTCATGAACATCCCGGTCCGGGCGGACGGGACGATCGGCTGGGAACGGGCGCTGACGAGGCCCGGCGACTCGGTGACCTTCCGGGCCGAGCGGGACTGCCTCGTCGTGCTCTCGGCCTGTCCCGCAGGACATCGTCGTGATCAACAACCACGCGCCCGGGCCGCTGGAGCTCGAGCTCCTGGACTAGCGTCGCTGCCGCGCCACGGTGTCGGCGACCTGGCCGGCGTTGCCCGGTGCCCGACCGCCGTCGCGGCCGATCAGGGAGTCCTCGAGGCCGACCCGGACGTCGTGGCCGGCGGCCAGCGCCGGCGTCGACGACGGCCCAGCTGGCCTGCGCCCGTCGCCGTGCCACAGCCGCGGGCGGGCGAGCACGGCCACGCGGGCGTCCAGGGCCCGTGCGAGCTCCACGGCGGCCGCGGCGTCGTGCTCGAAGATCACCTCGACCAGCACGCGGCGCACCTGCCGGGCCCAGGGCGCCGCCAGCAGCCGGTCGACGTCGGCGTGGGTGAAGACGCCCGCCTCGATCCCGATGCCGCGCTCCAGCAGGACGTGCCCGAGCTCGACCGAGCCGTCCTCGGCCAGGTTCAGCGAGACCGCGTCCGGTGGCGCCGTCCAGGCGCGTACCGCGGCCGGGCGGTCGGGCAGCCCGCCGAGGTCGATGTCCTCTTGCGTGGAGCACGAGATCTCGAGGCCGGGCGCCGCCGCGCGGATCGCGGCCACCACCGCGTCGTGCACCTCGGCGGCCAGGGTCTCGACCCCGTCGGCCCGGCGCGGATGCAGGTGCACGGAGCCTGCGCCGGCGGCCGCGCAGGCGACTGCGTCGGCCACCACCTCGGCGAGCGTGACCGGCACCTCGGGATGGTCGGCGTGGGTGTACTCCCCGTTCAGGGCGCACTGGATCACCGCAGGTCGAGCCGCCAGTCGTTGCAGCGCAGGACGTTGCCGCTGCCCGGCGGGTAGACGTACTCGAACGTGCCCATGAGCTCGAAGCCGAGCGTCCGGCAGAGGGCGTTCGACGGCCCGTTCTCGACCGACGGGTAGGCGTACAGCCAGCGCCGGCCGGGCCGCTCGGCCCGGGCCAGCTCGATCGCCAGCCGGGTCGCGGCGGACGCGATCCCGCGGCCCTGGAACGCCGGCAGGACCGACCAGCCCGTCTCGTAGACCTCCTCGCCGTGGGCCTCGCGCTCCCAGTAGCCGACGTACCCCGCGCGCTGCCCCGACGCGTCGTCGACGATGCGGTACTGCTTCGAGTCGGGGAGCTCGTAGCGCTTCTGGCGCTCGGCGAGCTTCTCGGGGCTCTCGGGCCCGCCGAGGTGGGTCGTCATCGCCGGGTCGCCGAGCAGCGCGGTGAGCAGGTCGAGGTCGCCTGGCCCCCACGGCTCGAGGTGCACGCTCACGCCGGCTGGGGCGGCCGGCGGGCGCCGCCGAGGACGCGCTCGACGGCGGCGCCGATGCGCAGGGCCAGGTCGTCGCGGTGGCGGCGAGCCACGATCTGCAGCCCGATCGGAAGGCCGTCCGAGTGGAACCCGCACGGCACCGAGAGCGCCGGGCAGGGGCTCGTGAGGTTGAACAGCGTGGTCATGTCGAGGTCCTCCTCGCGGGCGCTCGTCTCGGCGGCCGGCGGCGGAAGGGCCATCGTCGGGCAGAGCAGCGCGGCGTGCTCGCGGTGCACCGCCCGCAGCGCCTCCCAGGCCTCGCGGACCGCGGTGTTGAAGCGGGCCCGCACCTGCACCGCGTTGGCCGCCCGGCCGCGCTCGACGAGCTCGAGGACCGCCGGGTCGAGCTGGTCGCGGTAGTCGTCGAGCCGCTCCGCCAGGAGCTCTGCGAGGTACACGCCCCAGTGGGCGTACCAGGCCCGCTGCTGCTCGGTGGTGAAGCCCACCTCGACCTCCTCGACCTCGGCGCCCGCCTCGCGCAGGGCCTCGGCCGCTCGACGCACGGCGGCCTCGATCTCGGGGTGCACCCGGTAGCGAGTCGAGGTCGATCGAGAGCGCCAGCCGCAGGCCCCGGACGTCGCCCGAGAGCGGCCGGTCGAGCTCCAGCACGCCGGGCAGCGAGAGCGGGTCGCGGTCGTCGGGCCCCTGGGTCACGGCCAGGAACAGCCGGGCGTCGTCGACGCTCCGGGCGAGCGGGCCGACGTGGTGGATGTGGTCGGTGAGCGACGGCAGGAACTCGAGCGGGATCCGGCCGAAGCTCGGCTTGAGTCCGACGATCCCGCAGTACGAGGCCGGGATCCGGATCGAGCCGCCCATGTCGGAGCCCTCGGCGAACGGCACGCAGCCGGTGGCCACGGCGACCGCCGAGCCGCCGCTCGACCCGCCCGGGGTGCGGCTCGGGTCCCACGGGTTGCGGGTGACGCCGAAGCGCGGGCTGCGGGTGTAGCTCGAGTGGGCCAGCTCGGGCGTCGTGGTGCGGGCCACCAGGATCGCCCCGGCCGCCTGCAGGCGGGCGGCGATCACCGCGTCCCGGCTCGGGATCAGGTCGAACGCGTGCGAGCCGTAGGTCACGAGCTGCCCGCGCGCGGGAGTGACGTCCTTGAGCGCGAACGGCACGCCGTGCAGCCGTCCGGTCGGCTCGCGACGGTCGGCCTCGCGGGCCGCGTCGAGGGCCTGCTCGGCGTAGACGTCGGTGCAGAAGTTCAGCGCCGGGTTGGTCTCGGCGATCCGGTCGAGCGCGTTCTGCACGACCTCGACGGCCGAGACGCGGCGGGCGTGCAGCAGGCGGGACAGCTCCGCCGCGCTGGTGTACGAGAGCTCGACGTCGCTCACGCGCGAGATTCTGGTCCATCGGAGCCGTCGGGGGTAGGCGGAGCGGGCGCCGATGACCGCTCTCGTGGGGCTGACGACCACCCAGAACTGGGGATGGCGCGGAAAGTGAGCGCTCGCTAGCTTCGTCGCTCATGCATTCCAACCGGCTGCTCCCCTTCGCGTTCGCGGCGGGCTCCGCCGCCTTCCTCGTTCCCTCCACCGCCTCGGCGGACGTCGGCTGCCGCTACGACGCGGCCTCCCAGACCATCCGGGTCACGGTGCTCGGCGACAACGCCGACGGGAGCGTCTCGAAGCTCGCGCTGTGCGGCCCGCCCGAGGCCCGCAAGGTCGTCATCCGGGCCGGGCTCGGCGTCGGCTCCGACCAGCTCGAGATCGACGCGCCCGAGCGGTTCCACGGCCTGCGCATCGAGTGGCACATCCTCGGCGGCACGCTCTTCCTGGTCGGCGACGGCCGGAGTCCGGTGCACTACACCGTCGGCCAGGACGGCGTGAACTTCGGCGCCGGCGACGGGCTCGACCTGGTCTTCGCCGACCCGATCGGCAACCTGTTCCTCGGCGCCAACGGCGGCGGCGGCGTGCTCTCCGGCCAGGGTGGCGCGGGCACCGGCGGGCCGACGGACGAGTTCCTGGTGCTGGCCTCGGGCCGCAACAAGCCCGACCCCCAGCCGTTCTTCACCACCCAGGGCCAGGGCGCGACGCTGCTCGGCGGCAACGAGAGCGACGAGCTCGTCGGCGCGGCCGGGAGCGACACGATCATGGGCTTCGGCGGGTCCGACTCGATCACCGGGGCCGGCGGGGACGACCTCCTCGACGGCGGTGACGGGAACGACTTCGTGAAGGGCGGCGCCGGAGACGACCAGCTCACCGGCGGCGCCGGCAGCGACCACCTCGACGGCGGCCGCGGCGACGACCGGCTGTTCGCGCTCGACGGCGAGATCGACACCGTCATCGGCGGGCCCGGCTCGGACCTCGCCTCGGTCGACGCCATCGACGTGGTCAGCAAGGTCGAGACCATCGCGCCGTAGCCCGTGACGCCGGGACTCGAGCCGCTCGACGACACGCACCTCGACGCGGCCGCGAGCCTGCTCGCGGCCCGGCACGCCGCGCACCGCCAGCACGAGCCGCTGCTGCCGGTGCTCGACGACCCGGGCGCCGCGGTGCGGGCGGCGCTCGACCAGGAGCAGGCGACCGGCCTCGTCGCGGTGCGCGGCGGCGAGGTCGTCGCCTACCTGATCCTGCGCCGGGCCGAGAACGCGCACTGGGGCCCGCACGCCTGGGTCGACGAGGCCGGCTACGCGTTCTCGGACGGCGAGGCGGTGCGCGACCTGTACGCCGCGCTGGCCCCGGCCGCCGCTCGAGGCCGGCGCGCGGCTCCACCTGGCCCTGGTCCCGGCCGAGCCAGAGCTCGCGGACCCCTGGTTCCGGCTCGCGTTCGGCCACATGCAGGTGCAGGCGCTGCGGCAGAGCGGGGCGCCCGAGCCGGTCCTGCCCGAGGGCACGCTGATCCGGCCGGGCACCGTCGAGGACGTGCGGGCCGCCCTGCCGCTGAAGACCGAGATCCAGCGCCACCAGCGCGGGTCGCCGACCTTCACCGGCCTGCCCGTGCCGGACGACGACGCAGGTGCTGCGCGACTGGGAGGAGACGCTGCCCGAGCCCGACGTCATCTACCGGGTGGCCGAGCAGCGCGGCCGGGTCGTCGGCTTCGTCGCGCTGCACGACCAGCCCGCCGGGCTGTTCCGCCCCGAGGGCTCGATCCACCTGGCCGTGATGGCCACGCTGCCCGAGGTGCGCGGCCAGGGGATCGGCGTCGCGCTGGCCCACGACGCGCTGCGCCAGGCGAAGGCCGCCGGGCGCGAGTGGGTCGACGTCGACTGGCGGATGGCGAACCTGCAGGCGAGCCGGTTCTGGCCGGCGCGCGGCTTCCGGCCGACGTTCCACCGGCTGCAGCGCGTCCTGAACGCCGGCTAGGCCGGCTCGATGTCCATGCGCTCGACGAGGCCGTCGCGCAGCGTGTAGGCGTGCTGGACGTGGCCGTCCGAGAGGACGTCGCCGTCGAGGTTCCGCACGACCTGGTGGACGCGCACCTCGACCCGGCCGTCCGCGTGCCGGAAGGCCTCCGGGTCGACGTGGGCGTCGATCAGGCCGAACTGGCGCGTCCAGTACGCCCGGACGCCGTCCCGGCCGTGCACCCGGCCGCCCTCCATCCCGTTGGGCCAGTCGACGTCCTCGTGCATCAGCGCCACGGCGGCCTCGACGTCGCGGGCGTTGAAGGCGGCGTAGGCCCGGCGCAGCAGCTCCTCGTCAGCGTCCATGCGCCGAGTATACGCAACCTGTGAGTTGCTGGTCAGGCCGGGTCCGTCTGCTCCGCGGCGACGTGCGGGAAGCGGGCCGAGCCGACTGCCGGCGGCTCGGGCAGCGGGCTCTCCTCGCTGGACGCGACGAAGCCGGCGGTGGCCGACAGCCCCAGCACCACGAGCCCGGCCGAGGCCACCACCAGGCCCGACGCCCCGTAGGCCGCCAGCGGGCCGCGCGCGCCGACGACCGCGCCGGCGGCGACCAGGCCGACGATCTGGCCGCCGTCGCTGAGCGTGTCGACCGCGGCGATCACCCGGCTGCGGAGCGCGTCCGGGGTGCGCTTCTGCAGGAGGCCCTGCCGCAGGACGAACGTCGGCGCGGCGAACAGCCCGCCGGCCGCGGTGACCAGGAGCACGAACCACAGGTGGGGCCAGGCGACGATCCCGCCCATCCCGACGGCCACCCCGAGCAGCGCGACGCCGAGCGCCCGCACCTCCGAGAGCGTGGTGTGCAGCCGCCGCGCCACCCGGGGGAAGAGCAGGCCGCCGGCGATCTCCCCGGCGCCCCAGGCGACGATCAGGGCGGCGTAGCTCAGCGCCCCGCCGTGCAGCCGCGCGATCAGCGGGGCGTCGGCGGTCATCCCGAGGCCCATCCCCAGGAACAGCAGCCCCATCGCCGGCGAGACGATGCGGGCGACGCGGTCGCGCCAGAGGAAGCGGTAGCCGGCCGAGAGACCGCTGGCGTCGGGCAGCACCCGGCCGTGGGCCGCGGCGCTGAAGCTGCCGTGCGCGGCGGCGACGAGCGCCGCGCTGACCAGGAACGAGGCGGCGTTGCACAGGAACGCGCCGCCGGCGCCGAGGAGCGCGACGGTCACCCCGCCGAGCACCGGCCCGGCGAGCACCCCGACCGAGCGGCTGGCGGCGAGCAGGCCGTTGGCCCAGGCCAGGTCCTCGCTCGTCGACGAGGTTCGGGATGGCGGCCGAGGAGGCGGGGAAGAACGGCGCCTCGGCCAGCGACACGGCCAGGGTCAGGGCCACCATCAGCCACGTGGTGCCCGACGCGGCGGCGACGCCGACCGACAGCGCGGCAGCCGTCAGGTCGCTCGCGATCATCACCCGGCGGCGGTCGTAGCGGTCGCCGACCCAGCCGGACACCGGGGCCGTCAGGCCGGCCACGCCGAAGGTCGCCATGATGGCCACCGACACCCAGACGGCGGAGTGGGTGTCGCGGTAGACGATGTAGCTCAGCGCGACGTAGGCCGCGGTCGTGCCGCTGCCGCTGACCGCCCGCGCCAGCGCCAGGCGGCGGATCGTGGCCCGGCCGTTCGACACCGTGCGACCGTACTAGAGTCGGCGCATCGGGATCCTCCACGTCACCAACGGCGACAGCGCGGGCGGGACGCTCGCCCGCACCGGGCTCGGCGGAGAGGTGCTGGCCTGGCAGGACGTCCTCTACGCCGGGCCGCTGCCGCTGGTCGATCCCGCACGCCAGCGCGAGCTGCGGGCGGCGTTCCTGAGCGGCTGCGGCTTCGGCGACGAGGGCGCGATCCTGGCGCAGCTCGAGGCACGCGACCGCCGCTTCCTGCAGGCGCTGGCGGACGGCACGCACGTCGTGTTGTGGTTCGAGCACGACCTGTACGACCAGCTGCAGCTGCTGCAGGCGCTGGCGCTGGCCGGCGAAGGGTCGTCGCTCGAGCTGATCGCCGTCGGGACGTTCCCCGGGCACCCCGACTTCCGGGGCCTCGGCGAGCTCAGCGCGGAGGAGCTCGAGACGCTGTGGCCGCAGCGCCGCCCGGTCGGGCCCGACGTGCTGGCGCTGGCCAGCGCCGGCTGGGATGCGGTGCGGTCGCCTGACCCGGACGCCGTCGAGGCGTTCCTGCAGCGGGACACGAGCGCGCTGCCGTTCCTGCGGGCCGCGCTCCTTCGGCTGCTCGAGGAGCGGCCCGACGCGAACGGGCTGTCGCGCTCCGACCGCCAGCTGCTGCAGCCGCTGCTCGACGGGCCGCGCACGCGCGTCGAGCTGTTCCTGGCTGCCCAGGAGGCGGAGGAGGCCCCCTTCGAGGGCGACGTCTGGGCCTTCCGCCGGCTCGACCGGCTCGCCGCCTCTCGGCCCCCGCTGATCCGGCAGGCCGGCGAGCGCTACGAGCTCACCGACGACGGCCGCGCCGTGCTCGCCGGTTGACGGGATCGAGGCCCGGGCCAGTCACGCACCCGGGCCTCGATGGGGGGCAGAGGGGCTGTCTAGGGGAGGAGAGCCCCGGAGACCTCAGGCTAGGCAGCCTCCCCGCCGGGATGGGAGGACAGGCGGTGAGGATCCGGTTGCGCTCTGGTGAAGGGCCGCGGTTTGCAGCATCTTCACCGTCTGGCCACCGCGGCTTCTCCCATCCGGACGGGCGGATCGCCTAGCGTCACCTACCATGGAGCAGCAGAACACGCCCCGCTGGCCGCTGCACGGACAGGCCAGCACCCCGCTGATCCGCGTCCTCCTCCGCGAGCTGCGGGTGGAGCGCGAGGCGCCGACCGAGCTCCTGCTCACGGTGACCCTTCCGCGCCGCCACCCCTACGACCTGCTCGCGTTCGACGACGACTGACGGCTGGAAGGGCGTGAAGCCCTCATGGCGAAGCCCGTATCGCCCGATAGGGGTAGTGCCGCGGCGTTCCGTTCCGTGGCGATCGCCCTAGCAGGAGCTCCACCGATGCGCACGTCCACCAGCACCGCCCCCACCCGCTTCCAGCTCGTCGTCGACGGCGACGTGGTCGCCGAGGCCGCCACCCGCGCCGAGCTCGAGCGCGCCGCCCGCCGCTGCGCCCGCTACGAGCGGGTCGCGATCCTCTCGCGCTGACAATTGGCAGCGCCCGTCCGGGCGCTCTTCGCCTGATCTGACGCCAGATGGGGAGCGGACGGTAGCCATTTGGTGAAAGACTGGTGAAAGTGTCGATCCCGGCCTGTCAGCCGCGTAGGCTGGCCGCGCTGTGGCGACCTCCACCGAACGAGTGACCCTGCGCGGACGCCGGCCGTTCGACCGGTTCGCGGACATCGCCCTCAAGACGCTGACGATCCTCGCTGCGATCGTCACCGTGATCGCGATCGTCGAGATCGCCTACCAGATCATCGACGGCGCCCGTCCGGCCGTGGAGAAGTTCGGCCTCGGCTTCCTGACCGGCACGACCTGGAACCCGGTCACCAACGTCTTCGGCGCCGGCACGTTCCTCTTCGGCACCGTGGTGACGTCGGCCATCGCGCTGCTCATCGCGACCCCGCTCGGCATCGCCATCGGCCTCTACCTGTCGGAGCTCGCCCCGCGCGGGGTGCGCGGCGTCATCGGCTCGCTGGTCGAGCTGCTGGCGGCGATCCCGAGCGTCGTCCTCGGACTCTGGGGCATCCTGGTGCTCGGCCCGATCATGCAGGACCACGTCGAGCCGTGGCTGCACGACTGGCTCGGCTTCATCCCGCTGTTCGGCGACACCCCGTACGCCACCGGCATGTTCACCGCCGGCGTGATCCTGGCGATCATGGTGCTCCCGATCGTCGCCAGCATCAGCCGCGACCTCTTCCTGGCCGTGCCGAACGAGCTCGAGGAGGGCGCGCTGGCGCTCGGCGCGACGCGCTGGGAGATGGTGCGCGGCGTCGATCCTCTCGTCGGCCCGCCCTGGCATCGCCGCCGCCGTCATCCTCGGCCTCGGCCGGGCCCTCGGCGAGGCCATCGCGGTGACCCAGGTCATCGGCGGCGCGACCGCGATCAACGTCTCGCTGTTCCCGCCCGCCGACACCCTGGCCAGCCGCATCGCGAGCCAGTTCCAGGGCGCCACCAGCAACATGCAGATCGCCTCGCTCTTCTACCTGGCGGTGATCCTGCTGGTCATCGGCCTGGTCGCGAACCTGCTGGCCCAGTGGATCGTGCGGCGCTTCGAGTACCAGTCGGGCGGCCTCTCGTAGTGGCATCCCAGCCGTTCTCCCTGCAGCCGACCGGCAACCTGCGTCGCCGCCAGCGCGTCAACTGGCTGATGGAGGCCCTGGCCACGGTCGCCGCGATCGTGGCCGTGGCCCTGCTCGTGCTGGTCGTGCTCTCGGTCGCCCGCCGGGGCTGGAGCGCGCTCTCGATCGACTTCTTCACCAAGGACCCGGCGCTCTTCGGCCAGTCCGGCGGCGGGATCGCCCCGGCCATCGTCGGCACGGCCATCATCGTCGGGATCGCCACCCTCCTGGCGCTGCCGGTCGGCGTGCTGGTGGCGCTCTTCCTGACGGAGTTCGCCGACCGCCGCTCGGCCCAGCTGATCCGCCTGGCGCTCGACCTGCTGAACGGGCTGCCGTCGATCGTGATCGGCGTCTTCATCTTCGGCCTGCTCGTGGTCGGCCACCAGCAGAGCGCCTACGCCGCCTCGCTGGCCCTGGCCATCATCATGCTGCCGCTGGTCGCCCGGGCCTCGCAGGAGGCGCTGCAGCTCGTGCCGCGCCACCAGCGCGAGGGCGCCGCGGCGCTCGGCGTCAGCCGCTGGCGCACCACGCTCGGCATCGTCCTGCCGGCGTCCCTCGGCGGCATCCTCACCGGCACGATCCTGGCCGTCGCCCGCGCCGCCGGCGAGACCGCGCCGCTGCTCTTCACGTCCTCCATCTTCGCGAACCAGGTCAGCACCGATCCGTCGCACGCGCTGGCCAACATCCCCGTGACGATCTTCACCCTCTCGGAGTCGCCGTCGCCGGACGACCACGCGCGCGCCTGGGCCGCGGCGCTCGTGCTGATGGGCTTCGTGCTCGTCACGAGCCTGATCGCGCGGGCCCTGCTGGCGCGCAGCCGGCGCGGATCCCGAGCATGAGCTACCAGGAGAGTTCGATGGCCGACGTCGATGTCGAGAACGCACCCGTGCCGACCACCGTCGAGGTCACCCGGACCATCGCCGCCCCGATCAGCGGGCGCGAGGTCGTCTTCGAGGCCGACGACGTCGGCGTCAACTACGGCAAGGTGCGGGCGATCGACGGGGTCTCGCTGAAGATCTACGAGAACCTGGTCACCGCGGTCATCGGCCCGTCGGGCTGCGGCAAGAGCACCTTCCTGCGCTGCCTGAACCGGATGAACGACACCGTCCCGGGCTTCGCTCTGACGGGCAAGCTCGACTACCACGGCGTCGACCTGTACGGCGACGGCGTCGACCGGGTCGAGGTGCGCCGCCGCATCGGCATGGTGTTCCAGCGGCCGAACCCGTTCCCCAAGTCGATCTTCGACAACATCGCCTGGGCGCCCCGCATCCTCGGCATGAAGAAGGGCCTGAACGAGCGGGTCGAGAAGGCCCTGCGCGAGGCGGCCCTGTGGGACGAGGTCAAGGACCGGCTCAAGGTCAGCGCGCTCTCGCTCTCGGGCGGCCAGCAGCAGCGGCTGTGCATCGCCCGGGCGCTCGCCATCGAGCCCGACGTGCTGCTGCTCGACGAGCCGGCCTCGGCCCTCGACCCGATCGCCACGGCCAGCATCGAGGAGACGATGCACCAGCTCAAGAACGACTACACGCTGGTGATCGTGACCCACAACATGCAGCAGGCGGCCCGCGTGGCCGACCGCACCGCCTTCTTCAGCCTGGACGTCAGCGAGGGCCGGCGCTCCGGCGTCCTCGTCGAGTACGACGACACCCAGAAGATCTTCACGAAGCCGGCCGACAAGCGCACCGAGGACTACGTCACCGGCCGCTTCGGATGAGGACGACGTTCCGCGAGGAGCTGGACCGGCTCGAAGCGGAGCTGCAGGAGGAGGGAAGCCTCGTGCTGCGCGCTCTGCGTGGCGCGCTCGACGCGGTGCAGGACCGCGACCTGGAGGTGGCGGACGCGGTCATCGCGTTCGACGACGACATCGACCGGCGCTACCTGAGCATCGCCCAGCGGATCGAGTCGCTGCTGGCCCGCCAGACCCCGGTGGCCGGGGACCTTCGCCTGGTGCTCGCGGTGCTGCACACGAACCTGCACCTCGAGCGGATGGCCGACTACTGCGTCAGCATCGCCGAGGTGTCGAAGCGGGCGGCCCGCGCCGTGCGCCGCGACGACCTCCTGCTCGAGGCCCTGTCGGAGTGCGGCGAGCGCGTCGAGATCATGATCAAGGTCGCGCTCGACTCGCTCGCCCGCCGCGACCTCCCGGGCGCCGAGAGCCTCGTCGAGCTCGACGAGCTGATCGACGACACCAACCGCCGCTTCGTCGAGCGCGTCACCCTGGTGGCCGGCGACTCCGACCTGCGGGAGTGGGCCCTGCCGATGGTGTTCGTCGCGCGCTCGCTCGAGCGCATCGGCGACCACGCCGTGGACGTCGGAGAGCAGGTGGCCTACCTTCTGACAGGCGAGTTCCGCGAGTTCACGGATGCGAGCCACCGCCGCCTCGACTGATTTTCACCAGAGTGTCACCAAGTGTTGGCCGGTCGTTCTCCCACTCGTTGCACGCGGGCGGGCAGTGTACGACCCATGAACATGCGCATCATGGCCTGCAGCCGCCGAACAGCCGCGGCTGGCGTGGCGAGCATCTCCCTGTCGCTCGCGACGGTGGCGGCCCTCGGTACGACCGCCGCTGCAGCCCAGCCCCAGGGCGAGCAGCTCGTAGGAGCCGGGAGCACGCTCGTTGCTCCGATCATGTCGTCGTGGGCTGACGACTGGGGAAAGAGCACGGGGAACAGCGTGACCTACGGCCCGATCGGGTCCGGCGGCGGCATCGCCCAGGTGACCGCCCGCACCGTCGACTTCGGCGCCTCGGACGCGCCGATGACCGCCGACCAGGCCTCGGCGGCCAAGGACGTCCTGCAGGTCCCGTGGGCCCTCGCGGCGACGCTCGTGGCCATCAACGTGCCGGGCGTCAAGAACATCCACGTGAGCGGTCTCGTCCTCTCCCGCATGTACCTCGGGAAGATCAAGTTCTGGGACGACCCGGCCCTGAAGATCCTGAACACCAAGATCAAGCTGCCGCACCTGGCGGTCACCCCGGTGTACCGCTCCGACGGCTCGGGTGACACCTACGTGTTCACCGACTTCCTGTCGCAGACCAGCCCGTCGTGGCGCTCGGCGGTCGGCAACGCCACCCAGGTGAGCTTCCCGACCGGCGTCGGCGGCAAGGGCAACGACGGCGTCGCCGCGGTCGTCCAGAAGACCAAGGGCGCCCTGGGCTACATCGCCATCTCGTACGTCCTGCAGAACAAGATGTCGTACGCCCTCGTCCGGAACGCCGCCAACAAGTACGTCGTCCCGAACGTGGCCAGCATCAGCGCCGCCGCGGCGACGGTCGAGAACGTCCCGGCATCGAACGCGATCTCGATCGTCAACCCGCCGAGCACGGCTCCGACGGCCTACCCGATGTCGACCTTCACCTACGCCCTCGTGCCGCACCACTCGCCGAAGGCTGCCCTGCTGAAGCAGTTCCTGAACTACGCGGTCACCACCGGCCAGAAGTTCGGGCCGCCGCTGGCGTTCGCCCCGCTGCCCAAGCGCATCCTGACCATCGACAAGACCACGATCGCGAAGATCACGACCTGAGCCGGAGTGCCCGCGCCGGCGGGCGGTACGTTCTGGTGGTCGCCGACGACAGCCGGCTGGCCGCCGACATCGAGGTGCTGCTGGCCCGCCGGCGCGGGCCGCAGCACCACCTGGGCCAGGTCCGGGTGGTGGTGGTCGACGCGCTGACCGCAGAGGAGGACAGCGTGTACGCCCTGGGCGAGGCTGCCGCCGACCTGCTGGCCCGACCGTTCCCGCTCGGAACGCACCTCGAGCATCTCGAGCGCCTGCTGCGGGGCGAGCGGGTCGTCCCCGCCGCCGACCCGGCCGAGCTCCGCTTCCCCGGGCTCGTGGTCAACGTCGACGAGCAGCGCGTTCGCTTCGCCGATCACGACGGCAGCGAGCTCGACGCCCACCTCACGTCCATGCAGTTCCGTCTCCTGCACTACCTCGCCGACCGGGCCGACCAGGTGGTCGCCCGCAGCGAGCTGCACGCCGCGCTGCACGGCGGGCCGCTACCGCCGCGCGACCGCCGCATCGACGCCGTGGTGACCCGGATCCGCCACAAGCTCGCCGCGTCGCCCCACCGCTACCTGCACAGCCACCGTGGCGTGGGGTACCGATTCGCCGCGGTTCGCTCTCGTTGAGTTAGCCACATCTTCACCAGTTGTCCACCACCGCTCCCCCCATCGCACGAACGAGCGGTATTAGGGTCATGTGACATGCCGCTCGTGTTGATCGTCGAGGACGACGCCATCATCGCCCGCACCATCTCGGCCCATCTCCGCCAGGCGGGGATGGACGTCGAGTGGGCCGCCGACGGGGAGCTCGGGCTTCGCCGTCTCCGCTTCGGGCGGCCTGACGCGTGTGTCATCGATCTCATGCTCCCGACGCTGGACGGCTGGACGCTCACGGCCCGCGCCCGCGCCGAGGGGCTCGAGATGCCGATCCTGATCGTCTCTGCACGCGCCTCCGAGGCCGACAAGGTCCGGGCGCTCGAGATCGGGGCCGACGACTACCTGGCCAAGCCGTTCGGGATGGCCGAGCTCGTGGCCCGCATCCAGGCGGCCCTCCGCCGCACCGTCGCCGCCCGGCCGAGCCTGCGCCCGGAGCCGGTGCGGGTGCAGGGCCTGCTGATCGACCCCGACCAGCAGCGGGCCCTCCTGGTGGACGAGGCGTCGGGCCTCGAGCGCGACCCGCGGCTCACGCCGACCGAGTTCCGCCTGCTCTGGACGCTCGCCGAGAACCAGGGCCGGGTCATGACCCGCGACGCCCTCCTGCAGCGCGTCTGGGGCGTCCCGTACCGGCCGCGCGACCGCTCGGTCGACGTCTGCGTCAAGAAGCTCCGCGAGAAGCTCGCAGACTCGCCGTTCGCCTACGTGCACACGCACTACGGCATCGGCTACCGCTTCGCGGCCGAGCCGGCGCTCGAGGGCGGCGCCGCGGAGCAGCCCGCCGACGCGGTCGAGGCCGAGGCCGACGCGCCGGCAGCAGCCGAGCGCGAGCCGCACGCCGCCGCCAGCTAGCCTCGGCTCGCGGACCAGCGGCACCGGCGCCTCCGGCACCAGCAGCCGCACGTAGGTGCCCTCGCCCGGGCGGCTGCTCAGCATGACCCGGCCGCCGTGGGCCTCGACGACGTGCTTCACGATCGCGAGCCCCAGGCCGGTGCCGGGCGTGGCCCGGGAGGCGTCGCCGCGGAAGAAGCGCTCGAAGACGTGCGGCAGGTGGTCCTCGGCGATGCCGACGCCGTTGTCGGTCACGCCGATCTCGACCTCGCCGGCGCGCCCGCGCACGGTGACCTCGATCTCGGCGCCCTCGCCGGCGTGCCTGATCGCGTTGTCGAGCACGTTGCCGACGACGACCCGCAGGAGCGAGTCGGCGATCGGCATGCTCAGGCCCGGCGAGGCGACCACCGAGAGCTGCATGCCCGCGCTCTCGGCGCGCTCGCGCCGCTCCTCGACGACCATCGCAGCGACCTCGCCGGCGTCCGTCTCGGCCTCGGCGATGGCGCCCTGGCCGCGGTCGAGGGCCGCGAGCAGCAGCATCTCGTCGATGAGCTCGCGCATGTGCACGACCTCGTCCTGGACGGCGTCGGTGAGCTCCTGGCGCTCCTCCTCGTCGAGCGGCAGGCCGAGGGTCTCGACCAGGCCGCGGATGCGCTGCAGCGGCGTGCGCAGCTCGTGCGACACGGCCGCCGAGAAGACGCGCCGGGCCTCGCGGTAGTCCACCTGCTCGGAGACGTCCGAGAGCACGGCGACGGCGGCCCGGCCGGGGCCGGCGGGGTAGGAGCGCAGCGAGGCGAGCCAGATGCGGCCGTCGGGGCCGCGCAGCTCGACGTTGGCGACGGGCGGGCCGCCGAGCACGGCCGCGCTCGCGTCGTGCAGCACCGCCGAGAGCTCCTCGACGGAGCGGCCGCCGATGGGCCCGCCGAACGCGGCGTCGGCGGCGGCGTTGGCCCGGGCCACCCGGACGTCCGGGTCGATGGCCAGGACCGGCAACGGGCAGGCCTCCATCACCGACTCGCGCGAGAAGCGGGCGGTCGAGAGCTGGTCGCGGTGCACCGTGGTGCGCAGCAGGCGCTTCAGGGCGACGGCGGTCGGCAGGTCGGCCGGCGCCGACAGCATCTCGCGCAGCTCGCGGCGCTCCTGCGACAGCCGAAGCGCCCAGGCGAGCACCACGGCCAGCGCGAGCGCGAGCACCACGACGGCGATCTCCACACCTGCAAGGGTACCCCTCGCACGCGGCAGGGACACGGCGGATCTGCTCTGATCTGCCGCGTGACGCAGAGCATCGCCGAGGCCCGCCGGCTGTTCGTCCCCACCGGCACCTACCTCGACTCGGCGACCTACGGGCTGCCGCCGGCGCCGGTGCGCGAGCGCCTGGCCGAGGTGCTCGGCGAGTGGCGCGACGGAACGGGCGACTGGGTCGAGTGGAGCGGCGCCGCCCAGCGCGCCCGGGCGACGTTCGCCCGGCTGGTCGGCGTCGGGCCGGGCGACGTGGCCATCGGGTCCACGGTGTCCGAGCTCGTCGGGCTCGTCGCGGCCTCGCTGCCCGACGGCGCGCAGGTGCTGACCGCCGAGGGCGACTTCAGCTCCGTCCCGATGCCGTTCGCGATCCACGCCGGCCGCGGGGTGCGGGTCGAGGCCGTGCCGCTCGAGGGGCTGGTCGACGCGGTCGGCCCGAGGACCACGCTGGTGGCGGTGTCGGCGGTGCAGTCCGCGGGCGGGGCGGTGTGCGATCTCGACGCCCTGGCCGAGGTGGCCGAGGCCCACGGCGCGCTGGTGCTGGTCGACGGCTCCCAGGGCTGCGGCTGGCTGCCGATCGACGCGAGCCGGATCGACTTCCTGGTGTGCGCCGGCTACAAGTGGCTCCTCTCGCCGCGCGGCACGGCCTACCTGACGGTGCGGCGCAGCCGGCTCGACGCGATCCCCGCGCTGGCCGCCGGCTGGTTCTCCGGCGAGGACCCGTACGCCTCGTTCTACTTCCGCGGCGACGGGCCCGAGCAGGCCCGCGACGCGCGCCGGCTCGACTCCTCACCGGCCTGGTTCGCGTGGGTCGGCGCCGACCCCGCGCTCCGGGTGATCGAGGGCGTCGGCATCGAGGCCATCCGGGCGCACGACGTCGCCCTGGCCAACCGCTGCCGGGCCGGGCTCGGCCTCGAGCCGTCGGACTCCGCGATCGTGGGGCTCGACGCGCCGGGCGCCGAGGAGCGGCTGACGCAGGCCGGGATCAAGGTCTCGCAGCGAGCCGGCCGGATCCGTGCGGCGTTCCACCTGTACAACGACGAGGCGGACGTCGACCGCCTGCTCGAGGCCGTCAGGCCCTGAGCGCTGCGGGCAGGACGCGGGCGCCCTGCAGGGGGAAGGCCATGCGCACCTCGGTGCCGCCGTCGAGCGGCTCCCAGATCCGCAGGTCCTCGGTGCAGGCGGCGATCAGCTTCAGGCCCATCCCGAGCCCCGAGCTCGGCAGCGCGTTGGCCACCCCGACGCCCCGGTCGCGGACCGACACCACGAGCACCGGCGGGGCCGCGTGGGCGTCGACCTCGATCGTGCCGTCGTCACCGTGGTAGCCGTGGGCCAGCGCGTTGGCCAGCGCCTCGGTCAGCGCGAGCCGCACGTTGGCCAGCGTCTCGTCGTCCACGCCCAGCTCGCGCGCGAGCTCGGACACCGCAGCGCGCAGCTGCGGAACGCTCTCGGGAACCGCTGGGACGTGGTACTCGGGCATGGCCTCTCGCTCGGCACGGTACTGGAACCGTTCACCCGTGCAGCCCGTTGCCCGTCCCTGCGGCCAGCGAAATCGCGGACCGACACCACGAGCACCGGCGGGGCCGCGTGGGCGTCGACCTCGATCGTGCCGTCGTCGTCGTGGTAGCCGTGGGCCAGCGCGTTGGCCAGCGCCTCGGTCAGGGCGAGCCGCACGTTGGCCAGGGTCTCGGTCGTCCACCCCCAGCTCGCGGGCGAGCTCGGACACCGCAGCGCGCAGCTGCGGATACGCTCTCGGGAACCGCTGGGACGTGGTATTCGGGCATGACCTCTCGCTCGGCACGGTACTGGAACCGTTCACCCGATCCGTGCCCGTCCCTGCGGCAGCGAAACGGATGGGTTCCGCTCGTGCGGGGCGGGAAGGCCCGAGCTACGGCAGCTTCCGCATGCGGCCGCGCTGCTCCTCGACCACGTAGCGGGGATCGATCGCCGAGCCGAACCCGGCCTCGTAGACGGCGAACCGGGTGCACGCCGAGCCGGCCAGGGCGAGCGTGCCGGCGAGCCGTTGCAGCGGGCGGCGCCGGCGTCCGAGGCCCAGCGCGAAGGCCGCGCCGTTGAGCACCCGGGCGGCCTGGTGGTACCGCCCCGCCTTGCCCTGGTGGTACGGCTCGGCGAGCGGCCCGAGCCGGCGG
Organism: uncultured Actinomycetes bacterium; assembly: GCA_963794695.1. Taxonomy (GTDB): domain Bacteria; phylum Actinomycetota; class Thermoleophilia; order Gaiellales; family JALYLC01; genus CAWCFJ01. Next base: position 214,856 of record CAWCFJ010000003.1, on the reverse strand, counting down.
GTCATCGTCTCCACGGCCACCGCCTCGCTGGCCAGTGCTCCGAGCAGCAGGCGCCGGGCCGGGCCGGAGTGGGCGGGCGGCGTGAGCACCAGGGCCGCGCCGGCGGCGCTGGCGGCGGCCGAGCCGGCGAAGGCGAACGGCAGCTCGAAGCGGCCGCGGTGCCAGGCCGGGATCGAGGTGGTGCCCACGAGCACGGCGGTGTACGTCGACACCGCCGGGCCGAGCCCGCCGGCGACGGTCTCGGCGGCCCGCTGCAGGCCGCGCAGCCGCCCGATCCGGTCGAGCAGCGCGGCGGTCGTCGAGGCGGCCCCGAACGGCGTCAGGATCCAGGTGCCGACGCTCATCGGGGACGTCGGCCGCAGCACCCGCAGCATGTGGTGAAAGCGGCTCGGGCCGCCCGAGATCCTTGATCAGGAGCGGCGGACAGGCGCTCGTCGCCGCCGCGGCCACGAGGGACGCCGAGCGGCGCAGCGGCTCGTTCCCGGCCAGGCGTGCGGCCAGGGCCAGCGAGGCCGAGCCGCCCGCGAGGCCGCCGGCGAAGAAGTACCAGGCGATCTCGGGCTCCCAGACCGGCGGCTTGACGATCGGCCGGCCGTAGTAGGAGTCGACGCCGGCGGGCGGCTCGCTCAGCCGCACCCTGGCCGCGGCCGGCTTGTCCCTGCTCACGCCCGCCGTCCCGGCGAACGCCGCCGCCAGTCCGGCCACGAGGCCGGCCGCCGGCGGCCGCGGCGGCGAGCCAGGCGCCGCGCTGCTCCGCCGTCGGCGCGACCGGGTCGGGCGGCAGCCCGTACACCTCGGGCTCGTCCAGCAGCAGGAAGAAGGCGCCGGCGCCGTCGATCCCGTCGTCGGGCCTGTTCAGGTACAGGTGGGCGCCGTCGAAGCCCTCCGTGCGCACGGCCTCGAGCCGGGCCTCGGCCCGCTCGCGCAGCTCGTCGAGCGGGCCGTACTGGATCGACTCGGTCGGGCAGGCCTGGGCGCAGGCGGGCGTCAGGCCCTCGCGCGTCCGGTCGTAGCAGAGCGTGCACTTGAACGCCCGGCCGTCGTCCTCGCGCTTGTCGATGACGCCGAACGGGCAGGCGGGGATGCAGTACCCGCAGCCGTTGCAGACGTCGTCCTGCACCACGACCGTGCCGAGCTCGGTGCGGAACAGGGCGCCCGTCGGGCAGACCTCGAGGCACGCGGCCCTGGTGCAGTGCTTGCAGACGTCCGAGCTCATCAGCCAGCGCAGGCCGTCCGCACCGTCGCCATCGTCGTCCTGCGGCACCCGCAGCGGCCGGTCCTGCTCCACGAACGCCACGTGGCGCCACGTCGAGGCGCCGAGCTCGCCGGTGTTGTCGTAGGACATGCCCGTGAGGCCCATGGCGTCCGCGGGCAGCATGTTCCACTCCTTGCAGGCCACCTCGCAGGCCTTGCAGCCGATGCACACGCTGGTGTCGGTGAAGAAGCCCATCCGCGGCTGGGCCTCGTCGCCGTAGGAGCCGGGCCAGGACGGCGTTCGCAGGTCGATGCTCACGGCCCGGCCTCCGCTCGGGCGGCTGGTGCTCGTCCACGAAGCGGCGGAGCGCCGGCCCGCGCGGGCGCCGCCCGGGCAGGATGTCGCAGGTCGCCGCCTTGCTCTCCTGGATGCGCACGTTCGGGTCGGCCACCACCGGGAACAGGTCGTTGACCACGTCGCCGGTCACCAGGCCGTGGTAGCCCCAGTGGTACGGCACGCCGACCTGGTGGATCGTGCCGGCCGCCGACCCGCAGCGGCGCGCATCCGTTCGGTGACCAGGACCCGCGCCTCGATCGCCGTCCGGGCGGTGACGATCGTGGCCCAGCCGCCGTTCTGCAGGCCGCGCAGCGCGGCCAGCTCGGGGCTGCACCTCGCAGAACAGCTCGGGCTGCAGCTCGGACAGCACCGGCAGCGTGCGCGACATGCCGCCGGCGGTGTGGTGCTCGGTCACCCGGTAGGTCGTCACGCACGAACGGGTAGCGCTCCGAGCCGCGACGGCCGGCCGACGGGTTGTAGGGGTTCTCGCGCCGCCACCAGGTGCCGCGCACCGGGTTGGCCTGCTGCGCGTAGAACGCGTTCTCGACCGGCGACTCGTGCGGCTCGTAGTGCGTCGGCAGCGGGCCGTCGACCACGCCCTCGGGCACGAACAGCCAGCCGAGGCCGTCGGACTGCATCACGAACGGCTCGCTGCCCTTGAGCGCGGCGTCCCCGCGGGCGCCGTCGGGCGGCACGTAGTCGGGAGCCTTCGTCCTGGTGAAGTCGGGGACGTCCTCGCCGGTCCACTCGCCCCGGTCGGCGTCCCACCAGACGTACCGCTTGCGCTCCGACCACGGCTTGCCGTCGGGATCCGCCGAGGCCCGGTTGTAGAGGATGCGCCGGTTCGCGGGCCAGGCCCAGCCCCACTCGGGCGCCACCCAGGACTGCCTCGAGCCGCGGCGTGCGCCGGGCGGCCTGGTTGACGCCGTCCTGGCCCACGCCGCAGTAGATCCAGACGCCGCACGACGTCGAGCCGTCGGCCTTCAGCTCGGTGTACGTCGAGAGCGGCCCGTCCGGGCCGTGGCCGTTGATCTCGTGCAGCACCGCGTCGGCGCTCGGCTCGGCGGTCGGCCCGTGGGTCGGGTAGTCCCAGGTGAGGTTCAGGAGGCCGCGGTCGCGCGGCTCGGTCGAGCCGGCCAGCCGCTCGCGCAGGATCCGGCCGAGGTGGAACATGAACCACAGCTCGGAGCGCGCGTCCCCCGGCGGCTCGACGGCCTTGTGACGCCACTGCAGCAGCCGCTGGGTGTTGGTGAACGAGCCCGTCCTTCTCGGTGTGGGCCGCCGCCGGCAGCAGGAACACCTCGGTGCCGATGTCCTCGGGGCGCAGCTCGCCGCGTCTCGATCTCGGGACCCTCGTACCAGAACGAGGCGCTCTCGACCTCGAACAGGTCGCGGACGACGAGCCAGTCGAGCTTCGCCAGGGCCCGGCGCTGCAGGCCGCCGTTGGCCGAGCCGACCGCCGGGTTCTCGCCCATCAGGAAGTAGCCCTTCACCGTGCCGTCGAGCATCTCGAGCGTCGTCTGGTAGTGCCGAGTGGTCGCCGGTCAGGTGCGGCAGGTAGGAGAAGCAGTAGTCGTTGCCCTCGCGTCGCGTGGTCGCCCCACCAGGCCTTCAGAAGGCTCACCATGTAGGAGTCCATCTCGGCCCAGAAGCTGGTCTCGGTGCCGTTCCGCTCGAGGTACAGGCGCAGGTTCTCGGGTGGTGGGCGTGCGGCATCGGCAGGTAGCCGGGCAGCAGGTCGAACAGCGTCGGGATGTCCGTCGAGCCCTGGATCGAGGCGTGGCCGCGCAGCGCCAGGATGCCGCCGCCGGGCCGGCCGATGTTCCCCAGCAGCAGCTGGACGATCGATGCCGCCCGGATGTACTGGACGCCGACGGTGTGCTGGGTCCAGCCGACGGCGTAGCAGATGGCCGAGGTGCGCTCCGCGCCCGGAGTTGCGGCACAGCGCCTCGGCCACCGCGACGAACTCATCGGCGCTGCAGCCGCAGGTGTCGGCGACCATCTCGGGCGTGTAGCGCTGGAAGTGGCGCCGCAGCAGCTGGTAGACGCAGCGCGGGTGCTGCAGCGTCGGGTCCTGGCTCGGCGCCTCGCCGGCGGTGAGCATGCCGCCGTGACCGCCGTGTCGCTCGGCCGACGGCGACGCGGTGCTCGCGCTGGCCGGCGGACGCGTGCATCTCGAGGCCCTCGTACTGCCAGCGTGCTCGACGTCGTAGGTCTGGTTGTCGGGCTCGAACCCCGAGAACAGCGCCGTCGAGGTCCTCGGTGTCGCGGAAGTCCTCGTCGATGATCACCCGGGCGTTGGTGTAGGCCTGGACGTACTCGCGGAAGTCACGCCCGTTCTCGAGGATGTAGCGGATGATCCCGCCGAGGAACGCGATGTCCGTGCCGGGGCGGATGCCGACGTAGCGGGTGGCGCTGGCGCTCGTCCGGCTGAAGCGCGGGTCGACGTGGATGACCTCGGCGCCGCGCCTTCGGGCCTCCATGACCCACTGGAAGCCCACGGGATGGGCCTCCGCCATGTTCGAGCCCATGATCAGGATGCAGTCGGAGTGCTGCAGGTCCTGCTGGAAGGTCGTGGCGCCTCCCCGGCCGAACGACGTCCCCAGACCGGGGACGGTGGAGGAGTGTCATATGCGGGCCTGGTTCTCGACCTGGACGATGCCCAGCGCCGTGAACAGCTTCTTGATGAGGTAGTTCTCCTCGTTGTCCAGCGTCGCGCCGCCGAGGTGGGCGATGCCGAGCGTGCGGTTCACCCGGGCCGCCGTTCTCGTCCCACTCGACGAAGCGTCTCGGCCCGGGTCTCGAGGACGCGGTCGGCGATCATCTCCATCGCCTGGTCGAGCGGGAGCTCCTCCCACTGCGTGCCGTAGGGGCGGCGGTAGCGCACCGTCTGCAGCCGGCGCGGCGACTGCACCAGGCTGCGCGACGCCGCGCCCTTCGGGCACAGCCGCCCGCGCGAGATCGGGCTGTCCGGGTCGCCCTCGATCTGGGTGACCCGCCCGTCCTCGACGAACACCCGCTGGCCGCAGCCGACGGCGCAGTACGGGCAGACGGAGCGGACGACCTGGTCGGCCTCGACGGTACGGGCCCGGAGGCCGCGCGAGTGGTCGCGACTGCGCCGCGCGGCCGAGCCCGAGCGGGTCCCCGTCGAGCTGGCGGAGCAGCGGCCAGGAGCGGATCCCCACGGCGGGGTCGTCCCATGCCGCGGGGCCGTTCCAAACCCGCCGGACCGCAAGATGGGCCGAACGTACCGGTCAGCCCGGGAGCCAGCCCTCCTGGTAGGGCACCGGGTGATCCGGTGGCAGGTTGGCGTAGGCCACCGCGCCGGTGTCGGTGGTCTCGGGCACGCTGGCCCCGTAGCGGGCGGCGAGCTCGTTGACGGGGTAGGTGAGCCCCTTGCGGGAGCGGCCGCCGAAGGCCAGGATCGCGCACGGGCCGTCACCCGCCCCGACGAAGACGTGCTCCGTCCAGGGCGCGCAGTGCACGAAGTCCCACTGCTTCAGCGAGCGCTCCTGCCCCTCGACCAGCAGCAGGCACTCGCCGGACAGGACCAGGAAGCCCTCCTGGTCCGCCTCGGCGTGGTACCTGCACGCTGGCTGTCCGGGGTTCAGGACGCCGATCCCGACGCCGATCTGGCCGAACCGGGTCTCGCCCTCGAACTGGGTGTAGGCGCCGAACACGCCGTCCATCCAGCGGGCCTCCCGGGCGTTGACGACGAACCAGCCCTCGCCCTGCGGCACGAGGCCGTCGTCGACCTTCGCGAGCGGCGCCTCCGGCACCATCTCAGGCCACTCCGGCGGGCTCGCTCAGGCGCAGCGGGGACTGCCGCGCGGCCCGGTTGACCGCGCTGGTCACCGCCCGCAGCGACGCCGTGACGATGCTCGAGTGGATCCCGACGCCCCAGGTGATGTTCTCGTCGACGTCCGCCTCGACGTAGGCCGCGGCGCTCGCCGTGGCGCCCGCGCCGAGCGCGTGCTCGTGGTAGTCGCGCACCTGCACCGGCACCCCGAGCCCGTCCCGCACGGCGTTCACGAACGCCGCGATCGGCCCGTTCCCGACGCCGGCCACCACGCGCTCCTCGCCGCGCCAGCGGACGGTCGCCTCGACCCGGTCGTCGTCGCCCGAGGCGAGCTGGTAGGAGACCAGCACCAGCGGCTCCTCGTAGACCAGGTACTCCTGCTGGAACGTCTCGTACAGACGGGCGCGCGACAGCTCGCCGCCCTCGGCGTCGGTCAGCCGCTGGACGGCCTGGGCGAACTCCACCTGCAGCCCGCGCGGGAGGTCGAGCGAGTGCTCGCGCTGCATGATGTAGGCCACGCCGCCCTTGCCGGACTGGCTGTTCACCCGGATCACGGCCTCGTACGTCCGGCCGACGTCGTGCGGGTCGATCAGCAGGTAGGGCACCTCGAACAGCTCGCCGTCGGTGCGCTCCATCGCGTCGAAGCCCTTCTTGATCGCGTCCTGGTGCGAGCCCGAGAAGGCGGTGTAGACCAGCTCGCCGGCGTACGGGTGGCGCGGGTGCACCGGCAGCTCGTTGCACTCCTCGACGATCGCCCGCACCCGGTCGATGTCGCCCAGCTCGAGGCCGGGGTCGACGCCCTGGGTGAACAGGTTCAGCGCCAGGGTGACCAGGTCGACGTTGCCGGTGCGCTCGCCGTTGCCGAACAGCGTGCCCTCGACCCGCTCGCCGCCGGCCATCAGGGCCAGCTCGGTCGCCGCCACCGCGCAGCCGCGGTCGTTGTGCGGATGCAGGCTGAGGATGATCGAGTCCCGCGCCTTCACCGACCGGTCGAACCACTCGATGATGTCCGCGTACAGGTTCGGCGTCGACAGCTCGACGGTCGCCGGCAGGTTCAGGATCAGCCGGCGCTCGGGCGTCGGCTCGAACACGTCCATGACCGCCTCGCAGACCTCGAGCGCGTAGTCCGGCTCGGTGCCCGTGAAGCTCTCGGGCGAGTACTGGAAGCGGACGTCGCCGTCGAGCGGCGCCGCCAGGTCGCGGCACCAGATCGCGCCCTGCACGGCCAGGTCCTTGATGCCCTCGCGGTCCGAGCGGAACACCACGCGCCGCTGCAGCTCGGAGGTCGAGTTGTACAGGTGGACGATCGCCCGCGGCACGCCCGCGAGGCTCTCCATCGTCCGCTCGATCAGCTCCTGCCGGGCCTGGGTCAGCACGACGATCGTCACGTGGTCCGGGATCAGACCCTCGTCGACCAGGACGCGGACGAAGTCGTAGTCGGCCTTCGAGGCGCTCGGGAAGCCGACCTCGATCTCGTCGAAGCCCACCTCCACCAGGAGCTCGAACATCCGGCGCTTGCGCTCGATGTCCATCGGGTTGACCAGCGCCTGGTTGCCGTCGCGAAGGTCGACGGATACCCACTTGGGGGCACGCTCCAGGCGCCGGTCGGGCCAGGTGCGGTCGGGCAGCTCGACCCGTGGATACGGTCGGTAGCGGTGGTACGGCATCGGCATCGCGGGGACTCCTCGCAGGCGGGTTCGACGAGATCGGGCAACGGGCCGTCCTACCGGCGGCCGGTCGTCCTGGGATCGGGTGTCGAAGCGGTCCCCCTAGCGGGGGAGGAGGAGCAGCGCCGTAAGGGCCAGGCCGGAAGGCGAGGCGGTCACCGTGAGGTGCCGGGGCGCGTGCACGCAGAGGAACGTTAACAGAAACGGGGCGGAGGAGCCGCGTTCAGGCTCCTCCGCCCCGTTCGACGTCAGGCCGCCGCGTACGCCGGCGCGGCGCCGCGGTCGAGCGCCGCGAGGCGCCGGATCCGGTCCTCCATCGCGGGATGCGTCGAGAACAGCGACGCCATCCCCTGGCCGTGCAGCGGGTTCGCGATGTACATCGAGGCCGTCGCCGGCTGCACCTGCATCGGGATCAGCTTCGTGCCGCGCTCGAGGCTGCCGAGCGCGTCCATCAGCGGCCGCGGCGTGCCCATCAGCTCGGCGGCGGTGGCGTCGGCCAGGTACTCGCGCTGGCGCGAGACCGCGAGCTGCAGGAGCATCGCCGCGATCGGGGCCAGGATGATCGCCGCCAGGGTGCCGATCAGCCCCAGCGGGGACTCGTCGTCCTCGCCGCCGAACAGCCACGAGAACTGCAGGAACGTGGCGATGCCCGAGATCGACGCGGCGATGGTGGCGGCGATCGACGACACCAGGATGTCGCGGTTCTTGATGTGGGCCAGCTCGTGCGCGAGCACGCCTTCGACCTGGTCGGCCGGCAGGTGCTGGAGCAGGCCCGCGGTCACCGCGACCGCGGCGTGCTCCGGGTTGCGGCCCGTGGCGAAGGCGTTCGGCTGCTCGGACGGGATCAGGTAGAGCTTCGGCGTCGGGATGCCGGCGCGCTGCGAGAGGCTCGCGACGGCCTGGTGCAGCCCGGGCGCCTGGTCGGCAGGAAGGGGCTGGGCCCGGCTGAGCTTCAGGGCCACGCGGTCCGAGAACCAGTAGCCGCCGACGTTCATGACCAGCGCCAGGATCACGGCGATGACCAGGAAGCCGCCGCCGAGCGCGGCGCCGATGGCCACGAGGAGGGCGGTCAGACCCGCGACCAGCAGCCAGGTTCTGGCGTGTGTGGTGACGGTGGACATGGGGGTGGAGACTCCTTCGATCAAGAGAGACAGGGTGTGACACTCCGCCGGGCAGGCACGCGAACGCGCGCCGCCCCTGCGGGTGGGTAGCTGGCTGGGACTGGTGTTCTTCGGCGGGCGCACCTCGGCTGAACGTGGGATGTTCAGCCGGAGCGTCTTTCCTGCCCGAAGGGCCGGCACCACCCGGGCGGGGATTTCTCCCCCACCGTCCTGACGAGTGATGCCCGTTGAGGGATACTCCCTCTCCGGCACTCCTCAGGATAGCGCAGACCGGCCGGAAAACCACCCTGCGCGTGTGGTCTTCGCAACGACCTACGCTTCTCGCATGCTGCGCGCCTGGGTCCTGGCAGCCTCCGCCACGCTGCCGTTCGTCTGGAACCACCCGCCGGCCGCGCCGCTGCGGGTTCCGGGCGGGGTCGCGGGGATCGCGATGGAGGGCAAGACCCTGGTCGTCGCGGGGCGCTCGAAGCTGCTGATCGCGCCGCTCGACACCGGCCGCAACTCCACCCGCTCGGGCTGCGTCACCGGCTTCGCGCGCGACGGCCGCTCGGCGGTCGTGCTCGCCGGCGGCGTCCTCGCCTGGCTGTGCCGCGGCGCGCCGGGGCCGGAGCGGGTGCAGCTGATGAGCGCCACCCTCGAGCCGAAGGATGCGCCGGCCCACATCGTCGACGAGGCGCCGGGCTCGGGCCACCCGCCGACGATCGCCACGCCCTGGCTCACGAACCTGGTCGCCGGCGGCGGGAACATCGCCTACGCCCACGGCGATCCGCTGTCGCACCCGATCCAGCTCATCGACGTCCCGTTCCGGATCCCGAACGCCGACGGCAGCTGGCCGCTCGCGATCGGGTCGGGGAGCTACGTCCTCACCGACTCGATCCACCTCTGGCTGCGGACGGTCGACGCGACGACGCTCGTGCCGACGAGCGGGCCGCCGCTCGCCGCGGCGATCGACGGCGGCGTGCTCGCGGTGCTGGTCGAGAACGGGGTCGAGCTGCACGACCTGAGCACCGGTGCCGTGTCGACGATCCCGATCGGTGGCGTCCAGCGCATCGCGGCGTCGCAGGGCATCCTCGCCGTGGCCACCCAGCGCGACGTCTTCGCGGTGGACGACCACGCCGGCGTGGCCTGGCTCGTGGCGAGCTCCTCGGCGCCGATCACCGCCCTCGCGATCAGCCGCTACGGGCTGGCCTTCGCCTCCGAGCGCCAGGCCCGGACGAAGATCGGGTTCGTCTCCGCCGTGTCGATGCGGACGGTGTTCGCCGCCCGCGCCCGGATCATCGGTCCGGCCGCGCCGGCCGCCCTGCCCCGCGTGCGTCGCTAGCCTGCCGGGTCGGATGGCCGACGTGCGCTCCTACGACGTGCTGGTGATCGGCTCCGGCGGCGCCGGCCTGCAGGCCGCCCTCGGAGCGGCGGACGCGGGCGCGCGGGTGCTGCTCGCGACCAAGCTCGGGCTGGCGTCGTCGAACACGGCGAAGGCCCAGGGCGGGATCCAGGCGTCGTTCGGCGAGGACGACGACGTCTCGATCCACGCCGCCGACATCCTGAAGAGCTCGCACGACACCGCGAACCTGCGGCTCGTCGAGGTGCTGGCGTCGGAGGCCCCCGAGGCCATCGAGCGGCTCGCCGGCTTCGGCGTCGAGTTCACCCGCAACGGCAACGGCGGCTACCGCCTGGCCCGCTGCGGCGGGGCGACCCGCAAGCGCCTGCTGCAGGTCGGCGACCGGACCGGCCATGCGATCGCCACCTCGCTGCGCGCCGCGGTCGGTGCGGCCGAGCGCGTCGAGACGCTCGACCACGCCCCGCTGCGGTCGCTCGAGCCGACGCCGGGCGGCTGGCGGGCGACGCTCGAGACGAAGGCCCACGGAACGCTGCTGGTCGACGCCGGGGCGGTCGTGCTGGCGGCCGGCGGCCGCTGCTACGCCGAGGCCGAGCGGCTCGGCACGTTCTCGACCAACGCCGCCGGGGCCACCGGCGAGGTCACCGAGCTCGCCCTCGAGGTCGGCTGCGAGTCCCGCGACCTCGACGCCCTGCAGTACCACCCGAACGGCGGGCTCTGGCCGACCGGGATGCAGGGCTACTCGATCCCCGAGACGACCCGGGCCTACGGCGCGCTGCTCCTGAACGGCAACGGCGAGCGGTTCGTCGACGAGCTCGGGCCGCGCGACGTGGTGGCCGCGGCGATCGTCACCGAGTGCGAGGAGGGCCGCGGCGTCCTGACGCCCGACGGCCGCCCGTCGGTGCTGCTCGACTGCCGGCCCGTCGATCCCGAGGACGCCGCGATCTCGCTCCCCTACATGCTGCGCCGCTACCGCTCGGCCGGCATCGACCCGCTGACCGAGCCGATCCACACCTACCCGGTGCTGCACTACCAGAACGGCGGCCTGGTCATCGACGAGCACGGGGCGACCACGGTGGAGGGGCTGTACGCGGCCGGCGAGATCACCGGCGGCGTGCACGGGCGCAACCGCATGATGGGGAACTCGCTGCTCGACTGCGCGGTCTTCGGCTGGCGTGCGGGCCACGCCGCCGCCGACAGCGCGCGCTGACCCGTCTAGTGCCCGCGCAGCCGGGTGGCGTGCACCCGGATGGGCACCGAGTAGTCCGCCGAGAAGCTCTCCGGCGTCCAGCCGTTGCGCTCGATGAACGGCGCGTAGCGCTCCAGGTACTCCGGCACCTGCGATGCCGGCGGGGCGCTCTCGTCGACCCGGGCGTCGCCGGTGAGGACCACCGCGTTGCCGCCCTTGCCGTCGCCGTCGAGGTGCAGCGTCACGTGCGGGTTGACGGCGATGTTGCGCAGCTTCTGGGTGTCCGGCCGGCTGTACAGCAGGAAGCCGTCGCCGTCCCACAGGTACCAGACGAGCGTCGGCTGGGGCGTGCCGTCCCTCCGGACCGTGGTCAGCCAGGCGAGGCGCTCGTCGTGCAGCCGCTGCTCGGCGCGGGCCCCGAAGGGGGAGCTGGTGTCGATGAAGCTCATGCCTGTGGGCAACGCTGACCGTGCATCCGTGCTTCCTGGCCGCTTGCTACGTTGGCCCGACGATGACTCCCAGCACCTTCCTCGACCTCGACCGCCGCGAGGGCAAGCCGCGGGAACGGGGCCTCACACACGTCATGGACAAGGGCCTCAGCCTGGCCCAGATCGACGGCCTGTTCGAGACGGCCGGACCGTACGTCGACATCGTCAAGCTGGGCTGGGGGACGTCCTACGTCACCGCGAACCTGGCCGAGAAGATCGCGCGCTACCGCTCCCACGACGTGGAGCTGGTGTGCGGCGGGACGCTGCTCGAGGTCGCCGAGCTGCGCGGCAAGCTCGACGCGTACCGCTCCTGGCTGTCCGAGCAGGGCTTCACCTGCGTCGAGGTGTCCGACGGCACGATCGAGATGAGCCGCGAGCGAAAGCTCGAGATCATCGAGCTGTTCGCGCGCGACTTCCGGGTGCTGTCCGAGGTCGGCTCGAAGAGCGACAACCCCGACGAGGCGATGGTCGCAGCCGACCAGTGGGTGCTGTGGATCAAGGAGGAGCGGGCTGCGGGCGCCTGGAAGGTGATCACCGAGGCCCGCGAGAGCGGCACCGCCGGCACGTTCGGCAAGAGCCGCGGCTCCGAGTCGGGGCTGATCGACGAGATCGCCCACGACATGCCGACCGCCGACCTGCTCTTCGAGGCGCCCCAGAAGGCCCAGCAGGCGTGGTTCATCCGCCACTTCGGGCGCGACGTGAACCTCGGGAACATCCCGCCCGAGGAGGTCATCTCGCTCGAGACCCTGCGTCTCGGCCTGCGCTCGGACACGCTGCACGACATGCTGCTCAGCCCGACGTCCTCCTAGTGGCAGATCGCGACATCCACCTCCACACCACCGTCTCGGACGGGGGCCTGTCGCCGACCGAGGTCGTCCAGCGGGCTGCCGCGCGGGGCGTGCGGACGATCGCGATCACCGACCACGACACGATCTCCGGGGTCGCCGAGGCGGTTGCCGCGGGCGAGCGGCTCGGGGTGAAGGTGGTGCCGGGCACCGAGATCTCGGTCAAGGGCCCGTCGGGCTCGATGCACCTGCTCGGCTACTTCGGCGAGGTCCGGCCGGAGCCGCTGGCCACCCGGATCGAGGAGATCGCCGCGTTCCGGGCGAACCGCAACCGGCTGATCGTCGACCGGCTCGTCGAGCTCGGCGTCCCCATCACCTGGGAGTCCGTGCAGCAGCGGGCGAAGGGCCAGGTCGGCCGGCCGCACATCGCCGAGGCGATGGTCGAGGCGGGACACGTCGAGACCAAGCAGGACGCGTTCGACCACTACCTCGCGACGGGCATGCCGGCCTACGTCGAGGCCGGCTCGCTCACGCCGACCCAGGCGATCGAGCTGGTCACCCAGAGCGGCGGGGTGCCCGTGCTGGCGCACCCGAACTCGCTCAAGCTCGGCTCCGAGGAGCTCTCGGCCCTGGTCGGCGCGATGAGCGCCGCGGGCCTGGCCGGGCTCGAGGTCTACCGGCCCGACTTCGATCCGTCGATGCGGGCCGCCTACCTCGAGCTGTGCGACCGCTACGGGCTGATCCCGTGCGGCGGCTCCGACTTCCACCGGGTCGAGCCCGACGGCCTCGACATCGGGGACAACGGCGACCCGCCGCTGCCCGACACGAGCCTGCTCGCGCTGCTCGACACCATCGCCGCCCGGGTCTAGCGACGCGTCCGACCCGGGGCCCGGCGACAGCCGCGGCTTGACATGCAGCCGTTTGGCTGCATATAATAGGCAGCTAGATGGCTGCCTATCCGGGCATGGACGAGGTCTTCCGGGCGCTGGCCGACCCGAGCCGGCGGAAGCTCCTCGACAGCCTGAACAGCCGCAACGGACAGACCCTGCGCGAGCTCTGCGCCGGGCTCGACATGGCCCGCCAGTCGGTGAGCAAGCACCTCGCCGTGCTCGAGGGGGCCAACCTCGTCACGACCGTGCGCCGCGGCCGGGAGAAGCTCCACTACCTGAACGCGGCGCCCATCAACGAGATCGGAGAGCGCTGGATCACCGGCTACGAGCAGGCGCGGGTCCATGCGCTCGCCGACCTGAAACGCGCCCTCGAGGAGGACCGCACCGTGGACCGCCCGTCGTTCGTCTACACGACCTACATCGAGACCACGCCCGAACGGCTCTGGCAGGCCCTGACGGAGCCGGCGTTCACCCGGCGCTACTGGGCCACCTTCCGGACCGACTGGCAGCAGGGCTCGACGATGACCTGGGAGATGGCCGGCACGACGATCGCCGACCCCGAGCAGGTCGTGCTCGAGTCGGACCCGTTCCGCCGGCTCTCGTACAGCTGGCACACCGTCACGCCCGAGCTGGCCGAGTCGCTCGACCTGAGCGACGAGGTGCGGGCGCGCCTCGCGAGCGAGCCGCGCTCGAAGGTGACCTTCGACCTCGAGCCGTTCGGCGAGCTCGTGAAGCTCACCGTCGTGCACGACGGCTTCGAGCCGGGCAGCGTGATGCTGTCGATGGTCAGCACCGGCTGGCCGCGCATCCTGTCCAGCCTCAAGACGCTGCTCGAGACCGGCGAGGCCCTGCCCGACAACCCCGAGCCGCCGACCCCCGCGAGCCTCGGGCTGACGCGCGAGGCCGGCTCGTGAGGTCGGCGACCGTGGCCGCGGCGGCGACGCTCGGCCTGGCGGCGCTCGGCTGGATCGTGGCGCTGCGGCGGATGGACGGGATGGACATGGGCACGATGACCGAGCTCGGCTCGTTCGCGTCCTTCCTGCCGACCTGGATCGCGATGGTGGCGGCGATGATGCTGCCCGGGGTCGTGCCGGCAGTGCGACGGCGGGCCCGGAACGGTGGCGCCGTGCCGCTGGTCGTGACGCATCTGGCGCTGTGGACGCTGGTCGGCGTGCCGGTGTTCCTGCTGTACCGGCCGCACGGCACGACCGCGGCGGTGGCCGTGATCGTCGCCGCCGCGCTCTACGAGCTCACCCCGCTCGCCCGCCTGGGCCGGCGGCACTGCGCGAGCCTCGCCCCGATGCTCGTGGTGCTGGCGCTCGGCCCCATGAGCGCGACCTGGATGGTCGTGGCGACCGGCCTGGTGCTGGCTCAGACGCTCGCGCCGTCGGGAGTCCCCGGCGTCGCCAGGACTTTCTGGAGAGAGGAGCAGACCGGATGACCACGCACACCACAGGAACCCGTGAGGAGTGGCTCGCCGCCAGGCTCGAGCTGCTCGAGGCCGAGAAGGAGCTGACGCGCCGCAGCGACGAGGTCGCCCGCCGCCGGCAGGAGCTCCCCTGGGTCCCGATCGAGAAGGACTACCGCTTCGAGACCGAGGCCGGCCCGGCCTCGCTGGCCGACCTCTTCGACGGCCGCTCGCAGCTCCTGATGTACCACTTCATGTTCGGGCCGGACTACACCGCCGGCTGCCCGTCGTGCTCGGCGATCGCCGACGGCTTCGACGGGTCGGTCGTCCACCTCGCGAACCACGACGTGACCCTGATGGCGGTGTCGCGGGCCCCGCTCGAGGCGATCCAGGCCTACCGGCGCCGGATGGGCTGGACGTTTGCCTGGGCCTCGTCGCAGGACAGCGACTTCAACTACGACGTCAGCGTCTCGTTCACCGAGGAGCAGCAGCGCCGCGGAGACGGGCAGTACAACTACCGGGCCCGGCGGCCGTTGACCGAGGCCGACGCCGCCGCCGGGGGCCCGGTCGCCGACATGGCGGCGGGCTGCGGGACCGACCTGGCCGGCTACACGCGCGAGGCGCCCGGGCTGAGCGCGTTCGTGCTGAAGGACGGCGCGGTCTTCCACACCTACTCCGCCTACGCCCGCGGTCTGGACGGCCTGTGGGGGATGTACCAGTGGCTCGACCGCGCCCCGCGGGGCCGCAACGAGCCCGACATCTGGTGGCGCCGGCACGACGAGTACGGCCAGCGCTGAGCCCGCTCCCGCCATCCCGGACCTGCCGGAACCATGAGGTTTCGGCAGGTACGGGTGGCGTCCGGAGCGATTGGAGGGGTGTCGATTCAAGGGCGCACGACAGGGCGCCGATAGGGTCAGCCACGACCTGAACGACGTCCCTGCGGCCGGCGCCGACCCTGCTGGCTGCGCATTTCGGGACGTCCCGTCCTCGGAGGCCCTCTTGCTCCGGCACCCGCTGCTCCGCGCGGCTCTCGCTGCGCTGCTGTCCCTGTCTGCCGTCTCCAGCGCGTCTGCCATGCCGCCGCGCAAGCACCACCACGTCCGCCGCCACGACGTCGGCGTCCACCCGGCCGGCGAGCGCGCCCTGGCCTACGCCCGGCACCTGCTCGGCGTCCCCTACAGCTACGGCGGCGCCTCGCGTTCCGGCATCGACTGCTCCGGTCTCACGATGCTCGCCTGGCGCGCCGCCGGCGTGCAGCTGCCGCACTCGAGCTACGCCCAGTGGAGCCTCGGCCGCCACGTCTCGCGCAGGCACCTCGAGCCCGGTGACGTCGTGTTCTTCGACGGCCTCGGTCACGTGGGTCTGTACGCCGGCCACGGCCGCTTCATCCACGCGCCGCACACCGGCACCCGGGTGCGCGTCGACCGGCTCTGGGCGCCTGGCTACGGCGATCGCTACGCCGGCGCGGTGCGGCCCTAGAAGGGGGGTTCGAGCGCGCGCCGAACACCGGTGTCGCATAAGCGTTTCCGCATACTCCGCATGAGGAAGGCTTATGCTATGTTCCGCCCCGTGAGCGCTGTGGCCACTCTCCAGGATCAGACGTTTCCCTCGGCCTCCGAGGTCGAGGAGCTCGCAGAGCACTTCGAGTCGCTGCGGGCCGTCGACGTGATCCGGTACGCGACCGAGCGCTTCGGCGGGCGGATCGTGCTCACGTGCTCCTGGCAGAAGCAGTCCTCGATCCTGTTCCACCTCATCGCCGAGGCGGCGCCCGAGACGCGGGTCGTCGAGCTCGACACCGGGCTCTTCTTCCCCGAGGCCTACGAGACGCGCGACCGCCTCATCGAGCGCTACGGGCTGCAGGTCGAGACGATCCGGCCCCGGCTGACGGTCGACGAGCAGAACGCGCTGAACGGCACCGACCTCTGGGAGCGCGACCCCGACCGCTGCTGCGCGCTGCGCAAGGTCGCCCCGCTCGAGCAGGCGCTCGAGGGGATGGACGCCTGGATCACCGGCATCCGCCGCAGCCAGTCGTCGACCCGGGCTCAGGCCCGCAAGCTGCAGCTCGACGCCCGCCGCGGCGTCGTCAAGGTGCAGCCGCTGGTCGACTGGTCGGACGCGGACTGCTGGCGCTTCATCATGGAGCACGGGATCCCGTACAACCCGCTGCACGACCGCGGGTTCCCCTCGATCGGCTGCCGGCCGTGCACCCGCGCGGTGGCGGCGGGCGAGGACGATCGCGCGGGCCGCTGGGCCGGCCGGGACAAGACCGAGTGCGGCCTGCACTCCGTCTAGCGCTTCCCGCTTCCTGAGACCCCCCGGACGCTCTAGACCAGGCGGTGCGTCTCGACGCCCGCGCGGGCGAACGGGACGGGCACGCGCTCGGGCTGGGGTGCCTCGACGGGCCCTGGGGTCTCGTGGTGCTCGACCTGCGTCTGGTAGGCCGGGCCGGCGCCGTAGACGTACTGCATCGTGCCGGCGATCCGCTCGACCGACGGGTCGGGCGCCGGAACCGGAGCCGGCGCCGGAGCGGGAGCGGCGGCCGGGTGCGGCTGCGCGTCGCGGGCCAGGAACTCGGGGCAGAGCATCATCGAGTCGAGCTCGAAGCCCGGCGGCAGGCAGACCGGGATGACCAGCGTCTCGCCGGCCGGCCCGCGCACCTGCAGGCCGTAGCCCGTCGGCAGGGCCATGCCCGCCCGGGCGGCGGCCGGAGCCGTCGGAGCGGGAGCGGAGGCAGGGGTCGTCAGCGCGTCCGCGAGCTGGGCGACCTGGCGGCCGACGTCGCCCGCCCGCCGATGCGCCAGGCCAGAGGCCACGAGCGACGCGCCCATCACCAACGATCCGATCGTGCCCTTCATCCCTGAGACCCTCTCGACGACTCGACTTCCGTCCATCCACAGCATCGGCCGGGAACGCCGGAGCCGCCGTCCCGAAAGGGGGTGAGGTCGTACCCTGACCGCTGTGGAAGATCGCTACGACGTGGCCATCGCCGGCGGCTCGTTCGCCGGCCTCGCCTGCGCCGCCGCCCTCGGCCGCGACCGCCGGGTGGTCGTGCTCGACCGGCGGCCAATTGGCCACGGCGAGACGTCGGCCTGCGCGCTGCCGGTCTCGACCGTCCACTACCTGGGTCTCGACGAGACGATCGAGGAGACCCAGGAGGACGTCGTCGTCTGGGTGCGCGACCGGCCGCACCGCTTCGCGCTCCCGGAGCCCTACTGCACCATCGACTACCGGGCCTTCTGCGAGCGGCTGGCCGAGACGTCCGGCGCCGAGATCCGGATCGCGGCCGTCGAGCGCCGCGACGGCGATGCGCTGGTCCTCGCGGGTGGCGAGCGCGTGTCGGCCCGGTTCCTGGTCGACGCCGCCGGCTGGCGGCGGGTGCTCGACCCGGCCGGCGCGCTCGACTCGCAGGCCGAGTGGCTGTCGTTCGGCGCCGAGGAGCACGTCGCCTACCCCGACGTCCGTCGCGTGCGCGGGCTGCACGTGTACGTCCGGCGCGACCTGGCCCGTCGCGGCTACGCCTGGAACTTCCCCGCCGGCGACCACGCCCGCGCCGGCGCCGCCTCGTACTGCAAGGCGCCGCTGCAGCCCGGCATGCAGGCCCTGCGCGAGCGCGAGACGATGGGCCCGCCGCGGGCCAGGCAGGGTGGGGCGCTCCCGCACCGTCTGCGTGAGCCGGTGGCCGACGGCGTGCTGTACGTCGGCGACGCGGCCGGGCACTGCCTGCCGCTCACCGCCGAGGGCATCCGCACCGCCATCGCCTTCGCGAGCGCGGCCGGCCAGCTGATGGAGGAGGCGCTGGCCGGTCGGATGAGCGACGACGAGGCCCGCCGCCGCTACGCCGAGGCCGTGCTGCAGCACGCGCCGCACTTCCGCCGGCTCCTGCGCTACCAGCGCGTCTTGCCTGCACTTCCGCCCACGCTGCTCCGCATGTTCGCGGTCGGGCTGGCCAGGAGCCCGGCCGGATCGTGGCTCACACGGCACTACGTCCGCAGGATCCGGGTCGGGGCGCTGCCGGGCCTCGGCGGATAGCCGAATACACTTCCGCGCCGTGCAGCGGCGGGTGTCCATCTTCGTTGTCCCGGTGCTGCTGGTCCTCACGGTGGCGGCCTTCGTCGGCACCGAGGCGCTCAAGCTCTCGAAGCCGCTGCTGACGCTGTTCGACGTCCGCGACACGTCGCACCGGCACATCAGCCACCTCACCTTCTCGCCGACCTGCAGGTGCCCGAGCCGGGCCGCCCACCTCGGCGTCCGCTTCCGCTCGCCGATGCGGGTCGCCGTCCAGGTCGTCGACGACCAGGGCGCGATCGTCCGCCACCTGGCGGGGGAGACGCGGGTCAAGGCGATCGGCCTGCGCTGGAACGGGCGCACCGACGCCGGGAAGGTCGCGCCGGACGGCCACTACCGCTTCCGGCTCGACCTGCCCCACCGCACGGTCGTGATGCCGAACGTCCTCACGCTCGACACGACGGCCCCGCTGGTCGTGGTGAAGGTCGCGAACCGCACCTTCTCGCCCGACGGCGACGGCCGCAGGGACCGGGTCTTCGTCTCGTACAGGAGCCCGGACCAGCTGTTCGACGTGCGGCTCCTGGTCAGCCGCGGCGTGAAGCACCTGGACGGTGCACGCCGGCCGCCGCCGGACGGGCTTCCGGCTCACCTGGCCGACCACCGGCGCCGGCAAGGACGCGAGCCTGCCCGAGGGCCAGTACCAGCTGCGAGCTGGTCGGCCGCGACCTGGCCGGCAACCGGTTCTCGGTGGACGCCGGCAACGCGATCGTCCGCTACGTCACCATCGAGGAGCCGACCCGCTCGGTCACCGGCGGCGACGCGCTGCAGCTCGACCTCGACACGCGCCGCGTCCACTGGCGCTACGAGCCGCTGGCCGGCGGCAAGCTCGTGCGGGGCACGAACTTCCTGGCCCACGACGACCTGCGGCTGTTCGTGCCGAAGAACCTGCCGGGCGGGCTGTACCGGCTGGTGGTGCGGATCCCGTCGGGACGCCAGACGAGCATCCAGCTCGCGGTGCGCGGGCCGACGAAGGCGCCGGCGGCGCTGTACGTGCCGTCGATCGTCGCCCCGCCCGCTCACGCTCCCGGCCGGAGTGACGACCATCGACGCCCTGACGGGCACCGACCTCACGAACCTCGAGCTGCTCTCGACCTACCCGACGCTGGTCGTGCCGCCGGGCGACGTCCTCGATCCGCGGGTCATGCGCAGCTACCGGCAGACGGGCGGCACGGTCGAGCAGGCGACGGCCCGGTGACCGAGGCCCTGCTCGCCGTGATCGGGGCCGCCGGCCTCGCCGTCCTGTTCCTGCGCGAGGACCGGCGCGAGCGGCTCGTCGCGCTGCTCGCCGTGGCGGTCGGCACGGTCGGCCTGGGGCTCGACCTGGCCCGCGTCCACCGGGTCACCAGCGCCCTGACGGACCACCCGCCGCTGGCCGCGGCCGGGATCGTGCTGGCCGTCGCCGGGCTCCTGTTCGGGACGTGGCTCGGGCTGCGCTGGCCGTGGCTCCTGCCGCTGTTCGCCCTGGCCGCGGCGCCGATCCGGATCCCCGTGCACCTGGGCGGGCAGGAGGCGTTCCTGCTCGTGCCGCTGTACGCGGTGATCGCCTGCGCCTGGCTCGTGCTGGTGGTGGAGCTCGTGCGCGACCAGCGGCACGCGATCATCGGGCCGTTCATCGGCCTGCCGGTCGCGCTCTACCTCCTGCTCGCGTCGGCCTCGCTCGCCTGGAGCGCCGACACCCACCAGGGCGCGATCACCACCGCGTTCTTCCTGCTGCCGTTCGGTCTTCTGGCCGCCGCCATGTCTCGCCGGCCGGTCGACATGGGGCAGCTCGGCTGGCTGCTTCGGCTCGACGTCGTCGGCGCGCTCCTGATCGCCCTGATCGGCCTGGCCCAGTGGCGCACCCACCGGATCATCTGGCACAACCCGAAGCTCGAGATCTCGAACCTGTACGCGCCGTTCTACCGGGTCTCGTCGATCTTCTACGACCCGTCGGTGTACGGCCGCTTCCTGGCCGTGGCCATCGCCCTGGCCGCCGGCGCGCTGGCCCTGCGGCTGACCAACCGGGCCGTCGCCGTCGCCGTGATCCTGGGGGTGCTGTGGCTCGGCCTGGTGGTGTCCTACTCGCAGTCGTCGTTCGTCGCTCTGGCCGCCGGGCTCCTGGCCTGCGGCGCCATCGTCTACGGCCTGCGCGGCCTGGTCGTGCTGGCCGTGTGCGTGCTCGTGCTGGCCGCCGCCGGCCTGGCCGTGCCGAGCGTGCGCGAGAAGCTGCGCAGCCACTCCACCAGCAGCATCACCTCCGACCGCTCGACCCTCACCGGCACCGGCGTGCGGCTCGCCGCCGACCACCCGCTCGACGGCGTCGGCCTCGGCGGCTTCCTGCAGGCGGCCAAGGGCAGGCGCGGCAACGCGAACGCCAAGGGCGCGAAGGGCGCGTCGCACGTCATGCCCATCACCGTGGCCGCCGAGCTCGGGCTGCCCGGCCTGATCCTGCTCGTGTGGATGGTCGCCGCCCTGGCGATCACCGCGCTCCGCCGCGGGCCGCTGCGCGAGCCGCGCCTGCTGCTCGGGATCGGCCTCCTGGTGATCCTGGTGCACTCGCTGTTCTACACCGCGTTCTTCGAGGACCCGCTGACCTGGGGCCTGCTGGCCCTGCTGGCCGCGACCGCCCGCCCGGGCATGATGGAGCCCGCATGATCGAGACCTTCGGCACCGTGCTCGTGCTCGCGCCCCACACCGACGACGGCGAGTTCGGCTGCGGCGGGACGATGGCCCGCCTGCGCGAGAAGGGCATCGACGTCCGCGAGATCGCCTTCTCGACGGCCTCGCGCTCGCTCCCGCCCGGCTTCCCGCCCGACACCCTGTCCCGCGAGGTGCGGGCCGCGGCGGCCGAGATCGGCCTGGCCGACGACGCGCTGACGGTGCACGACTTCGAGGTGCGCACGTTCCCGGCCGTGCGCCAGGAGATCCTCGAGGTGCTGATCGAGGTCGCCCGCGAGGCGAAGCCCGATGCGGTGCTGCTGCCGACCATCGGCGACATCCACCAGGACCACGGGGTGATCGCCGCCGAGGGCCTGCGGGCCTTCAAGCGGACGACCATCCTGGGCTACGAGATCCCCTGGAACCAGTTCCGCTTCCACAAGCAGGCCTACGTGACGCTCGAGGAGCGCCACCTCGACGCGAAGGTGCGGGCGCTCGACTGCTACCGCAGCCAGCAGCACCGCAACTACGCCAACGAGGAGTTCGTGCGCAACCTGGCCCGCACCCACGGGATCGAGATCGGGCGGCCGTACGCCGAGTGCTTCGAGGTCGTGCGCTGGGTCCTCTGACCGTCCTCCTGACCGCGTCCGGCGCCCCCGGCGCCGCGCGCCTGATCCACGCGCTGCAGCGAAACGGCGAGCGCGAGCTGCGGGTGATCGGGACGGACATGAGCCCCGACTCCGGCGGCCGCTTCCTGTGCGACGCGTTCGAGGTCGTCCCGCCGGGCTCGTCGGACGAGTTCGCGCCCCGGATCCTCGAGCTCGCCCGACAGCACGAGGTCGACGTGGTGTTCCCGCAGTCCTCCTTCGAGGTCGGTGCGCTGGCGGCCGTCCGCGACGACTTCCCGATGCCGGTGCTGGTCTCGCGGCCCGAGGCGATCGCGGCCTGCACCGACAAGTTCGCCACGATGGACCGGGCCGAGGAGGCCGGAGTCGCGATCCCGGCGACCCGCCTGGCCCAGACGCCCGACGAGTTCCGGGCCCACGCCGCGGAGCTCGGCTACCCCGGCGTCGACGTGTGCATGAAGCCGCCGAACGCCAAGGGCTCGCGCGGCTTCCGCATCCTGTCGGCCAACGTCGACCGGCGCTTCGCCCTGCTCGAGGCCCGGCCCGGCCCGCTGCCGCTGTCGGTGGACGAGGCCCTCGAGGCGATCGGCGACCGCGACTTCCCGCCGCTCCTGGTCATGCAGCTCGCGGACGGCGAGGAGCACACGGTCGACGGCATCTGCCGCGACGGCGAGCTGGTGCTCGGCCACGTGAAGACCCGCGAGCGGATCCGGGCCGGCCTGGCGATGTACTTCCAGACCCGCGAGAACGACGA
Organism: uncultured Actinomycetes bacterium; assembly: GCA_963794695.1. Classification (GTDB taxonomy): domain Bacteria; phylum Actinomycetota; class Thermoleophilia; order Gaiellales; family JALYLC01; genus CAWCFJ01. The sequence continues at coordinate 192,560 of CAWCFJ010000003.1, read as the reverse complement.
GCTCCTCGACGCCGCCCGGCGGCTGTGCCGGACGATCGGGCTCGAGTGGTTCGTCAACGTCCAGTTCATCGGGCCGTACCTGCTCGAGATCAACCCGCGGATCTCGACGATCGTCTACCAGGAAGACCTCAACCTGCCCTACCTGGCCGTCAAGCACGCGGTCGGAGAGCTCACGCAGGCCGAGCTCGCGGCGTACGGTGGGAGGGTGCGGAGCACGCGCCGCGCCCTGCGCTACTACGACCAGGTCGAGTGGGATGACTCCGCCTGAGCCGATCGGCCTGGCCCGGCGGCTCTCCCTTCTCGGGAAGCAGTCGCTGGTCTACGGCCTCGGCAGCGTGGTCTCGCGGTTCGCCTCGCTGCTGCTCCTGCCGGTCTACGCGGCCTACCTGGACCCCGGAGACTACGGCCGCGTCGAGAACCTGACCGCCCTGGTGGCGGTGGCGGCGACGATCTCCCAGCTCGGCATGGTCAACGCGCTCTTCCGCTTCGCCCTGGAGCGGACCGGCGACGCGCGCTGGGCGGTCGTGCGGACGGCGATCGCGTTCTGCGCCTGCACCGGCGCGATCGTGGCGATCGCGGCCGCGCTGCTGACGCCGCTGGTGGCCTCGGCGATCCTGCAGGGCGACCACACCGCGCTCTGGCTGGTCTCGTGCGTCGGGCTCTGGGTGGCGCTGGTCTACGAGCCGACCGTCGGCCTGTACCGGGTCGAGCAGCGGCCGACCCGGTTCCTGATGATCACGCTGGTCAACGTCGGCGTCACCATCGCGGCCAGCCTGGTTCTCGGTCGTCGTGTTCGACGCCCACGCGTTCGGTCTGGTCGCCGGCTCCTACACCGGCACGGCGGTGGCGCTGGTGGTCGTGGCCGTCGACCGGCGGCGCGAGCTGTTCGGGCCGCTCGACCGGGCGGTGCTGCGCCCGATGCTGCGCTTCGGGCTCCCGTTCATGCCGGCGCGGCTGGCGCTCTGGGCGCTCAACCTGTCGAACCGGCTGATCCTGACGGCGCTGGTCTCGGTGGCCGCGGCCGGCGTGCTCGGCGTCGGCGTGCGGATCGCCCAGGTGGTCGCGCTGATGGTGACCGCGTTCCAGCTCGCCTGGCCGCCGTTCGCCTACGCCATCGAGGAGGACGAGGAGGCCCGCCGCGTCTACCGCGCCGTGCTCACGTACTGGATGCTGCTGGCGAGCTGGGTGGTGCTCGGGCTGGCGCTCCTGCGGGTCGGCGATCATCTCGCTCCTGCCGCACGACACGGCCTGGGCCGGGGCCGCCGACCCGATGGCCATCACCGCCGCCGGGCTCGGCTTCTACGGCGGCTACTACGTCGTCGGCGTGGCCGTCGGCCGGGTCAAGCAGACCCAGTTCAACTGGGTCGTCACGGGCGTCGCGGCGGTGGTCGTCGATCGGGCTCTGCTTCCCGTTCGTCGGCTGGTGGGGCGCGACCGGCGCGGCCGCTCTCGACCGCGCTGGCCTACGGCCTGATGGCGATGCATGATGACCCTCCGCGCCGAGCAGGTCTTCCCGGTCGGCTACGAGATCGGCCGGATCACCCTGCTGCTGGCGGTGGCCGCGGCGCTGTTCGTGGTGGCCGACAACGGCGCTGCCGGAGCTCGGCCTCGTCGGGGTCGCCGGCCGGATCCTGGTCGCGCTGGTCTACCCGCTCGGGCTGCTGGCTGACCGGCTTCTTCCGGCCCGAGGAGCGGCGCCGGCTGCGCCGCCTCTCGACGGCGCTCTACTAGAAGGCCTGGCGGAGGGCCTCGCGCAGCGGCACGCGCTGGCCCATCCGCAGCACCGTGGCCCGGTAGATCGCCGCCGCCAGGCGCAGCACGAGCAGCGCGGTGACCAGCGTGAGGGCCGCCGCGAGCACGATCTCCCAGATGGGGACGTCGACCAGCGCGACCCGCGCGGGCATCGCGATCGGGGCGGTGACCGGGATGATCGAGAGCGCGGTGAGGAGCGTCCCGTGCGGGCTCGCGAGCGCCGACTGGGTGAGGATGTAGGCCGCCACCAGGACCAGGGTGAGCGGCATGCTCGAGCTCTGCAGGTCCTCCTGGCGCGACACCAGCGAGCCGGTCACCGCGTAGGCGCAGGCGTACAGCAGGAAGCCGAGCAGCGAGAAGACGACGGCCAGGATGATCGCCTCGGCGCCGCCCGACGGCAGGTCGACGCCGGCGACGCTCGCGGCGATGAAGCCGACGATCGCCAGCAGGCCGAACTGGGCCAGGCTGAGCAGGCCGAGGCCGGCCACCTTGCCCGTCAGGATCTCGTTCGGGGTGACCGCGGACAGGAGCACCTCGATCACCCGCGAGGCCTTCTCGGCGACGATCCCCATCGCGATGAAGTAGCCGTAGGTGATCGTCACCAGGTACAGCAGCAGCGTCGAGAGGTAGGCGATCCCGCGGGAGGTGCCGGTGCGCGGCGGCGTGACCTCCTCGATCGGCGGGCCGGCCGGCGCGGGCGTGCCGGCGCCCTGCGCGCTGGGCCAGGACGCCCTGCAGCACGAGCACCGCGGCGCGCGAGGCGTCCGTGCCGACGAGCAGCCGCGGCGTGCCTCGCCTCGACGACGAGCGCGGTCCCGAGCGACCCGTCCTCGATCGCCGTTCGGGCGGCCTGCGGGCTCGCGTAGCTGCGCAGCTTCAGGTCGAGGCCGGCGGCGGCCGCCCGCGGCAGCGCGAGCCGGGCGAGCTCGGCGGCGCCGGGGCCGCTCGTGCCGACGGTGGCCGACTGCGAGTCGCCCCCGATCTTCGAGATGAGGACGAGGCCGACGACCAGCAGCAGCATCAGGCCGGTGGCGATCTTGAAGGCGCGCTGCCCCGCGCGCTCCTGCACCTCGCGGCGCGCCACCAGGGCGACGATGTCGCGCCGGATCAGCTCGTCACCGCCTCGCGGAAGAGCTCGGCCAGCGACGGCTCGACCCGGGCGAAGTGGTGGACCGGGCCGGCGGCCCGGGCCGCGTCGAGGACGGCCTGCTCGTCGGCGTCGTCGCCCAGCCGCACCAGCACGGCTCCGTTCTCGCGCCCGTCGATCGTCACGCCGGCGAGCGCGTCGGCCCAGCTCGCGGGCGCGTCGACGGCCACCCGGTAGATGCGGCCGCGGGCGCCATCGGCGCGCAGGTCGTCGACCGCTGCCCGAGGCCACGAGGTGCCCCCCGGCGATGATCGAGACCGCCTCGCAGAGCCGCTCGACGAGCTCGAGCTGGTGGCTCGAGAAGAGCACCGCGGCGCCGTTCCTGGCTCGCTCCACGAGCACCGCGGAGAGGGCGTCGACGGCCACCGGATCGAGGCCGGAGAAGGGCTCGTCGAGGATCAGGACGTCCGGCTCGTGCACCAGCGCGGCGGCCAGCTGGACGCGCTGCTGGTTTCCCAGCGACAGCGCCTCGACGCGGTCGTCACGCCGGTCGGCGACGCCCAGCGCCGCGACCCAGCGGGTGGCCGCGGCGTCCGCCTCGGTGGCGCTCGCGCCGTGCAGCCGGGCGAGGTAGACGAGCTGCTCGTGCACCCGCATGCGCGGGTACAGCCCGCGCTCCTCCGGCATGTAGCCGAACCGCCGCCGGTCCTCGTCGCTCACCGGCCGGCCGTCGAGCCGGACGCGTGCCGGCGTCGGGCGCCAGGAGACCCATCGCGATCCGCATCGTGGTGGTCTTCCCCGCCCCGTTCGGGCCGACGAAGCCATGCAGCTGCCCGCGCTCCACCGAGAACGTCAGGTCCTCGATGGCGACGCGGTCGCCGTACCGCCGGCTCAGCCCGTCGAGCTCGAGCACGCCGGCAGCCTACGGTCAGGGCTCGGGCACCGGCTCCGGTCCGCGGCCGGTGGCCAGGAACGATCCGGACAGGATGAGCGCGAAGCCGACCAGCATCCCGGCCGTGAGGTCCTCGCTCAGCAGGGTGACCCCGAGGACCGCCGCCACCGCGGGGTTCACGTAGGTGATGACCGTCGCCCGGACGGGACCGACCTCGCCGATCAGGGCGAAGAACACCAGGAACGCCACCGCGGTGCAGACCAGGGCCAGGCCGACGACCGACTCGACGACGTGGGGCGAAGGCATCTCGGACGGCCAGTTGAACGCGGCCAGCGGCGCGTAGACGATCGCCGTGAGCAGCAGCGACGCGGCCACGACGCCCATCGCCGGGGCGTCCGACAACGTGCGGGTGAGGATGATCGGGCCGACGGCGTAACAGACGGCCACGCCCGCCACGAGGAGCAGGGCGACGGCGTGCACCTGGCCGACGTCCAGCCCGACCAGCGCGCCCACCCCGAAGATCCCGATCATCAGACCGAGCCAGCGCCGGCGGCCCTGGCGCTCGCGCGTCCCGGTGAGCGCCACCACCACCGCGCCGACCAGCGGCACCGCGGCCACCAGCAGGCCGGTGAGCGAGCTCGAGAGCTGGGTCTCGGCCTGGCCGAGCAGCACCCAGGGGATCGACACCTCGATCACCGTGTACGCGAGCACCGCCTTCCAGCGCGGCAGGAGCGGTCGCAGGTCGCCGCGCGCCGCCGCGAACGGCAGCAGCACGGCGGCCGCGATCGCGGTGCGCAGGAAGACCAGCGTCACCGGCTCGAGCTCCCGAACCGCGACGCGGATCATGAGGTACGGGAGCCCCCAGATCACACCCATCGCGAGGAACAGCAGGATGCCCCTGCGCGTCATCCGACGATCAGGGCTCGTACGACCCGGGCTGCCAGGCGCGGGTGCTGACGGCGATGGCGTTCCACGCGTTGATGGCGGTGATCAGGGAGACGAGCGCGCCGATCTCCTCCTCGGAGAAGTGCGCGGCCACGGCATCGTAGGCCTCGGCCGGCACGTGGTCCGCCGCCAGCAGGGTCACCGACTCGGCGAACGCCAGGGCGGCGCGCTCGCGGGCGTCGTAGTACGGCGTCTCGCGCCAGGCGGGCAGGGAGTGGATCCGCTGCTCGCTCTCGCCGACCGCGCGGGCGTCCTTCGCGTGCATGTCGATGCAGTAGGCGCAGCCGTTCAGCATCGACGCCCGGATGCGGACGAGCTCGCGCAGCTTCGCGTCGAGGCCTGCGCGGTCGAGCTCCTTCGTGGCGGCGGCGTCCAGCGCGCCCATCGCCTTCATGAACGTCGGCGCGAACCGCTCGAAGTCCAGCCTGACGGGGATCTCGGTGTGTCTCGGTGGTCGGTCATGAGAGGCACCCTATCGGCGGCATAAGCCCACGAGTAAGATCCAGATCGATGTCGGAAACGTGGGCCAAATCGGCCGGGCTCGACCTGCACCTGGAGCTCCGCGGCACGCGGGTGCGGGCGGCGCTCGAGGGCGCGCTGCGCGAGGCCGTGCGCGACGGGCGGCTCGCCGCGGGCGTCCGGCTGCCGTCGTCGCGGGCCCTCGCCGGCGACCTCGGCGTCTCGCGCAACACGGTCGCCGGGGCCTACGCCCAGCTGGTCGCCGAGGGCTGGCTCGAGGCCCGGACCGGCGCGGGCACCCGCGTCGCGGAGCGGCCAATTGGCCACCACGGCGACGCCGACGCCGAGGCGGAGGCGCGGCCGCCGCGCTTCGACCTCAGGTCGGGCTCGCCCGACCTCGGCGCCTTCCCCCGCTCGGCCTGGGTCGCCGCGCTCCGGCGGGCCCTGCGAGATGCGCCGGCCGAGGCCATCGGCTACGGCGACCCGCGCGGCCGGATCGAGCTCCGGCGGGCGCTCGCCGAGTACCTGGCCCGGGCCCGCGGGGTGCACGCGGACCCGGGCCGGATCCTGGTCTGCGCGGGGTTCACCCACGGGCTCTCGATCCTGGCGACGGTGCTCCGCCGGCGCGGCGCGGGCGCCTTCGCCGTCGAGGCCTACGGGCACTTCGTGCACCACGCGGTGCTCCGGTCGAGCGGGCTCGCCGTGCCGCTCCTGCCGCTGGACGACGACGGCGCCGACGTCTCGGCGCTCGGCGCCGCCGACGCCGCGCTGCTCACCCCCGCCCACCAGTTCCCGCTCGGCGCCGCGCTGGCCGCGCCGCGCCGGCTGCGGGCCGTCGAGTGGGCCCGCCGCAGCGGTGGCGTGCTGGTCGAGGACGACTACGACGGCGAGTTCCGCTACGACCGCCAGCCGCTCGGAGCGATGCAGGCGCTGGCGCCCGAGCACGTGGTCTACGCCGGCACCGCCAGCAAGAGCCTCGCGCCCGGCCTGCGGCTCGGCTGGCTCGTGCTCCCCGCGGCGCTGTACGACGAGGCGGTGGCCGTCCGCGAGCTCGCCGGCGGCCCGAGCGCGCTCGAGCAGCTCGCGCTGGCCGGCTTCCTGGCCTCGGGCCAGTACGACCGCCAGATCCGCCGCCGCCGGATCGTCTACCGCCGCCGCCGGGACGCGCTGGTCGCGGCGCTGCGGCGGGAGGTGCCGCAGGCCCGCATCGCCGGCATCGAGGCCGGGCCTGCACGCGGTCGTCGAGCTGCCCGCCGGCGTGGGCGAGCGCGCAGGCGGTCGAGGGCGCCGGGCGGCACGGCCTCACGGTGCAGGCGCTCGAGGAGTTCCGCAGCGGCGGCGACCCGCGCCCGCCGGCGCTGGTGGTCGGCTACGGCACGCCGCCGGACCACGCCTTCAGCGGTGCGCTGGCCCGGCTGTGCGCCGCGCTCCGCGAGCTCGTGTGACGGCCGTCACACGCAGGGCTGTTGCGGCCGTCAACGACGCGGGCCCCGGGGCGTCGCATCATCACCGCTGTCAGTCGAACCGCACGAAGGAGCCAGGGAAATGACCAGCACCGCCGCCCGCCGCATCGCCGCCGCCGCCATCGCCGCCGTCGCGGCGGGCGCGATCGCCGGCGCTCGCCCCGTCCGCCGCGCCAGCCGGAGCGCCGCCGGTCGTGGCCGTTCGAGACCGAGATGCCGCACTGCGGCTACGCGTACTCGCCCGCGCACGCTGCGACGACGCCGGCACCCGACGGCCGGCACCTTCACCGGCTCGCCGCGTCCGCCTCGCCGCTACCAGCCTAGACGTCGGGCAGCGCGTCGCGCAGGGCCTGGGCCGTCGTCGGCGCCTGGCGGTCTCCGAGGTCGGCCTCCGCCGCCGTCGAACACCCGCAGCGCCGCCTGCACGAACTGCCGCTTCGTCAGGGGCGCGGTGGTGGTGTGCACGACGACCCAGGGCCCGAACCGGCGCACCTCGAACCCGGGCCCGAGGGACTGCGGCGAACGCGCAGACCTGCGGGCGCTTGCCCGCCAGCGCGACGTACCAGCCGTGGGCGATCGGCCCGTGCAGCCGGGCCAGCGAGCGGACGATCAGCGGTCCCTCCGACCGGGCCACGCCCCGTGCCGAGCCCAGCGCCGCGTTGCCGCCGGGCGAGATCACCCCGTAGCCCCAGGCCGGGTCGTAGCCGAAGAACAGGTCGCCCGGGGCGAAGCTCGCCCGCAGGTAGCGGGCCGTGCCGGTGCTCGCCGCGGTCAGCGTCGCCGGGGCGTGCGGCCGGTAGCGGTAGTCGGCGAGGCGCCGGCCGCGCCCGAGCTCCGTCCCGGCGACCACCACCCCCACGGCCAGCGCCGCGACCAGCGCTCCGCGCGCGCCGAGCCGGCCGCCGATGACGGCGGCGCCGTGGAGCACCAGCAGGATGACGGCCGGGGCGACGTAGATCACGTAGCGCACGTGGTTGTCCGTGCCGGGCACCTGGACGACGGTCAGCACCAGCGCCGGCAGCACGAGCCAGAGCCCGAGCAGGACGCCGCGCGCCGGATCGCGCAGCGCCGCGACCACGAGACCGACCAGCCCGAGGACGACGGCGACCACGAGGTAGACCCCGATGAGCCCGAAGCCGTCGGGCCGGGGCACGCCGAGGAAGTGGGCGAACGCCTGGTACAGCGTGTCGTGCACCGGCGGCGTGTGCAGCGACGTCCCCTGCGGCGTCTTCACGTTGCCGAGCCGCGACGCCAGCACCAGGTAGCCGACCAGCAGCGGGAGCGTGCCGACGAGCACGCCGGCGGCGGCCAGGAGGGGCGAGCGCCAGGCGGCCCGGTCACCGCGGCGCAGGATCGCGACGAGCGTGGCCCCGCCGCCGATCAGACCCACGACGACGCCGTACGGATGGGCGTACACGTCGACCACCAGCAGCACCGCGAACGCGGCCCACCAGCGCCCGCTCCAGGTGTCGAGGGCCCGCACGAGGCACCACAGCGCGAGCGTCGAGACCGCCAGGAACAGCCCGTACATGCGGGCGAAGTCGGCGTAGAACAGGGTGACCGGGCAGAGGGCCACGGCGAAGGCCGCGGCGGCGCCTTCGACGGCCGAGAACAGCGCCCGCCCGAGCAGGCCGACCCCGACCACGGCGACCGCGCCGCACAGCGCCGAGAACGCCCGGGTGGCCACGAGCCCGCCGTCGAGGTGGGCGATCAGCGAGGTGATCAGGAAGTGCAGCGGCGCCCCGCCGCGCACGAGCTGCACCGTCTCGAGCAGCTCGCCGACGGGCCGGCGAGCGATCATCAGCGCGAGCGCCTCGTCGCGGTGCATCGGCCGGCGGTCGAGGTAGGGGAGCGTCAGCGCCAGCTCCAGGATCGCCGCGAGCGCGCACGCCGCCGCGAACGGGAGGTCGGCGTTGTCTGGAGCCCGCGCTCAACGCAGCTCGCGCGGGACCAGCGAGCGGGGCCGGCCGAGCAGCGCCAGGTCGAGCCAGACCACGATCAGCAGGGCCATGAGCCCGTAGACGACGCCGCCGGCGACGAGCAGGGCGTGGCTCTCGAGCAGGTCCGAGAGCGTGAGGCACCAGGCTCCGAGGATCACCGCGCCGCCGATCGCCAGGCTGACCCAGCGGGCTCGCTGCAGCCGGAGCCAGGCCGCCGGGCTGTAGGGCCAGCCGGACGGCGGCACGCGGGACGAGCGGACCTGCGCGTGCCGGGCCGCCGGCCGCAGCGCGAGCAGCCCGATGACCACGGCCAGCGCCGTCAGGACGACGGTGGCGGCGAAGAACCCGCCGCCGAGGTGCGCGTACGAGGCCCCGACCACAGCCTCTGATGGTACGTCGATCAGCTGCCGGACGGCACGTCGTCGCCGTCCGAGCGGACGATCAGCACGTCGCACGGGGCGTCCCGGGCGACGCCCTGGCTCACGCTCGGGGCGAACAGCCGCTCGAAGCGGCCGGCGTCCCGGGTGCCGACCACGACCAGGTCGGCGTGCCGCTGCTCGGCGACGTCGATCAGCGCCGACGTCGCCTGGCCGTCCACGCCCTCGAACTCGTGGGTGACCCCGCTCTCGGCGAACAGCGCCTCGATGCGGGCCTTGTGCACCTGCCACTGGGACTCGCCGGCCTCGATCTCGATCTCGGCGGTGTCGGCGTCGTACGGCATCAGCCCGAACGCGCCCGGCGCCGCGCTCATGCCGGACATCGCCGCGACGTCGACCACGATCACCGTGGCGCCGAAGGCCCGGCCGAGCTCGGCCGAGCGCTGCAGCGCGCTCTCGGACGGGCGCGTGCCGTCGTACCCCACCACGATCGTTCGGAGCGGCCACATGCGCTCACGCTAGCATCGGGGCATGCTGGACCTGTCGATCGACGAGCTGCTGACGACCACCCGCGCCGTGCGGCTTCGGCTCGACCTCGAGCGGCCCGTCGAGCGCGAGCTGATCGAGGACTGCCTACGCCTCGCGCACCAGGCGCCGACCGCGAGCAACGCCCAGCACCATCACTTCGTGGTCGTCACGGACCCCGACAAGCGGGCGGCGCTGGCCCGGCTGTGGGCCTCGGTGGCCGAGCCGTACGTGGCCAGGCGCGCGGCGGCTGCGAACGCCGACGAGGACCCGCGCGTGGCCCGGCGCGGCGAGGGCGTCGTGCACCTGGCCAGGCACCTGCACGAGGTCCCGGTGCACGTCATCCCGTGCATCGCCGGCCGCACCGACGACGCCCCGATCCCGCAGCAGGCCGCGACCTGGGGCTCGATCCTGCCGGCTACCTGGAGCTTCATGCTGGCGGCGCGCTCGCGCGGCCTCGGCACCGCCTGGACGACGTTCCACCTGCAGCACGAGCGCGAGGCCGCCGACATCCTCGGGATCCCCTACGACGAGGTCATGCAGGCCGCGCTGATCCCGCTGGCCTACACGAAGGGCACGGACTTCCGGCCGGCGCCGCGGCGGCCGCTCGCCGACATCGTGCACTGGGACACCTGGTAGTCCGAGCTCGCTAGAACCAGTCGCCCGGGTGCGTGATCCAGTGCCACGCGCCCCCACCAGCGTGCACGACCGCGTCCGTGGCGTCGTTCCAGGCGTCGTCGATGCTGCCGCCCCACTTCTTCCACAGGACGGCGACGCCCTTCGAGATCGCGTAGGCCACGATGCCGCCGACGACCGCGACCAGGATCACCTCGCCGACGCCGGGGATGGCCACGCCGGCCAGCGCCGTGACCGCCCAGCTCGCACCCATGCCGGCCGCGAGGCCGCCGCCGAGCGCCAGGCCCTCGCGGGTGACCGCCTCGGGTGCCGAGTTGTGGTCGATGGCGATGTCGCTGGCCACCGACAGGGCGAACGCCGCCAGCGGCACCACCCGGACGGCCTTGCCGCCGATCTCGACGCTGGTGTTGAGGAACCCGGCCAGGCCCGACTCGTCGACCGCGGTGAGGAGCGCCTTCTGGTCCTTGAGGTCCTTCTCGGCCTCGCGGACGCCGTTCCACAGGTCCTTGGCCTCGGAGTGCAGGGCCCAGTCGTGGGAGCCCGCCGCCTTGCCCATGATCTTCGAGAGATCGCGGTGGTCGGCCGCCAGGGCCCGCAGGGCGGCGGCCGTCTCGGGCAGCGCCTCGCCGGCGCCGTGGGTCGAGTCGCTCGAGATCGCCAGCGCAGCCAGCGCCAGGTCGACCGGGGACGGGACCCACGGGTGCTCGCCCTCACCCTCGGGGTGGTTGATGCCGCCCGGGTGCTGGAAGACGAGCTTCGAGCGGGCCGCGATCTCGAGGAACCGGGTCCCGGCGGTGCGGGCAGCCGTCTGCAGGTCGGTGGCTGCCTGGTTCGCCCGGGACTGGGCCCGCTGGGCGGTGGCCGTCGAGCCGGCGTCGATCGTGGGCTTCGGGTCGTCCGGCGTGGGGTGGGGCGTGGGCGGCGCCGTCAGGCTGCCGTCGTCGTTCAGCGTGTAGCCGGTCCCGCCGGTCATCGAGACGGCGGCGCGCCACTCGGCCTCGGCGTGCTCGAGGGCCGTCGCGTAGGCGTTCAGCGCCGTTGCGGTGTCGAGCATCGCCCGGGCGCTCTGGTCGTAGGCCGGGACGTCCTGGGCCCAGGACAGCTTGAAGGCGCCGCTGGCGGGGCTGATCCAGCCGCCGCCGCTGTCCATCGCGAGGTCGTGCACCGACAGGTTCAGGCCGGCCTTCGTGCGCTCGAGCGCGTCGCTGGCCTGGCCGAAGGTGACGGCGGCGCGGCGGATCGCGCCCGGATCGCCCTGCGGCTTCATGGTGCGCTCCCCTCGGACGAGCTCGACACGGCGTCGGCCCGGCGCAGGAGCGCCTGGGCGTGGGCGGTGCCGTCCTCGTCGGCGATCGTCAGGCAGAGCTCGAGGCAGTCGCGAGCGCTGCGCCGGGCCGCGGGTGCGTCGCCGTCGGCCAGCCGGGCGCTCGCGAGCAGCGCGTAGAGCAGCGCGCAGCGGCGCTGGTCGGGGACGTTCGCGGCCCGCGCCCGGCCCTGCCCGAGCGCCTGCTCGGCCTCGTCGAGGCGGCCGTCTCCGGTGAGCGCGCTGGCCCGCAGGCAGTGGGCCACCACGGCCCGGCGGCGATCGCCGAGCGCGCCCGCGAGGGCGGCCCCCTCCTCGGCCAGGCGCAGGGCCTCGGCCGGCCGGTCGAGCTGCAGCGAGGCCTCGGCCACGTCGCACAGCAGCTCGGCGGTGTGCTGCAGGTCGCCGAGCTCGCGGGTGGCGGCGAGCGCCGCGTCGCCGAGCTGGACGACCCGGGCGTGATCCTCTCGCTCGCGGGCGCCCGCCAGCGCCCGCCGCCCGTCGTCGACGGTCCGCCGCAGACGGCCGGCGCCGCGGCTCCGGCCCTCGCCGAGCGGCTCGACCGGCCCCTCGCCGGGCACCAGCGTGTGCAGCGACTCGGGCGGGATGATCGTGGCCACCGGCCCGGCCGGATTCAGCACGAGTCCGGCGAGCTCGCTGTCGCGGGCCAGCCGCACCAGCGACGGCCCGTCGAAGGGCGCCGACAGGGCCCGGTCGAAGCCGGCCGCCTCGAGCGCCTCGACGTCGCTGAAGGCGCGGATGACCGGCGCGCCCTGGGCGGTCTCGCCGGCGTCGATCACCTGCGGCTCCTGCGGGCCCGCCCTTCAGCGGGACGAGCAGCGTCGAGGCCTGCAGCGCGCGGTGCAGCTCGGCCCGGGCGTCGTCATCGGACCGCTCGCGCAGCTGCGCCATCGCGTGGACCAGGCGGCCCTCCTTCACGGCCCCGGCGGGACGAAGGGGCCGTACACCGGCGTGGCCGGCGGCGGCGGGGGCAGCGGGCCGACGAACGGCGGCGGAGGCGCCGCGTTCGACGGGACCCAGGAGTTGACGCACACCATCTCGGCGTCCTCGTAGGCCTTCGCGGCCAGCCCGAGCGTCACCCCGGTGGCCTTCATCTGGACGCCGAGCCGGTCGAGCGCGCTGGACCAGCCGGACCACAGCTGCGAGAACGGCCCGGTCAGGGTGGCGTTGCACTCGAACGCCACCTCTGCGCCGTTGAACCCGCCCTGCAGGTTCCCCTGGGTGTTCGTGATGTCGGCGGGCGCCTGCGTGAACCGCATCGCTGCCGCCTCGATCGCGTTGGTCGAGACGTGGATGTCGCTCATGACCCCGTGAGCTCAGAGAACGGCCGGACGCCCGCGGCGCGAAGGCGTGCGCCACGGGCGGCCACGGCCACCGTCATGCGGCCGTCGAAGCCCGTCAGCGCCAGGCGGAGCGGACGGCGTCGTCGGTCGACTGGTACTGGGTGGCGTTCGTGTTGAGGGTCTTGGCGATGCCCTCGAGCGCGGTGTGCAGGTCGCGTGCGGCGCGGTCCCACTGCAGGTAGAACTGGTGCATCTGGCCCTGCGCCGCGCCCGTCCAGAACGCGGAGGTGCCGTCGACCGTGGAACGAAGCTGCCCGAGCAGCGCGTCGATCTGTCCGGCCCCGCTCTGGACCTGACTGGATGCGCCGTGGAGATCCTCGGTCGCAATGCTGTACGTCGCCATGTCTACCTCCGTCGCTCGACCTGGGCTCAAGAGCGTACCCTTGACCCTCTCTACCCGCAAGAGACGTGACATACGCCCTCTCGGTTCCCGTGCGTCGACGGAAAATGCACATTCGTTCCGATGGCTTGCCTGACCGGTTCAGCGCTGCTACACCAGTGACGCTGGAACGTGTGCGCACGGCGTATCGGGGAAGTGTGACTGTCGTGTGTCCGCATCGGGGATCTGCCAGAAAGTGGTGACAGCACCGTGAGCGCCGTCTTCCATCGTCCGCCGCGCGACTACCCGCCGCTGCTCGGCCCGCGGGAGCTGCCCGTGCCGCTCCCGCCCCCGAGCGACGACGCCATCCGCATCAGCTGGATGCAGGGCCTCCTGCCGCTGATCGGCTCGCTCGGCATGGTCGGCTTCGCGCTGATCTACCCGAACCGGCTCTTCCTGTACGTGTCGATCGGCATGGTGGCCGCCTCGGTGTTCGCGAGCGTCGGCGTGATCGCCTCGCAGAAGCGCCAGTCGAAGCGCCAGGCCCGCCGCCAGCGGGAGCGCTACGCCGCGTTCCTCGACCGCACCGAGCGCACCCTGCGCGACGCCGCCGAGGAGCAGCGCCGGGTCTCGGAGCGCCTCTACCCCGAGCCCGCGCGGCTCGCGGCGCTCCTGCGTTCGCGGCCGTGGCTGTGGGAGCGCCGGCCGCACGACGGCGACTTCCTGACCGTCCGGCTCGGGCTCGGCGACGTCCCGGCGCTCCTGCAGCCGGCGCTCGAGGAGGAGGCCGCCGGGGATCCCGAGGCGCACCTCGAGGAGCGCCGCCAGGCGATCGCCGCCCAGCACCGCCTCCTCGACCGGATGCCGATCGAGGTCGGCCTGGGCGCCGCGCCGGTGGTCTGCCTGGCCGGCCCGCGCCGCCGCGGCCGGGCGCTCTGCCGCGCCGTCCTGGCCCAGCTGGCCGCCAAGCGCGCGCCCGACGACCTGCGCGTCCTGGCCTTCTTCGACGAGGCCGACACGCACGAGTGGGAGTTCCTGAAGTGGCTGCCGCACCTGCGCGAGAGCGGCCCGGCCGACACCCCCGACGGCTCGCCGGCGGTGCTGCTGGCGAGCTCGGTCGAGGACCTCGGCCAGCTGCTCGAGGAGCAGGTCGCGCCGCGCACCGACCAGCTCCGGGCGCTGGCCCAGACGACCTACGGCGACGAGCAGACGCGCGTCTCGGCGCCGCACCTGGTGGTGGTCGTCGACGGCCTCCGCCCCGACGCCCCGGCGATGGAGCTGCCGCTGCTGCGGGAACTGCTGGTGAAGGCCGCCGGTCTGAACGCATCGGTGCTCTGCCTCCTGGACGACGCAGCCGACGAGCCCTCCGAGAGCGCCGCGCTGGTGCGCCTGCGCGAGCTCGGCCCGGCCAGCCTGCGGCTGTCGGGCCCGGGCGGCGCCAGGCTCGAGGCCTTCGCCCCGGACGAGCTCTCGCCCGAGGCCGCCGACGAGCTGGCCCGGGCGCTCGCGCCGCAGCGGCTCGACGACCGCTCGGCCATCCGCTCGCTGGGCGACACGGTGCGGCTGGTCGACCTGCTCGCCCTGCCGCAGGCCGAGGCCCTCGACGTCGAGCACGCCTGGCGGCCCCGGCCGCGGGCCGACCTGCTGCGGGTGCCGATCGGCCTCGACGGCGCCGGCCAGCCGGTCGTCCTCGACCTCAAGGAGGCGGCCGCCGGCGGTCTCGGCCCGCACGGGCTGATCGTCGGCGCCACCGGCTCGGGCAAGTCCGAGCTCCTGCGCTCCCTGGTGTCGGGCCTGGCCGCGACCCACTCGCCCGAGCTCCTGAACTTCGTGTTCGTGGACTTCAAGGGCGGCGCCGCGTTCGCCGACCTCTCGGCCCTGCCGCACGTCGCCGGGATGATCACGAACCTGCAGTCCGACCTGACCATGGTCGACCGCATGCGCGAGGCCCTCACCGGCGAGCAGGAGCGCCGCCAGCGGCTGCTGCGCGAGGCGGGCAACCTCGACGGGATCGCCGCCTACCAGATGGCCCGGGCCATCCGCCCGGAGCTCGCGCCGATGCCCTACCTGCTGGTGATCGTGGACGAGTTCGGCGAGCTGCTCGCGAGCCGCCCCGAGTTCACCGAGCTGTTCGCGGCCCTCGGCCGCGTCGGCCGCTCGCTCGGGCATCCACATCCTGTTCTCGACCCAGCGCCTGGACGAGGGCCGGATCCGCAACCTCGAGGGCCACCTGCGCTACCGGATCTGCCTGCGCACGTTCAACGTCGACGAGTCGAAGACGGTGATCGGGACCGCCGACGCGCACCTCCTGCCGCCGATCCCCGGCGCCGGCTACCTGAAGGTCGACACGAGCGTCTACACCCGCTTCAAGTGCGCCCTCGTGACCGCCGCGGCCCGCAACCCGACCGAGGCCGCCCAGCGGGTCGCGGTGCAGGCCTTCGCCACGACGAAGCGGGCCGTCAAGGCCGCCGGGCGAGGAGTCCGGCCAGGAGCAGTCCGACATGGACGTCCTGGTCGCCGCGATGGCCGAGGGCGGCCGCGACCACGCGCCGGCGCACAAGGTGTGGCTGCCGCCGCTCGAGCCGACGCTGACGCTCGACCGGGTGCTCGACGTCGCCGGCGACGTCGCCGAGCTGACGGCCCCGATCGGCATCGTCGACCGGCCGGCCCGCCAGACGAAGGGCCCGCACGTCCTGGACCTGGCCGGCAGCGGCGGCCACGTGGCCATCGTCGGCGCGCCCCAGACGGGCAAGTCGACGCTGCTGCGGAGCATCGTCCTGGCCTTCGCCTCGACCCACACGCCCGAGCAGCTGCACGTCTACGGGATCGACCTCGGCGGCGGCACGCTCCGCTCGCTCGAGGCCCTCCCGCACGTCGGCTCGGTGTGCGGCAAGCTCGAGCGGGAGCGCATGCGGCGCACGATCCGCTACGCCCGCGGCCTGATGGACGAGCGCGAGCGGAGCTTCCGCCTGGCCGGCGTCGAGTCGATGGCCGAGCACCGCGACCGGCGCGCCCGGGGCGTGCTCGAGGGCGATCCGCTGGCCGACGTCCTGCTGGTCATCGACAACCTGGCCTCGCTGCGGCGCGAGCTCGACGACGTCGACCCGGACCTCGAGGAGATCGCGGCCACGGGCCTGAACTACGGCGTCCACCTGCTGGTCACGGCGAACCGCTGGCCCGAGCTGCGGCCGGCGCTGCGCGACAACGTCGGCGGCCGCATGGAGCTCCGGCTGAACGACCCGGCGGACTCCGACTTCGGCCGGGTCGTCGCGTCGACGCTGCCGACCGGCGTGCCCGGCCGGGTGCTGACCTCCGAGGGCCTGCACGCCCAGATCGCCCTGCCGCGGCTCGACGGCAAGGCCCGCACCTCCGACATCGCCGACGCCGTGGCCACGGCCATCGACGGCATCGCCCTGAAGCACGCCGGCCTGCCCGGCGCCGCCCCGGTGCGGCTGCTCCCCGTCCGCCTGGCCCGGGCCCAGATGCTCGAGCTGGTCGAGGAGGGCGAGAGCTGGCATCCCGATCGGCGTCGAGGAGCAGCGGCTGCAGCCGGTCATGCTCGACCTGGGCGCCGGCGACCCGCACTTCCTGATCTTCGGCGACACCGAGTCCGGCAAGACGACGTTCGTGCGGACGGTCGTCCAGGGCATCGCCCGCGGCGGCGCCGGCGACGCCAGGGTGCTGCTGGTGGACTACCGCCGGCGGCTGCTCGACCTGGCCGCGAGCCCGGCGGTGGCCGAGTACGCGTGCACCCCGCAGATGCTCGGCGACGCCGTCCAGCGGCTCGCGGACGCCCTGACGACGCGGCTGCCGCCGCCCGGCGCATCGCTCGACGAGGTGCTGGCCGGGCCGAGCTGGTCGGGGCCGGAGTGGTACGTCGTGATCGACGACTACGACCTCGTGCCCGGCGCGCTCGGCAGCCCGCTGTCGCCGCTGCTCGACCTGCTGGCCCAGTCCCGCGAGGTCGGCCTGCACGTGGTGGTCGCCCGCCGCGTCGGCGGCGCTGCCCGGGCCTCGTTCGAGCCGGTCTTCCAGCGCCTGCGCGAGCTCGGCTCGCCGGGCCTGATCCTGTCGGGCGACCCGCAGGAGGGCCCGCTGCTCGGCGCCCAGCGCGCCTACGTGCAGCCGCCCGGCCGCGGCTTCCTGGTCTCGCGCCACCAGCGCCCGCTGCTGGTGCAGACGCCGCTGCCCGAGTCGGTCGGCGCCGGCATCCTGCCGACGGGGGCGAGCGGCGCATGAGCGGCGTCCTGGTCACGGTGCGCGGCCCGCGTGGTGCGAGCGACCTCGTGCTGCCCTCGGACCAGCCGCTCGAGGCGATCCTCGAGGATCTCGCGGGGATCGTCGGCGGGCTCGAGGCGATCCGCGGCTCGCGCGTCGTGCGGGCCGACGGCACGGTGCTCGACCCGTCCGCGACCCTGGCCGAGGCCGGGGTGGAGGACGGGCAGGTGCTCTCGCTGGTCGCCGGCTCCGGCAGCCGCCCCGTCGGGGTGCGCGGCGCCCGCCCGGCGCTCGCGCCCGGCGGCTCGGCGCGCGAGCGGGCCACCCGCAGCGTTCCCGGCGCCGCCCCGCTGCCGCGCCGGCTGTACGCCGTCGTCCGCGCGCTGGCCGCTCCCGGCCGCACCGCCTTGCGCACGCCGCAGCGCGGGCGACGCTGGAGCGAGCGGCTGCCCGCCGGCCAGCAGCCCGCAAGGACGCGGCTCAACCTGCGCCAGCGGATGCGGCTCGCCTGGGCCGGCACGGCGGCCGCCCAGCGGGTCGACGACGCGGTGCAGGCCTGCGCGGCCGGGCCGCGCTGCGCCGTGGTGACGTTGGCGACGGTCTCGGGCGAGGGCGATGCCGCCGCCGGCGAGGCGTTGGCCCGGGTCCTGTGGCTGGCCCGCGGCGGCGACGTCGCGACGGCCGAGCTCGACCTGCACACCGGCGCGCTGGTGCCGGGCGTGGTCGACACGGTGGGCGTGCGGGCCTGCGCCTCGCTGCCGCTGGCGATCGACGAGCTCGGGCGCCTCGGCGCCGGAGCCGACGCGATGGTGGTCGGCCTGCGCGGCGCCCTCGACGCGCCCGCGGCCCGCGAGCTCCTGTCGGTGGCCGACCAGGCCGTGCTGCTCGTGGCCGCCGGCCGCGACCAGCCCGAGGACGTACAGGCGGCGGTCGGGCGGATCGCCGCTGCGGGCGGGCCGGAGCCGGTCGTGCTGCTGCTCGGCGACCGCGCCTACCCCTCCCGCGACACCGTGGCGGCCTACGACCGCGACCTCTCGGGCGCCCGCGGGCTGATCGCCGGCGACGCCGGCGGCGATGAGTCCCGCCCCGTCTGGGCCCGCCAGCTCGCGGCCTGCCTGGTCTCGGACTGGGAGACCCTGCAGGTCGGGTCGTGCGCCCCGCTGGAGGCGGCGTGAGCACGACGGCGTACGCTGGAACGCCCGTGCCCGTGGCTCCCCCGATCGACGAGACCAGCATCGCCACGCTGCGCTGGTACCACCGCCACGGGCGCGCCGCCTGGTACGCGGTGGACACCGACGCCGACGGCCGCGCCGTGGGCTGGGTGGTCGACGGCGCCGACCCGGAGGCCGACCGCATCGCGAGCTTCCGGCCCGAGGCGATCGAGCGGATCCGCGACGTCGTGCCCGACCCGTCCTTCGCGCCGGCCAGCCTGCGCGAGATCCGGGCCGCGCACCGCGACTGGGACGCGGGCGAGCGCTACGCCTCGGCGCTGCCGGGCCGCACCTGGGGGCTCCTGGTCTTCCTGCTCGTGATCCTGGCCGCGCTCGGCGGCGGCGCCTACGCGATGACCCGCGGAGGCCCGCAGGTGCCGCGCGGCCGGCTCGTGGCCCTGGCGCCGGTCGAGCTGCGCTCGCACGACCTGCGGCTGCCGGTCACGCCCGTCAAGCCGCACGCCCGCGGCGGCGCGGCCCACACGGTGGTGCGCAAGAAGCCGCACCGAAAGCCCCCGCACCACGCGGTCGTGAGCAGCACCCAGCCGGCGCCGCCTCCTCCGCCGCCCCCGCCGACGACGACGAAGCACCCGCCGAGCCCCGGCAACTGCGGGCCGTACAAGGGGGCAGGATTCTGCGGCTGAGGCTCGCACTCCTCGGCGCCGTCGCCGCGGCGCCCCTGGCCCTTGCCGGCGGGGCCCCGGCGCGGCCGGCGGGCAGCGTCCCCGTGGTCATCGTCGGGCGGGTGGCCACGCACACGGTGCAGGCCGGGCGGCCGGCGACGATCACCGGCCGCATCACCTACCTGCCGCCCGGAGCGGGTACCCGGCGCGGGCTCACGGCCCGGGTGCGGGTCGACCTGCGCAACTACCGCTGGCCGAGCTACAACGTGACGGTCTACGCCCGCTCGAAGCCCAACGGGAACTTCATCGTGAAGGTCTGGCCCCGGGTCAACTCGGCCGTCCGGATCTCCTTCCCGGGCGACCCGCAGCTCGCGGCGGCCAGCTCGACGCCGGGCAAGATCCAGGTGCGGCCGCGGGTGCAGGTGGCGTTCAGCGCGACCCGCGGGCCGCGCAGCACGCTGCGCAACATCCACGTCACCGGGTCGTTCCTGCCGAAGCGCACGCCGCGCCTCGTGCACCTGACCTGGGAGGCCCAGGTGCGGCGCGGCGCCCCGTGGTACGCGATCTGCCCGATCGGCGCCTCGGTCACCGTGCGCCAGGGGACGTTCAGCGGCGGCTGCAGGCTGGCCGGGCTCAAGACGACCCTCCGCTTCCGCCTGCGCTACACCGCCGGGCCGGGCTCGCCGTTCCTCGGGGCGATCTCGAAGGCCCGGACCGCCAAGCTGCGCTGACGCGGCGGGCCAGCAGCTAGGGTCGCCAGGGATGCCGGCCGACGTGACGCTGCCCGCGGACCTCGACCCCCGCGCCCGCTGGACGCTCGAGACCGTCGCCGCCGCGGCCGGGGTGCGGGTGGTGGAGCGCGGCGCGCCGCTGCTCGACGTCGAGCTCGACCTGGACGGCGCGTTCTTCCACCTGGCCCGGCTCGAGGAGGCGCCGGGCGCGCCGCAGGACGAGCACGGCCGCTTCCCGGCGGCCGCCTCCTCGCTGCGGCCGGGCGAGGCACCGGTCGACGCGCTCGTGCCGCGGGTCGCCGAGGCCGCCCGGGCGGCGGGCGTCGAGCCAGCGCCGTCCTATCCCGGCGGGGCTCGCTTCGCGGTCGCCCTGACCCACGACATCGACACCCCCTGGCGCTGGAGCCGGGTCGGCCTGCGCGGCGCGGCGGCCCGCGGCAAGGCGGCGCTGCTCGACCGCCGGCTCGGCGACGCCGGCGTCGAGGCCGCCGGGCTGGCGCTGGCGCCGCTGCACCGGCTGCGGGGCACCGACCCGAACTGGAGCTTCGCCCGCATGGCGGCCATCGAGTCCCGCCACGGAGCCCGGGCGACGTCGTTCGTGCTGGCCGCGCACCGCGACCCGCACGACGGCGCGTCGCCCGAGACGTACGCCGAGCGCCGCGCCGCGGTGGTCGCCGAGATCGCCCGGCACGGCGGCGAGGTCGGCCTGCACGCGAGCTACACCGCCGGGGACGACCAGGCCCGGCTGCGCGAGGAGCGCGACGAGCTCGCAGTCGCTGACCGGCGAGCGCCGTCGGCGGCAACCGGTTCCACTACCTGCGCATGCGCTGGCACGAGGCCGTGCCGGCGCTCGACGCGCTCGGCGTGGCCTACGACTCGACCCTCGGGTTCGCCGAGCGGCCCGGCTCGCGGGCCGGGTTCTCCTACCCGTTCCGGCCCTGGAACCTGACCTTCGAGCGGCCGGCCCGGTTCCTCGAGCTGCCGCTCGTCCTGATGGACGCCACGCTCGCCGAGCCCCGCTACCTGGGCCTCACGCCGGCCGAGGGGCAGGCCGTCGGCGAGCAGGTGCTCGACCGCCTCGCAGAGGTCGGCGGGTGCGCCGCGATCCTGTGGCACAACGACCGCTTCGACCGGGTCTACGGCCGCGGCTGGGGCCGGGTCTACGAGGCGCTCGTCGAGGGCGTGCGCCGCCGCGGCGGCCACGCGGGCACGGCCGGCGAGCTGGCCGCGTACTGGCAGGAGCAGCGATGCGCGTCCTGATCGTCACCTTCTACTTCCCGCCCGCAGGCGGGGGCGGCGTGCAGCGCGTGCTCAAGCTGTGCCAGCACCTGCCGGCGCTCGGCGTCGAGGTGGACGTGCTGGCGCCCGACGACCCGAAGTTCGAGGCCCACGACCCCGAGCTCGCCGCCGCCATCCCGGCCGCCACGACGGTGCACCGGGCGCCGTACCGCGGGCCCTCCCAGGAGGTCTCGCCGGCGGCTCGGCTGGCGGCGGCCCACGGGCTGCGCAAGGTCGGGCGTGCGCACCGCGATCCTCGGCCGCGGCCTGCTGCTGCCCGACCCCGAGGTCGCCTGGATGCCGGCGGCCACCCGGGCCGCCCGCCGGATCGTCGAGGAGCGGGGGATCGACGTCGTGCTCACGACCTCGCCGCCGGCCTCGGTGCACCTGGTCGGCTCGGCGCTGCGCCGGCGCGGCGACGTGCGCTGGGTGGCCGACCTGCGCGACTCCTGGCTCGCGAACCCGCACCGCCGCTACGAGAAGCGCTCGGTGCGGGCCAAGCGCTCGGTCGAGGAGCGGCTGGCCCGGCGGATCCTGCGCCGGGTCGACGCGGTGGCGGCGGTCACCCAGTTCATCGCCGACGAGGCCCGCGCCCTGGTGCCCGCCGGGACGCCGCTGCGGGTGGTGCCGAACGGCGTCGACTTCGACGACTTCGCCGGCCTCGTGCACGCCCCGTCCTCGCGTCTTCGGATCGTGCACACGGGCTCGTTCTTCGGCCAGCGCTCGCCGCGGCCGTTCCTCGGGGCGCTGCGCCGCCTGCTCGACGCCCGGCCGGCGCTGCAGGGCCGGGTCGAGGCGCGCTTCCTGGGCGCGTTCCGGCCGGCCGACGTGGCCTTCGCCGAGGAGCTGCAGCTCGGCGACGCGCTCCGGATCGAGGGCTTCCGGCCGCACGCCGAGGCGCTCGCGGCGATGAAGGACGCCGACGTCCTCCTGCTCCTGATCCCCCGCGCCGGCGGCCGCGGGCTGTCGATCCTGTCGGGGAAGGTCTACGAGTACCTGGCCGCCGAGCGGCCGGTGCTGGCGCTGGTGCCGCCCGAGGGCGCGGCCGCGAACCTCCTGACCCAGACCGGGTCGGGCTGGGTCGCCGATCCCGACGACGAGGACGCCATCGTGGCCGCCCTCGAGCGGGTGGCCGACGAGTGGGAGGCCGGACGGCTCGACGAGCGGCGGCTGCCGGACGCCTGGCGCGAGCGGCTCGACCGCCGGGCCCGGGCGGCCGAGCTCGCCGAGCTCATGCGGGGCTGAGCTCCCGGACGCAGCTCCGGCTGGAACAGGGTGCCCAGGTCAGCCCGAGGTCGCGACCCTGCGGGCCAGCCCCTCGTAGTCGACGACCAGGCCCTCGTCGTCGACCGTCAGCTCCGCCGAGAACCCGGAGGCCGGCACCTCGTAGCGGTAGCGGTCGACGCCGGTCCGGGTGTAGGTCTGCTCGAGCACCTCGAGCTCCAGGCCGGGCGCCCCGACCCACACCGCGCGGGCCGTCGCCGACTGCCCGACCTCGAGCCGCAGCCGGCGGATCGCCAGCGTGTTGGTGAACGGCGTGGCCGCCAGGTCGACGTCCAGGCAGCCCGCGAGCTCGGGCACGGCCCGGGCGTTGACCACGACCTTGCCCTCGCCGTCGAGGTCCACCAGCACCGTGCGCCGGCCGCTCGCGTCGATCGCCGTGACCGAGGCGAGGCGGGTCCGGAAGCGGCTGTCGGCCGAGATCTCGTAGTGCACGCCCCAGGGCGTGCCGTCCTGCACCGCCGACACGGTGCCGTGGGCGCTGAACCAGCCCCGGTTGTCGCGCGCTCAGCAGCACCAGGTCGTGTCCGCGCAGGCCCGCCTCGACGGGCTCCCAGACGACGCAACGGGGGAGCGACATGCGCGAGGTTCTAGCAAACGCCCTGCACCAGCGGGTCGAAGCCGCTTGCTAACCTCGTCGCGCGGCCCGCGACCGGCGCCGTCCGTCCATGGCCCACGCGCCCGCAATCGTCCAGACAGCCCCGCTCGAGGCGGCCAGCGACGGGACCCCTCCCGACGTGTCCGTCGTCGTCACCATCTTCAACGAGGAGCGGACGCTGCCCGCCCTCGTCGAGCAGCTGCGAGCGAGCCTCGACGGCTGGGGGCGGCCCTGGGAGGTCCTGTTCGTCGACGACCGCTCGCAGGACGGCTCGCGCGAGCTGCTGCGCGCGGCCCACGCCGCCGACCCGCGCTTCCACGCGCTGCTCCTGAAGCGCAACGTCGGCCAGCACCCGGCGATGGCCGCCGGCATGGCGGCCGCCAGGGCGCCGATCGTGGTCACGATGGACGGCGACCTGCAGAACGACCCCGCCGACATCCCGAAGCTGGTCCGGGCGATCGAGGAGGACGGGTTCGAGGTGGCGTCCGGGCTGCGCGGCCAGCGCGCCGACGCCCTGATGAGCCGGAAGCTCCCCTCGCGGGCCATCAACGGGATGCTGCGGCACCTGACGAAGGTCGAGATCCACGACTACGGCTGCGCCTTCAACGCGTACCGGCGCTCGGCCTTCGAGCCGGTGCTGCACGCGATCGGCAAGCAGAAGTTCACGAAGGCCCTGATCCTCTCGACCGGCGCCTCGGTGACCGAGGTCGAGCTGCGCCACCACGCGCGCGAGGGCCAGCGCTCGTCCTACTCGACGCTGCGCCTGGTGCGGCTCGCGCTGCACGTGCTGACCGGCTTCTTCCCGCAGCCGATCCAGTGGGCCGGCGTCCTGCTCGGCCTGTTCTGCTCGGTGGCGTCCCTCGCCGTCACGGTCTACGGCGTCGGCTTCTGGATCGTCCAGAACAACTTCCCCGGCCTCACCTTCCTCGCCTCGCTGGTGCTGTTCGTGCTGGCGGTGCAGGGGTTCATCCTCGGGCTGCTCGGCGAGTACGTGATGCGCATCCAGCGCGACGTCGAGCGACGCCCCCTCTACGTCATCGACGAGGTGCTCGAATGACCCGCGTGCTCGTCACCGGCGGGGCCGGCTTCATCAGCTCGAACCTGTGCCGCTACCTGCTGCGCAAGACCGATCACGAGGTCGTGATCATGGACGCGCTGACCTACGCCGGGAACGTGGCCAACATCGCCGACCTGATGGGCAACCCGCGCCTGTCGTTCGTCGAGGGCGACATCCGCGACGCGGCCCACGTCGACTCCGTCGTGTCGGGCGTGGACGCCGTGGTCAACGCGGCGGCCGAGTCGCACGTGCAGAAGTCGATCGTCGAGGGCGCCGCCGAGTTCGTGACCACCAACGTGGTCGGCACCCAGGTGCTGCTCGACGCCGTCCGCCGCCACCCGGTCGAGCGGTTCGTGTTCATCTCGTCGAGCGAGGTCTACGGCACCGCCGAGGCCGACCCGATGTCCGAGGAGCACCCGCTCAACCCGCGCTCCCCGTACGCCGCCACGAAGGCCGGCGCCGACCGTCTGGTCTACAGCTACGTCGCGACCTACGACCTGCCCGCGGTGATCCTGCGGCCGTTCAACAACTACGGCCCCTACCAGCACCCCGAGAAGGTCGTCCCGCGCTTCATCACCCAGGCGCTGCGGCACGACCGGCTGACGGTGCACGGCAGCGGCCGGGCGAGCCGCGACTGGCTGTTCGTCGAGGACACCTGCCGGGCCATCGCGGCGGCCCTCGAGGCGCCGGTGGAACGGGTGCGGGGCCAGACGATCAACGTGGCCACGGGTGCGGACACCGACGTCCTGACGATCGCCGAGAAGGTGTGCGAGTCGCTCGGCCGGCCGAAGCACATGATCGAGCACGTCGTCGAGCGCCCCGGCCAGGTCGACCGCCACATCGGCTCGACCGAGCGGGCCGAGGAGCTGCTCGGCTTCCGGGCCCGGATCGGCTTCGACCGCGGCCTCGAGCGCACGATCCGCTGGTACCGCGACAACCCGGCCTGGTGGGCCGGCCTGTACCAGCGCGATCAGGACGCCGACCGCCACGGCGAGCGCCAGGCCCAGTAGCGATAGGCCCGCTGCTGGTACTCGGCGCCGGGGCGGGGCAGCTCGGCGCGCTGCGGGCCGCGCGCCGGCTCGGCGTCGACGTCGTCGCCTGCGACCAGAACCCCGCGCCGCCGGCGGTGCTGCTCGGCCTGCTCGACCGGGTCGAGCCGGTCTCCTCGATGGACGAGGAGGGCGTCGAGCGGACGGCCCGGCGGCTCGGCGCGGCGGGCCTCCTGGCCCCCGGGACCGACCGGCCGGTGCGGCTCGCCGCGCGGGTCGCGGCCCGGCTCGGGCTGCCGCACCCGATCTCGCCGGAGCTGGCCGAGCGGGCCACCGACAAGCTGCTGCAGCGGGCGGCGTTCGCCGACGCCGGCGTGCCGCAGCCGCCGCATCGGCTGGACTCGGTGGAGGGGCTGCGGCCGCCGCTGGCGATCAAGGCCGCCGACGGCTGGGGCCAGCGCGGGCTGACGCTGGTGCGGGACGTCGCCGAGGCGCCCGCGGCGCTGGCCGAGGCCCAGGCCGCCTCTCCGAGCGGGCGCGCGCTGGTCGAGGAGCTGGTCGAGGGCCAGGAGATCACGGTCAACGCGTTCCACCTCGACGGCCGTTTCGTGCCGCTGACGGTGACCGACCGCGAGCGGGCGCTGGCCTTCGGCGTGGCCACCGCGCACCTGTACCCGGCGGCCCGCGGGGCGGCCGAGGCGACGGCCGCGGCCGAGGCGGCCTGCGCCGCGCTCGGGCTGCGCCAGGGGCCGAGCTACACCCAGGTCGTGATGGGGCCCGACGGCCCCGCGGTGATGGAGGTCGCGGCGCGCCTCGGCGGCGGCCAGGACGCCGAGCTGTGCCTGGCCGCGCTGGGCGTCGACCTGGCGGCGCTGGCGGTGCGCGCTGCGCTCGGCGAGACGGCCGTCGGCCGACGAGCTTCGGATCGGGCAGGAGCGGCCGGCGCTGGTGCGCTTCCTGGTCGCAGAGCCGGGCGTCGTGGAGCGCGTCGAGGGCCTCGAGGAGGCCGCCGCCGTCCCCGGGGTGCTCGACGTCCTGTCCTACCGCGGGCCGGGCGACACGATCGAGCCGCTGCGGGTCGGCGCCGACCGGGTCGGGTTCGTGCTCGCGGTCGGCGAGACCCGGGCCGAGGCCGAGGCCGCCGCGGCCGAGGCCGCGCGCCTGGTGCGCTTCGTCGCTGCGGTAGATCGGGCAAGGTTCCGCCATGCACCTGCTCGCCCTGGGGGCGATGCTCGTGGTCACCCACGCGCCGCCCGCGGCGACCTACAGCCGCTCGGCGGTGGTCGCCTGGCGCGCCGGCCGCCACACGGTCGTGATCCGCGCCCGCAACCGTGGCTCGGGGCGCGTGCTGGCCCGGGCCGTGGTGCGCTGGAACGTCGGCGTGCGCGTGCAGCCGACCTGGCGCGTCGACTACACCGATCCGGCGCCGCCGTACGGCTGGGCCACGGCCTCTGCGCTGCCGGCGAACCACCCCGACAGCCTGCAGATCCTCGGACTCGTTCGATGACAACGGGACGAAGGTGCTGCCGGTCGACGGCCCGCGGATGGCGCTCTTCCGGGTCTATCCCGACTCCGCCCCGCGGCCCGGCGACGCGGCCACCCACCGGGCCCGGGCGCTGCTCACCAACGGCAACGCCGGCGGCTCCAACGACCTCGGCGTCGACCACAGCGGCGGCCGCCCGGGCCAGACGTCGTGGTACCGCTTCAGCGACTACTGGCCGTACCACGTCAACCCGAACCCGCAGGGCTGGAACATCGCCTGAACTGGGGGAGGGCAGGCCCTCCCCAGTGCCCCCACCCAAGTCAGCACATGGGGAACGACACGCCGGCAAAGCCGGCATGTCTCGACGGGGAGGGCTCACGCCCTCCCCGAACCCCTCCGGCCGATCGCTGGGCGAGCGATCGGCGGCCGACAAGATCATCGGTCCCTGATCCAGCAGACGGCGACGCCGACCCAGTACCCCGTCTCCGCCGACGTCCCGCACGCCGGGGTCTTCGCCAGCACCGGCTACTACCGCGGCCCGTTCGGCGGCCTGAAGAAGAACGCCGGCCCGTACACCGGCACGCGCGTCCCGGGCGACGAGCCGGGGGTCAGCCAGGTGCTCCACGGACCGTTCGCGCGCTACCCGGCGAACCCCCTGCCGTTCCACTAAAGTAGACGCCGCACACTACTTCGCCGGACAGTGGGGGAGCAGGTCATGCACGTGCGCATCGTCATTCCGGTCCTGCCCTCCGACGCGCTGGTCGAGAAGTGCCGGCACGAGTACGAGCGGGCCGCGGCGCCCGGCGTCGAGCTGTCGTTCGTCTGCCTGGCCCACGGCACGAGCACGATCGAGAGCGAGTACGACCTCGCGCTGGCCCAGCCCGACACCATCCGCCGCTGCTGCGAGGCCGAGGCCGACGGGGCCGACGCGGCGATCATCGCCTGCTTCGGCGATCCCGGCGGGCTCGGGGCCAAGGAGGCCACGGCGATCCCGATCGTCGGCGAGGGCGAGGCCGGCCTGCACGTGGCCAGCCTGCTCGGCACCCGGTTCTCGATCATCACCGTCCGCCAGCAGACCGTGCCGATGATGACCGCCCAGGCGGCCCGTGTCGGCCTGTCCGGGAAGCTGGCCTCGGTGCGGCCCGTCGAGTTCGGGGTGATGGACTTCGACCTCGACGCCGTCCCCCAGGTCGTCGAGCAGGCCGCGGCGGCGGTCCTCGACGGACGGGGCCGACGTGATCGTGATGGGCTGCACCGGGACCGGCGAGGACATGGTTCCGCTGATCGAGCGCCAGCTCGCCGAGCGGCTCGGCGGGCACGTGCCGGTGGTCGACCCGGTGCCGGCCGCCATCGGCCTCGCCGAGCTCTGCGCCCGGCATCGCTACCGCCCCAGCAAGCGCGCCTACCCCACGGCGGACGCCCGGCCCGAGTACCGCTGGCTCGGTGCCGAGACCCGTCGCCTCCTGACGCCTGCGAAAGGACCCCTGAGATGCCCGACGGTGGGCTTTCCAGCACGACCGACGTCGCCGACTTCACGCGCGGCACCGACTTCCTCAGCGCCAGCGGCGGCGGTGCGCCGACCGAGGCCCTCGAGCTCCTGAACGACGACGTCGAGCGCGGCGTGGCCCTCCGCTGGACGGACCTCGCGAGCCTCCCCGACGACGCTCTCTGCGTCTCGACCTTCTTCTCACGGCTCGATCGCCCCGGAGTCCTTCGACACCGCGCGACATCGAGCGGGAGTGCGGCGTCTCGCGGATCGTCAAGCGCCCGCTGGTGCAGGCCGTGCAGGAGCTCGAGCAGCACCTCGGCCGCACGGTCGACGCGATCATCTCGGTCGAGATCGGCGGGGTGAACACCGGCTGCACCGTGGACGCCGCGGCCAACCTCGGAAAGCGCCTGCTCGACGCCGACTACGCCGGCCGGGCGATCCCCGAGGCCCAGTGCGTCACGCCGCACATGACCGGCGAGGACATGGTGCCGCTGGTGGCCGTCGACTACTACGGCGACGTCACGATCATCAAGCAGCAGCGCAACAACACGATGTCCGAGCGGCTCGGCAAGTGCATCGCGATGGCGTCGTTCGGCCTGGTCGGCTGCGCCGCGGTGCCGCTCTCGGGCGCCGTGGTCAAGCGCATCGCGATCCCGGGCACGCTCAGCCGGGCGCTGGCCGTCGGCCGGGCCATCCGCGAGGCCCGCGAGGCCGGCCAGGATCCGGTGGTCGCGTCGGCGAAGGCCATCGGCGGGGGCGTCGTGCTGTTCCGCGGCACGGTCGCCGAGCGCACCTGGGAGAACCGCGCCGGCTACATGTGGGGCGAGCACGAGATCCAGGGCCGCGACGGCTTCGACGGGCGCCTGAAGGTCTGGTTCAAGAACGAGAACCACGTCTCCTGGCTCAACGGCCAGCCGTACGCCGCGAGCCCCGACGTGCTCGAGTTCGTCGACGACGAGACCGGCGAGCCGCGGGTCAACACCGACCTCGCCGTCGGCGACAAGATCGCGGTGATCGGGGTCAAGCGCTGCAACCAGTTCGACAACGACGGCGGGCATCGCCGCGATGGGCCCGCGCCACTGGGGCTTCGACCTCGACTACCGCCCGATCGAGCAGCTCGTCGGGCTGGAGGCGTAGATGGCAGAGATCCTGTGGGTCAACCCGGTGGGCAGCGGCGCATTCGACCACGAGACCACGGACCTGATCGACGCCATCCGCTCCCCGCAGCACACGCCGCGGGTGCGCCACCTCGACCCGGGGCCGCCGCACCTCGAGTACCACCTGTACGAGCACGAGGCGTTCTCCGGGATGCTCGCGCACATGCAGGAGGCCGAGGCCGACGGCTGCGGCGCCGGCATCATCGGCTGCTTCTACGACGGCGGCCTGCGGGAGCTGCGCGAGAGCCTGCGCATGCCGGTGGTCGGCATGGCCGAGGCGGCGATGCTCTACGCCCTCACGCTGGGCTACCGGTTCTCGGTCATCGTCGGGCGCCGCAAGTGGATCCCCAAGATGACCGACAACGTGATCCTGGGCGGCTACGAGCGCCGGCTCGCCTCCATGCGCTCGGTGGAGATGGGGATCCCCGAGTTCGCCGCCGACCCGGAGCTGTTCTTCGACCGGGTCATCGTCGAGAGCCGGCGCGCCGTGCAGGAGGACGGCGCCGAGGTCGTGGTGCTGTCCGAGATGACCACGCCGGCGTTCTGGGAGCGGGCCGCCGCGGAGGTCGACTTCCCGATCGTCGATCCCGGCGTGGCCTGCTGGAAGTGGGCCGAGATGGTGTCCGACATCTACCTCCGGACCGGCCAGAGCCACTCCAAGATCGGCGGCTTCGAGGCGCCGCCGGCGGTGCGCGAGGCGCTACCCTCGGGCGGATGAGCGACGACCTCCTGGCGCTCGCCACCCGGCTCCTGCAGGCGTTCGCCTGCTCCGACGTGGGCGACATCGAGGAGCTGTGCGCCGACCACATCATCCTCGTCGGCACCGACGAGGACGAGCTGTGGCACGGCAAGGAGGCGGTGCTCGCGGCCTTCGAGGGCGGGACCTACGACCTCGGCGTGGACTGGGTCGGTCGGCCCGCGGTCCGCGGGCAGGCGGTGGTCGGCGACGCCCGCTTCATCCTGCCCGGCGGCGGAGCCCAGCTCGCCCGGGTCACGCTGGTCTTCGAGGACGGCCGCTGCGTGCACGGCCACTACTCCGTCCCGCGGCTACGGCCTGAAGATGCCGCCGAGCGGCTCGCCCGGCCGGTGGGCCAGGTGGAACCAGGGCGGCAGCAGGTCGAGGTCCTCGGCGACCGCCAGCCGGCGGCCGATCGTGCGCACCTGCTCGCGCTGTGGCTCGTCCGCGCCGTAGTCGGTGCGCGAGTGGCCGACCGCCACGATGCGGGCGCACAGCGGCATGTCGAGGTAGCGGAGGCTCCACTCGAGCATCTGCAGGCACGGCCCGGCCTCGTAGAAGCCGCGCTCGCCCTGGGCCAGCAGGACGACGCTGCGCTTGCCCCGCATGCGGGCCCGGAAGACCTCCTCCTCGGTGTCGAGCAGGCAGCTCCAGCGGTCGAGGAACAGCTTCAGCTGCCCTGACGGCCCGTACCAGTAGAGCGGGCTCGCGAGGATCAGGAGGTCGGCCGCGTAGACCTCGGCCATGCACGCGGCGAGGTCGTCGTCGAGGTCGCAGCCGCCCCGGGCGACGCACGCCGAGCAGTCGCCGATCGGCAGGATCCGCCGCTCGGGCAGGAACAGCTCGCGCGTCTCGACGCCCGCGCCGGCGAGGCCGGCGAGGACGTCCCTGGTGGCCGTGGCGGTGTTGCCGGTCGGGCGTGGGCTCGCGATCAGGCCGAGCGCTACCACCAGCGGTTGCGCGCCGTGGTGAGCACCTCGAAGCCGTCGGCGGTCACCAGGCCGTTGTGCTCGAACTGCACGCCGCCGATCGACGGGTGGCCGAGCAGCAGCTCGACCGCCAGGTACATGTGCTCCTCGATCACCGTGTCGTCGCCCGGCATCAGCCACGGGAACTCCCAGCCCAGGCCGATCCCGTGCCCGACCGCGGGGAAGCCCTCCATCTCCGGCTCCTCCTCGGGGATCGACTGCACGAACGGCGACTCCGCCATCCAGCGCTCGCCGACGCGGTAGACCTCGTCGGCGGTCATGCCCGGCCGGATCGCGGCGCAGATCGTCTCGACGCCCTCGATGACCGACTCGAGCAGGTCGCGCTGGGCGGCGGTCGGCGCGTCGCCGACGCAGCGGGAGCGGGCGAAGTCGAAGAAGTAGCCGCCGTAGGCCCCGTAGCAGTCGACGTGGAACAGGTCGCCGGGCTCGAAGCGCCGGGTCGAGACGGCCGAGGGCAGGCGGCCGTGGGTGTAGGAGTGGGCCCACGGCCCCGAGCCGCAGGCCGCGTCGTACAGGACGCCGCCGCCGCGCAGCAGGACGTCGGAGGCCGCGGCCACCGCGTCGGCCTCGGTCGCGCCGGGCACGACCGCGTCGATCAGCGCCTCGAGCGTCCGGTTGCCGAGGGCGCAGGCCCGCCGGATCAGGTCGCGCTCGGCCGGGCTCTTGATCAGCCGGAGCTTCTGCACCAGCATGTCGGCCCGCACCAGCTCGGCCTCGGGCAGCGCCTCGGCCAGCCCGAGCCAGGCCGCCGCCGACATGTAGCTCGCGCCGACCATCGCCAGCCGCCCGCCCGCGAGCCCCAGGTCGCGGAGCGCCGTCGGCCGTCGTCTCGGTCACGTGGATCGACGGCTTGACCTGGTCGGCCACCACCAGGTCCTTGCGCCACCACGGGACGTCGACCATCGACGGTCACCGGGCCGTCGGCGGGCACGATGCAGACCGCGTGGGAGCGCGCCGTGCCGACGCCGGCCTCGTCGCCCGACGTACGGCTGCTGGGAGTAGTGGCCCGTGAGGTAGAGGACGTCCGCGTACTGGTCGACGCAGGCGCCGCCGCGCGAGTACACCACCGCCGCGTCGAAGCCGCCGTCGGCCACGGCTCGCCGCGCCCTGGCCTGGCGCTCGCGGAACTCGTCGGCGCCGATGGCCGTCCACGGGTCGAACACGGTGGCGGTTGCCATCCCTCGCTCCTCGCTCAGTAGGGGTACGCGATCACGCTGGTGAAACGGACGTGCTCGTCGAGCGCCTCGACGGCGTGGGCCGAGCCGGGCCGCAGGACGATCGCGTCGCCCGGTCCGAGCCGCTCCTCCGAGCCGACGACGCCGACCAGCGCCTGGCCCTCGCGGATGGTCACGAACTCCGAGACGCCGTCACCGTGGCTCGAGTCCCACTGGCTGCGCGAGCCGGCCGGCATCTCGCACTCGTACAGCTCGATGCGGCGGTGGCCCGAGCTCGCGAAGATCAGGCGCACCTCGACCGGCCGCTCCATCCACGAGACCAGGCGGCCCTCACCGGCGCGGACGATCTCCGGCCCGCCCTCGTCCTCGTCCATGACCAGCTGCGAGATGGGGAGGCCGAGCGCCGTGCCGAGCCGGAAGAGCGTCTCG
Source organism: uncultured Actinomycetes bacterium (assembly GCA_963794695.1). GTDB lineage: Bacteria > Actinomycetota > Thermoleophilia > Gaiellales > JALYLC01 > CAWCFJ01. Next base: position 160,054 of record CAWCFJ010000003.1, on the reverse strand, counting down.
ACGGACGGGTTGCCGTCGCCGCGCTCGATCGTCGACAGGAGCGCCTTGCTGACGCCCGAGCGCGCTGCCAGGTCGCGCAGGCTCATCGCGCGCTCGTGGCGCGCCGTTCGCACCCGGGCGCCGAGCGCCTGCCTCAGGAGCTCGCTGGCCATGCCGCCTCCATCTCGCCCAGGCGCGGATGCAGGACGCGGGCGCGCCCCGCCTGGAAGACGCCCGTCACGGCGTCGGGCCGGCGGAAGACCTCGAGGTCCGAGGGGTCCTCGTCCAGCACGATCGCATCGAAAACGTATCCCGCCTCGATGCGTCCGACACGGTCCGCGACGCCGCACAGCTGGGCGCCATGGCTCGTGGCGGTCAGCAGCACCTCCTCGCACGGCATCCCGGCGTCCCCGAGGTGGGCGAGCTCGACGAGGTTGGTGCCGAGCATGTGCGTCGCCGAAGGCGTCGCTCCCGAGCGCGATCCGCACCCCGGCGGCGCGGGCGATGCGGACGAGGTCGCGGCTCTCGTGCAGCATGCTGCGGAACACCGAGCCGATCGCCTCGGGGATGAGCCCGGCGTCGGCCTGGGCCACCGCGTCGCGGTACACGGCGTGGGTCGGGACGAGCCAGGTGCCGTGCTCGGCCATCAGCCGGGCCCGCTCCTCGTCGAGGAACAGCGCCGTGCTCGATCGAGCGGACGCCGGCGCTGCACGCAGCGTCTCGATCGACGCCGGCGTCTTCGAGTCGGCCATCACGAAGCGCCCGCGCCGGGCCGCCTCCTCGACGGCGACCGCGACCTCCGCGGCGCTGTACTCGTCGTGGCCGAACGTCTGCCCCTCGACGTGCGGCCCGCTCCCGGCGCACAGCTTGATCCAGTCGCCGCCGGCCCGCAGCACCTGGCGGGCGGCCCGGCGGACCTCGTCGACGCCGTCGGCGAGCCACTGCGGCCGGCCGGGGTACTCGGGCAGGTAGTAGTTCGTGGCGAGCTCGATCCCCGGCCCGGCGAGGAAGCCGTCCATCTGGCCGCCCGTCTGTGACAGGAGCACGATCGAGAGCTGCAGCTGCGGCCCCTCGGCGTGGCCCGCGGCGATGGCCTGGCGCAGGCCGGGGTCGGTTCCGCCGGCGTCCCGCACGAACGTCACGCCGCAGTGCAGCGTCCGGCGCAGGGCGTCGGCCGCCGCCACGGCCCAGGCGGTGATCGGCGTCCGCAGCGCCGCGAGCGGGTCGCGGACGGTCATGCTCGGGTGGGCGTGGCAGTCGAACACGCCGGGCATCAGGAACGCGTCGGCGAGGTCGAACGAGCGCAGCCCGTCGCGCCGCGAGGTCGGGGCCGACGGCCTCGACGAGGCCACCGCGCACCGCGCACGTCGAGCGGCCCGGCGAAGCGGCCGCGAGCCGTCGAGCACGTTCGCCTGACGCAGCACGAAGCCGTCGCTCACGCCACCGCCTCCGCGCCGGCGACCCCGGCCTCCTGCCACTCGCCGGGGTAGTGGCAGGCGACCCAGTGATCCGTCGTCTCGGCGACCGGCTCCGGCGTCTCGGCGGCGCAGCGCTCGCGCTCGCGGCCGACCGGGCAGCGCAGGCGGAACGGACAGCCCGTCGCCGGACGCCCCTCGGCGCCGCTGTCGAGCTCGTAGGCGGCCTCGAGGCGGGCCCGGGCGATGGCCGGCTCGGGCACCGGCGAGGCTGCCAGGAGCGACGCCGTGTACGGGTGGCGGGGCGCGGCGAAGAGCGTGGCGCTCGACGCCAGCTCCATCACCCGGCCGGCGTAGACCACGGCGATCCGGTCGCAGAAGTACTCGGCCACCAGGAGGTCGTGCAGGATCACCACGTAGGTCGCGCTGAGCTCCTCGCGCAGCCGGGCCAGCAGGTTCAGGATCTGGGCCTGGATCGAGACGTCGAGGGCCGACACCGGCTCGTCGAGCAGCACCAGGTCGGGGTCGAGGACGAGGGCCCGGGCCAGCGCGATCCGCTGGCGCTGGCCGCCCGAGAACTCGTGCGGCCGCCGGCTCGCGGCCGACGCGTCGAGCCCGACCAGCTCCAGCATCTCGGAGACCCTGGCCTGGCGCTCGCTGCGGGAGCCGATGCCGTGGATCACGAGCGGCTCCTCGAGCAGGCTCCCGACCCGCAGGCGCGGGTCGAGCGAGGCGAACGGGTCCTGGAAGGCGCACTGCAGCCGCCGGCGCAGGGCGCGCAGCTCGCCGCTGGCCGCGCCGAGCAGGTCGACGCCGCCGAACAGGATCCGCCCCCCGTCGGCCGAGGTGAGCCGGAGCACGCAGCGCGCCAGCGTCGTCTTGCCCGATCCCGACTCGCCGACGATGCCGAAGACCTCGCCCGCGCGCACGTCCAGGGAGACCCCGTCGAGCGCGACGTGGCGGGTCGCCCGGCCGAGCGACCGAGCTCGTCGCGTACTCCTTGCGCAGGCCGTCGATCCACAGGAGCGCGTCCTCGGGACCGCCGCGCAGGCCGGGTGCCAGGCTCATCGGCCCACCGCCTCGCGGGCCGCGTCGGCCCGGGCCTCGGCGAGGTGGCACTCGGCCTCGATGCGCGCGCCGTCGAGCTCCACCGGCACCAGCGGCGGCGAGAGCCGGAGGCAGTCCTCGCGGTCCCGGCCGAGGCTGCAGCGCGGCCGGAACGAGCAGCCGGCGATCGGCGCCGACAGGTCGGGCGGCGCTCCGCCGATCTCCCGCAGGCGGCGCGTCCCGGAGGCGTCGCGGCGCGGCACGGCCTGCAGCAGCGCCTCGGTGTAGGGGTGCACCGGGTGGGCGAACAGGGCCGTCGTCGCCGAGCGCTCGACGATCCGCCCGGCGTACATCACGCAGACCGTGTCGCAGAAGCCGGCGACGATCCCGAGGTCGTGGGTGATGAAGATCACGGCGCAGCCGCGCTGCTGGGTCATCCGCTGCAGGAGCCGCAGGATCTGGGCCTGGGTGGTGACGTCGAGCGCCGTGGTCGGCTCGTCGGCGATCAGCACCGACGGCTCGTTGGCGATCGCGATCGCGATCATCACCCGCTGGCGCATGCCGCCCGAGAACTGGTGCGGGTACTCGTCGACCCGGCGCTCGGCGTGGGCGATCCCCACCTCCTGCAGCAGCTCGACGGCGCGGCGCCGCGCCGCCGACCGGCCGAGGCCGGTGTCGTGCACCCGCATGCCCTCGGCGATCTGGCGGCCGATCGGCTTGACCGGGTCGAGGCCGCTGAGGGCGTCCTGGAAGACGACGCCGATCTCGCTGCCGCGGGTGCGGCGGCGATGGCGCTCGGGCAGCGCGACGAGGTCGCGGCCGCCGAGGACGATGCTCCCGCCGTCGACCGACCCGGGCGGCTCGAGCAGGCCCGCGACGGCCAGCGCGAGCGCCGACTTGCCGCAGCCCGACTCGCCGACCAGGCCCAGCCGCTCGCCCGCGTGCAGGTCGAGGTCGACGCCGCGCACGGCGCGGACCGTCCGCCCGCCGCTGCGGAACGCGGCCTGCAGGTCGCGGACCTGCAGGATCGGCGCGCCGGCGCTCACGAGCCACCCGCCCCGGGCAGGCGCGTGCGCGGGTCGACCACCGCGTAGGCCACGTCCACCGCCGCGTTGATGACGACGTAGAAGCAGGCGCTCAGGAGGATGAAGGTCTGCACCACGGCGTAGTCCTTGCGGGAGATCGAGTCCACCACGAGGCCGCCGACGCCCGGCCAGTCGAAGACCCGCTCGACGAGCACGCTGCCGGTCAGGAGCTCGGCCAGCACGAGGCCTGCGAGGGTCATCGTCGGCAGCACGGCGTTCGGCAGGGCGTGGCGGGTGAACGCCGTCCAGCGCGGCACGCCCTTGCTCTTGACGACCACCAGGAACGGCTCGCGCTCGACGTCCAGGAGGTTCGCCCGCAGCAGGCGCACCAGCACCGCGAAGATCAGCGTGGCCAGGGTGATCACCGGCAGGATCAGGTGCTTCGCGGCCTCCCAGAACGTGTGCAGGTCGCCGTCGAGCAGGGCGTCGACGGTGTACAGCCCGGTCACCTGCGGCGGCGGCGTGGCCGTCGACGACAGCCGGCCCTCCGGGCCCGGCAGGAGGTGCCAGTGCTGCGTGAGCACGATCAGCAGCACCAGGCCGAGCCAGAACGGCGGCGTCCCGAGCCCGAGGTAGGAGAGGCCGCGCACCAGGCGGTCGACGCCCGGCCGGCGGCGGTAGGTCGCGACCAGCGCCAGCACCAGCGCGGCCCAGGTGCCGAGCATGAACGCGTACAGGTCGAGCTCGATCGTCGCCGGGAAGCGCTGGCCGATCACCGTCCGGACCGGCGCGCCGGCGCTGTAGGAGAAGCCCCAGTCGCCGGTCACGAAGCTCTTCAGGTAGCGCCAGTACTGCTGCGGGAGCGACTGGTCGAGCCCCATGTCGTGGGACAGCTGCCGCACCGACGAGACGGGCGCGAGCGGCCCGAGGATCAGGCGCGCGGGGTTGCCGGGCACCACCCGCAGGAGCACGAACGCGAGGAACGAGGCGCCGAGGATCGCGACCAGCATTCCGGCGAGCCGGGAGGCGACGATCCGGATCACCGGTGCCGCTCCCCGCGCGGGTCGAGCAGGTCGCGCAGCCGGTCGGCGGCGATGTTGGTGGCCGTCGCGGCGACCAGCAGGCCGACGCCCGGGAAGAACGTGATCCACCACTGGCCGGTCAGGGCGTTCGAGAGCCCTTCGGTGATCATCGAGCCCCACTCGGGCGTCGGCACCTGGGCGCCGAGGCCGACGAAGCCGAGCGCGGCGAGGCTGAGGATCGCGTAGCTGAAGACCGTGCCGGCCTGGATCGTGAGCGTCGGCAGGGTGTGCGGCACGACGTGGCGCAGCAGCGTGCGCCGCCGGCTGGCCCCGAGCGTGACGGTCGCCTCGACGAACGGCAGGCCGCGGATCCGCAGGACGTCCGAGCGCACCAGGCGGGCGAACCACGGGATCGCCGGCAGCGTGATCCCGATCGCCGCCGTGCCGAGGCCCGGCCCGAGGCCGAGCGTCACGGCCATCGCCAGGAGCAGCGGCGGGAAGGCCAGGATCGCGTCCATCATCCGCATCAGCACGTTGTCGACGAGCCCGCCCGAGGTGCCCGCCACGAGCCCGATGAGGCCGCCGAGGACCGCGCCGACGATCGAGACCCCGAGGCCGATCGCCAGGGAGATCTCGGCGCCGCGGCAGAAGCGGGCGAAGACGTCGCGGCCGAGCGAGTCGGTGCCCATCGGGTGGGCCCGCGACGGCGCCTCGAGGGAGTCCAGCAGGTTCGCCGCGAGCGGGTCGTGCGGCCAGAGCCACGACCCGAGCACGCCGACCAGGGCGACGCCCAGCAGCACGCCGAGCGAGACGAGCATGGTGCGGTCGCGCAGGATCGAGCGCGACGGCGACAGCGGGACGACCGCGCTCCCGGGCTCGACGACGAAGGCGTCCTGGGCCGAGGTCGCCACGCTCAGTCCGTGAAGGCCTGGGGGTAGTGGAGGCGGGCGTGGGCCTCGCTGATGTAGCCGTCGGCCAGGTCCTCGTGCACCCGCTCGGGCTCGCGCTCGGCCGGCGGGCCGTAGCCGCCGCCACCGCCGGAGCGGACGACGAGCGCGGTTCCGGCCGCGAGCGGCAGGGCGGTGGTCTTGGGGCACGGGCGCTCGTCCGCGCCCGCCCGGAAGATCGCCCCGTTGGCCCTGGCCTCGAGCCCGCCGTGCAGCCCCCAGGGCGGGGTCCGGGTGCGTTCGACCACGGTGGTCGCGAAGGCGTCGTCGAGCGTCCGGATCGACGGCGTCCACGCCGAGGCCGCCTCGGCGCCGCCCGGGGCCGCAGGAGTCCGGCGCGAGCTCGCAGCGCTCCCAGAGCACGGGGTAGCGGGCCTCCCAGATCTCGGCCGAGGCGAACTGGCTCGCCGCCTCCCCGAGGTGCATGAGCCCGCTCGGGCCGTCGGCGCCGGCGGACGCGCCGTAGCCGATCGGGTGGCCGGTGGCGTCGGACCACGGCTCGTCGTGTTCGCGGTTCCCCCACCAGACCACGCCGACGATGTCGCCGCCGCTGCCGGCGGGGACGTCCTTCGGCATCGCGCCTGCGAGCGCCCGGTGGACGGCGTCGAGGGCCTGCATCGCCGTCCAGCCGTACAGGTAACAGGGCGCCGGCGACTGCGGGTGGAACAGCGAGCCGGGGCGCGCCAGCACCCGCACCGGGGCGAAGTGCCCCTCGTTCGGCGGCTCGTTCGCGCCCGGCCAGCATGGCGATGGCCACCCGGCTCGCCGAGACGGTGCACGGGAACGGGCAGTTCATCGGGCCGGCGGTGGCGTCCGGCGCGCCCTCGTAGTCGATCGTGATGTCGGTTCCCTCGACCCGGACGACCACCTCGAACGGCACGGCCTCGCCGCTCACGCCGTCGTCGTCCAGGCGTCCGGCGGCCCGGTAGGTGCCGTCCGGGATGCCCGCGGTGAGCCGGCGGGTGACGGCCTCGCCGTGCTCGTAGATCCGGGCCACGCACTGCCAGAAGCGCTCGGCGCCGAGCCGCCGCACGACGCGCTCGAGCGCCGAGACGCCCGTGCGCACGGCGACCACGCTGGCGTTGACGTCGCCCGCGACCATCTCGGGCATCCGGCTGTTCGCCAGCATCAGCCGCTGCACGGCTGCGGTCGAGCTCGCCGCCGCGGTACAGCTTGACGCCGGGCAGCAGGAGGCCTTCCTGGAAGACGTCGGTGCTGTCGGTGCAGTAGGGCTCCTTGGCCGCGAGGTCCTGCCAGTGCGCCTTGAGGGCGGCGAAGCCGACGAGCTCCGAGTCGACGAACGCCGGCATGACGAGCGCGACGTCCTGCTGGTGCGAGCCCGTCACGTACGGCACGTTGATCAGGACGATGTCGCCCGCGGCGAGCCCCTCGTCGGCCACGGCGGCGACCGCGCCCTCGACGCAGAAGCCCATCGTGCCCATGAACAGCGGGTTCGAGGGCGCCTGGGCCAGCAGTCGGGCCTGCGGGTCGTAGAGGGCGACGGCGAAGTCCAGGATCTCGTAGATCACCGGGCAGAACGAGGTGCGGATGAGCGCCCGCTTCATCTGCTCGGCCGCCGAGACCAGGCCGCGCCGCACCACCTCGGCGGTCACCGGGTCGGCCGTGGCGAGCGTGCTCACGCCGCCTCCCGGCGCTCGATCCAGAGCACGCCGCCGTCGAGCACGCGGGCCGAGAAGCCGGCGTCGACGTAGGTGGTCGCCGTCTCCTCGACGACGATCGCCGGGCCGGCGAGCTCGGCGCCGGGCGAGAGCGCGGCCCGCTGCACGACGTCGAACTCGAGCCAGGCAGCGCGGTGGTGCGAGAACGCCTGCAGCCGGTGCGCCGCGGCCGCCCCGACGCCGGCCAGCGGTGGGAGCCGGAGGGCCGGCGTCGGGCGCTCGACCGCGACGCGCACCCCGATGAGCTCGAGGGCGCCGCCGAACTCGTGCAGGAACAGCTGCCGGAAGGCCTCGCGGAACGCGGCGTCCAGCACCGCGGGGGCCTCGGCGTCGTCGAGCCGCAGCCCCGCGGGCAGGGGCACGCCGACGGCCTGCTCCTGGCCGCGGTAGCGCACGTCGACGGTCAGCGAGAGGCCGTCCTCGGCCGGGTCCGCGCCGAGGCCCGCGAGCAGCCCGTCGGCCGCAGTCCCGGCCGTCGCCAGGGTCGCCGCGTCGAGCGGCCCGGCCAGCGTCTGGGAGGCCTCGCGCCGGCGCGGCGCGCCGAGCAGGCCCCAGGCCGAGAAGTTGCCGGCGAGCGGCGGCACGACCACGACGTCGAGCTCGAGCTCGTCCGCCAGCAGCGTGCCGAACAGCGGCCCGGCGCCGCCGAAGGCCACGAGCGCCCCGCCGCGGGGGTCGTGCCCGCGCTCGACGGTGATCTCCCTGATCGCGTCGGCCATGCCCGCGCAGGCCACCGTCAGGATCCCGCGGGCGGCCTCGTCGGCCGCCAGGTCCGAGCCGGTCGGCGAGCCGGCCGACCGCCGCCGACGCGCCCTCGGCGTCGAGCCGCAGGCCGCCGGCCAGGAGGCCGTCGCCGAGCATCCCGAGCGCCAGCGCGGCGTCGGTGACCGTCGGCTCCGTGCCGCCGCGCCCGTAGGCCACCGGGCCGGGCGTGCTCCCGGCGCTTCGCGGTCCGACCCGCAGCAGGCCGCCGGGATCGACCCAGGCGATCGACCCGCCGCCGGCGCCGATCGAGCGGACGTCGACCCAGCTCGACTGGACCGGGAAGCCGGCAGCGGAGCCGAGCTGCAGGCGGGGCACCGCGCCGTCGAGCACCAGGCAGGTGTCGAAGCTCGTCCCGCCGACGTCGGCGCAGATCGCCATCTCGAGGTCGAGCTCGCGGGCCAGGCGGGCGACCGCCTCGGCGCCCGCGACGGGCCCCGAGAAGATCGCCTCGAACGGCGCGAGCTCGGCCTCCTCGAACGACATCGTGCCGCCGCCGGAGCGCATGATCTCGAGGGCCGCGTCGCCGCTGCGGGCCCGCAGGTCGGCTCCGAGCGTCCGCAGGTAGCCGGCCATCGGCGGACGGATGTAGGCGTTGACCACGGCGGTGCTCGTCCGCTCGAACTCCCGGTACTGGCGCGAGAGCTCGTGCGACAGCGTGACCTCGCCCTCGAAGCCCGCCGCCCGCAGCAGCTCGGCCGCCCGCCGCTCGTGGGCCGGGTTCGCCCAGGCGTTCAGGAACGCGACGGCGATCGAGTCGACGCCGGCCTCGCGCAGCGCGTGGCCGGCGGCCAGGACGCCCGCCTCGTCGAGCGGCTCGTGCACCGTCCCGTCGGCCCGCATCCGCTCGCGCACCGTGAGCCGGCGGCGGCGCGGCACGAGCGGCTCCGGCGGCGCCCACTGCAGGTCGAACGCGTCCTCGCGGGTGCCCCGCCGGATCTCGAGCACGTCGCGGAAGCCCTCGGTGCACACCAGCCCGACGACCGCGCCGCGGCGCTGCAGCAGCGCGTTCAGGCCCATCGTCGTGCCGTGGGCGAAGCGCTCGAGGCTGGCCACGCGGTCGCCGGCGACCCCGGCGACCGCGGCCAGCACGCCGCTCGCCGGGGCCTCGGCGTCCGTCAGCCGCTTTCCGACCGTGACCGTGCCCCGCTCGGCGTCGAAGGCGATGACGTCCGTGAACGTCCCGCCGACGTCGACGCCGACCCGCAGTCCCGCCGCCGTCATCTCGCCGGGATCAGGACTTCGACCACAGCCGGAACTCGGGCAGGTGCGAGTAGTAGTAGCCCGTGACGTTCTTGCCCAGGACGGCGACGTAGCGGTCGGCGTACAGCTTGATCGCCGGCGACCCCGCGATCCACAGCTGGTTGGCCCGATCGGTCAGCTTCTTGCGAGCCACGGGGTCGGTCGTGGTGCGCAGCTTCTGGATCAGCACGTCGGCCCGCCGGTTGCAGAACTGGGTGTAGGAGAAGACCACGCCGCAGGCGGCGTCGTAGCCCCAGTAGTAGTCCGGCGCGACCACGCCCGGGCCGTCGAGGTACATCGCCGCCTGGAACTTGTGGGCGTTCAGCGTGTCGATGTAGTTCGCCGAGGTCTGCTTGTTCAGCGTGACGTTGACGCCGATGCCCTTCCACAGGCTCTGCAGGGTCGTCGCGATCTGCTCGGCGACGTTGTCACCCTCGGTCAGCAGGATCGCGACGTTGACCGGGGTCTTGACCCCGGACTGCTTGATCAGGGCCTTGGCCTTGTTCACGTCGTACGGGCGCGGCTTTCCGATCGTCTTGTCGAACCACGGCATGTACGGCACCCACTCGCCGTAGAACGGCGTGCCGTAGCCGTACACGATCTTCTGCAGGATCTGGTCGTACGGCACCGCGTAGGTCAGGGCCTCGCGCAGCTTGACGTTGGTGAACGGCGCCGACTTGTCGTTGAACACCAGCTGCTGGGCGAACGGCGTGTCGTTGGCCAGGATCCGGCAGCAGGCGTTGCCGGCCAGGCTGTGCACCGCCTGCTTCGACAGGCCGAGGGTCACGTCCGCCTGGCCCGAGCGGGCCTGCAGGAGCAGCGTCGAGTCGGCGCTGATGAAGTTGACGACGATCTTCTGGCTCGCCGGCTTCTCGAAGAACGTCGGGTTGGCCACCAGCACGGCCTGCCTGTTGGGCGTGTAGCTCTGCAGCAGGAACGGGCCGTAGCCGGCGGCGTGGCTCGACATCCAGGTGTTGACCTTGCCCTTCTGCACCCCGCCGTGGGCCATCACCGCGGCCGGGTCGACGATGCCGGCGGCCGGCATGGCCACGTCCTGCAGCATGTTCTGGTTCGGGCCGCTCAGGTGCAGGACGACGGTCTGCGCGTCGGGCGCCGTGACGCGCTTGATGACCGGCGGCGTGAACCGGTTGTCGAGGATGAACGCCGAGCCGCAGAGACCCATCGTGATCGAGCGGTCCCACGAGAACTTGACCGCCGCGGCGTTGACGGGCTTGCCGCTCGGGAACTTCAGGCCGCTGCGCAGCTTGAAGGTGTAGGTCAGGCCGTCCTTCGAGATCTTCCAGCTCTTCGCGAGCCAGGGCTTGATGACCGCGGTGTCGACCTGCTTCGTCCCGTCGGGCCCGGCCTTGGTGCCGAACTGGGTCAGGCGGGCGTAGAAGTTCGCGATGAACCCGACCTCGGGGGCCAGGCAGCCGGCGCCCGGGTCGACGGTTGCGGGTGCCTGGGCGGTGTTCACGACCAGGGTGGCGCCGGCGGCCGCCGCGTTGCGACGGGGCCCTCCGAGGCCGTGGTGACCAGTGCCGCGCTCGCGGCGGCGGCGCACAGCGCGGCCCCGACGAGCGCTGCTCGGCCGTGCGTCCGACCCGTGGGACGTCCGGAGGTGGTCATGAGAAATCCTTTCTCCACCGACGGGGCAGCGTCCAACAAAGTGGACGGGTGACCATTCAAGTAGGTCTGAGCGCTTCCGTCAAGCGCCGCAGGCCGCCATACTGGCCGCCGTGTTCTTCGGCATCGACCACCTCGTCCTGTGCGGGACCCGGGACGACCATCGCCAGCTGGCCGCGCGGCTCGGGCGCTCCGGCTTCAGCACCGTCCCGAACCCCTTCCGCTTCGACGACATCGGCGCCCACAGCCGGAGCCTCGCGTTCCGCGACGGGGCCTACGTCGAGGTGGTGTACGAGGTCGGCCCCGGCGCGCCCGCCGTGTGGTTCGGCGGCGCCGTGCCCCGGGTCATGGGCATCGGCGTGTCGAGCGACGACTTCGAGCGCGACACCGCCGGCTGGGAGTGGCACATGGACGAGACGCTCACGCTCGACGACGGCACGCCGCACCGGATCATCGGCGCCGGGCCGCACGAGCACCTGTCCGAGCTCTACGTCTTCGCCATGGACCGGCCCGACCGGACGCTCGACTGGCCCGAGATCGCCGGCAGCCCGCAGCTGCGGGCGCTGCGCCTGGCCGGGGCCGCGAGCGGGGAGTGGCGCGAGCGCTTCGCGCGCTGGTTCGGCTCCGCCGAGGCGATCGGGGACGTCGCGCTGCGCTTCGAGGACGGGCCCCACCCGCAGGTCGCGGTGACCCTCGAGTTCGGCGTGGAAGCCGAGCCCGGGAGCGTCCCGCTGGCCGCTGGCTCGATCGAGCTGAGCCGCTAGGCTCGGCCCATGGACGAGATCCTTCCCGGGCTGTGGCGCTGGACGGCGCGCCACCCCGAGTGGCATCCGGGCGCGTTCGGCGCCGAGGTCGCCTGCTTCGCCGTCCGGACCGACGCCGGCACCACCCTGGTCGATCCGCTGGTGCTCGACGACGCCCGGCGCGAGGCGCTCGACGGCGTCGTGCAGGGCACCGTGCAGATCGCGATCACGGTCCCCTACCACGTGCGCTCCGCCGAGGAGCTCGCCGAGCGCTACGACGGGACGATCCACGGCCACGAGCTGTGTGCCAAGCGGCTCGCCGGGCGGGCCCGCTTCACGCCCGCAGAGCCCGGCGACGAGCTGCCCGGCGGGGTCGTGTTCCACCCGATCGGAAACCCGCGGCGGTCCGAGCTGCCGGCCGAGCTGCGCTCCCACCGAGCGCTGGTCTTCGGCGACGCGGTGGCCGAGACGGGCGGCGGCTCGCTGCGCGTCTGGGACAACCCGCTCGACACCGAGAGCCGCCGGCGCTGGTGGCACGACCGCTACCTGCCGACGCTGCGGGCACTGCTCGAGCTCGACGTGCTGCACGTCCTGCCGACGCACGGCGCGCCGGTGCTGAAGACCGGCCAGGAGGCGCTGGCGAAGGCCCTCGAGCAGCCGCCGTGGAGCAGGCCTCCGGCCTGATCGGCGATCCTGTGCGGCGATGGCCGCCTCCCGCACGACCCCGAACAGCTCGCGATCGACGGTGGCACGCCCGTCCGCGAGACGCCCCTGTCGTTCGCGCCGCCGGCGCTCGGCGACGAGGAGCGGGCCAACGTCCTGCGCTCGCTCGAGACCGGCTGGCTCACCTCCGGCCCGTTCGTGGCCCAGCTCGAGCAGGAGTTCGCGGCCTACGCCGAGACCGAGACCGCGTTCGCCGTCTCGTCCTGCACGACGGCCATGCACCTGGCGCTCGAGGCGCTCGACCTCCAGCCCGGCGACGAGGTGATCACCACCCCGTTCACCTGGCCCGCGACGAGCAACACCATCGTCCAGGCCGGCGGCACGCCGGTCTTCGTGGACGTCGACGACACCTGGCTCAACCTCGACCCGCAGGCCGTTGCCGCCGCCATGAACGAGCGGACGCGGGCGCTGATGCCCGTCCACTACGGCGGCGGGCCGTGCGACATGGACGCGCTCTGCGCCCTCGCCGCCGAGCACGGCCTGCGGATCGTCGAGGATGCCGCCCACGCCGTCGAGACCCGGGCTGCGGGCGGCCGCAAGGTCGGCTCGATCGGCGATGCGACCTGCTTCTCGTTCTACGCCAACAAGAACCTGGCCGCCGGCGAGGGCGGGATGCTCTGCCTGCGCGACGAGGAGCTCGCCGGGCGCGTCCGCTCGCTGCGGCTGCACGGCCTCGACCGGGACTCCTGGAAGCGCTACCAGAAGGCCGGTCCCGGGCGCCTACGACGTGGTCGAGCCGGGCTACAAGTACAACCTCTCGGACCTGCACGCCGGCGTCGCGCTCGGACAGCTCCACCGGATCGAGGAGCACCACGCCCGCCGTGCCGAGCAGGTCGCGCGCTACGACGAGGGCCTCGCCGGCCTCGCCGGCATCACCCCGGTCGGCGGCCCGCTGCCCGACGGGGCGGTGCACGCCCACCACCTGTACGTCGTGCGCATCGACCGGGCGCTCGCGGGCGCCGGCCGCGACGACTACGCGACGGCCCTGACCGCCGAGGGCATCGGGACGGGCCTGCACTTCCTGGCCGCCCACGAGCTCACCTACTACCGGCGGCGCTTCCCCGACCTGCGGCTCCCCGTCGCCGAGCGGGCGGCGCGCGAGGTGCTGTCCCTGCCGCTCTCCCCGGCGCACTCCCTGGCGGACATCGACGACGCCGTCACGGCGCTTCGCAAGGTGCACGCCCGCTACGCGGGGCGGTGAACCGACCCCTCAAGATCGCGGTGCAGGTCGTCCTCTCGGTCGGCCTGATCGCGTTCGTCCTGTGGACGGCCCACCCGGCCCGGGTGTGGCACGCCCTGCGGGACTTCGACCCCGGCTGGTTCGCCGCCGCGCTGGCGCTGAACATCGCCGTGACGCCGCTCATGGCCTACCGCTGGCTGCTCCTCCTGCGGGCCCGCGGCCGGCGCGACGTCCCGCTCGGCTGGCTCACCGAGACCTACTTCGTGGCGCTCCTGCTCGGCCAGGTGCTGCCGACGGCCGTCGGCGGCGACGCCGTGCGGCTCGTCGACCTGGCCCGCCGCACCGGCGCCCGGGCCGAGGCGGCCGCCTCGATCGTGGTCGACCGGGTCGTCGGCACGTTCGCCCTGGTGGTCCTCGCGGCGGCCGGCGGGCTGCTCGGCGGCGGCAGCCTGTCCACCGGCTCGGTGCTGCTGCTCGAGGCCGGCCTGGCCGTCGGCTGCGTCGTGCTCGCCTGGATCTGCCTGGCCCGCGGCGCCCGGCCGCTGCTGCGCCGGTTCGTGCCGCTGGCCCGCAGGCTGCGCGCCGAGGGCGCGGCCCGGGCGGTGTACCGGGACCTGCACGCCTACCGGGCCAACGGCGGCACGCTCGGCATCGTCTTCGTCCTGGCCGTCGCGGCCCAGTTCCTGCGCGTCGTGGTGATCGCGCTGCTGGCCCGGGGGATGGGGCTCGACGTCGGCCTCGGGACGTTCCTGCTGCTCGGCCCGGTGCTCTTCCTGGTCACCGTGGTGCCGATCTCGCTGAACGGGATCGGCCTGCGCGAGGCGGCCTTCGTCGCCCTGCTCAAGGGCGTCGGCGTCAGCACCGCCGACGCGTTCGTGCTCGGCCTGGCGTTCTTCGCCGTCGGCGTCCTCACCGCGTCGCTCGGCGGAGCGGTGCTGCTCCGCCGAGCGCTCGCGGGAAGAGGTGCTACGGCCGCGCCACGTTCGACACCGTGAACGGCAGCGTCGGCGTGCCGCGCACGGTTGTTGAACTGCGAGTTGACCACCAGCAGGCGGCCCGGGAGCAGGGCCACGGCGGTCGTGTAGGCGAACGTCGGGTCGGTCGTCGTCGAGGCGACCGTGCCCTGACCCGTAGAGCGGCTTCAGGTCGACCCGCACGATCTGCGAGAGCGCGTTCTGGGCCACGTACAGCGTGTGGCCGGAGAGCGCCGCGCCGTCGGCGTTCGGCAGCGTCACCCCGCCGAGGTCGATCTGCTGGATCGTCTTGTCGGCGATCGTGATCCGCCACAGGAGCCCCGTCGCCGACTGGGTCGCGAGCATGTAGCGGTCGTGCGACGTCACGACGATCCCGTTGAGGTTGAACCCGGGCACGTAGATCGACGTCAGGTCGATCCAGGGCACGAGCTCGACCGGGTCGGCGCTCGGCGTGCCGACGTCGGCGGCGGCGATCCTGTAGACCGTCGGCCGCAGCGAGTCGGCCACGTAGAGGTCGCCGCTCCGGGCGATGGCGACGTCGTTGACGAACGTCGGCGCGCCGGTCGGCGGGACGACGAACTTCTTGATGAACGCGCCGGTGTGGCGGTCGTAGACGAACAGCTGGCCCGTCGCGCCGCCGGCCAGCAGCAGGTACGGCCCGTCGACCTTGACCCCGGCGACGAACGTGCGGCCGTCGGCTCCGCCGGGCAGGAAGACGGCGGCGTCGGTGCCGTCGAGGCTGCCCTTGAACACCGTGCCGTCGGTGGTCTAGCCGACGTAGAACGTGTCGATCGGCCTTCGACACGCCGACGCTCTCCGGGAACACGGCTGGGCCCGGGATCGTGTAGGTCTGCGGTCGGATCGACGTGCGGCGTCACGTGCGGCGCCTCGCCGCGGATGCCGTGCCGATCCCTGTGATGGAGGTGGCGACCGCGGCCGCCACGAGCAGTGGAGCACGCATGGCGGCAACCTAGCTCACTCCTCCGATCGGAGGAGCCGACCTGTGCGTCGTCTACCCTTCCAGGCCAATGCGCCGCCTGCTCGCCGCCTGCGTCGCGGCGCTCGCCGCCTGCAGCGCCGTGCCGGGGCCATCGTCTGCACGCCCACGGGTCGTCCGACCCGTGGCGACCGTCGTCGCCGCCGCACCCGGCCGCGTCGCGGTCGCGATGCAGAACGTCCGCCGGGCGGGTGGCACGGTCACGAGCCGGCACGGCCGGCTGCTGCAGGTTCGCAACGTGAGCGCCGCGCAGCTTCGGCGCACACCGGGCGTGGCCGCGGTCGGGCCGGCGCAGGTGTCCTGGCCGGACGCGATCATCTCGCAGGGCGTGTACCGGACCGGCGCCGACGTGCTGCAGAACGACGGCCTGACCGGCAGCGGGATCCGGATCGCCATCCTCGACCAGGGGTTCGGCACGGCCTGGCAGTCGAAGCTCGGCGTCGAGCTCCCGCCGATGGCCCAGATCGCCGGGACGCAGTCCTTCGACCAGACCACCGGCAAGGGGCTCGCCGGGCTGAACGAGAACGGGCGGCCGACCAGCCACGGCGAGTCCGTCGCCGAGGTGGTGCACGACATGGCGCCCGGAGCCACCCTCCTGCTCGTGAACTACCACACCGAGCTCGAGTTCGCCGACGCCGTCGAGTGGCTCATCCACGGCGATGACGGCAAGCCCCGGGTCGACATCGTGGCCCACTCGAACTCGTTCCTGGACGGCCCGTTCGACGGCACCAGCCTGCCGGCCCAGGAGGTCGACAAGGCCAACGCCGCCGGGATCCTGTGGGTCAACAGCGCGGGCAACTACCAGCACCGCCACTGGGAGGGCGTGGTCGCCGACCCCGGCGGCGACGGCTGGGCCGACATGGGCCCGCCGGGCCACCAGGGCGTCGAGTTCCCGCTCGCCGCGAACCAGGCGATGGGCGCCTACCTGTACTGGAACAAGTGCTCCCGCGACGGCGTGGCCATCCCCGACCGCTCCGCGGCCTACGAGATCGACGTCACCGACACGAACTCGGCCAGCCCGTTCGTCTACGCCCACGGCGTGGCCGACCCGACGCGGCCGCTGTCGAGCACGTTCTGGGTGGCGACCGCGCAGGGGACGTTCGCCGTGCGGGCCCGCCAGCTCACGCCCGGGGTGGTCTGCAACCTCGAGCTGTACGGCGGCAACATGGACATCGGCGACGAGGCCACGGTCGAGTCGAGCGTGCCGACGCCCGGCGACGCCGTCGGAGCGCTGGCGGTCGGGGCGACGAACTGGAAGGACGACGTCCTGCCCGACTACTCCTCGGAGGGGCCGACCGAGGACGGGCGGCTCAAGCCCGACCTGGTCGCGCCCGCCTCGACGACGGTCTCGCCGGGCATCGCGATGGTCGGCACGTCGGCCTCGGCCCCGCACGTCGCCGGCGCGGCCGCGCTGCTCCTGCAGCAGGACCGCCTGACGGGCCTGCCGGCGACCGCCGACGCGGTGCGCCAGCAGCTGCTGACGAGCGCGCTCGACCTCGGCCCGCCGGGACCCGACATGGCCTACGGCTACGGGCGGCTGCGGCTCGACCTGACGCCGCCGCAGGTCGTGGCCACGCGGCCGGCCGAGGGCTCGTCGGTGCACGGGCTCGTCTCGCTCGGGATGCTGGTCGACGACGCGGCCACCCTGGACACGTCCACCGTGGCCATCGACAACGTCGCGGTGGGCTCGACGCCGGGCCTGCTGAAGGTCCCGTGGGACAGCCGCAGCGTGCCCGACGGGCCGCACACGGCGACCTTCGGCGTGCGCGACATGCCCGGCAACGCGACCTCGCTGACCGTCAACTTCACCGTCGACAACACCCCGCCGGTGCTCCACCTGGACGGCGGGGGCGGCGGCGTCGCGCTGCGCTGGTCGGTGCAGGACGCCGGCTCGGCCCTCGGCCAGCTGCGGGTGCTGGCGGTCGACGCGCACCGGGTGACCGTGCAGTCGCTGCGGCCGGTGCTGCGCTTCCGCGACGGCGCGGCCACCGCCACGGTGCCCTGGCCGCGGCTCGGGACGCCGCCGTACCGGCTCACGGTGCAGGCCTTCGACGCCGCCGGCAACCCGTCGACGCTCCTGCAGACGCGGCTGAAAGCCGCGCCGCGGCGATGAGGACCGTCGACCGCGACCGCCTGCGCCGGGCGCTCGGCGACGGGCTGCGCCCGCCCGCCGTGGTGCTCGACGTCAGCTTCGTCAACGGGCTCGAGGCGATCCGCTCGCTGGCCCGGGTCGAGGCGCCGGTGCTGGCCGTCGACCACCGGCCGGCGGCGCTCGGGCTGCGCTCCCGGCTCGCGACCGGCCTGCTCGCGCCGGACCCGGCCGACGAGCCGGCGTACCTCGCGTTCCTGCACGAGCTGCACGACGAGCTGCACGAGCAGGCGGTCGTCTTCGCGACCCACGACGCGCCGCTCGAGCTGGTCGCCCGCCACCAGGCCGAGCTGCCGGCGCTGCAGCTCGTCGGGTCGGGCTGGGACGTGCTCGAGCCGCTGCAGCGAAAGCGCGTCCAGCTCGCGGCCGCGGAGCGCGCCGGCGTTCAGATCCCGCGCACCTTCCACCCGCAGAGCCGGGCCGAGGCTGAAGCGGCCGCGGCCGAGCTGCGCTATCCCGCCATCGTGAAGCCGTCCTCGGGAGTCGAGTTCAAGCGCCGCTTCGGCCGGCCCGTGCTGGTCTGCGACGACGCGGCCGCCCTGGTGCGGGCCTTCGAGGACGCGCGCGGCAGCGAGCCGATGCTGCAGGAGGTCGTCCCCGGCGGCGACGACTCGCTCTGGACGGTCGGCTCGTACACCACGGCCTCGGGGCAGCCGCTCGGGCTGTTCAGCGGGCGCAAGCTCCTGCAGATGCCCCGGAACTTCGGCACCTGCCGGATCGGCGAGGCGCGCTGGCGCGAGGACGCCGTGCGCGACGCGCTGCGGCTCCTGTCCGAGCTGTCGTTCCACGGGATCGCCCAGACCGAGCTGCGGCTCGACGAGCGCGACGGCCAGCTGCGGCTGATGGAGGTCAACCCGCGGCTCTGGCAGTGGCACGGCCTGGCCCGGGCCTGTGGCGTCGACCTGCCCCGGATCGCCTACGAGGACGCGCTCGGCCACCCGCAGGCGCCGGTCGAGTCCGGGCCGGAGCACGACGGGAAGCGCTGGGCTGCCGCAGCCGCTCACCTTCGCTTCGCCCGCGACGAGAAGGCCGGCGTGCGCGGCGCGCTCGGGCCGCTGCTGCACCGCGGCACCGTCGAGGCGACCTGGGACTGGCGCGATCCGATGCCCGCCGCCGTGCAGGCGGCGGGGCTGCTGCCGCGCGGCGCGGTGCGGGCCGTGTCGAAGGCCCGCGGCGGGCTGAAGCGCTCGCTGCGCACGGCGGCGGGGTGGCGCCCGTGAAGCTCCGCATCCCGCCGCCGCTCGACGTCCTGCTGCTGCTGACGATCTTCGTCACGACGTGGCACAAGATCCACTGGTCGCCGGCCGGCCAGGTGACGCTCGAGGACATCTTCGCGCTGCTCTTCCTGGGGCTGTTCTGCGCCGACCGGCTGCTGCGCAGGGACCGCACGCTGCCGTCCGCCGCCATCGGGCTGGCCTTCGCGCTGCTGGCCCTCGAGGCGGTCTACCTGGCCGGGTTCTTCGACCTGCAGACGGGCCAGGCGCTCGACCAGTACGCGAAGGGGATGATCAAGTTCACGCTGCACTTCGCGTTCCTGATCTGCGGCGTGGCCCACGTCGTGCGGCGGGGGGAGCGCCTGTACTGGCGGACGTTCGGCTCGTTCGTCGCCGGGATCACGGTGAACGCGATCTACGGCGTGTTGCAGCTGCCGGCGAAGGTCGGCGGCGGGGTCAACCTGGACGCGAAGGTCATCGGGCCGCTCACCCAGGGGCAGGGGAGCGTCGGCGGCATCAACGTCTTCGGGCAGGCGACGGCGGTACAGAACGGCCAGTACGTGTCCCAGGGCGTGTTCCGGGTGAACGCGCTGGCGCTCGACCCGAACCACCTCGGGATCATGCTGGACGTCCCGATCCTGCTCCTGCTGCCGTTCGCGCTGCGGCTCGGGATCCGCTCGAAGCGCGGGCTGTACCTGTCGCTCCTGATCGCGTTCCTGGCCGGCGTGCAGGTGCTGACCCTGTCGCGGTCGGGGTACTTCGGTCTGGCGTTCGGCCTCCTGGTGCTGGCGATCCCGCTGCGGCGGCAGCTGCTCTCGCCGCGGCTCGTGGTGCCCGTGGCGATCTGCCTGGTCGCGGCGGTCGCGGTGGCGAGCCAGTCGCACTACGTCCGCACGGTCTACAAGAGCCGGGTCACGGTCTCGGACCGCTCGGCCCAGGTGCACTACCAGATCTTCGCGCTCGTCCCGCCCGTGCTCTCGCTGCACCCGTGGCTCGGGCTCGGGCTGAACACGTTCTCGGTGTACTACGAGTTCGAGACCGGCCGCACCGACTGGGGGCCGCACTCGTTCTACGTGGCCCTGATCGCCGAGACCGGGCTGATCGGGACGGCCGCGTTCGGCCTGTTCCTGCTCTGGCTGTTCCTGCGTCTGGCCGTCCTGCGCCGCTGCGCCGAGGCTCTGAGACGCGCCGGCGACCCACGCGAGGCGCGGGCCGGACCCCTGTTCTACGGGCTGACTGCGGCCCTGGTGGCGACGCTCGCCGCGAACGTCTTCTACCTGACGATGCAGTTCTACTACTTCTACGCGCTGGTGCTGGTGATCGTGGCCGCGCCCCCGTTGTTCCGCCGCAGCGACGTCCCGCAGTGACCGTGGACGTGTCGGTGATCGTGGTGGCCTACGAGGCCCGCGACCTGGTGCGGCGCTGCCTCGAGGCCCTCGACGCGGACGCCGACGGAGCCACGTCGAGCCGCGAGCTGATCGTGGTCGACAACGCGTCGGCCGACGGCACGGCGGACTGGCTGCGGGCCGAGCGGCCGGACGTGAAGCTCGTGGCGCTCGACCGCAACCTGGGCTTCGGCGCGGGCAACAACCGGGGTCTCGCCGAGGCCTCGGGGCGCTTCGTGTTCCTGCTGAACAGCGACGCGTTCGTCGATCGAGGCTGCATCGACGAGCTGGTGCGGTTCTGTGAGGCGCGCCCGCGCTGCGGTGCGGTGGGGCCGCGGCTGCGCTTCGAGGACGGGCGGCTGCAACGGTCCTGCCGCGGCTACCCGAGCGTCTACCGGCTGGCGACCGAGTACCTGTTCCTGCGCAAGCTGGCGCCGCGTTCGACGATGCTGAACGCCTTCTACTGCGGCGGCTTCGAGCACGACCTGCCACGCCGGGTGGACTGGCTGACCGGCGCTGCGGTGCTGCTGCGGCGGGAGGCCCTGGACGCCGCCGGCGGCGGCTTCGACGAGGCGTTCTTCCTGTACTCCGAGGAGGTCGACCTGCTCCGCCGGGTCGGCGATGCCGGCTTCGAGACGTGGTTCGACCCGAGCGCCGGCGCGGTGCACGTGTGGGGCGGGTCGACGCGCCGCGACCCCGGGCCGACGTTCCGCGAGCAGCTGCGCTCCCACGTGCGCTACCTGGACAAGCACGAGGGTCGCGCAGCGGCCACGCGGGGACGGGTGGTGCTGCTGGCCGGCCTGCGGCTGCGGGGGCTGCGCAGCGCGGCCTTTCGGGGGCACGCGCGCTGGCTGGCGGAGCGGGACGTGGACGCGCTGCTGGGCGGCCGTGACGCTGACCAGCCCCATGTCACCGCGGTCCATGCTGGGCTGGAGGACGAGGAGTCCGAACCCGAGGTGCACCATGGTACCGATGCTGGGCGTGCGAGGACGAGGCGCTGGGCGACGCGCTCGGCTCGGGCCGAGCAGGCCGCGCGGGCGGCCATCGCGCTCGGCCGACGGGCTTCCGTGCTCGCTGGGCGAGCTGGCTCGCGACCCCCCGCCGGCCGCGGCCGGCTAGACCGGCTCGCCGGAGCGCAGCCCGATCGCGCACGCTGCACCGCGCGCCGCTGCACCGCACCCCGAGGAGCCGGGCTGGTACGTGCTCTCGGGCCGGCTCGGCTTCGGCCTCGGCGACGAGACCGCCGAGGTCGGTCCCGGCGGCGCCGTCCACGTCCCGCCGGGCGTGGCGCACACCTTCTGGAACGCCGATCCCGGCCCGACCCGCTACCTGCTGGTGATGACGCCGCGCATCCACTCGCTGATCGACGGCCTGCACGCGCTGCCGTCGCGCGACCGTGCGACCCTGGCCGCCCACTTCGCGGCCCACGCCTCCGAGCTGCTGTAGAACCACCGAAGGGCCGCCCGCTACCCTCCGCGGCGTGCTCGTGGTGAAGATCCTCTTCTGGGCGTCGCTCGCGCTGCTCGCGTGGACGCACGTCCTCTACCCGCTGTTCGCGGCCGTCTGGGCGCGGGTGCGTCCCCGGCCGGTACACGAGGGCGACGCCCTGCCGCGGGTCGCGCTGGTCATCGCGGCCTACAACGAGGAGGACGTCATCGCGGCCAAGCTCGAGAACGCGCTGGCCCTCGACTACCCGCGCGAGCTCCTGCAGATCGTGGTCGCCTCCGACGCCTCGAGCGACGGCACCGACGCCATCGTCGAGTCGTTCGCAGGCCGCGGCGTGGTGCTCTCGCGCTGCCCCCGCGGCGGCAAGGTCAACGCCCAGAACATCACCGTCCGCAGCCTCGACGCCGACGTCCTCGCGTTCTCCGACGCGAACTGCCAGTGGGATCCCGGCGCGCTTCGCCAGCTCGTCCGCCCGTTCTCCGACCCGGAGGTGGCCTACGTCTGCGGCCGGCTCCGCCTGATGAGCCCCGAGGGGACGAACCAGGAGGGCGTGTACTGGCGCTACGAGCTGTGGCTCCGGGCCCAGGAGTCCCGCGCGGGCTCGGTCACCGGCGGCAACGGCTCGATCTACGCCGTCCGCAAGGAGCGCTACGAGGAGGTCGACACGCGCTTCGGCCACGACCTCTCGTTCCCGTACCTGATGGTCAAGCGCGGCTTCCGGGCGGTGTACAAGCCGCAGGCGGTGGCCCACGAGAAGATGACCACCGACAACGAGGACGAGTTCCGCCGCAAGGTGCGCATGTTCGGCCACTGCTGGCTGCTCGTCTTCCAGGGCCGGATGTTCGGCCTGCGGGCCCTCGGCCCGGCGTACTGGCTGCAGATGGTCTCGCACCGCCTGCTGCGCTACGGCAGCGGGCTGCTGCACCTGATCCTGCTCGTCACCTCGATCTGGCTCGCGCTCACCGACGGCGGGGTCTACACCGTGGTGCTGGTCCTGCAGGCGCTGCTGGTGCTGCTCGCGATCGGCGGCGCGGTGCTGCGCGGCCGCTTCCGGGTGCTGGCCGTGGCCGAGTACTACCTGCTGGTCACCGCGGCCACCCTGATCTCCCTGTTCGAGGTCGCCACGCGGGGCGTGCCGCCGGTGTGGGACAAGGCGGAAGGCACGCGGTGAGGCCGCTCGAGCGGCGCCTCAAGCGGGCGCTCGACGTCGCCGCGTCGGCGGGCGTCCTGGCCCTCGGCGCCCCCGTGCTGGCGCTGGCCGCCGCGGCCATCAAGCTCGAGGACCGCGGGCCGGTGTTCTTCCGCCAGGAGCGGATCGGCCAGGACGGCGAGGCGTTCCACATCCTCAAGCTGCGGACGATGGTCGTCGGCGCCGAGCAGCTCGGCGCGGGCTACGCGGTGGACGAGGGCGACCGCCGCATCACCCGGATCGGCGCGCTGCTGCGGCGCACGTCGCTCGACGAGCTCCCCGAGCTGGTCAACGTCCTCAAGGGCGACATGAGCCTCGTCGGCCCGCGGCCGACCCTGCGCTACCAGGTCGAGCAGTACACCGAGCACCAGCGCCGCCGGCTCGAGGTCCTGCCGGGCGTCACCGGCTGGGCCCAGGTGCACGGCCGGGCCGCCCTGCCGTGGCCCGAGCGGATCGAGCTCGACGTCTGGTACGTCGACCACGCCTCGCTGGCGCTCGACGCCCGCATCGTCTGGCGCACCGTGGTGCAGCTGCTCCGCCCCGAAGAGGTCTACCGCGGCGAGCACGGCGGCTGGAGGGGCGCGTGAGCGCGAGCGCCCGGCCGGAGCTCAGCGTGGTCATCCCGGCCTACAACGAGCGCGAGACCATCGTCCGGGTGATCGAGCGGGTGCAGGCGCTCGGGATCGACACCCAGATCGTGGTCGTCGACGACTGCTCGCGGGACGGCACGGCCGACATCGTCGCCGGCCTCGACGGCGTCGAGCTGCTGCGCCACGACCGAAACCAGGGCAAGGGCGCCGCGCTGCGCACGGCCTTCACCACGGTGCGCGGGAAGGTCATCGTGATCCAGGACGCGGATCTCGAGTACGACCCGGCCGACATCCCGGGGCTCATCCAGCCGATCCTCGACGGCCACGCCGACGTGGTCTTCGGCTCGCGGCTGATCGGCGGGCGGCCGCAGCGCGTCCACCTCTTCTGGCACAAGGTGGGGAACCGCCTCCTCTCGCTGCTCACGGACGTGCTCTACAACACCACGCTGACCGACATGGAGACCGGCTACAAGGCCTTCACGCTCGACGTCCTGCGCCAGATCGAGCCGCTGCGGGAGTCCGACTTCCGGATCGAGCCCGAGCTCACGGCCAAGATCTGCCGCGGCGGCTTTCGCATCTACGAGCTGCCGATCAGCTACTACGGGCGCTCCTACGACGAGGGCAAGAAGATCACCTGGCGCGACGGCTTCCCCGCCATGTGGGCCCTCGTCAAGTACCGGTTCACGAAGTGAGCCCGAGCCGGCGCCGCCTGTCGTCGGCCGTGGTCGGCACCGCCGTCTCGGTGGCCTGCGGCTGGCTCGCGATCCGCAACGTCGACTGGAACGACGTCGGCACCGCCCTGCGCGACGCGCAGTACGCCTGGCTCGGGCCGGCCCTGGTCGCGCTCGGCGCGGGCGTCTGGCTGCGCTCCGAGCGCTGGCGCATGCTGTTCGTGCCCTCCGAGCGGCCGGGCCGGGCGCCGGTCTTCTGGGCGATGAACATCGGCTACCTGTTCAACAACATCCTGCCCGCCCGTGCCGGGGAGGTGGCCCGCGTCCTGGCCCTGTCCCGCGAGACCGGCATCAGCCGCACCCACGGCCTGGTCACGATCGTCGTGGAGCGGGTCTTCGACCTGGCCTCGCTGGCGATCCTGCTGCTGGCCCTGCTGTTCTACCTGCCGTCCGGCCACCTGGCCCGCGACCTGATCATCGCGAGCGCCGTGATCCTGATCCTGTGCGCCGTGCTGGTCGGGTTCCTGGCCCTGAGGCCCGTCCGGCGGCGGGCGCTGAACGTGCTGCACCGGCTGCCGTTCCTGGGCTCGGAGCGGGCCATCCGCACCGCCCGCTCGATCGCCCTCGGCCTCGAGTCGCTGCGCCAGGCCCGGCTGGCCCTGCCGGTGGCGTTCTGGTCGATGGCCTCCTGGCTCATGCTCGGCGTCTCGAACTGGTGCGTGCTGCAGGCGTTCTCGATCGACGCGCCGTGGCACGCCGCGATCTTCGTGCTCGTCGCCACCAACCTGGCGATGGCCCTGCCGTCGGGCGCCGGAGCGATCGGCGTGTTCGAGTGGGCCGCCCAGGCGGCGCTCGTGGCCTACGGCGTGCCGAAGGAGCTCGCGCTGTCCGCAGCCCTCGTCCTGCACGCCGTGAACATCGTCCCGTACTTCGCCCTGGGAGCCGTCGGGATCATGCGGATGGGCGCCTCGCGGCACGGCCTGCTGACGCCGGCCCGGGAGGGGCCCGTGCCATGATGACCCGCGTGACGGAGCCCACGAACGTCCTCCTGACCTGCTCCGGGCAGCGCGTCGACATGGTCGAGGCGTTCCGGGCCGCGCTGCAGGAGGAGGGCCGCGGCGGCATCGCCGTGGCCGCCGACCTGAGCCCGCTGGCGCCGACGCTGTACCACGCCGACGTCCAGGCGCTGGTGCCGCCGGTCATGGATCAGGGCTACCTGCCGGCGCTGCTCGACCTGGTGCGCGAGCACGCGATCCGCGCGGTCGTCCCGCTGAGCGACCTCGACCAGCGGCTGCTGGCCGAGGCCCGCCCGGCGTTCGCGGCGCTCGGCGCCGCGGTGATCGCCTCGGACCCGCACGTGGCCGACCTGTGCCTCGACAAGTACCAGGCCCACCTCTTCTTCTGCGAGCACGGGATCGACTCCCCGCGCTCCTGGCTGCCGGCCGACCTGCCGCCGGTGTCCGAGCTCCGCTTCCCGGTGCTGGTGAAGTCGCGCCGGGGGTTCGGCTCGCGGGACATCTACCGCTGCCGCACGCCCGAGGAGCTCGACTTCTTCCTGGGCTACACCGGCGCCCCGAGCATGGTGCAGGAGGTCTGCGCCGGCGAGGAGTTCTCGACCGACCTGATGTGCGACCTCGACGGCCGCTGCATCGCCGCGATCCCGCGCTCGATGATCGAGTCGAAGGGCGGGGAGTCGATCAAGGGCCGGAGCCTCGACGACGAGGGCCTGCGCGACTTCGCGGTGCGGGTCGCCGAGACGCTGCCGATCAAGGGCCCGGCCAACGTGCAGTGCTTCCGCACCGGGCCCGACCGCTACGAGGTCACCGACGTGAACCCGCGCTTCGGCGGCGCCTTCCCGCTGCCGCTGGCCGCGGGTGGCCGCTACCCGTCGCTGGTGCTGGCGCTGGCCCGCGGCGAGCGGCCCGAGCCCCGGCTCGGGGCCTACCGCGCCGGCGTGGTGATGACGCGCTACTTCTCGCACGTCGCGCTGGTCGAGAACGGCGACGGCTACGAGCCCCTCGAGCTCGCGCCCCCGCCGCGGCGGCTCGACCGTGCCGTGGCCGACTGACGGGGTTGCCCCGCGGCGACCGGCGCGCGACAATCCGCACATGACCGGTTGGATCCTCGCCGCCGTGGCCTACGTGGGGTGCATCCTGTTCGTCCGCTGGCTCGGCGGGATCGGCGCCGCCGGCGACGCGATGCGCTCGTGGGGTGAGGCCTCCTCGCGCCGGCGTCGACGCGCCAGCTCGTCTGGCTCCTAGTCGCGCGGCGGCGGCCCAGGCCGCTTCCCAGCGCTCACGGGAGCGGGCCCGGCCCTCGTCGTCGAAGACCTCGATGGTGACCAGGCCGTCGTACTGCTGGGCGTGCAGCGCCTGCGCCGACGCGTCGACGTCGAGCGTGCCGTCGCCGAGCGCCAGGTGCTGGTCGGCGGTGCCGTCGTTGTCGTGCACGTGGACGTGCACCAGCCGGTCGCCGAAGTGCTCGAGCAGCGCCTCGAGCGTCCCGGGGCCGACGGCGTGGGCGTGACCGACGTCGAGGTGCCAGCGGGCCGACGGCGCGGCCCCGAAGATCGCCGACAGCGCCTCGACCGTGCCGAAGGTGTGGATCAGGTTCTCGACCATCACGCTGCAGCCCTCGGCCGAGGCGTCCTCGCACAGCCGGGCGATGGCCGCGCCGTTGCGCGCGTGCACCTCGTCGCGCGGCCGGTGCTCGAACCCGTGGCGCTGGGGGTGGACGTTGACCAGCCGGACGTCGGCCTCGGCGAACGTCGCGAGCTGGCGGCGGTACTCGTCGCGGGCGGCCGCCTCGACGCTGTCGAACTGGGAGGCGATCGGCAGGTAGTAGGCCGTGTGGCCCACCGCCGAGACCTCGAGCTCGTCCAGCGCCCGGGCGAGCTCGGCCCCGTCGATCGGCCAGGATCCGGGCGGCTCGAGGGTCACGTCGAGGGCCTCGAAGCCCAGCCCGTGCAGCCGCCGCAGCTCGGCTCCGAGAGGGCGGGCCGGGTCGTTCATCGCGGCACAGCGCATCGATCGCCACCCTAGGTGACCTCGGATTCGCTTCGTCCGGCTCCGCGCCTACAGTGCTTTCGTGGACCAGCTTTCCCTGCACGTCGAGGCTCCGGTCGATCCCGAGCTGCGCTGGGCCTGGAGCGGCCTGCCGTTCCGGGACGTCCGGGCCTGCGCGGGATGCGGCGAGCAGCGGCCGTGTGCGGGCCGCCGGCGCACCTCCCAGCGCTGCCTCTCGTGCTTCGCCGAGGCCAACCGGCCGAAGCGCCGCCGGCGCAAGGCCCGCGCCGCGGTGGGTGAAGGTTCGTCTACCGTGCCGCGACCGTGAGCCAGCCAGACAGCCAGAAGGACGACGACGTCGAGATCGACGTCGGCCGCTACGTGCGCCGGGTGCTGGCGCGCTGGTGGATCGTCGCGATCTCGGTGGTGGTCGTCGTCGGCGTCGCCCTGGTCACCCAGACCGGCTCGTCGTCCGAGACCTGGACGGCGCGCACGCTGGTCTTCCTGGGCCAGCCGCTCTCGGCCAGCGGCTCGCCGCTGAACATCACGCTGGGCTCGAACCCGGCGACGCCCGGGATCCTGATCAAGAACGACCAGCTGCTGGCCCGCGCGGCCCAGCAGGCCGGGCTGAAGCCGGGAGCGCTGAAGGGCCACGTCTCGTCCCAGGTGCTGGCCGCGGCGATCACCAAGGCCAACTACACGCCGCTCGTGAACATCGTCGTCCAGGGCCTGGCCAAGGACAAGGTCGCGCCGGCCTCGAAGGCCGTGGCCGACGAGATCGTCACCGCGATCAACAGGTACCCGAACGCCCAGCAGAAGGCCTACCTGACGGCGTTCGCCAAGAGCCAGAAGACCATCCTGGCCAACGCCAACCAGCGGCTCAAGATCGGCACCGCGCAGCTCAACCGGATCCAGCAGCTCAAGGGCATCGACGCGCTCTCGACGCGCGACCCTCACCGGGAACGCCATCTCGAATCTGAACGGCATCACGCTCGCAGATCACCCAGATCTCGGACAGCTACACCCAGACCGTGCAGATCCTGGCTGCGCTGGAGAGCGGCGTCGCCAAGGGCGCAGATCGTCGAGAACCCGCGCGCCGTTCGCTCGACGGCGACCTCCGGCGGGGCCAACATCGGCGTCGCCGTGATCCTCGGTCTGGTCATCGGCATCGTGCTGGCGCTGGCCTCGTACGTCGTGCGCCCGGTGCGCCGCGTCGGCCGCTTAACGGCGAAAGGGCCGCACCCTCTTTCGAGTACGGCCCTTCGCGCTTCCACCCGTCACAGGTGAGAAGTGGCTTGGAGCTAGGCGGCGTTCCCCAGCTCGCGGATCGACTGGCTCTCGAGGAACTCGGCCCTGGCCTCGGCCTCGAGCCGCGGCAGCGACCCCTCGGTCACGTCGAAGTCCTTCATCGCGACCGGGTCACCGGTCTCGGGCACGACCGGCCCGACGAACCCGACGCCCATGCGCTTCGCGACCCAGTCGGCGAGGTGCACCGCGTTGGTCAGCGTCTTGTCGGTCTCGGCGGCCTGCGGGTCGTGGTGGTGGCGCAGCGCGTCGCACAGGGCCGGCGGGAACTGCCACTCGGCGGCGACGAGGGCGCCGAGCTCGGCCTGCGAGAAGCCGAGCACCTCCTCCTCGACCTCCTCGAGCGTGACGCTCCGCTCCTCGGCGAGGGCGACCAGCTTGCGGAAGCGGTCCTTCGCGTAGCAGACCAGGATGATCAGGCCGAGGTCGTGCAGCAGGCCGGCGACGAACGCCTTCTCGCCCGAGACCCGGCGGGTGCGGCCGAGGATGCGGGCGCAGACGGCGGTGGCCAGCGAGTGCTCGAAGATGCCCTGGCGGACCTCGGACAGGTCGTCGCGGTCGGTCGCCAGAAGGCGCGTGATCGAGGCGGTGATGGCCAGGTTCTTGACCGAGGCGAACCCGAGCAGCACGACGGCGTCGGGCAGCGACTCGATGCGGCGCGCATACCCGTAGTACGCCGAGTTGGCAAGCTTCAGGACCATGGCGGCGAGCGCCTGGTCGGCGGCCATGATGCGGGCGAGGCTCGACACCGAGGCGTCGGCGTTGTCGCACTCGGTGATGACCTGCGCGAGCACGTCAGAGACGGTCAGCGGCAGATCCCGCACCTCGTCGACGAGTTGCTGCAGCGCGATGTTTTCCATGAACAGGGGTCTCCTCGGCGTGACGGGTGTTCCCCTCCCCTATCGGCGGGATCTCGCCGACCCTGAACGCTCGATGACGCCTTCGCGGAAACTGCCTGCATGAGTCCACGTCGCGACGACGCCCCGCCCGGCGGCGAGGGCCTGGCCGAGTACCGGCGAAAGCGCGATCCCGAGGTCACCCCGGAGCCGTTCGAGGGCGAGGCGGCGAGCGAGCAGCCGCGCTTCGTGGTGCAGCGCCACTCGGCCCGCCGGCTGCACTACGACCTGCGGCTCGAGCGGGACGGGGTGCTCGCGAGCTGGGCCGTCCCGAAGGGCCTGCCGACGTCTCCGGGCGCGCGCCGGCTGGCGGTCCACACCGAGGACCACCCGCTGAAGTACATCGACTTCGAGGGCCAGATCCCGAAGGGCCAGTACGGCGCGGGGACGATGGACGTCTACGACACGGGGCCGTACGAGGTGGTCGAGGAGCGCAAGGACGGCGGCCTGACCATCCGGCTGCACGGCGAGGTGCTGCAGGGCGTGTGGACGCTCGTGCCGGCCAGGATGGACGGCGACAGGAAGAACTGGCTGCTCATCCGCCGCCGCGACGACGAGGCCCCGATCACCCGCGCCGCGCCGGGCAAGAAGTACGAGCCGATGCTCGCCGCCCTGGCCGAGAAGCCGCCGCCGGCCGCCGGCTGGATCTGTGAGGTGAAGCTCGACGGGTTCCGCGCCCTGGCCCGGCTGGGCGACGGCGAGGTCGAGCTCTGGTCGCGCCGCGGCAACGACCTGACGACCCGCTTCAAGCCGGTGGCCGACGACCTCGGGCGCGGCCTGCGCTCTCCGAACGCGGTCGTCGACGGCGAGGTCGTCGCCGTCGGCCCCGACGGAAAGCCGAGCTTCTCGCTCCTGCAGACCAGCGAGGGCCGGCTCCTGTACTACGTCTTCGACCTGCTGGAGCTCGACGGCGAGAGCTGGTGCGACCGCCCGCTCGAGGAGCGCCGGGAACGGCTCAGGGAGCTGGTCGACGCGACCAGCAAGACCGTCCGCTTCTCGGACGCCTTCCCCGACCCGGCGGCGCTCCTCGAGGTCGCCCGCCAGCACGAGCTCGAGGGGATCATCTGCAAGCGGGCGGGCTCCCGCTACCTGCCGGGCAAGCGGACGCGCGACTGGCTCAAGATCAAGGCCCGGCCGAGCCAGGAGTTCGTCGTCGCCGGCTACACCGTCGGGCAGGGCAAGCGGGCCCGCTTCGGCGCGCTGGTGCTGGCGGTGCACGACGAGCAGGGCAACCTGCGCTACGTCGGCAACTGCGGCACCGGCTTCACGCGAGAACGAGATCGACCGCCTCATCGGGCTGCTCGAGCCGCTCCGGCGCGACACGCCGCCGCTCTCCGGAGTCCCCCGCGACCGCCGGCTGCGCGGCCAGAACGTGGCCTGGGTCGAGCCGGACCTGGTGTGCGAGGTCGAGTTCGCCGAGTGGACGCACGACGGCCACGTGCGGGCCCCGGCCTACAAGGGCCTGCGCGAGGACAAGCGCCCGTCCGAGATCGTCCGCGAGACCGCCGCCCCCGTCCCTGCCGAGGCGCCCGGCCTCGGAGCAGGAGTGGAAGAACCTCGACAAGGTCTTCTTCCCGAAGGACGGGATCACGAAGGGCGACCTGATCGACTACTACCGGGCGGTCTCGGACGCGCTCGTCCCGCACCTGCGCGACCGGGCCTTCACCATGAAGCGCTACCCCGACGGGATCACCGGCGGCCACTTCTTCCAGAAGGACGCCCCGGCCCACATGCCCGAGTGGATCCC
This sequence comes from uncultured Actinomycetes bacterium, assembly GCA_963794695.1. Classification (GTDB taxonomy): domain Bacteria; phylum Actinomycetota; class Thermoleophilia; order Gaiellales; family JALYLC01; genus CAWCFJ01. The sequence continues at coordinate 129,096 of CAWCFJ010000003.1, read as the reverse complement.
GCGGGCGATGCTCGACGCCGGCGGCCACGGCCGCGACAAGGGCAAGGGGCCGATCGGCTACGCGGTGGTCAACGACGAGGCCTCGCTGCTGTGGATGATCGCGATGGGGTGCATCGACCTGCACGTCTGGTACTCGCGCATCCAGACCCCCGAGGAGCCCGACTACGTGCTCTTCGACCTCGACCCGAGCCCCGACGTGGGCTACGCCGAGGTCGTCCGGGTGGCGCTCCTGATCAACCAGCTGCTCGGCCACCTCGGCCTGCACGGCTACCCGAAGACCAGCGGCTCGGACGGCATGCACGTGTGCGTCCCGGTCGGGCCCGGCCACACCTTCGAGGACACCCGGCTGTTCGCGAACGCCCTCGCCGGCGCGCTCGAGCGCACCCATCCGGGGCTCGTGACCACCGTCTGGGCGAAGTCCCGGCGGCGCGGGGTGTTCATCGACTACAAGCAGAACGGGCTCGGCGCGACGATCGCCCAGGTGTACTCGGTGCGGCCGCACGACGGGGCGCCGGTGTCGACGCCGCTGGCCTGGGACGAGCTCCACGAGGGCCTCGACCCGCGCGACTTCACGATGGACGTGGTGCTCGAGCGGGTGCGCGAGCACGGCGACCTGTTCGCGCCGGTGCTCGAGGGCGGCCAGGACGTGAAGGCGCTGCTCGCGGGCGGCTTCGGCGCCAAGCGCTAGGCCCGCGCACTAGGATGCGCGGCATGCCCACCACCCTCGTCACGGGCGGCGCCGGATTCCTCGGCTCGCACCTCTGCGACTCCCTGCTCGAGCGTGGGCACCGCGTGCTCTGTCTCGACAACCTCGAGACCGGGACGCTGCACAACATCGAGCACCTGCGCAGCCCCGACCTCGTGTTCGTCCAGCACGACCTGGTCAGCCACATCGCGATCGACGAGCCGATCGACTTCGTCTTCCACCTGGCCAGCCCGGCGAGCCCGATCGACTACCTGCGGCTGCCGCTGCACACCCTCAAGGTCGGCGCCTACGGGACGCACAACGCGCTCGGCCTGGCGAAGGCCAAGCGGGCCCGCTTCCTGCTCGCCTCGACGAGCGAGGTGTACGGCGACCCGCTGATCCACCCGCAGCCCGAGACCTACTGGGGCAACGTGAACCCCATCGGGCCGCGCGGGGTGTACGACGAGGCCAAGCGCTACGCCGAGGCCCTGACGATGGCCTACCACCGCCAGCAGGGCGTCGACACGGCGATCGTCCGGATCTTCAACACCTACGGGCCGCGGATGCGGGCCCACGACGGCCGGGCGATCCCGACCTTCATGCGCCAGGCGCTGCAGGGCGAGCCGATCACGGTCTTCGGCGACGGCAGCCAGACGCGCTCCTTCACCTACGTCTCGGACCTGATCGAGGGCCTGATCCGGCTCGCCGAGTCGCGCGAGCACGAGCCGGTGAACATCGGCAACCCGGGCGAGTTCACGCTGCTCGAGCTGGCCAAGAAGGTGATCGAGGTGACCCGGTCGGAGTCCCGGATCGTCTACGAGGCGCTCCCGGTCAACGACCCGCAGCAGCGCCGCCCGGACATCACCCGGGCCCGCGAGCTGCTCGGCTGGGAGCCGACCGTCGAGCTCGACGAGGGCCTCCGCCTGCTGGTCGAGCGCTCGAGCCGCGAGTCGCTCACCGGCCGCGTCGTCGGCGCCTGACGAGGGCGGCGAGCGGCCAGCGCGACCCGGAGAGGTCCCGGCAAGAAGGGCGAAGCCCCATCAACCGGGCCCGTCGGTGATCCGACGCCGGGCACCGCTTCGAACGGCCGCGGACGCGCTGACCGGCAGTCGGATCACCGACTGTGGTTGGGCCCGGTTCTTCGTCGTTGGGAGGTCTGCCTACCGGCCCCGATGCAGGCGCGGCGATGGTTCGTACGAGGGCGGTCAGCGCGGGCAGCGATGGGGGCAACGGCGGAGGCAGCGGGCCGGTGGCTGCGGCAGCGCGATCCGCTTCCTCGGCTTCGTCTTGACCTCGATGCCGGCCATGATGCGCGATCGCCTTGATCCGGATGCGCGGCGCGCCCGGCAGGACCGGGACGTCCGGCAGCCTGGCGTCGATTCCGGCCATGATCGGCACCGACGTCACCTCGACCGGGATGCCCTCGGGCACGATGATCTCGATCCCGCCCCAGAACGCGAAGGCCACGATCTCGAGCTCGTGGCCGACGATCTCGGCCTGGCGCAGGTCGATCTCGATGCCGCCCATGATCGCGATCGCCGTGTGCTTGCCCTCGGCGCGCCAGCGACCCTTCCGGTCGGAGCCGCTCATGATGGCGATCGTCCGCTCGGACGGCGTGCGTGCGGGCCGGGACGGCGCGTGCGCGGCGGGCGCGGCGTCGCCTGGCAGGTCGGCCAGCAGGGCCTCGAGCTCGGGCTGGGTGACCGCCGCGAGCGCGCCGTCGACCCGCTCGCCGAGCTCCTCGATCGTGAGGCGCCCGGCCGCCGCATGCTCGCCCAGGAGCTGCGTGACCCGCTCGCGATCTGCGTCCGACGCGCGCAGCGCGGGCGCCGCCTGCTGCCCTGGCCCGTCTGCCATACGGACATTGTGACCTTCCACCCCGATACCATGTGCCGATCGTGGCCGCTCCCAACGCCAGCCGGCTCCGCGACGACGTCGGCCGTGGGGCGTGGGACATCCGTGCCCGCCGCCTCGCGCTGCACGGCGGCGTCCTCCTCGGCCGCTTCCGCCGGGCGCTCTCGATCCTGGCCCTGCTGGCCATCGACGTGTGCGGCCTCGCCCTGGCCCTGTACGCGGCCCTGGCCACGGCCCGGATCGCCCGCGGCGACCCGGTCTCCCCCGGCACCATCTGGCTCGCCGAGGGCTCGTGGCTGCCGTTCATCGCCCTGATCGTGTGCCTGGTCTTCGCCAGCAGCGGCCTGTACCGGGCCCGCGAGGTGCGCCCGACCGGGGCCAAGGTCTTCTCGTCGCTGGCCCTGGCGACGGTGATCGTGCTGCTGTTCGCCATCGCCGTGCACCACCAGGCGCGCACGTACTCGCTGTTCTGGGTCACGTTCGTGTACTCGGCGGTGCTGATCTCGACCCTGCGGGCGAGCTACGACAGCATCACGCTCACCCTGATGCGGGTGCTCGGCATCCGCCGGCGCACGCTGCTGGCCGGCCCGGCGCGGGCCCTGCCCGACCTGAACCAGGCGCTGCGGCAGTCCGCCGGTCGCGGCCCGGACGTCGAGCTGATCGGCCTGGCCACCGAGGACGGGGCCGACGCGATGGGGGACGCGACCACGCTCGGCTCGATCAGCCAGCTGTCCGACCTCGTGGCCCTGTACGAGCCCGACGACCTGGTGATCGGCGGCGTCCAGCTCCCCGAGACCCAGCTGCTCGAGCTGGTCGAGCGCTGCCGCGAGCACCGCACCCGCCTGCGGCTCGTGCCGACGACCACCCAGCTGCTGCTCGAGCGGGCCGTCTTCGTCCCGGGCCAGGCGCTGCCGCTGCTCGAGGTGCGCGCGCCGCTCCTGATCGGCATCGACTGGGCCCTCAAGCGGGCCTTCGACCTGCTCGTGTCCGGGCTGCTGCTGGTGCTGCTCTCGCCGCTCCTCCTGGTCATCGCGCTGGCGGTCAAGCTGTCGAGCCCTGGCCCGGTGATCTACCGCGACCGCCGCGTCGGCGTGGGCGAGCGCGAGTTCGACATGCTGAAGTTCCGCTCGATGTACCGCGACGCGGCCGAGCAGCAGGCCGAGCTCGAGCCGCTGAACGAGGCCAGCGGGGCGATCTTCAAGATCCGCGAGGACCCCCGGGTGACGCCGGTCGGCAAGGTGCTGCGGCGGCTGTCGCTCGACGAGCTGCCCCAGCTGGTCAACGTGCTGCGGCGCGAGATGAGCCTGGTCGGCCCGCGCCCGCTGCCGCTGCGCGACTACGAGCTGCTCGAGCCCTGGCACCGCAAGCGCTACCTGGTGCTGCCCGGGATCACCGGCCTGTGGCAGACCTCGCGCCGCGCCAACCTGTCGTTCGACGACCTCGTGCGGCTCGACTTCTACTACTTCGAGAACTGGTCGATCTGGCTCGACATCGCGATCCTGGTGCGCACGCCGCTGGCCGTGGCGCGGGGCAGAGGGCGCGTTCTGAGGCTCGCGAGCGGCCCGCGCCGAGCCCTCCGATTGCAGGAGCTTTCGGATGGCCGGGCGCATGTACGATGGGTCGTGTGGAACGCCTAACCGTGCTCGTCGCCGACGACCATCCCGTCTTCCGGGAGGGGCTCGCCCGGGCGATCGCCGGGTGGCCCGAGCTCGACCTCGTCGGCGAAGCCGGCGACGGCCGCGCAGGTCTGGCCGCCATCCGCGATCGTCACCCGGACGTCGCCGTGGTCGATCTGAAGCTTCCCCAGCTCGATGGCGTCGGCGTCGCTGCCGCCGTCACCCGCGAGAAGCTTCCCACCCGCGTCCTCATCCTGTCGGCCTACGACGACGCGGACCTGGTCTACCGCGCGGTCGAGGCTGGCGCCGCGGGCTACCTCACGAAGGACGCGCGCCGCGAGGAGATCATGCGCGCGATCGTGCACGCCGCTCGCGGCCGCACGGTGATGCCGCCGGCGCTCGCCGAGGGCCTCGCCACGGCCGTGCGCAAGCGCTCGCAGCCGCGGCTCCCGCAGCTCACCGAGCGCGAGCGCCAGGTGCTCGACCTGCTCTGCGAGGGGCTCTCGGCACCGCAGATGGGCAAGCGCCTGTTCCTCGGCACCACCACCGTGAAGACGCACCTGGGCACGCTCTACGAGAAGCTCGGGGTGTCCGATCGGGCGGCGGCCGTCGCCGAGGCGATGCGGCGCGGCCTCGTGCGGTGAGAGGCCGGCGGGACGCGAGCGACGCGGACCGCCTGATCGCGGTCCTGCGGATCGTCGCCGTCCCGGTGCTGATCGCGGGCCCGCTGGTCGTCGCCCACCCCGCGCCGACCCGGATCGCCTTCAAGGTCGTGATGGCCGCGTTCGCGATCTACGCGGTGGTCACCGCGCTGCTCGCGCAGCGTGGCCTGCCGCGGGCCGGCAGCCGCGGGCCGCTGGTGCTGGTGGCGCTCGACCTGGCCTTCGCCATGGCCCTGTCCTACACCTCGGGCGGCGCGTTCTCCCAGGTGCGCTTCGCGTTCCTGTTCGCCCCGCTGACGGCGGCCTTCCGCATGCGCTTCCGCTTCTCGCTGGCGGTGTCCGGGGCGGCGGTGCTGCTGTACGTGCTGCAGGCGCTCGACCACCCGAGCCGCTCCACGGAAGGCGACTGGGCCCCGTTCGTGTTCGTCCAGGCCGGCTACCTGGCCTGGCTCGGGCTGGCGGCGAGCCTCCTGGCCTACCTGCTCGAGCGGCGCGAGCAGGACGTCGACCGGCTGCTGGCGTCCCGCCAGCTGCTGGTGGCCGAGGCGATCGCCGCCGAGGAGCGGGAGCGAAAACGCCTGTCCGAGGACCTGCACGACGACGCCATCCAGCTCCTCCTGGCGGCGCGCCACGACCTCGAGGACGCGGCCACCGAGGATCCGTCCGGCCCCGAGTCGCGGGCCTACGACGCCGTCACCGCGGTCATCCGCCGGCTGCGCCAGGCCATCTCCGAGCTGCACCCGTACCTGCTCGACCGGGCCGGGATCGAGAGCGCGCTGACCCAGGCCGCCGAACGGGCCGCCCGCCGCGGCGGGTTCGAGCTCGACCTGCGGGTCGACCGCGACGGTCCCGCGCCGTCCGACCAGCTGCTCCTGCGCTGCGGCTCGGAGCTGCTCGTCAACGTCGCCCGGCACGCTCAGGCGAGCCACGTCGAGCTCCAGCTGCGCCGGGTCGGCGGCGACGACGTGCTGACGATCGCCGACGACGGCTGCGGCTTCGACGAGGCGGTGCTCGAGGACCGGCTGCGCGAGGGGCACATCGGCGTCCTGTCGCTGCGCGAGCGCGCCGAGGCCGTCGGCGGCTCCCTCGAGATCGTCACCGCGCCCGGCGAGGGCACCCGGATCACGGTGCGCGTCCCGGCCGAGCCCACGCTCGTGCCCGCCGGCCTACGGCCCTAGCCGCGCGCACGTCGTACACGAGCAGCCCGGGCGAGACCTTCGGCTTGACGCCGAGCGTGTCGAGCAGCGGGCCGAAGAGCGGCGACATGCCCTCGTCGACGGCCACGTAGTCGACGTGCCGGGCCCGCAGGAACTGCCTGAACACCGGGCCGTACTCGAGCGCCGGCCCGCCCGGCGCGGCCGACCGGAAGGCCTTGACGATCGGAAAGCCGGCGATGCTCGGCGGCGGGTTGGGCGTCACGTAGCCGGCGGCCTGGTCGAAGCGGAAGCCGTCCTTCGCCTGCCACAGCATCCCGTGCCCGTTCGAGGCGAACGGCAGCACCAGCACGTTCGAGTCGGCGGGGATGCTGCGCAGGTCGGGCGTCGCCGCGGACTGCGACCAGTACGGCGCGCCGACGTCCGGCAGCAGGAACACGAGCGCCGCGACGCCGAGCGCCCAGCGCGCGCCGGCGTGCGAGCGCTGGGCCAGGAACAGCGCCAGGGCCACCGCGGCGGCGAGCGAGGCGTAGGCCATCAGCCGCACCGGCAGCACGTTCTCGAGGACCGGCACGAACGCCAGCGGCAGCCACGGGAGCGGGAAGACCCGCACGCCGGCGACCGTCAGCAGCGGCCCGAGCGCCGCGAACGTCGCCAGGGCCGCGGACAGGAGGACGAAGCGCACGGCGCGTTCCGCCCGCCGGGTGCGCCACAGGATCGCCAGGATCGCGAGCAGCGGCAGGCCGAGGTACGCACCGCTCTCGGCCACGTTGCCGCGGAAGCGGTCCGAGAGCGGGCCGAGGAGGTCGCCGCCGACGAGCGTGATCCGGGTCGGCACGAACAGGTTCAGGAGGTCGGCCGAGAACGTGAACGGCGAGTTGATCGACCCGGTGTGCAGGTGCAGCAGCGCCTCGACCAGGAACGGGCTGACGACGAGCGCGCAGGCCCCGCCGGCCCACAGGCTGCGGCGCACGGTCTCGCGCAGCGCCGGCCGCTGCTCGGGCCAGACCCACGCCGCCAGCGCCAGCCCGGCCCCGGCGGCCAGGGCGAGCGTCAGGAAGAGCTCGGTGGAGAACGCGAACTGCAGCACCAGGAGCGGCGCGAGCCGCAGCACCGTGCCGCGCCGGGTGAGCTCGCCGCGCACCGAGCGCAGCAGCACCAGCGCCACCAGCGGGGCGAACGGGACGAACACCGCGTGCAGGTGGCCGAGCGACTGTCCCAGGACGTAGCTCGAGAAGCCGTAGGCGTAGCCGCCCGCGAGCGACGGCCAGAACGCGCCGGTCACGTACCGGCACAGCAGGTACGCCGCGATCGCCGAGAGCGCCGGCGCCAGGATCACGAGCACGTTGTAGGAGGCCACCGGCCCGAACGCCGCGGTCAGCGGCCAGGCCAGGAGCGCCGCGCCGGGCACCGACGTGACCCAGGCCAGGTTGATTCCGTCGGGATGGAAGATCGCGGTCGCCGCGAACGGGTTCGTCCCGTCGGCGATGGCGTGCGGCCACCAGCGCAGCATCCAGATGAAGATCTCGGCGTCGTTGCCGTAGCCGACGTAGCGCGCCTCGGGGTGCCGCAGGACGTCGTGGCCGACGAGCAGCGCGGCCAGCACGACGTACAGCACCAGGGCCGCCAGCCCCGGGAGCCACGGCCGCGCCGCGCGTGCGCTCAAGGGGCGCCGGCGAGCTCGACGCGGTAGCGCAGCTCGGGCGCGTCGGCGAACCGCTTCGTGGCGCCGTCGGCCGCCCAGCCCTGGGACTCGTACAGCGTCCGGGCGGGCTCGTTGGCGGCGAGCACCCAGAGCACGCCGCGTGCGGAAGCCGCGGCCGCGCAGCCGGTCGGCGGCGGCCTCGAGCAGCGCGCTCCCGACCCCCTCGCCGCGGGCGCCGGGCAGCACGTGCAGGGCGTACAGCTCGCCGACCGTGCGAGCGTCGACGTCCGTGTCGTCGGACGGCCCGACGTGGGCGAAGCCGACCACCGCGTCGCCCTGCTCGGCGACCAGCACCGAGGCCAGGGTACGGTCGAGCCCGTCGAGCAGCCGCTCCCAGTCGTGGACCCGGTCCTTCTCCACCAGGGCCCGGTCGAGGTACGCGTCGGGGATCAGCCCGCGGAACGAGGAGCGCCAGCTCTCGACCTGCACGTGGGCCAGCGGGGCGGCGTCTGCGCCTTCCGGCGGCCGGATCCGCAGCTCTGCCACCCGCGGCATGCTACTCGTGGGCGCAGCTAGCGTACGGCGACGGGTAGGTAGGCGGAGGGGGTCAGGCTTGGCGAGACGCACCGAGATCGTGACGGGAGGGGCGGGCTTCATCGGCTCGCACCTCGTCGACGCGCTGCTCGCGGACGGCGCGCGGGTGATCGTGGTCGACGACCTGTCGAGCGGCACCGTGGACCGGATCGGCGGCGACGCCGAGCTCGAGCAGGTCGACATCTCCGACGCCGAGGCGCTCGACGAGGTCGTCGACGCCGCCCGCCCGGCCACGATCTACCACCTCGCGGCCCAGGCCAGCGTGACGGCCTCGGTGGCCGATCCGCAGCGCGACGCGACGGTCAACGTCATCGGCACCCTGAACGTGCTGCAGGCCGCCCGCCGGCACGGCGCGCCGGTCGTCTTCACCTCGACCGGCGGGGCGCTGTACGGCGACGAGGCGCCGCTGCCGACGAGCGAGGACTTCCCGCCCGAGCCGCTCTCGCCGTACGGCGCCTCGAAGCTCGCCGGCGAGTCCTACATGGGCACCTGGCGGCGCAGCGATGGCCTGGCCCACACCGTGCTGCGGCTCGGGAACGTGTACGGCCCGCGCCAGAGCGCGCACGGCGAGGCCGGCGTGGTCGCGATCTTCAGCCGCCTGCTGCTCGAGGGCCGGGTCGCCGACGCTGTACGGCGAGGGCGCCCCGACGCGCGACTACGTGCACGTCGAGGACGTCGTCCAGGCGGCCATCCGCGGCCGCGGCGCGGGCGGCACCTACAACATCGCCACGGGCGTCGAGACCCCGGTCGTCGATCTCCTGGCGGTGCTCCAGGACGCGGCCGGCACGAGCCTCGAGCCCGAGCTCGCGCCGCTGCGGGCGGGCGAGCTGAAGCGCAGCCGCCTCGACGCGTCGCGGGCCCGGGAGGCGTTCGGCTGGACGCCCCAGGTCGTCGGTCGAGGACGGCCTGCGGAGCACGTTCCGCTGGTTCTCGGAGCGCATCTCGGGGTGACGGGCCGGCTCTCTCATTGCCGGCTCTGCAACCTCGAGGACTTCGCCGATCCCGAGCTGCGCGAGCTCATCCGCGAGGCCTTCTCGAGCTACCTCGAGATCTACGGCCAGGACTTCCCGGACGGCACCGAGTACCGCAAGTTCTGGGAGGTCGCGATGACGCTGCGCGCCTTCCGGCGACTTCGGCGTGGTGCGGCCGGACGCCGAGATCCTCGGGCGTCGCCGCCGGCGCCGAGGCCACGCTCTTCTGGCTCACGAGCCACATCCGGCGGGTGTTCGCCACCGACCTCTACGACGTCGCCGAGGGCTGGGCGCGCAGGCGCCGCCGACGATGCTGCTCGACGCCGCGCCGTTCGCGAGCTGCCGCTGGGATCCGCGCCGGCTGGTCGTCCAGTACATGAACGCGCTCGACCTGCGCTACGACGACGCCTCGTTCGACGCGGTCTTCTCGTCGAGCTCGATCGAGCACTTCGGCGGCCGCGACGAGGTTCGCCGCGCCGCTGCAGGAGGTCGAGCGGGTGCTGCGGCCCGGCGGGATCTTCGCCCTGTCCACCGAGCTGCACGTCGACGGCGTCCGCGACGACATGCCCGGGGCACCATCGTGTTCGACGCGCGACGAGCTGCCGCAGCTCCTGCTCGACGGCTTCGAGTGGGAGCTCGTCGAGCCCCTCGACCTGACGGTCTCGCCCGCCACGCGCACCCGCTCCCACGAGCTGCCGCTCACCGACGCCGCTCGGCAGCGAAGCAGACCGCCGTCTCCCGCACATCCTGCTCACAGCACCAGGGGACTGCTCTGGACGAGCGTCCACGTGGTGCTGCGCAAGCCAGGGGCGACGGACCGCCGTTCCTCGCCTATCCTGAGCCCCCGATGATCGCGAGCATCGGCGAGATCTACGGGTCGCGCGACCTGCTGCGCAGCTTCCTCGTGCGCGACCTGCAGGTGCGCTACAAGGCCTCGGCGCTGGGCGTCCTGTGGTCGCTCCTGAACCCGGTGTTCATGATGCTCGTGTACACGCTGGTGTTCTCGGTGGTGCTGCCGCAGAACGCCGCGGGCATCAACAACTACCCGGTCTGGTTCCTGGCCGGGTTCCTGCCCTGGACGTTCTTCGCCACGGCGCTGCAGACCGGCTCGATCGCGCTCCTGTCGAACGCCTCGCTGCTGCAGAAGGTGTACTTCCCGCGGGCGGTGCTGCCGCTCTCGATGACCGCCGCGAACCTCGTGAACTTCTTCATCGGGTTCATCGTCTACCTGCCGTTCGCGATCTACATCAACGGGTTCTCGCTGCTCGGCCTGGTCGCGCTGGCCTACGTCACGTTCATGCTGTTCCTGTTCGCCGCGGGCCTCTCGATGGTGCTCTCGGCGCTCACGGTGTACTTTCGCGACGTCGAGTTCCTGCTCGGCCTGCTGCTCACGGCCTGGTTCTTCCTGACGCCGGTCGTCTACCAGTTCGACCTGACACCGCCCCACCTGCAGGAGTGGCTCCGGCTCAACCCGATGCTGCCGTTCGTGAACGTCTTCCGTGACGTGCTCGTGACCGCCCAGGTGCCGCCGGCGTCGCGGCTCGTCGAGTGCACCGTCATCGGGCTCGTGACGTTCGTGGTCTGCTACGCGTACTTCGAGCGGATCAAGGGCCGCGTGGTGGAGGAGCTGTGAGCGCCACGCGGCGACGCCCGCCATCCGGGTGACCGGCGCGGGCAAGTCGTACCGCATCTACCGCCGCCGCGAGACGACCCTCAAGGAGGCCCTGATCCGGCGCCGGCGCGGGGTCTACGAGGAGCTGAAGGCCCTCGACGGGATCTCCTTCGACATCCCCGCGGGCCAGGCCGTCGGGATCTTCGGCCGCAACGGCTCCGGCAAGTCGACGCTGCTGAAGCTGCTGGCCCGGATCCTCGAGCCCGACCGGGGCACGATCGAGGTGCAGCGGCCGGGTGGCGGCGCTGCTCGAGATCGGCGCCGGGTTCCACCCCGACTACACCGCGATCGAGAACATCTTCCTGTGCGGGGCGATCTACGGCGTGCCGCGCAAGGAGCTCGAGACAGCGGGTCGACGACATCATCGCCTTCGCCGAGCTCGAGCGCTTCGCCGACAACCCGGTCAAGACGTACTCGTCCGGCATGTACACCCGGCTCGGCTTCGCGATCGCGGTCAACGTCGACCCCGACATCCTGCTGATCGACGAGGTGCTGGCCGTCGGCGACCGCTCCTTCCAGGCCCGCTGCATGGACCGCATGCAGGAGTTCCGCGACGCCGGCAAGACGCTGATCCTGGTGACCCACGACCTGGGCGTCGTCGAGACGTTCTGCGAGCGGGCGATCTGGCTCGACGCCGGCCGCATCCGCGACGACGCCGTGCCGCACGAGGCCGTGCGCAGCTACATCGCCGAGGTCACGCAGGGCGACGCCCGCGCGCTCGGTGCCGCCAGCTGCAGGCCGCCGGGATCGCCCCGGCGACCCACGAGCCGGCGAACGAGAAGACCGAGCTGCGGCTGCCTGCGCATGACCTTCCTGGACGACGGCGGGAACGAGCGCGACGTGTTCCACAACGGCGAGCCGATGCGGGTGCGGATCCACTACCACGCCCGCGATCCCGCTGCCCGCGCCGGTGTTCGAGCTCGAGATCGACCGGCACAGCGGCGAGACGGTCTGCGTCACCTCGACCCGGATGGCCGATCACGCCGAGGACGTCCCCGTCGGCGACGGCTACGTCGAGTGGCGGATCGACGAGCTCCTGCTGACGCCCGGCACCTACCACTTCTCGCCCCGCCTGTACGAGTCGACCGGGACTGTACGTGTTCGACGAGCACCACCGCTGGTACCGCGTCCGGGTGCACGCCGGGACCTACAAGGAGACCAGCGGGATCGTCGTCCTGCCCGGCAGCTGGACGCAGGTGTCCGAGGGGAGCCCGGCGGAGCACTACGATCCCGCGGATGTCTGACCAGAGCCCCCAGGGCGCCAGCGGCGCTCCGCGGCGCGCCGTCCAGGCGGCCACCCGGGGTGCGCTGTGGGCCCCGAGCCGGTTCTTCGACCCGCGCTTCCAGGGGCTGCACCAGCACCTCGACCTCGTCTACCACGACCTGCTGGCGCACGTCGACGACGTCGTGGCCCACGTCGACACGGGCCGCGCCGAGGCCCGGGCCGAGCCGCGAGGCCATCGAGTTCGAGCTGAAGATGCTGCGCCAGCTCGTCGAGTCGCAGGTCCGGGGCTTCCGTGAGGCGACGACCGTGATCGGTCGCACGGTGGACGAGCAGCGAGGGGCGGTCGAGGCCCTGCTCGACCGGCTCGAGGCCGAGGCCGAGCCAGCCCCGCAGCCCGACGTCACGGGCTACGTCGAGAAGGCCCTGGCGGCCGTGCCCGAGGGCGGCTCCGTCGTGCTGGCGCTGCCGTTCGCCGGCGACCGGGCAGCGCTCGACGCGCTGCTCGACGGCCTCGAGGTCGAGGACGTCACGCTCGAGGCCGGCCTGGCGCTGGTGACCGCCCGGCGCCAGAGCGCCGTAGCGTGGCGTCTACCTGGACCTCCGCGCGACGCAGACGCGGCGTTCGGCCGAGCGCGGCATCCCGCGCTACGTGCGCGAGCTGGCCTTCGCCCTCGAGGAGGTGCGGCCCGAGGCCGTCGACCGCTTCGTCCTCGACTCCGGCGACCGTGCCCGTCCCGGGCTCGCTCGAGCCGCTGGTGGCCGGCGGCCGGGTGGCCTTCGTCGAGGAGCTGAAGCTGCGGCCGGGCGACGTCTACCACCTCGGCTCGCCGATGGAGGAGGCCGAGCTCGACGACGTCTGGCCGCGCAGCGTGCGCAGCTCGGGCGCGTCGCTGGTGGTCACGCTGTACGACCTGATCCCGCAGATCTTCGCCTCGGTCTACCTGCAGGACCCGGGCATCGCGCTGGTCTACACGGCCCGGCTCGAGCTGGTGCGCCAGGCCGACCGGATCGCGGCGATCTCCGAGGCCACGGCGAACGACGCGGTCGACCTGCTCGGGCTGCGGGCCTCGAGGGTGCGGGTCGTCGGCGCCGGGGTCGGCCAGCGCTTCCACCCGCCGGCGAGCCGCGACGCGGCCCTGGCCGCGGTCCGCGCCGGGCGGCCCGAGGTCGAGCCGGGCTTCGTCCTGTACACCGGCGGGATCGACCACCGCAAGAACGTCGAGGGCCTGCTCGCGGGCTACGCCGGCCTCCCGGAGGTCGAGCGGCGGGCCCACCAGCTGGTGATCGTCTGCGCCATCACCGACGACCAGCGGGCGATGCTCGGGGCGCTGCTCGACGAGCTCGGGATCCTGGGCCGGGTGCTGTTCACCGGGGTGGTCTCGGACGACGAGCTGGTGGCGCTGTACCAGGCGACGACGCTGTTCGTGTTCCCGTCGCTGTACGAGGGCTTCGGGCTGCCCGTCGTCGAGGCGATGGCCTGCGGCGCGCCGGTGATCGCGGGCCGCACGTCCTCCCTGATCGAGCTGGTGCGCGACGACGAGGCCCTGTTCGACCCGACCTCGCCCGAGGACATCGCCGACGCCCTGGAGCGCGGGCTCACCGACGAGACGCTGCGCGCGCGCCTGACGTCCTCCCGGGTCGACCGCGAGTACACCTGGCACGCGGTCGCCGAGCGCACGGCCGACGTGTACGCCGAGCTGCCGCGCCGGCGCCCGCACCGGCCGAGCCGGCGGCTGGCGGTGGTCACGCCGCTGCCGCCGCAGCCGAGCGGCGTCGCCGACTACAGCTACCGCCTGCTCGAGCACCTGGCCCGGCACCGGCCGATCGACGTGTTCGTCGAGGACGACGCGCTGCCGGTCGAGGCGCCCGACGGCGTGCGGGTGCTGGCGCTCTCGGACATCGACACCGCCGACCGGGCCGCCGGCGGCTACCGCGACGTCCTCTACTGCCTCGGCAACAGCGCGTTCCACGCCGCGATGCTGCCGGTGCTCGAGGCCCTGCCCGGGCCGGTCCTGGCGCACGACGTCCGCTTCACCGGTCTCTACGGCTGGATCCAGGAGCACCGCCCCGAGTACGGCCTGCCGACGCTGCCCGAGCTGATCGAGCAGCAGTACGGCGCGCGCGTCCCCGAGGGCCTCGGCGCGGGCGGGTTCGTGCACCCGGTCGAGGCCGACCGCTACGGCGTGCTCCTGGCCCGCGACCTGATCGCCCGCTCGACGGCGTTCCTGGTGCACTCCCGCTACGCCGCGGAGCTCGCCCTGCTCGACGCCGACCCGGCCGACCGGCACAAGGTCGCCCACGTGCCCTACGGCGCTCCCGAGGCGGCAGGGTTCCTGCCGCGCGAGCCCCAGCCCGGGCTGATCGCCACGTTCGGCCACGTCTCCGAGATGAAGCAGGTCGCGACGCTGGTCGAGGCGTTCGCCCTGCTCGGCGCCGACCAGCCCGACCTGCGCCTGGCGATCGTCGGCCCGGCGACGGAGCACGAGCGCGAGCGGCTCGACGGCCAGATCTCGAGGCTCGGCCTGCCGGCCCGGGTGACGTTGACGGGCCAGGTGCCGCGCGAGGAGTACCTGCGCTGGCTGGCGCGGGCGACCGTCGCCGTGCAGCTGCGGGCCGCCCCGAACGGCGAGACCTCGGGTGCCGTGGCCGACTGCCTGACGGCCGGGGTGCCGACGATCGTCACGGGCGTCGGCGCCGCCCGCGAGCTGCCCCGGGGCTCGGTGGTGCCGGTCGAGCGGGACGTCTCGGCCGCACGGGCTCGCCGATCAGATCGCCGGGATGCTCGGGAGCGTCGAGCGCCGGCTCGCGCTGTCGGGCGCCGGGCGCGCCTGGGCCGCCGACGCGACGATCGAGCGGGCCGCGGCGGCGCTGGCCGCCAGCCTCGCCGCCGCTCAGAGGCCGTAGGCCTCGCGCACCCGCCGCAGCGAGGTCGCGAGGTCGAGCTCCTCGGCGTGCCGCGCGAACCAGCGGCCCGTCCGCTCGCGCAGGGCCGGTCCCTCCTGGTACACCCGGACCAGCGCCGCGGCCAGCTCGTCGGGCTCGGTGGACGCCGCCACGAAGCCGTTCTCGCCGTCGTCGACCAGCTCCGAGGCCGCGTTGTCGGGCCCCGCCACGACGACGCTCGGCGTGCCCTGCGCGGCCGCCTCGACGACCACCCGGCCGTAGCCCTCGCGCGACGACGGCAGCACCAGGCAGAGCGCGCTCCCGATGGCCTCCTCGACCTCCCGCTGCTCGACGAAGCCCGGCAGGTCGACGACGTCCGCGACGCCGCAGCGCTCGATCTCGGCCTGCACCCGGGCCCGCTCGGGGCCGTCGCCGTAGATCCGGGCCCGCAGGCCGGGGATCGAGCGGCGGGCCACGGCGACCGCCGCCGGCAGGACGTGGGCCCGCTTCTCGGGGATGTGGCGGCCGGCGTAGACCACCACCGGCGTGCGGGCGGCGTCGGGCTGCTCGAGCCGGGCCGGCTGGGGCCGGGAGCTGGCCGCGCAGGATCACGATCGGCCCGCGCATCCCCTCGCGCCGCAGCCGCTCGGCGTGCAGCGACGAGAACACGAAGGCCCGCGGCGTCAGCAGGGCGCAGACGCGCTGGATCGCGTGGCCGACCTGGCCCGCGACCGGGCCGAGGTAGCCGCGCCAGTACTCCGACGACCAGACCTCGTGCCAGTCCACGATCACCCCGACCTTCGCGCCGGCCAGGGCGAGCCGGATCGCCGGCAGCGAGAAGTACGGGAACGCGCAGGTGTGCACCATGTCGTAGTCGGAGCGACGCCTGACCAGGTGCTTGAAGACCCCGAGGCCGAAGCGCACCGGCGGGCCGATCGTGCGGTTGCCGTCCGGGCCGTACAGCTCACCGCCGGGCGAGACCGCGATCACCGTGATGCCCTCGAGATCGGGCTCGTCCCCCTGCTCCCACTGCCTGCGGGTGAGGTAGGTGACCTCGTGGCCGTCGGCCGCCAGGGCCTCGGCCAGGCTGCGGTACCAGGCCTCGGCGCCGCCCACGGTCCAGGGGTACAGGCAGTCGTAGACGACGCAGACGCGCACTAGCCCTGCTTCGTGTACCGCTGCACCAGGAACGCCCCGTGGCGGCGGTCGAACCGGGCCACGACGCGGGCCGCCCCGGCGGCAGCGGGTACCAGCCAGCGGCCAGGTCGCGGTCGACGACCAGCCCGTGGTGGGTCGCGAGCTGGGCCAGGGCCCGGCCGGTGAAGATCCGGCGGTGCATCGGGTAGTAGTAGCCCGACGTGCCCTCGGCGAAGCTCGCGGGGTTTCCGAGCATCATCTGGTCCGAGACGTGGCACGGCATCGGCTGCCAGCCGAGCGTGAGCGAGACGACGTTGTGCCAGCTCGCGAGGTTGTTCGTCGAGACCACCGCGTAGCCGGAGGGCTTCAGCACCCGGGCGATCTCCGACATGAAGCTGTCGGTGTTGCAGAGGTGCTCGATGACCTGGTTCGAGAGCACCACGTCGACCGAGGCGTCGTCGTACGGGAGCGCGTCGGCCAGGTCGCCCTCGGTGACCTCGATGCCCCGGGCGCGGGCCACCGACGAGAGCTGCGGCGAGCCCTCGAGGCCGAGCACCCGCGAGGCCTGCGCGAGCTCCCCGGCGCGCGCGGTGAGGTCGCCGTCACCGCAGCCGAGGTCGAGGAGGACGCCACCGGGCCGCGGCTCGGTGAGGCTCTCGATGACCCGGCGGTTCTCGTCCTCGGTCGCGCGGAACAGGCGCGCGAGGCGCTCGTTGGCGGCCACTCTCATCGGCCGTGAGCATATCCAGGCCCTCCGTCAGCCGTCGTCGTTGCGCCCGCCGCGGAACGCGGCGATGGCCTCCTGCGGCACCGCGCCCAGCACCAGGAGGACGCCGCCGTAGATGGCCAGCGCAAGCACCGTCGCGAGCAGCGACGGCAGGTGCGAGACGAACGCCGCGCCCAGCGCCAGGGCGGCGGCGATGGGCACGGGCCAGCACGCTCGAAGGCCCGTGCGCAGGCCGCTCGACGGGTGCACGAGCAGCAGCGCGTAGGTCGCCACCAGGGCGACCTCGGTGATGGCCGCGGCCGTCGCCGCCCCGATCGCGCCGTGGTCCGGCACCAGGAGCAGCGTCAGCACGATGGCCAGGAGCAGCGCGCCGACGTTCGCGATGCAGCAGCGCCGCGTGGCGCCGGCGGGCGAGCAGGGCGAAGCTCCAGCTCGAGATCAGGAACGTGGCCGCCATCGCGCCACCCATCACCCGCAGGACGTCCACCGCGTCGTCGTAGCCCGGCCCGGCCGCCACCTGGATGGCGAACGGCGCGCCGACCACCAGGGCCACGGCGATCCCGCCGCCGACCACGAAGTAGGCGGCGGTCATGCGCTCGACCATCGACGTGAGCCGCTCGCGGTCGTCGCGGCCCGGCCCGGGTGAGCAGCGGGAACAGCGAGACGCTGGCCAGAAGCGGGATCCCCGCCACGATCTCGACGATCCGGAAGGCCACGCCGAAGTCGCCGGTCTGGGCCTCGGTGCCGATGAGCGAGATCAGCACGACCTCGACCCGGAAGTAGACGAAGCCGATCGCGCTGGCCACGGCGTAGGCCGGCGCGTCGCGCACCAGGCCGACCCACTCGGGGCGGTCGAACGCCGGTCGCAGCGGGACCCGGCCTCGCACCAGCAGCATCGTCGGGACGAGCGCCGCCAGCCCGCCGGCGAAGGTCACCAGGTAGAACGGCCCGAGCGAGGCGCCGGCGACGACCAGCAGCACGATGGCGACGACCGTGACCGCCTGGCGCACGAGCTCGAGCGCCGCGACCCAGTTCAGCCGCAGGTCGTTCGAGAGCGGCAGCTGGTAGGTCGCCTGGATCACCACCAGGAACAGCGCCACCCCGACGATCGCGACGCCCACGGAGATCGTCGCCGGGTAGCCGGCCACGAGCGTGAACGACGACCGCCAGGACGACCCCGAGGGCCGTCAGGGCCATGCGCATGCCGAGCACGTTGCGGATCAGCCGGTTGCGCTGGCCCGACCCGCGCAGGGCGTACTCGCGGATCGCGATGTTGGTCACCCCGACGTCCGAGAGCGCCGCGACGATCAGGATGATCGTGACCACCGTGACGTAGCGGCCGTAGTCGTCCTTGCCGAGGTGGCGGGTCATCAGCGGCACCGAGAGCGCGCTCAGGAGCGTGCCGGCGACGTAGCCCGAGGAGCGAACGATGCCGCCGCGGATCGCGAGGCGCCCGGCGTCGTGCTCGTCCAGCCGGTCGCGCTCGGGCGCCGCCCCGGTCTCGTCCATCTACGCTGGCCGGGGACGCCGGGCGAGCACGAACACGTTCCGCCGGACGATGGGGAGCCAGGCGCTGGCGGCCAGGACGCGCGGCCGCTGCTTGCGCCTCGTCCGGGCCGAGATGATCCCGATCCCCGGCATCACCGACTCGTAGCCGACCTGCTCGACCTCGAAGCCCTGGTCGCGGAACAGCAGCCGGTAGGCCTTGCGCGAGAAGGGCCGCACGTGGGTGTAGTCGTCCCAGACCCAGCGCTGGGCGTCCGGCGAGGAGGCGTAGACCCGCCCGCCCGGCCGCAGCACGCGGCGCGCCTCGCGGACGGCGGCAACCGGGTTCAGCAGGTGCTCGAGCACGTCCTTGAGCATCACCGCGTCGAAGCTCTCGTCGTCGAACGGGAGCGGGTCGTTGGCGTCGCCCTGGACGACGTTCAGGCCGCGGGCCACCGCGCGGGCCGTCTCGTCCGCCGACGCCTCGAGACCGGTGTAGTCGTCGAAGTGGTTGCCGAGCCAGGCGCTGCCGCAGCCGACGTCGAGCAGCCGGTCGCCGCGATCGAAGTGCCGCGTGAAGTCGCGGTAGTAGCCTGGTTCGCCGTGCCAGTCGAAGTACCCCATCGCGTCGCCCAGGCTAGCGGTAGCGACGGACCGAGGCCTGCGGCTCGGCCCTGGCTGGCGCTGGTCGTGGCGTTCGCCGTCGCCCTGGTGGCGTACCTCGCGGCGTTCGACCACCTGCGCGACAACCGCCCGACGGGCGACGAGCCGACCTACGTGCTCGACGCGCTGAGCATGGCGAAGGACGGCGACCGCGACCTCTCGAACCAGTTCGACCCGAACGACACCCGCTCGCTGATCGACCTGTTCGGGATCCCGGCGATCCCGCACGGCTCGAGGCTGACCGACGCGGGCTACATCTCGTGGCACGGCGCGGGGCTCGCGTTCCTGCTGGTGCCGGGGGCGTTCGTCGGCGACCGGGCGGGCGATCCCATCCTGTGGATGCGCTTCGAGCTGATCCTGCTCGACGCGCTGGCCGCGCTCGCCCTGTTCATCCTCCTGCAGCGCATCGGCTCGGCGCTCGGGGTCAGACCCTGGATCGTCTGGGTGGCCTGGGCCAGCGCCGCGCTGTGCCTCGAGCTCGTGGCCTTCGCCGACCAGTTCTACCCCGAGGTCCCGGCGCTCCTGTGCATCCTGATCGCGGTCAACGCGGTGGCCGCCCGGCGGCCGTCACCACGCGTGCTCCTGGTCGGCGGGATCGCGGCCGCCTACCTGCCGTGGCTGCACCTGCGCTTCCTGCCGGTCGGCGCCGCGCTGGTGCTGGCCCTGGTCATGCGCGGGCTGGCGGTCGGCGGGCCGCCGGTGGGGCCGTGGCCGTCGCGGAGGCGAGATCGCGCCGGGTCGTGGGCGAGCTGCGCACCCGGCACGGCCTGCGCGTGCTGGCGGCGACCGTGCTGCCGTTCCTGCTCAGCCTGGCGTTCATGAGCTTCGAGTTCGACCGCTGGTACGGCAGCCCGTCGTGGACGGCCGCGAGCGCCGCCGGGGTCGACGGTCGCCGAGCACCGGCGACTCCTGGTACTTCAACGTGCTCGGCAGCGTGTTCGGGAGCGACTACGGCTGGGTGCCGTTCGCGCCGGTGTTCTTCGCTGTCCATCGCGGCGGTCGGGGTCCTGTTCGTGCTCGCGCCGCGCTGGACGGCCTACGGCCTGCTGGTCGTCGCCGGCTACGAGATCATCATCGGGACGAGCGGGCTCACCACGCCGGGGTTCACCTACCCGGGGCGCTACGACCTGGTCGTCATGCCGCTCGCGGCGATCGCCCTGATGCTGGCGCTCTCGCGGGTGCGCTCGCTCTGGGTCGGCTTCGTGCCGCTGCTGGTGCTGAGCCTGGCGCTGAGCGTCAACGCCGCCCAGCACACGGGCTACGTCCTGCTCAACACCGGCCTCGTCGGGCTCCCGCTGGCCCAGCACACCGAGGCGGCGTTCCCGGACATCGAGGGGCCCGTGCAGAACTACGCCTTCGGGGCCGGGCAGCAGAACCAGCGGCGCGAGGTCGGCCGGCTGCGGGGCACGACGGCGGTCGCCGAGCCGAAGGACGGGGCGGGCCTCCTGAGCGTCGGGCCGGGCGTCACGCTCGGCGCGGGCGACTACGTCGCGACCTTCAACGTGCTGCAGCGCGGCGCGAAGGACGGCTCGCAGCCCGTCGCCGACCTGCAGCTGTGGGGCAAGCCCGGGGTGCAGCTGGCAGACAGGCCGGTCTACCCCGGCGAGCTCCCGTCGGGCCAGGCGAAGGTGATCTACGTCCCGTTCTCGACCGCCGGCGACGTCCCCATCGAGGCCCGGATCCAGGTCTACGGCCGGGCCCACGTCGAGGCCGGGCCGATCGAGGCGAAGCTCGCCCGGCTGCCGGCGTCGCCGCTGCAGGACGCCCACCCCGACGGCGCGCTGATGCTGCTGTGGGTCTTCCTGACGATCCTGGTCGGGGCGCTGCTGGTCGGCGCGATGCGCCGTCAGCCGGCCGAGAGCGCGGTTCTGTAGGAGCGCAGCGTGGCCTCGGCGGTGGCCGCCCAGGAGTAGCGGGCCGCCTGGACCCGACCGGCCGCGCGCAGCGTGTCGGCATGGGCCGGGTCCTCGAGCAGTCGCTGGATCGCCGACGCCATCGACTGCGGCGACTCGGGGTCGAACAGCTCGGCCGCGCCGCCCGCGACCTCGCCGAGCGAGCCGCGGTCCGAGCAGGCCACCGGGACGCCGCGGCTCATCGCCTCGAGCACGGGCAGGCCGAAGCCCTCGTACAGCGACGGGAACGCGAAGCAGCCGGCGATCCGGTACAGCCCCTCGCGCTCCTCGGTCGAGATCCAGCCGAGCAGGCGCACGTCGTCGGTGATCCCGGTGGCCGCGGCGTGCGCGGTGAGGGTCTGCTCGAAGGGCGTCGGGTAGCCCGGCAGCAGCAGGACCGGCCGCTCCGCCAGCGGGATGAGCGCCAGGGCGTCGAGCAGCCGGATCAGGTTCTTGTGCGGCCGCTTGGCCGACAGCGTGAGCACCACCGGCCGGTCGCCGAGGCGGTGCCGGGCGCGCAGGACGTCCTCGGCCTCCGGCTCGACCTGAGGCGCCGGGTCGACGGCCAGCGGCACGACGTCGACCTTGCGCTGCGGCACCTTGAGCTCCCGCTCGAGGTCGCGGGCGGTGCTCTGCGAGTCGGCCATGATCCGGTGCGAGCGGGACGCCGCGAGCCGCACCAGCGTCCCGAAGACCAGTGCCTTCGCCCGGCCGTGGGTCTCGGGGTGGAAGCGGTGGATCAGGTCGTGGATCGTCACGACCCGCACGAAGCGGCCCCGCAGCGGCGCCGTGTTGGCCAGGCTGTGCACCAGGTCGACGCGGGCCTTCTCGGCGAGCCTCGGCAGCAGCAGCTGCTCGCCGCGCACCCACTCCGAGCGGCGCCGGGCCTTCGACCGGCACCTCGACCCAGTCCATCAGCTCCTTCCACGGCCCGCCCGCCTCCGCGGCGGCCTCGTGGTTCAGGAACGCGGTGAAGCGCACGCTCCGGCGCGGCGGCGACGAGCTCGGGGAGCAGCTCGCGGGCCACGATCTCGGTGCCGCCGGTCTCGCCGGGCACGAGGTAGATGAGGTTCAGTCCGACGTGCACCGGGCCACGCTAGCCGACGCCGGTGGACCGGCGGGCAGCGCCGACGCCGCTGGTACCGTTGGATCCAGCCCGGCGCCCGCTAGCAGCCCGCGGGCGTAGAACCGGATGAGCGAATACGAGCACGAACAGCCCCTGGTCGGCAGCGTCGGCGAAGCGCGCATGAGCGCGCGTGTTCCCGATTCCGTCCGCCGCGTGGCGCGCTGGCTCGCGCTGCCGTGGGTCGCCTACCTGATCGCGTTCATGGTCGCGTTCGGCACCTACCGCTACGCCTACGAGCAGTTCCAGTACCAGGGGCCGACCGGCGACGAGCCGTCCTACGTGCTCGACGCGATGAGCATGGCCCGAGACGGCGACCGCGACCTCTCGAACCAGTTCTCGTACACCGACACGAAGCCGCTGATCAAGCTCTTCGGGATCCCGGCGATCCCGCACGGCCAGAAGCTCACCGACGCGGGCTTCATCCTGTGGCACGGCGCGGGCCTGGGCTTCGCCCTGGTGCCGGGCGTCTGGATCGGCGACGCGATGGGCGACCCGGTCAAGTGGATGCGCTACGAGCTGATGCTGATCGACGCGCTCGCCGCCGTGGCCCTGCTCGGCGTGCTGCGCAAGCTCGCGCTCGGCGCTGCGGATCAGATCCTGGATCGTCTGGGCGACCTGGGCGAGCACCGCCCTGAGCCTGGTGCTGGTGGCCTACGCCGACGCCTTCTACCCGGAGGTGCCGGCGCTCCTGTGCGTCCTCCTGGCGCTGAACGCGCTGCTCGCCCGAAACCCCGGCTGGAAGACGCTGGCCGCGGGCAGCCTGGCGGCCGCGTACATGCCGTGGCTGCACGTGCGCTTCATCCCGATCACCCTCGGCCTGGCCGGCCTCCTGGCGCTGCGCGGGCTCGGCGTGCTGCCGGCGCCGGGCACGCCCGGCGCGCGCTTCCTGCCGACGCGAGCCGAGGCCCGTGACCTGGATCCGCGCGGCTCTTCTCGCGCGCGCGGCGTGGTCGCGGTCGTGGCCTCGATCGCGCCGGTGATCCTGAGCCTGGTCTACATGGCCTACAAGTACGACTACTGGTACGGCAACCCGAGCTGGAGCGGCTCGGCGGGCGTCTCGACGCCGACCGGCGTGGTCTCGGTGGCCTGGTACTACAACGTGCTCGGCGGCCTGTTCGGCACCGACTACGGCTTCTTCCCGTACGTCCCGGTGCTGCTCCTGGCCTTCGCCGCGCTGGGCTTCGTCTGGGTGCTCGCGCCGCGCTGGGTCACGCTGGCCGTGATCATCGGGCTGCTCTACCAGTACACGCTCGGCACGACCACGATCACCACGCCGGGCTTCGTCTACCCGGGCCGCTACGAGATCGTCTGGATCCCGCTCCTGTCGATCGCCCTCCTGGTGACGCTGTCGCGGGTCAAGGTCATGTGGCTGGCGTTCGCTGCCGCTCCTGTTCGTGAGCCTGTGGCTGAGCTGGCAGGCGACCCAGCGCGGCGGCACGATCCTGCTGAACACCGGCACGGTGCAGCTCCCGCTGGCGGCGCACCTGCAGAGCGCGTTCCCGGACATCGAGTTCCCGGGCCAGCCGGCCTCGTTCTACGTCCAGCAGGCGACCCAGATCCGTACCGTGGGCAAGCTCGGCGGCAAGGACCCCCACGCGCTGTCGGTGGCCACGCCGAAGGACGGCCGCGGCTACCTGACCGCCGGGCCGGGCGTCTACCTCGCGCCGGGCACCTACACCGCGACCTTCAACATCCGCCAGACCGGCGCGGGGCGCCGCCTCCCGTTCATCCGCATCGAGGCCTGGTCGCTGCCCGGCTACACCCTGGCCTACCGCACGCTCACCGCCGCCGACGTCCCGCCCGGCACGAACAAGGCGGTGAACCTGCAGTTCGCCTCGTCGGGCCAGCTGCGGGTCGAGACCCGGGCCTACGTGTACGGCCGGGCCACCGTGGCGCTCGGCGCCATCGGCGTGAACCCGACGTCGACCGTCCCGCTGCCCGGCGTCGACGAGCACCCGAACGCGGCCCTGATGTTCCTGTGGGTCTTCGGGCTGTTCTTCGTCGGCGCGGTCTTCGCGACCCTGGCCTTCACCCAGCGCACGGTGGCGCGGCTGCGCCTCCGGCCCCGCGTGTAGCCGCCGTCCCTATCGTTCGCCCGTGGCGGTCTACGTCGACATCCAGGGCGCGCAGAGCCGTGACAGCGCGCACCGCGGGATCGGGCGGTACGTCGCCGAGCTCGCGCGGGCGCTCGAGGAGCGCGACGGCGGCGCGCTGATCGGCGGCTACGCGCTGAACCCCGACCTGCCGCTGCCGGACGGCCTGGCCGACGTCATCGCCCCCGAGCGGATGCGGCCGTCCGACCGGCTCGAGCTCGGGCCGGGCGACGCCTACCACGTGACCTCGCCGTTCGAGCCCGTGGCCCTGTCGCGGGTCTGGCCGCGCCCGGCGCGCCCCGACGGCGTGCACCTGGCGGTCACCCTGTTCGACCTGATCCCGGTCATCTACCCCGAGCAGTACCTGGCCCACGACCTGTACCGGGCCCGCTACGAGAACCGGCTGGGGCTGGTCAAGAACGCCGACCGGGTGTTCTCGATCTCGGCCGCCACGGCCCGCGACGCCAGCGAGCGGCTGGGCATCCCGCCCGCGGCGGTGACCGTCGCCGGGACGGGCGTCTCGGCGCGCTTCGTCAGGCCCGAGAGCCGGCGAGGCGGCCTTCGAGGCGGTGGCCTCGAGCGTGCCCGGCCTGCGGCCCGACTACGTGCTGTACACCGGGGCGCTCGACTTCCGAAAGAACGTGGACACGCTGCTCGTGGCCTACAGCGAGCTCGCCGCCGGCGCTGCGCAAGCGCCACCAGCTGCTGATCGTCTCGCGGCTCGCCCAGGACGAGCTCGACACGCTGCGCCGCCGGCTCCGCCAGCTCGACATCAACCGCGACGTGCGGCTCGCCCGGGCGGTCTCCGACGACGACCTCGTGCCGCTCTACCAGGCCGCCGGGCTGTTCGTCTTCCCGTCGCTGTACGAGGGCTTCGGCCTGCCGGCGGCCGAGGCCATCAGCTGCGGCGCGCCGACCATCGTCAGCCGCTCGTCCTCGCTGGTCGAGATCGTCGAGAACCCCGAGGCGCTGTTCGACCCGCGCGACCCGGCAGACCTGAAGCGCACCATGCAGCGGGTCCTGGCCGACCCCGAGCGGCTGCACGCGCTCGCCGACACGGTGCTCGCCGAGCGCCACACCTGGACGCGGGTCGCCGAGCACACGCTCTCGGCCTACGAGCGCCTGGGGGCGACCACGGTCAAGCGGGACCGGCGGACCCGCAAGGCGCTGGCCTCGGTGGTGTCGGCCGAGGAGTCGGCCTTCAGCGCCGGCGCGGTCGCCGGGCGCAGCCTCTCGACCAGGGTCGGCCGGAGCGTCCTGTGGCCCGCGCGGCGGTTCTTCGACCCCCGCTTCGGCGGCCTCGACGGGCACGTCCTGTCGATGCACGGCGACCTGGCCCACCGCATGGACCGGGCCTTCGGGCCGGGCGGCCTGATGCGCCGGAACAGCGACAGCCTGCGGCGCTCCGTCGAGCAGCTGCAGAAGACCGTCGACGAGCTGCGGGCCGGGATGGCCGAGCTGCGGGCCGAGCGCGCCGCGCCGCTGAACGGGCTGATCCCGCCGGGCGCACGGGTGCTGCACCCGGGCGACGCCGCGGACGGGCTCTACGACGTGGTGGTCTGCGAGACGCTCCCCGAGGATCCCGAGGAGCTCGCAGGGCTGCGCGCCCAGCTGAGGCCGGGCGGCGTCCTGGTGCTCGTCAGCGGTCCTCGCGGCGAAGCGAGATGATCGAGAGCAGGCAGGAGGCGAACACGACCTCCATGCCGACCACGACCAGCGTCGCGGCGAGATCCGCGATGCGCTCCTCGCCCAGCGAGCCGAACCCGCGGTCGGCCCAGACCACGACGATGTAGAGGATCAGGGCGAGGCCGGAGGCGACGATGCCGAGGCCGGTCAGCAGCCCGTGCTCGAGCCGCAGCCGGCCGTCGTAGCGGTCGAGCAGCTTCCAGCGGTCGCCCATGTACATCGCGGCGTAGGTACGGGCGCACACGCCCAGGGCCACGGTCTGGGTGCCGACGATCGTGAGCAGCGAGCCGGCGATCATCGAGTGGATCTGCCAGGTGCGCCCGAAGATCGAGAGCTGGGCCAGCGACAGGGCCAGGATCAGGACGCCGAAGCCGGCCAGCACGAGGCCCGGGACGATGAACAGGTGCACCGGGCTGTGCAGCAGCAGGAAGCGCAGGTGACGCCAGCCGTCGCGCCAGGTCGAGAGCTTCGACTCGCCGCCGCGAGGGTGGTACTCGATCGGGACCTGGCGGATGTCGAGCTTCTCCTTGGCCGCCCGGATGACCATCTCGGAGGCGAACTCCATGCCGGGCGTGCGCAGGGCCAGGCGGGGGAGGACGTCGCGGCGCAGGCCGCGCATGCCGCAGTGGGCGTCCCGCACCCCGGTGCGGTAGAGCATGTTCAGGAACCCGCTCAGCACCGGGTTGCCGATGTAGCGGTGGAGCCACGGCATGGCGCCCGGATGGATGTTGTCCATGCGGTTGCCGATGACCATGTCCGCGCCCTGGTCGAGCAGCGCCAGGAAGTTCGGGATCTCGTTGAAGTCGTACGTGAGGTCGGCGTCGGCCATGATCACGTACGTGCCCCTGGGCCGCCGCGAAGCCCGCCAGGTAGGCGCTGCCGTAGCCGCGCCGGGGCTCGTGGATGACGCGGGCGCCGGCGGCCTCGGCCAGCTCGGCGCTGCCGTCGGTCGAGCCGTTGTCGGCGACGACGACCTCGCCGGCGATCGCGTTCGCCTCCATGACCGCGCGCGCCGAGCGGACGCACTCGTCGATCGTCTCGGCCTCGTTGAGGCACGGGATCACGACCGAGAGGGTCAGCCTGGCAGCGGCGGGTCTACGGGCAGTCGCGAGCCCCTGATGTTGATCCACCGATGTCATCCCCGGCGCCGCATAGTATCGCAGGCGGTGCAGACGACCCGCCGGATCCGGGAGCAGCAGTGAGGTTGCGCGAGTCGAACGTGGACGTCGGGGGCGCCTCGTTCGTCGCCGTGACCGACGCCGACCGCCAGAACGACCCCGTCGCCGCCGCCCTCGCCGAGGGGGTGTTTCCGCTCGTGCGGCTGCTCGACGTTGCCCGCCGCTGCACGCCGGCCGCCGGCCGGATCCTGGACCTCGGCTCGCACGTCGGCTCGTTCGCGCTCGCCGCGGCCGCGTGCGGCTTCGAGGTCGCCGCGGTCGAGGCGTCGACCGCCAACGCCGAGCTGCTGCGAGCGGCGGTCCGGGCCAACGGCTTCGAGGAGCGGCTGCAGGTGGTGCACGCTGCGATCTCGGACCGGCCGGGGAGCCTCTCGTTCCACGAGCTCGGCCCCTACGGGCACGTGCTCGAGGACGGCCAGGGCGGCACGACCGTCGAGGCGCTGCCGGTGGACGACCTGCTCGGCCGGCTCGGCTGGGACTCGGTCGACTTCGTGAAGCTGGACGTCGAGGGCTCCGAGGTCGCCGCGGTTCGCGGCATGGCCGGGCTGCTCGGCGGCGAGCAGCCGCCGCTCGTGTGGTGCGAGTCGAACGGCCACACGCTGGACCTGCTGCACGAGTCCCCGCGCTCGCTCTTCGCGGCCTTCGAGGCGGCCGGCCTGCAGGTCTACGTGGTCGAGCCCGAGCCGGCTGGTGCGCATGCGCCCGGACGACGTGCAGGGCCCGACGGTGGTCGACGTGCTGGCCGTCCGCCGCATCCCGGACGCCCTGCAGGCCGAGACCGTGGTCGACACGCTGTCGCTGGACGAGCAGCTCGCGGGCCTGCGGGCCTCGGCGTCCGCCTCGCTGGCCGAGCGGCTGCACGCGGCCCGCGAGCTCGGGCGCGCGCCCGAGGGGTTCCGCCACCGGCCCGAAGCAGCCGAGCTGGCGCGGGCGCTGCAGGCCGACGAGGACGCCCAGGTACGCACGCTGGCCGCCGCGATTCAGCTGCCGGCGAGGTCGCAGTAGAGCGCCTCGAGCCGGTCGGTCGAGCGCTCCCAGGAGTAGCGCTCGCGGGCCTCGCGCCGGCCCGCCGCGGCCGAGCCGCCGGCGCAGCGCCGGGTCGCCGAGCAGCTCGATCAGGGCGGCGGCCAGCTCGTCCGGCTGCCGGTAGCCGACCAGGAGGCCGGTCTCGCCGTGCCGCACCACGCTCGGGATCGCGCCGACCCGGCAGCCCACGACCGGCAGCCCCGCCGACCAGGCTTCGAGGAACGTCAGCCCGAAGGACTCGTACCCCGACGGCGAGGCGAACACGTCGAACGCCTGAAGGACGTCCGCCTTGCGCTCGGGCGGGACGTCGAGCAGCTCGAGCACCCGGGCCCGCCGCTCGGGCGCCAGCGCCGCGACGCGGCGCGCGGACGACCTCGATGTGCGGGGTCTCGGCGCCGGCGATCACGAGCCAGGCGTCGGGCCGCGAGCGCCAGACCGCCTCCATCGCGGCGACCAGGTCCTCGATCCCCTTGTGTCCCCCGATCTGGCCGAGGAACCCGACCACCGGCTCAGCCGGGGCCGATCCCGAGGGCCTCGCGGACGTGGGAGCCGTCGGCGCCGGCGAACGCCGCCGCGTCGACGCCGGGCGGGATCACGTGCAGCCGCCGCCCGGGCACGCCCATCGCCGCGACGTGGTCGCGCTCGTAGGCCGTGTAGGCGCAGTACGCGTCGGCGGCCCGGATCGCGAGCCGGATCGGGCCGCGGTCGTAGCCCCAGCGGTCGTCGGGGTGCAGCGCGCCGAACAGCGCCACGGGGATCCCGCGGGCCCGGCCGGCGGCGACGGCGACGTGCATGTGCAGCAGCGGGAACGCGGTCGCGCCGATCACGTCGGCCGGCTCGTGCAGCGCGTCGGCCAGCATCCCGGGCGCGAGCGGGCCGTCGTACAGCGTGCGCAGCACCCCGTTGCCCGGGACGTGGAAGCGGTGGGCCAGCGCCTGGGCCCGGCGCAGCCGCGGCGCCAGGCGGGGATCGGCCGGGTGGCGACGCACCAGCACGCCGCCGCGGCGCTCCTCGCCGGGCTCCATCGTGGGCGTGCCGGGCTCCCGGAAGGCCTGGGTGGTGTAGGCGGTCGTGGTGACCACCGTGACGTCGTGGCCGCGGGCCGCGAGGCGCTCCGAGAAGGCCGCGATGACGAGCTCCGACCCGCCGACGGCCGGCGGGTAGCCGTGGCTCAGGTGCAGGACCCGCAAGCGTGCGATTGTAGGATCGGCTCGTGCCGCCCGTGCTGATCGTCTCCGGTGAGGCGCTCGGCCCGTCGCCGGCGGGGCCCGCCCTGCGCGCCGCCGGCCTCGCCCGGGCCCTGGCCCGCCGGGGCCACGAGGTCGTCGTCGCCGCGCCCGCCCCGTCCCAGGCGCCCGAGGGGTGCCGCGTCGAGCCGCTCGACCGGCTGCCGGCGCTGGCCGAGGCCTGCGGCTGCGCCATCGTCTCGGGCTTCCAGCTCGAGCGCCACCCCGAGCTCGCCCGCGCGCCGGCGCTGTGCGTCGACCTGGCCGGGCCGTTCCTGATCGAGAACCTGTGGGTGCACCGGGCCGAGCCCGCGGCCGCCGCCGGCGGATCCTGGCCGAGGAGGCCGACGTCGTCGGGCGGCTGCTCGAGGCGGCGGACTACGTGCTCTGCGCCAACGAGCGCCAGCGTGACCTGCTGCTCGGGATGCTGCTCGGCCGGGCGGCGCTGCGGCCCGAGCTGCTCGACGGCGACCCGACCCTGGCGGGCACGTTCGAGATCGTGCCGTTCGGGGCGCCCGACGGCGAGCCGCCGCCGCGGCCGCCGCGTCCGGCCGCGGGCCGCTGCGGCTGCTCTGGCCGGGCGGCCAGTGGGTGTGGCTCGACGTCGACACGGTGGTCGAGGGCGTGGCCCTGGCCCGCGCCGCCGGCGTCGAGGTCGAGCTCGAGCTGTGGGGCGGGTCGGTGTGGGTGCCCTACGCCGAGCGGCTCGAGCGCCTGCAGGCCGCCGACCTCGCGGTCACCCTGGACGTGGGAGGGATCGAGGCCCGCTTCGCGTTCCGGACGCGGCTGCTCGACGCGCTCTGGGCCGGCGTCCCGATCCTGGCCACGGCCGGCGAGCACGTGGCCGACGAGGCCGCCGCCGCCGGCGCCGGGTTCACGATCCCGCCCGGCGACGCGCCGGCGCTGGCCGAGCGGCTGCAGGCGCTGGCCGCCGACCGGGCCGCGCTCGACGCCGCCGCCGCCCGGACGCAGGCGGTCGCCGCCCGCTACCGCTACGACGACCTGGTCGAGAACCTCGACCGCTTCTGCAGCGACCCCGTCCGCCGCCGCTCGGGCCCGTTCCGCCGCACCCTGCGGGAGCGCGCGGGCTACGCGGCGGGCCGCCTCCGCCACGGGACGGGACCGTGAGCGCCGACGTCGTCATCCCGACCTGGAACGGGGCCCACCTGCTCGGCCCCTGCCTCGACGCGCTGGCCGCCCAGACCCTGGCGCCGGCCCGTGTCCTGGTGGTCGACAACGGCTCGACCGACGGCTCGCAGGAGCTGGTCGCGGCCCGCGACGGCGTGGAGTGGATCCCGCTCGGCGCCAACCGCGGCTTCGCCGCCGGGGCCAACGCCGGGATCGCGGCGGCGACGTCGCCGCTGATCGCCCTGCTGAACAACGACGCCGTGCCCGAGCCGGGCTGGCTCGAGGCGCTGGTGCGCGGCCTCGACGACGAGCGGGTCTCGTTCTGCGCCTCGCGCATGCTGTTCGCCGACCGCGACGCCATCAACGCCGCCGGGGACTCCTTCGACGCCCGCGGCCGCGGCGGCTACAACCGCGGCATCGGCCAGCCCGACGGGCCGGCGTTCGACGAGCCACGGCTGGTCTTCGGGGCCTGCGCCGGCGCGGCCCTCTACCGGCGGAGCCTGTTCGACGACGTCGGGGTGTTCGACGAGCGCTTCTTCCTGTCGTGGGAGGACGTCGACCTCGACCTGCGGGCGACGCTCGCCGGCCACCGCTGCCTGTACGTGCCCGACGCGGTCGTGCGGCACCGGCAGGGCGCGTCGTCGGGCCCCGAGCGGCTGGCGCTCGAGCGGCGCAACAAGGCCTGGCTGGCGCTGAAGGGGCTGCCGCTGCCGCTGCTCGTCCCGTTCCTGGCCCTGGTGCCGCTGCGCGAGGCCTACGAGACGAGGGCCGCCGGCGAGGGGCCGCGCGACTGGCTGGCGCGGATCGCCCCGTTCGCCCGGGAGGCGCCGCGGGCCTGGCGCTGGCGCCGCGAGGTCGTGCGGCGGCTGCCGTACCGCGAGCTCCTGCCGCTGCTGCTGCGCGAGTCCCTGCCCTACGAGCAGATAGGTTGTGCGCGTGCTGCAGCGGCTCGCAAAGGCCCTGATCTGGCCGATTCGCCGGTTCTTCGACCCGCGCTTCGCCGGCGTCGACGACCACGTCGGGATCGCTCACCGCGAGCTCGACGAGAACCTGGCCGACCTGCGGGCCACCGAGCTCGCCTCGCTGCAGGCCCAGCTCGCCACCCGCGCGGCGCCGGAGGACCTCGAGCGCGCGCTGGCGCCGATCCGCGACGAGCTGCAGAGCCTGCGCCAGGCGATCGAGGAGTCGCGCGACGCCCAGGCGCTGCTGGTGCGCGAGGGGCACGACCAGGCCGGCGACGCGACCGCCGTGCTCGGGCAGTCGATCGCCGAGCTGCGGGCCGAGCTCGACGAGCTCGGCCGGACGGTCGAGCGGCTCGCGGGGCAGCCGGCCGACCCGCCGTGATCGCGTTCGACCTGCGGCCGCTCGAGCGGCCCGGGGCGCCGGCGGCCGTGCGGCGCTTCACCGGCGGGCTCGCAGAGGCGCCTGCGGCGCGTGCGGCCCGAGCTGGTCGACCGCTTCGTCACCGGGCCGGGACTCGACCCCGGCGAGCTCGCAGGACTGCGGCTGTACCACCTGCTGTGGCCGCTCGAGCCCGGCGCCCGGCTGGCCGATCTGTGGCCCGGCCTGCGCCGGCCGCGCACCGCCCGGCTCGTGGCCACGCTGTACGAGCCGCCGCAGCCGGCGCCCGGCGCGCTGCTGGTGCAGGCCGCCGACGCCGTGCTGGCCACGTCGCACACCGACGGCCGAGGCGGCCGTGCGGCGGCTGGGCCTCGACCCCCAGCGCGTGCACCTGGTCGGCTCGCCCGAGAGCGACGACCCGGCGGCCTGGGACGACGTCGCCGAGCGGCTGGCGGCGTTCTACGAGACGCTCCTGGCGCGACCGCGGCCCCGCCGCCGGCGTCCGCGGGTGGCGGTCGATCGCCACGCTCCCGGACGGGGCGGAGGAGGTCGCGGCGATCGCCCGCCGCGCCGACGTCGACGTGTTTCTCCGACGGGCCCGAGGCGGCGTTCGCCGAGCGGCCGCCCGAGGCCACGCTGCAGCCGCTGGCCGGCTTCGCCGCGGTGGAGGCGGCGCGGGGCGGCTACGACGCCGTCGTGCGGCTGCCGGGCGAGCTGGTCGCTGGACGTGCCCGAGACGCGGCCGACCCGGCCGCTCGACGAGCCGCCCGGCCGGACCGCGCTGGTCGACCGGGTGCACCGCCGCCGGGGCCTGTCCGCGCCGTCGCTGCCGGCCAGCGACGCGCCGGTCGCGAGCATCGTGATGGTGGTGCGCGGCGCCGGCGACCTCGCGCTCGCGGCGCTCGACTCGCTCCGGCGGCACACGCCCGAGCCCTTCGAGGTCGTGCTGGTGGACAACGGCTCGCTCGACGGCACGACCTCCCGGCTGGCAGCGGTCCGGGGTGCGCGGCTGCTGCGCAACCGGCACAACCGGGGGTTCGGGCCGGCCATGAACCAGGGTGCCGCCGAGGCCAGGGCCGACGTCGTCGTGCTCCTGAACAGCGACGCGCTGGTCGGCGAGGGCTGGCTCGGGCCGCTGCTCGAGACGCTCGACGGCGGCGCCGGCGCTGCCGCCCCGCGCCTGCTGAACCCCGACGGCTCGCTGCAGGAGGCCGGGGCGATCGTCTGGCGCAGCGGCGGCACGACGGCCTACGGGTCGGGCGACGACCCGGAGAGGCTCGAGTACCGCTTCCGCCGGGAGATCGACTACAGCGGCGCCGTGCCTGGCGGTGCGGCGGGCGGCGTTCGCCGAGCTCGGCGGCTTCGACGACCGCTACGCGCCGGCGTACTTCGAGGACGCCGACCTCGGCATGCGGCTGCGCGAGCTCGGCCTGCCGGTGCGTCTACGACCCGCGCTCGACGGTGGTGCACGTGGGCGGCGCCTCGGGCACCTCGTTCGAGCAGCAGACGATCGCCCAGCGCAACATCTACCTGCTTCCACCAGCGCTGGGAGGCGCTGCTCGACCGCCGCCCGCTCGACCCGCCGGACTCGCCGCCGTGGGCCGGTCGCGACGCGCTGTGCGACGAGCGGATCCTCATCGTCGACGCCGCGCCGACGGCCGGAGCGGCTGGCGCAGGCCGCGGACGAGGCCCGCGCATCGCTGCGGACGCGGGTCACCTACCTGGCCGAGCGGCCGTCGTTCGGCGAGCGAGCAGATCGCGGCGGCGCTGGACGCCGGCCTCGAGCTGGCGTTCCCCGACGACGCGCAGGCCTGGCGCGCGGCGCGCCAGGCCCACTACGACGTCGTCCGCTAGGCCGCGAGGTGCTGGGTGAGCGCCTCGAAGAAGCCCGTCCAGCCGTTCTTCGCGCCCTCGTAGCCCGAGGCGTCCATGTGCCCGCCGGTCTGGCTGAACGACATCTCGGTGCGACCACCGCCGAGGTCCTTCAGCTCGACCGTGAGGAGCTCGAACTCGTCGCCCGGCTGGTCCGAGATCGTGAAGACCAGCCGTGCC
Source organism: uncultured Actinomycetes bacterium (assembly GCA_963794695.1). GTDB lineage: Bacteria > Actinomycetota > Thermoleophilia > Gaiellales > JALYLC01 > CAWCFJ01. The sequence goes on along the minus strand of CAWCFJ010000003.1, from coordinate 95,375 downwards.
GGCGCGTCGACCTCGCGGAACTCGCCGTGCCAGTCGATCTGCTGGCCGCCGTCGATCAGCATCGTGGCCTTCCACAGGCCGCCCGGGCGGACGTCCATCGCGACGGAGGACGTCGGCACCTCGGTGCCCGCGCCGCCGAACCAGTAGGCGAAGCGCTCGGGCTCCGTCCAGGCCCTGAAGACGAGCTCGCGCGGCGCGTCGAAGACGCGGGTCATCGTGATGCCGGCGTCGGTGGCGGTGTCGGTCATGGCTGGCTGCCTTTCTCCTGGATGTCCTTGAGGTGCTGGTCGAGGCCGTCGAAGCTCGCCTCCCAGTGCTGCCGGTACGGGTCGAGCCAGTCGGCGGCCTCGCGCAGCGGCGTGCCGCGCAGGCGGGAGGGGCGGAGCTGCGCCGTCCTTCCCCGGGTGATGAGCCCCGCCCGCTCGAGCACCTTGAGGTGCTTGGAGACGGCCTGCAGGCTCATCGGGAACGGCTCGGCCAGCTCGTTCACGGTCGCCTCGCCCTGGGCGAGCCGGGCCAGGATCGCGCGCCGGGTGGGGTCTGCGAGCGCCTGGAAGGTCGAGCTGAGCTGGTCGATGGCCACTATTCACCCGATAGGTTGATCAACTGAAAGGTAGAATACAGCGCCGGCAGACGTTGTCAACCCCGAGGTTGAGCTCGGCTCAGGGTGCGGAGGAGGCGGCCCGGCCGTCGAGCCGGATCGTCCACGGGTCGACCGACGCCACGTTCAGGTGCGTCCCGCTCCACGGGTCCTCGGCCAGCCGGGCGCGCAGCGCGTCCTCCGAGGCCGCCTCGATCACGTGGGCCACCCGCCGCTCGTCGCCCAGCGGGCCGCCCAGCACGATGAACCCGTCGTCGACCAGCCCGTCCATGAAGGCCGCGTGCTCCTCCCAGCCGGGCTGCTCCTCGAGCGGCTTCGCGTGGTCGTACTCGGGGCCGTCGCGCAGCACGATGACCAGGAACATCGGCCATCGCTCGAGCTAGGCCGGCTTCGTGAGTGCCGCGGCCGCGGGCGCCAGGCGCTCCATGTCGGCGTCGACCATCAGCTGCATCATCTGCTCGAACGAGGTCTCGGGCTCCCAGCCGAGCTCGGTCCGGGCCTTCGTCGCGTCGCCCTGCAGCTGGTCGACCTCGGCCGGCCGCAGGAAGCGCGCGTCCATCTTGACGTGCTCCTCCCAGTCGAGCCCGACGTGGCCGAACGCCATCCGGGCCGCGTCGCCGACCGTGTGCATCTTGCCGGTGGCGATCACGTAGTCGGCGGGCTCGTCCCGCTGCAGCATCAGCCACATCGCCCGCACGTAGTCGCCGGCGTAGCCCCAGTCGCGCTGGGCGTCGAGGTTCCCGAGCCGCAGCTCGCTGGCCATCCCGAGCTTGATGCGGGCGACGCCGTCCGAGATCTTGCGGGTCACGAACTCGAGGCCGCGGCGGGGGCTCTCGTGGTTGAAGAGGATCCCCGAGACCGCGTACAGCCCGTAGCTCTCGCGGTAGTTGACCGTGATGAAGTGCCCGTAGGCCTTCGCCACGCCGTACGGGCTGCGCGGGTAGAACGGCGTCTCCTCGTGCTGCGGGACCTCGCGCACCTTCCCGAACATCTCCGACGAGGAGGCCTGGTAGAAGCGGATCGCCGGGGTCGACCGCCCGCACCGCCTCGAGCATCCTGGTCACCCCGATCGCCGTGAACTCGGCCGTCAGCACCGGCTGCTTCCACGAGGTCGGCACGAAGCTCTGGGCCGCCAGGTTGTAGACCTCGTGCGGCGCGGAGTCCCGCAGCGCCTCGCGCAGCGACGACTCGTCGAGGAGGTCGGCCTGCAGGAGCTCCACCCGGCCGGTCAGGTGGTTGATCCGCTCGAACGACTCGGTGGACGCCCGGCGCACCATGCCCCACACCTGGTAGCCCTTGTCCAGGAGGAGCTCTGCCAGGTAGGAGCCGTCCTGGCCGGTGATCCCCGTGATCAGGGCCCGGCGGGGCTCGTTCGAGTCGGTCATGCGTAGCTCCCTTGCGTGCGGAAGGCGGTGAGGACGTCGGCGAGGCTCTCGTCCAGCGGGCGCGTCGCCCGCCAGCCGGTCGCGGCGTGCAGCCGCGCGGGATCGCCGAGCAGCAGCGGGACGTCCAGCGGACGCAGGCGCTCGGGGTCGACGACCACCTCGACGGGCGTCTCGACGAGCGCCCGCAGCTGGTCGAGGACGTCGCCCATGCGGTGCGCCTCGCCGCGGCAGACGTTGTAGGCGCCGCTCAGGCCGTCGGCCGTGAGCAGGCGCAGGTAGGCCTCGGCCACGTCGCGGACGTCGCAGTAGTCGCGGCGCGCGTCGAGGTTTCCGACCTGCAGGCGCGGCGGAGCCTCGCCGCGCTCGATCCGGGCCAGCTGGGCGGCGAACGAGGCGATGGCGAAGCGCTCGTCCTGCCCGGGCCCGAGGTGCGGGAAGGGCCGCGCCACGACCACGTCGAGCGACGCGGCGGCCGCGGCCATCTCGGCGGCGGCCTTCGAGGCGGCGTACGGCGAGCGGGGGAGCAGCGCGGTCGCCTCGCCGATCGGCTGACGCTCGTCGGGCACGACGCCGTAGACCTCGCACGAGGACACCACGACCACGCGGGCGTCGGGCGCGGCCTCGGCCACGGCACCCAGCAGCACCAGCGTGCCGGTCGCGTTGACGTCCCAGGTCTCGCGCTGGCGCCGGAACCCCTCGGCGACCGACGCGAACGCCGCCAGGTGCAGCACGCCGTCGGGACGGGCCGCGCGCAGCTCGGCCGTCAGCGCGTCGCCGTCGCGGACGTCGCCGCGCAGCTCCGACACCTCGACGCCGGCCTCCTGCAGCCGGGCCACGGCGTGAGCGCCGGCGAAGCCGCGCGACCCCGTCACGAAGACCCGCTCGAGCACGAGAGGACGCTACCAGCGAAGCGCATCCCCCGGCGCCGTAGAATCGGCTGCTCAGCTCCCCGAAAGGACCGCTCCACATGCCGCTCGTGTCGATGCGCCAGCTGCTCGACGAGGCCGCCGCCGGGGGATACGGCGTCGGCGCGTTCAACGTCAACAACATGGAGCAGATCCAGGCGATCATGGAGGCCGCCAGGGAGACGAAGTCCCCGGCGATCGTCCAGGCCTCGCGTGGAGCCCGCTCGTACACCAACGATCGCTTCCTGTACCACCTGATGCTGGCGGCGAACGAGCTCTACCCCGAGATCCCGCTGGTGCTCCACCAGGATCACGGGAACTCGCCGGCGACCTGCATCTCGGCGATCGAGCAGGGCTTCACCAGCGTGATGATGGACGGCTCGCTGCTCGAGGACCACAAGACGCCGTCCGACTTCGAGCACAACGTCCGGGTCACCCGCGAGGTCGTCGAGTACGCCCACGCCCGCGGCGTGACGGTCGAGGGCGAGCTCGGCACGCTCGGCGGGATCGAGGACGGCGTCGGCTCCGGCGAGGTGCACCTGACCGACCCCGACCAGGCCGTCGAGTTCGTCGAGCGCACCGGCGTCGACGCGCTGGCGGTGGCCATCGGGACGAGCCACGGCGCCTACAAGTTCACCCAGAAGCCGACCGGCGACGTCCTGGCGATGAACCTGATCGAGGAGATCCACCGCCGCCTGCCGGACACCCATCTGGTGATGCACGGCTCCTCGTCGGTGCCGGCCGACCTGGTCGAGAAGATCAACCGCTACGGCGGCGAGATCCGGCCGACCTTCGGCGTCCCCGTCGAGAGCATCCAGCAGGGGATCCGCCACGGCGTGCGCAAGGTCAACGTCGACACCGACTCCCGCCTGGCCATCACCGGCGCCATCCGGCAGGTCTTCGCGGACGACCCGGAGGAGTTCGACCCGCGCCAGTACCTCGCCCCGGCCCGCTCGGCGATGCAGGCCGTGGTGGCCGAGCGGATGCGCCAGTTCGGGCAGGCCGGCCACGCCGGCGACTACGAGCCGCTGAGCCTCGAGCAGATGCGCGAGCGCTACGCCGCCGGCGCCCACGCGTGAGCACTGCGCGGCGTTGCGCAACGCCGAGGCGTGACGTACCGTCCACCCGGGAAGCGATGCAAGGGGCTGGATGGCGCGCGTACTGATCACGGGTGGAGCAGGGTTCATCGGCTCGCACCTGGCCGAGGCGGTTCTCCTGAGCGGGGACGAGGTGTTCGTCCTCGACGACCTCTCGACCGGCCGGGTCGAGAACCTGGCCCCGATTCGGGACCACGAGCGCTTCCACCTGGTCGTCGAGTCCGTCCTCCACCCGTCGGTGGTCAACGAGCTCGTGCACAAGTGCGACCAGGTCTACCACCTGGCCGCCGCCGTCGGCGTGAAGCTGATCGTCGAGGACCCGGTCCACACGATCACCACCAACGTCCGCGGCACCGAGGTCGTGCTCGAGCTGTGCGCCCGCTTCGGCCGGCGCCTGCTGCTGGCCTCGACGTCCGAGATCTACGGCGACCGGCGCGACCGCGAGCCGCTGCGCGAGGACGACCGGCGCACCTACGGCCCGACCAGCGTCAACCGCTGGGCGTACGCGGCCTCGAAGGAGGTCGACGAGTTCCTGGCGCTGGCCTGGCACCAGCAGAAGGGCCTCGACGTGGTCATCGCCCGGCTGTTCAACACGGTCGGCGAGCGCCAGAGGGGCCGCTACGGGATGGTCATCCCGCGCTTCGTCGCCTCGGCCCTCGACGGCGAGCCGATCGAGGTGCACGGCGACGGCCGCCAGACCCGCTGCTTCTGCAACGTCGCCGACACCGTGCGGGCCCTGCAGGCGCTGATGCGCGAGCCGAAGGCCGACGGCGGGATCTTCAACGTCGGCAGCACCGAGTCGATCGAGATCGGCGAGCTCGCGAAGCTCGTCAAGGAGCTCTGCGGATCGCGCTCGCGCATCGTGAACACGCCGTACGAGCAGGTGTACGGGCCAGGCTTCGAGGACATGCTCCACCGCATGCCGTCGATCGACCGGATCCGCGACGCGATCGGCTGGGAGCCGCGCGTCGAGCTGCTCGAGACGCTCCGCCAGGTCATCGCGGAGCACCGCGCGAACCCGGCGAGAGCGGTGGAGCCGGCGATCGCATGACGTCCGCCGCCACGCTGGTCCTGGCGGTCCTGGTCGCGCTCGTCCTGACGCCCGCCGTGCGGCGCGTCCCGGGTCTCGTGGCGATCCCGCTGCCGAGCCGCTGGAGCCAGGCCGCGACGCCGACCACCGGCGGGATCGCCCTGTTCGGGGCGTTCCTCCTGGCCCTGCAGCCGGCGCTGCTCCTGGGCGCGGTCGACCGGCGCTACATCCCGCTGATCCTGGGCGCCGGCGCCGCGTTCGCGCTCGGCCTGTGGGACGACGGCCGCCCGCTCGGGCCGAGCCGCAAGCTGGCGGCCCAGGTGGCGATCGCCGTCGGCGCGAGCGCCGCCGGCGTGCGTCCCGACTGGCTGCCCCTGGGCGCGGCCGTGATCGTCGGCGCCGTCGTGCTGATCGCCTGCATGAACAGCGTCAACCTGCTCGACAACATGGACGGGCTGGCCGCCGGGACGACGGCCATCGCCGCCCTCGCGCTGGCGGTCATCGCCGGCTCGATGCCCGCGGCCGGCTCGACGGTCGTCGCCGCCGCGCTGGCCGGTGCCTGCATCGGCTTCCTGCCCCAGAACTACCGGCGAAACAAGCCGGCGGCGGTGTTCATGGGCGACTCCGGCTCGCACCTGCTCGGCTTCTGCCTGGGCGGCCTGGCCGTGCTCGCGAGCCCCGGCGGTGTGGGTGGCGTCGCGGCGGCGGTGGCCGCGCCGCTGCTGGTGCTCGCCGTGCCGATGCTCGATACCGTGCTCGTGATGGCCGTCCGCTTCTCGGAGGGCCGCCCGATCTGGGAGGGCGGCCGCGACCACTCGTCGCACCGGCTCGTGTACTCGGGACGCACCCAGCACCAGGCGGTGGCCGTGCTGTTCGGCGTCACCGCGCTGTGCAGCGGCACCGCGGTGGTGCTCGCCGTGGTCAAGGAGCCGATCCTGACCGCGACCGCCTGCGGCCTGGCCTTCGCCAGCCTGGTGGCCTTCGGCACCCGCCTGTCGACGGTGACCGAGGAGAACCCGGGCCGGGTGCTCCCGTTCCGCGGCCGGCGCTCCGAGCAGGCCGAGGATCGGCAGTCCGGTGTCTCGTAGCGCCCGCTGGCTGGCGCTCGGCGCGACGCTGCTCGTGCTGCTCGCCGCAGCCGTGCCGGCGAACGCCGACCCCTCGGACGTCTACTCGGACTTCGTCAACACCGGCACGCTGCAGCTGCGACCACCCGAAGTCGGACCTCGACGCCGTGCTCAACGACGCCGTGCTCGACCAGTACGGGAACCCGCTCGTCCTGGCCAAGCTGAAGCGGCTGATCCGCAAGGACCTGGCCAGCGGCTGCTACGCGGCCTCGTCGAGCGCGAGCACCTCGACCAGCGCCGGCTCGGGCGGCGGAGGCGGGGACAGCCTGATCGGCGCACCCGAGATCCTGGCCGGCCTGGCCATCGTGGCCGTGGTCATCGTGGGCTACGTCGGCCGCCGCCGGCTGCCCGGACGCCGGTAGATGATCAACCTGTGCGCGTGAACCTCGCCCTGTTCGCCGGCCTGTACGTGTTCTTCGGCTCCGGCGGGATCCTGCTCCTGCGGGCCTCGCTGTCCGGCTCGAGCGGCGGCCTGGTGCACGCCGCGCTGCACGACTACCGGGTCGCGCTCGGCGGGGTGTTCTACGTGATCGGCTTCACCCTGTGGCTCGCGGCGCTGCGCCGCTACGAGGTGACGTTGGCCTACCCGATCTTCGCCGGGGCGGCCTACCTCGGGGTCATGATCGGCGGGGCCGTGATCCTCGGCGAGTCGTTCACCACGGTCAAGGTCGTCGGCGCGCTCCTGATCGGGGCGGGCCTCGTCGTGATCTCGGTCTGAGGTACCGTTTGGACGTCGTGCGGCGCGAACCACCAGGGCTGCTGTCCGTCGTCGTGCCCCTCTACGACGAGGAGGCGTCGATCGACGAGCTGTACCAGCGCCTGTGCGCCGAGCTCGCCGCGCTGCCGTGTCCCGCGGAGATGGTGTTCGTCGACGACGGCTCGCACGACCGGACGTACCCGATCCTGGCCGGCCTGGTGCGGAGCGACGAGCGCGTCCGGGTCGTCCGGCTGTCGCGCAACTTCGGCCACCAGCGGGCCCTGACCGCCGGGCTCGACGCCGCCCGCGGCGACGCCGTGGTGACGATGGACGGCGACCTGCAGCACCCGCCGGAGCTGATCGGAAAGCTCGTCGACACCTGGCGCGACGGCTACGAGGTCGTCCACGCGATCCGCGAGGAGCGCGTCGGCGACGGCTGGGCCAAGCGCACCGGGTCCGACCTCTTCTACCGCTTCCTGGGCCGCATCTCGGACACCGACGTGCGCCGCGACGCGGCCGACTTCCGGCTGATCGACCGCGAGGTCGTCGACACCCTGTGCGGCATGCGCGAGACCCGCCGCTACATCCGCGGGATGGTGAGCTGGGTCGGGTTCTCCCAGGCCGACGTGACCTACCGGCCGGCCGAGCGCTTCGCGGGCTCGAGCAAGTACTCGTTCCGGCGGATGGCGAGCTTCGCCGTCGACGGCGTGCTCAGCTTCTCGACCGCGCCGCTGCGGATGGCCATGCACCTCGGCTTCCTGGTCTCGGCGCTGGCCTTCCTGTCGGTCATCGTGGCCATCGGCACCAAGCTCGCCGGCGTGAAGGTGCTGCCGGGCTGGGCCTCGATCGTGGCCATCGCCTCGTTCCTCGGCGGCGTCCAGCTGATCGTGCTGGGGATCATCGGCCTGTACGTCGGCGCGATCTACCAGGAGGTCAAGCAGCGCCCGCTGTACGTGGTGCGCAGCGTCGAGGGCGCGTCAGGCGGTGTCTCGGAGGGAGCGGCGCTCGAGCAGCCGGCTCGTGAGCCGTGAGGCGTAGAGGCGCGTCGCGGCCGCCGCGAAGCGGGGCGTGAACGCCGTCCGCAGGCGCCGGCCGGGGTTCGGCGCCTCGTGGTCGATGATCACCCGCACCGCGGTGTCGAGCCGCTCGTCGTCGCCGCAGCAGACGGCCAGGATCGTCTCGAGCCGGTTGTGCAGGTCGTTGTCCCGCGTCAGCCCGACCGAGCGGTGCTCGATGCCCCGGGCGCGCAGGAACGCGTCGAGCTCGCGGATCGACCACTCCCGCAGGTGACACGGGTTGCCGGGCGGCCCGCGGTGCTCGCGGCCGCGCACCAGGTCGCGCTCGGGCGTCGACAGGAGCACGGCGCCGGCCTCGGCGAGGGTGCCCTTCAGCTTGTCCAGGAGGAGCGCCGGATCCTTCACGTGCTCGATCACGTCCGCGCAGACCACCACCGCTCCGCGCAGCTGCTCGGGCTCGAGCGGCAGCGGGCCCGGCTGGTCGAGGTCGGCCTCGATCCAGGTGCCGAACGGGTAGGTGCGGCGGGCGTGCTCGAGGTTCGAGCCGAAGTCGATCCCGACCAGCTCGAAGCGCGGGTGCAGCGAGGCCAGCTTGCGGCCCTGGCCGGTGCCGACGTCGACGATCCGGCGCGCGCCGAGGCCGCGGGCCACGGCGGCGGCGGTGTCGTACACGTCGGGCTGGAAGGTCACCCCGGAGTCGACGTCCGCGAAGTAGCGGGGCTCGGCGCGGGCGGCGTAGCGCTCCTTGATGAGGTACCGGTCCGGCATCGGGCGCGGCGAGCCTAGCATGCGCTGGATGAGGGACAGCGGGCACGGATGACGGTCTCCGAGGAGCAGGCAGCAGCAGCCGAGGGGCAGCCGCCGCGGGTTCCGCCGGGCAGCGGCTCGCTGGCTGCCGGGGTGCTCGCGCTGCCGCCGCTGGCCCTGGTCGTGGTGGGTCTGGGGCTGGCCTTCACGGGCGGCGGCGTGGCCGCGACGCAGTGGGAGCCGGTCGCCGTGGGCATGGCGCTGTGCCTCGCGGCCCTGGCTGCCGTCGGCATCCTGCCGGCGCCGCCGCGCGCCTCCTGGCCGCCGCTCCTGGCCCTGGGTGGCTACGTGGCCTGGAGCGCCCTCTCGCTGCTCTGGACCCAGGCGCCCGACGCCACGGTCGACAGCGTGGCCCGCAGCGCGCTGCTCGCCGGCGCGGCCGTCGTCGGGGCGTCGTTCTGCGCGCGTCCACGGGTCGCGCTGGCGCTCGCCGGCGCGCTCGGCGCTGGCCGCCGTCGATCCTGGCGGCCTCGGCGGAGGTCGAGCTGCTGCTCGGCGACGTCCGGCTCGACGACGCGGGCCGGCTGGCCTGGCCGATCGACTACGCCAACGCGTCGGCGGTGGCCCTGTGGATGGCCGTTCCCATCCTGATCGTGTTCTGCCAGCTCGGCGCGCTGCGCTCGCTCGTGCGGGGCGCGCTCGGCGCCTGCGCCGGCCTCGTGCTGGCGGTTGGCCTCACGGCCCAGAGCCGCGGCGGGGTGCTGGCGCTGGTCGCCGCGCTGGCCGTCTGCACCGTGCTCGCGGCCAACCGCCCCCGCTTCGCGCTGAGCGTGCTGGTGGTGTTCGCGCCGCTCGTGCCCGTGGCCCACTGGCTCGTCTCGGCCACCTCGTCGCAGTCGTCGCGGGCGCTGTCGGTGCTGTTCGTGACCGCCGCCGCCGGCGGCCTGGTCGCCGCCCTGTCACACGCCGACCGGCACGGGCTGTTTCCCTTCGACGGACGCCAGGGCAGGGTCGCGACCGGCGTCTTCGCGACGCTCGGCGCGCTCGCTGGTGGTCGGGTTCCTGGTCGTCGCCGGCGGCCGCCCCGACACCTGGCTGCGCGCACCGCTACGACGAGTTCTCGACGATCAAGCCGCCCTCCGTCGCCCCGGTCGTCATCACCGGGACGCACTACGACACCGCGAGCTCCGACCGCTACGACTACTGGCGGGTCGCGCTGCACGCGTTCGCCGACCACCCCGTCGGCGGCGTCGGCGCCGGGGCCTTCGCCACGCCGTGGTACCGGCTGCGGGTGGCGGTCGAGGACGTGAACGACCCGCACTCCTGGATCGCCCAGGCGCTGTCCGAGACCGGCATCGTCGGGCTGGTGCTGCTCGGAGCCGGGCTGCTGCTGCCGTTCGGGCGGGCCCGCGGCGCCCGCGGGCTGCCGCCGGAGCGCCACGTCGCCGTGCTCACGCTGACCGGCGCCGGCGTCTACTTCGTGGCCCACGCGGCCAGCGACTGGACGCTCCGCATCCCCGCCGTGGCCCTCGCCCGGGATGCTGGTCCTGGGCGCGCTCGCCGCCGCCGGAGACGTCCCGCTGCGCCTGCCAGGCCGGGGCTTTCGCATCGGCGGGCTGGCCGTCGGGCTGCTGGTGGCCGCGATCACCGCCGTGCCCTACCTGTCGACCAGGGAGCTGGTGCTCGGCGAGCGCGACACGAACGATCGCAGCGCCGTTGACCGGCTGCGGCTGGCCGCCGACCTGAACCCGTTCAGCCTCGAGCCGCTGATCGTCTCGAGCGGCGTCTGGCTGGACGCCGGCCAGAAGCAGAAGGCCATCGAGGTGGCCCGCGAGGCGGTCAAGCGCAACCCCGACTCCTGGGTCGCCTGGGAGAACCTGTCCCAGATCGGCTCGCTGGCCGGCTCGCACGACATCCTGTTCGGGGCGCACCGCCGCGCGGTGCAGCTCAACCCGTACCTGGCGACGCGGCCGAACGGCTGACCAGCCAGCGTTCCAGGTAGTAGAGGATCGCGAGGATCAGGAACGCCAGGATGAACACGCCGGCCGTGTTGCGGATGGCCACCGGCCAGCCGTGGCGGTCGGCGTTCAGGAAGGGGTACGGCCACCAGCCCGAGGCCGCGCCGTGGATGAACGTGTAGCCGACCCAGGCGACCGGCCAGACGAACGCCCAGGCGATGGTCGCGCGGTCGATCCGCGGCCTCGGGCCCCAGATGGCCCAGCCGATCACTGCCATGATCGGCGAGACGTAGTGCAGCCCGGCGTTGATCCAGATGCCGATGCCGGTGTGGTGCACCTGGCCCGCCAGGATCGTCGCGAAGACGATGAACGTGATCACGATCCCGAGCAGCGCGTCGAGCCGCACTACCCGCCACCAGCGGCCGTCGCGGGCCGGGTTCGCCACCAGGGTCAGCGCCGCGGCCAGCACCAGCAGGTTGCTCTCGACGGTGAAGAAGCTGAAGAAGCGGACGAGGCGCATCGCGGCGCTGACGGCCTGCTCGTCGGCGTTGGTGTTCGCGTCGGCGCCGCCGGTCAGCAGGACGACGATCTGGGCGATGACCGCGGCCGTGATCACCAGCGCGAGCGCGGCGTTCCAGCGGCGGCTCATGCGGTCGTCAGCGCGCGCCGGTCTGCCGTGGGCCGCTCGGGACCTTCGCGAACGCCGCCCAGGACGGCTTGTGCTGTCCGTCGTAGGTCGCGAGGCCGCTCGTCCAGTTCACGAAGAAGTCGCCGGACTTCTCGGGCGGCGGGTCGTACAGCAGGTACCAGCACAGGGTGTCGACCCGCTTCAGCGACTCGGCCAGCCGGAACGCGGTGGTCAGCTTCTTCGCCTGCTCGGCCTGGGGAACGACGTACAGCCAGCCCTGGGCGGCGTGCTCGGTGTTCCAGCCGAACTCGCCGATGAAGACCTTCAGGTGCCTGCCCGGCCAGTCCCTGTCGAGCGTCTTCAGGAGCCAGTCGAGGTCGTCGAAGTCGAGCACCTTCGGCCCCTTCGGCAGGCGCAGGTCGAGCGGCCGCTCGGTGTAGGGGTTCACGCCGAACTCGTCGAGCCGGGGGCGCTTGCCGTTCGGCAGCACCATGTTCTTGATGAACGTGTCCGGCGCCGTCGTCTGGTTGTCGTCGTTGCCCGACGGGTGGACGTTGCCGCCGATCACCACGACGTCCTTGCGGGCGGCGTGCATCGTCCCGTAGGCCGCGTCGAGCAGGCGGGCGTAGGCGTGGGGCGCGGCCCGGCCGTGGTCGCCCTGGGGCTTGAAGTTGACGAAGTGGCTCGGCTCCGAGAAGACCACGAAGCGGCGCACCATCGGGTAGTGCTTGACCACCGCCGCCATGAACGCCGCGAAGTCCTTCGGGTTCTTCGGCGCGGTGTGGATGTCCTGGCCGCCGTTCGACCACGGCGCGAAGCCGTTGATGTACAGGACTGGCTCGATGCCGGCCCTGGCCGCGGCGGCGACCGCGCCGTCGACGTCCGTCGGCCACTGGTAGACCGGGTCGTGCGGGTCCATCGGGTTCTTCGGCCGGGTCGGCGCGATCCAGGGCCACACGATCCCGAGCTGCCAGACCCGGACTCCGAGGCTCTTCAGCGTCGGCAGGACCGACGCGCCGTCGTACGTCGGCCCGTAGGTGATGCACTTCGAGACGGTCGGGGCGGCGGCACGCGCAGGCGCCGCGGCCACGTCCGACCGGCTCGTCGTTGCCGGTGTCAGAGCGGTGACTGCAGCGAGCGCGCCGGCGACGAGCAGGGAAAGCTGCGGCATCCGCGCCGCACTGTAACGGAGGAACGTCCGGGCTCAGCCGCCCTGGCGGGTGATCACGAGCGACCGCACGACCCAGGAGCTGCCTTCCTGCGCGGGATCGAAGTTCGCGAGGACGAGCCGGACCGGCTCGCCGGTGGTCTGCACGTCGCGCAGGCCCATCGCGGTGCCCGGCACGGCCGGGCACGGCCCGAGGAAGGGTGAGTTGGCGACGTAGGTGTAGGTCGGTGTTGCTGAGCAGCGCCGACGCGTCAGCCCGCCGACCAGCAGGCGGCCATCCAGGCGGACGGCGTAGCGCCCCGCGGGGAGCTTCAGCGACGGGCTGATCAGGGCGGCGACGCCGCTGAGCTGGTGCGTCTTCGAGGGCGATCCCACCCGGGCGGGGGGTGACCTTCGCCGGCTTGACGAGCTTCCAGCCCTTGGCACGCCGCCGGCGAAGTCGAACGTCCGCACCGGCGTCCCGCGCAGGGCGGCGAGCGGCAGCGGTGCCGTCTCGGTGGCGTCGCAGCGGGTCGTGCGCTTGTTCTGGTTCTGCCACAGGTTCGACGCGTTCTGGGCGCGGCTGGCCGCCGGTCCGACGAGGTCGCCGGCGACGAGGTAGACGCGACGATCGCGAGCGCCCCGAGAACCGCCAGGTCGAGGGTCGCGCGCGCCGGACGGCGCTGCAGCGCGGCGCGCCAGTCGCGCCCGGCCGCTCCAGCCGCGGATGCGCCCCTCGAGCCAGGCCAGGGCGAAGCCCAGCGGCAGCAGGGCCAGCAGGCCGACGGCCACGGTGAAGCCCATCCCGTAGGCGGTGATCGGCTCGACCAGCACCTGGTCGCCGAGGCCCAGCAGCAGCGCCGGCGTCAACAGGAGCACGAAGGCCCGCTGCCGCCGGCGGAACGGATCGAACAGGAGCGCCAGCCCCAGCGCCGCCAGCGCCAGCCCGAGCAGCGCCTGGTGTCGCGCGATGTCGAGGGCGACGAGCGCCTTGCGGGCGTACATCCTGGTGACCAGCCACGGATCGTCGGTGACGTCGGCGAAGTACTCGTGCCGGATCACCTCGGTGTAGCGGGCGCTCGGCAGCAGGGCCTGCGGATCCTTCGACAACGCGAGCTTGGCGGCGAAGCCGTCGTAGTAGTAGATGCCCCACGGGTTGCGGTCCCAGCCCAGGCCGAGGAACACCGGGTGCCAGAAGATGTGGCTCGCCGTGCGGCTCGGTGATGGCCCGGTTGCCGAGCTCGTGGTCGCGGTAGGCGATGACGCCCTTGATCCCGATCGGCGTCACCAGCAGGTAGGCGACCAGCAGCACGGCCGCCGCGAGCCCCCGCCGGCGCCAGGTCGGGACGTGCACCAGCACCAGGGCGAGCGCGGCGATCACGATCGGCAGGCCCGCCTGGGCCCGCATCGCCGAGGCGAAGCTCGCGGCCACGCGTGGCGGCCACGAGCGCGCCGTAGGTCCAGCGGTTCCAGCGCCGGTGGGCCGCGAACAGCACCGGCACGCCCAGCAAGAGGATCCAGCCCGAGATCCAGTAGACGTCGGACATCTGCAGGTAGTCGAAGCCGTGCAGCACCGCGAGCGGCGCGAGCAGCGCGACCAGCAGCGAGCCGAACGCCTCGAACAGGAGCAGCGGCCAGGTCAGGAACAGCAGCACGAACGCGGCCACGTACAGCGTCCGCATGAGCTGCTCGGGATCCATGCTGCCGGTGAAGCGGTGGACGATCGGCAGCGCGATGTAGACGCCGGGGTCGTCGCCGTAGCCGGCCTGCTCGAGCTCGTTGACCTTCGCGTTCGGGAAGCGCACGCCCGGCGTGACGACGGTGAACGGCGGCGCTCCCTGGCGCTGGGCCACGAGCTCGTTCTTCACGGTCGAGATGCGCCCGCCCATCATGGGGACGCTCCCGCCGCCGCGGAACGAGTCGGCCAGCGAGTGCCCGCCGACGATCGCGAACAGCAGGCCGTAGGCCAGCAGCGCGAGCCGGAGCCGCGCCGGACCGCTCAGGCGCGGCGGCCGTCGGGTCGGCTCGCCGCCCGCTGCGAGGTCGGCGAGGACCGGTGGGCGCGCGTCGGTCTGGCTCATCGGGCGCCCGTCGACATCGGCGTCCTAAGCTAGCAAACGACCCTCTCCGGCCTGTGCTGGCACTAAGCTCAGCCGGTGCCCGCTAGCGCCCGGACGTCCGCGGGCTCGCCGATCCCCGCGGCAGTGCAGCCGACCGTCGCCTGGCGCGAGCGGCTCGGCCTCGCGCTGTTCGTCGCCTGGCTCGTCGTCGCCGTGGCGGTGGCGGTGGCGCGCCCCGGGGAGCTGCTCGAGTGGGCCATGATCGGCGCCGCCGGCACGGCGCTGTGGCAGCTCGTCCTGGCCGGCGCCCGGCTGACGGCGCTGCAGGGCGCGCTCTGCGCCGCGTGCTTCGTGCTGCCGCTGACGAACACCCTGCCGGCGCGAAAGTACGCCTCGAGGCTCGACAGCCTGCCGTGGCTGGTGGCCCTGGCGCTGGCCGCGCTGACGCTGCTGGTGGTCGTCTGCGCCGTCGTGGGGTGGCGCGAGCTGCGCGTCCCCGCCCGGGCGCCTCGCCTGGCCCTGGCCGCCGGCGCCTGCCTGGTGCTCGGCGGGCTGCTCGGCGGGCTGGCCTCGGTCGACAGGCCCGGCTCGCTGTCGGCGGCCTGGCTCGAGCTCGTGGCCCCGGTTCTCCTGGCGTACCTGGTGCTGCGGGCGGTCGACGGCGCGCGCAGCGCCTGGGCGCTGCTCGACGCGCTCTGGCTGGCCGCCGCGGTGCCGGCCGTCGTGGGGATCGCGGCCTACGTCTCGACGTTCGGGGTGCCGACGTCGGGCAACGACCTGGTCGCCGGCAAGATCCAGCTCTTCCGGCCGTTCCTGTTCCAGGAGGTGACGTTCGGCAACGTCGACAACACGGCGCCGTTCATCGTCCTGGTGCTGCCGCTGGCGGTGCTCTCGGCCGCCCGCCGCGGCGCCGGCCTGGGCCACCGGGTCGCCGCCGCCGCCGTCTCGCTGGCGCTCGGCGCGCTGCTCCTGCTGACGCTGAGCCGGGGCGGGATCCTGGTCGCCGTCGCCGTGCTGGCGCTGCTCGCGGTGCTCGTGGCGGTGCTCACCCGCTCGACCGGCGCCGCCGCCGTCGCCCTGGCCGTGTGCGCCTGCCTGTGCCTCGCCGTCGGCACGTCGGCGTCGGCCCGCTCGAGCGTCCTCGGCGCGCTCACCGGCAGCAGCACCGCGCTCACGGCGCCGAAGGGCGGCCAGGCGATCTCGGACCCGTCGCTCGACGATCGCCGCGCCGCCATCCGCAAGGGCCTGGACGTGGCCCGCGACCACCTGCCGCTCGGCGTCGGGCCCGACGAGCTCGCGCGCTACTCGACGCGCTACCACGCGGCCCACTCGCTGCCGGTGCAGGTGCTGGCCGAGGACGGGGTGCTCGGGCTCGCCGGCCTGCTGCTGGTGGCGGCGTTCCTGGTGGTGACGCTGGTCGACCTGCTGCGCCGCTTCCGGCGCAGCGGCGAGGAGCTGGCCCTGGCCCGGCTCGCGGCCATCGCCGGCGCCGGCGCCTACCTCCTGCAGGGGGCGATCGTCGGCGTGCCGCTGGCGCTCGGCCAGGACATGGTCTGGGCCGCCGTCCTGGCGGTGCTCGTCGGCGTGGCCGCGGCGCTGCACGGCCGCGGCGAGGAGCCGGCCCGTGCGTGACCTGCGAGCCGCCGCCTGGGTGGTCGTCGCGCTGGCCGTGGCCGGCGGGATCGCCGAGTTCGGGCACGCCTTCGAGCCGGGCAGCGCCGAGGCCGGCGGCATCACCCTGAACCAGCTCGTCGACGCCCAGCAGGGCGCCGTGGGCAACGACTGGAGCACCGCCGGCTCGCGGGCCGCGGTGCGGCCGATCCCCGGGGGCTTCGAGCTGCGGGCGAGCAGCGCGGACATCGACCTGATGTCCCGCTCGCTGCCGGTCTACGCCCACGACTGCTACCGCCTGCAGGTGCGGGCCGAGCCGCGCCGGCCCGTCGTGCTGCGGGTGCGCGACGAGCTCGGAACGCAGGTCCTCGGCACGTTCCGGCTGGCCGCGGCCAGCGCGCCGCACCCCTACGCGTTCGCCTTCGACACCGCGGGGCACGAGCGGCTGGCGCTGACGGTCGAGGCCCCGGCCGGGACGGTGCTCGACCTCTTCCGGGTGCAGCTTCGGCGCGACGGCGGCGCGCGCGGCTGCCAGCCGCTTTCGTGAGCGCGTTCCGGCGAGTCCGCCGCGTCGCCCGAAAGCCGCCGAGCTACATCGCTCGGCGGCTGGCCGACGAGCTGCGCCGCGAGCTCGCCCGCCGCGAGCTGGCCGCCGCCCGCGACGGCCGTGGTCGCCGCTCGGCGGCCCGCATCCTGCCCGGCGGCCCGGCGCGATGCCCTGCAGCAGATGGACGCGAGCGCCGCGGCCTTCACCGGCTTCACCGCGGCCGCCCGGGACGCCCGGGCCAGCGCGCCGTTCGCCGACCGCGTGGCCCGCCGGGCGGCGCTCGCCCGCCGCCACGTCGTCGAGCTGTTCGGCGACGCCCCGCTGACGCTCCCCGGCCCGCTGCCGTGGAGCCTCGACCCGAACACCGGCGACTCCTGGCCGCTCGCCTACTACCGGCGCATCGACTACGTGAACCGCGGCCGGGCCTCGGACGTGAAGGTCGCCTGGGAGCTCTCGCGGCTGCGGCATGCGGTCGCCCTGGCCCAGGCCGTGGCGGCCCTCTCGGACGGCGACGCCCTGCGGGTGCTCGAGGAGGACGTCACCGACTGGCAGCGCCGCAACCCGATGGGGTGGTCGGTCAACTGGACCGTCGGCATGGAGGTCGGCCTGCGGGCGGTCAACCTGATCTGCATCGACGCGCTCGTGGCCGGCGGCCGGGTGTCCTCGCCGGTCCGGCCCCTGCTGGCCTCGCTGCTCTACCAGCACGGCTGGTTCCTCGTCCGGAACCTCGAGATCTCGGACGTGAACGGCAACCACTACCTCTCGGACGGCGTCGGCCTGGTCTGGCTCGGGCGCTACCTGAAGGGCGTCGGCGAGGCCGACCGCTGGCTCGAGCGGGGCGTGGCGATGGTCGAGCAGGCGGCCCAGCGGCACGTCCTCTCCGACGGGCTCGACCAGGAGGGCTCCCTCCGCTACCACACGCTGGTCACCGAGCTGTTCGCGATCGCCCTGCAGGCCGCGCCGTCGCGGCTCAAGCGGGTCGAGCCGGTGCTCGAGCGGATGCTCCAGGGGCTGCGCTCGATCGCGGCTCCCGACGGGACGGTGCCGAACATCGGCGACGACGACGGCGGCCGGGCGCTGGCCCTCTCCGACGCGCCGTCGCACGACGCCCGCCGGGTCCTGGCGCTCGGCGCCGCCCTGCTGCAGCGGCCCGACCTGTACCCCCGCGGCACCGGCGGGTTCGCCGACGAGGCCCGCTGGCTGCTCGGCCCGGCCGCGACCCGGCGGGCCGCCTCGGCGGCGGGCGACGGCTTCTCGCGGACGCGGCTGTTCCGCGACGCCGGCATCGCGATCCTGGGCGACGGCCGGGACCACGTCGCGGTCGACGTCGGGCCGATCGGCTTCCGCGGCCTCGGCGGGCACGGCCACGTCGACGCGATGTCCTTCGAGGCCCGCCTCGGCGGCACGCTCGTGGTGCCCGACTCCGGCACCGGCTCGTACACCGGCGACCCGCAGCTGCGCCAGGAGCTGCGCGGCCCGCGGGCCCACAGCCTGGTGCTGA
Source organism: uncultured Actinomycetes bacterium (assembly GCA_963794695.1). Classification (GTDB taxonomy): domain Bacteria; phylum Actinomycetota; class Thermoleophilia; order Gaiellales; family JALYLC01; genus CAWCFJ01. The sequence goes on along the minus strand of CAWCFJ010000003.1, from coordinate 77,318 downwards.
TCAACGGGCAGTCGTACGCCCGGCCCGACGACGAGCTCCTGTGGCGGATCGTCGGCGACGCGCCGCCGGAGGTGCACGAGGCGACGTTCGAGCGCCGCCGCCACCGGCTGTTCGCCGAGCAGGTCTTCGCGGCCGCCGGCGGCGAGGTGCGGCTGCGCCGGATGTACCAGTGGACGCCCGGCGAGCTGCGGGTCGAGGACGCGCTGTCCGCGCCCCAGGGAGCGACCGTCGAGCACCTCGTCCAGCTCCCGGACGAGCCCGAGACGGTCGACCTCGACAGCGTGCAGGCCGGCGGCTGCAGCTTCGCCTTCGAGCTGCCCGAGAACGCGGCCCTGCTGGTCGAGGAGGGGCGGCGCTCCGAGCGCTACGGCTCCTCCCAGCGGAGCTGGCGGGCCGTCGTGCGCTACCGGGCCGGGGCCGGGTCGTCGGCGGTGGCGCTGACGCTGCGGGTCGGCGCGCGGATGAGCGAGCGGGGGCTGCGCCTCGACGCCGCCGTGACCGTCCGGCGGCATGCTCGGCACGACCTTCCTCGCCGGCCTCACCTCGATCCTGATCACCCGCGGGCTGACGCCGTCGGAGCGCGGCGCCTGGGGCGTCGTCGGGGCCACGGCGACCCTCGCGGCCACGATCGGCTCCCTGGGGCTGCCGGTGGCGGCGTCCTACGCGGCGGCCCGGACCGAGAGCGGCGAGCGGGCGGCGCTGGTGCGCGCGGCCTGCGTCGGCGGGGCCGTGCTGGCGGTGCTGGCGAGCCTCGCCGCGTTCGTCGTCCTCCTGATCTCCCAGCCCGAGGGCGTGCCGCTCTGGGTGCTGGCCGTCGGCGCGTGCCCTCGCCGGCCTGCTGCTGCTCCACCAGGTCACCCAGCAGCTCACCCTGACGGCGCTCTCGACGCTGTGGTTCGCGCTCTCGGCGGCGATCCCGGCGGCGGTGATGCTCGTCGTGATCCTGGTCCTGGTCGCTGGCGGGCAACCTCGCCGTGCCGAACGTGGCCGTCGCCTCGGCCGGCACCACCGCGCTCGGGACGGCGATCGCGCTCGGCGGGCTGGTCGGCGCCGGGCTGTGGGCCCGCGACCGGATGAGCGCCGCGCGGGGTGGCCGACACCCTGCGCCCGTACCTCGGCTACGCGCTCCTGACCTCGGCGACGCTCGGCGTGACCCACGTCGTGCAGAAGATCGACGTCCTCCTGGTCAACGGCTTCAAGGGCGCCGACGACGCCGGCCTGTACGTCGTCGCGGTGCAGTACGGCGACCTGCTCCTGGTGCTGCCCGGAGCGCTCGGGCTGGTGGTGTTCCGGCGCGGGGCGCGCTCCAGCGAGGGCCACTGGGACGACGTGCTGCGGGTGCTGCGCTGGACGGCCCTCTTCGGCGTCGCTCGCGGCGACGATCTCGGCGCTGATCGCGCCGTGGATCCTCGGGCTGCTGTTCGGGCCGGCGTACCGCGAGTCGGCCACCGCGCTGCGGCTGCTCCTGCCCGGCGTGGTGCTGCTCGGGCTGCAGAGCGTCATCTCGAACTACGTCGCCAGCCGCGGCCGGCCGCGGGCGGTGCTCGTCGCCTGGACGGCGTCGGCGGTCTTCGGGCTGGTGGCCGACCTGTGGGCCATCCCGCGCTACGGGATCGCCGGGGCCGCCGCGGTCTCGTCGCTGTCCTACCTGCTGGTGGTGCTCCTGCACCTGCAGGCGCTGCGGGCCCTGCGGCCCGCGCCGGGGCGGCCGAGGCCACGTGAGCCGCCCCGTCCTCATCTGCTTCGCCGGGGACGTGTGGGACGGCAACCCGCACTCCCGCCACCACCTGATGCGCCGCTTCGCCGGGCGCTTCGACGTCCTCTTCGTGGAGGGGATCGCGATGCGCGCGCCGACGACGGCCGACAGCTTCGAGTGGCGCCGGGTGGCGGCCAAGCTGCGCGCCGGCACGCGGCTGCGGACGGTCGAGCCGCACCTGCACGTGCTGCGGCCGCCGCCGGTGCCGCCCGGGCGGGCCCAGATCCTGACGCTGCGGGCCCAGATCCGCCTCAGCCTGCGCCGGCTGCGGCTCGACGGCCCCCGGGTGAGCTGGTTCAGCCTGCCGAACGTCGCGCCGCTGCGGGGCCACCTCGGCGAGCGCGGCTCGATCCTCTACTACCAGGATCGCTACGACGCCTTCAGCCACGTCGACGGCGACCGCCTGCGGGCCGGCCTGCGGGCGCTGGCCGAGGGCTGCGACGTCGCGGTGGCCACGGCGGCGCCGCTGGCCGACGACCTGCGGGCCCTGGGCGCCGACCCGATCGTGGTGCCGCACGGGGTCGACGTCGAGCGCTTCGCCGGGCCGCAGGCGACCCCGGCCGACCTGGAGGGTCTCGAGCGCCCGCTGGTGGGGTTCGTCGGGCTGGTCGACGACCACCTCTCGTTCGAGAGCTTCCGGGCCGTCGCCGACGCGCCTGACGCAGGGCACGCTGGTGATCGTCGGCGGCACGAACGTCGATCCGGGCGTGCTGCGCCACCCGCGCATCCGCCTGCTCGGTGCCCGCCCGTACGCCACGATCCCCGGCTACCTGCAGGCGTTCGACTGCTGCCTCATCCCGTTCGCCGACTCGCCGGCTGAGCGAGGGCGTGAACCCGATCAAGCTGCGCGAGTACCTCGCCGCCGGCCGGCCGGTGGTCTCCTCCGCGCTGCCCGAGGTCGAGCCGTACGCCGACGTCGTCGCGCTGGCCCGCACGCCGGCGGAGTTCGCGGCCGCGGTCGTTGGCCAATTGCGCCGACTTCCGACACCGCCGAGGCGCCGTCGCGCGCCGCCGGGCCCGGGTCGCGGGCGAGTCCTGGGACGCCGCCGCGGCCCGCATCGAGCCGCTGCTCCTGCGCCTGGCCGCTACCTGACGGCGCGGATCCCGACGAACCAGCCGAAGCGCGGCCCGGCCAGCCGGGCCAGCGGCCCGCCGACGCGGCGGTCGTACGGGGTGACGAAGCGCTGCAGCTCGACCGTCGAGAAGCCGGCGAACAGCGTCGTGCAGCTCGGCCGTGGTGTAGGCCTTCGTGCCGGTGCTCTCCATGTGCTCCGACAGGAGGTCGGTGGCCGAGCGGAACGGGCGCCCGCGGGCCAGGCCGTAGCGCAGCCACAGGCCGAGGACGACCCAGGAGCGGCGCGAGTACAGCATCACCCGGGCCTCGCCGCCGACCTTCAGGACGCGCCGCACCTCCTCGACCGCGCGGCCGGTGTCGGGCGTGTGGTGCAGGACGCCCCAGGAGTAGACGAGGTCGAAGCTCTGGTCGGCGAACGGCAGCTGCTCGGCGTCGGCCTGGCGCACGTCGGCCTCGAGGCCCTCCTGGCCCAGCCGGCGTGCGGGCGAGCTCGACCGCGGCCTCGGTCAGGTCGATCCCGCTGAGCCTCGCGCCGGCCCGGGCGAAGCGGATGAAGTCGGTGCCCAGCCCGACGCCCACCTCGAGCACCTCCCGGTCGCGCCAGCGCTCGAACTCGGCGAACGACGGGATGAACGGCTCGAGGGCGTAGCGCTTCGCCTCGACCTCCCGGAAGAAGGCCTGCGAGCCCTGCTGCGCGCTCGCGTGGGAGCTGCCGCAGGGGCTGTCCTCCCAGTAGCGGCGGACGCTGGCCTTCTCGTCCTGTGCGGCCGTGCCCATGGCGGCCAAGCCTACAATGCGCGCGCCTTGCGCCAGCTCCTGCAGAACGTCTCGACCGGCGAGATCTCGGTCGACGAGGTGCCGCCGCCCGTCCGCGGGCGGGCCTCGCTGCTCGTCGCCACCCGCTACTCGCTGATCTCCGCCGGCACCGAGCGGGCGGCCCTCGAGATCGGCCGCTCGTCGCTGATCGGCAAGGCCCGGGCACGCCCCGACCTGGTGGCCAAGGTCGTCGAGTCGGCGCGCACCGAGGGCCTCGCGACGACCTACCAGAAGGTGCGCGGGCGGCTCGGCGAGCCGAACGCGCTCGGCTACAGCCTGTCCGGGATCGTGCTCGAGGCCGGCGAGGACGCGCCCGCCGCGCCGGGCGAGCTCGTGGCCTGCGCCGGCGCCGGCCACGCCTCGCACGCCGAGATCGTCGTCCGTGCCGCGCAACCTGTGCGCCCGGGTGCCCGAGGGCGTCGCGCCCGAGGACGCGGCCTACGCCACGGTCGCCGCGATCGCCCTGCACGGCGTGCGGCTGGCCGAGGTCGCGCTCGGAGACGTCGTCGCGGTGATCGGCCTCGGCCTGGTCGGCCAGCTCGCGCTCGAGCTGTGCCTGGCCGCCGGCTGCGTGGCCGTCGGCCTGGACCTCGACCCGGGCCGGGTCGAGCTGGCCCGGACGCTCGGCTGCTTCGCCACCACCGACGAGCTCGAGCTCGACGCCGAGGTCGCCCGGCTCACCGGCCGGCGCGGCGCCGACGGCGTCGCTGGTCTGCGCCGCGGCCAGGAGCCCGGCGCCGCTGGCGACCGCGGTCGCCGTCGCCCGGGAGCGGGCGGTGGTCTCGATCGTCGGCGACGTCCACATCGCCTCGCCGCGCACCCCGCTGTTCGCCAAGGAGCTGCGGCTGGTCGTCTCGCGCTCCTACGGGCCGGGCCGCTACGACCCGCTCTACGAGGACCAGGGGATCGACTACCCGGCCGGCTACGTGCGCTGGACCGAGGGCCGGAACCTCGAGGAGGTCGTGCGGCTGATGGCCGCCGGCCAGCTCCGGCCGTCGCGGCTGACGACCCACACCTTCGACCTCGCCGACGGGGCGCAGGCCTACGCCGCGCTCGAGGGCGGCGAGCCGTCGCTCGGCATCCTCCTGCGCTACCCCGAGCTGACCGAGGCCGGCACCGCGCAGCGTGCGCCTCGAGCCGCGCCGCCGCGCGCGCCGTCTCGGGCCGGCCGCGGATCGGCGTCGTCGGCGCGGGCTCGTTCGCCCGCGGCGTGCTCCTGCCGCCGCTCGCACCGGCACGCCGACATCGCCGCCGTGGCCAACGCCACCGGGCGTCTCGGCCCGCGGGGCGGCCCAGCGCTTCGGCGCCGGCCTCGCGACCACCGACGCCGACGAGGTGCTGCGCAGCCCGGACGATCGACGCGGTCGTCGTCGCCACCCGCCACGACACCCACGCGGCCTACGCGGCGGCGGCCCTCGAGGCGGGCAAGCACGTCTTCGTCGAGAAGCCGCTGGCCCTCGACGAGGACGAGCTGGCCGCCGTCGAGCGCGCCGCCGCGAGCAGCGACGGCACGCTGATGGTCGGCTTCAACCGCCGCTACGCGCCGCTCGTCCGCCGGCTGCACGCGGCCCTGTCCGGACGCGGGCCGCTGGTCATGACCTACCGGGTCAACGCCGGGCGGCTGCCGCGCTCCCACTGGACGCACGACCCCGAGGTCGGCGGCGGCCGCATCGTCGGCGAGGTCTGCCACTTCGTGGACACCGTCTGCTACCTGGCCGGCGTCGACGCCGGTCGGGCGTCAGCGCGGCGGCCGTCGGCGGCGGCTCGGAGCCGCGCGAGGACAACGTCAGCGCCACCCTGCAGCTCGGCGACGGGTCGGTGGCGACGATCGTCTACACGGCGTTCGGCGACCCGTCGCTGCCGAAGGAGCGGCTCGAGGTGCTCGGCGAGGCCGGCGCCGCGGTGCTCGACGACTACCGCGTCCTGCAGCTGCACCGCGGCGGCAGCCAGGAGACGGTCGACGGCAAGCGCGACAAGGGCCACGCCGCGGAGATCGACGCGTTCCTCTCGGCCATCCGCACGGGCCGCCAGGCCTGGCCGGTGGAGGACATGCTGGCCGTCACCCGGGCCACCTTCGCCATCCGCGACGCCATCGCCCGCAGCGCCGCCGTCTGACGTGATGCGCGTCCTGGTCGTGTCCCAGTTCTATCCCGCCCGAGGTCGGCGCGACCCAGAACCGGCTCGGCGCCTTCGTGCAGGGCCTGGCCGAGCGCGGCCACCAGGTGAGCGTGGTCTGCGAGCAGCCGAACCACCCGAGCGGGGTCTTCCAGCCGGGCTACGGCCGCCGGCCGCTGCAGCGCGAGCGCGGCCCGCGGGCCACCGTCCACCGCGTCTGGGTGGCGGCCTCGCCGCGCAAGACGCCGGGCCCGGCGGCTGGCCTTCTACGGGACGTTCGCCGCCGGCGCCGGCGCGCTCGTGGCCGCGCTGGCCCGCAGCCACGACGTGGTCTTCGCGAGCTCCCCGCCGCTGCCCGGCGCCCTGGCCGCCGGCGCCGCCGCGAAGGCCCGTCGGGTGCCGTTCGTGCTCGACGTCCGCGACCTCTGGTCGGCCGCCGCCGAGGCGCTCGGCGAGCTCTCGCAGCCCGCCCTGGTGCGGCTGCTCGAGCGCGGCGAGACCTGGCTCTACCGCCACGCCGCCGCGGTCACCGCGACCACCCGGCCGTTCTGCCGCGCAGATCGACGCCGCCGCCGGCCGCCCGGTCTCGGTGCACCTGCCCAACGGCGCCCTCGACGAGCTGCTGGCCCGGCCGGTGCGCCCGCTGCCGCCCGGCGGGACGTTCACCGTCGGCTACGTCGGCAACCTCGGGATCGCCCAGGGCCTCTCGATCGTGTTCGACGCCGCCGCCGAACTCCGCGGCGACGACGTCCGCTTCGTGCTCGTCGGCGACGGCCCGCTGGCGGCCGACCTGCGGGCCCGGCGCGAGCGCGAGGGCCTCGACAGCGTCGAGCTGCGCGGCCAGGTGCCCGACCGACCAGGTCGGCGCGGTGCTCGACGGCTGCCACGCGCTGCTCGTGCCGCTCGGGAGCGCACCCGATCCTCGAGCAGTTCATCCCGTCGAAGCTGTACGACGCGATGGCCGCCGGCCGGGCCGCGATCGTGGCCGCCGGCGGCGAGCCCGCCGCGCTGGTGCTGCGCTCGGGCGCCGGCGTCGCCGTGCCCGCCGAGGACGGGGCCGCCCTGGCCTCGGCGATCCGCCTGCTGGCCGCCGACCGCGACCGGGTCGCAGCGCATGGGCGAGGCCGGCCGCCGGGTCGCCCGCCGCCACGCCCGCTCGGCCCAGAACGACCGCCTCGAGGCCGTCCTCCTGGACGCCTCCCACCGCCGAAAGGAGGCTGCCTAGCCATGTGCGGCATCGTCGGAGTCTTCTCCCGCGCCGGAGCGCCGATCGACCGCGACGACCTGGTCGCGATGCGCGACTCGATGCTCCACCGCGGCCCCGACGACGAGGGCCTGTGGCTGCGCGACGGCCGCGCCGACGTCGGCTTCGGCCACCGCCGCCTGTCGATCGTCGACCTGTCCGAGCTCGGCCGCCAGCCGATGACCAACGAGACCGGCGACGTCCAGCTGGTCTTCAACGGCGAGATCTACAACCACGAGCTGCTGCGCCCCGACCTCGAGCGGCGCGGCCACGTCTTCCGCTCCCGCTGCGACTCCGAGGTGCTCGTCCACCTGTGGGAGGAGTACGGGCCGCGCATGGTCGACCGCCTCGTCGGCATGTTCACCATCGGGATCTGGGACGAGCGGCGCCAGACGCTGTTCCTGGCCCGCGACCGGCTCGGCATCAAGCCGCTGTACTGGGTCGACACCGGCGAGACGTTCGCCTTCGCGTCCGAGATCAAGGCGCTCCTGCCGCTGCTGCCGCGGCGCGAGATCGACCCGACGGCGCTCGCCCACTACCTCACCTTCGTGGCCGTGCCGCCGCCGCGCACGCTGTTCGCCGGCGTCCACAAGCTGGCCCCGGCCAGCACCATGCTGGTGCGCCGCGACGGGCCCGAGGAGCCCGAGCGCTACTGGGACCCGATCGCCAACCGGGCCGACTTCGACGGCGCCGACGTCGACTGGGTGGCCGAGTTCCGGCACCGCCTGGCGCGCTCGATCGACCGCCGCATGATGAGCGACGTGCCCGTCGGGCGTGTTCCTGTCGGGCGGCGTCGACTCGTCGAGCAACGTCGCGCTGATGAGCCAGCTCGTCGACCACCCGATCAACACCTTCTCGATCGGGTTCGAGGGCGTCGAGCGCTACAACGAGTTCGACTGGGCGCGGCGGATCGCCGACCAGTACGGGACGAACCACCACGAGGTGCAGATCGGCGCCGCAGGACCTGTGGGACTTCATCCCGCAGCTCGTGCACTACCAGGACGAGCCGATCGCCGACCCGGTGTGCGTGCCGCTGTACTTCGTGGCCAAGCTGGCGAAGGACAACGGCGTCACCGTGGTGCACGTCGGCGAGGGCGCCGACGAGCTCTTCTCGGGCTACCCGACCTACGTCCAGGCGCACGAGATCGCCACCGGGCCGTGGAGGCGCCTGCGCTCGCTGCCGGGCCCGCTGCGCTCGGTCGTCGCGGCCGACCGGCTCGCGGGTGCTCGGCACCCGGCCCGGCTACGAGCTGCACTCCGAGGTGCTGAACCGGGCCGGCCAGCCCGACGGCCAGCTCTGGTGGGGCGGCGCCGTGGCGTTCTACGAGCGGGGCTTCGACCGGGTCACCACGCCGGAGCTGCGCGCGGGCGGTCGACGGGCGAGTCGCCGCGCGACGTCGTCGCCCAGATCAGCGCCGACGCCACCCGGGCCGGCGCGCGCAGCGACCTCGACCGGCTGATCTACCAGGACCTGCGGCTGCGGCTGCCCGAGCTCCTGCTGATGCGCGTCGACAAGCTCACGATGGCCAACGCCATCGAGGCCCGGGTGCCGTTCCTCGACCACGAGCTGGTCGAGCTCGCGATGGCCATGCCCGAGGAGCAGAAGATCTCGGGCGGCGTCGGAAAGCCGGTGGTCAAGAACGCCATGGCCGACCTGCTCCCGCACGACCTGCTGTGGCGGCCCAAGCAGGGCTTCGGCACGCCGGTCTCGGAGTGGTTCCGGGGCGAGCTCGGCGAGGAGCTCGAGACCCGGCTCGAGCGGACGCAGCTGAACGAGCTCGGCTACCTCGACCCGGCGGCGGTCAAGCGGCTGCTCGACCTGCACCGCAGCGGGCGGGCCGAGCGCTCGTTCCAGCTCTGGAACATCCTCAACCTGTCCGCCTGGTTCGACCACTGGATCGCCGGGAGTGCCCGCGTGACGGAGGTCCTGGTGGTGATGGGTGCGCGGCCGAACTTCGTCAAGCTCGCGCCGCTGTACCACGCGCTGGCCGCGAGCGGCCGGGTGTCGGTGCGGATCCTGCACACCGGCCAGCACTACGACCGGGCCCTCTCGGGGGCGTTCCTCGAGCAGCTCGGACTGCCCGCGCCCGACCACTACCTCGGCGTCGGCTCGGGCACCCACGCCGAGCAGACGGCGGCCGTCCTGGTCGGCACCGAGGGGGTGCTGCGCGAGCACCGGCCGGCGCTGATGGTCGCCGCCGGCGACGTGAACTCGACCCTGGCGGCGGCGCTCGCGGCGGCCAAGCTGCACGTGCCCGGTGGCCCACCTCGAGTCGGGCCTTCGCTCGCGCGACTGGGACATGCCCGAGGAGATCAACCGCGTCCTGACCGACCGGCTGGCCTCGCTGCTGCTCTGCCCGAGCGCCGACGCCATCGAGAACCTGGCCGCCGAGGGGATCGCCGGCGACCAGGTGGTGCTGGTCGGCAACACGATGATCGACAGCCTGTTCCGGCTGCGGCCGCTGGCCGACGAGGCGGGCGTCCAGGCCCGGCTCGGCCTCGCGCCCGAGGCGTTCGTGCTGGTCACGCTGCACCGGCCGGCGCTGGTCGACGACCCCGAGCGGCTCGGCGACGTCCTCGACGTGCTGGACGAGCTGGCCGGATCGCTGCCGGTGGTGTTCCCGATGCACCCGCGCACCCGGGCCAACCTGAACGGGCGCCGCGCGGGCGGCGGCGTGCAGGCGATCGACCCGCTCGACTACCTCGACTTCGTGGCCCTCGAGGCCAGCGCCCGGCTCGTGGTCACCGACTCCGGCGGGGTGCAGGAGGAGACCTCGGCGCTCGGCGTGCCCTGCCTCACCTACCGCACCACCACCGAGCGGCCGGTGACCGTCGAGCAGGGCACGAACCGGCTGATCGGCGTCGATCCCGCGGCGCTGCGCGCGGCCTGCGCCGAGGCGCTGGCGGGGCCGGCCCGGCCCGGCCACGCGCCGATCCCGCTGTGGGACGGGAAGGCGGGCGTGCGCGCCGCCGACGCCGTGCTGGCGTTCGTCGGGGCGTGAGCGGGCCCGGCCCGCTGCGCCTGCTCGGCGGCTACCGACGTGGCCAATTGGCCGCTCGCGCCGTCGCCCGGGTGCGGCGCCGGATCCCGCGGCCGCCGGCGCCGGACGTCGATCCGCCGCCGCTGCGCGAGCCCGAGCTGCAGGCCGCCGGCGGCCCGCGCCGAGCGCCGCTTCGCGCGGCGACCGAGCGGACGAGCGGACGCTCCGCCTGGTCGGCTTCGACGTCGACCTGACGGCCGACGCGCTGTGGGCGCCGTCGGGCCGCAGCGCCCTCCTGGACTTCGAGCTCCACGGCCAGGAGTGGCTCGTGCCGCTGCCGCGCCTGCGGGCCTTCGAGCTGGCCCGCTCCTGGATCGCGGCCTGCCCGCCGAGCGGCCCGGCGCTGGCGCTCTCGTGGCACCCGTACGTGCTCTCGACCCGCGTGGCGCCCTGGACGCACCTCCTGGCCTCAGGACCCGCCGGCGGACGTCCGCGAGGTGCTGGCGCGCTCGCTGTGGCGCCAGCTCCTGGCCCTGTCCGGCCACCTGGAGCGCGACGTGCGCGGCAACCACCTGATCCGCAACGCCTCGGCGCTGGCGGTCGGCGGCGCGGTCTTCGACGGCCCCGAGGCGCGGGCCCTGCGGCTCCGTGGCCTCGAGCTGCTCGAGCAGGAGCTGGCCGACCAGCTCGGCCCCGACGGCGGGCACGTCGAGCGCAGCCCGTCCTACCACGCCCAGGTGCTGTGGGACGCCGTGAACGCCCAGGGCGGCGACTCGGCTGGCCTCCTCGATCGCCGCCGGGCTGGCCTGGCTCCGTCACGTCTCACCGCCCGGGCAGCCGCGGCCGCACCTCAACGACTCGGCCGACGGGCAGGCGCCGGACACCGCCTTCCTGCTGGCCGAGGCCGGCGTGGCCCCGGCCGGCGACCCCGAGCCGCCGGGCGTGCCGCGCTACGTGGTCCTGGGCGACGAGCGCACCCGCCTCCTGCTCGACGCCGCCGAGCCGTCCCGGCCCGACCTGCCCTACCACGCGCACGCCGACTCGCTTCAGGTCCTGCTCACGCTGGACGGCGAGCCGGTGCTGGTCGACCGCGGCGTCTCGACCTACACGCGCCGGCGAGGAGCGGGCCTGGTGGCGCTCCACGGCGGCGCACTCGACGGTCCAGGTCGACGGGCTGGACTCCTCCGAGGTCGTCGGCGCGCACCGGTCCGGCCAACTGGCCACGACCACGATCGAGGCCGACGAGCGCGCACCGGGTCACGGCGGCCCACGACGGCGCCGGCCGTCCGCGCCTGGCCCACGTCCGCCGGGTCGAGCAGCTCGGGCCGCGGGCCTGGTCGGTCGTCGACCACACGCCCGGCGCCGACCGCTCCCGCTCCCGCCTGCACCTGGCGCCCGGGCGCGGACGTGGTGCTCGACGGCGGCGAGGCGCGCATCCGCGCCGGCGCTGCGCGGCTGCGCGTGACGCTGCCGCCGAACGCGGCGGCCCGGATCGAGCAGACCCGCCACGCCGTGCGGCTGGGCCAGCGCGACGATCGCGCCGACGCTCGTGCTCGACGTCGACGGGGCGTCGGCGGAGCTCGTCCTCAGCGCAGACGGGTAGCGCGGTCCACCTGCAGGCGCGCCTCGTTTCGCAGCGCGCAGGCGTCGTCCCGGAGCCGTGCGGCTCTCACCCGCGCCGCCGAGGCCCGCACCTGCAGGAGCGTCGGTGGCGCGTCTGCCGGCACGGCGAGCTCGTCGAGCACCCGGCGGTCGAGGACGACCCCACCCGCCGCGACCTCGTGCACCGCGCCGACGACGTCCGCCGGGGCGCGCAGGCGCTCGCACAGGAGGTACGCCCGTCCGGCGGACCTCCGGCGGACCAGCGCCTGCGCCGCGTCGGCGTCCACCTCGCGCCCCACCACGACGACGCCGCAGGGGAGCGGCGTGGCGACGAGCCGGGCCAGCCCGACGTCCCGCGCCGGCGCCGGGTCGACGAAGACCAGGACGTCCGGGGCCAGCCGGACGTCGACGACCTCGAGGTCGCCCGCCCGCTCGAAGATGCGGTGCAGGCCTTCCCGCTCGAGGCACTGCCACGCCACGACGCCAATCCGTGCGCGCACTCGACAACGCTAGCGCACGTCAGTCCAGGATCTCGGCCAGCCGCGCGTCCCAGGAGTGCCGCAGACCGGGCCTCCTCCTGGGCGGCGGCGCCGAGCCGGGCGCGCAGCTCGGGCTCGCGGCAGAGCCGCAGGATCGCGCGCCGCCAGCGCCTGCTCGTCGCCGGGCTCGACCAGCAGCGCCGTGCGCTCGTCCTCGAGCACCTCGCCGAGCTGGGCCACCCGCGAGGCCACGATGGCCCTGCCGCTGGCCAGGTACTCGAACATCTTGATCGGCGAGCCGATGAAGCCCGGCTCCGGCGCGTGCGGCGTCACCAGGATGTCGGCGGCGGCGAGGTAGCCGGGCACCTCGTCCATCGGCACGAGGCCGGTCAGGTGGGCGGCCTCGATCGCCCCGCCGCGCACGAGCAGCTCGCGGGCCAGGGCCCGGTGCTCGCCGTCGCCGACCAGCAGCAGCCGGGCCTGCGGGAACGCCCGGTACACCTCGCCGAAGGCCGCGGCCAGGAAGCGCACCCCGTGCCACGGGTAGAACAGGCCCGAGAACGCCACCACCACCGAGCCGTCGGGGAACGGCAGCGGGTGCGGCGCCGCCGAGGCGAAGCGCTCCACGTCGACGCCGTTCGGGACGATCCGCAGCCGCGCCCGGTCGGCGCCGGCGTCGATCAGGGTGCGCGCGGCGTTCTCGGAGACCACCGCGATCCGGTCGGCCCGGTTCAGCAGCAGCCGCTCGCAGGCGTCGGCCAGCCGGCCGTACTGCAGCCGCGACCACTGCCGCCGCCAGCCGGCCTCCGAGGCGTTGGCCTCGAGCACCAGCGGCACGCCCAGCCGACGGGCCAGCACCAGGCCGGCCAGGTTGTCGAGGCTGTAGCGCTGGTAGACGAACGCCACCTGCTCGTCCCGCGGCAGCCGCACCAGGCTCTGGCGCAGGCCCGACACCAGCTCGGCGAGCTCGATCGACAGGTTCGCGGGGCGAAAGACCGGCAGCCGCTGCTCGAGCGCCTCGGGCGGCGTGCCCGCGACGGTGCCGGTGCTGAGGTAGCGGAGCCGGTGGCCGCGGCGCACCAGCGCCGTGAGGATCCCGCTGGTGTGGGCCACCGAGCCGCCCGCCAGCAGATCGGCGCTGGCCAGCTCGATGTCGGTGCGCAGGTAGACGACCGTGCCCGTCCTGCGGGATCGGGCGCTGCGGGGTCGGCTCGCGCCCGGCCCGCGACAGCCCGGCGCCGGCCGCGGCGGCGACGGCGCCGGCGACGACCTGCAGGACGGCCCAGGCGCCGGCGTCGGCCGCGGCGGCCAGGCGCGGGAGCGGGGCCGGCTCGACGTCGCCGTCGCTCGTCAGCACCCGCCGGGCGCCGAGCAGGAACGGCAGCGACCGCAGCGGCCCGCGGGCCCAGCTCAGCCCGAGTCCCGGCCAGACCAGCAGGCCGAGGTCGTAGCCGCCGCGCCGCACACCGCGCACGTAGGCCGCGGCCTGGCGCAGCCGCGCCGGCAGGCCGCCGGCCAGGCTCGGCTGCGGCACCCGTCCCGCGCCGGCCGGCAGCGGCACCTCCTCGCTGGTGCGGCCGAGCACCAGGACGTCGAGCTGGTCCGGGGCGGAGGGGGCGACGAGCTCGAGCGCGCGCTCCAGCGTCGAGTGGTGGCAGATCAGGAGGCAGCGCACGCGGGCTGGCAAGCCTAGGCGCCGGGCACGCGCGGGCACGCCCACTAGACTCCCGCCCCGTGAGCGAACCGGTCGCCGTCGTGGTCGTGTACGAGGCGGCCGAGCACGCGGCGGCGTGCCTCGACCGGCTCGCCGCGGTCGCCCCGTCCATGCCGGCGATCGTGGTGGCCAACGGCGGCCGCAGCCCCGCCGTGGAGCGGCTCGCCGACGGCCGGCCACAGGTCGACCTGCTCGTCCCCGAGGTCAACCTGGGCTTCGCCGGCGGGGCCAACGCCGGGATCCGGCGGGCCTTCGAGGGAGCGGCCACGCACGCCCTGTTGCTGAACGACGACGTCCTGCTCGAGCCGGGCGCCGTCGACGCGCTGGTCGCCTCGGCGGGCGACGACGGCGCCGCCGCGCCGCGCATCGACGCGCCGGGGGCCGAGGCCTTCGACGGGGCCGAGATCGACTGGCGCCGCGGCTTCGGCCGTCACGTGCCCGGCCGGCTCGACTACCTCACCGGCGCCGCGCTGTGCATCGCGCGGGCCGCGTGGGAGCGCGCCGGCCCGTTCGACGAGCAGCTCTTCCTGTACTACGAGGACGTCGACTGGTCGTTCCGGGCCCGCGCCGCGGGCGTGCCGCTGCGGCTCGTCCGAGGCCCGGGCGACGCACGCCGTCGGCAGCTCGACCCGCGGGCAGATCCACGCCTACTACGCGACCCGCAACCGGCTCTGGTTCCTCGAGCGCGAGCGCGGCCGGCCGGTGGCGCGGCGCGAGGCCGTGCGCACCGCCGCCCGGGCCGCCGCCCGTGGAGTGGTCGCGCCGGGCGTCGCCCGGGCCCGGCTCGAGGGCGTCGCCGACTGGGCTCGCGGCCGCATGGGCAGGCGGCGCTACCCGCGGTGAGGGTCGCGTTCGACGTCGCCTGCCTGCGCCAGACCGGCGCCGGCACCTCGCGGGTCGCCCGCGGCCTGCTCGGCGCGCTCGACGCCGCCGGGGGGGCCGAGATCGTCGCGCGTCGGCGAGGGCGAGCTGCAGCCGCGCGGCTCGCTCGGCCAGAAGGCCGACGCGCTCCGCCAGGACCTCGGCTGGTACGGCGGCGGCATCGGCCGGGCGGCCCGCACGGCGCGGGGCGGACCTGCTGCACTGCCCGACGTTCCGCGGCCCGCTGCGCCGCCCTCGGATGCCGCGTGGTCGTCACGGTGCACGACCTGGCGGTGCTGCGCGAGCCGCGCTGGTTCCCGGTCTGGAGCCGGAGCTACGGCCGGGTCGCGATCCCGCGCGTGCTCCGCCTGCGCCGACCGCGTCGTCTGCGTCTCGCGCTCGACGGCCGACGACGTGGCCGAGCGCCTCGGCCGTGCCCGAGGCCCGGCTGCGGGTGGTCGAGAACGGCGTCGACGCGCTGTTCTCCGAGCCCGCCGGGGCCGCCGCCGGTCGAGGGGCCGTACCTGCTGTTCGTGGGGACGCCCGAGCCGCGCAAGAACCTGCCCCGCCTGCTCGCCGCCCACCGCGAGCTGCGCCGGCTCGGCCGGCCCGAGCGTCTGGTGCTGGCCGGCTCCGGCGGCTGGGGCGGCGTCGAGCTTGCCGGCGGGCGGCGACGTCGTGACGCTGGGCCACGTCCCGGACGCCGAGCTGCGCGACCTGTACGCCCACGCCGAGGCGGCCGTCTACCCGTCGCTCTGGGAGGGCTACGGCCTGGTCGCCGGCGAGGCTCTGGCCGCCGGCACCCGCATCGTCTGCGCCGACGTCCCGGCGCTGCGCGAGGTGGCCGAGGAGGAGGCCTCGTACTGCGACCCGACCTCCGTCGACTCGATCGTCGAGGCCGTCGTCCGGGCGCTCTCGGGCCCGCGGCCGTTCCCGCGCCGGCCCTTCACCTGGGAGCGGAGCGCGGCGCGCCTGCTCGACGTCTGGGCGGAGCTCGCGTGAGCGCGCCGCTCGTCCTGGTCGACGGCGACACGATCGGCCGCGGCCGCACCGGCGACGAGGCCTACACCGTCGGCCTGCTGCGCGAGCTGCCGGACGCCGCGCCGGACCTGCGCTTCGCCTGCTCGCTGCGCGACCCCGCCGCCTTCCCGCCAGGCCTGCCGCCGGGGCTCGAGCTGCACCCGCTGCCGGTCGCCGCCCCGTACCGCCGCATCCCGGTCGCCTTCCCGCGCCTGGCCCGCAGGCTCGGCGCCGAACCTGGTGCACGTCCACTACTTCGTCGCCCCGCGCCTGCCCTGCCCGGCCGTGGTGACGGTGCACGACGCCTCGTTCGCGCGCCGGCCCGAGCTCCTGAAGGCGCGTGACCGCCTGCTCTTCACCCGCTTCGTGCCCGGCTCGCTGCGGCGGGCCCGGCGGGTGATCGCCGTCTCCGAGTTCACCCGCAGCGAGCTCCTGCAGCACTACGACGTCGATCCGGCGAAGGTCGTCGTCGTGCCGAACGGCGTCGGCCCGGAGTTCGCCCCGCAGCCCGACGCGGCCGCGCTGGTCGAGCGGCGCTTCGGCCTGCAGCCGCCGTTCCTGCTGTTCGTCGGGGCGCTGCAGCCGCGCAAGAACGCGCCGCTCCTGATCGACGCCTACGCCCGCTCGGGGCTCGAGCCTGCCGCTCGTGCTGGCCGGCGGCGACCGCGGCGGCGGGCCGCTCGTCGACCTGCGCGTCCGCTCGCACCCCGGCCTCGAGCGGCGCGTGCGCCGCCTGGGCCACGTCGACCAGGCCGACCTTCCGGCCCTGTACAGCGCCGCCGAGGCCCTGGTCTTCCCGTCGCTGTACGAGGGCTTCGGCCTGCCGGCGCTCGAGGCGATGGCCTGCGGGACGCCGGTCGCGGCCAGCGCCACGACGGGTCTCGGGGAGGCCGTGGGAGACGCGGCGCTAACGTTCGACCCGTGTTCGGTGGAGGAGCTGGCCTCGGCGCTACGGCAGATCGTCGACGACCCGGCGCTGCGGGAGCGGCTCCGGGCGACGGGGTTTCTGCGCGCGGCGGCGCACAGCTGGCGCCGGGCGGCCGAGGCGACGGCGGCGGTCTACCGCGACGCGCTCGGGTGACGCCGGACGTCGTCGCCTGCGTCGTCTCGCACCACCAGCGCGACGATCTCGTGCGCTGCCTCGACGGCCTGCAGCGGGACGGCGTCCCCGTGGCCGCTGCTCGAGAACGTGCCCGACGGCAGCGCCTCGTTCGCGGCCCGGCTCGGCGTCCGCGCCGGCCGCAACCCCGTGCCGCGCAGCTTCTCGCAGAACCAGAACGCGCTGATCGCCGCGACCCGCTCGCGCTACGTCCTGGTGCTGAACCCCGACACCGAGATCCTGCCCGGCGCCATCGGCCGGCTGGTGGCGCACGCCGACGCCCACCCGCGCTGCGGCATCGCCGGTCCGCGGCTGCTCGAGGAGGACGGCAGCGTGCAGCGCTCGCGCCGCCGCTTCCCGACGGTCGGCGGCACGCTCGTGCGGCGGACGCCGCTGCGCCTCCTGCTCGGCGACGTCGAGGCGGCCCAGCCGCAGCACTACCTGGGCGACGTGCCGCCCGAGGCGGTGCAGTGCGACTGGATGCTCGGCGCCTGCCTGCTCCTGCGGCGCGAGATGCTGACCGAGATCGGCGCGTTCGACGAGCGCTTCCCGATGTACGGCGAGGACATCGAGCTGCAGTACCGGGCCATGCGGGCCGGCTGGGAGCGCTGGTACGTGCCGGACGCGATCGTCCGCCACGACTACCAGCGGGTGATCGACCGCCGCTTCGGCGACCGCCGCACGCTCTGGCACCTGCAGGGCATGGCGCGCTTCGCCCGCAAGCACCCCGAGGCCCTGCTCAACCTGTAGCCCCGTCTGGGCTAGGAGGCCGAGCCGACCTCGATCGGGACGTCGACGAGGTTGCCCCACTCGGTCCACGAGCCGTCGTAGTTGCGCACGTCCTTGTAGCCCAGCAGCTCGCGCAGCACGAACCAGGTGTGGCTCGAGCGCTCGCCGATGCGGCAGTACGCGGTCGTCCGCTTCGAGTCGTCGACGCCCTTCGCGGCGTACAGCTCGCGCAGCTCGTCGGCGCTCTTGAACGTCCCGTCCTCGCGCACCGCCTGGGCCCACGGGATCGACACCGCGCCCGGGATGTGGCCGCCCCGCTGGGCGCCCTCCT
This sequence comes from uncultured Actinomycetes bacterium, assembly GCA_963794695.1. Taxonomy (GTDB): domain Bacteria; phylum Actinomycetota; class Thermoleophilia; order Gaiellales; family JALYLC01; genus CAWCFJ01. The sequence continues at coordinate 59,497 of CAWCFJ010000003.1, read as the reverse complement.
GGGCGTAGCCCGGCATCGCGATCAGGTCGCCCGAGTACTCCTGCGGCGAGCGGACGTCGACCAGGTGGTCGGAGCCGGTGTGGACGATGTCGAGGACGTCGTCGCGGCGTGGCCCGCAGCTCTTCCCCGACCCCGGAGACGGTGTACGAGCCGCACGGCACCTTCGACTCGTGGCTCGAGAGCTCGCGGTCCTCGTCGATCCACTTCTGGCGGCCGCCATCCATGATCCGCACGTCGCCGTGCCCGTACAGCTTCAGGTACCAGTACGCGTAGGCCGCGAACCAGTTGTTCTTGTCGCCGTAGACCACCACCGTGGTGTCGTTCGAGATGCCCTTCGACTCCATCAGCTGGGCGAACGCGGGGCCCTTGATGACGTCGCGGATCACCGGGTCCTGCATCTCGTCCTTCCAGTGCAGGCGGACGGCGCCGGGGATGTGCCCCTCGGCGTACAGGTCGGGGTTCTCGTCGACCTCGGCGACCACGACCCCCGCGTCGCCTGCGTGCTCGGCCACCCAGTCGGTGCTGACCAGGACGTCCTTCGCGTAGGTGCTCTTGTCGGCCATGGAACTCCTCGTCGCTGCGTGCGTGCCGGAAGCTAGCAGGCGGCCGCCGGCGCGTGCTCTCCTTCGACAACGTCCTGGTTGCAGGGGCTATTTCAGATCGCGCAGGACGGCCGGCAGTTGGTCGAGCCCGTCGAGCACCGCGCTCGCCCGCGAGGCCTCCGGGGAGCGGGCGTGCAGGTAGCCCCACGGGCCGCGGCGGAGCAGGATCGCCCGCATCTGAAGGCCGACCGCGGGCAGGACGTCGTTGTCGAGCCGGTCGCCGACGTAGGCGATCTCCTGCGGCGCCAGGTCGAGCTCGGCGACCAGCCGCTCGAAGAACGCCGGCGACGGCTTCTCGACGCCCCAGCGCTGCGACGAGGCGATCAGGTCGACGTCGACGCCGAGGGCCTGGAGGAACGGCTCGACGCTCGTCGGCTGGTTGCCGACCAGGGCGATCCGGATCCCGTCGGCCCGCAGCGCACGCAGGCACGGCAGGGCGTCCGGGTACAGGTCCGAGGCGACGTAGTCGAGCACCTCGCCGGCGGCGACCCGGGCGTCGTGCATCGCCTGCACGTCGACCCCGGGCGCGACGATCTCCCAGACCCGGCGGTGGTGCTCGCCGCGCTCGATGACCGCGCCGAGCACCCCGAAGAAGGTGAGCTGGGTGACGCCGAGGGCGTCGGCCCAGCCCGCCCAGATCCGGGTCTCGTCGACCAGGGTCTCGCCGATGTCGAACGCCGCCGCCCTGATCATCGGCGCGGCTCGGCTCCGTCGATGTGGGCCAGCTCGGTGCGGCAGAAGGTCAGGAACGTCTCGGCCAGCCGCGACGGCTCGCGGGCCGCCGGGCGCACCAGCACGTAGTCGCGGCGCACCCGCAGGCCCTCGACCCGGGCCTCGCCGAGCACGCCGAGGGCGACCTCGGTGGCGATCGAGGCCCGCGACGTGAAGGTCACGCCGAGACCCTCCTCGACGGCGGTCTTGGCCGACTCCTGCAGGCCGAGCTCGGCGACGATGTCGAGCTCGCGCAGCCGCACCCCGGCGGCGCGCAGCTCGCGCTCCATCAGGGCGCGCACGCCCGACCCTTCCTGCTGCCAGATCATCGGCGCGCTGCGGAGCTCGTCGAGCGTGATCGTGCGGCCGGCGAACGCGTGCTTGGCCGGCACCGCGAGCACGACCTCGTCCTCGAGGAACGGCTCGTACTCGAGCGAGCGGTGCGGCCGCTCGGCGCCGACGACCCCGAGCTCGAGCTCGCGGGCCAGGACGCGGTCGATCACGTTCTGGGTCGAGTCGATGCGCAGCGCCACGGCCACGTCGGGGTGCATCCGGCGGAAGGCCACCAGCAGCCGGGGCAGGAGCCGCGCGCCCGGGCCGGTGCTGGCGCCGACCACGAGCCGGCCCTGCAGCGTCTCGGCCTCGCTGCGCAGGGTCTCGGTGATCTCCTCCTCGAGCTGCAGCATGCGCTGGGCCCGGGCCAGCACGAGCCGGCCGGCGGCCGTCGGCGCGACGCGCCGCGAGGTGCGGTCGAGCAGCTTCTCGCCGAGCCGCTTCTCGAGCGAGCGGACGGCCAGCGACACCGCGGGCTGGGTCACGCCGAGCGACTCGGCGGCCTGGGAGAACGAGCCCCGCTCGCACACGGCGACGAACGCCGCGAGCTGGCGCGTGTCCACGGCGCGGTCGCCTAGTCCAGCGCCGGCACGCCCGCCCGGCGCGGGCGGCGCACCAGCTCCTCGAGCTTGGCCACGACGCCGACCTGGTCACCCTCGGCGCACAGCTGCTCGAGCCCGGCGAGCTCGCCTTCGAGCCAGTCGGCGTCGATCGGCGGCCGCGTCGCCCGCAGGATCTTCTCCTGGCGGGTCGGCATGACGTGCTCCCACTCCTCGAACAGGTCCTCGTGGAGCTTCTCGCCCGGCGAGGGCCCGACGATCTTGACCTGGACGTCGCGGCCGGGCTCCTTGCCCGAGAGCCGGATCATGTCGTGGGCCAGGTCGAGGATCCGCACGGGCTGGCCCATGTCGAGCACGAAGATCTCGCCGCCGCGCCCGACGCCGCCGGCCTGGATGACCAGCTGGGCCGCCTCGGGGATCGTCATGAAGAAGCGGGTCATGTTCTCGTGGGTGACCGTGACCGGGCCGCCCGAGGCGATCTGGCGGCGGAAGATCGGGATCACCGAGCCCGACGAGCCGAGCACGTTGCCGAAGCGCACGGCGACGAACGCGGTGCTCTGGTGCTGCTGGGCCATCGCCTCGACGACCCACTCGCACAGGGCCTTCGAGGCGCCCATCACGGTCTGGGCGTTGACCGCCTTGTCGGTCGAGATCAGCACGAACCGGGCGACGCCGGCGGCCGCGGCGGCGCGGGCCAGCGTCAGCGTCGCGAGCGCGTTGTTGCGCACCGACTCCATCGGGTTGAGCTGCATCATCCGCACGTGCTTGTAGGCCGCGGCGTGGAAGACCAGCGACGGGCGGTAGCTCTCCATCACCCGGCTCATGCGGGCGCCGTCCTTGACGTCGCCGATGAGCGTGACGACCTCGATCCCGGGATGGCCGCGCTCGGCGAGCTCGCGCTCGATGGCGAACAGGTTGTTCTCGGCGTGGTCGACCAGCAGCAGCGTGCGCGGCCGGGCCTTGATGAGCTGGCGGACGAGCTCGGAGCCGATCGAGCCGCCGGCGCCGGTCACGAGCACGGTCTGGCCGCTGACGTAGCGGGCGGCGACGGCCGGGTCGAACTGGACCGGCTGGCGGCCGAGCAGGTCCTCGACCTGCACCTCGCGCATCTGGCCGACCAGGTTCAGGTCGCCGTGCAGCAGCTCTGCGACGCTCGGCAGCGTCTTGACCGGGATGCCCTCGTCGCGGCAGGCCCGCACCACCCGGTTGCGCGCGTCGCCGGCCGCCGCCGGCATGGCGATGTGCACCTCGTCGGGCTTCTGCTCGCGCAGGATCCGCTTGAGCTCGGCGGTGGTGCCGAGGACGCGGACGCCGTGCAGCCGCATGTTGGCCTTGCGGGTGTCGTCGTCGACCAGGCCGACGGGGTGGTAGCCGGCGGCCCGGTTCTTCAGCATCTCGCGCAGCAGCAGGCCGCCCGCGTCGCCGGCCCCGACGACCAGCACCTCGCGGCCGGTCGGCACGAAGGCCCCGGGCCGCGGCCGCTCGATCAGCGAGCGGGTCAGCAGGCGCGCGCCGCCGACCAGCATCAGCGTGAGGATCAGGTCGAGCAGCAGGACCCGCTCGGGCTCGCGCCGGTCGGCCACCGGGTGGTACAGGAAGAACAGCAGGTAGACCGCGGCGCTGGCCAGCAGGACCGACCGGACCAGCGCCTGCATGTCGCGCAGCGACATGTAGCGCCACCACTTGTTGTAGCTCCCGCTGAACAGGAAGACGGCGGCCTTGACGATCACCACCGCCGCGATCGTCTCCTCCCAGAAGCGCTCGTAGACCGGGCGGTGACCCTGGAAGAGGAGCGAGAAGGTGGCCCACCAGGCGACGGCCACGAGAGCCGCGTCGACCGCCATTTGCCACAGCCGATGCCGGTTGATCAGCCTCATCGCTGCCGGATCATAGGCTGGACGGGTGGTTGACACCACCCGATTGGCCGCTCGCTTGCCGTTAGGCCGCGACGGCGGCGGCGGCCCGCACGGCGTCGACCACGGCCTGCTGGCGCTCCTCGTCGAGCGTCGTGAACAGCGGCAGGCAGAGGTTCTCGCGGCCGGCCCGCTCGGTCTCGGGCAGCGAGCCCTCGCGGTAGCCCAGGTGGGCGAAGACCGGCTGCAGGTGCAGCGGCACGGCGTAGTAGCCGCGGGCCTCGATGCCGCGCTCGCCGAGCTGGGCCAGCAGCGCGTTGCGCCGCTCGGAGCGGCAGGCGAAGAGGTGGTAGACGTGGCGCGCGCCCTCGGCCACCGGCGGCAGCGTCACGACCTCGCCGAGACCCATCTCGGCGTACCGCCCGGCGACGGCGATGCGGGCGTCGTTCCAGCCGTCGAGCAGCGGCAGCAGCTGCAGCAGCACGGCCGCCTGCAGGGCGTCGAGGCGCGAGTTGTAGCCCACGAGCTCGAACGTCTGCTTGTCGCGCGAGCCGTGGAAGCGCAGCTTGCGCGCAGACGTCCTCGACGTCGGCCCGGTCGGTCGTGATCAGGCCGCCGTCGCCGAAGCACGGGAGGTTCTTGGTCGGGAAGAACGAGAACGTCGCGGCGTCCCCGAGCGCGCCGCAGGGCTCGTCGCCGAGCCGGGCGCCGATCGCCTGGGCGGCGTCCTCGAGCAGGGCGATCCCGTGCTTCTGGCAGATCGCCCGCAGCGCCGGCGCGTCGAACGGGTGGCCGAAGATGTCGACCGCCAGCACCGCCCGGGTGCGCGGGGTGATCGCCGCCTCGACCGCCTGCGGGTCGAGGCAGAAGCTGTCGCGGTCGATGTCCGCGAAGACCGGCGTGGCCCCGACGCCGGCGACCGCCTCGGCGGTGGCGTAGAAGGTGAAGGAGGGGCAGATCACCTCGTCGCCGGGCTCGACGCCGAGCGCCCGAAGCGCGATGAACAGGGCGTCCGTGCCGTTGCCGACGCCGATCCCGTGGGCCGCGCCGACGTAGGCGGCGAGCGTCTGCTCGGCCTCCTGGACGACGGGTCCGAGGATGAACCTGGTCGACTCGACGACCTCGCCGATCGCGGCGAGCACCTGCTCGCGGGCGGGCTCGAGCTGGGACTTCGGATCCATCAGGGGAACGCGCACGGAACGACCTCTTCGGGGTGGGACAACGGTCGAACCTTAGTCGCGTGCCCGGCTCAGGACCGCCGCGACGCTCGCCCGCAGGTTCAGCGTCTCGCTCTCGGTGCGGTAGCCGAGGGCCTCGTTGAGCCGCTGCATGTTCTCGTTGCCGCGCTGCGTCCAGGTCATCAGCGCGCCGACCCCGTTGGCCGAGGCCCAGGCGATCTGGCGGCGCTTCAGCGCGGTCGCCAGGCCCTGGCCGCGGAGGTCGCGGTGCACCGCCGTGAGGCCGTGCTCGACGGCCTCGAGCGTCTCGCCCATCCGCATCAGCCCGGCGTAGCCCACGATCTCGCCGCCGCGCAGGGCCACGAACGACCCGTCGGGCAGCGTCGCCTCCTCGGCGAGCCACTGGCCCTCGTCGATGTCGAGCGCGGCCAGCGTCGGGAGCTCGGCGTAGCAGGCACGCCGCCAGCGGGTAGGCGGCCCGCAGGAGCTCCGGCCGCTCGGCGACGGTGACGATCTCGACGCCGTCGGGCGGCGGCGGAGGCGCCTGCTCGTCCTGGCCGATCCGCCGGACCTGGCCGACCTGGCGGTCGACCTCCGAGAAGCCGAAGCGGGCGGCGAAGGCCTGCGAGCCGGGGTCGTCGCCCTCGACGTAGGCCACGAGCTCGTCGAGCCCGATCCGTGCGGCGTGCTCGACCAGCGCCAGCAGGATCTGCGTGCCGTAGCCGCGCCGGCGCCGTTCGGCCAGAACGCGCGGCAGCACCACGGCCAGGCCGCCGAGCTCGGAGCGGTCGGCCAGCCCGCACCCGACCACCGTGCCGCCGTCCTCGGCCAGCAGCAGCAGCCGCTCGGGCCGCCGGCGGGCCCGCGTGGCCTCGGTCGTGGTCGGCTCGTCGGGCTCGACCGCGTTGCGGACCTCGACCCAGGCGTCGTAGTCCTCGGACCGCTCGACCGCGCGCAGCTGCATGGGACGAGTGAAGCGCCGGTCGACGGCACAGGCAAGATGTGGGCGTGGACGAGGCCGAGCAGCGCCGGCGCGTCGCCGCCGCCCGGGTGGGCCGGCTGGCGACGAGCGAGGGCGACGGGCCGCCGCACCTGGTGCCGGTGTGCTTCGTGCTGTCCGGCGACACCGTCTACAGCGCGGTCGACCGAAAGCCGAAGCGGACGCCGCAGCTGCGGCGGCTGGCCAACGTCCGGGCCCGGCCGGCGGCGACGCTGCTGGTCGACGAGTACGCCGAGGACTGGTCGCGGCTCTGGTGGGTCCGCCTGCGCGGGCCGGCGCGGGTGCTCGAGGACGGCCAGGAGCGGCTCACGGCGCTCGCGCTGCTGCGCGAGAAGTACCCGCAGTACGTCGAGCAGCCGCCCGACGGCGCCGTGCTGGCGCTCGACGTGAGCGAGTGGCGCGGGCTGGGCGCTACGCGGTGACGAGGTCGCCGTAGGGCTGGACGGCGCGCAGCTGCTCGTGCAGCGTCTCGGCCGTGCTCGCTCGACATCCGGCCCGTCTCCTGCAGCCGGACGAACAGCTCGGCGACGTCCAGCAGCCGCTCGAGCGCGTCGGCGTCCCCGAACAGGCGCGCGTCGGCGGCCTCCCGGATGAGGGAGGACTCGTCGGCCCGCAGCTCGGCCGTGCTCGAGCCGGCGCAGCCCGCGCAGAAGCCGCGTGTAGGCAATGGAGGTCGTCGCCACGGCTCTCACCCTAGACGATTCGAAGCGAACCGTCAGGAGGACCGTGCGAGCTCGCGCGACACGGCCAGCAGGGCATCCTCGGCGGCCCGGAGCCGGGCCAGCTCCTGCTCGCAGGCGGCGTGCGCGCGGTCGAGCTCGGCGTCGATCTGGTCGAGCATCTCGCGCATCGCCTCGGGCGACGACGAGCCGGTCTGGCGGCGGGCCGCGGCGTCGAGCGCCGGGTCGAGCGCGGCGGCCAGCACGGTCTCGTCGAGCTCCAGCGCGTGGCCTGCGACCTCGGCGGCCGCCCGGCGCAGCAGCTCCGCCGGTCATCGCGGCCGGCGGCTCGCCCGCCTCGACCAGGTCGCGCACCGCCCGGCCGACGACCTTGTGGGCCGTGCGGTAGTCGAGGCCGCCGTCGAGCGCGAGGACGTCGGCGACGTCCGCGGCGGCGGTGAAGCCCTCGCGGGCGACCCGGCCCATGCGCTCGACGTCGACGGTCATCTCGTCGACCACCGCGGCGGCCAGGCGGGTGACGTTGACGGCCTCCTCGACGGCCCGCGGCACGACCCCGTTCAGCAGGTGGAAGTGGTCGGTGCGGGCCGAGCCGGTGTGCAGCGTCGTGAGCGCCGCCGCCAGGTCGCCGGCGGCCTGCCCGGCCTGGGTGCGGATGACCGCCAGGGCGTACGGGTTCTTCTTCTGGGGCATCAGCGCGCTCGCCCGGCTGTGGCGGTCGGCGAGCTCGACCAGGCCGAACTCCTGGCTCGCGTAGATCTCGAAGTCCTGGCCGAGCTGGCTCAGGTGGGTGGCGGCGATGGCCACCGCCGAGAGCAGCTCGACGTACACGTCCACCTGCCAGGCGGCGTCCTTGGCGTGCACCACGAGCCCGTCGCAGCCGAGCAGCGCGGCCAGGCGGTCGCGGTCGAGCGGCCAGCGCGAGCCCGGCGCTGCCGCCGGCGCCGGCGACGCTGCGGCCGAGCTCGAGGCCCACCTGGCGCAGCCGGGCGGCGTCGCGCAGCGCCGGGTAGGCGTAGGCCAGCAGCAGGTGCCCGGCGGTCGTCGGCTGGGCCGGCTGCAGGTAGGTGTAGTCGGCCGCGAGGTCGTCGGCGTGGGCGGCCGCGTGGCGCTGGAGGCCGGCGGCGACCGCGAGCAGGGCGGCCTGCAGGGCCAGCGCGCCCTCGCGGGCCACGAGCCGGACGCCCACCCGGAAGGCCTCGCGCCGCGGCCGGCCCGCGCTGAGCCAGCCGGCAGCCGAGCGGCCGATGCGGCGGGTGAGCTCGGCCTCGCGCGAGTTGAAGGCGTCGCCGAGCGCCGGGTCCCAGGGGAACTCGGCGGCCGGGATGTCGTGCAGCTCGAGCAGCCCGCGCAGGAGCTCGGCACCGGTCTCGGCCGAGACGCCCCCGCCCTCGACCAGCGCCACGGCGTGGGCCAGGTCGGCGAGCGACAGCGCCCGCGCGAGCCGCGGCCCGTGGCCGGTCTCGACGGCGTAGGCCGCGGCGATCAGCTCGTCCGCCGGCCCTCCCGCGAGCCGCCCGCCGGCGCCGAGGTACTCGCCCGCGCTCATCAGGGACAGCCAGCTCGTCAGCTGGGCGGCGTGCCGCCGGGGCGCCTCGGGGAAGTCCTCGGCCGGCCAGCCGAGGTGCATCAGGCCGACGAGACGCACGTCGTCGCCGACGCCGACGGTCTCGCGGAACGCCGGCCGGACGAACACCCCGGGCGTCCGCCAGTAGCTCGCGAGGCCGCGGCCCCGGGCGGCCAGCATCGCGTTCTGGATCGCGCAGGCCGCGGCGGCGTAGTCCTCCTCGGCCTCCTTCTCGTCGGCCGCGCCCGTGATCCCCACGAGCACCGCCGTCTGCGAGCGCGTCAGCTTCACGTCGCCGGTCGCCTCGACGAGCTTCGCCAGGGTCTCGGGCCCGAGCACCCAGAAGCGCCACGGCTCGGTCAGGTGGTGGTTCGGAGCCATGCACGGCCAGCTCCAGGAGCTCGCGCACGAGCGCCGCCGGAACCTCCTCGGCGCGGAAGTCCTTGAGCGTGCGGCGGCTGCGAATGGCCTCGTCGACGTCCACGGCGGCGAACGATAGCCCCGGCGCGTGCACCGCCGCCGACCGAGCCGTATGCTCGCGACGACCCGCACGATTCCGCCGATCGACCCAGTTGGCCCGCCCGCTCGACCCCGCATCCCTGGGAGACCACATCGACCGCCTGTACCGGGCGGCCTGGGCGCTGTGCGGCTCGTCAGCGGACGCCGAGGACCTGGTGCAGGACACCTTCGAGCGGGTGCTGCGCCGGCCGCGCTTCCTGCGCCGGGAGGACGACCTCGGCTACCTGCTGCGGGTGATGCGGAACACGTACCTGAACAAGCGTCGCGACCGCTCCCGCCGGCCCCAGGAGAGCGCGATCCCCGAGGGCTTCGAGCCGGTCGAGACGCGCTCCACGAACGACCCCGAGGCGGTGCTCGAGACCCGCGAGGTGTACGCCGCGATCGCCAGGCTCAGCCCCGACTACCGGGACGTCATCGCCGCGGTCGACGTCGCCGGGCTGTCGTACGCCGAGGCCGCCAAGATGCTCGACGTCCCGCAGGGGACGATCATGAGCCGGCTCTACCGGGCGCGCCAGCAGATCGCGAGGCTGATCGAGGGCAGCCCGGCGTAGAGCGCTAGAACGGGACGCTGCCGAGGCCGTGCCAGGCAGCGAGCTTGACCAGCGTCGGCTCCGGCACGCCCTCGCCCGAGAGGACGCAGGTGCGGCCGTCGCGCTGCCAGGTCACGATCGTGCGCGCGTCCCGGTGGATCACCTTGAGCTCGGTGCCCTCGCGGTGCGTCACCCGGCCGCCTTTCGGCACCTTCAGCGAGTCGCCGCCGACGATCGTGTAGGCGATCGTCTTGCCGTTCTTGGTGTAGAAGACCGTCGTGGTCGAGCGCCCGTCGAGCTTGTCGGCGCGCTCGCCGGTGGTCTTCCAGCCGAACTTCTTCTCCCACGAGGGGAAGGCGACGCCGTCCTGCTCGGCCTCGAGGAGCTTCGGATCCTGGGCGGACTGCGGCAGGCGGCGGGCTGGGTCGGCGGCTGGGTGCCGAGCTCGGCGGCCTGGGCCACGCTCGGCCCGCCGCCGCCCGACGGCCAGACCGCGAACGCTGCGAGCAGGGCGCAGGCGGCGGCCACGGCGATCCCGGCGATCGGCAGGAAGCGGCGGCGCTCGGCCGGCCGGCGGCGACGCCTCGAGGCGGGCCCGCAGGCGCGGCGGCGCCTCGACGTCGGCGACCGCGGCGCGCACCAGCGTCAGCGCGCGCTGCTGCTCGTCGAGCATGGCCTGCAGCTCGGGCGAGTCGGCGACCCGCGCCTCGAGCGTCGTCGCGGTCCTGCTCGCCCAGCGAGCCGTCCGCAAGCGCCGCGAGCAGCTCGTGCTCTGCGGGCGAACGGTCTTCTCGGTTGCGACTGGGCATGGGACGCGGCGCTCCTTCGGCCGATTGTACGCGCGTCCGGCGGGCGGGACTGCCCGCCGGACGCGTTCGGAGGTGAGAGGGGAAGTGGGGTTACGGGTTGCAGACGAACGCGCCGCCGCCAGCCGACTCGGGGTCGGTGCACAGCGGGCCGAGCTTGGTGGTCGCGTCCGGGCGGGTGATGAAGGCCAGCGGGCCGGCCTGGTGCTCGCCGTTGAACGGCGTGTGGCCGGTGAAGCCGCAGGCGGCCGCGTCGGCCGGGTTGTTGAACCAGAAGCCGAGGTTGAACGTGTTGGTCGGGTTCAGGCCGGTGTCGGCGTCGAAGCCGAAGATCTGGTCGAGCAGGATCGTCTTGATGCTGATCTTGGCCGTGCCGTCGCTCTTGGTCTCGATGTCCGACTGGTACCAGGCCATGCCGAACGAGCCGTGGAAGGCCGGGTCGGGGCTGCCGTTGGCCAGCTGGTTCGAGTGCTCGACCGTGAACAGGTCGAACTGCAGGCCCGGCTTGAAGCCCGACAGCGTCAGGTTCAGCTGGTCGGCGGTCTTGCCGCGCTTGACCGTGGCCGACACGGTGGGCGTCTTGCCCGGGGCCTTGAGACAGTTCAGGTTGGCCCCGTTCACGAACAGCGGGAACGTCGTGGTCTTCACCTTGTCAGCACCGCCGATGGCCATCGCCGGGATGGCGAGCGCGGCGATGAGGCCCGTCGCGAGGGCCAGCTGCCACGTGCGGCCACGGCCTCGGAGGTTGATGGAACGCATGGGGTCGCCTTTCGGTGTCCGGGGCCCACGGATGGCCCGTTCACCGAGGAAGACACCAGATACGGCGGGCTATTCCCATGCTTCGCGCGAGGTGTTGTCGGCCACCCTCGCTCAGGCGAGCGACTGACGCACGAGGCCCTGGAAGTGGGCCATCAGGTGCTCGGAGGCCAGGAGCATCCGGCCCTCCTGCAGGAGGCCGTTGGCGACGCCCCGCTGCACGCCCTCGATCAGCACCCGGTCCTCGGCGCCGACCTGGTTGTCCCACTCGAGGAAGTCGGCGATCCAGGCCGCATCCGTGCCCGGCGCGTACCAGTAGTCCAGGAAGCCGCGGGAGGTCCCGGGCGTCGGCCCCGGGATGACCGGACCGATCGACAGGTTCGGGCGGCCCGGCGAGACGTTGACCTTGAGGTTCGGGAAGACGAAGTGGAAGTGCGCCGTGTCGTACGCCCCGCGCACGTCGTACGGCGCGCCGGCGGTCGGGTCGAGGGCCGCGGCGTTGACCGGCGTGACCTGGCTCGACGAGAGGCCCTCGGAGCTGAGCGTGTAGCGGTCCTCGTCGACCACCGCCATCAGGCCGGGGTGGTTGAGCTCGCAGTGGTAGCACTCGAGGTAGTTCTCGACCGCGATCTTCCAGTTGCCGGGGATCTCGTACGGGACCCGCTCGTGGAAGGTGAGCGCGTCGAGGTCGAGGCCGTGCTCGGCGCAGACCTGAGGCACCGCACCGAGCGTCTCGTGCAGCGGGGCGGCGTCGGGGTCCGGGTTGACGAAGACGAACGGCCCCCAGGTGTCGACGGACGCGGGCCGCAGGCCGAGCAGCTCGCGGTCGAACCCCTCCTCCTGATCCGAGCGCGGCGCCGCCCGCAGGCGGCCGTCGAGCCCGTACGTCCAGGCGTGGTAGGGGCACTGCAGGCTGTTGCGGCAGCCCTCGCCGCTGGGCCACGATCGAGCCGCGGTGGCGGCAGGCGTTCAGGAACGCCCGCAGCGTCCCGTCGCGGTCGCGGGTGACGACGATCGGGATCGGGCCGGCATCGCTCGCGAAGAACGACCCCGGCTGCGGCAGCTGCCCCAGGTGGCCGGCGTACTGCCAGCTGCGGGCGAAGATCCGCTCGTGCTCGAGCGCGGCCATCGCCGGGTCGGTGTACCAGCTCCACGGGTAGGTCTCTGCGCGCTGTCCGGTGTGGCTCGCCATGCCGCGGATCATCCCACCTCCTCGAGGTCCGGGGCGTCCCGGCGGTCGTCGTAGCGCAGGAAGAGCGGCAGGCAGAGGCTCGTCACCACCACCCCGGCGATGCACAGCACGCCGCCCGAGACGACCGACGCGCGCACGCCCGCGAGCGACGCGACGACGCCGGACTCGACGTTTCCGAGCAGCGGGCCGGTGCTGAAGCTGATCATCTCGATCCCGGCCAGGCGGCCGCGCATGCGGTCGGGCGTGCGGTTCCAGATCGTCGAGCGGAAGATGCCGCTGATCATGTCTCCGGCGCCGGCCACGACCAGGCCGGCGAGGGCCACGGCCAGGTTCGGGGCGATGCCGAAGGCGATGATCCCGAGGCCCCAGACGCTGGCGGCGATCGAGATCGCGAGGCCGTGACGGTGGACGCGGGAGGCCCAGCCGCTGAACAGGCTCATCAGCAGCGAGCCGACCGCGGGCGCGGCGTACAGCAGGCCGAGCACCTTCGGCCCGCCGAGTCCGGCGGCGATCGCCGGGAAGAGGGCGTTCGGCATGCCGAAGAGCATCGCCACGATGTCGACCGTGTAGGTGCCGAGGAGCTCCTGCCGGCTGGCCGCGTAGCGCAGGCCGTCGAGCACGCTTCGCAGGCTCGGCCGGTCGGCGTCGGGCGGCGGCGGCACGGCCTTCATGGCTGCCAGGGCGATCAGCGAGACGCCGAAGCTGACGACGTCGACGCCGTAGGTGAACGGCAGGCCGAACGAGGCGATCAGCACGCCGCCGAGCGGCGGGCCGGCGACCATCCCGAACGTGATGAAGAGCGTCCGCAGGGCCGCGGCCGAGGCCAGCTCCTCCCTGTCGACGAGCCGCGGCAGGAGCGCCTCGAGCGACGGGCGCTGCAGCCCGTCGAGCGAGGCCATCACCGCCGCCAGCAGGTACAGCACCCACACCCGGGGGTGGTCGAGCGAGGCGTTCAGCAGGAGGACGCCCGAGGCGCCGGCCAGCGCGCCCTCGGTGATCCGCACCATGCGGCGGCGGTCGACGGCGTCGGCGAGGGCCCCGCCGACGAAGGCCATGATCAGGATCGGGACGAGCTCCACGAGGCCCAGGAGGCCGACCTGCAGCGACGAGCCGGTGAGCGCGTAGACCTGGAACGGCAGCGCGACGTAGGTGATCATCGAGCCCAGGAACGAGACCCCCTGGCCGAACGTGAGCAGCCGGAAGTCGCGGTGCCGGCGGAGCGGTCCGACGTCGACCAGGTGGCCGCGCAGGCGGCCGCCACGGACCGCTCGGCGGCTCGGCGACCGGCGGCGCCGGCCGAGAGGCGTTCGGTCTCGCGCCCGGGGTCGCTCACGCGCCGGCGCCGTGTCCGCCACGGCGCTCGACCTCCAGGTACAGGCGCATGCCGAGCGGCCGCTCGCGCTCCTCGGCCAGGTGGCCGACGAGGCCGGCGGTGCGGGCCAGCAGCGCGAAGCCCCGGACGATCCCGGGGTCGAAGCCGAGGTCGGCGAGCGCCGCACCGGCGACGCCGGCGCCGTTGATCGGCAGCGTCCGGCCCGACTGGCGCTCGTGCTCGGCGGCCACCAGCAGCAGCGTCCGCAGGTACGGCCCCTCGATCCCGCCCTCGCGGGCGATGGCGTACAGGCGCGGGGTGCGCGGGTCGCCGTCCTTGTGCAGCGGGTGGCCGAGGCCGGGGATGCGCCGGCCCGCGGCCCGCTCGGCGGCCACCGCTGTCGCCGACGTCGCCGTCGAGGATCCCCGACAGGAAGCGCGCCGTGTCCTCGACGACGCCGAGGAACACGCTGCCCGAGCCGAGCAGGCCCGCGGCGATCGCGCCCTGCAGCGACTCCGGCGCGCCGGTGAGGGTCAGCCGGGCGGCCAGCACCGTCGGGGTGAGGCCGTGGTCGGCGAGCGAGACCAGCACGGCGTCGAGCAGCCGGGTCTCGGCCGGCGACGGCATGCGGCCCTGCACCAGCAGGAACGCGAGCTCGGTGAAGGTGACCTGGCCCATCAGCTCGTCGGCCAGGTTGCGCCCGCGCACGCTGATGGCGTCCGGGGTCGCCCCGCCGATCGCGGTCTGCAGCCACTCGTCGCTCACGAAGCTCACTCCTCCTGGAAGTCGACCTCGGCGCCTGAGCGCTCGCGCGGCAGCCGGTGCTTGGCGACGCGGCCGGTCGGGGTGTGCGGGAGCTCGGCGACCGCCTCGAGGTAGCGCGGCAGCTTGAAGCGGGTCAGCACGCCGGCGGCGGCCTGCCGGATCGCGGCGAGGTCGGCGCCGGCCGGGTCGCGGACGGCGACGAAGCCCTTGATCTCCTCCTCCGAGAGCTCCGACGGCACGCCGATGACCGCCGCCTCGAACACGTCGGGGTGGCTGACCAGGGCCTCCTCGATCTCGGCCGGCGCGACGTTCTCGCCGCGGCGGCGGATGACCTCCTTGGCCCGGCCGAGGAACGTCAGCGTGCCGTCCGCGTTCTCCTCGACGAGGTCGCCGGTGCGCAGCCAGCCGTCCTCGGACAGCACCGCGGCGGTCTCCTCGGGCATCCGCCAGTAGCCGAGCATGACGGCGGGATTGCGGAGCTGCAGCTCGCCGTCGACCACCCGGCCCTCGTTGATCGTGCCGAGGGTGGGGTGCTGGCGGACCTCGCCGAGCGTCCCGTACGGCCGGGTGCCGCGCCGCCAGACGGTGCCGTAGGGGGACTCGGACATCGCGTAGCCGGCGACGATCCGCAGCCCGAAGCGCTCCTCCATCTCGAGCTGGCGCTCGCGCGTCGGCGCCGGGCCGGTGTAGCAGCGCCGCAGCGGGGTGTCGGCGTCGTCCGGCCGTTCGGGCTGGCGCATGAGGATCTCGAGCATCGCGCCGATCGCGTTGAACTCGGTGGCCCCGTGCCGCCGGGCGTCGTCGAGGAAGCTCGAGGCCGAGAACCGTGGCAGCAGCACGAAGCCCGCGCGGGCGGCGACCGAGCCGAGCATCGAGTACGCCGGCGCGTTGATGTGGAACAGCGGCAGCGAGGTCATGAGCCGGTCGTCCTCCGAGAGCTCCATCCACCACGGGAACCCCTCGGCCGCGAGCACGTAGGCGCGCTGGGTCTGGGTGACGATCTTGGAGCGCCCGGTCGTGCCCGAGGTCGGGATCAGCACCGCCGCGTCCTCGGCCCGCGCCGAGGATCCCAGTCGACGTCGCGCGTCGGGTCCCGCGGCCGAGGGTCGCGACGTCCTCGTCGGCCAGCACCAGCCCCGGCTCGACCTGCGCCGCGAGGCCCTCGAGCTCCGCCTCGCTGGACGCCGGGTTGACCGTGCACAGGATCGTGCCGGCGTAGGCCGAGCCGAGCCACAGGAAGACGTGCTCGGGCGTGTTGCGCATGGTCGCCAGGACGACGTCGCCGCGGCCGAGCCCGCGCTCCCGCAGCCCCGCCGCCACCGACACCGCGCGCTCCCGCGTCTCGGCGTAGGTGAGGCTCCGATCCTCGTGCCGCAGCCAGATCCGGTCGGGCACGGCCGCGGCGGAGGCGTCGAACAGCTGTGGGATGGTGCGGTTCACGGCCCGCAGATGATGGCCGAACCGGTATGAATCGCGCGACCGTCGGAGGCCTGCGAGGAGGCTCGAGCCCATGAGTGCGTACGACCCGCGCCCGGAGCACAAGTTCACGTTCGGCCTGTGGACCGTGGGCCACCAGGGCCGCGACCCGTTCGGCGAGCCCACCCGCGACGCGCTCGATCCCATCGACACGGTGCACCGGCTGGCCGGGATCGGCGCGGCCGGGGTGAGCCTGCACGACAACGACCTCGTGCCGTTCGGGGCGTCGCTGGCCGAGCGCGACCGGCTGGTCAAGGCCTTCGGCCAGGCCCTCGAACAGACAGGGCTGTTCGTCGGCATGGCGACCACCAACCTGTTCACGCACCCGGCCTTCAAGGAGGGCGCGTTCACCGCCAACGACCGCTCGGTGCGGCGGTTCGCGATCCAGAAGGCGATGCGCTCGATCGACATCGCCGCCGAGCTCGGCGCCCAGACCTACGTCTTCTGGGGCGGGCGTGAGGGCGCCGAGATCTTCGCCGCCAAGCGCGCCACCCAGATCTGGGAGCGCTCGAAGGAGGCCCTCGACTTCCTCTGCGCCTACGTGAAGGACCAGGGCTACGACATGCGCTTCGCGCTCGAGCCGAAGCCCAACGAGCCGCGCGGCGACTCCTACGTGGCCACCGTCGGCCACGCGCTGGCGCTGATCGCCGAGCTCGAGCAGCCCGACATGGTCGGTCTGAACCCCGAGGTGGCCCACGAGACGATGGTCGGGCTGAGCTTCAACCAGGCCGTCTCGATGGCCCTGTGGGCCGAGAAGCTCTTCCACATCGACCTGAACGCGCAGCGGATCGGCCGCTACGACCAGGACTTCCGCTTCGGCCAGGAGGACCTGAAGGAGACGTTCCTGCTGGTGCGGATGCTGCAGAACGCCGGCTACGACGGCGCCCGCCACTTCGACGCCCACGCGCTGCGGACGGAGGACACCGAGGGCGTCTGGGACTTCGCCCGCGGCTGCATGCGGACGTACCTGATCCTGGCCGAGAAGGCCCGGTCGTTCGACGCCGACCCCCGCGTCCAGGAGGCCCTGTCGGCCGCCGGCGAGCCCGAGCTGGCCGAGCCCTCGGTCGGCCCGTACTCGGCCGAGGCCGCCGAGGCGCTCAAGGCCGAGCACTTCGATCCGGATGCGCTGGGTCGCCGGCGGGTGGCCTTCGAGGCGCTCGACCAGCTCGTGGTCGAGCACCTGCTGGGCGCCTGAGCGCCACCACGGGACCGGCCTGAGGCGGCCGGGGAGCCGCTGAGCGTCTGCTAACTTGACGTTGACGTCAAGTGTAGGACTGGACGTCCCGACCCTCGCCGCGACCACTCAGGCCTGACACCCGTGTCCGCATCCCGCGCTGCCCACGCCCCGAAGGCGAACCCCTTCGACCAGCCGAAGGCCGTGTTCGCCGTCGCCTTCGCCTGCGTCGTGTCCTTCATGGGCATCGGCCTGGTCGACCCGATCCTGCCGGCCCTGTCGGACAAGCTCCATGCGAGCCCCGAGCAGGTCGAGCTCCTGTTCACGAGCTACCTGGTGATCACCGCGGTGGCCATGCTGGTGACGGGCTGGGTCTCGAGCCGGATCGGCGCCAAGCGCACGCTGATCGCCGGCCTGGTCCTGATCGTGATCTTCAGCGCCTGTGCCGGCGCGTCGGGCTCGATCGGCCAGATCGTCGGCTTCCGGGCGGGCTGGGGCCTCGGCAACGCGCTGTTCATCGCGACCTCGCTGGCGGTCATCGTCTCGTCGGCCACGGGCGGCTTCGCCGGCGCGATCATCCTCTACGAGACGGCCCTCGGGGTGGGCATCGCCCTCGGCCCGCTGGTCGGCGGCGAGCTCGGCGCGATCTCCTGGCGCGGCCCGTTCTTCGGGGTCACCGTCCTGATGGGCATCGCGCTGCTGGCCACGATCCTGTTCGTCGAGGACATCCCGCGGCCGCCGAAGCCCACGTCGCTTGCCGACCCCATCAAGGCGCTGCGCCACCGCGCCCTGCTGACGATGGGCGTCACCGCCCTGCTCTACAACTGGGGCTTCTTCACGGTGCTCGGCTACGCGCCGTTCCCGATGGGCCTCGACACCCACCAGCTGGGCTACGTGTTCACCTGCTGGGGCATCCTCGTCGGCCTGTTCGCGGTCTTCGGCGCGCCCTGGATCCAGGGCAAGCTCGGGATCGCGAGGGCGCTCTACCTGAACCTGTCCCTGTTCGCCCTCGACGTGCTGATCATCGGGATCTTCATCCACGACACGACCGTCCTGATCGTGGCCGTGATCGTGTCCGGCATCTTCATCGGGACGAACAACACGATCACCACCCAGGCGGTGATGACCGTGGCCCCGGTGGAGCGGCCGATCGCGTCGTCGTCGTACGGCTTCATCCGCTTCATCGGCGGCGGCATCGCCCCGTGGGCCGCGGGCAAGATCGCCGCCACGCACGGCGACCACCTGCCGTTCTACATCGGCGCGCTGGCCATCGTCGCCTCGATCGCCGTGCTGGCCAGCGGCCACCAGCTGCTCGACGAGGCCGAGGCCAGGCAGGCCGCCGACGCGCTGCACCACGCCCGGCCGCACGATCCCCGAGCCGCTCGACGGCGAGGCCGACCTCCTGCTCACCGACGACGATCGCGTGGAGGCGGGCCGGTGAGGAACTCCCGGCTCGACTACAAGTGGATCGCGCTGTCGAACACCACGCTCGGCGTGCTGATGGTGACGATCAACCAGTCGATCATCCTGATCGCGCTGCCCGACATCTTCCGCGGCATCGGGCTCGACCCGCTGCAGCCGGGCAACACGAGCTACCTGCTGTGGATGATCCTCGGCTTCCTGGTGGTCACCGCGGTGCTGGTCGTGAGCCTCGGCCGGCTCGGCGACATGTGGGGCCGGGTGCGGATCTACAACCTGGGCTTCGCCGTGTTCACCGCGTTCTCGATCCTGCTCTCGATCACCTGGATGACCGGCAGCGACGGCGCCCTGTGGCTGATCCTGATGCGGATCGGCCAGGGCATCGGCGGCGCGATGCTGTTCGCGAACTCCTCGGCGATCCTGACCGACGCGTTCCCGCGCGACCAGCGCGGCCTGGCGCTCGGGATCAACACCATCGCGGCCATCGGCGGCTCGTTCCTGGGCCTGGTGCTCGGCGGCATCCTGGCCCCGATCTCCTGGCGGCTGGTGTTCCTGGTCTCGGTCCCGGTCGGCCTGTTCGCCACCGTCTGGGCCTACCGCAAGCTCGTCGAGACGAGCCAGCGCCGCAGCGCCCGGATCGACTGGTGGGGCAACCTCACCTTCGCCGCCGGCCTGATCGCGCTGATGGTCGGGATCACCTACGGGATCCAGCCGTACGGCGGGCACACGATGGGCTGGACGGCGCCGCTCGTCGTGTCCACGGCTGATCGCGCTGGCCTGCTCCTGCTGGTGGCCTTCGTGGTCATCGAGCAGCACGTCGCCGACCCGATGTTCCACCTCGACCTGTTCCGGATCCGGGCCTTCACGGCCGGCAACATCGCCACCCTGCTGGCGGCCATCGGCCGCGGCGGCCTGCAGTTCATCCTGATCATCTGGCTGCAGGGGATCTGGCTCCCCGAGCACGGCTACGACTTCTCGAAGACCCCGCTCTGGGCGGGCATCTACATGCTTCCGCTGATCGCCGGCTTCCTCATCGCCGGACCGCTCTCGGGCTACCTCTCGGACCGCTTCGGAGCGCGGCCGTTCTCGACCGGCGGGATGCTGCTCGCGGCGCTCAGCTTCGCCCTCCTGATGCTGCTCCCGGTCGACTTCGCCTACGGCTGGTTCGCGCTCGTCCTGCTGCTCAACGGCATCGGCATGGGCCTCTTCTCCTCGCCCAACCGGGCCGGGGTGATGAACAGCCTGCCGGCCTCCCAGCGCGGCGTCGGCGGCGGCATGAACGCCACCTTCCAGAACGCCGCGAGCGTCCTCTCGATCGGCCTGTTCTTCTCGCTGATGATCATCGGCCTGGCGGCCTCGCTGCCCTCGGCGCTGCACGACGGCCTGGTGGCCCACGGCGTCTCGGGCGCGGACGCCACCCGGGTCTCGCACCTGCCGCCGGTGGCCAGCCTGTTCGCCGCGTTCCTCGGCTACAACCCGATGCAGAACCTGCTCGGCGCGCACACCCTGCACGCCCTGCCGGCCGCCCAGTCGCACACCCTGACCGGGCGGGCGTTCTTCCCGCACCTGATCGCCTCGCCGTTCCACACGGCGCTGAACTACGCGTTCTCGTTCGCCATCGCCGCCTGCCTGCTCGCGGCCTTCGCCTCGCTCCTGCGGGGCGGCAAGTACCACTGGACGGAGCCCGAGACCGCCGAGTCGCAGCCCGCGACCCGTCCAGAAGACGTCATCCTCGAGGAGGTCGCCTGATGCGCATCCGCTGGTTCGGCCAGTCCGCCTTCCTGCTCGACGGGTCGAAGCGGGTGTTCATCGACCCCTTCGCGATGGACAGCAGCGCGCTCGCGGCGCGCGGCCTGCGCTTCGACTACCCGGCCATCCGGGACGTCGAGGCCGACGTCCTGCTGGTGACCCACGAGCACGGCGACCACAACGGGGTCGAGGCGATCGGCGGCTCGCCCGAGGTCGTCCGCTCGACGGCCGGCACGCTCGACACCCAGCTCGGCGAGCTCGTGGCCGTCGCCTCGGAGCACGACGACGCGGCCGGCACCCAGCGCGGCCCGAACAGCATCTTCGTGTTCACCCTCGACGGCCTGCGGGTGGCCCACCTGGGCGACTTCGGCCAGCCCGCCCTGCGGCCCGAGCAGCAGGCGGCGATCGGCGAGGTCGACGTCCTCTTCGTGCCCGTCGGTGACGGCCCGACGATCGGCGGCCAGCGGGCCGCGGACGTCGTCCGGGCGCTCCGCCCCCGCCTGGTCGTGCCGATGCACTACCGCACCGAGGCCCTGAGCTTCCTCGACCCGCCGGACGCGTTCCTCGAGGCGCTCGGCGCGACGGTCGAGCGGCTCGACGCCAGCGAGGCCGACGCCGAGAGCCTGCTCGGCAGCCGCGAGGCGCCGACCGTGGTGCTGTTCGCCGTGCCGAGCGTAGCGCCGTCATACTCGCGGCGTGGCCGACGCGCCGCGGATCCTGGTGACCGGGCCGACCGGGAAGGTCGGGCAGACCCTTCTGGGACGGCTGCTCGCGCCGGGCGACGGTCCGTTCGCGGCCGCCGGCGTGCGGGCCCTGTGTCACAACCGCCAGCTCGAGGCTGGCCCGCGGCTCGAGGTCGTGAGCGGCTCGATCGAGCAGCGCGAGGTGGTCGAGCGGGCGGTCGCCGGCGCCACCCACGTCGTGCACCTGGCGACGAGCAAGGAGACGCCGGACACGATCATGGACGTGGCCGTCAAGGGGCTGTTCTGGCTGCTCGAGGCGTGCCGCGAGAGCCCGACCTTCCGCCAGCTCGTCCTGGTCGGCGGCGACGCCGCGGTCGGCCACTTCGTCTACCCGCATCCGCTCCCGGTGACCGAGACCCAGGGCCTCACGGCCTACCCGGGCTGCTACGCGCTGTCGAAGGTGCTCGAGGAGACGATGGTCGAGCAGTACGGGATCCAGTACGACCTGAACGTCTGCTGCCTGCGCGCACCCTGGATCATGGAGAAGGACGACTTCCGCTACCAGCTGTCGTTCGGCGAGGACGTCTTCGGCGGCCCGCGCTGGCGGGACCTCGTCGGCGCCGAGCGCGCCGACGCCTACGTCGCCAGCGGCACCGTCCCGGTCATGCTCGATCCGCAGGGCCAGCCGGTGAAGCGGAACTTCGTGCACGTCGAGGACCTGGTCGACGCGATCCTGGCCGCCCTCGACAACCCTGCGGCGCGGCGGCAGACCTTCAACGTCTGCACCGACGAGCCGGTGGACTACGGCGAGCTCGGCGCCTACCTGTCCGCGTCCCGGGGGCTGCCCACGGTCGACGTTCCGACG
Organism: uncultured Actinomycetes bacterium; assembly: GCA_963794695.1. Taxonomy (GTDB): domain Bacteria; phylum Actinomycetota; class Thermoleophilia; order Gaiellales; family JALYLC01; genus CAWCFJ01. The sequence goes on along the minus strand of CAWCFJ010000003.1, from coordinate 37,770 downwards.
CCGTTCCACTCGACCTGGCTGGACAACGCGAAGGCGAAGCTCCTGCTCGGCTGGCGGCCGCAGCACGACCTGCGCCGGCTGGTGGACGAGGCCTGGGCCTACGAGCGCGCCGCCGACGACCCGCGGACGGTCTGGTACCCGGGGTAGGAGCCTCTAGCCGACGAAGGCCGGCTCGTCCTGGCCCAGCTCGACCCCGCCGGCGGCCAGCAGCAGGTCGACGATCCGGTCCGGCGCGAGCCGGCTCACGTCGATCACCAGGGTGAAGGCGCACGGGTCGTCGATGTTCACGTGGAAGACGGCCTTCGCCCAGGCGCGCTGGAGGTGGTCCTCGTGGCGCACCACCTTCTCGGCCTTCTTCCTGTCGAGCAGCCGCGCGCGGGCCACCCGGGCGACCCGCCAGTCGACCGGCGCCCGCAGCCGCACGTGCACCGACGAGGGGTGCTCGCGCAGGCCCGCGAAGGCGGCGGGGCCGAGGATCACGGCCGGCCAGCGCGACGCCGTCTTCAGCAGCGCGTGGGCCAGCTCGGGCAGGCACTGGCGGAGCCGCAGCTCGCGCACCGCCTCGGGCGACCCGCCGCTGACGGCCACGCCGAGCGCCAGCGGGGCGAGGCGCCCGACGAGGTGCTCCTCGATCGCCTCGACGTCGCAGAGCTCGAAGTCCTTCTGGATCTCGCGGGCCAGCACGGCGAGCGCCTCGCGGTCCAGCAACGGGACGCCTGCGCGCTCGGCGAGCAGCGCGGCGATCGCGTCGCCACCCGTGCCCTCCTCTGCGGAGATCGTCCAGACCGTCACTGGAGCCCTCGTCTGCTAGTTTACGTTGACGTTAAGTATAGCGCCGAGCAGGCGCGATGTCCATGGACGGAGGAGGGACGCATGCCGGCGCAGACGAAGGAGCGCCGCCTGCGCATCGGCGAGGTGGCCGAGCGGGTGGGCATCACGGCGCGCACGATCCGATACTACGAGGAGCGCGGGCTCCTGGGAACGGGCTCGGACCGGGCCAAGGGCAGCCACCGCCTGTACGGCGAGGCCGACGTCACCCGCCTGCGCGAGCTCATCCGCCTGCGCGACCTGCTCGGACTGTCGATCGAGGAGATGGTCGCGCTGGCCGAGGCCGAGGAGGCCCGCGCCAGCCTGCGCGCCGAGTGGGCCGACACCACCGACGACGCCGAGCGTCTGCGCATCGTCGAGGCGTCGATCCCGCTGGTGGAACGGCAGCTGCAGCTGGTCCGCGAGCGCCGCGAGACGCTGGCCGCGTTCAGCCGGGAGCTGTCGGCCAAGCTGCGCCGCCTCGAGGCCCGCCGGGCAGAGCTCGGCGGTGCCCGATCCGACGAGGAGCGGGAATGAGCGTGGCCGAAGCGAGTCCGCCGGCGCCGGCCGCGTCGCCCGACTCCAAGCAGGTGCGGCTGATCTTCGGCGCGCTGCTCCTGGTGCTGCTGCTGGCCTCGCTCGACCAGACCATCGTGTCGACGGCGCTGCCGACGATCGTCGGCGACCTCGGCGGGATCAACCACCTGTCCTGGGTGGTCACCGCCTACCTCCTGGCGTCGACCATCTCCGGGCCGCTGTACGGCAAGCTCGGCGACCTCTACGGCCGCAAGATCCTGCTGCAGGTCGCCATCGTCCTGTTCCTGGCCGGGTCGATCCTGTGCGGCCTGTCGCAGAACATGGGCGAGCTGATCGCCTTCCGGGCCATCCAGGGCCTCGGCGGCGGCGGCCTGATGGTCACCACCATGGCCGTCGTCGGGGACATCATCCCGCCCCGCGAGCGCGGCCGCTACCAGGGGTTCTTCGGCGCGGTCTTCGGCATCTCCACCGTGATCGGGCCGCTGCTCGGCGGGTTCTTCGTGGACAACCTGTCGTGGCGCTGGATCTTCTACGTCAACGTGCCCATCGGCGCGCTGGCGTTCGTGGTCATCGGCGTCACGTTCCACTCGAAGGCGAACCACGTCCACCACAAGATCGACTACCTCGGCGCAGCCGTCCTGGCCGGCTCCCTGTCGTCGATCGTGCTGTTCACGAGCCTCGGCGGGACGACCTACGACTGGACCTCGCCGGTGATCATCGGGCTGATCGTGCTCGGCGTCGTCCTCCTGGTGGCCTTCCCGTTCATCGAGGCCCGGGCGGAGGAGGCCGATCCTGCCGCTCGAGCTGTTCCGCAACCGGACGTTCACGACGACCAGCGCCGTCGGCTTCATCGTCGGCCTCGCGCTGTTCGGGTCGGTGACGTTCCTGCCGCTGTACCTGCAGGTGGTCAAGGGCCGCAGCGCGACGGCGTCCGGCCTGCAGCTCCTGCCGCTGATGGCCGGCGTGCTCGTGACCTCGATCGTCAGCGGCAACCTGATCTCGAAGACCGGCAGGTACCGCCCCTTCCCGATCATCGGCACCGCGCTGATGGCCGTCTCGCTGTTCCTGCTCGCGACCATCGGCGTGGACACCTCGGTCTGGGTCGTCGCGGGCTACATGCTGATCCTCGGCCTGGGGCTCGGCATGGTGATGCAGGTGCTGGTGCTGGCGGCCCAGAACGCCGTCCCGTACCGGCTGCTCGGGGTGGCCACGTCCGGCTCGACGCTGTTCCGGCAGGTCGGCGGCTCGATCGGCGTCTCCCTGTTCGGGGCGATCTTCTCGAACCGGCTGGCGGACGAGCTGTCCTCGCGCCTGCCGGTCGCGGGAGACGTGCCCACCGCCGCCAATCCGGCCGTCGTCGTCGCAGCTGCCGCCGGCGATCCACCGGCCGTACGTCGAGAGCTTCGCCGTCTGCCCTGCAGCCGGTGTTCCTGGCCGCGGCCGGGATCTCGATCCTGGCGTTCCTGCTGACCTGGCTGCTGCAGGAGGTGCCGCTGCGCCAGACCGCGGCCGCCGAGGGCGTCGGCGAGTCGTTCGCCTCGCCGCGGGAGGACAGCTCCGAGCGCGAGCTCGAGCGGATCGTCGGCACCCTGCTGCGCAAGGAGGGCCGCCTGCAGATGTACGAGGAGCTGATCGCGGACTCGGGCATCGACATCGCCCCGCAGGAGAGCTGGGTGCTGGCCCGGCTCGCCGAGCGCGAGCCGATCGCCCCGGACGCGCTGGCGGCCTCGCTGGGCGTGCCGGCCGAGCGGCTCGGCCCGCTGGTCGAGCGCCTGCAGGGCCGCGGCTACGTGGCCGGCAACGGCGACCTGGCGCTCGACGCCGCCCGGCCGGGCGGCCCTCGACCAGCTCCTGGCGGCCCGCCAGGCGCACCTGCGCGGCCTGCTCGACGGCTGGGACACCGAGAACGACGAGGAGCTGTGCGCGGCCCTCGACCGGCTGGCGCGGGCGCTGACCGGGGAGATGCCGGTGGCCGAGCCGGTGGCCCGGGGAGCGCCTACGGAGGCTACACGCCGCCGCGCACGTACGCCGCGGTGTGCAGGTGGTGGGTCAGCGCAGCGTGGGCGCCGCGGGCGTCGCGCCGCTCGATCGCGTCCAGGATCGCCTCGTGCTCTGCGACCACCTCCAGCAGGTGGTCCGGGTCGCGCGCCGAGCCGAGCCGCATCACCCGCACGAACCCCCGGAGCTGCTCGAGGAAGCGGGTCACGATCGGCAGCCGGGAGGCCACCGCGATGCGCAGGTGGAACTCCTCGTCGAGGGCGATCAGATCGTCCTCGCGCCCCTCGACCGCGGCCCGGCGCTGGCGCATCAGCAGCAGCCGCAGCTGGTCGACGTCGTCCATCGTCAGCACCTCGCAGGCGCGCCGCACCGAGATGCCCTCGAGCGACTCGCGCAGCTCCATCAGCTCGTCGCGGTGCTCCTTGGTGAAGCCGCGGACGACGAGCTGGCGGCGGGGGCCGACCTCGACCAGCCCTTCCTGCAGGAGGAGGCCGAGCGCCTGGCGGACCGGCATCCGGGAGTGGCCGAGCTCGGCGGCGATCTCGTTCTCCGCGAGCGGTGCGCCGACCGGGAGCCGGCCGCGCAGGATCCCGTCGCGCACGTGCTCGTAGGCCCGCTCGGTGAGCTTTCCGCGGCCGCTCGTCAACTCAGCCCCGACGACAGAATGGGATCCCTTTCGGCGGCCCTTGCTGGGCTGGCCAATTTAGCGATCGGCTGCATTCAGGTGCAAGGACGTTCCTCCAACCGTATGCCGTGAGATCCCGAGCCTTGACTTGGATCCCTTTGCTGTCTGAGAATCCCGCCACGGTCGAGGAGAGAGGAGCGCTGCCATGTCGCACGATCCGCGCGTCGGACCAGGGGTAGCCCGTCCCGAGAGGCGCCGTGCAACGGCCCGCCGCCGCGTGCTCGCGCTGGCCCTTGCGGCGCTCGTCGTGGTCGCCGCCGGGGCCGTCGCCACGGCAGGGGGCCGCCAGCAGGCGGCCACCCCGAAGAAGGGCGGCACGCTCAAGCTGCTCGGCTCGAGCGACATCTTCAACCTCGACCCGGTGAGCGCGTACTACACGGTGAGCACGCTGCTCGGCCGGATGTTCACCCGCCAGCTCGTCTCGTACGCCAACGCCCCGTCGTTCATCGCCTCGCAGAAGGTCGTCGCCGACGTCGCCACCTCGGTGCCGTCGCGGGGCAACGGCATCAGCGCCGACGGCAAGACCTACACGTTCCACCTGCGCAAGGGCGTGATGTGGAACTCCTCGCCCGCACGGCAGGTGACCGCCGCCGACTTCGTGCGCGAGTTCAAGGTGCTGTGCAACCCGGCCTCGCCGGTCGGCGCGCCCGGCTACTACACGAGCACGATCGTCGGGATGGCGAAGTACTGCGCCGCGATCGGCAAGGTCAAGGCGACGGCCGCGGCGATCAGCGGCTACGCGAACAGCCACCCGCTCGCGGGCGTGATCGCCAAGAACGACCTGACGCTGGTGTTCAAGCTGACCTCGCCGGCGCCGGACTTCCTGAACATCCTGGCCATGGGCTTCGCCTCGGCCCGGCCGGTGGAGTACGACCAGTACGTGCCCGACAGCGCGCCGCTGCGCCAGCACACGCTCTCCGACGGGCCGTACGCGATCACCAAGTACACGCCCACGAAGAGCTTCGTGCTGAAGCGCAACCCCGCCTGGCAGGCGAGCACCGACCCGCTGCGCAAGGCCTGGGTCGACGAGATCGACGTCACCGAGGGCCTGTCCTCCGAGAGCGTGCAGCAGCAGATCGAGGCAGGCTCGGGCGACCTCGAGTGGGACATCGTGCCGCCCACCCAGGACATCCCGCAGCTCCTGGCCAACAAGGACAAGCGGCTGATCATCGGGCCGAGCGGCCCCTACGACGTGGGCATCGGGACGTACCTGGCGCTGAACCAGTACGCCGGCCCGATGAAGAACAAGCTCGTGCGCCAGGCCGTCGCGCTGGCGGTGGACAAGAACTCGATCGTCAAGATCCTCGGCGGCAAGGCGATCACCACCACCACGAACCAGATCATCCTGCCCGGCAACGTCGGCTACATCCCGAACTTCAACCCGTTCCCGTCCAACAAGGGCAGCGGCGACCCCGCCGGCGCGAAGGCCCTCCTGGCGAAGGCCGGCTTCCCGAACGGGCTGCCGATCAAGCTCCTGTACTCGACCAGCGATCCGGCCCCGCGCGTGGCCCAGTCGCTGCAGTCGAGCCTGAACGCCGGCGGCTTCAAGGTGACGCTCGTGCCGTCGACCCAGTCGGACTTCTACGGCAAGTACCTGACCCAGCCGAGCACCGCCAAGCGCGACGTCTGGGACATCGCCCCGCCGGGCTGGATCCCGGACTGGTTCGGCAACAACGGGCGCTCGACCATCCAGCCGCTGTTCACCCAGCCGGGCACCGGGTCGAACGACTTCGGTGGCTACGACAACCCGGCCGCCAACACGCTGGTCGCCCAGGCGCTGACCGCGAAGACCAGCGCTCAGGCGGCGACGCTCTGGGCGAAGGCGAACGCGTTCCTGGCCAAGGACGTCGCCAACGTCCCCATCAACATCCAGAAGTGGCCCCTCTTCCACTCGTCCCGGCTGCAGGGCTGCACGTTCTTCTTCTTCACGCTCAGCTGCGACCCCACGAACGTCTGGATCCAGTGACGGCGGGCAGCGGGTGACAGCTGAGCCGCTGCTCGACGTCCGCGACCTGGCCGTCTCCTTCAACACCGGCGACGGTGTGGTGCAGGCGGTGCGCGGCGTGTCCTTCACCCTGGACCGGGGGAGGACGCTCGGGATCGTCGGCGAGTCCGGCTCGGGCAAGACCGTCTCGGCGCTCACCATCGTCGGGCTGACGCAGGGCGCGCACACCTCGGGCGAGGCACTGTTCGAGGGGCGCGACCTGCTGTCGGCCCGGCCCGACGAGCTGCGGGCGATCCGCGGTGCCCGGATCGGCATGATCTTCCAGGACCCGCTCTCGAGCCTGCACCCGCAGTTCCGGATCGGCTGGCAGATCGCCGAGATGATCCGGCTGCACGAGCCGGCGTCGCGGCGGCAGGCGCACCAGCGGGCGATCGAGCTGCTCGGCCTGGTCGGGATCCCGCAGCCGGCGCGCCGCGTCGACGACTACCCGCACCAGTTCTCGGGCGGGATGCGCCAGCGGGCGATGATCGCGATGGCCGTCGCCCTGAACCCGCGGCTCCTGATCGCCGACGAGCCGACCACCGCGCTCGACGTGACCGTGCAGGCCCAGATCGTCGACCTGATGCGCCGGCTGCAGCAGGAGTTCGGCACGGCGATCGTGATGATCACCCACGACCTCGGGCTGCTCGCGGAGATCGCCGACGACGTCCTCGTCATGTACGCCGGGCGGGCGATGGAGACGGCCGACCGCCGGACGCTGTACTACGACCCGCACCACCCGTACACCCGCGGGCTCCTGGCCTCGCTGCCGGCCCAGGGCGGGACGCGCGAGCGGCTCACGCCGATCCCGGGGCTGCCGCCGAGCCTCATCCAGCTTCCGAGCGGCTGCCCGTTCCACCCGCGCTGCAGCGAGGCCTTCGGGCGCTGCCTGCGCGAGGACCCGCCGCTGCTCGACGTGGGCGAGGGACACCGCTCGGCCTGCTGGCTGGCCGCCGGCCGCGAGGCGGTGGCGTGAGGCGCGGCGGCGGCGACGTCCTGATCTCGACCCACGGGCTGGTCAAGCACTTCCACCTGCGCTCGACCCGCCTCCTGCCCGGCGGCGGCGACGTGGTGCAGGCGCTCGACGGGGTCGACCTCGAGGTGCGACGGGGCGAGACGCTCGGCCTGGTCGGCGAGACCGGCTGCGGCAAGTCGACCCTGGCGCGCTGCCTGACCCGGCTGCAGCCGCTCACCGCGGGGCAGGTGGTCTTCGACGGGCAGGACATCTCGCGGCTCTCGCGCCAGCAGCTGCGGCCGTTCCGCCGGCGCATGCAGATGATCTTCCAGGACCCCTACGGCGCGCTGAACCCGCGCCGCCGGGTGGGCTCGATCATCGGCGACCCGTTCGCGCTGCACAACGTGTGCGAGGGGAAGGAGCGGCGCCGGCGGGTGCAGGAGCTGATGGAGCTCGTCGGGCTGAACGCCGAGCACTACAACCGCTTCCCCGCGGAGTTCTCGGGCGGCCAGCGCCAGCGCATCGGGATCGCCCGGGCGCTCGCGCTGAAGCCCGAGCTGGTCGTCTGCGACGAGCCGGTGTCGGCGCTCGACGTCTCGATCCAGGCCCAGATCATGAACCTGCTGACCGATCTGCAGCAGGAGCTCGGCCTGACCTACGTGTTCATCGCCCACGACCTGTCGGTGGTGCGCCACGTCTCGGACCGGGTCGCGGTGATGTACCTGGGGAAGGTCGTCGAGGTCGCCGACACGGACACCCTGTTCGACACGGCCCGCCACCCGTACACCACGGCGCTGCTCTCGGCCCTGCCGGTGCCCGACCCCGACGTGGCCGACCGGCGCGAGCGGATCCTGCTGACGGGCGACGTCCCGTCGCCGATCGAGCCGCCGTCCGGCTGCCGCTTCCACCCGCGCTGCCCGCGGGCGAAGGAGCGCTGCGCCACCGACAGCCCCGTGCTCGAGGCCCGCGCCGGCGACCCGTCGACCCACCCGACGGCGTGCCACTATCCGGTGACCGAGCACCTCGACCTGCAGGCGGTGCCGGACCGGGCAGCGATCACGGTACGCGTGCGGCCCGAGCTCGACGTGGTCGCCGACCCGGTGCCGACGCTCGACGTGCCCGAGGCGATCATCGGCCGCAGCCCCTGGCAGCTCGCCTGGATGCGCCTTCGCTCCGACAAGGTGGCGATCGGCTGCACCGTGACCATCATCCTGATCGGGCTGTTCGCCCTGGCCGCGCCGCTGCTGGTCCACCTCACCGGGCACGGGCCGAACGAGCAGTTCCCGGACACCGGCCTGGACGAGGCCGGCCTGCCGAAGGGGCCGAGCAGCGAGTTCTGGTGGGGCACCGACTCGCTCGGCCGTGACGTCCTGGTGCGGGTGGCCTACGGGGCCCGGATCTCGCTGCTCTCGGGCATCGTCGCGAGCGTCGCGGCCGTCTTCGTGGGCGTGGTCGTCGGGCTCGCGGCGGGCTACTTCGGCGGGACCGTCGACACCGTCCTGGCCCGCTTCATGGACGTGATCCTGTCGTTCCCGTTCCTGCTCTTCGCGATCGCCCTGGTGTCGATCGTCGGGCCGAGCCTCGAGATCTCGATCCTGGTGATCGCGTTCTTCTCGTGGGCCTCGATCGGCAGGGTGGTGCGCGGCCAGACCCTGTCGCTGCGCGAGCGCGAGTTCGTGGAGGCGGCGCGCTCGCTCGGCGCGGGCGACGCGCGGATCATGTTCGTCGACGTCCTGCCGAACCTGGTCGCGCCGATCATCGTCTACCTGACGCTGCTCGTCCCGGCGGCGATCGTGTTCGAGGCGACGCTCTCGTTCCTCGGCCTCGGCGTCGTGCCGCCGACGGCGACGTGGGGGAACATGCTGTCCGACTCGCTCGGCTACTACCGGGTCGCCTGGTGGTTCGTGCTGTTCCCCGGCGCGGCGCTGCTGATCACCACGCTGGCGTTCAACCTGCTCGGCGACAGCGTGCGCGACGCCTTCGACCCCCGCGGGGAGCGGCTCTTCCGGCGCTGATGCTGCGGTTCCTGATCCGCCGCCTGCTGCTCGGAGCCGTCGTCCTGTGGACGATCACGACGGTCGTGTTCATCATGTTCTTCGTCGCGCCGCACAACGTCGCGCGCCTCCTCGCCGGCCGCCAGGCGACGCCCGAGACGGTGGCCCTGGTGCAGCACCGTCTGGGGCTCGACCGGCCCGTGCTGAGCCAGTACTGGTCGTTCCTGACGCGGCTCCTGCACGGCGATCTCGGCTACTCGTACTACAACTCGACGGCGGTCACCGACCTGATCGAGTCGCGGATCTCGGTGACCGCGTCGCTGGCCATCGGCGCCGCCGTCCTGTGGCTGCTGATGGGAATCGGCTTCGGCGTCCTCGCCTCGACCCGGCCGCGCTCCTGGGTCGACCGCACGGTGACCGGCGCGTCGCTCCTGTTCTACTCGATGCCGGTCTTCCTGCTCGGGCTGATCTTCCTGTACTTCCTGTTCTACCGGCTCACGCTGGCCGGCTGGGAGGTCTTCCCGCCGAGCGGCTACGTGCCGCTCACCCAGGACCCGCTGGCGTGGGCCCACCACCTGCTCCTGCCGTGGATCACGCTGGCCCTGGCGACCGCCGCGACGTACACCCGGCTGACGCGCGGGGCGATGCTCGACGTGCTCGACGAGGACTACATCCGCACCGCCCGCTCGAAGGGGATGTCGGAGCGGCGGGTGGTCTACCGGCACGCGCTGCGCAGCGCCCTGACGCCCGCGGTGACCCAGCTCGGCATCGACCTCGGGGTGCTGCTCGGCGGCGCCATCATCACCGAGCAGGTCTTCGGCCTGCAGGGCCTCGGCGCCCTCGCGGTGCAGTCGGTGGTGCAGCAGGACCTGCCGGTGATCATCGGCACCGTGCTGCTGGCCGCGGCGTTCATCGTGCTCTCGAGCATCGTGGTCGACATCGTCTACGCCGTTCTCGACCCGAGGGTCCGGGCGCACTAGGCTGCTCCGCATGTCCCGTCTCCTGCTCGCGCTGCTCGTGCTGCTCGTCGCCGCCCCGGCGGCGGTCGCCGGCGGCGGTCGCTGGTTCCACTCGCCGTCGCGGAACATCCAGTGCGAGCTCGACTGGCAGCGCGGCGCCGGGATCCCGGACGCGGCGTACTGCCAGACGTTCGAGCCCCTGCGCTCGGTCCACATGAACCGAACCGGCGGCCTGCGGGTGTGCACCGGCCAGCGGTGCATCGGCGACGGGCCCACGAACGCGTTCACGCTGCGCTACGGGCACGCGACGCAGCTCGGGCCGTTCCGCTGCGTGTCGCTGATGGCCGGGATGCGCTGCACGGTGCCGTCCGGCCACGGGTTCCTGCTCTCGCGCAGCGGGGTGAAGCGGCTCTCGTAGCGCCGCCGAGCCGCACCTTCTGTATTCTTACGTTAAGGTGAGAATCAGCAAGGTGGACTACAAGTGGGTGGCGCTCTCGAACACGACGCTCGGGATGCTGATGGCCACCATCAACGCGTCGATCCTGCTGATCGCGCTGCCCGACATCTTCCGCGGCATCGGCATCGATCCCGCTGGCGCCGGGCAACACGAGCTACCTGCTCTGGCTGATCCTCGGGTTCATGGTCGTCATGGCCGTGCTGCTGGTGAGCCTCGGCCGGCTCGGCGACATCTACGGCCGGGTGCGCATGTTCAACCTCGGCTTCGCCGTGTTCACCGTGTTCTCGGTGCTGCTCTCGATCACCTGGATGCACGGCACCGCACGCGGCGCTGTGGCTGATCGTCATGCGCATCGGCCAGGGCGTCGGCGGCGCGCTGCTGTTCGCCAACTCGAGCGCGATCCTGACCGACGCCTTCCCGCCCGAGCAGCGCGGGCTGGCGATGGGCGTGAACTCGATCGCCGCCATCGCGGGCTCGTTCATCGGCCTCGTGGTGGGCGGCGTCCTCGCGCCGATCTCGTGGCGGCTGATCTTCCTGGTCTCGGTGCCGATCGGGATCGGGGCGACGTTCTGGGCCTACCACACGCTGCGCGAGCTCGGCGAGAAGCGCCCGGCGACGATCGACTGGTGGGGCAACGTCACGTTCGCGCTCGGCCTCATCGGCGTGATGATCGGGATCACCTACGGGATCCAGCCGTACGGCGGGCACGACATGGGCTGGACCAACCCGTTCGTCCTCAGCATGCTGATCGGCGGCCTCGTCTTCCTGGCCGCGTTCTGCGTCATCGAGCGGCACGTCGAGGAGCCGATGTTCCACCTCGACCTCTTCCGCATCCGGGCCTTCGCGGCCGGCAACCTGGCCTCGCTGCTGGCGGCGATGGGCCGCGGCGGCCTGCAGTTCATCCTGATCATCTGGCTGCAGGGGATCTGGCTGCCGCAGCACGGCTACGACTTCTCCGAGACCCCGCTGTGGGCCGGGATCTACATGCTCCCGCTGATCGCCGGCTTCCTGATCGCCGGGCCGGCGTCGGGCTGGCTCTCGGACCGCTTCGGGGCCCGGCCGTTCGCCACCGGCGGGATGCTGCTGGCCGCGCTCAGCTTCTTCCTGCTGATCGTGCTGCCGGTCGACTTCGCCTACATCTGGTTCGCGGCGATCCTGCTGCTGAACGGGATCGGGATGGGGCTGTTCGCGTCGCCGAACAGCGCCGGGGTGATGAACGCGCTCCCGCGCGAGCAGCGCGGCGCCGGCGCGGGGATGCTGGCCACGTTCATGAACTCCGCGAGCGTGCTCTCGATCGGGGTGTTCTTCACCCTGATGATCATCGGCCTGTCGGCAGCCCTGCCGCACACCATGCAGACCGGTCTCGATGGCCCACGGCGTGCCGGCGGCCGACGCCGCCCGGATCTCGCACCTGCCGCCGGTGGCCACCCTGTTCGCCTCGTTCCTGGGCTACAACCCGATGGCCACGCTGCTCGGGCCGCACGTCCTGCACTCGCTGCCGCCGGGCCAGAGCGCCCAGATCACCGGGCGCCAGTTCTTCCCGCACCTGATCGCGTCGCCGTTCCACACGGCGCTGGTCTACGCGTTCGTGTTCGCGATCGTCGCCTGCCTGATCGCGGCCGTGGCCTCGCTCCTGCGCGGCGGCAAGTACCACCACGCGGAGGCGACGGTTCCGGCGGGCGCGCCGACCGGCATCGAGCCGGTCGAGGAAGCGGCCTAGGCTCCGCGGAAGATCGTCGTCAGCCAGCCGGCGATCCCCAGCACGACGAGCCCGAAGATCCCGAGGACCCAGGACGTCGTGAGGATCGCGAGGAGGAACAGCACCGCGCCGACCCCGATGCCGAGGTAGCCGGTGCGGACGAGCTGGCCCTTCTTCTGCTGCCGTGCGGGGAGGTTGGCCATGCGATCCAGTCTAGACCGCCGCCCTGCCCGGGCGCGTGCGACCTACGCGCGGTCGACCCGCTGCTCCTCGACCTCGTCGCCGCTTCCCGACGTGTCGTGATCAGTCCGGCGATCTGGCCCGTAGCTGGGCGGTCGAGCACCGAGCTCCACGAGTGCGCTGGCGTCGACTACCCCTCGGCACGCGCCCCTCGAGGGCCCGATGCAGATCGTCGGCGACGTTCGCGGACATGGAGGGTCTTCATGCTGCAGGCACGATTGCAGGCTCAGGCCGCGACCTACGCCCGGTCGACCTCCGCCAGGAAGCCCTCGACCGCCGCCCGGAACGCCTCGGGCTCCTCGAGGTGCGGCGTGTGGCTCGACGCTTCGAGCAGCACCCAGCGGCTGTTCGGGATGCGCTGGTCGATCTGCTCCACGATGTGCGGCGTCGCCTCGTCGTGGCGCCCGGACACGAGCAGCGTCGGCACGTCGATCTCGGGCAGCCGGTCGGTGATGTCCCACTCCTTGAGGCTGCCGACGCAGTGGAACTCGCTCGGCCCGTTCATCGTGTGGTACACGGTCGAGTCGTCGGCCATCTGGGCGAACGACGCCGTCAACGCCTCGGGCCACTCGGCCAGGCGGCACAGGTGGCGGCGGTAGAAGACCTCCGTCGCCGCCTCGTAGGCCGGGTCCGAGGTCGTCCCGTCGGTCTCGTGCCTGGTCAGCGTGTCCTGGACCTCCTGCGGGAGGTCGGCGCGCAGCCGGTTCGCCTCCGCGACCCACAGCGGGATGCTCGCCGGCGAGTCGCAGACCGCGATCGACAGCAGCCCCTGGGGGTGGTCGAGCGCGTGCTCCATCGCCAGCATCCCGCCCCAGGACTGGCCCAGCAGGTGGTAGCGGGCCGCGATGCCCAGCGCCTCGACGAGCGCCGTCAGCTCCCGCTTGAACAGGTCGACCGTCCAGAAGTCGGCCGGCGCGTGCCGCAGGTGCTGGCTCCGCCCGCTGCCGAGCTGGTCGTACAGCACGCAGGCCCGGCCGCTCGGCTCGAGCAGGTCGGCGATCGGGGCGACGTAGTCGTGGGTCGACCCCGGCCCGCCGTGGGCGATGACCAGTGGCGCGAGCGTGGCCCGCGGGTCGAGCTCGCCGACGATCCGGTACCAGGTCGTGTGCGTGTCCCACTCGACGTGCCCCTCGGCGGTCCTGACGGCCATGAGACGGCTACTCCTTCGCGGGTTCGTGGGGCTCGAGCAGCGTGCCGGTCACGAGACCTGCTCGGGGTGGATCATGGGCTCGCGCAGCTCGATCTTGCGGGCCACCGGCAGGATGCAGCGGTCGCGGTGGTCCGGCCGCACCTTCGCCTCGAGCTGGACCGGACGCTCGCAGGCCGCGTGGGCGTGCGCACAGCGCGGCGCGAAAGCGCAGCCGGGCGGCAGGTCGAGCAGTGACGGCGGGCGGCCCGGGATCGTCGTCAACCGCAGCGGCTTCGGGCGGTCGAGCCGCGGGATCGAGCCCATCAGCCCCCAGGTGTAGGGGTGCTGGGCATTGGCGAACAGCTCGAGCTTCGGGCTGTCCTCGACGACCTTGCCGCGCGTACATCACGAGCACCCGGTCGGCGACGTCGGCGACGACGCCCATGTCGTGGGTGATGATGACCACCGCCGAGCCGCGCTCCTCGCGGAGCTGCAGGACGAGCTCCAGGATCTGCGCCTGGATGGTCACGTCGAGCGCCGTCGTCGGCTCGTCGGCGATCAGCACCGACGGGTTGCAGGACAGGGCCATCGCGATCATCACGCGCTGGCGCATGCCGCCCGAGAACTGGTGCGGGTAGTCGTCGACGCGCATCTCGGCGCGGGGGATCCCGACCGCCTTCAGGAGCTCGATGGCCCGCTTCCTGGCGTTGCGCTTCGAGATCTTCTCGTGGGCCCGGATCTGCTCGGCGATCTGCCAGCCGACCCGGTACACCGGCGTCAGCGAGGTCATCGGGTCCTGGAAGACCATCGCGATGTCCGAGCCGCGGACCTCGCGCATGCGCTTCGGCGAGAGCGCGAACAGGTCCTGCCCGCGGTACAGCACCTGGCCGTCGAAGTCCGCGTTCGGGTCGCGGATCAGCCGCATGATCGAGAGCGCGGTCACGCTCTTCCCCGACCCCGACTCGCCGACGATCCCGAGCACCTCGCCGGCACGCACGCTGAACGTGATGCCGTCGACGGCCCTCACGAGCCCGTCCTCGGTGTGGAACGAGACGTGCAGGTCCCGCACCTCGATGAGGGGCTCGGTGTCAGCCAACGCGCACGCGGGGATCCAGGATGGCGTAGACGACGTCGACGACCGTGTTCGCGACGACCACGAAGAACGCCGCGTACATCACGGTCGCCATGATCACCGGCAGGTCGAGCGAGCCGAGCGACTGGTAGGTCAGCAGGCCGACGCCCGGCAGGCCGAAGACGACCTCGGTGAGCAGCGCGCCGCCGCCGACCAGGGCTGCGAAGTCGAGCCCGAAGAGCGAGACGAAGGTGACCATCGAGGTGCGCAGGATGTGCCTGGTCATCACCCGCCGCTCGCTCAGGCCCTTGGCTCTCGCGGTGCGCACGTAGTCCTCGTTCTCGACCTCGAGGATGCTCGAGCGCAGCACCCGCCCGTAGAAGCCGATGTACAGGATCGAGAGCGTGAGCCACGGCAGCAGCAGCTGCTTGGCCCACATCGCCGGGTCCTGGGCGAACGGGGTGTAGCCGAGCGGTGGCACCCAGTGGAAGATCGAGTCGTGCAGGGTCGACTGGGTGAGCAGGTTCACCACCTCGCCGAGCCAGAACACCGGCATCGAGATGCCGATCAGACCGAGCACCATCAGCAGGGGGTCGACGAAGGTTCCTCGTGAGACGGCGGCCACCGTTCCCATCGCGACCGCGACGACCACCCAGATGATGGCGGCCCCGAGCACCAGCGAGAGCGTGACCGGCGCCGCGCCCGTGACCTCCGGGATCACCTTCACCCCGCGGTTCACGAACGACGTCAGGTCGCGGCTGATGAACAGCTTCTTCATCATGATCGCGTACTGGATGGGCAGCGGCCGGTCGAGCCCGAAGTCGTGCTTCACCGCCGCGAGCGTCTCCGGGGTGGCGTTGCGCCCCGCGATCCGGGCGGCGGGGTCGACGCCGGGCGTGGCGAAGAAGATCAGGTAGACGAGCACGCTGATCGCGAACATCACGAAGATCATCGAGAAGAACCGGCGGATGAGGAAGACGGTCACGGCGTCTTGCCCGTCCGCAGCCGGGCCCGCGGGTCGAGCGCGTCGCGCACGCCGTCCCCGAAGACGTTCAGCGTCAGCACCGTCAGGACGATCGCGATCCCCGGCGCGATGGCCACCGCGGGCCGCGTGTAGAGCAGGCCCTGGCCGTCGTTGATGATCGTCCCCCAGCTCGCGTTCGGCGGCTGCACGCCGATCGACAGGAACGACAGCGCCGACTCGGTGAGCATGTTGGTGGCCACCATCAGCGGGAAGAAGACGATGACCGTCGTCACGATGTTCGGGACGATCTCCGACAGCAGCAGGAAGCGGTTGGGGGCGCCCATGCGCGATCGCGGCGTCCACGAACTCCCGCTGGCGCAGCGAGAGCACCTGGCCGCGGATCGGTCGGGCCACGTACGGGACGTAGATGATCGCGATGATCCCGATGGGCAGCCACAGGCTCCCGGCGCCGATCGTGACGAGCCCGAGGTGCAGCCCGCTGGTCAGGGCCACGATGGAGATCGAGATCGCCAGCAGGTAGACCGGGAACGCCCAGATGATGTCGAGCAGCCGGGCCAGGAAGTTGTCAACGAACCCGCCGAAGAAGCCGGCGACCACCGCGATCAGCGCCGCCAGGAAGCAGCAGATCAGGGCGGACACGACGCCGATGAACAGCGAGTTGCGCCCGCCGTAGAGGACCCGCGCGGCGACGTCGCGGCCCTGCTCGTCGGCCCCCAGGAAGTAGTGGTGGAAGTCCCACGTCGGCCCGATCGGGGTCTCGCCGATGCCGAGGGCGCCGCCGCCCTGCTGCAGGACCGGCACCTCTTTTCCGTTCACGATCGTCGTCCCTGACACGTTCGAGGTGAACGGGTCGGTGTGGGCGATGTGCTGGGCGTACACCGGCGCCAGCAGGCACAGCACCACGATCACGCAGAACCCGGCCAGCGAGACCATCGCCGTGCGGTTCCGGCGCAGGCGGCGCCCGGCCAGGACCCACGGCGAGTTGGCTCTGGTGCTCCCGCCCGTGGCCGTCAGGGCCACGGGCGGAGCGCCGTCGGGAGTTGCTGCGTGGGCTACTGGACCCAGGCCTGGTCGACGAGGAAGTAGAACTGCGAGGAGAACACGAAGTTCCCGACCCGCTTCGAGGTGAAGTCGATGTTCTTGGGGCTGAACAGCGTGGCCCACGGGGCCTGGTCCGTGGCCAGCCTGTCGACCTTGGCCCACAGCTTGTTGGCGCCGGGCGCGTCGGTGACGCCGAGCGCCGACGCCTTGTCCATCTGGGCCTGGATCGGCTTGCTGCAGAAGCCGGCGATGTTCACCGAGGTGTCGCTGCCGGGGTGGAACGAGCCGCAGCCGAGCAGGACGTTCAGGAAGTCGGACGCCTGCGGGTAGTCCTGGTACCACTGCGACACGCTGATCTGCACCTTGTTCTTGGTGTTCTGGATGTAGGTGAACTGGATGCTGTTGGACAGCACCTTCAGCGTGGCCTTGTAGCCCAGCTTGGTCAGCACGCTCTGCAGGTAGGTGCCGACCGCCTTGTTGACCGCGTCGTCACCGACCACCAGCGCCACCTTCTGCCCCGTGGTGCCCGACTTCTTCATCAGGGCCATGGCCTTGGTCATGTCGGGCGCCGTCCACTTGCCCGAGCCCGGGTTCTTGGTGTACGGGCAGTAGTCCTCGTGGCCCGGGAAGCCGGTGGGCAGCACCTGGCAGCTCGCCGTGGCCAGGTTCGGGCCGCCGAACAGCCGGATCACGGCGGCACGGTCGATCGCGTAGTTCACTGCCTGGCGCGCGGCGAGGTTGTTGAACGGCGGGATGTTGACGTTCATCGGGACGTACCAGTTCGCCGTGAGCTGCGTCAGGTGGAGCTGGTTCGGGTACTTGGTGGCCAGCTCGTTGAGGCGGTCGGAGGGGATCGAGTAGCCGATCCAGTCGGCCTGGTCGTTCTCGACCTGGGTCACCTCGGCCTCACCCGTGAGGTCGAAGCGCTCGGTGATGGTGTCGGGGTAGCCGTCGGGCTGGGCGTCCTTCGACCACTGCTTGAAGAAGGGGTTCCGCACCAGCGTGATCTGGTGGTTCGTGTCGTACGTCTTGACCATGTACGGCCCGGTCGACGGGATCGGCTTCGGGCCCTGATCCTTGTTCGGCGTACCGGCGGGCACGACGCTCGCGTGCGGCACGGCGAGCTTGTCGAGGAACTCGGCGTCCGGCTTGACGAGGTTGATCGTCAGCGTGTTCGCCTTGTCGTTGGCGATGACGCCGCCCTTGAGGGTGCAGCTGGCCGAGGTCTTGAGGCACGCCGCGGCGCCGACGATGCCGCCGTAGAAGCCCGAGGCCGTCGGGGTGTGGATCTTGAAGATCCGCTGGAACGTCCACAGGAAGTCGCTCGGCTTGACGACCTTGCCGTTCGAGAACTTGATGCCGGAGCGGAGCTTGAAGACGAAGGTCTTGCCGCCCTTGGTCGGCGTCGGGATCGCCGTGGCGATGTCCGGGACGATGGTGTAGGCCGCCGTGCCCTGGGCTTTCTTGAAGCCGACCAGCCCGTCCTGGGTGGCCTGCTTGAGCTGCCAGCCCTGCAGCGTGTAGTCGATCTGTGGATCCCAGGAGCCGAACGAGCCCTGGTACAGCAGCTTGAGCGTGCCGCCCCGGTGCCCGGCCGCGGCCGCTCCCTGCTGGGTTGGCGTGGCGAAGGCCGTGGTGGCCGCGACCGCGACCGCTGTGACGGCGGCGAGTCCGATCAGTTGACGCTGCATCCTGCTCCTCGGTTGCGGATCGCGGCGTGGGCGAGAGAGCGATCCTAGTCGCCGCCCGAACAGCCGGTCAATATGGGTTGGACGAAGGACCAATTAGAATGTTGGAACCCGGTCGATCTGGCCGGTGTAGCTCCTCCATGCGACCTCTCCTGACGCGCAGCGCGTTCGCCCTGGCCTGTCTCGCCGTTCTTCCGGCTGCTGCGGGAGCCGGTGCCGAGCGCACGGGCGCCGCCGCCGCAGCGCCGTGCCGGCCCGCCCTGAGCACCGGCGTCCTGCCCGAGTGGGCCCGCACGGGCTTCTCGGAGAAGCGGCCGAAGCTGCCCCACGTCGTCGGCCGCTCGGGCGACATCGCGGCGCTGATCTTCGGCTACCCGCTGTCCTTCCCCGAGGCGAAGGACCGGGGCAACAAGGTGCTGTGGGTGTCGCGCGTCCACCAGCGGCCGCTCGACGACCTCTACATCCGGGCCCAGCGCATGGACGGCACCCGCACGCTCGGACCGCTGGTCCACCGGGTCATCGCGGACGGTCCCGGCCCGTCGTACCTGAACCTGCCGGCCGACGGCTGCTGGCGGCTGCAGCTGCGCTGGTCGGGCCACACCGACTCGCTCGACCTGCGCTTCCAGAAGCCCGCTGCCTGAGCTGGCAGGCCCTCGCCGCTCCGCGCGGAACCAGGCTCCATGCCGAACTCGCAGGAGCCGTGGTGGAAGAGCGCCGTCGTGTACCAGATCTATCCGCGCTCGTTCGCCGACGCGAACGGTGACGGCGTCGGCGACCTGCCCGGCGTCATCGCCCACCTCGACTACCTGCAGGAGCTCGGGATCGACGCGGTCTGGCTCTCGCCCTTCTATCCCTCGCCGATGAAGGACTTCGGCTACGACGTCTCGGACTACACCGACGTCGAGCCGGTGTTCGGGACGCTCGCGGACTTCGACGCCCTGGTCGAGCAGGCGCACGCGCGCGGCATCAAGGTGGTCATCGACTGGGTGCCCAACCACAGCTCGAACCAGCACGCCTGGTTCAAGGCCTCGAGCTCGAGCCGCGGCGACCCGCAGCGCGACTGGTACGTGTGGCGCGACTCGAGGGTCGACCACCAGCCGCCGAACAACTGGCGCTCGGCGTTCCAGCCGGTCGGCCGCGCCTGGACGCTCGACGACACGACCGGCCAGTGGTACCTGCACACGTTCCTGCCCGAGCAGCCCGACCTGAACTGGGAGAACCCCGAGCTGCGGGCGGCGATGCACGACACGCTGCGCTTCTGGCTCGACCGCGGCGCCGACGGGTTCCGGATCGACGTGGCCCACGCCCTCGGCAAGGATCCCGAGCTGCGCGACGGCGAGCTGTCGCCGCCCGACAGCGGGGTCGAGCTACGGCACGACCTGGCCGCCGAGGAGCGCCCGCGCAGCGGCCAGTTCGACTGGCCGTCGGTGCACGACCGGCTGCGCGAGGTGCGGGCGGTGCTCGACGAGTACGACGACCGGATGGCCGTCGGCGAGGTCTACATCCTCGACCAGGGCCGGCTGGTCACGTACGTCAACGAGGGCGACGGGCTGCAGCTGGCCCACAACTTCGTCTTCCTGAACCAGCCCTGGTCGGCCGAGCGCTTCCGCACGGTGGTCGACGAGTTCGAGTCGCTCGCGTCGGAGCGGGCCTGGCCGGCGTGGGCGCTCGGAAACCACGACCACCCCCGCATCGCGACGCGCTTCGACGGCGGTACCGGCCGCGGCGAGGCCCGGGCGCTGGTGGCGGTGACGATGGTGCTGACGCTGCGCGGGACGCCGTTCGTGTTCCAGGGCGACGAGCTCGGCCTGCCGAACACCACGATCCCGCCGGACCGGGTCGTCGACGTCGACGGCCGCGACGGCGTGCGCACGCCGATCCCGTGGCAGCCGCCGTCACAGGCCGGTCCGGGCGCCGGGTTCACGACCGGCGAGCCGTGGCTCCCGATCACGCCCGAGGCCGAGCGGCTGAACGCGGCCAGCGAGGCCGCCGACGATCGCTCGCCGCTGGCCTACCACCGTCGCCTGCTCGCCGTCCGCCGGGCCACGCCCGCGCTGCAGCTCGGCGCGTACCGCTCGCTCGACGCGCCCGAGGACGTGTACGCCTACCTGCGCGAGCTGGACGGGGAGCGCGTGCTGGTGGCGCTGAACTTCGGCGAGACCGAGCAGCGCCTGCCGACGGAGGGCGGCGAGGTCCTGGTCTCGACCCACCGCAGCGGGCGCGTCGAGGCCGGCGAGCTCGTGCTGGCGCCCGACGAGGCGCTGGTCGTTCAGCTCCAGTAGCCGTCCTGGGCCGACGGCGTGAACGTCGCGCCGGCCTCCTCGAGCTCGCTGCGCGCCGTGTCGCGGTCGGTGCCCCGCAGCTCGGCGACCTCGGCCGTGGCCAGCGGGTATGGCGCCCAGGCCAGGAGCTCCGAGACGCTCTCCGGGGCCGGCCGGCGCTCGATCTCCGGCGCCAGGCTGGCGACCGCGACCTCGGCCACCGCGAACGGCTGGAAGCCCGGTGCCACGATCCGCCGGCCCTCGTGCTCGTACACCGCAGACGCCGTCGAGTAGCGCCCCTTCGACATCTTGTGCGGCAGCGCCAGCGCCTCGGGCAGGGGCGACCGCGTGTCCGCCATGTCCGCCCGGAGCTCGGCCTCGACGTCGTCGTCGGCGAGCCAGCGGTCGAGCGCCTCACGCGGCACCCCGGCGTCGTCAGCGGCGCCGTACAGGGTCTCGGGCTCGTCCAGCAGCTGGCTCTCGGAGTAGCGCCGCCGGCGCATCGCCCGCAGCAGCTGGAAGGCGTGCTCGGGGTCGTCGCGGCGCGCGCCGACGTAGATCCGGCAGGCCGAGGTGGTCGCCGGCACCCGCGGCAGCGGCCTCGCCGCCATCGGCATCCCGTACTGCTCGCGCAGCTGCTCGTCGAAGCGGACGAACATCTCGGCGCTCCAGCCGAGCTCTTCGAACGACTTCGTCTCCTCGACGAGGACGATCATCCTGCGGCGGATCTCGGCGGCGTGGCCGTAGTGCCACAGGAGCTGGAGGTCCTGGCGCTGGGCGTTGAAGCCGAACGGGCACCCGGGATCGGTGTAGACGGTGACCTTCATGTGCCGGACGCTAGCCGCCTGCGCCGGCGCACGTACTCGACCCGGGTCACGGCCGCCCGCTTGTAGGTCGAGAGCTCGCCGCCGTAGGGCGCCTCGAACGTCCCCGAGGTCGGCGCGACGTCGTGGTAGTCGCGCCCGACCGCGACCGTGATGTAGCGCAGCGGCTCGGCCCGCGGGTGGTGCACCGGGTCGAACACCACCGCCGTCAGGCAGTCCGGGACGGTCGGATGGGGCACGAGCACCTCGACCCAGGCGTGGGTGCCGCCCTCGCCCAGGAGGTGCCCCGACACGTAGCGGGCGGGCAGGCCGCGCAGCCGGCAGAGCGTGAGCATGCAGTGGGCGAAGTCCTGGCACACCCCGAACCCGGCGGCCCAGGCCTCGCTCGCGCTGCTGTCGACGCTGGTCACGCCGTGGCGGTAGGTCAGGTGCGCGTGCACCTGCTCGGAGATCCGCTCGGCGAGCGCGACCCCTTCGAACCCCTCGAGCGCCTCCGCCGCGTCCCGCAGCGCCCGGTCCGGGGCGGTGAAGCGCGAGTAGGCGACCAGCCGGCCGTCCGGCGCGAGCGGCTCGGCGCCGCCGTTCTCGACGAGCGCCGACTCGCGCTCGACGACCACCCAGGCGGTGAAGTCGACGTCACGCTCGACCCGGTCGAGGCTGACGTCGAGCACCACGTTGCCGAACGTGTCGTACGAGCGCTCGACGCCGACGTTGCAGCCCGAGACCCGGAGCTTGTGCGTCACCAGCCGCTGGTCGCGGTGACAGTCGGGCGGGATCACGATCAGCCGCTGGTGCAGGTTGTCGATCGCCCCGGGGTACTCGTAGCGCAGGTGCTGGTGGATCGCGTACGTGAGCCGGGTGACGTTCGGCCAGTCGATCTGGTCGTGGTCGACGCTCCCGAGGGTCGCGATCAGGTCGCCGAGAGCGTCATCCGGCACGCACGGCCTCCGGCGTCTCGTCGGCCCACACCGACATCCGCTCGAGGGTGGCCGCGCCGAACGTCGTCACCATCGCGACGTCCACCGCGTCGCGGCCGCGGCCGATGGGCACCCGGCCGATGCGCGGGGTGTTGAAGCGGGCGTCGCGCGTCCACCAGCGATCGCCGAGCCACACCTCGAACCAGGCGTGGAAGTCCATCGGCGGGAACGGGCCGGGGATGCCGATGTCCGGCATGTAGCCGAAGCAGTAGCGCGCCGGGACGCCGAGCGCCCGGCAGAAGGTCACCCCGAGGTGGGCGAAGTCGCGGCACATCCCGCCGCGGCGCTCGAGGATCTCGACCACCGTGGTCGTCGGGATGCTGGCCACGCCGTAGTCGACCTCGCCGTGGATCCAGTCGCACACGGCCTGCACCCGCTCGGCGCCGGGCGGCGTCGCGCCGAACAGCTCGTAGGCCCGGTCCGAGAGCTCGTCCGACTGGCACAACCGGCTCGGCAGGAGCCAGTGCAGGAGCTCCGGCGGCAGCTCCTCGATGCGGTGCTGGGCGTCGTCCGGGCCGGGCTCCGGCTCGGGGTCGGCCGAGACCTCGACGGTGGCGTCGAACGCGAACGAGGACGGCCCCGGCGGCAGGGTGAGCCGCCGGCAGCGGTTGCCGTACAGGTCGCTGTAGACGGTCGACGGGAGCGGCGGATCGCTCGACCAGGACTCCTGCAGGATCGTCGCGTCGGTGTCGGGATACGGCTCGACGAGCACCACCGCCGGCGTCTCGCCGGCGGCGTCGTGGTCGAAGCGGCAGCCGAGCCGAAGGCGCAGGCTCACGCGCGGCCCTGCTGCTGCTGGCGGGGCTGCTGCATCGGCGCGTCGTCCTGGGGCTGCTGGCCGGCCTGGCGGCGCGGCGGCGGAAGCTCGTCGAGGGTCATCGTCTGGGTCATCCCGCCGAGCGTCTGGGTCAGCGAGGCGGGGCTTCGGCGGAAGCGGCGCATCGCCCCGAGGTTCTGGGTCGCGACCAGGGCGCTGCGCCGCCGGGCCTGTGGTGCGAGCTCGGCGACGCCGCCGCCCGAGCCGAGGCTCTCGCTCTGGACGTACACCTCGAGGGTCGCCGCGGCCCGCCCCTGGTAGGTGCCGCGCAGCACCGCGACGTCGGCGTAGTCGCGGCCGACGCCGACGGTCACGTAGGCGCCGGTGCAGTGGCGGCTGTGGGTCGGGTCGATCCCGAGCCAGCCGTAGGGCGGCACGAACGCCTCGACCCAGGCGTGGGAGGCCGTCGCCTCGGGGACGCTGCCGAGGTAGCCGCTCACGTAGCGGGCCGGGAGCCCGGCGTGGCGGCAGAGCGAGATGAGGACGTGGGCGAAGTCCTGGCAGACGCCGCTGCCGCCCGCCAGCACCTCGGCCACCGAGCTCTCGACGGTCGTCGCCCCGATGCGGTAGTGCAGCCGCTCGGCGACCGCCTCGGCGGCCCGCCGGAAGAAGCCGAGCGCCGAGACCTCGGCGTCCTGCGAGAGCAGCTCGCGGGCCAGCGCCGCCGACGCGTCCTCGAGCACGATGTACTGGCTCACGCCGAGGAACTCGGCGTGCTCGTCCACCACCGCCGCGTCCTCGGCCAGCTCGCGCAGGGGCGGCGAGCCGTCGGGGTCGTCCGGGCCCGGGCCGGCCAGCTGCTCGTCCTCGTCGGCGTGCGTCACCACGTCGCTCGTGGCCTCGATCGACAGCTCCTGGTGCAGGTACGGGACGCCGAAGTCGTGCACCGCGTTGCCGTAGTAGTCGCGGAACGAGATGACGGTCGCCGGCGGGTCGATCGACAGGTCGAAGTCCAGGATCGTCTGGCCGGCGCCGGCCATCGGCTGCAGCCGGATCTCGTTGAAGCTCTCGGACACCGGCCGCTCGTAGCGATAGGTCGTGCGGTGGCGGATGCGGTACCTCACGCCATCACCTCCTCGGCGGTGAGCGGCCGGTGGGCGAAGAACTCGTCCTCGATCAGCTCGCCGATCCAGTAGCAGCGCCGCTGCAGGTCGAGCAGCGCGTCGTGGATGCCGCGGTGCACCAGCTCGTCGAGCCGCTGGTAGGCGAGCTCACCGTCGAGCCGGACGATCTCCCGCCGGGCCTCGCTCCAGCGGTCGCGCAGCTCGCCGCCGTCGCCGTCCTCGGTGATCGCCCGCAGGCAGCTGTCGAGCCGGTCGATCGAGAAGCGGATCGAGCGCGGCACCACGGGCGACAGCGTCAGCAGCTCGATCACCGCGCCGGGCTGGACGCTCGTGCCCGACACCCGGTAGTAGGCCTCGTAGGCCGACAGCGAGCGCAGCACGCTGGCCCACGGCTGCGGGTCGAGCTCGGCGTGGCCCGACGTCAGCAGGCCGGTCTCGACGTCGTCCGGACCGACCAGCAGGCGGTAGTTGACGGCCAGCGCGCGGGCGGTCTTCTCGGCCCGCTCGAGGTAGGTGCCGGCCTGCAGGAAGTGCCAGCCCTCCTCGCGCGGCATCGTCGAGTCGGTGACCCCCTGGAAGAGCTGGCTGAACTCGACCACCGAGCGGCAGAAGCGGATGGTGTGCTCGGCGTCGGCCGCGACGCGCCGCCGCCGCGCCGGCCGCTGGACGTCGAGGTGGAAGCGGTTCAGCACCTCCCACATCTCCGGCGCGAGCTGGTGGCGCATGGTGCGGGCGTTCTCGCGCGCCGTGGCGATGCAGTGCACGATCGCGTTGCGGTTCGAGGCCGAGAACGTCACGTGCGCCGGCACCGTCCGCTCGTCGGCGGCCACCGCCTCGCCGAGCGCGTCGGCGGGCTCGCCGAGGATCTCGAGCAGCGCGTCCCAGTGGCGGCGGCGCTCGGCCTCGGCCTCGGGCGTCGAGCCGAGCGCCAGGGTGTGGCTGAAGGTGACGTCGGTCATGCGCGCCGTCTGCTCGGCCCGCTCGACGTAGCGCCCGATCCAGTACAGCGACTCGGCGATGCGGCTGAGCATCACTGCAGCACCCAGGTGTCCTTGGAGCCGCCGCCCTGGCTCGAGTTCACGACCAGCGAGCCGGGCCGCAGCGCCACCCGGGTGAGCGCGCCCGGCAGCACGGTGATGCCGTCGGGCCCGGCCAGGGTGTACGGGCGCAGGTCGACGTGGCGCCCTTCGAGCCGGCCGCCGCCGTCCTCGTCGGGCACGAACGAGGGGTGCCGGGAGAGGCGCAGCACCGGCTGGGCGATGAACCCGCGGGGGTTCGCCCGCAGCTGGCGGCGGAAGTCCTCGATCTCCTCCTCGGAGGCCTGCGGGCCGATCAGCATGCCGTAGCCGCCGCTCTCGTTGGCCGCCTTCACCACCAGCTCGCCCATGTGCTCGAGCACGTGCTCGAGCTGCTCGGGGTCGCTCGGCAGGAACGTCGGCACGTTGCCGAGGATCGGCTCCTCGCCGAGGTAGTGGCGGATCATCGCCGGTACGTACGGGTAGACGGCCTTGTCGTCGGCCACGCCGGTGCCGATCGCGTTGGCCAGGGCCACGTTGCCGGTGCGCACCGCGCCGAGCAGCCCGGCGACGCCGAGCAGCGAGTCGGGCCGGAAGGCCAGCGGGTCGAGGAACTCGTCGTCCAGCCGGCGGTAGATCACGTCGACCTGCCGGCGGCCGCTGGTGGTGCGCATGTAGACCCGGCTGTCGAGCACGAAGAGGTCGCGGCCCTCGACCAGCTCGACGCCCATCTGCTGGGCCAGGAAGGCGTGCTCGAAGTAGGCCGAGTTGAACGGCCCGGGCGTCAGGATCACGACCGTCGGGCCGCCGGCGCCCGCGCGCCGGCGCAGCGGCGCCAGGGCCTTCAGGTTCTCGAGCAGCCGACCGGGGTACGAGTCGACCGGGCCGCACTCCGAGGTTCTGGAACCAGTCGGGGAACGTGCGGGTCATCATCGGCCGGTTCGAGAGCACGTAGGACACGCCGCTCGGCACCCGCAGGTTGTCCTCGAGCACCAGCCAGCGGCCGTCGTCGCCGCGCACGAGGTCGCTGCCCACGACGTGCACGTAGCGGTCGTCGGGGACGTCGACGCCGACGACCTCGCGGCGGAAGTGGGGCGCGAGCACGATCAGCCGCCGCGGGACCACGCCCGCCCGCAGGATGTCCTGCTCGTGGTAGACGTCGTGCACGAACTGGTTCAGCGCCTGGATGCGCTGCTGCAGTCCTGCCTCGATGACGGCCCACTCGGTGGCCGAGAGGATGCGCGGGATCGGGTCGAACGGCAGGATGCGCTCGGTGCCCTCGGCCTCGTCGGAGTACACCGTGAACGTCACCCCGCCGTGCAGGAACGAGCGCGTGGCGAGCTCCCAGGCGCGGCGCAGCTCGCGCGCGTCGACGGCCGCGATGCTCTCGATCAGGGGCGCGTAGTGCGGTCGCGGCACGACCTTCCCGTCGGGCGCCTGCTCGAAGGCCTCGTCGTAGAAGCCGCCCAGGTCGTAGCCGTGCGCGAGCACGCTGTCGCGTGCCGTCGTTGCGGTCATGTCAGGGTCGCCGTGGCCCCCCGTCGGGTCACCGTGTCCCGCGGGGCGGGCGCTCGTCGCGATGGCTGATCCTACCCCGTTCGGGGCGCCGCACTCAAGAGCGCCTCGAGTCCGGGCAGGTGGCGGGCGCACAGCGCGGGCAGGCCGGCGTGCTCGATCTCGTAGACCAGCGCCGGCACGCCCTGCTCGACGAGCCAGTCGTCGAACGCGCCCGGACACTCCCCGTCGAGCTCGTCCAGCACCTCGAGCGACGCCGCCTGGCCGAGCGCTGCCGCCGCGTCCTCGCTGCCCGGCCGGGCCAGGATCAGCTCGAGCGGGCTGTGCAGGTCGACCACCAGCGCCGGCCGCAGCCGCAGCACGAGCTCCATCAGCGCCCGGGTCTCGGGCTCGGAGCCGGGATGCGGGCCGGGCGTCGAGCGGTTGCGCCTGTTGGCCGTGACCCGCAGCTCCGGCGCGATCCCGGGCGGGTAGGTGAAGGACTCGTCGGGCCGCCAGGAGGCTGCCGGGAAGGAGCGGTTCAGATCGACGCCCTCGGCGTTCTGGCGCGTGCCGTTCAGGAGCCCGTCCGGGTTGACGACCGGGACGACGGCCCAGCGCGTCGCGTGCGCCGGGATCCGCTCGAGCAGGCGCCGGGCGAGCAGGGAGGTGTCGGCCTCCTCGCCGTGCTGGGCGGCCGTCAGCAGGCCGGCCAGCGGTGCGGCGTCATCCTGCGGCAGGAACACCCGCAGCGGCACCCCGTCGCGCGACGTGCCGTAGGTCTCGCGGCGCCAGCCGTCGAGGCGGTTGCCCGTCGCTGGCTCGTTGCCGGCTGAGCCGCGGAGCAGGGGGTCGACCACTCCGCGGCCCTGACGGGACATGACGTGCGTCAGCGAGCTCTAGCTGACGTTGACGGTGACCTTCATGCCCAGCGCCACGTGCGGCTGGCAGATGAAGATGTACTTGCCCTTCTTGGTCAGCTTGACCGTGAAGGGGGCACGGCCGGTCTTCGGCGCGCCGCTGGTGACCTTGGCGGCAGTGCTCGGCTTCGTGGTCGAGACCACGTTGTGCTGGCCCTGCACCCAGGTGAACTTCAGGCTGTCGCCCACCTTGGCCGTGATCACGTTGTTGGTCTTCGCCCCGAACTTGAAGTTCTTGACGGTCAGCGGGATCGTCTTGGCGTTGCTGGCCGACTGGGCAGGCGCAGCCAGACCGATGGCCCCGGCGGCGATGCCCGCGGCCATGACCCCTCCGATGACTGCTCTCTTCATTCGTTCCTCCATGTCGCGGTTACGTGACGGCGCAGTGTCCGCTCCCTCAAAGGCGTCCGATGACACCTGTCATCGCCCCGAGGAAGCTCGCCACGTGCTCTTGCTGGACCGGCGACAGGGTGTCGAAGACCTCCTGCCGGGCCCGCTCGATCTGATGTTGCTTCTGCACGACCGCCGTGTGACCCGCACGAGTGAGCGATACGCGCACGTGCCGGCGGTCGGTGCGCGAGTGTACCCGCTCTACCAGCCCCGCACGCTCGACCGTGTCGAGCATGCGCGTGGCGGTCGGACCCCGGACGCCGGCGGCGTCGGCCAGCTCGCCCACGCGCAGCGGCTGCTGGTCGAGCAGCGGCCGCAGGAGCTCGTGCTGGGCGAGCGACAGACCGTCGGGATCACGCCGCGGCTGGCGCGCGCAGCGGATCGCGGCCACGAACTCGGTCCAGGCGAGCTCGAGCTGAGCACCGCTCCGGCTCGTCGCTGCCGGAGCGATCGCAGGTACCACAGGCTCCATCAACGCGCACCTTACCAGCCGCTACTCATTAGCGCTGCTAGCGATCGACGGGACGCCGACCGATGATTCTCGGCCCGGGGCCTGGTCTCGTCCTTCGACAGCCCCCGGACGAGAGTGAGGTCCACCCATGCCCACGACGATCCCGTGTCTCTGGTTCGACGGCCAGGCCGAGGATGCGGCGAAGCTCTACACCTCGCTGTTCCCGAACTCGAAGATCACCGCCGTGGTGCCCTACGGCCCCGACACCCCGGGCCCCGAGGGGACCGTGATGCTGGTCTCGTTCGAGCTCGACGGCCAGCCGTACGTGGCCCTCAACGGGGGTCCCCAGTTCACCTTCAGCGAGGCGGTCTCGTTCCAGATCGTGGTCGCCGACCAGGCCGAGCTCGACCACTACTGGGACGGGCTGACGGACGGCGGCGAGCCGGGCCCGTGCGGCTGGCTCAAGGACCGCTTCGGCCTGTCCTGGCAGGTCCTGCCGAAGCTGTTCCTGGACCTGACGGGCTCGGACGACACGGACCGCAGCCGGCGCGCGTTCCAGGCGGTGCTGCAGATGGGAAAGCCCGACATCGCCGAGATCGAGCGCGCGGCCAACGCCGTCCCGGCCGACTGAGCGTGTCCGCCCGGGGCGCCGTGTCGCGGCGCCCCGGGCGAACGCTATCGAGCTCAGCTGCCTGCGCTGGTGATGTACTCCGAGGTCGGCGAGCCGACGCCGGTCACGTCGTCCCAGCCCGGCCCGGTGGTCAGGCCGGTGTCCTGGTTGAACGTGCGGATGCTGTAGATGACCCCGCCGGAGGCGTCGATGCCGTTGGCGAAGTCGGAACGCACCGCGCCGTCACCGGTGTGGTCGGCGAGCACGTCGCTGAACGCGCCCGTGCCGGCCCGGGCGTAGATCGCCGGGTTGGCGAAGCCGAGGCGCGAGCCCGCGGCCTGCTCGGCCACGGCCTGGACGCCGGCCATCAGCGGCGAGGCCAGGCTGGTGCCGCCGATGCGGTACTCGTCGTAGCGCCGGCCCTCGGGGAAGACCTGCGTCTCCCCGACCCGCATGCCGGTGGTCGGATCGGCGTCCAGGGCCAGGTCGGGCACCGCGCGGCCGGTGGTGCCGGCCGGGACGACGCCGTTCTGGTAGTCGGGCCGGGCGTAGCGCACCGAGTAGCCGCCGCCCGCGCCGTACTGGAACGGGATCGACTGCACCCAGCTCTGACCGTCGGCCGCGAGGCTCCACTTCGAGGTGCCCCAGCCGGTCTGGAACGAGAGGTGCCCGTCCGCGTCGATGCCGGTGGACGTGCCGCCGACGGCGGTCACGTACGGGCTCGAGGCGGGCGAGTCCGTCTGGACGACGCCGCTGTGGACGCTCTCGTCGCCGTTGTCGCCCGAGGAGTAGAAGAACCCGATCCCCTGCAGGGCGCCCTGCTGGAAGACGACGTCGTAGACCGCGTCGAGTGCCGGCGGGATGACGAGCTCGAGGTCGCCCCAGGAGTTGGTCACGATCGACGCGACGTTCTCGTCGTCGACCCGCATGAGGGCGTCGAGCAGCCGGCTGTCGTAGCAGTTGCCGGCCGCGTAGTAGCGGATGTTCGCGCCCGGAGCCATCCCGTGCACGGCCTCGACGTCGAGCGTCTCCTCGCCGCCCCAGCCGGCGGGACCGGCGCACTGGTGCACCTTGCCGAAGTGGTCGGGCAGGCTCTGCGAGAACTGGCCGGCAGCGAAGGGCGCGTCGCCGTGGTTCGTGGCGTAGCGGTTCGCGTCCTTCTCGATCGTCGGCGACGCGTAGGCGTCGGTGATGGCGACGGTCACGCCCGCCCCGTTCTGGGTCGGCGAGCCCTCGTAGGCCGAGCGGAGCTGGTTGGCGGTGTAGCCGCACGGCGCGTAGCTCTGGAAGGCGCCGTTGAACATCGGCAGCGGCGTCGTGCCGTCCGCCTGGAACTG
Organism: uncultured Actinomycetes bacterium; assembly: GCA_963794695.1. Lineage (GTDB taxonomy): Bacteria > Actinomycetota > Thermoleophilia > Gaiellales > JALYLC01 > CAWCFJ01. The sequence continues at coordinate 7,379 of CAWCFJ010000003.1, read as the reverse complement.
GGCCAGGAGCTGGCCGAAGAACGTCGAGCACGGCTGGGCGTTGCGGAACCCGCCCGGGTAGCGGCTGGTCGGCTGCATCATGGCCGGCTTCGAGTCGAGCCCGTCGACCGAGATCACGGCGCCTGCCAGGGCGTCGGGCACGGTCACCGTGCCGGACGGCGCCGTCTGCACGGCGCCGTCGATGCGGAACCGCTCGAGGCTCGTCCCGAAGGCCGACCTGACCGCGGCCGCGGAGCCGCTGGCGCTGACGTAGCGGTTGGACGGCTCGACTCCGGTCACCGTGAAGCCGGCCGTGGCGAGCCACGCCGAGACCGCCGAGACCGTCGCAGCCGTCGGCGCGAACTGGGCCCGGTACTGGGCCGTCGAGATGAAGTGCCGGTACGACGGGCTCCCCGGCGTCGACACCGCCTTGACCGCCGCGGCGAGCGCGGCAAGACCCCCGTTGGGCGCCAGGTAGACGCGGACGTCGACCTTCGTGCCGCGCGCGGCGGCTCCGGCGTCTGCTGCGCCGGCCGTCCAGTTCGGCCGTCCGCCTGGCTTGGCGGCGCGACCTGCGGCGGCGTCTGCGCTGGCGGCGCTGACCGCGGCCATCACCATGACCGCGGCGGCAGCCGCGACCGTGACCCTTCTCGTCATGCACGAACCCCTCTCCGACTCCTCGAAGATGGTTCGCACGGCGGCCGACCCCTCCCGAGATCCGTCCGCCGCGCAGCCCCCTAGGCGAGTTCCATCCTATGACGGTTCTGCCGCGGACGGCAAGTTCGTTGCCGTCTGGCCCGTCCCGATCCGCCGATCGATCGCCCGGCGCCCCCGCTGCGTCGCGGCCGGCTCGTCCGCCAGCACGAACTGCAGGTTCGAGAACACCAGGAACGCGTCGAGCTCGAACGCCAGCTGGGCCGGGTCCTCACCCGCGTCGAGCGCGCCCTCGGCCTGGGCGTCGCGGGCGGTCTCGGCCAGGAGGCCCAGCCAGTCGGCCAGGACGCCCGCGGCGGCCTCCCTGACCGGCCCGCGCCGGGCGCCGACCTCGATCGCCAGCGAGGCGAAGAAGCAGCCGCCGGGGTAGACCCGATCCTCGACGTGGCGCAGGTAGCGCTCGCACAGCTCCCGCAGCCGGCCGCCGGCCGTCGGCTCGAGGGCCGCCGGCCCGGTGACGAGCTCGGCGAACGTCTCCCTGGCGGTCTCGATCGTCGCGAGCTGCAGCTCCTCCTTCGAGCCGAAGTGGGCGAACAGGCCGCTCTTGCTCATGCCGACGGCCTGGGCCACGCCGGCGATGGACAGCCCGTCGATGCCGTCCACCGTCGCCAGCCGGGCGGCGGCGTGCAGGATCGCGGCGCGGCTGCGCTCGCCGTCGCTGCGACGGGCGCGGGTCCGCGGGGTCTGCGTATTGCTCTCGGAGTCGGTAGGACGCACGATCGGTCGTACTTACTCTTGCAGAAAGGAAGACCACCATGAAGCTGTACGTCATCCGCCGCCCGAGCGGCTGGGGCACCCCCGAGGACCTGCAGGCCGCCGCTGCCCGCTCGCTCCACGTGGGCAACGAGGAGATGCCGGCGGACATCCGCTGGATCCGCTCCTACGTCGTCCACGAGGAGGACGGGAGGCTCGGCACCGTCTGCATCTACCAGGCGTCGAGTCCCGAGAAGATCCGGGAGCACGCCTCGCGCACCGGCATTCCCGCGGCCGAGATCCTCGAGGTCGCGGACACCGTCATCGTCCGCCCCGACCCGCAGCCCGCGCTCGCCGAGGCGTGAGGCAGCACCGCCCGCAGCGCTGCCGCGATCCTCGCGTTCTCGGTCTCGCTGCGGGCGGCGATGCGCAGGAAGCGTCCGCCGTGCAGTCCGCGCTTGTCGGCGCAGTCGCGCACGTACACCCCGTGGGCAGCAAGCAGCTCAGCGGCCACCGGCGCGGCCGGGCGGTCGAGCTCGAGCAGCACGAAGTTCGCCGCCGTCGGGAACGCGGTCACCCCGGGCAGCCGGCCGAGCGCCGCGAACAGCCGCCGGCCGTCACGCACGTAGCGGCGGCGGGCGGCCTCGTACTCGCGCCGGTAGTCGAGGTCGTCGAGCAGGCCGCAGAACCACTCGGCGAACGCGTTCAGGTTCCACAGCGACGCCGCCCGTAGCCGGCGCACCCGCTCCTCGGCCATCACGGCGTAGCCGAGCCGCAGGCCCGCGATGCCGTGGCTCTTGCTCAGGCTGTTGACCACCACCAGGTGAGGCAGCTCGGCCACCAGCGGGGCGAGCGACGGCGGGGGCTCCTCCGACGCGAAGGCCAGGAAGCTCTCGTCGACGATGACCTGCCGTACCCGGCCGCGCAGCCGGGTCACGAACTCGACCAGCGCGTCGTGCTCCACGAGCCCGCCGGTCGGGTTGTTCGGGTTGATGACCACGACCGTGGCCGGCGCCTCCCGCTCGACGAGCGCGTCCAGTGCGTCGAGGTCGAGCGCGAAGCCGTCGGCCGGCTGCAGCGTGTGCTCGACCAGGGGTCCGCGAGCCAGCTCGTAGTACGCCGAGAACGTCGGCATCGCCAGCAGGACCGGCCCGGGCGCCGAGGCCAGCGCCGCCTGGATCACCTCGCAGGCGCCGTTGGCCACGAACAGCTGCCCGGCCGGCACGCCGACGCTCCCGGCCAGGAGCTCGGCGATCCCGGCGCCCTGGGCCGGGTAGTGCGAGACCATGCGCTCGAGCTGGCGCTGGTCGAGGGCCCGCAGCCGGGCCATCGCGACGTCGGTGGCGTAGGGGTTCGAGAGGAAGCAGGCGTCGACCTGCACCAGTCCGGGGAGGGCCCGCTCGAGCTCGCCGACGCTCGGCGAGTGCGTGCCGGAGCGCGACTTCAGCAGGCGAAGCGCGCGCCCGACCTGCTCGCGGTCGGGCGCCGGGACGCCACAGCTCGCGTGGGCGCGGCAGTGGCGCGCGTCGGGCGTGCGGCAGAGCTTGCACTGGCAGCGGCAGAACATGGGCACCTTCCGGCTCGGGACGCGGCTTCGCCCGCGTCGTCGATCCGAGCCTGCGCCGGGCCGCTGGCGCGGCGCTGTCAGCGCGCTGGCGTTCCGCGCTCGACCGCGTCCACGAGCTCGAGGTGCAGGTCGAGCAGCCCGCGCAGGAACCGGTTCACCACGAGCAGCGAGGCCTGTCGGTGCGGCAGCTGCTCGGCGCTCGCGTCGGACTCGGCGAGCCGGGCCTCGAGGTCGGCGACGTCTGCGCGCAGCGCCGCCAGCGACCTCCGCGTGGCGTCCTCGCCGACGATGTCCGCGATCAGCAGGCGGATCAGCGCCTCGCTCTTGAACGGCGTGACGCTGGCCGGGGTCGCGGCCCACTCCCGCAGCGCCTCACGGCCCTTCTCGGTGAGGCTGTAGACCGTCCGCTCGCGCGTCTTGCCCGGTTCCTTGCGGGCCTCGAGGTAGCCGAGCGAGGCCAGCCGCTTGGGCTCGACGTAGTACTGGCTCTCGCCGGCCCAGTCGAGCAGCCGCCCGCGCCGGGCCATGCGCCGCAGGTCGTGCGTGCCCGCGCCACCCTCGCCCACGAGGCCGAGGATCTCGTAGGAGAACAGGCGAAGCTCATCTCTTGACATAGCTATGTTCCATAGTTCTAATACCTATCGACCATAGTTTACAGCGAAGTCAGGACAGAGAGATGATCGTGATCTGCGGAGCCACCGGAGTGGCCGGCTCGCACGTGGTGCGGGCACTGCTCGCGCGCGGCCAGCGGCTGCGTCTGGTCGTGCGCGACCCGGAGCGGGCGCGCCGGCTGCACGGCGACGACGTCGAGCTCGTGCGCGGCGATCACGCCGACCCCGGCGTGTTCGACCACGCGCTCGACGGCGCCGACGCGCTGTTCCTCTCGGGCGCCGACGACCGCCGCCGCGTGGTCTTCGAGTGCGCGGCCGTCGACGCTGCCGCTGCGCGCGGTCTGCGGCGGGTCGTCAAGCTCTCGTCGATCGTGGCCGAGCCCGGTTCGCCGGTGGCGTTCTGGGACTGGCACGGGCGGATCGAGCAGCACCTGCGGCGCTCGGGGGTGCCGGCGGTCGCGCTGCACGCGAGCTTCTTCATGAGCAACCTCCTCGCCGGCGCCGGCCAGGTCGCCGCCTGGGACCGGCTGTACGCGCCGGCCGGCGACGCCCGCATCGCCATGATCGACCCGCGCGACGTCGGCGAGGCCGCGGCGGCCGTGCTGTGCGGCGCCGGGGAGGACGGCGAGACCCACGCGCTGACCGGCCCCGCGGTGCTGTCCCATACCGACGTCGCCGGTGCGCTCTCGGCGGCCACCGGTCGGCAGATGGAGTTCGTGCACCTCCCGGACCAGGCCGCGCTGCACGGGATGATCGAGGCCGGCGTGCCGCCGTTCACCGCCGAGCAGATCGTGGCCATGTTCGGCCAGTTCCGGGCGGGCGTGAGCGACCGGACGACCGGGGCGGTCGAGCGGCTGACCGGCCGCGCGCCGCGCGGGCTCGGCTCGTTCCTCGAGGAGCACGCTGCGGCGTTCGCCCCGGCCGAGCGGCTGGCGAGCTGATGGGCGCCGACGCCAACAAGGCCCTCGTCCGCCGGGTGTTCGACGAGGTGATCCCGGCCGGCGTGCCCGCCCGGATGCGCGCCGTGGTCGCCGAGGACTTCCTCGACCACGATCCCCTGCCCGGCCAGCCCGCGGGCGTGGCGGGCGCCGAGTACGTCGTGGCCAACATGGCCGGCGGCCACCCCGACATCCGCTTCGAGATCCACGACCTGCTGGCCGAGGACGACCGGGTGACCATCCGCTGGACGATGCGCGGCACCCGCAGCGGGACGTTCCTCGGCCAGCCGCCGACCGGCGAGGCCGTCGAGCTGTCAGCGATCGTGATCTTCCGGATCGCGGACGGCAAGCTCGTCGAGCGCTGGGCGGGCTGGAAGCGCTAGGCCGCGTGGCGGCGGCGCTCGCGCGCCGTCGCGAGCTGGGCCACGGCCTGCTCCGGCGCCCGGCGCGGGGTGAGGCTCTCGAGCAGCTCGTCGAGGTCCTCGCGGTCGAGCTGCTCCCGGCTGAGCAGGGCGTTGGCGATCGCGCCGAGCTCGTCGAGGTGGGCGTGCAGCAGCTCGAGCGCGTCCTGGTAGGCCTTGTCGATGAGCCGCCGCACCTCCTCGTCGACGACCTGGCGGGCGTTCTCGGAGAGGATCTGCGTGCCACCGTGGCGCGCCGGCGCGACGAGCTGTCCGAAGACCGGCGAGAAGCCGAGCTCGCAGACCGCGGCGCGGACCACCGAGTTGACGACCTCGAGGTCGTTCGAGGCGCCGCTCGATACGCCGCCGAAGTGCAGCTCCTCGGCGGCCCGGCCGGCGAGGGTGACGACGCAGCGCTCGTGCAGGTCCTGCGGCGAGTGCAGCATCCGGTCCTTCTGGCCGTACAGCGCGAGGCCGCCGGCCTGGCCGCGGGCCAGGATCGTGACCCGCTGGGTGTTGTCGTGCGTCGGGCAGAGCTCGGCGGCCAGGGCGTGGCCGGCCTCGTGCCAGGCGATCCGGCGGCGCTCGTCGGGCGTGTACGGCGTGTCGGCGCGCTGCGGCCCGGCCAGGGCCCGGAGCTGGCCCTCGGCGAGGTCGGCGGAGGTGATGATCTCGCGTCGCTCGCGGGCGGCCATGATCGCGGCCTCGTTCAGCATCAGCTCGAGCGTCGCGCCCGAAGCGCCGGCCGAGACCCGGGCCAGCCGCTCGAGGGCGGCGGGCGACTCGACCGGCTTGTTGCTCGCGTGCAGCAGCAGGATCGCCAGCCGGCCGCGCTCGTTCGGCGCGTCGACCCGGACGTGGCGGTCGAAGCGGCCCGGCCGCAGCAGGGCGTCGTCGAGCATGTCGATCCGGTTGGTCGCGGCGACGACGACGACCCGGGCGTTGCGGGTGAAGCCGTCCATCGCGACCAGGAGCTGGTTGAGGGTGCCCTCGCGCTCGCCGTCGTTGCCGGCGCCGCTCGCCGAGCGCTTGCGGCCGATCGCGTCGATCTCGTCGATGAACACGACGGCGCCCTCGGGATGGGCCGTGGCTTTCGCGAACATGTCGCGCACCCGGGAGGCGCCGACGCCGACGTACTTCTCGACGAACTCGGAGCCGGACGCGGCGTAGAACGGGACACCGGCCTCGCCGGCGACGGCCCGGGCGAGCAGCGTCTTGCCGGTGCCCGGGGGGCCGTGCAGGATCACGCCGCGGGGCATCTTGGCGCCGACCTTCTCGAAGCGATCGGGGTCCTCGAGGAACTCGACGATCTCGCGGAGCTCGCCGACGACCTCGTCGCACCCGGCGACGTCGCCGAACGTGGTCGAGCTGCCGGCGGCGACGGGGGTCGCGCCGGCGTCCTTCTTGCCGGCACCGGCGCCGCGCAGCTTGCGCGTCCTGAAGAGCAGGAAGCCGCCGATCACGAACAGCGGGAGCAGGGACAGCAGCACCCCGAGCGGCGCGCCGCTGCCGCCGGAGGACTTCTTGCCCTGGAAGGTGATGATCGTGACGCCGTGCGCGCGGAGCGACTTCAGGAGGCCGAAGATGCCGCTGCGGGCCGGCGCCGTGCCGCTCGTGGTGCCCCAGTCCTTGCCGCGCTCGGGCGCGGGCGCCCGAGCGGCGACGACGTTGCCCGACGCGTCCGTGGCGGCGACCCAGCGGGAGCTCGAGTCGACGACGGCGACGCGCAGCGAGCCCGCGTCGGCGGCCGCGGCGATCTGGCCGAAGGCGACCTGCACCGGCGGCGTGTTCGTCGACAGGGCGGTCGCGAGATCGGCCGGCATGCTCGCCGACGGGTGCGACTGGGTGGTCGCGGGAAGCGGCGCGGCCTGGGCCGTGCCGGTGCCGAGCGCGAGGGCGGCGGCGATCGGAAGGAGGAGGCGGGCTCGACGCATGCCCTTCCATCGGCTGGGAGCGTCGAGATCGTTAGTCGCTCAGATGAGGACTGCGGCGTGCCGATGCTCGGCGTGTGCGCCTTCGTCGTCCTCTCCTCCTCTCGCTCGCCCTGTGCGCCGTCGCCGTCGCGCCCGCGCAGGCGGCCAGGCGCTACCAGGGCCAGGACGAGTTCCAGATCGTCGCGACCTGGTCGTACCCCTCGAAGCTGCAGCTGCAGTTCGTCGACTGGACGATGGTGCCGCAGCCCTGGGCGGCCCTGAACGGGAAGCTGCGGGCCTGGTGCTACAAGGCCGGCGAGCAGTTCGAGCTCGCCGGGACGGCGACCCTGAAGCCGAAGCAGAAGCAGGCCGTGTTCACGTTGAAGAAGGAGGCGATCCCGGACTCGCCGTGGCTCTCGCCGGTCGCGACGCCGTACGCGGGGATCACCGACGACGCGATCTGCGCCTTCTACTCGAACTTCGACGTCGCCGGCACGGTGTACCTGTTCGGGATGATGGCCCTCTAGCAGTCGCTGGCGTGTGGTCGGTGGAGCTGTCGGCCA
>CAWCFJ010000002.1:0-79260 GCA_963794695.1 uncultured Actinomycetes bacterium | reverse complement strand
AGGGCCACCACTGCGCCCCGCCGTGTGCAGTCGGGACACCCTTGGCGTGGGGCTTCGCGCGCAATCTGTCCCAGGCTCTTGCCGGCGGCCTGGTCGGCGACTATCCGCGCAGCAACCTCCATGGGCAATGAAGGACGCCGACCGACCGCCTTCGTGAGACTAGCCGACCTTGCGCGGGACGCCGCCGCTCCCGAACGACTCCCTGAAGCTGAGTGGACGGGGCGCCAGTCGCCCGCCCCATAGGATATTCGATCGTCTCGATCAACGGCGACACACGCCGGGCGAACGTGGCCGGAACGAGATGCCGAACGCCGGCGCAGCCTGAAACCGCGTACTGGTACGCCGCTCGACATTCGGTGCCGCGCGAGCGACCGTCCCCCAGGCCACCTCGGGAACGACTCGCGGCTCGGCACTCGTCCATCCCGCCCTGTCCTCAGACGACCAGCCAGGGATCCGGGGAGGGCATCCGTCTCGCCCTATGGCGTCGGTGACGATGCCTCGGCATGCATACACCGTACACGGACCTATCGACCCTTCTGCACTTCGAGTGCATCTGTGTTCTCGCTGACTATCGCGGCGAGTAGGTGTACGGCCGAGGTGTCGCTTCGGCGGTCACGCTCGATGCCGAGACCGCGGCGGCGTGGAGCTCCGCTCGAGCTCCATCAGCCGACGGAGCCGATGGACGCGTTCGCCGTCCTCATTGCGCATGCTGGCCTCGAGCATGCGTGTGAGGTCGACGAGCGAGGCGATCTGCGGGCGGAGCCCTTGCCCGAGATTCTCCCGGTTGCCGCGAATCCGGATGTCGTCGTAGCCGCGTGTCCCCCAGGGCACCGCCACGAGCACGAGCGCGCCCGCACTCGTTTTGCAGGCGCACCGGCTGCCGGCGGCCACCTCTTCCACACGACACGCGGATCCATCCTCGCGAACCGCGTCGAGTGACTCGACCGCCCGCCCCAGCCGGCGCAGGTTCTCGTCCCGTAGCGAGGGCACGATGTCGAGTCCGTGGGTGACCTCGCCGCTCCCCAGCACAACGCGCGTCTGGATTCCCGCCCTCGAGCGTGCCGGGGTCGCCTACTTCAGGCCGTACGACCTCGTCACACCTGTGCCACGCTCCTGCTCTACGAAGGCCGCATGCTCAGCGAGGTCGCCCAGCACCTCGGCCACGCCGGCCCGGGCTTCACGGCGCGCACGTACGCGCACGTGATGAGCGAGCCCGACGGCGGAGCTGATCACGATCAGTGAAGCGATCCGGAACGGCCGACGAGCTGCGGCCCGTAGACCCCTGGTAGACCCCTCTAGCTTCGTAGGCCCTGGCGGCGAAGGACTGGCCGACCCGAAAGCCCTGCAAAAAGAAGAGCCGACGCGCGGACTCGAACCCCGGACCCCATCATTAGGCGTGATGTGACGCCCTTTCGGATCTCGGCGAACGCGACGCCATCACGGTCAACGAGTCCGCGTCGCACCGAAGGTCGCACGGGGTGAGCACCCGGGCTTCGCCACGCCCAAACAACGCCCAAACGACGCCGAAGCGCCGATAGGAACTCGGGTTGGTGAAGGCGATCGAGAGGGCTCGAGCCGCATGGTTGAGCCAGAAACGCTTCGCCCGTCCTCGTACGCCGCGGCTACGTGACCAGCTCGATGCGCCGGGGTTCACGGTTCGTGACGGCGGTCTCGCCGGCGCCGTCTACTGAGGGCAGGACTCTTATGAGTCGCTGTCTGCGTGGCGGGGTGCTTTCAGAAAGACGTCTGCGGCCGGCGCGGCCCGGGGAAATCTGGACGAACTCTGCGATGGACAGCGTCGTCCTGCATGGAGCTGTGAATCATGAACGACTGGCAACAACCGGATCCGGAGAGTTCGAGTCCGAGCGATGCCGCCATATCCCTCAAGGCATTGGTCGACGCGCTGCGGCTCGCGGCTTCGCCGCCGGCGCAGCAGATCGAGGCGCTCCCCGACTTCGTGCACGTGCCCGACGAGGTTGCGCTTGTGTACGACGATGCATTCATCCGCGTCCCGCAGATTCGCGAAGCCGACCTGATCGACGACGACCAAGTCCAGGCGCTCGCCGAGCTCGACCAACTCTTCGACGAGATGTCGGATGCGACCGACACGGATCAGCTGTGGACCATCGAAGCCATGTCCACGGACGAGCGCTGGCTGAGGAGCCGCCAGTTAGCCGCGAAGGCCCTCGCACGACTCGGCCGACCTGTCGGTCGTCCTCGTCTGGATGGAATCACGTGGGTTCAAGGAGAGGACTGAGTCGAGACGCCACCGTCAAGCCGGGCCGGCGCAAGCGCGTCCTGCAGCGGCCCGATGGACCAGGCGACCGCGGTGAGCGGCGAGGTGCCGACTCCTCAGTCGAAAGCCAGGTGTGACACTTTGGTGACACCCGACTCCCGACGCAGCCGGGTCGGAGTCAGCCATTAGTCTGATTTGCAGGACTATTACGAATGGGCCGGGCAGGTCTCGAACCTGCGACCTGAGGATTAAAAGTCCCCTGCTCTACCAGCTGAGCTACCGGCCCCGGGGCGGGATTCTAGGAGCCGAGCGCGATCGACCCGACCGGCACGTGGCCGACGCCCTACGAGCGAACGGCCGCCTCCTTCGCGGCCCGCTCGAGCATGCCGTCGAGATCGCGCTCGAGGTCGTCGACGTGCTCGATCCCGACCGAGAGGCGGATCAGGTCGTCCGGCACCTCGAAGCCCGAGCCGGCCAGCGACGCGTGGGTCATCACGCCCGGGTGCTCGACGAGGCTCTCGGCGCCGCCGAGGCTCTCGGCCAGCGTCCACAGCCCGGTGTCGGCCAGCGCCGCGTCGGCCGCCGCCCGGCCGCCCTTCACCCGGAACGACACCATGCCGCCGAAGCCGCGCATCTGGCGGGCGGCCAGCTCGTGCTGCGGGTGGCTCTCGAGGCCGGGGTAGATGACCTCGTCGACCACGCTCGACTCGGTCAGCCGGGCCGCGATCCGGGCCGCGTTCTCGCAGTGCCGCTGCATCCGCAGCGCCAGCGTCTTCACGCCCCGCAGCGTCAGGAAGCAGTCGAGCGGCGCCGGCACCGCGCCCATCGAGTTCTGCACGAAGTGCAGCCGCTCGGCCAGCGCGCCGTCGCTCGTCCCGGCGAAGCCGCCGACGACGTCCGAGTGCCCGCCGATGTACTTCGTGGTCGAGTGCACCACGATGTCGGCGCCCAGCACGAGCGGGTTCTGCAGGTACGGGCTCGCGAACGTGTTGTCGACCACCACCAGCGCGCCGGCGTCGTGGGCCGCGGCCGACACCGCCGCGATGTCGACGATCTTCAGCAGCGGGTTCGTCGGCGTCTCGATCCAGACCAGGTCGGCGCCGCCCTCGAGCGTCTCGCCCACCACGCCGAGATCGGTCAGGTCGGCGTAGGCGAAGCGGTAGCCCTTCGGCTCGTAGAGCTTCGAGAACAGGCGGTACGTGCCGCCGTAGACGTCGTTCATCGAGACGATCCGCTGGCCCGGCCGGAACAGCTCCATCACCGCCGTGCTGGCCGCCATCCCCGACGCGAAGCAGGCGCCGTGGGCCGCCTCCTCGAGCGAGGCCAGGCACGTCTCGAGCGCCGTCCTCGACGGGTTGACGGTGCGCGCGTAGTCGTGCCCCGAGCGCATCTGGCCGACCCCGTCCTGGGCGTAGGTCGTGGTCTGGAAGATCGGGACGTTGACCGAGCCGGTGATCGGCTCGGGATCCTGGCCTGCGTGCAGCGCACGTGTCTCAAACTCCACCGGGAACCTCCGTGTCTTCGAGGCCGAGCGTGAACGCGAGCCGTCCGAGCGCCTCGCGCAGGGCCCGCGGCCGGGGTCTGCCCTCCCAGTGCACCGCGAGCGCACGCAGCACCGAGGCGGCGCGATCGGCCTTCGCGTCGATCCGGCCGACGACCCGCGAGCCGTCGACCAGCGGCAGCACATAGTAGCCCCAGACCCGTTCCGCGGGCCGTTTGTAGATCTCGAGGGAGTGGTCGAAGCCGTGCAGCACGCGGGCCTCGACGCGGTCCCAGACGAGGTTGTCGAACGGGGACAGCAGGTGCGCTCCACGCGGAGCGTCGGGCCCGGCGAGCAGCTCGTCCAGCCGGTCGGCCGGAACCAGCGCGCGGTCGCCGCTCTCGGCGATCGCGATTCTGGCCAATTGGCCGTTTTCGACCAGCGCGTCGACCGTGCCGGTCAACCCCTTCGCCCCGCCCTTGAAGCGGTAGTAGTCCTGCAGCCGGGCCTCGCGGATCAGCCCGCGGGCGCGCACGCTGCGGGCCACCAGGTGGCGGCGGCGCTCCTCCTCCGACGGCTCGGGCGCACCGAGCACCGCGTCCGGCAGCACCCGCTCGGGCAGGTCGTAGCGCCGCTCGACCCCGTTGCGGTAGGCCACGGTCAGATCGCCTGCCGTCCACAGCGCGTCGAGCACCGCCTTCGCCGGCGTCCAGTTCCAGTAGCCCGTGCCGGCGCCGCCGAAGTCCCGCGACGACACCGCCCCGCGCTCGCGCACCGTCGCCATCACCTGCTCGGCCAGCTCGGGGTGCCGGGCCAGGATCGGCGCGAGCCAGCGGTGGCGGCGGCTGTCGCGCATCACCGGCCGGAAGTACGGGTGGTCGGCCGCCGGCAGGAGGCACGCCTCGTGGGCCCAGTACTCGAACACCCGCCCCTGGCGCAGGAGCCGGTTGAAGACGTCGTCGGGCAGCCGCCCGACCCGCGCTCCGAGCACCAGCCGCTGCGAGCGGTCGACGGTCGAGATCGCGTCGATCTGGACGCAGCCGAGCCGCTCGATCGCCGCCTCGACCTCGGCCACGCTGGCCTTGCGGCGACGCGTCGCGTAGCCCTGGGTGCCGATCGCCAGGCGCCGCGCCGCCTCGAGCGGAACGCTGGGAAGCCCGGCGCTCAGCGGCGGTGGGCCAGGTACTCGAGCAGGTCGGAGCGGGTGATCACGCCCGTCGGCCGATCGCCGTCGGCCACCACGACCGCGGGCTGGGCCTGCAGGTCGCCGATGATCTGGTCGACCCGCTGCTCGGCCCGGATCACGCACAGCGGGGGCGCCATCACGTCCCCGACCGCCATCTGCAGCGCGTCGGGGCCCTCGCGGAAGATCCGGTCGAGCAGCTCGCGCTCCTGGATCGAGCCGACGATCTCGGCCATGCTGGCGAGCCCGCCGTTGGCCGCGCCGCGGGTCACCGGCAGCTGGGAGATCGAGTACCGCTGCAGGAGGTTGATGGCCTCCGACACGCGCTGCTCGGCGCCGACCGCCACCAGCGACGGGATGCCGGGCTCCTCGACGGTCTTGGCCAGCAGGATCTCGGCCACCGTCGGCACCGGCGCCGGCCGCTCGAGCAGGCCGTGCTCGATCATCCAGTTGTCGTTGTACAGCTTCGAGAGGTACGGCCGGCCGCCGTCGGGCATCAGCACGAGCACGGTCTTCGACTCGTCGAGCTCGCGGGCCACCTGCAGCGCGGCGTGCAGCGCGAGGCCGCACGAGCCGCCCGTGAGGATGCCGTCGAGCTTCGCCAGGCGACGGGCGGCGTGCAGCGCGTCGCGGTCGGACACCGAGATCCAGCGATCGACCAGCTGCGGGTCGAACGTCGTCGGCCAGAAGTCCTCGCCCACGCCCTCGACGAGGTACGGGCGCACCTCGGGGCTGTTGTAGATCGAGCCCTCGGGATCGGCGCCGACCACCTGCAGGTCGGGCAGCCGCTCCTTGAGGTAGCGCGCGATCCCGGTGATCGTCCCGCCGGTGCCGACGCCGGCGACCAGGACGTCGAGCTCCTCGCCGACCTGCTCCCAGATCTCCGGCCCGGTCGACTCGTAGTGGGCCTGCGGGTTCGCCGGGTTGGCGTACTGGTTCGGGTTGAACGCGCCCGGGATCTCGGACGTGAGCCGCTTGGAGACCGAGTAGTAGCTCTCGGGATCCTCGGGCTCGACGTTGGTCGGGCAGACCACGACCTCGGCGCCGAACGCCCGCAGCAGGCTGATCTTCTCCTGGGACATCTTGTCCGGCATCACGAAGATGCAGCGGTAGCCCTTCTGCACCGCCACCATCGCCAGGCCGACGCCGGTGTTGCCGGAGGTCGGCTCGACGATCGTCCCCCCGGGGCCGCAGGAGGCCGTCGCGCTCGGCGGCGGCGATCATCGGCAGGCCGATCCGGTCCTTGATCGAACCACCCGGGTTCAGGTACTCGAGCTTGGCCAGGAGCCGCGCCCCGCCCGGCGGCTGCAGCGCGGGGAGGCGGACGATCGGCGTGCCGCCGATCAGCTCGAGGACGGTCGGGAACTGGCGCATGCGCAGAGAGTAGCGAGCGCAAATCACCCGGCAGCGGCCGACATGCATGATTTTGCTAGCATCGAAGCATGCCTGTCGACGTGGATGTCGCCGCCGCCGCCGAGCTCATCGGCCACCCCGCCCGGGCCGCGATGCTGGGCGCGCTGATGGACGACCGCGGACTGCCGGCCACCGAGCTCGCGGCCGCCGCCGGCGTCAGCGCGCCGACCGCCAGCAGCCACCTCGCCCGGCTCCTCGACGGCGGCCTGGTGACGGTCGAGCAGCACGGACGCCACCGCTACTACCGGCTCGCCGGCCACCAGGTGGCCGAGGCCGTCGAGGCGCTCGCCCGGATCGCCCCGCCCGGCTCCGCAGCGGCGCCCGTCGCCGACAGCCGGGCCGGCGAGCTGCGCGCGGCGCGCACCTGCTACGACCACCTGGCCGGCGTCCTCGGCGTCGCCCTGGCCGACGCCCTGCAGCGTGAGGGCACGCTCGAGCGCCGGGACGGCGCGTTCAGCGTGACGTCCGCGGGCGAGGCGCGCCTCGCGGCGCTCGGGGTCGACCTCGACGCCGTGCGCGGCGAGCGGCGGGCCTTCGCGCGAGCCTGCCTGGACTGGTCCGAGCGGCGCGACCACGTCGCCGGGGCCCTCGGCGCAGCCCTCCTGCGCCGGCTGCTCGAGCTCGGCTGGATCGAGCGCGACGAGCGCTCGCGCGCGGTGCACGTGACCGACGCCGGCCGCACCGCGTTGCCGCAGCGCCTGGGGCTCGCTTTGGCGGCATCGGCGAACGGATGGTAGAAACGGGCGGTGGAGTTCCGCATCCTGGGGCCCCTGGAGGTCGTCGGGGAGCAAGGGCCGCTGGCGCTGGCTGCGCCGAAGCAGCGGGCGCTGCTCGCGACCCTGCTCGTCCACGCCGGCGAGGTGCAGTCCGTCGACCGGCTGGTCGACGCGCTCTGGGGTGACCGACCACCGCCGAGCGCGGAGGCCTCGCTGCAGAACTTCGTCCGCCAGCTGCGCTCGGCGATCGGCAGCGACCGGCTGCTCACCCGCACCCCCGGCTACGTGCTCGAGCTCGCGTCCAACGACGAGCTCGACGCCGCCCACTTCGCCCGCCTGCTGGCCGTCGCCCGGGCCAGCGATCCGGCCCAGCGACGGGGGATCCTGGCCGACGCGCTGCGGCTGTGGCGCGGCTCCGCGCTCGCCGAGTTCGCCTACGAGGAGTTCGCCCGGGCCGAGAGCGGCCGCCTCGACGAGCTCCGGCTGATCGCGCTCGAGGAGCTGTACGAGGCCGACCTCGAGGCCGGCAAGGGCTCCGAGCTGGTGCCCGAGCTCGAGCGCCTGGCGGCCGAGAACCCGCTGCGCGAGCGCGTCCTGGCCCAGCTCATGCAGGCCCTCTACCGGGCCGGGCGCCAGGCCGAGGCGCTGCAGGTGTACGAGGACGTCCGCCGGCGGCTCGGCGAGAGCCTCGGCGCCGACCCCGGCCCCGGGCTGCAGACGGTGCACCGGGCGATCCTGCAGCAGCGCGACGACCTCCTCCCCGGCCCGAGCGCCGAGCCTGACCAGCTCGACTCGGCGGTGCGCGCGCTGCGCCTCGGCCGGCTCGTGCTGGTGCTCGGCGGCGACGAGGGGCCAGCGATGGCCCGGCAGCTCGCGGCGCGCTTCGACTGTCCGAGCGAGCTCGCCGCCGAGCTGCCCCGGATCGCCGAGTACATCAGCGTGACCCACGGCGTCGGCCCGCTGTACGACGAGCTGCACGACCTGCATCCCGACGGCGAGGCCGGCGCGATCGAGCGCGCGGTGGCCCGGATCAGCCGCGCGCCAGCGAGCGCCCCATCCTGATCGTGACGACCGGCTTCGACGACCGCATCGAGCAGGCGCTGGCCGCGGCCGGCGTCGCCGTCGACGTCGTGAGCTACCTGGCCGCCGGCCCGAGGCGCGGGCGCTTCCTGCACCTGCCGCCGGACGGGCCGCCCCGGGTCATCGACGCGCCGAACGCCTACACCGAGCTGCTCAAGGAGCGTCCGGTGGTGCTGCGGCTGCACGGGCGGGTCGACCGCACCCGCACCACCGAGTGGGAGAGCTACGCGGTGAGCGAGTCCGATCACATCGACTACCTGGCCCAGACCGACGTGGCCGCGGTGCTGCCCGTCGCCCTGGCGGCGCGCCTGCGCACGAGCCACCTGGTCTTCCTCGGCTACCCGGTGCGGCACTGGAGCCTGCGGGTCTTCCTGCACCGGGTCTTCGGCCGCGAGCAGCTGCGCTACCGCTCCTGGGCCGTCGGGGCCGGCATCGACCCGTTCGAGCGGCAGCTCTGGGCGGCGCGCGGCATCGACGCGCTGGCCGTTCCGGCCGACGGCTACGCGGCGGCCCTGGCCGACCGCCTGGAGCAGCGAGTCGCTGAGCGCCGGCGGCCCGTACCGCGGCCTCGCACCGTTCGAGGCGACCGACGAGGACGCGCGCGCGTTCTTCGGCCGCGAGCGCGAGCGCGAGGTGCTGGTCTCGAACCTGCTGGCCTACCCGCTGACCGTGCTGCACGGCGAGAGCGGCGTCGGCAAGAGCTCGCTGCTGCGCGCCGGCGTGGCCCACACGCTGGGCGCGCTCGAGTCGCCGGCCGGCGTCGCGGTGGTGTTCGACGCCTGGCGCGCCGACGACCCGCTCGCGCTCCTGGCCGACGCCGTCGACGCGGCCGTCGGCACCCGGATCTCCGTCGACGCCCGCGCGCCCGGCGGGCCGGGCGGCACCGGGCTGGCCACGGAGCCCGCGCTGGTCGACCGCCTGCGGATCGCCGGCGAGGCCCTCGACGGCGAGCTCTACCTGCTGCTCGACCAGGTCGAGGAGCTGTTCCTGTACCACGGCGAGCAGCCGGCCTTCGCGACCGAGCTGGCCGAGGCGCTCGACGCCCCGGACGTGCGGGTCAGCACCCTGCTCGCGGTGCGCAGCGACGCGCTCGCAGGGCTCGACGCCCTGCGTCCGGCGATGCCCCAGATCCTGGCCAACACGCTGCGGCTGCAGCACCTCGACCGCGAGCAGGCCCGCAGCGCGATCACCGGCGCGCTGGCCGCTCGCAACCAGGGGCTCCCCGAGGACGAGCGCGTCGAGATCGAGCCCGAGCTGGTCGAGGCGGTGATGGACGAGGTCGCCTGCGAGGCGCCGTACCTGCAGCTCGTCATGCAGCGCGTCTGGGACGAGGAGGCCGAGGCGGGCTCCCGGGTCCTGCGCGCCGACACGCTGGCCCGGCTCGGTGGCGCGCAGCGCGTGGCCCGCGAGCACGTCGGCCGCGCCCTCGCCACCCTCGACCGCGGCGAGCAGGAGATCGCCGCCCGGACCTTCGACCACCTGATCACCCCGTCGGGCAGCAAGATCGCGCACGTCGAGCCGGACCTGGCCCGCTACGCCGGCGTCGACGAGACCGCCGTGCGGCCGGTCCTGTACGCGCTGACACGCGAGCGGATCCTGCGCAACGTCGCCAGCAGCGACGGCCGGCCGGGCTTCGAGATCTACCACGACCTGCTGGCCGAGCCGCTCCTGGCCTGGACCGCCGAGCACGAGGCGGCGCGGCTGGTCGAGCACGAGCGGGCCGAGGCCAGCGAGCGTCATCGCCGCCTGCTGGTGGCGCTCGCCGTGGTCGGCACGGCGCTCGTGGTCATCTCGGTGCTCGCGGTGGCCGTGCTGTTCGAGTGGCGCCGGGCCGAGCGCAGCTCGACGGCCTCGCAGGTGCGGGCGCTGACGGCATCCTCCATCGCCCGGCTGCAGGACGACCCGCAGGAGAGCCTGTCCCTGGCGCTGCAGGCGGTGCGGACGGAGGCCACGCGTCCGGCGGTCGACGCGCTGCGCCGCGCGCTCCAGGGCACCCACGAGCAGCGGGTGCTGCGGGCCGGCACCGGGCCGACGCGGACCGCCGCCTTCACCCGCGACGGGCGGCGCGTGCTGACCGTGGCGGTTCCCGGCGGGCTGCGGGTCTTCGAGACCGCCACCGGGCTGCGCCTGCTGGCGGTCGACCGGCCGAAGGGGTTCAGCGACGCGGCGTTCAGCCGCGACGGCCGCCGCATCGCCACCGCCGGTCTCGACGGCAACGCCCGCATCCTCGATGCCTCGTCCGGCCGGGAGCTGCGCACGCTGCACCACGGCGGCGCGCTCGCCGACATCGCCTGGTCGCCCGACGGGATCCACGTCGCGGCAGCGGCAGCCGACGGCGCCGCGCTGGTCTGGAACGCCCGCACGGGCCAGCTCGCGCACACGATCCGGCTGCCGGATCGCGTCGAGCGGGTGATCTACAGCCCGCGCGGCCGGCTCCTGCTCACCCTGGACGCGGACGGCGCGGTCCGGGTCTACGACGCCCTGACGGGCGAGCTGGCGTACCGGCCGGCGATCGCCGCGCCGGTCAACGACGCCGCGTTCAGCGCCGACGGCCGCGTGCTGATCGTCGGCGGCAAGGGCGTCGTGGGTGTCTACCACGCCGCCAGCGGCTCGCCGTCGTGCCCGCCGGTCGCAGGTGCACGGCTCGGTCCGGGCCGTGGCGGTGAGCCCGCGCGCCCGCCGCTTCGCCGCCGCCTCGTCGGACGACGTGACCCGGCTCTACACGCTCCCCGGCTGCACGCTCGAGACGCTGCTCGTCGGCCACACGAACGTGGTGCGGAGCGTCGCCTTCAGCCGGACCGGACGGGCGCTGGTGACCGCCTCGGACGACGGGTCGGCCCGCGTCTGGCGCCTCGGCGACGCCGTCCCGCGCGCCGTGCTGGCGCACCGCGGGGCGCGCATCAGCAGCGCCGCGTTCGGCCGCAACGCGAGCCTCGTGGTGACCGTCGAGGGCGACGGCACGGCCCGTCTGTGGGAGTCGGCGGCGGCCGACGAGCTGCAGGTCGTACGCCCCCAGCTCGGGTCGCTGCGGCTGGTCGAGCCGGTGCCCGACGGCCGGCGCGTGCTGGTGTCGAGCGGCGACCGCCGGGCGCGGCTCCTCCTGTCCCCGTCGGGCGGCGCGATCGCGACGCTCGTCGAGCGCGGGCCGATCCGGGCGCTCGGCACGAGCCAGACCACCCTGGCCACGGTCAGCGGCACGCACGTCACGCTCTGGTCGACGACCGGCACGCGGCGGCGCACGCTCGAGCTGCACCGCCCCGTGCGCGCGGTCGCGCTGGCCCGCAACGGCGACGTCGCCGTGGCCACCGGCCGCCAGATCGTCCTGTACGGGCCCGACGGGCGGCCGTTCAAGACGCTGCACGTCCCGGCGAACGCCGTGCTGTCCCTGTCGTTCAGCCCCGACGGGACTCGCCTCGCCGCCGCGCTGCGCTCGAACAACGCCTGGATCTTCACCCTCGGCGGAGGCGAGCCGGTCGTCCTGCGCGGGGACACCGACGACGTCTACACGGCCCGGTTCAGCCAGGACGGGCGCTTCGTGGTCACCGCGAGCCGCGACCACCTGGCCCGGATCTGGGACGCCGAGACGGGCAAGCCGCTCCTCAGCGTCCGGCTGTACGCCCGGGCCAGGGACGCCTCGCTCAGCCCCGACGGGCGCTGGCTCGTGACCGCCGGCCCGCGCGCCGCCGGAATCTGGGACACCACGACCGGCAACAACCTGCTCTACCCGCGCGGGCCGACCGGCGCGCTGACCGCGGCCTGGTTCGGCAGGGACGGGCGCACGATCTACGCGACCAGCCAGGACGGGACGCTGCGCTCCTACGTGTGCGAGGCCTGCGGAACGGCGACGACGCTGCGGCGTCTGGCCCAGCGCCAGCTCGACGCGCTGGCGCCGGTTCCCGCCGACGGCACCGCCCCCTGACGCCGCTCAGTGAGCGAAGTGGCGCCGGCCGGTGAAGACCATCGCGATGCCCGCGGCGTCCGCGGCGGCGACGACCTCGTCGTCCCGCTTCGAGCCGCCCGGCTGGATGACCGCCGTCGCACCGGCGTCGACCAGGGCCTGCAGGCCGTCGGCGAACGGGAAGAAGGCGTCCGACGCGGCCACTGCCCCGGCCGCCGACCCGCCCGCCTTGCGCACCGCGAGCTCGGCCGAGTCGACCCGGGACATCTGCCCCGCGCCGATCCCCTTCGTCGCCAGGTCGCTGGCCACCACGATGGCGTTCGAGCGGACGTGCTTGGCCACCCGCCAGGCGAACAGCAGGTCGCCCCACTGCTGCTCGGTCGGCTGGGTGCGGGTCACGACCTCCATCACCTGGCGGTCCTCGGACTCGGTGTCCCGGTCCTGGACGAGGATGCCGCCGAGCACGCGGCGCAGGTCGCGCTCGCCCGGCGTCACCCGGCGGCGCTCGGCCGTCTCGAGGATCACCAGCGACTGCTTGCGCTGCAGGAGCTCGAGCGCCTCCGGGGCGTAGCCCGGCGCGTGGACGACGGTCGCGAACTGGCGCGAGATCGCCTCGGCCAGCGGCAGCGTGACCAGGCGGTTGACGGCGATGATCCCGCCGAAGGCCGAGGCCTCGTCGGCCGCGTACGCCTGCTCGTAGGCCTGCGCGACGCCGGCCGCCAGGGCCACGCCGCAGGGATTCCCGTGCTTGACGATGGCGCAGCCGGGCAGCGAGAACTCGCCGACCAGGCCGACCGCGGCGTCGAGGTCGAGCAGGTTGTTGAACGAGAGCGGCTTTCCGCCGTGCTGGGTGACCCGCGACAGCAGGTGCTTACGGGCGCCGGCGTCGCGGTAGTAGGCGGCTCGCTGGTGCGGGTTCTCGCCGTACTGCAGGTCGGTGACCTTCACGAACTCGCGCAGCTGGCGGTCGGGGAAGCTCTCGGCGTCCAGGAACCAGTTGGCGATCGCGATGTCGTACCCCGCGGTGTGGGCGAAGGCCTCGGCGGCGAGCTCGCGGCGGGTGCCGAGGCTCAGCTCGCCGCCCTCGCCGAGCTCGTCGAGCAGGAACCCGTAGCGCTCCGGATCGACGACCACGCCGACGTTCGCGTGGTTCTTGGCGGCGGCCCGGATCATCGCCGGCCCGCCGATGTCGATCGCCTCGATGACGTCGTCCTCCTCCACGTCCTTGCGCGACGAGACGCGGACGAACGGGTACAGGTTCACCACCAGGAGGTCGATCGGGTCGATCCCGTGCTCGGCCAGCGAGGCCGCGTCGGATGGCACGTCGCGGCGAGCCAGCAGCGCTCCGTGCACCTTCGGATGGAGCGTCTTGACCCGGCCGTCGAGCATCTCGGCGAGACCGGTCAGGTCCTCGACCCTGGTCACGGACAGGCCGTGCTCCTGCAGGAAGGCCGCCGTGCCGGACGTCGAGATCAGCTCGACGCCGAGATCGGCGAGGCCCTTGGCGAACGTCTCGAGACCGGTCTTGTCCGAGACCGAGACGAGCGCCCGCTTGAGCTTCAGCTGCACCGCGTGTGACTCCTTCAGGGCAGACGGCCCTGCGCGAACGCGCGCACCGCTTCCGGGAGCAGCCGATGCTCGACGGCGTGCAGGCGCTCACGCAGGCTCTCTTCGGAGTCATCGTAGTCAACGCTCACCCGCTCCTGCATCAGGATCGGGCCCGAGTCGACGCCCTCGTCCACCAGATGGACGGTGACGCCGGTGCTGCTCGCGCCCGCCGCGAGGGCGTCGGCGATCGGCGTCCGGCCGGGGAACGCGGGCAGGAGCGACGGGTGAACGTTCACCACGCGCTGCGGGAAGCGCTCCAGGAATTGCGGCGTGAGCAGGTGCATGTAGCCGGCGAGCACCACCAGCCGGGCGCCGCGGGCCTCGAGCCAGTCGGCCATCGCCGCGTCCCGGGCGGCCCGGTCGGCGTGCTCGTCGAGCGCGAACACCGCCGTCGGGATCCCCGCCCGCTCGGCCCGCTGCAGGCCGACGGCACCGGCGCGGTTCGCGCCCACGCCGACGATCTCGACGTCCGAGCCGTGCAGCTGGTCGATCAGCGCCTGCAGGTTCGTGCCCGTGCCGGAGATCAGCACGGCGACGGGGTAGCCGTCGCTCATCTGCGCGCCGATGGCCGAAGTACCGTGCTGCGAACCGGCCCTCGCCGACGGGGAGACGACAGCATGTGGCAGGAGTTTAAGGCCTTCGCCTTCAAGGGGAACCTGATCGACGTCGCCGTCGCGTTCGTGCTCGGCCTGGCGTTCGCGGCGTTGATGATGGCGACCGTGACCGACCTGATCACGCCGATCGTGGCGGCGATCGCCGGCCAGCCGAGCTTCGACGACCTGACCTTCACGATCAACGGCTCGAAGTTCGCCTACGGGCACTGGATCAACGCCCTGATCACCTTCCTGATCACGGCGTTCGTGCTGTTCCTGATCGTGCGCTCGGTGGTGCGGATCCAGGGCCTGTTCGCCCGCGACCAGCCGCCGCCCGAGCCGACGCTGCGGCCGTGCCCGTACTGCTTCGAGAACATCAACCTCAAGGCGACGCGCTGCTCGCACTGCACGGCCCAGGTCGCGCCGGCCTAGCCCGTCAGGCTTCGGTGAAGCGGACGCCTTCGCCCTCCACGATCCGCCCGACCGCCCAGGCGTCGTACTTCGCCCAGCGGGCCCGCTCGACGGCGCGCTCGGCCTCGTCCGCCGGCACGACGACGAGGTAGCCGAGGCCGACGTTGAACACCCGGCGCAGCTCGTCCTCCTCGACGCCGAGCCCGGCCAGCCAGGGGAACACCTCGGGCCGCGGGAAGGACGCCAGGTCGATCTCGGCGCCGAGCCCCTTCGGCAGCACCCGCGGCAGGTTGCCCGGGATGCCGCCGCCGGTGACGTGGGCCATCGCTCGAACGTCGCACAGGTCGAGGATCGCCTTGACCGCGTCGACGTAGATCCGGGTCGGCGCGAGCAGGCCGGCCGGCGCGTCGGCCGCGTCGATGCCGGCCCGCTCGAGCAGCCGGCGCACCAGGGTGAAGCCGTTCGCGTGGGCGCCGCTCGAGGCCAGGCCGATCACCGCGTCACCCTTCTCGACCCGCGCGCCACCGATCAGCCGGCGCCGTTCGACGGCCCCGACCGCAAAGCCCGTGACGTCGAAGTCGTCCTCGGCGTACAGCCCCGGCATCTCGGCGGTCTCGCCGCCGAGCAGGGCGCAGCGGGCCTGACGGCAGCCCTCGGCGACGCCTTCGACCAGCAGCGCGACCCGCTCGGGGTCGAGCCGGCCGATCGAGATGCAGTCCAGGAACAGGATCGGCATCGCGGCGCAGGTGAGGACGTCGTTGACGCTCATCGCCACGAGGTCGATGCCGAGCTCGTGCAGCCGCCCGGTCTGGCGCTGCAGGAGCACCTTCGAGCCGACGGTGTCGGTGCCGGCCGCGAGGACCGGGTCGACGAAGCGCGACAGCGAGACCAGGCCGGCGAAGCCGCCCACGCCGCCGAGCACGAGCGGCGTGCGAGTCGAGTCCACCGCCCGGCGCAGGCGGTCGACGACGGCGTCCGCGGCGTCGAGCGAGACGCCCGACTCGGCGTAGGTCAGCGGCTCGCGGTCGCTCACGGAACGGCCCGCACCCGCTGCCGCCGGCGCGGCGCGCGCTCGAACGCGAGCTTGTCGGCCGCCAGCTCGGCGGGAACCGGCACCGGGTACTCGCGGTTCAGGCAGGCCCGGCAGAACTGGGACGCCGGCCGCTCGATGGCCGCCTGCAGGCCCTCCAGCGAGAGGTAGGAGAGCGAGTCGGCGCCGAGCTGGGCGCGCACCTCCTCGACCGTCCGGCGGGCAGCGATCAGCTCGTCCTCGCCGGCCATGTCGATCCCGTAGAAGCACGGCGAGATGACCGGCGGCGCCGAGACCCGCAGGTGCACCTCGCGGGCGCCGGCGTCGCGCAGCAGGGCGACGATCTTGCGGGTCGTCGAGCCGCGCACGATCGTGTCGTCGACCACGACCACCCGCTTGCCGGCGAGGACGTGCGGCAACGGGTTGAACTTGAGCCGGATGCCCTGGTCGCGGTCGCCCTGCTCGGGCTGGATGAAGGTGCGGCCCACGTAGCGGTTCTTGATCAGCCCGTCGGCGAACGGGATGAGCGAGCGCTGGGAGAAGCCCTGCGCCGCCGGCGTCCCCGAGTCGGGAATGGGGATCACGACGTCGGCGTCGATCGGCGCCTCGTCGGCCAGGATCCGGCCCATCCGGACGCGCTCCTCGTGCAGTGACTGGCCGTCCATCTGGGCGTCGGGCCGGGCGAAGTAGATGTGCTCGAAGATGCACAGCGCCTCGCGGCCGCGGCGCGGCGGCACGGCCTGCTCGACGTGCACGCCGCTCGCGTCGCAGCGCACCAGCTCGCCGGGCTCGAGCTCGCGCTCGAAGCGGGCCCCGACGATGTCGAGCGCGGGCGTCTCGGAGGCGACGACGGTGCCGCCGCCCTCGAGCGTGCCGAGCACCAGCGGCCGGATGCCGTCCGGGTCGCGGAAGGCGAGCATCGCGTCGTCGCTCAGGACGACGGCCGAGAACGCGCCGCGCAGCTGCTCCATCGCGCTCGCCGCGGCGTCGGCCAGCGAGCCCTGGTGGTGGGCGATCAACGCGCAGATGACCTCGGTGTCCGACGTCGAGCTGAGCCGGATCCCGCGCTCGTGCAGCTCCTCGCGCAGCTGCCGGGTGTTGGTGAGGTTCCCGTTGTGGCCCAGCGCGACGGTGCGGCCGGCGCGATGCTGGACGACCGGCTGGCTGTTCTGCCACTGCGTCGAGCCGGTGGTCGAGTAGCGGGTGTGGCCGATCGCGGCGACCCCGCCGAGGGCCCGCAGCTTGGACTCGTCGAAGACCTGGGCCACCAGGCCCATCTCCTTGATGGCGGTCACCCGCCGCAGGTCGGAGACGGCGATGCCGGCGCTCTCCTGCCCGCGGTGCTGCAGGGCGTACAGGCCGAAGTAGGTCATCCGGGCGACGTCCCGGCCGGGTGCATGGATGCCGAAGACGCCGCACATGTCAGGTCCCCATCGCTCGCGGGAGGGCGTCCTCGTAGGCCTCGCGGGCCGACTCGAACGGGACGTCGACGAGCGTGCCGCTGCAGCGCAGGCGGATCGCCTCGCCGCCGAGCTGGCCGAGCCGGTGGCGCGGCACGTCGTGACGGTCGCACAGCGAGACCAGGCGCTCGACGTCGCTCTCGTCGCAGGTCACGACGACGTTGCCGCAGGCCTCGCCGAACAGGGTGATGTCGTCGCGCCGGTGCAGCGCCGGGACGTCGAGCTCGGCGCCGGTGCCGGCACCGAGGCACACCTCGGCCAGGGCAACGGCGAGACCGCCGTCGGAGGCGTCGTGGGCCGAGGCCAGGAGCTGCTCGCCGCTGGCCACGCACAGGAGCTCGCACAGCCGCCAGATGGCGTCGAGGTCGACCGCCGGAATGCGGCCGGAGCAGGCGCCGTCCTCGAGCGCCTGGCGTTCGGAGCCGTCGTGCGCCGGCTCGGCGCTCCCGAGCAGGAAGACGTGCTCGTCGCCGCCAGCCGGAGCGGCCGGGACCGCGTGGGTCGCGTGCTCCAGCAGGCCGACGGCGCCGACGACCGGCGTCGGGTGGATCGGGCGGCCCGAGTGCTCGTTGTACAGCGAGACGTTGCCCGAGACGACCGGGATCTCGAGGGCCTCGCAGGCCTCGGCCATCCCCTGGATCGCCTCGTGCAGGTGGTAGGCGGTGCCGGGGCGCTCGGGGTTTCCGAAGTTCAGGCAGTTGGTGATCGCCAGCGGGTCGGAGCCGGCGCAGGCCACGTTGAGCACCGCCTGGGCGACCGCCTCGCAGCCGCCCCGGCGCGGGTCGAGGGCCACCCGGGCGCCGTCCCCGTCGAGGGCCACGGCGACCGCGCGGTCGCTCGGGGTGAGCCGGACGACGGCAGCGTCGCCACCGGGCCGGACGATCGTCCCGGAGCCGACGAGCTGGTCGTACTGCTCGTACACCCAGCGCTTGGAGCAGATGTTCGGCGCCGACAGGAGCTGCAGCAGGGCCGCGGAGGCGTCGAGCACCGGCGGCACCGCGTGGGCCGCGATCTGCTCGTCCTGCAGGGAGTCGGGACGCTCGGGCGCGAGCGGGTAGCGGGGCGCGTCGGCGAGCGCCTCGACCGGGATGTCGCCGACCTCGGCGCCGTGCCACAGGCAGCGCAGCCGGTCGCCGTCGACGACCCGGCCGATCGCGGTGCACGGGAGCTCCCAGCGCGCGCAGACGGCCTCGACGTCGCCGAGCCGGCCGGGCTCGACAACGGCGGCCATGCGCTCCTGGGACTCGGAGATCATCACCTCGAAGGGCTCCATCCCCTGCTCACGCAGGGGGACGCGGTCGAGCTCGAGCTCGATGCCGACGCCGCCGCTGGCGGCCATCTCGGCGGTCGAGGACGCGAGGCCCGCGGCGCCGAGGTCCTGCAGCGACACGACGAGGCCCTTCTCGGCGAGCTCCAGGGAGCACTCGAGCAGCTTCTTGCCGGTGAACGGATCGCCCACCTGCACGGAGGGACGCTTGTCGGCGCTCTCCTCCTCGAAGTCCTGGGAGGCCAGCACGCTGGCGCCGCCGATCCCGTCGCGCCCGGTCGTCGCGCCGTACAGCACGACCAGGTTGCCGACGCCAGCAGCGCGTGCCCGCACGAGCGACCGCGCGTCGAGGACGCCGAGGCACATCGCGTTGACCAGCGGGTTCTCACGGTAGGCGGCGTCGAACACGGTCTCGCCGCCGACGTTGGCCACGCCGACGCAGTTGCCGTAGCCGCCGACGCCCCGGACGATGCCGCGGAACAGCGCCCGCGGCCGGTCCTCGTCGAGCGGCCCCAGCCGGAGCGAGTCGAGGATCGCGATCGGCCGGGCGCCCATCGCGAAGACGTCGCGCAGGATCCCGCCGACGCCCGTGGCCGCTCCCTGGTAGGGCTCGACCGCCGAGGGGTGGTTGTGGCTCTCGACCTTGAACGCCACGGCCAGCCCGTCGCCGACGTCGACCACCCCGGCGTTCTCGCCCGGGCCCTGCAGGACGCGCGGGCCGTGGGTCGGGAAGCGGCGCAGCTCGAGGCGGGAGTGCTTGTAGCCGCAGTGCTCCGACCAGAGCAGGGAAAACACCGCGAGCTCGAAGCTGTTTGGCTCGCGCGACAGACGCTCGACGATGGCGTCGAGCTCCGCGTCGGTCAGTCCGAGCGCGCGGTGGAGTGGCTGTTCAGTGGCCGGCGGCACCGAATCCGTCATGCTACCGGCGTCGGCGGTCGGCGGCCGACACGGCGGGCGATGCGACGCCAGCGCGAGTCGCGATGTTCGCACTTTGCGGGTCTCGCGTCTCGGCTCGGCTTCCCCGTTCCGGCAGCCGGCTCCCGCGGCGCGGCTGGTGGATGCGTCCGCCGCCGGCGGCGGCGGCGGTCGAGACCCGTGTCGAGCCGGCCGGTGCCCGGTGCGCACCGCGTCCAGGCGCGCGCGCGTCTCGCGCCACGCCTCGCCGCGGCAGGAGCTTCCGGTCGGGTGTTGTTTGGCCCGGTCTCGGTTCCGTACGGCCACTGCCGGCCCTCGTCCCGCAACCGCAACTGAGACGCCCGCGGCTCGGGTGGACGACCTCCCGCGAGCCGGCACGGCCGTCTCGGCCGCCGCCACGGCCGTCTCGGCCGGCACGGCCGTCTCGCCCCGCCGCCCCACCCCGCCGCTCTCTGCCGCCGGACACGCTCCCGTCACCTTCGTGACACATCCGTGACACCCCGTGACCTTTTCGTGACATCCGTGACGAAGACGTGACGATAGTTCACACATCTGGCACGAACGCGGCGAGACACGTAACACCTCTCCGCGCTATCACCATCCCATGACCAGACAGCTCGAACACCAGCAGGTCGCACCGGCCGACACGCCTTCGCCGGATGCAGCCCCGTCGTCGCCGATCGGACGCGTCGTGACGCTCCCGTGGGGCAAGGCGCGCGTCGAGGAGGAGGTCGCCGTCGAGGGGTCGGCGTCCGGCGAGCGCCACATCGAGGTCGGCCTCACCCGCCTGCGGGCGAAGGACGGCGGCGAGCAGCTGCTCCGCTTCTTCTACCGCACGTCGGGCACCGTCCAGCGCGGGCCCCTGACGCTGCGCGAGTCCGAGATCGACGACCTCGCGCGAGCCCTGTCGAACGCACCCGAGCTGCGGGCGATGCTGCGCCGCCTGGCGGGGGTGCGGGAGTGAGGCTCCTGCCGGTGCGCCGCTCAGCCGCGGGCGGCGGCGCGCTCGGCGGCCAGCGCGACCAGGCCGCGCATCACCGCACGCCCACCGGTCGGCCCGCAGAGCTCGTCGACGGCGTGCTCGGGGTGGGGCATCAGCCCGAACACCGTGCCCGTCTCGTTCGTCACGCCCGCGACGTCGGCCAGCGAGCCGTTCGGGTTCTCGGCGTAGCGCAGCAGCACCTGTCCGCGCTCCTCGACCGCCTCGGCCACGTCGGGCGGCGCGTACCACGCGCCGTCGTGGTGCTTGACCGGGATCCGCAGCACGGCGCCGCGACCGGCGCCCTCGGTCCAGCGCGAGCTGTCAGCTTCCACGACCAGGTCGACGTCACGGCAGACGAAGCGGCCGTGGTGGTTCGGACGCAGCACGCCCGGAAGGAGCCCAGCCTCGCACAGCACCTGGAATCCGTTGCACACGCCGAGCACCGGCAGGCCGTCCTCGGCAGCCCGGC
Organism: uncultured Actinomycetes bacterium; assembly: GCA_963794695.1. GTDB lineage: Bacteria > Actinomycetota > Thermoleophilia > Gaiellales > JALYLC01 > CAWCFJ01. The sequence goes on along the minus strand of CAWCFJ010000002.1, from coordinate 58,519 downwards.
CGACGCCGCGCATCGCCGGCGAGAACCGGGCGATCGCCCCGCAGCGCAGGTAGTCGCCGTACGAGAAGCCGCCCGGGACCAGCACGCCGTCGACGTCGCCGAGATCCTCCTCGCCGTGCCACAGCCGGACCGGCTCGCCGCCGCTCAGCTCGATCGCGCGCAGGGCGTCGCGGTCGTCGCAGGAGCCCGGGAAGGTGACCACACCGATCCGCGGGCGCGGCGCCTCGACGGGCTCGGGCGCGGGCTCCGGCGCGGCCTCGATCTCGCTCACGGCGTGCCCACCGGGTCGGCCGAGACGATGTCGAAGCCCTCGATCAGGGCGTTGGCCAGCACCTTGTCGGCGGCGTCGCGGGCGAGCCGCTCGGCCTCCTCGGGGCTGTCGACGTCGAGCTCGAGGTCGATGACCCGCCCGACGCGGGCGCTGGAGGCGGGGAACCCGAGCTGCTGCAGCGCGTGGGCCACGGCCTCGCCCTGCGGGTCGAGGATGCCCTCCTTGGGCCGCACGAGCACGGTGATCTTCATCGGGCAGCTCCTCCGTGGTCGTCCTCCAGGTAGGTCTGGAAGGAGGTGTCGGTGATGCGCTCGTAGGCCTCGCGATAGCGGTCGGCGGTGCCCGCGGCGACGTCCTCCGGAAGCTCCGGGCCGGGCGCGGTCTTGTCCCAGTCGAGCGTCTCGAGCCAGTCGCGCACGTACTGCTTGTCGAAGGACGGCGGCGACGTGCCGGGCGTGTAGCTCTCGGCCGGCCAGAAACGCGACGAGTCGGGCGTCACGACCTCGTCGCCGAGCACGAGCGTGCCGTCCTCGTCGAGGCCGAGCTCGAACTTCGTGTCGGCGATGATCACTCCGCGGGCGCTGGCGTGGGCGGCGGCGTGCTCGTACAGGGCGATGCAGATCGCCTCGACCTGGGCGTAGCGCTCCTCGCCGACGACCTCGCGGGCCTGGTCGGCGGTGATGTTCTCGTCGTGGCCGGAGAGGGCCTTCGTGGCAGGCGTGAAGATCGGCCGAGGCAGGCGGTCGGCCTGGCGCAGGCCCGGGGGCAGGCGGTGGCCGCACACGCTGCCGCTGGCGGCGTAGTCCTTCCAGCCCGAGCCGGCGAGGTAGCCGCGCACGACGCACTCGATCGGAAGCATGTCGAGCCGGCGGACGAGCATCGCGCGCCCGGCGAGCGCGGGGTCGCGGGCGTCAGCCGGAAAGTCCTCGAGACGGGTCGAGAGGAGGTGGTTCGGAACGATCGATGCGGTCTCGCGAAACCAGAACAGCGAGAGGCCGGTGAGCACGCGTCCCTTGTCGGGGATCGGCGTCGGCAGGATGACGTCGAACGCCGAGAGGCGGTCCGAGGCGACCATCAGCAGGCGGTCGTCGCCGGCGTCGTAGAGCTCGCGCACCTTGCCGGACGCGAGGTGGTCGAGGCCGATGGTGTCAGGCATGGGCGGCTCCAAGCTCGGCGGCGAGGCGGTCGAAGGCGACGTGGGCGTTGCGCAGCGCGGCGTCCAGATCGAACGCGGCGTCGAGGACCTCGCGCGGCAGGACCGCCACGTCGGGATCCTGCTCGAGCAGGTCGCGCAGCGGCAGCTCCTCGTCCCAGGCGCGCAGCGCGTTGCGCTGGACGGCGGCGTAGGCCTGCTCGCGGGACAGACCGGCCTCGACCAGCGCCAGCAGGACGCGGCCCGAGAAGGTGAGTCCGTGGGTGGCGTCGATGTTGCGGCGCATCCGCTCGGGGAAGACGACGAGCCCGTCGACGACCCAGGTGAAGCGGTCGAGCACGTAGTCCAGGCCGATCGTGGAGTCGGGCAGGACGACGCGTTCGGCCGAGGAGTGGCTGATGTCGCGCTCGTGCCACAGCGGCTGGTTCTCGAGCCCGACCAGGGCGTTCGCGCGCAGGATGCGGGCGAGGCCGCAGATGCGCTCGCAGACGATCGGGTTGCGCTTGTGGGGCATCGCCGACGAGCCCTTCTGGCCGGCGGCGAACGGCTCCTGGGCCTCGCGCACCTCGCTGCGCTGCAGGTGGCGGATCTCGGTCGCGAAGCGGTCGAGCGACGATGCGACGATCGCGATGGACGTCAGGAAGGCGGCGTGACGGTCGCGGGACACGACCTGCGTCGAGACCGGGTCGACGCCCAGGCCGAGGCGCTCGCAGACCAGCGCCTCGACGCGCGGGTCGACGCTGCCGTACGCGCCGACGGCGCCGGAGAGCTTGCCGACCGACACGCCGTCCACCGCGGCGGCCAGGCGCTCGCGGCCGCGCGAGAGCTCTGCGAACCAGCCGAGCAGCTTCAGCCCGAAGGTCGTCGGCTCGGCATGGACGCCGTGGGTGCGGCCCATGCAGGGCGTGTCGCGGTGCTCGAGCGCGCGCCGGCGGACGGCCTCGATCGCCGCGTCGAGGTCCTCGAGCAGGAGACGGCCGGCGTCCCGCAGCTGCACCGCGAGGCCGGTGTCGACGACGTCGGAGGACGTGAGGCCGTAGTGGAACCAGCGCGCCTCCGGGCCGACCTGCTCGGCGATCGTCTCGGTGAAGGCCAGGACGTCGTGGTGCGTGCGGCGCTCGATCTCCCGGGCCCGCCCGACGTCGACGCGGGCGCGCTCACGGATGGCGGCGACGGCGTCGGCAGGCACGACGCCGAGCTCGCACCAGGCCTCGAGGGCGGCGATCTCGACGGCGAGCCAGGCCTCCTGCTTGCGCTCGTCCGTCCAGATGGCGCCGATCCGGGGACGGGTGTAGCGGGAGATCACGGGGCCTCAGTCTAGAGACCGGCCCCGTCGTCACGCGTGGCCAATTGGCCGGACCGCGCGTGGCCAATTGGCCACGACGCGCGTGGCCAATTGGCCACGCGCTGCCCGAAAGTCGGCCAGTTGGCCAACCTCGGCCGCGCTCAGATCGCCGGGCGGCCGCGCAGCTCGGAGACGAGGCGGCGGGACGCCTCGTGGTTCACGTAGGCGCCGTAGGCGCCGGCGGCGATCGCCACGACGGGCATCCAGGCGACGCCGATGCTCGGCACGACCAGCATGAACAGCCCGGCCGCGAGCACCGCGAGGCAGAACGCCTCGGAGGCGAGGCGGCAGGTGAGCTGGCTGCTGAGCGGGAGGCGCGTCATCTCCTCGATCATCGGCTTGCAGATCGTCGCGCTTGACCGGACCGGGCCAGGATCCCCCGGTCGAGCGTCCCTCGGTCGGGGGCTCAGAGCGTCTTGGTCGTCGGCGAGCCCGAGCCCTGGGCCAGGATCTTGGCCGCGTAGATCGCGGCGTTGCGCGAGCCGTTGATCGCCATGCAGCCGACCGGGACGCCGGGCGGCATCTGGACGATGCCGAGCAGGGCGTCCATGCCGCCGAGATCCTGCCGGCGGATCGGCACGCCGATCACCGGCAGCTCGGTGTACGAGGCGACGACGCCGGCGAGCGCGGCCGAGCGTCCGGAGCCGGCGATGATCACCCGCAGCCCGCGCAGCACTGCGGTCGAGGCGTACTCGGCCACGCCGCGCGGGTCGAGGTGGGTCGAGATGACCCGCACCTCGTAGGAGATGCCGCGCTTCTCGAGCTCCTCGACGGCCGGCTCCATCACCGGCCGGTCGGCCTCGGCGGCCATCAGGATCCCGATCATCGGGCCGTCCTGGGCGAGCCCGGCGAAGAGCCGCTCGACCTCGGTCTGCAGGCCGGTGCCGCTCTCAGACGGGTGCATGGCCGGCCTCGCGCTCCACCGCCCGCTGCGCGATGTCGCTGCGCAGCTGGCGTCCCTCGAAGGTGATCAGCTCGGCGGCCGCGTAGGCCCGCTCGCGCGCCTCGCTGCAGCGTCCGGCCGCGCGCGGACACGTTGAGCACCCGTCCGCCGGCGGTCACGAGCCGGCCCTGCACCCGGGCCGTGCCGGCGTGGAACACCTCGACCCCCTCGAGCGCGGCGGCGGCCTCGACGCCCTCGATCGGATCGCCGACCCGCGGCGAGACCGGGTAGCCGCCGGACGCCAGCACGACGCTGACGCAGGCGTCGTCGGAGACGCCGATGACGTCGTCGGCCAGCCGGCCCTCGGCCGTCGCCAGCAGGGCGGCGCACAGGTCGCCGTCGAGCAGCGGGATCTGCACCTGGGTCTCCGGGTCGCCGAAGCGGACGTTGAACTCCAGCACCCGCAGGCCGTCGGCGGTGCAGCATCAGCCCGGCGTACAGGCAGCCGGAGAAGCGGATGCCCCGCCGCTCGAGCTCGTACAGGACGGGCGCGTGCACCTGCTCGACGAGCTCGGCCGTCGACGGGACGCCGGGCACCGGCGAGTAGGCGCCCATGCCGCCGGTGTTCGGGCCCTGGTCGCCGTCGCCGATCCGCTTGTAGTCCTGCGCCGGGGCGAACGGCACGCACACGCCGCCGTCGCACAGGGCGAGCAGCGAGACCTCCTCGCCGACGAGCCGCTCCTCGATCACCAGCGAGCGTCCGGCATCGCCGAACGCGCCGTCGAGCATCGAGCGAGCGGCCTCCTCGGCCTCCTCGGCCGTGCTGCAGACGACGACGCCCTTGCCGGCGGCGAGCCCGTCGGCCTTGACCACCGCGCCGCCGGACATGCCGGCGAGCGCCGCGCGCACCTCCGGCGGCCGTCGTGCAGACGACGTGCAGCGCGGTCGGGCACGCCGGCGGCCTCCATCACGTCCTTGGCGAAGGCCTTCGACCCCTCGAGCCGCGCCGCCTCGCGACCCGGGCCGAACACCGCCAGGCCGACGTGGCGCAGCGCGTCGGCGAGCCCGGCGACGAGCGGGGCCTCGGGTCCGATCACGACGAGCCCGGGCCGGATCGTCGTCGCCAGGTCGACGAGCCCTTCGACGTCGTCGAGCCGCACGGGGTGACACGTCGCGAGCTCGGCGATGCCGGGGTTGCCCGGAGCCGCGTGCAGCTCGTGGCACAGCTCGCTCCGGGCAAGGCCGCTGGCGAGCGCGTGCTCGCGCCCACCCGAGCCGACCAGGAGCACCTTCACGAGCGCGCGATCGCCGCGCCGCGGGACAGGATCTGATCCCGTCGCTGGCCGACGCCCACCATCGAGACCGGGACGTCGAGGCTCCGCTCGACGAACTCGACGTACTCGCGCGCGGCTCGCGGCAGCTCCTCGTAGGCGGTGATGCCGTCGATCGGCTCGTGCCAGCCCGGCAGCGACTGGAACAGCGGCTCGGCGTGGTGGAAGTCGGACTGGTGGGCCGGGAAGTGCGGCGTCTCGCTGCCGTCCGCCAGCCGGTAGCCGACGCACACCGGGATCTCGTCGAAGCCCGACAGCACGTCGAGCTTGGTCAGCACGAGCTCGGTGAAGCCGTTGACCCGGACCGCGTAGCGCAGCGCCACGAGATCGAGCCAGCCGCAGCGGCGAGCGCGCCCGGTCACGGTGCCGAACTCGCCGCCGAGCTGGCGCAGACGCTCGTTGTCCTCGTCCGGCGCCTCGCTCGGGAAGGGCCCCGCGCCGACCCGTGTCAGGTAGGCCTTGGCGATCCCGATGACCCGCTCGATCTGGGTCGGCCCGAAGCCGAGCCCGACCGCGGCGCCGCCGGCCGTCGGGTTCGACGACGTGACGAACGGATAGGTGCCGTGGTCGAGGTCGAGCAGCGTCGCCTGGGCGCCCTCGCAGAGGACGTCGTCGCCGCGGTCGAGGTGCTCGGCCAGGATCAGGCTGGTGTCGGCGATGTACGGCCGCAGCCGCTCGGCGTAGCGCTCGGCGTCGTCGGCGAGCTCGGCGCCGTCGAGCGGCTCGAGCTCGTACAGCCGCTGCAGCTGCTCGTTCTTCAGCTCGAGCGCGGTCGCGATCTTCTGGCGCAGGATCTTCTCGTCGAGCAGGTCCTGGACGCGGATTCCGACGCGGGCGGCCTTGTCGGCGTAGGCCGGGCCGATGCCGCGCCGGGTCGGTGCCGATCTGCAGGTCGCCGAGCCGGAGCTCGATGGCCTGGTCGATGAGGCGGTGCCAGGGCATGACCAGGTGGGCGTTGCCCGAGATGCGCAGGCCGGCGGTCGAGCGGCCCCGCCCCTCGAGCTCGTCGAGCTCGGAGACGAGCACCTGCGGCTCGACGACGACCCCGCCGCCGAGGATGCACACGGTGCCCTCGTGGAGGATCCCCGACGGGAGCAGCCGGAACTTGAACTCCTCGTCGCCGACGTAGACGGTGTGCCCGGCGTTCGAGCCACCCTGGTAGCGGGCAACGACGGCATAGCGCTCGGCCAGCACGTCGACGATCTTGCCCTTGCCCTCGTCGCCCCACTGGGCGCCGACGATCACGGTTGCAGGCATGGTCCGGAGGGTCGCGGGTGGGCGGTACCGGACAAGCCTAGTCGCGATGGTGAACGACCGCGACCAGGACCGCCGGATGACATGGTCACATGGTAACACGATGGTGGAGGGCGGTACCGGTGGAGACGGGGTACGTGCCCGTGGTGGGAGGTACCCGTTTTCGCGCGGCGCGCGAGCGGGGCCCACGTAACGTACGGCCGCGACCGGCGACCAGGGAGCTACATGGCAGAGCGCACGTTCGACGCAGTGGTGATCGGCGCGGGACCTGCCGGCGAGGTCGCCGCGGGGCGGCTGGCCGGGGCGGGCCTGCGCGTCGCGCTGGTCGAGCAGCACCTCGTCGGCGGCGAGTGCTCGTTCTACGCCTGCATGCCGTCGAAGGCGCTCCTGCGACCGGCGCAGCTCCTGGCCGAGGTGCAGCGCGTGCCGGGCGCGCGGGAGGCCGTCACCGGCCCGCTCGACGTCACCGCCGCGCTGAAGCGACGCGACGCCGTCATCCACGGGCTCGACGACGGCGCCCAGCTGCCGTGGCTCGAGGAGCGCGGCGTCGCGCTCGTGCGCGGGCACGCCAGGCTCGACGGCGAGCGGCGCGTCCGGATCGGCGACGACGTCCTGGTCGCCGAGCGGGCGGTGCTGGTCGCCGTCGGCAGCCGCTCCTCGATGCCTCCCCTGGATGGCCTCGCCGAGTCCAGGCCCTGGACGAACCGCGAGGCCACGACCGCCCAGGCCGTGCCGGAGTCGCTGCTGGTGCTCGGCGGAGGCGTCGCCGGCTGCGAGCTCGCGCAGGCCTACGCCTCGCTCGGCTCCACGGTCACGCTGGTCGAGATCGCGCCGCGCCTGCTGCTGCGCGAGGAGCCGTTCGCCGGCGAGCAGGTGCACGACGCCCTCTCGAGGCTCGGAGCGGACGTCCACCTCGGCATCAAGCCGAGCCGGGTGAAGCGCGACGAGCGCGGCTTCGAGATGACGATGGAGAACGGCCAGCGGCTGCGGGCCGACCAGCTCCTGGTCTGCACCGGACGGCGCCCGCCGACCGGCGAGCTCGGCCTCGACAGCGTCGGGGTCGAGCCCGACAAGGGCGGCTTCGTCCGGGTCGACGACCAGCTCCGGGTGCCCGGGCTGCCGTGGCTGTTCGTGCTCGGCGACGCCAACGGCCGCGCGCTCCTGACCCACATCGGCAAGTACCAGGCCCGGATCGCGGCCGACGTCGTCGGCGGCCGCGATGCCCGGATCCGCGAGGTCGGGCCGCCGCCGCGGGTCGTCTTCACCGAGCCGCAGGTCGCCGCCGTCGGGCACACGCTCGCCTCCGCCCAGGAGGCCGGCCTGCACGTCCGCTGCGTCGACTACCCGACCAGCGCCGTCGCCGGCGCGAGCTTCATCGGCAAGGGCTCGCCGGGCACCGCCCGGCTGGTCGTCGACGAGGACGCCCGCGTGCTCGTCGGGGCCACGTTCACCGGCGCCGAGATCGCCGAGGAGCTCCACGCCGCCACCATCGCCGTCACCGCGCGGGTGCCGCTCGACGACCTGTGGCACGCCGTCCCGAGCTTTCCCACCCGCAGCGAGACCTGGCTCCGCCTGCTCGAGATCTACGGGCTCTGAGCCCGGCTACCAGCTGATGTCGGCGTCGCGGACGGCCTCGATCAGCCGGTCGAGCGGGAAGTGGTCGACCGCCTGCTGCAGGATGGCCCCCTCGATCCCGTTGATCGCGTCCGCGTCCTCGGCGTCCGACACGGCACGCGACAGGCCGTCCCGCAGCGCCTTCTCGATCCGCCCCGCCGAGATGCGGTAGCTGCGGCCGAAGTCGTCGAGGTTGCTCTTCGAGGTCAGCGCCAGCGTCAGCGTCTCGCGGCTGATGCCGAGCTGGCAGGCCGCCCCGTCCACCGCCGACAGCGCCACCGCCTGGGCGACCGCGGTCGCGCCGCTCACGTTCTTCCACACCCCGGGGCGCGAGTCGCACGGGTCGCGCACCGCGAGCGGCTTGAACGACGTGCCGCCGAGCACGGCGTACAGGAGCAGCAGCACGAGCGAGGCGGTCAGCGCGGCCAGCGGCAGCCCGTAGCGGTAGCGGTTCTCGTCCGAGAGCCTCACAGGTCCACCTTCCGCGCCAGCAGGCACGGCACCAGCGCGGCCAGCGCCAGCAGCGAGGCGTACAGGAACGACCGGCTGAAGGCGTGCGTCGCCGCGCGGTCGACCTGGTCCTGCAGCTCGACCCGCAGCACGTCGTAGGCCGCCTTCTGGTCGTCCGGCGGGGAGTGCCGGTCGAACGCCGCGCCGACGTCGGGGATGTGACCGCCGGGCCGCCGCAGCACGTCGGCGATCGAGGCGCCGAGCTCGATCTTCAGCCGCGGCGAGATCGGGGCGTCGAGCAGGATCGAGGTCCCCGCCAGCTCGGCGTTCTTCGACTGGCGCTCGAGGTCGCCAGTGAACACCGGTGTCAGCAGGAGCAGCCCGAGCACCACCCCGAGGTGGCGCGAGGCGATCGTCCAGCCGCCGTGGATCGCCTGGGGCGAGCGGCCGCGCAGCGCGGTCTCGGTCAGCGCGCCGAGCGTCAGCCCGAGGCCGGCGCCGATCAGGATCTGGGGCAGCACGGTCCAGCCGGCCGCGGCGCCGGGCAGCAGCGCGAGGCCGGCCAGGCCGCCGGCCACGGCGATGGCGCCGCCCACGGCCCGCGATCGCAGCGAGCCGAGCGCGCCCGGCAGCCGGCCAGAGAGCGCGGCGGTCACCGGCATCACGGTCACCGTGATCGCCGCCGCGAGCGGGGAGTACAGCCAGCCCTCGGTCAGCAGCAGCACGATCAGGAAGAGCGCCGCCGCGAGCGCCGCCGAGATCAGCGCCAGGGCCACGTTCGCGGCCACGTTGGGCCGTCCGACGCGGGCCCGGACGGGCGCCTCGCGGCTCGGCACGAACGTCCCGATCAGCGCCACCAGGGCCACCGGCGCCTGGACGATGAAGATCGCCTGCCACGAGAACAGCTGCGTCAGGATCCCGCCCGCAGCGGGTCCGATCGCCGCGCCGGCCACGCCGGCGGTGGCCCACAGGCGCGCGGCGCGAGCCTCGTCGCCGACCACCGACGGCAGCAGCTCGAGCGCCGCGCAGATCGCGGCGGCGCCGCCGAGCGCCTGGACGCAGCGGCCCGCGACCAGCGGGTGCAGGCTGCCAGAGGCGGCGCAGGCCAGCGAGGCCGCGGCGAAGACCACCAGCCCGCCGGCGCAGACCGCGCGCGGCCAGCGCCGGGCCAGGTACGCAGCCGGCACGGCCGACAGCGCCAGCACCAGGTTGAAGGCCGTGATGATCCAGGCCAGCGAGGCGACGGTGACGCCGAACTCGTCGAGGATGTCCGGCAGCGCCAGGATGACGACGGACGAGTCGGCGAGCACCACGCCGACGGCCACCGCCAGCGCCAGAGCGCGGAGCGGCGCCCGGTTCGCGGCGACCTGGCTGGGCACGGCCACACCCGGATTGTGAGGGCGGTCCGGCAGAACCGTCGCGCCCCCGGCCTCTACGGGGTCGGCACGCCCATCCCGCGCATCAGCAGGTCCCAGAACGCGTCGCTCACCGCCGCGACGTCGGTGTCGCGCGTGAACCAGGTGTACGACCAGTTGCCGGCCGAGAGGAACAGCAGCATCGCCCGGCGGACGTCGAGGTCGGCCCGCAGCTCGCCGGCGTCGACGGCCTCGCGGACGATGTCCGAGATCCGCCGCTCGTAGCGGTGGCGCTCGGCCAGGAAGCGCTCGCGGGCCTCCCCGGTCAGGTAGCGCCACTCCTGCAGCCAGACCGTGGCCACCTCGATCTGGCTCGCGACGACGTCGAGGTGCGCCCGCAGCGCCAGCCGCAGCCGCTCGGCGGGCGCGGCGCCCGCGGGCACCCCGTCGAGGGCCGTGTGGAACGCCACCGCACCGGCCAGCGTGATCTCGGCGAGCAGGTCTTCCTTCGTCGCGATGTGTGCGTAGACCGAGCTCTTGTGGATGCCGAGCGCCGCGGCCAGGTCGCTCACCGAGGTGCCGTGGTAGCCGCGCTCGGCGAAGAGCCGCGCGGCGTGGGTCGAGAGGCGGTCCCGGGTGCTCACGCGGCCATCCTACCGACCGTCCGGAGGGTGGCGCCGTGGAGCGCGCACATGCTGGCCCATACGATGTCGCGCCATGCGTCTGGGACGGTCGGCTGCCGTGCTGCGCGAGCGCGGCTTCCGACGCCTGTTCCTGGCCCGCGCGTCGTCGCTGCTCGGGGACGGCCTGGTCGGCGTCGCCCTGACGTTCGCGGTGCTCGAGGTCGACGGCTCGCCGGCCGCGCTCGGCATCGTGCTGGCCGCTCGCACGATCCCGTTCGCCGCGCTGCTCCTGGTCGGCGGGGTGGTCGCCGACCGGCTGCCGCGCCAGCGGATCATGGTCGCCGCCGACCTGCTGCGCGCGTTCGCCCAGGGTCTCACCGCGATCCTGCTGATCTCGGGTTCCGCCGACCTGTGGGAGCTCGCCGCCCTGGCGGCGCTGGCCGGCGCGGGCCAGGCGTTCTTCATCCCGGCCTCGACGGGGCTCATCGCCCAGACCGTCCCGCGCGCCCAGCTGCAGGAGGCCAACGCGCTCCTGGCCCTCACCCAGAGCATCCTGGCCGTCGGCGGCCCGGCGTTGGCCGGCATCCTCGTGGCGACATCCGGGCCCGGCGAGGCGCTCGCCGTCGACGCGGTGACCTTCCTGGTCAGCGCCTGGTTCCTGGCCGGGCTCAGGCTCGACGTGCCGGCGTCGGCACGACCGGCGTCGGCGTTCCTGCACGACCTCGGCGACGGCTGGCGGGAGTTCCGGTCGCGCACCTGGCTGTGGGTCGACGGGCTGTTCTCGGCCCTCGGGAACATGATCGTCGGCGCTCCGACCCAGGTGCTCGGCCCGGTCATCGCCGTCCGCGAGCTCGGCGGCGCGACGGCCTGGGCGACGATCGCCGCCGGCATGGGCCTGGGCGCGGTGCTCGGCGGCCTCGCCGCGCTGCACCTGCGGCCCGCCCGGCCGCTCGTCACCGGCGTGTCGGCGCTGATCTTCTTCGGGCTGCCGGCAGCGCTCCTGGCGATCCCGGCGCCGACGCTGGTCATCGCCGCCGGCGCCGTCCTGTCGTTTGCCGGGCTGGCCCTGTTCAACACGCTGTTCGAGACCACGGTGCAGCGCGAGGTCCCGGCCGAGAAGCTGTCCAGGGTCGCCTCGATCGACTGGATGCTCAGCCTCGGCCTGGCCCCGATCGGCTACGCCCTGGTCGGCCCGGTCTCGGACAGCGTCGGCGAGCAGCAGACCCTCGCCGCCGCCGCGATCTACGCCGTCGTCTCGACGCTCGTGGTCCTCGCGGTGCCGAGCGTCCGCGCGGTGCGCCGGCCGGTCGACGAGGAGCGGGCTACGACGCCTTGAGCGCCGGCATCGCCGCGTCGGCGATCAGCTCGGCGATCGCCAGCGACGAGGTCGCGGCCGGCGACGGGGCGTTGCGGACGTGGATCAGCTGCGGATCGGTGCGGTCGATGACGAAGTCGTCGATCAGCCTGCCGTCGGCGTCGAGTGCCTGGGCCCGGATGCCCGACGGCCCGGGCAGGACGTCCTCGGCCCGCACCTCGGGCACGTAGCGACGCAGCTCACGCACCAGGGCGCGGGTGCTCACGTCGCGCACCACCTCGGCGAGCCCGGTCCGCCAGTACCTGCGGGCCAGCTTGCGGAAGCCGCGGTGGCGCAGGACCTGGCCGAGGTCGCGGGGCGAGAGGTCGCGGCGCCGGTAGCCCTCGCGGCCGAGCGCGAGCACCGCGTTCGGCCCGAGCCAGACCGCGCCGTCGGCGATCCGGCGGGTGAAGTGGACGCCGAGGAACGGGAACGCGGGATCGGGCACCGGGTAGATCAGGTTCTTGGCCAGGTAGCGGCGGTCGGGCCGCAGGAGCCAGTAGTCGCCGCGGAACGGGACGATCGCCGGCTCGCTCATGCCGCCGGTCTTGCGGGCCAGGCGGTCGGCGTAGACCCCGGCGCAGACCAGCACCGCCCGCGTCTCGATCCGGCCCGCGGTGGTCTCGACGGCGAACGCGCCGCCCTCGCGCTGGATGCCGGTGACCTCGCTGCGCAGCCGGATCTGGCCGCCCGCGGCGCGCACGTCGTCGGCGTAGGAGCGGGCGACCCGCCCGAAGTCCACGATCCCCGTCGACGGCACCCACAGCGCCCGGACGCCGACGCAGTGCGGCTCGAGCCGGGCGAGCTCGGTCTGGCCGATCAGCTCGGAGCCCTCGACGCCGTTGGCCTTCGCCCGTTCGGCGAGGTTGTCGAGCCGCTCGAGCTCGCTGTCGTCGACCGCCACGATGACCTTGCCGCAGCGCTCGGCCGGGATGCCCTTCTCGGCGCAGTAGTCGTACAGCATGCGGGCGCCGCGGACGCACAGCTCGGCCTTGAACGAGCCCGGCGCGTAGTACACGCCCGAGTGGATGACCCCGCTGTTGCGCCCCGTCTGGTGGGTCGCGATGTCGGCTTCCTTGTCGACGATCAGCAGGTCGAGCTCGGGCAGCCGTGCCGAGCAGCTCGCGGGCGGTCGCGAGCCCCAGGATCCCGGCCCCGATCACCACGAGGTCGGTTCGCGTACGGGCGGCGTGGCTCATGACGACGAACGCGGCCCAGGCGGGCCGCTCCCGGCATTGTTCACGATCTGCCCGAGCTCAGGGGCTCGGGCTCAGGACCGGGCGTTCGCGTAGTCGTCGCGGAAGCGCGTGTAGCGCGGCTGGAAGCGCAGCGTCACCGTGCCGACCGGGCCGTTGCGGTGCTTGGCGAAGATGATCTCGCTCTTGTCCCGGTCGGGGTCGTCGGGGGACAGCGCCTCGCTGCCGTCCTCGTTGCGCCGGTAGTAGGCGTCGCGGTAGATGAAGGCCACCACGTCGGCGTCCTGCTCGATCGACCCGGACTCGCGCAGGTCGGACAGGATCGGCCGCTTGTCCTGGCGCTGCTCGACGCCACGCGAGAGCTGGGACAGCGCCAGCACCGGCACGTTCAGGTCGCGGCCCAGCACCTTCAGCGCGCGCGAGATCTGGGACACCTCCTGCACCCGGTTCTCGGCGGCGCCGGCGGAGCTCATCAGCTGGATGTAGTCGACCACCACCAGCCCGATCCCCCCGGCCCTGGCCGCCAGCCGGCGCGACTTCGCCCGGATCTCCATCGCCGTGACCATGCCCGAGTCGTCGATGTACAGCGGCGCGTCCATCAGCGTGTCGACCGCGCCGGTGACCTTCGACCAGTCGTCGTTCGAGAGCTGCCCGTTGCGCAGCCGCGAGGCGTCGACGTTGGCCACCGAGCACATGATCCGCTGGGTGATCTCGGCCTTCGACATCTCGAGCGAGAACAGCGCCACCGGCTTTCGCAGCTGCACCGCCACGTGCTCGGCGATGTTCAGCGCGAGGCTCGTCTTCCCCATCGACGGCCGCGCCGCCAGGATCACCAGGTTCGACGGCTGCAGCCCCGACGTGAGCTTGTCGATCTCGCGGAACCCGGTCGACACCCCGGTCACCCCGTTCGAGTCGGCGCTGAGCTCGGCGATCCGCTCGAACGCCTGGTGCAGCAGGTCCTGGATCACCGAGAAGTCCTGCTTGGCCTCGTGCCGGGTGAGCTCGTACACCTCCTGCTCGGCCTGGTCGAGCAGCTCCTCGACCGGGCCGGGCCGGTCGAACCCCAGCTGGGCGATCTTGTTGCCCGCCCGGATCAGCCCGCGCAGCATCGAGTTCCCCCGCACGATCTCGGCGTAGCGGCGCGCGTTGGCGGTCACCGGCACGGCCTCGGTCAGGCCGAAGATCACCGGCCGGCCGCCGACCTCCTCGAGCTTGCCGCGCGCCGCGAGCTGATCGCACACCGTCAGCTGGTCGACCGGCTCGGACTGCGTGACCAGGTCGAGCACCGCCCGGTAGATCTCGGCGTTGCTCGTCCGGTAGAAGTCCTCGGCCCGCAGGAGCTCGGAGCACTCGGCCACCGCGTTCTCGGACAGCAGCATGGCCCCCAGGACCGACTGCTCGGCCTCGAGGTCCTGCGGCGGCAGCCGCCCGAGCTCGGCGTTCACGGCCATGCGAGCGATCCTCCCCGAAGGTCGGGGGCCAGCACCAGAGGACCCGCGACGGATCGTCCGCTGCGAGCGCGGAATTCCGCCCAGGGGCCGCCGGGCGCGGCCGCCCTGGCGACCGCGCCGTCGTGGGCTGCTAGATGGAGCAACTAGGTGAGCTCGTCGTCGTCGCCGACCGGCAGGTCGAGCGTCGAGCCCTCGGCGGGCACCACCATCGTCTTGACCGAGGCGACCACCTCGGGGAAGACCTCGATGTCGATCTGGTACGTCCCGAGCCGCTTGATCGGGTCCTCGAGCCGCACCTTGCGCCGGTCGACGCGGATCTTGCGCGTGCGCCAGATCTCGTCGGCGACGTCGGCGGCGGTGACCGAGCCGTACAGCCGGTCGCCCGCGCCGGCCAGCACCGGCAGCGTCAGGATCGTGCGCGTGAGGGTCTTCGAGATCTCGTCGGCCTGCTCGCGCGTGCGGGCCTGCTGGGCCGCACGCACCGACTCGACGCGCCTGATCTCGCCGATCCGGGCATCCGTGGCCTCCTCGGCCAGGCGCCGGGGGACGAGGTAGTTGCGCAGGTAGCCGCGCGACACGTTCGACGACGTCGCCGCGGGCCCCGAGGTGATCGACGTCCTGCAGCAGGATCGCCTTGCGGGTTCCGGTAGCCATCGCCGCCCTACCCCGCCACGTACGGGAGGAGTGCCATCTCGCGGGCCCGCTTGATCGCCACCGCGACCTGCCGCTGGTGCCGCCGGCACGCGCCGGTGATCCGCCGCGAGCGGATCTTGCCCTTCTCGGACACGTAGCGCCGGAGCTGGTTCGCGTTCTTGTAGTCGATCTCCTCGATCTTGTCCTTGCAGAAGTGGCAGGACTTCTTCTTGGGGCTCGCGCCCGTCCCCGGGCCGCGCTTGCGCTGCTTCCCGCCGGGCTTCGCGCGTGTTGCCATGTGCTCTTTCGCCTTCCTGATTCAGTGCGTCTGGGCCCGTCGGCTCAGAACGGAATGTCGTCGTCGTCGTCGCCCGCCGGCACCGGCGCCGCACTGCGGGCCGGGGCGGGCGTGAAGTCGTCGGAGTAGGAGTTGCCGCCGCGGCCGCCGCGCTCGGCGTCGCCGCCCGGGCCGGAGCCATCGCGGCCGCCGACGAAGCGGGTGTTCTCGGCGATGATCTCGACCGACTGGCGCTTGGTGCCGTCCTGGGCATCCCACTCGCGCCAGCTCAGGCGGCCGTCGATCATGATCCCGCTGCCCTTCGTCAGGTAGCGGTTGATGCTCTCGCCCTGGGCGCCCCAGACCGTGACGTCGAAGTAGTTGGGCTTGTCGCTCCACTGCCCCGACTCGCGGTCCTTGACGCGCTCGTTGACGGCGACTCGCAGCTTGCACAACGAGTTTCCGCCGGCGAGCTGCCGCAGCTCGGGGTCGCGCGTCAGGTTCCCTTCGATCACCACACGGTTGATGTTGGCCATCTCTCCCTCTCCTCAGCCCGTCGCGAACATGTGTTCGGTAGAGTAATCGGGCGGTCGGACGTTGTCTTGTCAGGCGACGGGAACCGGCTCCTCGGCCGGCCCGGTCCGCCGGGTGAGCTGGCGCGTCGCCATGTGGCGGAGCACCTCGTCGGTGATCTTCAGGACGCGCTCGATCTCGGCCAGGGCCTCGGGCGTCGTGGTGAACGTGACCACGTGGTAGAACGCCTCGCCCTGGTGGCGGATCTCGTAGGCCAGCTTGCGCCGGCCCCAGTTGTCGGACGCCTGGAACGTCCCACCGGCGCCTTCGGCGATCTGGCGGATCCTGGCGATGACCTCGTCCTGTCGAGGTTCCTCGACCTCGGGACCGAACATCACCATGACCTCATAGGCTTCCATCCCTGCGGTACCTCCTCCGGTCTCAGCGGCCACGCCGTGCGAGCTCCGGTCAGGGCCGGAGCCCCTGGCCGCGTCCCGGCAGGTGACTGGGACGCGACGGCGTAGCAGGGGGCTCTAGGTTGTGCCGGTCAGGATAGCCGAGGCGCAGCGCCGGCCGGTCGATCGCGTAGGGTCCTCCGATCGATCTCGATGGAGGAGCGCATGCGGGGTAGGGCAGGGTTGTTCGTGGTGGGCGGCGCGGCGGTGGCCGCCGGCGTCCTGGTGGCGTCGCCGAACACCTACACGTGGCTGCGGCGGAAGACCGGGCTCGAGGCCGACGAGCAGTTCGAGCTCGACCGGCCCGGCGACGAGGTCGACCCCGCCGAGTTCCCGATCGACCTGCGCGAGGCCCGGCTCTCGCTGCGCGCCCGGCTCGCCGAGAACCAGGAGCTGACCGACGAGCACGAGCGGCCCGGAGCGACCTCGGGTCGACCCCGCTGCCGGCGACACGCTGCGCTCCGAGGCCGAGAGCGCCCGCGAGCGCCTGCGCGCGTCGGCCACGAACGCATCGGAGCGGTTCGGGGCCTAGCGCCGCCAACCTCCAGTGGTACGACTCCGTCCAACGAGGTACATTCGCGCCCTTGCGGAACCTGTCAGGAGGGGTCCATCACATGAAGAAGCGCATCGCGGCGGCGCTCGCCGTCGCTGCAACCGCGGCCATCAGCGTGGCCGCGCAGGCACACCAGGCCGCGCCGCCGACCATGAAGCCGGGGACGCTCACCGTCGCCTTCGGCGACCCGGCCATCGGCTTCGCCAGCGGCCAGGTGCACGGCACCACGATCTCGAACCCGAAGGGCTACGAGGTCGACCTCGCGTCGGCCATCGCCAAGAAGCTCGGCAACCTCAAGCTGAGCTGGGTCTACACGCCCTGGGCCGGCCTCTTCAAGCCGGGCCCGAAGTCGTTCGACGTGTCCTTCCAGGAGGCGACGATCACGTCGCAGCGCGCGAAGACGGTCACCTTCTCGACGCCGTACCTGAACGCCAACCAGGGCGTCCTGGTCAGCAAGAAGGCGAAGGCGCCGAAGTCGATCGCCGACCTCAAGTCGCTGCAGACCTGCGCCCAGACCGACACCACGGGCCTCGACTGGATCAACACCGTCCTGCACCCGACCAAGAAGCCGCGCATCTACCAGCAGACGGCGGCGGCCTTCACGGCCGTGCGCATCGGCCAGTGCGACGCGCTCATCCTGGACGTGCCGATCGTGGCCCTCGAGCGCAAGGCGCACCCCAGCGAACTACGGCCCCGTGGCCGGCCAGATCGTCACGCACGAGCAGTACGGGGCGGTCCTGCAGAAGGGCTCGAAGCTGCTCCGCGTCGGTCGACCAGGCGATCAAGACCCTGACCGTCCGACGGCACGATCGCGAAGCTGCAGAAGAAGTGGTTCGCCTTCAGCTTCAACGAGCGTCCCGGTGCTGAAGTAGCGGACAGCGGTGACCGCGTGAACCCGCTGCACGAGTTCGCCAACTACTTCGCCAGCCCGCGCAACTTCCGCGCGGCGCTGCCGCAGGTCTGGGAGGGCTTCCAGACGTCGATCAAGATGATGATCGTCGCCGAGGCTGCTCGTGCTGGTGTTCGCGCTCACGCTCGCCATCATCCGCGGCCTGCCAGGACGCGCAGCGGCCCCGCTGCGCGTCCTGGCGGTCGGCTACACCGACTTCTTCCGCGGCACGCCGCTGATCCTGGTGGCGTTCGTGGTGGGGTTCGGCCTGCCGAGCCTGCAGCTCAAGACCATCTCGCACCAGTCGCTGTTCGTCTACGGCGTGATCGCGCTGGTGCTGGTGTACACGGCGTACGTGACCGAGGTCTACCGCGCCGGCATCGACTCGGTGCACCCGAGCCAGCGCATGGCGGCGCGCTCGCTGGGCCTGAGCTACGCCCAGTCGATGCGCTACGTGGTGCTGCCGCAGGCGATCCGCCGCGTCATCCCGCCGCTGCTGAACGACTTCATCGGCCTGCAGAAGGACACCGCGATCATCTCGGTGATCGGCGTCGGCGAGGCCGCGCTGGCGGCCCAGCAGTACTCGACCAACACCAACAACTTCACCGGCTACACGGTCGCGGCGGTCTTCTTCATCTTCCTCACCATCCCGCTCGCCCGCTACACCGACCACATCGTGCAGGAGCGCGAGCGGCGCGAACGGGCGCAGGCCCGCTAGATGGCGCCGGAGCACTTCGTCACGCTCGAGAACGTCACGAAGCGCTTCGGCGAGAACGTCGTGCTGCGCGACGTCGACCTCGGGCGTCGACGTGCACCAGGTGGTCTGCCTGATCGGCGCCTCCGGCTCGGGCAAGTCGACGCTGCTGCGCTGCATCAACCTGCTCGAGTCGGTCGACGAGGGCGCGCATCGTGGTCGACGGCCAGGAGCTCACGGCGGGCAAGGTCGACGTCAACGTGCTGCGCCGCAAGATCGGCATCGTCTTCCAGGCGTACAACCTGTTCCCGCACATGACGGTGCTGCAGAACGTCACCCTGGCGCCCGCAGAAGGCGCTGGGCATGAAGCGGCGCGAGGCGAGCAGCGTGGCCCGCGAGCTGCTGCAGCGGATCGGGCTGCTCGAAAGGCGGACGAGTTCCCCGACCGGCTGTCGGGCGGGCAGCAGCAGCGCGTCGCCATCGCTCGGGCGCTGGCCATGAACCCGAAGCTGATGCTGCTCGACGAGATCACGAGCGCGCTCGACCCGCAGCTGGTGTCCGAGGTGCTCGACCTCGTGCGCGAGCTCTCGCAGGTCGGCATGACGATGATCCTCGCGACCCACGAGATGAGCTTCGCGCGCGAGGTGGCGAGCAAGATCTGCTTCCTCGACAACGGGGTGATCCTCGAGGAAGGGCCGCCGGACCAGCTCTTCGGAGCGCCCGAGCACGAGCGCACCCGCCAGTTCCTGGCCCGCGTGATCGAGGCGGGGCGGCTCTAGTGCCCGGGCTGGTGCGCTTCCGCGGCCGAGCGCCGCTGGCCGTGGCGGGCCTGCTGGCGTTCCCCACCTTCATGGCCGCGCTGATGGCCTCCTCGCTGGCCATCGAGCGCCCGCAGGTCTTCAAGTGGGTGCACAACGGGCACGTGATCGTCCGCTACCAGGACCCGTCGAACCTGAACGAGGCCAAGATCTGGCTGTTCGCGGCGCTGCCGCCGCTGATCCTGCTGCTGGTCGGGGTGGCCGCGATGTGGCTGCCACGCGGCGTCTACCTCTCGTCGCTGACCGGCATCGTCATCGCCCTGCTGCTGCCGCTGCGCCTCGACACCTGGACCCTTCACCACTCGCTGCGCTTCCCGGTCGGCATCGACCTGCTGTCGCCCGACGACACCTCCAACATCATCGACAGAGGCGAGTGGGAGCAGACGGCGCGCCACACGGTCCTGAACCTGCAGAAGTGGACGATCGGCATCGCCCTCGGGATCATGCTCATCGCCCTCCTGGTCGAGGTACGCCGACGCCGTGGCGCGCCCCCGCCGCCACCGCCTCCGCCGCCCGTGAGCGGCGACACCTCGATCGTCGGCGTGGCGAGCGCGGTCGACCCGCTCGTCTGAGCAGGGCGCGCCGGCGCTCTCGACGGGGCGTTAGGATCGCCGCCATGACAGACGTCCTGATCTTCGGCGACACCGAGCGCTCCCAGGAGCTGCGTCACGAGATTCCGTTGCTCGTGCCGGATCCGTTCCTCTACGTGGAGGTCGGCGGCAAGCGGCTCGCGGTGGTGAGCAGCATGGAGCAGCCGCGGATCAGCGACGCGGCCCCCGAGGTCGAGCTGCACCCCGTCGAGGAGTTCGGCTACGACGACCTCGTCGCCCAGGGCCTGTCGTACGACCGCCTGGCGCCGGCCAACGCCGTGAACGCGGTCAAGGCGCTGGGGGTCAAGAAGGCCGTGGTGCCGCCGTCGTTCCCGCTCGAGCTGGCCGACGACCTGCGGGCGGAGGGCGTCGAGCTGGTGGTCGACCGCGACCTCTTCAAGGACCGCCGCCGCCAGAAGACGCCGGCGGAGGTCGCCGGGGTCAGGCGGGCCCAGAAGGCCGCCGAGGCCGGCATGCGGGCCGCCGCCGACGTCCTGCGGCGCCTCGACGCCCGGCGCGAACGGCGAGCTGCAGTACGAGGGGGCGACGCTCACCTGCGAGCGGGTCAAGGAGGCGATCCTGGCCGCGTTCATCGCCAACGGCTGCATCGCCGAGGAGTTCATCGTCGCCGCCGGGCCGCAGGGCGCCGTCGGGCACCACATGGGCTCCGGGCCGATCCGGGTGAGCCAGCCGCTGGTCATCGACATCTGGCCGAAGGACAACGAGTCCGCCTGCTTCGCCGACATGACCCGCACGTTCGTGGTCGGCGAGGTCGAGGAGGAGACCGCCGGGTTCCACAGCGTGGTCAAGGCGTCGCTGGACGCGGCCATCGCCGCGATCAGGGACGGGGTCGCCGGGCGTGCGGTGTACGAGGCGAGCTGCGAGCCGTTCCACGAGCGCGGCTACCCGACGGCGCTGAACAAGAAGCCGGGCGAGATCCTGCGCGAGGGCTTCTTCCACGGGCTCGGACACGGCGTCGGCCTCGCCGTGCACGAGGGGCCGGCGATGAGCCGCGGGCCGGACGTGCTGCGCGCCGGCGACATCGTCACGGTCGAGCCCGGCTGCTACAAGCAGGGCTACGGCGGGGTGCGGCTCGAGGATCTCGTGCTGGTCACGAAGGACGGCTGCGAGAACCTCACGAGCTTCCCGTACGACCTGGCGCCATAGATAGCCCTCACTCGAGCAGCCGCACCAGCCGCCGGATCCCGCCGTCGGGCGCGGGCCACGTCCCGCACCCCCGGAACACCTCGGCGTAGGCGCAGCCCCGCTGGCCGCCGCGGGCCTGCGCCTGCAGGTCGGCGCCGGCCAGCAGGTCCTCGCCGTACATCCGGCGCATCAGGTCGACCTGGCTGCGGTGCGCCGCGAGCATCGCGCGGCGCACCTCGATGGTCTCCGAGACGTCGATCCACAGGTGGGGGTCGAAGCCGAGCATCCAGGCGTTGTCCATGTAGACGAGGTCGGGCGTCGCGCCCAGCGGCGGCTCGTCGCCGAAGTTCGGCACCGCCGCTGCCATCCGGGCGTCCGTCACCAGCTGGTGCGCCGCGCGGTGGTCGGGGTGGTAGTCGCCGGGCGCGTGGGCGATCAGCAGGTTCGCGCCGCAGCCGGCGGATCAGGTCGACCAGCTCGCGCCGGCGCTCGAGCGTGGCCTCCCCGCCCTGGTCCCGCATCCCGAGGTGGTGGAACGAGGCCGCGCCGGCGATCTCCGCCGCCTGCGCGGCCTCCCGCAGCCGCACCCGGGCCGCCTCGGCGGCGTCGAGATCGAAGGAGCCGCACTCGCCCGCCGTGACCACCGCGAGGTGCACGCGCACGCCACGCCGGGCGAGCAGCGCGAGCGTGCCTCCGCAGGTGGCCTCGAGGTCGTCGGGATGCGCCCCGACGGCCAGCACCGTCGTGTCCGCAGCAGTGCTCACCTCGTCTTCAGCGCGGCGATGTCGATCCCGTAGACCGGCTGGTAGACGTACCCCGTGACCTTCGACGAGACGACGTCGACCCGCACCGTGTTCAGGAGCGGCGCCCAGGGTGCGAACGTCCGCATCGTCCGCTCGTCGAGCGCCTGCCAGGCGTCCACCCGGGCGTTCCCGAGCAGCTTCTGGGCCGCGTCGATGCGGGTGTTGATCCAGTCGTTGTCGAACATCGCGACGTCGTTGTTGCCCGTCGGCGTGATCCGCCGGCCGTCGAGCAGCGGCCCGAAGAAGTCGTCCCCGTCGGGGTAGTCCCAGGTCCAGGAGTTGATCCCCATCGGGATCTTGTTCTTGACCGTCGAGATGATCCCGAAGTTGACCGAGTCGGGCGCGCTCTGGATCTTCAGGTCGATCCCGAGCGGCTTCAGCTGCTCCTGCACCGCCTGGGCCAGGTCGGTGAACCCAGGCGCGTCGCTCCGTGTGCGGATCACCAGCGAGACCGGCCCGGTCACGCCGGCCTGCTGCATCAGGGCCTTCGCCTTGGCCAGGTTCGGGGCTGTCGGGATAGGCCTTGTAGTCCTTCCAGCCGGGCATCGTCGGCGGGAAGATCTGGTCGGTCGCCCGGCCCTGCGACGGGCCGCCCCAGACGCGCACCAGGAGCGTGCGGTTCAGGGCCAGGTTGATCGCCTGGCGCACCTGCGGCTTGTCCAGCGGCGGCACGGTGTTGTTGAGCCACAGGTAGATCACCGACGGATCCGGGTTCGCGAACACCCGGCCCTTGAGCGTCGGATCCTTGAGCGCCTGGTTCGCGAACTGCGGCGCGAGCCGCGAGAGGTAGAAGTCGAGCTGGCCGGCCTTGATCTGCAGGCCTGCCTGGGCGGGGTCGACACCGATCTGCAGCTCGACCCGGTCGGCGCCGGCGGTGCGGCCGCCGAGGCTCCCGAACTGGGCGTTCTTCTGCAGCACCAGGCTGCGGTTCGGGGTGTAGGAGGCGACGGCGTACGGCCCGCTCGACGGCAGCGAGCCGTTGTCCACCGGCTTCGGCGGGGTGCCGGTCGGCACCGGGCAGGTGAACGGCATCGCGATCCGGCGCAGGAACGAGCCGGTCGGCGCGGTGAGCTTGAAGGTCACCGTGTTGGCGCCGGTGGTGATGCCGGAGACGTCCTTGGCCTTGCCGCCGTTGTAGGCCGCCGCGCCGGCGATCACGTCGAAGAACCCGTACGCGGGCGAGGCCATCTTCGCGTTCAGCAGCGCGCAGGAACGTCGACTTGACCACCGCCGGGCGTGATCGCCGCGCCGTTCGAGAACTTCAGGTTCGGCCGCAGCGTGAAGGTGTAGGTCTTGCCGCCGTCCGAGACCTTCGGCAGCGCGCTGGCCAGGCCGGGCACCAGCTGCCTTGCCCGCCTCGCCGCCGGCGTCGCGGTAGGTCAGGAGCGGGGTGCAGACGGCGAACGCGATCGACCAGGTGCTGGCGAAGTACCACAGCGCCGGGTCGAGGTGGTCGATGTCGCCGGCCGCCGTCCCGCCCTTGATCGTGCCGCCGGCCGCCTGGCGGCTCTCGGCCGTGCCGGCGGCGGCCAGCGCGCAGGCGCCGGCGGCCAGCGCCACCAGCGCGGCGCTCGTGAGCTTGGCTTTCACGGGTCCTCCCTTCCAGGGACGGGATCGCTCGTGGAGCGCTCCACGAGCGTGCGTGCGGCGGTCATCCGCCGCCCCCGATGCGCACCCTCGGGTCGAGGGCGGCATGGGCCAGGTCGACGACGGTGTTGGCAGCCACCGCGGCGCAGGCCGCGAACAGCACCACCCCCACCGTCAGGGGGTAGTCGAGGTTCTCGATCGAGGAGAGGCCGACGTAGCCGAGCCCCGGCAGGCCGAAGACCGTCTCGACGAACAGCGCGCCGCCGAGGGCCACGCCGACGTCGAGCCCGAGCGCGGTGAGCACCAGCGGCGACACGTTGCGGCCGACGTGGCTTCGCAGCACCCGCAGCGGCGGGGCGCCCTTGGCCACCGCGGTTCGCACGTAGTCCTCGCCCAGCTGCTCGATCGTCAGCGCCCGGATGAGCCGGGCGTACAGGGCCGCGAAGCCGATCGCCAGGGCGAACCACGGGAGCATCAGGTGGTGGAACCAGCTCACCGGGTCGTCCAGGAACGGCACGTAGCCCTGGATCGGGAAGAGCTCGACGTGGAACGGCAGCGGCAGCCCCAGGAGCCGGCCCTGGGTCGGCTGGTAGCCGAGCCCGTAGGCCAGCATCGGCGAGACCCAGAAGACCGGCGCCGACAGGCCGAGCAGCACCGGCACGAGCAGCGCCCGGTCCTGCAGCGAGCGCGGGTCGAGCGCGCCGATCACCCCGATCGGGATCGCCACCGCGAGCCAGACGACGGCCGCCCCGATGACCAGCTGGGCGGTGACCCCGGCGGCCGGCAGCACGATGTCCGTGACCGGCCGGCGCTGGGCGAACGAGTAGCCGAGGTTCCCGTGCAGCGAGCTTCCAGACGAAGTCCCCGTACTGCACGTAGAACGGCCGGTCGGTGCCGAGGACGTGCGCGGCCTCGCGGATCTGGGCCGGGGACGCCGCCCGCCCCGCGGCGCGCTGGGCCGGATCCGCGCCGGTGGCCGACGCGACCACGAAGAACAGGACGTAGGCGATCAGCGAGATCCCGAGCAGCTGCACCACGAGCGCGGCCAGGCGGCGGGTGACGAAGCGCAGCATCAGCGGCCGGCTCGCGGGTCGAAGGCGTCGCGCAGCCCGTCGCCGAGCAGGTTCACCGCCAGGATCACGGACGACAGCGCCAGGCCGGGCAGGAGCGCGAGCCACGGCTGGGTGAGGTAGTAGCCGCCGTTGACGCCGTCGGAGATCATCTGGCCCCAGCTCGGGGTCGGCGGCGGCACGCCGAGGCCGAGGTACGAGAGCCCGGCCTCGAACAGCACGTTGGTGGCGACGAACGTCGAGGCGTAGACGATCAGCGGCGCCGCCAGGTGCGGCACGACGTGGCGGGCGACGATCCGCCGCTCGCTCGCCCCCACCGAGCGCGAGGCCTCGACGAACAGCGACGAGCGCAGCGAGAGCACCGACGTCCGCACCAGCCGCGCCGGGTAGTACCACGAGAACAGCGCGATCACCACGATCACGTTGCCGAGGCCGGGCCCGATCACCACCGCCGTGCCGATGGCCAGGAGCAGCGCCGGGAAGGCCATCGCCCACTCGATCGCCCGGCTGATCACGGCGTCCGTCCAGCCCCGGGCCCAGCCCGCGGCCACGCCGAGCACCAGCCCGACGAGCACCGCCAGCAGGGTCGCGGCGACGGCCACCTCGAGCGAGACCCGGGCGCCGTACAGCAGCCGCACCAGGGCGTCGCGGCCGAGCCGGTCGGCGCCGAGGATGAAGAACGGCGCGTTCGGGTCGACGTGCACGCCGTCGTCGGCGTAGCCCCGCGACCACGGCCCGACCGGCACGCCGTCGGCGCTGATCGCCGAGACGTACTGCGTGTTCTGGGGGTGGCCGGTCAGGTGCTCGGCCAGCGGCGCGCCGAAGATCGCCGCGAGCACGACCAGCACGAGGAAGCCGCCCGCGACCAGCGCCACCCGGTCGCGCTTGAGCTGGCGCCAGGCGTCGTTGACGCCGGAACGGGCGAGCTCGCTGGCCTCGGCCTGGCCGGCCGGTCTCGGCGACCGCGCTCACGCCGGCCCCGGCGGCGCCGTCGTCCTGCGGACGACGAGCTCGGGCTCGAGCAGCGTCGGCGTGCGGCCCGTGTCGTCGCCGTCGAGCTGGCGGACCAGCATCGAGACGGCCAGCGCGCCGATCTCGCGGGCGGGCTGGCGGACGGTGGTGAGGCCGATGCGGCCGACGCCGGCGAGGGCGATGTCGTCGAACCCGACCACCGAGACGTCCCGCGGCACGAGCACCCCGCGCGCCTCGAGCGAGTCGATCATGCCGACGGCGACGAGGTCGTCACCGCACACCACGGCCGTCGCCCCGAGCCGGGTCACGGCGGTCGCCAGGGCCGGTCGCGGCGCCGGCTCGCGGGCGCCCGGCGGCCGCTCGTCGCGCAGCTCGAGCGCCGGATCGTGGTCGATCCCGGCCTCGCGCAGGGCGGCCCGGTAGCCGTCGATCCGCTCGCTCCGCTCGCTGGCGTCGGTCTCGATCGCGGCCGCGATCCGCCGGTGGCCGAGCTGCACCAGGTGGCGCACCGCCAGCCGGGCGCCGAGCTCGTGGTCGACGGCCACCGCCGCGGCGCCGCCGTCGGCCCGCGAGTCGACGATCACCACCGGCACGTTGATCTGCTCGAGGAACGCGGCCTCGTCGGGCGAGACGCCGAGCAGCAGGCCGTCGGGCCGGCGGTCGAGCAGGGCCTCGATGGTCTCGCGCTCGCGTCCCCGGCGCACCTCGACGCTGGCGATCAGCAGGAGGTAGCCGTCGCGGGTCGCCTGCTCCTCGGCGCCGCGCACGAGATCGGCGAAGAACGGGTTCCCCAGGTCGGGGATGACCGCGCCGAGCTGGCGCGAGCGCTGCAGGGCCAGCGCCCGGGCAACGGCGCTCGGCCGGTAGCCGAGATCGTCGATCGCCCGGTGCACCCTGGTGCGCAGCCCGGGCGCCACGCTGGTGCGGCCGTGCAGCACGTTCGACACCGTGGAGCGCGACACGCCGGCGGTCCGTGCGACGTCGGCGATCGTTACGTGGGGCCGATCATACGTCGTGGAGCGCTCCACGACGGTGACGATGAAGGAGCGGGCGCGCCCTGTCAAGCGCGCCCGCTCCGGAAGGGTCGAGCTACTGCGGCGGGCCGCTGGCCGAGCGTGACCGAGGCGGTGTTGCTGCCGACCTGGTCGAGGTAGGTGACCGAGACCTTGTCGCCCGGCTTCAGGCTCAGCATCACCGTCGTCAGGCTCGAGGCCGAGCGGACGCTGCGGCCGTTGACGGCGGTGATGACGTCGCCTTCCTGCAGGCCGGCGTCGTCCGCCGGGCCGCCGTTGACGAGGCCCGCGATCGCGGCGCCGCCGTCGCCGTCGGCCACCGAGACGCCCAGGAAGGCGGTCGTCCCGATGTGGACGGTCGAGGACGACTTGCCTTCGACCATCGCCTGGGCCAGCTGCAGCGCCTGGGCGATCGGGATCGCGTAGGCGTCGCTGGCCGCGGTGTCGCGGTAGCCGTAGCCGGTCGAGGCCGCGGTCGTCATGCCGATGACCTTGCCGGAGGTGTTCACGAGGGGCCCGCCGGAGTCGCCCGGCTGGACGCCGGCGTTGGTCTCGAGCAGGCCGGTGAGCCGCTCGGATCCGCCCGACTCGTCGCCGGCGACGATCGAGCGGCCGGTGCCGGTGATCGCGCCGCTCGCGGTGCGTGAGCACCCCGGTGCCGCCGGCGTTGCCGATCGCGGTGACCCGCTGGCCGATGCTGACCTTCGAGGTGGCCGCGGTCGAGACGGTCTTCAGGTTGGACGCCCCGTCGAGCTGGATGACGGCCACGTCCTTCGTCACGGCGTAGCCGACGACGTGCGCGGCGTAGCTCTTGCCCGTGCCCGGGATCGTGACCCGGATGCTGGTCGAGTGGGCGATGACGTGGTTGTTCGTCAGGACCTCGCCCGACGAGGTGAGCACCATTCCGGTGCCGGCGGCAGCGCCGCCCTGGTAGCTCAGCTTGGTGTTGATCGTGACGACGCCGGTCCCGATCGAGGCGGTGTCCCGCGCGGACGCGATGGTCGCGACCGCCCCCGCCCCGACGAAGCCGGCCACGACGATGGCGACGTAGCGTCGCGTGGCGTGGGTGATCGGGTTCATGACCGAAGTGAAGCGCGCTCACCTAAGAAACCGATCAACACGCCGGGTCGGACTACACCACGCCGGCGCCGGCCCCGGCCCGACGGCCGAACTGGGAGGCCACGAACGCCGCCAGCAGGAGGATCGCGGGATCGACCGCGGACAGGTCGTCGCAGGCGACGTAGAAGCCGCCGAAGACCCGGTTGCGCACCTCCGCGAGCCGGCGCGTCCCGTCCAGGACCAGATACCGGACCTGAGGAGGCCCACCCGCCGCTGCAGGGTGAGCGTGGCGGCCCCGAGGCGGAGGGTGCCGTCTGGCTGAACGACCCGTTGCGGACGAAGGAGCCGACGGGGTCGCCGTGCGCGTCGGTGGCCTCCACGCGCAGGCTGCTCCAGCGGCACTCGAAGGTGTACCGCCGCTCCCCGACGACGGCGACGCCGCGCCGCCTGGTGCGCCCTTCGATCCGCAGCGAGCCGATCGCCGGATGGGCCAGCGTCCGCCGGTCTCGGGGCAGGGGCAGCAGGACCAGCTCGCTCACCGCCACGAGCCTGCCTGCCGCTAAGGTGGGCGGCAATGCCGGAAGAGCGCATCATCTACTCCACCTACAAGCTCCTGAAGCAGTACCCGCCGGACCGGGTCGTGCTGAAGGACATCTCGCTGTCGTTCTTCCACGGCGCCAAGATCGGCGTGCTCGGCGGCAACGGCGCCGGCAAGTCGACCCTGCTGCGGATCATGGCCGGCGAGGACACCCGCTTCGGCGGCGAGGCCCGCCTGGCCGACTGGGCCCGCGTCGGCTTCCTGTCCCAGGAGCCCGAGCTCGACCCGTCGAAGGACGTCCTCGGCAACATCGAGGAGGGCGTGGCCGACACCCGCGCGCTGCTCGACCGCTTCAACGAGATCTCGGCGCAGCTCGCGGACCCCGCGCACGCCGACGAGATGGACTCCCTGCTCGCCGAGATGGGGCAGGTGCAGGAGCGGATCGACGCCGTCGACGGCTGGAACCTCGACCGGGTCCTGAACGACGCGATGGACGCCCTGCGCGTCCCGCCCGGCGACGCCGAGGTGACGCGGCTGTCCGGCGGCGAGAAGCGCCGCGTGGCCCTGTGCCGGCTGCTGCTGTCGGCGCCCGACATGCTGCTCCTGGACGAGCCCACGAACCACCTCGACGCCGAGTCGGTGGCCTGGCTCGAGCGCTTCCTGGCCGAGTACCAGGGCACCGTGGTGGCCGTCACCCACGACCGCTACTTCCTCGACAACGTGGCCGAGTGGATCCTCGAGCTCGACCGGGGCACCGGCATCCCGTACCGCGGCAACTACTCGGGCTGGCTCGAGCAGAAGCAGGCCCGCCTGGCCTCCGAGGAGAAGCAGGAGTCGGCCCGCCAGCGCTCGCTGAAGCGCGAGCTCGAGTGGGCCCGGATGACGCCGAAGGCCCGCCACCAGCGCAACAAGGCCCGGCTCGGCCGCTACGAGGCGCTGCTCGCCGAGGACGCCAAGATCCAGCTCGACAGGGTCGAGATCCACATCCCGGCGGGACGCCGGCTCGGCGACACCGTCGTCGAGGCGCGCGACCTCGTGAAGGGCTACGACGACCGGGTGCTGATCGACGGGCTCTCGTTCTCGCTGCCGCCCGCCGGCATCGTCGGGGTCATCGGCCCGAACGGCGCCGGCAAGACGACCCTGTTCCGGATGATCGCCGGCCAGGAGTCGCCCGACGGCGGCGACCTGCGGCTCGGCGACTCCGTCGACCTGGCCTACGTCGACCAGTCCCGCGCCGATCTCGATCCCGAGAACAACGTGTGGAAGGAGATCACCGGCGGCACCGATCGGATCACGGTCGGCGGCCGCGAGGTGCAGTCCCGGGCCTACGTGGCCGGGTTCAACTTCCGCGGCTCGGACCAGCAGAAGAAGGTCGACAAGCTCTCGGGCGGCGAGCGCAACCGGCTCCACCTGGCGAAGCTCCTGCGCACCGGCGGCAACCTGCTGCTGCTCGACGAGCCCACCAACGACCTCGACGTCGACACGCTGCGGGCGCTCGAGGAGGCCATCGCCGACTTCCCCGGCTGCGCGGTGGTCATCAGCCATGATCGCTGGTTCCTCGACCGGGTCGCGACCCACATCCTGGCCTTCGAGGACGAGGGCCGGGTGACCTGGTTCGAGGGCACCTACGAGGAGTACGAGCGGCAGCGTCGCGAGACCCTCGGCGACGAGGCGCTGAAGCCGCACCGGCTCCGTACCAAGCCGCTCCTGCGCGGCTGATCCGACGGGCGCCATGGCGGCCGAGGCCACGAGCACCATCGCCGCGCGCGGCCTCAGCGTGAGCTACGGGTCGATCAGGGCCCTCGACGACGTCTCGCTCGACGTCGACGCCCTGGCGATCGGGCTGCTCGGGGCCAACGGCGCCGGCAAGTCGACGCTGATGAAGGTGCTGCTCGGTCTGGTGCAGCCCGACGGCGGCGCCGTGGCGGTGCTCGGGGTGGACGCCATCGAGCGGGCCAGCGAGATCCGGCGCCGGGTCGGCTACATGCCCGAGCACGACTGCCTGCCGACGGCCATGACCGCCCGCGACCTGGTCGTGCACCTGGCCGAGCTGCGCGGCCTGCCCCGCCGCCAGGCGGTGCTGCGGGCCTCCGAGACGCTGTTCCAGGTCGGGCTCGAGGAGGAGCGCTCGCGGCTCATCGGGACGTTCTCGACCGGCATGAAGCAGCGGGCCAAGCTGGCCCAGGCGCTGGTCCACGCGCCCGAGCTGGTGGTGCTCGACGAGCCGACCAACGGGCTCGACCCGGCCGGGCGCGAGGAGATGCTGCTGCTGGTGCGGCGGCTGTCGTCGGAGCTCGGGATCCGGGTGCTGCTCTCGTCGCACGTGCTCGAGGACGTCGAGCGGACCTGCGACGCGGTGGTGCTCCTGCGCGACGGCACGGTCGTCAGCGCCGGGCAGATCGACGACCTGCGCGGCCGCTCGCGCGGGCGCCTGCGCGTCCGCGTGAGCGGAGACGCGGCGGCGTTCCGCTCCCGGCTCGCGGCGGCGGGTGTCGTGGCCGAGGACGCCGACGACGCGCTGGTGGTGGTCGGCGAGGACGACCGGGTGCTGCTGGCGATCCGGGACGCCGCCGAGGAGGCCGGCGTCGGCCTTCGCGAGCTGCGGCCGATCGGGGCGACGCTCGAGGACGCGCTGATCGGAGCGATGGAGTGAGCGCGGGCGAGACCCGGCTCCTCGAGCATCGCTACACCGCCTACCACGGCGAGCGCCGCGGGCGGCTGGCGGCGGTCTGGTCGCTGGCCCGCTGGAGCGCGCTGACCGCGCTCGGCGCCCGCCGCGGCTGGCGGGCCAAGGTCATCCCGGGCTTCCTCATCGCCGTCGCGGCGCTCCCGGCGCTCATCGACATCGGGCTGAAGGCGCTGATCCCCGAGTTCTCGCGCCGCTTCCCGGACCTGATCCCGTACGCCCGCTACTACACCGAGACCGGGATCACCGTGCTGTTCTTCGCCGGGCTGATCACGCCCGAGCTGCTGTGCCCCGACCGGCGCGACCGGGTCCTCTCGCTGTACTTCTCGACCGCCCTGTCGCGCACCGAGTACGTGCTCGGCAAGATGCTCGGCGCGCTGCTGCCGCTGGCGGCGGTGACGACGCTGCCCGTGGTCTTCCTGTACCTCGGGAACGTGGTCTTCGCCGACCACCCTCTGGGCTACGTCGAGAACCATCTCCGAGACGCGCTCTGCATCGTCGTCGCCGGCACGTTCCTGTCGCTGTACTTCGGGCTGCTCGGGCTGGCCATCGCCTCGCTGACGACGCGGCGGGCGTTCGCGATGGGTGGCTACATCGGCCTGATCGTGATCGCCGGCGCCACCACCGGCGTGCTGGTCAACGCGGTCAACGTCGGCGAGTGGGCCCGCCTGCTGGCTCTGGGCCGCAATCCGCTGGTGGCCGCCCGCGGGCTCTTCGGCGGGCAGGACGCGCACCCGGGCGGGGTGTCGCTCTGGGCCTACTGGGCGGTCTGCCTCGGCGTGATCGCCTTCTCGGCCCTGGTCCTGTGGTGGCGCTACCGGCCCGGAGCCGAGGAGTGAGCGAGGCCGCGCCGACGCTCGCGTTCGAGGGCGTCTCGAAGTGGTACGGCGACACCGTCGCGGTGGCCGACCTGTCGTTCGCCCTGCGGCCCGGGGTGACCGGTCTCCTGGGCCACAACGGGGCCGGCAAGTCGACGGCGCTCAAGCTCTGCGCCGGGTTCGCGAAGCCCAACGTGGGCACGGTGCGGATCCTGGGCTGCGACCCGTTCCGCGACCCCTCCGTGTACCAGCGGGTCGGGATCGTCCCCGACGGCGACGGGCTGTGGCCGTTCCTCAGCGCGTTCGAGCTGGTCGAGCTGTGCGCCCGCCTGCGCAAGGTGCCCGACCCGGCCGCGGCGGCGCACCGGGCCCTCGGCATCGTGGCCCTCGAGGACGTCGCCGGACGCAAGGTCGGCGGGTTCTCGAAGGGCATGCGCCAGCGCGTCAAGCTGGCCCAGGCGCTGGCCCACGACCCCGAGCTGCTGCTGCTCGACGAGCCGCTGAACGGCACCGACCCGGCCCAGCGGCGGCACATCATCGAGCTGATCCAGCAGCTCGGCGAGGAGGGCCGCACGGTGCTGGTCTCGTCGCACGTGCTGCACGAGGTCGATCGCATGGCGCCCCGGGTGGTGGTGCTGGTGAACGGCCGGCTGGTGGCCGAGGGCGACACGCTCGGGATCCGGGACCTGATCGCCGACCGGCCGCGCACCATCCGCGTCGACGCCGGCCCGGCGACGCGCGGGCTGGCGCAGCAGCTGATCGGCGAGAACCTGATCGAGGGCGTGCGCTTCGACGACGGCGCGCTGGTCGCCGACACCACCGAGGTCGAGCGCTTCAGCCGCCGCCTGCCGGCGCTGGCCCGCGAGGCGGGCGCGACCCTGCGGCGGGTCGAGCCCCTCGGCGACGACCTCGAGAGCGTCTACTCCTACCTCACCGAGCGCGCCCGCACGAGGGGCCGGTGAACGGGCCGATCTACCGGCTGACGCTGCGCCAGCTGCTGCGCGGCAAGCGGCCGGTGGCGCTGTCGCTGGTGCCGCTGGTCCCGGCGCTCCTGGCCCTGGCCTACGCCGCGAGCGGCACGGCGACCCGCCAGGACGCCTACTCGAGCCTGGTCGGCCAGCTCCTGATCCCGAGCGCGGCCTCGTTCGTGGCCCTGGTGCTCGGCGCGAGCGCGCTCGGGGACGAGCGCGACGACGGCACGATCCTGTACCTGGCCTCGACGCCGCTCCCGCGGCTGTCGATCGCGGTGGCCAAGCTGCTCGCGGCCTGGACCGCGACCATGCTCCTGTGCGTGCCGGGGCTCCTGCTGTGCACCTGGCTGACCATGGGCTTCGACGGGTCGGCGACCGTCTGGGGGCTTCTGGCGCTGGCGGACTCGACGATCGCCTACTGCGCCGTGTTCTCGCTGCTGGCGCTGCTGATCCGCCGGCCGGTGGTCGTCGGCTTCCTCTACATCCTGTTCTGGGAGGGGTCGATCGCCAGCGTCGCGACGTCGGCCGACAAGCTCTCGATCGCGGCCTACGGGCGGGTGCTGGTGGCCCAGGCGGCACCCGACGCGAACCCGTTCAACGCACCCGACGTGTCGGGGGTCTTCGCCCTGCTCCTGCTGGCGGCGGTGACGGTCGCGGCGGCCTGGCTCGGTGGCTGGCGCCTCGGCCGGGTCGAGCTTCCGTAGAAAGCCTTGGCAGAATTGCCGGCATGATCAGCCAGGACGACCTCGAAGCGCTCACCCCTGAGGAGCGGCGCGACCTGGCCCGGCGGCTCGCAGTCCTGACGTCGCCGCCGCCGATCGAGGCCCACCCCGGCCGCCGCCACCTGTTCCTCGCCATCGTGACCGGCGCCTGCATCGGTCTCATCCCGTGGATCCTGCTGCTGGCGGTGACCTCGCCACCCCACTACGTCGCGGCCCACTGGACGACGACCTGGGTCGGGTTCGACGCCGCCGAGCTCCTGGCCCTGGCGGCGACCGCCTACTTCGCCTGGAAGCGGCGGCAGGCGCTGGTGCTCGCGGCCTTCATCGCCGGGACGCTGCTCCTGTGCGACGCCTGGTTCGACGTGACGACGGCGCGGGCGGGCAGCGACGAGACCGAGAGCATCCTGGCGGCGCTCCTGATCGAGCTGCCGCTGGCGCTGGTGCTGTTCGCGACCGCCACGATCCTCCTGCGGATGTCGCTCCGCCGCACCGTGGCGCTGGCCGGCGGCGAGGGCATCCCGCGGCTGCGCGACGTGCCGCTGTTCGGGGTCTCGCCGCGGCCCGACTGACCGGGGTCGTCGGGTCCGCTCGGGGCCTTGCGGCGCATCTCCTGCCGGCGTATGCTCGCCGCTCGCCGTCGGCAACCGCCACGGCCACTGGCAGGAGACCCAGGTTCCCGAGCACCGTCCCTTTGGCGAGGATCCGCGCGACCGCTTCGACGAGCCCGAAGGGCCGGTGCCGGAAGGCCCGACACCGATCGAAGGGCCCGTCCCGGAAGGCCCGACACCGATCGAAGGGCCGGTCCCCGAAGGCCCGACGCCGATCGAAGGGCCGGTGCCGGAAGGCCCGACACCGATCGAAGGGCCCGTCCCCGAAGGCCCGACACCGATCGAAGGGCCCGTCCCGGAAGGCCCGACACCGATCGAAGGGCCGGTCCCCGAAGGCCCGACACCCATCGAAGGGCCGGTCCCCGAAGGCCCGACACCCATCGAAGGGCCCGTCCCGGAAGGCCCGACACCCATCGAAGGGCCCGTCCCGGAAGGCCCGACACCCATCGAAGGGCCGGTCCCCGAAGGCCCGACACCCATCGAAGGGCCCGTCCCGGAAGGCCCGACACCCATCGATGGGCCGCCTGGTGACGACGCTCCGCCCGGCGACGACGCTCCGCCCGGCGACGACGCGCCACCCGGCGACGACGCCCCACCCGGCGACGACGCGCCTCCGGGGGACGAAGGGCCCGGCGACGACGCGCTGTGGCGGCTCCTGCACGAGATCGAGATCGAGATCGAGATGGTCGCGGTGCTCGACGAGATCGCCAGGCAGTACGCGGCGCACGCGGGCGCGGCCGTCCAGCTCGTGGTGGTCGAGATCCGCGGGCAGGACGCGTTCGTCCTGAGCGCGGAGCTGGTCGACGAGCGAGCGTTGCAGGCGGCGGCCGATCGGGTCGGGTTCGCGCTCTCTCGCCCCGAAGCAACGGCAGGCGGCTATCACCTCCAGCGCCGCGCCTCCGGCTGACGCGCGGGAGCAGCTGCGGCGCCTGATCGCGGCCGACGGGTTCCTCGAGTCGAACGGTGGGCCTGGCCCTCGGGACCGCGCCGGTCGCCCGCTCCCCTGGCTGTTCTACGGGCCGCAGATCACGCTCGCGCCGCACGGTCTGGCACTGGCCACCACGGTCCTGCTCGAGCGCCTCGGCACCTTCGCGTCGACCCAGCTGGCGACGTACGGCGTGTCGGCGCTGCCGCTGCTCGGCGCCTGCGTGGCGGGCGGCGGCGGGCGCTACACGGGGCTCGCGATCCGTCGGGAGCGCAAGGCCTACGGATCGTGCCGCAGGATCGACGGGCCGATCGACCGAGCGCGCCCGGTCGTCCTGATCGACGAGTCGATCACCGCTGGCCGGTCGCTGTACGAGGGGATCAGCGCGCTCGAGGAAGAGGGGCTGGCGGTCGAGGGCGCGGTCTGCCTCGTGGAGTTCAGCGGCTACGGCGCGGTGCCGTGGCTGGCCGCCGCCGGGTACCGGGTCGAGACCGTCTTCGACGTGTGGGGCGAGCTCGGCCGTCGCGCGGTGACGCCCCGGGCCGGCCCGACGCCCCTCGACGCGCCTCGCTCGCCAACACGGCTCCCGTCCGGCCTGTCACCGTCGCAGCTCGCGCGCGCCATCGCCGTCGAGCTCGGGGCGACGGGGGAGCTGCCGATCCTTCCCGCAGCGCTCGATCACGGGTTCGACAGCGCCGGTGGGACGTTCGTCAGCATCCGCCGCCGCAGCGACGACGTCCGTCTCGCGCGGGCCGGTTTTCGGCGGGACGGGGAGGCCGCGCTCGACGTCGTGCGCGACGTCGCGCTGGCGACCCGTGACGCGCTGCGCCAGCCGGCGATGCGCGACGTCGACCTCGAGAGCGTGAAGCTCTCCGTCTCGCTCCTGGGCGAGCCCGAGCCGATCCAGCTCGGAGGGATCGACCACGAGCGCTACGGCGTGATCGTGCGCGGCGTCGGGCCGCTGGACCGCTCCGGCGCGGCCCTGCCGAACGCCCCGCACTACGACGACGAGATCCAGCAGTACCGGTACGCGCGGACGGTCGCCGCCCGTTTCTCGCAGAACGAGCCCACCCGCACGTTCAGGCAGCGGGTCCTGCGAGACGTCGAGCCCGGCGAGCACTGGCCGGCCGACGGCGCGCCCGCCTCTGGCCCGGGCCTGCTGCAGGACGGAGCGTTCGCCGAGGCGCTGGCCGCCCGGGTCCGTCAGCTGCTGGCGCCGTCCGACAGCGATGCGCCGGTCGTGCTGCCGGCCGCGGGCCCGACCGCCGCCGTCGGGGTCTCGCTCTACCACGGAGGGGTGATCGGCTGCGCCCTGAGCTTCCTCGACGATCTCGACGCCGCGCTGTCCGAGGCGACCGCACGGGCCCTCGCGGATCGGCGCTGGGGAGACGCCGCCAGCTCCCATCCCGTCGAGGAGCTCGTCCCCGTCGTCTCGATCCTGCGTCCGCCGCGGCGGCTCGGAGCCGTGGCCAGCGACCGGCTGCAGCTGTTCTACCGGGTGGGCCGCGACACCCTCATGGCGTCGGAGGGGCAGCGCCACGGACTCGTCCTCGCCCACTTCGCCGTGGAGCAGAGCCAGGGTCCCGAGACCTACCAGCAACAGGTCCTGCAGAAGGCGGGGATCGACGGCGGCACCGCGCAGTGGACGGCATACGAGACGCTGGCCTGGCGTATCGACGGTGATGCGGCAGTGGCGCTCGACCGCGGCTTCCCGGCGCGGGCGCGCTGCGCGTCGGGGACGCTCGAGCAGCGGCCCCGCCTGGCCCGCCGGATCGCCGACTTCATCCTCGCTCAGCGGCAGGAGGACGGCCTGCCGGCGTACTGGTTCGAGCCCTGGAGCGGGCGCACCGAGTCGGCCGGGCCGGGCGCGCGCGTCCTGCTCGCGGTTGCGGCCCTGCTCGAGGCGGCCCCGCTGCTCGGCCCGGACGTCGCGGCGCAGTCCCACGCGCTGCTCGAGGCGTTCATCCCCGGGGGCCGGCCCCGCGCGCCGCGTGCCGATCTCTCCTGGGACCAGGGAACCGACGCGCAGCTGCTGGCCACCATCGGCCTGTCCGACTGGACGGCCGACGGGGAGGCAGCCGCGCTGCTCCTGGTGGAGCGTCTGCGCCCCCTGGTGCGGAAGGACGGAGCGATCTACCACCTGGGCCCCCGCCGGGCGCGCGCCGACCTCGACATCCTGTCCGGCCTCGTGCTGCTCGCCCTGGCCCGCGCGGCCCGGCGGCTCCCGCAGGCGCTGGCGGGCCTCGACCTCGAGTGCGTCCTGGCCTTCCACCGCCGCCGCTTCGAGCTCCTCCACCCGTGGGCCATGGTCTGGTGGCACGGCCAGGCCTGGGCCGCGCTCGCCGACCAGGTGGCAGGCGCCGACGCGTTCGCGTTCGAGCTCACCGACTGGGCGCTGGCCCGTCAGAGCGAGGCCAGCGGCGCCTTCGTCATCGACAGCCTGCCGCCGTACCGCACGTCCTTCCTGAGCGCCTGCGTGCTCGAGGCGGTCGCGGCCGCCTGGATGCTCGCCGACGACCGCGGCGACCAGGCACGGGCCGCGCGCTACGCCCGGGCCTGGGATCGCGGGATGGACTTCGTGGAACGGCTGGTGATCCACGAGGAGGACGCGTTCTTCAGCCCGGCGCCCTCACGGGCCGCCGGCGGCGTCCGGGCCACGCTGGCCAGCTCCGCCGTCCGCATCGACTTCCCCGGGCACGCGCTGCTCGCTCTCGCGAAGGGGCTGCAGGCGAGCGGCCGCTGCGCTACAGCGTCGCCTCGCGCCAGCCGATCTCGGGCTCGTTGAAGCAGAAGTTGGTGAAGGAGAGCGACATGCTCACGTCCAGCGAGCGGACCGCGTGCCACCAGCCGACCGGGATGAACAGGAGCTCGCCGGGCTCGACGACCGTCGTCAGCACCGGCACGCTGCGCATGGCCGGATAGCGCTCGAGATCCACGTCGTCGAGATCGATGGCGCTGTAGCAGGCCCGGTCGTTGGCCAGGGACTTGAGGAACTGCGGCGCGACCAGGTGCACCTGCTTCCGACCCGGACCTGGGCGAAGAGCACGTTGCGGTTGTCGCAGTGCAGGGGCGTCACCGTCCCCGCCGGGCCGTACCACAGCCGCACGTACCGGCGCGCGGTGCCTGCCGGATCGAGGTAGCCCGGGGGCACGTCGAAGTCGTCCCGCAGGCCGGCGAGATCCGTCTGGTACAGGACGTCGTTGCGTGCCACGAGGTAGTGGTCGTTGCTCGCACCGCTCTGCTCGACCAGGTCGACGTAGGCGCCGAACGACATGGAGCTGCGGTGGGCGCGGAAGTTGTCCTCGTAGCGGGCGTCGCTCTCACGACCCGCCGTGACCTCGACGACCGCGTGCCCGAACCGCTCCTTCAACCGCTCCGGCCTCCATTCGGTCATGGCCGGCCACCCGTCGATCAACCCCGGAAGGATCACCGGCAGGTTGGGGAAGACGTGCTCGCGGTAGAACGCGTCCGGCGAGAGCCGGCGGCGCTCGAGCGTGAACCCGCCGCGGCGGTGCAGCTCGGCCAGGACCTCCAGGAAGCTCGCAGCCTTCGCGGCCGGCCGGTGGGCCCGGGCGGCGGCCGCGAGGATCGGCGAGTCGGCGATCGCGGCCACGCGCGTCTCGGCGTACTCGCGCGGAAAGTCGCGGCGCACCATGACGTCGACGATCGCGGCTCGATCCGCCCGGCCGAGCAGGTGCGCGACCACCCAGTCCACCCAGCGCTGATCGAAGCGCCGGTCGAGCGCCGACCGGTCGGCAGGCGTCAGCTCCGATGTCGTGGCCACGAGGACCTCCTTGGGCCGAGCGGGGG
The DNA here is from genome assembly GCA_963794695.1 of uncultured Actinomycetes bacterium. GTDB lineage: Bacteria > Actinomycetota > Thermoleophilia > Gaiellales > JALYLC01 > CAWCFJ01. Next base: position 20,089 of record CAWCFJ010000002.1, on the reverse strand, counting down.
AGCGCCGAGCGTACGGGACGTCGACGACGGCACGCAACCGCTCGACGCACGCCTCCCACTCGCTCGAGTAGGTGTGCAGGATCGTGGCGCGGAGCCAGGTCTCCGGGTCCTCCTGCGACGGCCAGCGCTCCAGCAGATGGCAGTCCGTGGCCTGCATGGTCTGCGCCCGCCACGGCGTCGACCAGGCGAGCTCCGACAGCACGAACTCGTCGCGGTGGTAGGCGTGCGGCGTGACGCTGCGCAGCCACGCCGCCAGCTCGCGCCGGCCCGGGTCGTGCAGGAGCGAGGCGTGGCGCGCCACCGCGCCGGCCGTCCAGTGGGCGCAGAAGGCCCGGGACAGGCACAGCACCCCGCCGTTCAACGGCGCGACGATGTCCGGCGCCAGGCCATGCCGGTACCCGCGCTGCCAGACCCAGGGGCTCGGGCGCGCCGCGACGTCGGCGGCAGCGAACCGTGCCGCGAGCGCCTGCACCGAGCCGAACACCAGGGTGTCGGCGTCGAGGTACACGATGCGGTCGGCGTCGACCGCGGCGAGGTGGGCGCGGTTGTCCTGGAAGTACCCCGACGCCTCGTGCATGGACGCCACCAGGCGCACGTCGTCGGCCAGCGCCAGCAGCCGGGACGCCGCGGCCCGCTGCTCTCGATCCGGACGCCCGGGTACCAGCAGCGTGACGTGCAGGTCCGGATCGTGGTCCCGCAGCATGGCGGCGCTCACGCTGGCGCGCGTCCGGTGCGGCTCGTCGAGCGTGAGGACGTAGACGCAGGCGAGGGCGGGACTCGACGTGGCCTCCACCTAGGTGGCGAGCCCGACCAGCACGACGGCGAGCACGACGTGGGCCGCGGCGAGCAGGAGCAGCGCCTGCTCCTCGGGCCGGGTCAGCGCGGCGGCGTCGAGCGGCGTGCGGGTGCCGTCGCGCCAGGCGATCTCGCCCTGCACCGAGAGCGAGCGGCGGCGCACCCCTCGGACCTCGTTCGAGAGCGTGCGCTGGGCCAGGCTGGTGAGCGTGGCGAAGGCCGCGGCGCCGGCGACGGCGAGGCCGACCCCGCCCTGGGCGGCGGCGCTCGCGAGCACCGGGAACGCGCCCCAGGCCAGGGCGAAGCCGAGGTCGTTGTGGACCGCGTTCCCGCCCCACTCGAGGTTGTAGGCCAGGACGAGGGCCACCCCGAGCACGACCCAGGGCAGGAACGACCAGCCGACGGCGGCGACGCCGGCGACGCCGATCGCCGCGGCGCCGGCCAGGCTGGCCACGGCCAGGAGGCGCAGCACGCCGGCCGGCACCCTGGTCTGCAGGGGACGGTCGTGAAGCTCGTCGAGGGCGTGGGCCGCGATGCCGACGGCCAGCGCGAAGGCGACCAGGGCGGCGACCAGCCGGCCGGCGTCGAGTGACGCGGCTGACGGCCGCGCCGATGGCCACGTAGCTCAGGTGCCAGGCGGTGTACGGCGGGTGCAGCAGGCTGACGTAGTCGCGCCAGCCGCCGGGCGCCAGGGCGTAGAAGGCGGGCCGGGCGGCGCCCCGCTCAGCCTGCATCGCGCCGGCCCCAGACGACCACGCCGCCGCCGAGCGACATCCGCCGGGCCTGGGCGTCCCGCACGCCGGCGTTGACGAACAGCCGGATGAGGCCGTCGCTGTCGTAGTCGGCGCAGAACCGGCGGATGCTGCCGCGCAGGAAGCGGCCGACGTCGTACCAGGCGGGCGAGATGACCCGGCCGGCGACCGGGAGCCCGACGCCGGTGTAGACGTCCCAGGCCAGGCGAAGGGGGCCGCGGGGCGGAAGCGCGAAGTCGAGGTAGGAGATCGGGCCGCCGGGCTTGACGGTGCGTACGAGCTCGCGGACGGCGGCCTGCGGGTCGTCGACGTAGCGCAGGAGGTAGGTGCAGGTGAGCCCGTCGAACGAGGCGTCCTCGAACGGCAGCGCCTCGGCCCGGCCCTCGACCAGGGTGACCAGGGGGCCGGCGACCGGGTCGCGGGCGAGGCGCTCGCGGGCCCCGGCGAGCATCTCGGGCGACTGGTCGACGCCGGTGACCCGGCAGCGGTAGCGGCGGGCCAGCGTCCGGGCCACGAGGGTGGTGCCGGTGGCGACGTCCAGCACGTGCTGACCCTGCTCGACCGGGCAGCAGTCGACCAGGAAGCGCCGCCAGCGCGGGTCCTGGCCGAACGACAGGACGGCCGACCAGCGGTCGTAGTCGCCGCCGAGACCGGAGAACAGCGTCCGCGCGTGCCGGGTTCGGGGCGTCGCGGAAGCCATGCGGCATCCTGGCACACTCAACCGCTACCGTCCCCGTCGAGTCGGAGGAGGACGGCGTGATCGAGTTCGGCGAGCTGCGCGACCTGCCGGTGTTCGCCGGCGTCTCCGACGCGTCGCTCGCCCGCGCCGCGAGCCATGCTGCAGACGTGCGGGTCGATGCCGGTCGCTGGCTCGTCCGGGAGGGCGACCCCGGCGCGTTCTACGTGCTGCTCGCAGGCGGGTTCGATCTCGTGAAGCGCTACGCCGACGGCCTGCGGCGGGTCGCCGTGCGCGAGACGCCCGGGGACTATCTCGGCGACCTGCCGATCGTCCTCGGCTCGCCGTTCGTCGCGGGTGCCCGGGCCAGGACGGCGCTGCGCGCCGCCCGCTTCGAGCGCGAGCAGTTCAGGCTCCTGGTGACCGAGACGCCCGCGCTGCGCGAGCGGCTCTCGTCGGGGATCGGCCGCACCATGGCGAGCCTCGAGGCCGAGGCCACCGGCGAGCTACGGCTGCCGGTCGTCGTCGGGAGGGCCCACGAGCCCGAGTGCCACGCGCTGCGCGACTTCCTGTCGCGCAACCAGGTGCGCTTCGAGTGGGCGGATCCCGACGAGGCGCGGGTCGCCGAGCGTCGCGACCTCGAACAGGCGGTGGCCGGGGCGGCGCATGGAACGGTCGTCCTGCTGACCGACGGGCGCATCCTGCACAGCCCCACGCCCTTCGAGCTCGCCGAGGGCGTCGGCCTCGCGGTCGAGCCCGAGCACGCGACCTACGACGTCGTGGTCGTCGGCGGCGGCCCGGCCGGGCTGGCCGCCGCGGTCTACGGCGCCTCGGAGGGCCTCCGGACGCTGCTCGTCGAGCGCGAGGCGACGGGCGGCCAGGCCGGCACCTCGAGCCGCATCGAGAACTACCTGGGGTTCCCGACAGGCGTGTCCGGCGACGATCTCGCAGCCCGGGCCCGCGAGCAGGCGCTGCGGCTGGGCGCCGAGATCGTCGTGACCCGGAGCGTCGACGCGATCGAGCCCCGCGAGGGCTGCCACCGGGTGCGGCTCGACGGCGGCACGGAGCTCGGGGCGCGGGCGGTGATCCTGGCGACCGGAGTCTCGTACCGGGCACTGCCGGCCGAGGGCCTCGACGCGTTCCTCGGCGCCGGCGTGTTCTACGGCGCCGCCCGCACCGAGGCGCAGGCGATGCCGGGCCGCGACGTGATCCTCGTCGGCGGCGGCAACTCGGCGGGGCAGGCGGCGGTGTTCTTCGCCGACTACGCCCGCAGCGTGACGATCCTGATCCGCGGCGCGAGCCTGGCGGCGTCGATGTCGCGCTACCTCATCGACGAGCTCGAGCGCAAGCCGAACGTGCACGTCCGCAGCGGCGGCGAGATCACCCGCGTGGACGGGGACGTCCGCCTCGAGCGCGTCACCATCCGCAACCGCAGCGACGGCACGCTGGACGAGGTGCACACCGACGCCGTCTTCATCTTCATCGGCGCCGACGCGAACACCGGCTGGCTTCCCGAGCAGGTGATCCGCGACGAGCGCGGGTTCGTCTGCACCGGTCGCGACGTCGCTGCGCTGGTGCCCGGCGCCTGGCCGCTCGAGCGCGACCCGTTCCTGCTCGAGACCGGCGTCCCGGGCATCTTCGCGGCGGGCGACGTGCGCCACGGCAGCATCAAGCGCGTCGCCTCGGGCGTCGGCGAGGGCAGCATCGCCATCGCCTTCGTGCACGAGCACCTGGCCGAGCTCGCCCGCGGGCGGCCGGCCTCCTGACGGAGAGCCGACCGCGCCGCGGGCGCCCCGGGCGTGCCTCACACGTGGCGTTCAGGCCGCGTCGCTCACCAGCTCGAGGTGCGGCTGCGGCTCGGTGGCCGGCGCCAGGCGCGTCTTGCCGGGCAGGGCCAGCGCGATCAGCGCCCCGATCCCGACCAGCGCGGCACCGACCCAGACGGCCGGGATGATGCCGTCGGTGTAGGCCTGCGGGCTCTGGTAGGAGCCGTTGGCCGCGAACACCGCTGCCAGGACGGCGACCCCGAACACGCCGCCCAGCTCGCGGATGGCGTTGTTCGCGCCGGAGGCCTGCCCGGCCTCCTGCTGGCGCACCGACGAGAGCACCACGTTGGCGATCGGGGCGAAGAACAGGGCCATGCCGGTGCCGGCCAGCAGGAACGGCGGAACCATCTCGCTGTAGGGCATCGTCGGCGAGAGGATCATGGCCATCCAGCCGAGCGCGATGGCCTGCAGGGCCAGCCCACCGGCGATCAGCGGGCGGCCGCCGATCCGGTCGGACAGGGCGCCGGCGATCGGCGCGATGAAGATCGGCATGCCCGTCCACGGCAGCGTCCGCAGCCCGGCGCTGAGCGGGCCGTAGCCCTGCGCGGTCTGCAGGAACTGGGCCAGCAGGAAGATCGCGCCGAACATCCCGAAGAACATCAGCAGGGACGCGGCGTTGGCGGCGCTGAAGGCCCGCGAGCGGAAGAACCGCAGCGGCAGCATCGGGTTCTCGGTCCGGCTCTCCCAGAGCACGAACGCGGCCAGGAGCGCGAAGCCGAGGCTCAGCGTCCCGAGGATCTCGAAGCTCGTCCAGCCCTGGTCGTTGGCCCGGACGAGGCCCCACACGATCCCGAACAGGCCGGCGCTGGCCAGGCCCACGCCCGGCAGGTCGAGCCGCGCCGACGGGCCGAAGCTCTCGACCAGGCGGGTGCGGGCGAGCGGCAGGAGGGCCAGGCCGATCGGCACGTTCAGCCAGAAGATCCACTGCCACGAAGCGCTCTCGACGACCGCGCCGCCGACGACCGGGCCGAGCGCGACGGCCAGGCCGCCGATGCCGCCCCAGGCGCCGAGCGCGAGCCCGCGCTTCTCGGCCGGGAACGCGTCGCTCAGGATGGTCAGGGTGAGCGGCATGACGACCGCGCCGCCGAGACCCTGCACGGCGCGGGCGGCGATCAGCCACTCGATCGACGGGGCGAGGGCAGCCGCCGCGGAGGCCAGCGTGAAGACGGCGATGCCGCCGACGAACATCCGGCGCCGCCCGAAGCGGTCGCCGAGGGCCGCGCCCGTCAGCAGGAGCACGGCGAAGGTCAGGGTGTAGGCGTTGACCGTCCACTCGAGCCCCGAGAGGCTCGCGTGGAGCTCCTCCCGGATCCGCGGCAGAGCGGTGGTCACCACCAGGTTGTCGAGCGTGACCATGAACAGCGCGATCGAGGTGATCGCGAACGTCCATCCCATGCTGGGCTTGCGGGTCATCTGCTCCTCCTCTCGAGCTCGAGTGTGAGTGATTGGTTACTTACTTGCAGGAACTGCCGAGACGCGCGGAGCGACGTGCGCCGCGCGGCCTTACGCCTCGTCGACCGCCGGCCAGCCCTTGTCGCTGCAGATGTCGGCGTAGTCCAGCGCGGCCGCCACGTTCATGAGCATCCCGTGGGCGAAGAACTTCTGGACGGCCTGCCCGTCGGCGCCCGAGAGCCGCATGACGAGGCGCCACAGATCGAGGAAGTTCTTGCGGACGTGCAGCCGCACCTCCTCGTCCTCGGACGCGGCGTAGCCCTGCAGCTGCAGGAGCAGCAGCTCGCGGTTGACCAGGAGCTCGGCGTAGGCGTTGCCCATGGCCTCGAGGCGCGCCTCGGGATCGCCCGCCGGCGCCTCGGCGGCGGCGTCGCGGAAGCGGCGCTGGACCCGGCCGAAGCAGCTGTCGAGCGCGGCCAGGAACAGCTCGCGCTTCGAGGCGAACAGCCGGAAGACGTAGGCCTGGCTGATGCCGGCGCGCTTCGCGATGTCGCTCGTCGTCGCGGCCTCGAGCCCGCGGGCGGCGAACTCCGAGACGGCGGCGGCGAGCACCTGCTCGCGGCGCTCCTCGGCGGTGCTGCGGGTTCTCGTCGTGGCCATGCCCGAACAGTATGTGATTGGTCACTCACTTGTCAAGGGCGATCTCGGCGGAGACGCACAGAGGCCCCGGAACGGCCCGACCAGGCCGTTCCGGGGCCTCGCAGCGCGTACCGCTAGATCGCCGGGCTCTGCTCGAGCGGCGCGTCCACGACGGCCGCGTGCTCGTCGAGCACGCCGGCCGAGTGCTGGCCCACCGCGAACCAGTAGACCGCGCCGACGGCGATCGTCACGACGACGAACAGGAGGCCGCCCCACCGGTAGTTGCCGGCCCCGTAGATCTCGCTGCGCGGCCAGACGATGTTGATCGCCATGAACGCGCCGTAGACGACCGCCACCACGTTGACCGCGACGCCCCACGAGCCGAGCGTGAACAGGTCGGTGCGGGTCTCCTTCGCCGGCCAGCCCGCGATCCGCCGCTGCAGCAGGGGGATCGTGACGCACAGGTAGGCGATGTAGATCATCACGATCGCCACGCCGGTGATGACCGTGAAGATCTTCTCCTGGCGGCTGTTGACCAGCAGGATGATCAGGGCGAGCGCGCCGACCAGGAGCGACGGGATGATCGGCGTCCGCGAGGTCCGCGAGACCCGGGCCAGCGCACGGCCGCCGGGCAGCGCGTTGTCGCGGGCCATCGAGAACATCATCCGGATCGCCGCCGTGTGGATGGCCAGGCAGCAGACGCCGATCGAGATCACGACGTCCCACAGCAGGATGTTGCCGAGGGTGTCGCCGAGCACGCTCTTGACGATGTACGGCAGGCCGTTGGCCGAGACGCCCGGGGCGTGCAGGTTCTTGGCCGCCATCAGGGCGAACAGCAGGAGCAGCATGCCGGCCACGCCCGCCGCGCCGAGCGCGCCGAGGATCGCGCGCGGCGCCGTGCGCCGCGGGTCGTTGGTCTCCTCCGCCAGCGAGCCGGCGGTGTCGAAGCCGAACATGACGTACGCCGGCATGATCGCCCCGATCAGGAACGCCGCGAAGTAGCCGAGCGCGCCGTAGCCGGGCAGCCCCGGGCCCGCGCCGAACGTCTCGGTGACGACCTGCGGCCCGCGCGTCGCGTGCACCGCGAGCAGGATGATCAGGGCGGTGGCGCCGACGAGCTCGCAGATCACGCCCACGTTGTTGATCCGCGCCATGAGCCGCACGCCGATGATGTTCACGGTCGTCGTGAACGCGATCAGGATGATGCCGAGGATGACGGCGTTCTCGGAGAAGTCGTGCGCCCCCGTCCCGTCGCCGATGAACTGGAAGTGCGGCGAGATCTGGGGAAGGATGATCTGCCAGGCGATGGCCACCGCGGCCACCGTGACGATCGAGGCGAGCATCATGATCCAGCCGGCGAACCAGGCGACGCTGCGCCCGGCGACCTGCTTGCCCCACTGGTAGACCGAGCCGGCGATCGGATAGCGGGCCGCGAGCTCGGCGAAGCAGAGCGCGACGGCGAACTGGCCGGCGAAGACGAGGATCCAGGCCCACCAGAACGCCGGCCCGGCGAAGCCGAAGCCGAACGCGAAGAGCTGGAACATCCCGGTGAGGATGGAGATGTACGAGAAGGCCGCGGCGAACGATGAGAACTGGCCGAGCGTGCGGTTGAGCTCCTGCCGGTAGCCGAACCCGGCGAGGTCGTGGGTGTCGGTGCCATCCTGGCTTGCCATGTGCTCCCTCCGTCCGTTGGTCGCGTGATCGGCGCGACTCTCTCACCCTTGTGACGGAAGAGTCAAGCAGGCGGCCCGGCTGTCATCAGCCCCCCGCGGTCGGCCGCACGATCCACAGCCCGGTGGGCATGTCCGACAGCAGCACGAGGTTCCTGGCGGGCACCGGCGCGACGCCCCAGACGAGGGCCTCCATGCCCGGCTTGTGACCGGGAACGAACTGCCCGAGCTGGCGGCCGTGGCCCTTCGCGTCGAGCGTCCAGCGCACGATCCCGTCGGCGTACCACGAGGACACGAGCTCGCTGCCCTTCCACGGCTCGCTGTTGTGCACCGTGTACTCGGCGTTCGTCTCGCTCTTCGCGGCATCGGCGGTGCCGAACGAGCCGACGAGCTTCGGGTGCGCCGGGTCGGCGTTGTCGTAGACCCAGGCGATGCCCGAGCCTCCCCAGGCCGCCCCGCACTCCGAGGGCGAGAAGTCCTCCGGGTCGATCACCAGCCAGCGGCCGCCGTTGGCGATGGTCATCGAGTGGTTGTCGCGGTCCGGCGTCGGGATCTGGACCGTCGCCAGCTCGGCCGGGTGGGCCGGGTCGGCGAGGTCGAGCAGGATCGTGCCGGCGTCCCAGTAGGAGACGTAGAGCGTCTGGCCGCGGTTCTCGAAGCGGGCGCTGTGCGCGAACTTGACCGGCAGGCAGCCGATGCCCGAGAACGGCACGACGGTCTTCGACCAGGCCAGGATCTCGCTCGGGTGGCGCGGGTCGGTGACGTCGACGAGCTGCACCGCCGGCGTCGTCTGGGCCCGGGTCGTCGGGTCGTACTGGTCGAGCAGGTTGCGGGCGCAGGCGGCCAGGACGCGGCCGTCGGCACGCTGGACGAGGTCGACCTCGTGGCAGCCGACGGCGCCCTCGGGCAGGAGCCACTCGGACAGGAGCACCGGCGCGGCCGGCCTGGTGACGTCGAACAGGCGCAGGCCGGTGCGGGCGTCGGGCCGGCCGGGCGCCTTGCAGGTCTGCAGCCCGACCAGGGCCAGGTCGCCGCGGAACCCCGTGGTCTGGACGTGGCGCACGGCGACGTCCTCGGCCCGGGTGAACGCCGGCGCGGCCAGCGTCGAGAGGGGCTTCGGGTGGCGCGGGTCGGCGAAGCTCGCGACCTTCACGCCCGGCGCCACCGACGTTCTGCGGGCCGCAGCGCGTGCCGACGTAGGCGGTGCTGCCGAGCGTCGTGAGGTCGCCGTACTCGCCGCCCTTCAGGTCGACGTAGCCGACGAGCTCGAACCCCTTCTGCACCATCCCGGCGCGCGGCGGGCCGGCCGCCTGGGCCGCCGGCGCGAGCGTGAGCGCGAGGAGGAGCGCTGCCAGGAGTCGCACGGGCGCAACCCTACGCCGACTGGCCGACGCCGGGTCAGCGCAGCCCGAGAGCGGCGGCCAGCAGGCTGAGCATGCTCACGGGCGGCGGCGCTCGGGGCGGTGGATCCGAGGAACGGGCGTGCCGGCGATGGCGCGGCGGGCGTTGGTGTCGAAGTTCGTGCTCTGCATGGGAGACCTCTCGGGCGTCGGGGGCGACTGACAGCCCGACTCTGCAAGCGCGCGCTCAGCGATCGCTCACAGCTCGCTCAACGCAGGCGCTCCCCCGTCGGGTCGTACAGCGGCTCGGCCGCCACCACCCCGGGAACCTGGCGGCCGAAGATCTCCACCTCGACCCGCCGGCCGACCGCCGGCTCGGGCAGGTAGGCGTAGGCGATCGAGCGCTCGACGGTGTAGCCGTAGCCGCCGCTGGTCACGCGACCGGCGATCGCTCCGTCGAGGCGCACCGGCTCGGAGCCCAGGACGATCGAGCGCGGGTCGTCGAGCACCAGGCAGGCGAGCCGGCGGCCCGACGGCCGCTCGCGCGCGGCGAGCAGGGCGTCGCGGCCCAGGAAGTCGCCCTTGTCCAGCTTCACGGCGAACGACAGCCCGGCCTCGTCGGGGGTGTCGTCGGGCGTCACGTCGGAGCCCCACACGCGGTAGCCCTTCTCGAGCCGCAGCGAGTCGATCGCCCGGTAGCCGCCGGCGGCCAGGCCGTGCGGCCGGCCGGCCTCCCAGATGGCGTCCCACAGGGCGAGGCCGTACTCGGCCGGGCAGTAGAGCTCCCAGCCGAGCTCGCCGACGTAGGTCACCCGCGCCGCGAGGCAGGGCACCGGCCCGACGGCGAGCTCGCGGGCCTGCAGGTACGGGAACGTCAGCGGCGTCTCGCTGAGCGGCTGCAGGACGTCGCGGGCGCGCGGGCCGAACAGGCCGAGGCAGGCGTAGCGGGAGGTCACGTCGTCGAGCTGCACGCCTGCCGTCGCGCGGCGCGTTGGCCCGCAGCCAGGCCAGGTCGTGGCGGCCGAAGGCGCTGCCGGTGACCAGGCGGAAGCGGTCCTCGGCGAGCCGGGTGACGGTGAGGTCGCACTCGACGCCGCCGCGGCGGTTCAGGAGCTGGGTGTAGGTGACGCTGCCGAGCGCGCGGTCGATGCGGTTGGCGCAGAGGCGCTCGAGGAACGCGCAGGCGTCGGCGCCCGAGACCTCGAGCTTGGCGAACGAGCTCTCGTCGAACAGCGCGGCGCGCTCGCGGCAGGCGCGGTGCTCGGCGCCGATCGCCGGCGACCAGATCTCGCCCGCCCAGCCGCGCGGGCGCAGCGTCTCGTCGCCGGCGGCGGCGTTCGACTCGAACCAGTTGGCCCGCTCCCAGCCGGCCTTCTCCCCGAACGAGGCGCCCAGCTCCTGCAGCCGGGCGTAGGTCGACGGCACCCGCAGCGGGCGGCCCGCGAGCCGCTCCTGTCCCGGGTACTTGACGTCGTAGTAGGTCGCGTAGACCTCGATCGAGCGGGCCAGCGCGAACGGGCGGCTGCGGTAGTGGGCGCCGAAGCGGCGCGAGTCCATGTGCCAGGTGTCGAGGCTCGGCTGGCCCTCGACGATCCACTCGGCGACCAGCTTGCCCATGCCGCCGGCGCCGGCCAGGCCGTGGGCGCAGAAGCCGGCGGCGACCCAGAACCCGGGCACGTCGGACGGGCCGAGGATGAACTCGCCGTCCGGGGTGAAGGCCTCGGGGCCGTTGACCAGGCTCACGACCTCGGCCTGCTCGAGCTGCGGCACCCGCCGGATCGCGGCGGTCATCAGCGGCTCGAAGCGGTCCCAGTCCTCGCCGAGCAGCTTGCCGTTGAAGTCGCGCGGGATCCCGTCGAGCCCCCACGGCGCCGGATCGCGCTCGTAGCCGCCCATCACCAGGCCGCCCGACTCTGGCCGGAAGTACACGAGCAGCGACGGGTCGCGCATCGTCGGCATGTCGCGGGCCAGCCCGTCCGGCCGGGTCACCAGGTACTCGTGGGCGAACGGGATGACGGGCACCTCGACGCCGGCCAGCGCGCCGATCTCGCGGGCGTAGATGCCGCCGGCGTTGATCACGACCTCGGTCTCGATCGGCCCCTGGTCGGTGTCGACGCCGCACGACCCGGCCGCGCTCGAGCCGGATGGCGGTCACGCGGGTGTGGGTGTTGACCTCGGCGCCGCGCCGGCGGGCGCCCTCGGCCAGGGCGAGCGTGAGCTGGCTCGGGTCGATGTAGCCGTCGGTCGGCAGGTAGGCCGCGCCGAGCACGCCGTCGGTGGTCATCGGCGGGAACAGGCGCTGGGCCTCCTGCGGGCTCGACGAGCTCGAGCGGGAGCCCGAACGTGCGCGCCCAACCCGCCTGGCGCTGCAGCTCCTCCATCCGCTCGGGCGCCGACGCGAGCCGCAGCGAGCCGACCTCGTGCCAGCCGGTCTCGAGGCCGACCTCGTCGCCGAGCGTGCGGTACAGGTCGACCGAGGCCATCATCATCCTCGTCGAGGCTGAGCGAGCCCCGGAGCTGGCCGACGAGCCCGGCGGAGTGGAACGTCGAGCCGCTGGTGAGGTCGGCGCGCTCGCACAGGACGACGTCGTCCCAGCCGAGCCGGGCCAGCCAGTAGAGGATGGAGCAGCCGCCGACGCCCCCTCCGACGACGACCGCGCGCGCCCTGGCTCGCACCCTGCCTCCCGTGTAGGCTCGTCCGACCTCGCTCCGCTCCGATCCTAGAGCCTTCGCAGATGGCGGTCTCCGGCACCCTCGACGACGTCCTCGCCGCAGTTCCCGAACTGGGCGGTGAGGCCGCGCTGGTCGAGGACCTGCCGGGCGGCCTGACGAACGTCAACTACCGGGTCACGAACCCCGCCGGCAAGCGCTTCGTGGTGCGCCGCTGGTCGGCGACCGCCGCGCTGCTGGCGATCGACCGCGGCAACGAGCACCACAACTCGCGGGCCGCGGCCGAGGCGGGCGTCGGCGGCGAGGTGGTGGCGTTCCTCCCCCGGGAGGGCTGCCTGGTCGTGCGCTACGTCGAGGGCACGGTGCTGAGCCCCGAGGCGCTGCGAGCCGCCGACGAGGCGCTCATCGTCCGCGTCGCAGCCGCCTGCCGCCGCCTGCACGCCGGGCCGCCGTTCCGCGACCGCTTCGACATGTTCGCGCTGCAGCGGCGCTACCTGGCGCTGGTGCAGGAGCGGGGCTTCCGTCTGCCGCCGCGCTACCTCGAGCACGAGCCCAGGGTGCGGGAGATCGAGCGGGCCATGGCCGTGCGGCCCGAGCCGCTCCGTCCCGTGTCACAACGACCTCCTGGCCGAGAACCTGATCGACGACGGCGAGGTCGTGCGGTTCATCGACTACGAGTACTCGGGCACCAACGAGGGCTCGTTCGAGGTCGGCAACATCTGGTCCGAGTCGGATCTGTCACTCGACCGGCTCGAGGAGTTGACGTCCGCCTACTGGCAGCGCCCGCTGCGACACAAGGTCGCGCGGGCGCGGCTGTGGGGCTTGATGTCGAAGTACGGCTGGATGCTGTGGGCCTCGATCCAGGACGGGGTGTCCGAGATCGACTTCGACTTCTGGTCGTGGGGGCTCGAGAAGTACGAGCGGGCCGAGCGGGAGCTCGCGAGCCCCGATCTGCCGCGGCTGCTCGAGGACGTGCAGCGCGCGGACTTACCGGGGCTCGCGGAGGCGCGACCTAGACGAAGATCGGGGTCAGGTAGAGGTTCGAGAACGTGACCTTCTGGGTGCCGGCGGTCTGGTAGTTGCCGAGCGAGTTGAGCGTCTGGATGTTGACGTTCACCGCGACGATCGAGGTGCTCGTGACCGACCCGCCGAAGTCGACGGTCCAGGCCTTGTGGCCGTTGTCGGGGGCGCAGACGGTGCCGCCGTGCTCCTCGGTGACGACGTTGCCGAGCACGTCGAGGTACTCGAGCTGCATGCGCGCGCAGTCGCTTCCGACCTTGTTCGCGTGCAGGAAGCCGTTCAGGTGGAAGCGCGGCCCGAGGTTGTAGGTCCAGGTGCCGACGCCGGGGCCGCTCGGCTTGTTGTTGGCGAAGTCGACGCTGCCGAAGTCCCAGCCCTGCTGCTTGATCAGGACGTCGTTCGTGTACGGGCCGAAGTCGACGCTGTGGGCGCCGAGGATGCTGGAGCCCAGGCCGGTGGTCGTGATCAGGTTGATCGTGACCTTGGCCGTGAAGATGCTGGCGTAGGTACCGAAGTCGACCTTGAACTGCTTGTGCTTGTCCTTGGTGACACAGACCTCGCCGCCGTCGGTGGTGTGGATCACCGTGTTCGACGCGTTCAGGTACAGGATCTGCATGTGGGCGCAGGTGTTCTTGGCGTTCGTGGCGTGCAGCGTGCCCACCAGACGCGGCGCGGGAATGCCGTCGGCGAGCAGCCACTTGACGCTGCCGGCCGTGGTGGGCTGTCCACCGCCCGGCAGCGTGTCGTCGAACGACTTGCCGCCGAAGTCCCAGCCCGAGGCGGGGATCGTGACGTCGTCAGACCCGGCGATCCGGGTCGAGGCGTTCGCGCTGGCGACCGATCCGCCGAGCACGCCCGCGACCAGCAGGCCGGCCGCGAGCATGCGGCCGCCCATCCTCTTCCTGTCCATGTTGGCTCCTTCGCCTGTCCCGCTCCCCCTGTGGGGCGGGATCGATTGGCCCGAAGCTACGGGCCAGCCCGGAGCCGGCCTAGCGGGTTTTCCCTACGCCGCTCAGACGCCGACGCTGTCGAGCGCGGCGAGCTGGGAGGCGTCGAGCGCCCAGGCTCCGGCGGCGGAGGCGTTGCTCCGCACCTGCTCCGGCGACGTCGCGCCGGAGATGATGGAGGCGACGGCCGGCCGCGAGGCGAGGCTCGCCGATGGCCAGCTCGAGGACGGAGTGCCGGTGCTCCTCGGCGAACTGGACGAGCGCCTCGACCTTCTGCAGGTTGGCGTCGGCGGCGCGCTCGTCGTCCGCGCCGATCCGGGTGCCGCTGGGGTGCTCCCCGCCGACCCGGTACTTGCCGGTGAGCAGGCCGCTGGCGAGCGGGAAGTAGGGCACGAAGCCGACGCCGAGCCGGGCGCAGGCGTCGAGCAGGCCGTCCTCGGGGTCGCGGTGGAGGAGGCTGTACTCGTTCTGCAGCGCGACGAGCGGCGGGCCCGCCGTGGTCTTCAGGTGCTCGACGGCCTCGCTGATCTGGGCCTCGCCGAAGTTCGAGAGGGCGATGTACCCCACCTTGCCGTCGGCCACCAGCTCGGCCATGGCGTCGAGCGTCTCGGTGAGCGGGGTGACCCCGTCCGGCCGGTGGTAGTAGAGGACGTCGACCGCGTCGGTCTGCAGCCGGCGGAGCGAGGCCTCGACGGCCGCACGGACGTACGCGCGGGAGCCGCCAGGGCCGGAAGCTGCGGCCGCGTCCCCCATGTCCGCCCCGAACTTGGTGGCGATGAGGACGTCGGACCGCCGATCGCCGAGCGCGGCCGCGAGGTACTCCTCGCTCTGCCCCTGGCCGTACACGTCGGCGGTGTCGAAGAAGTTGATGCCGGCGTCGAGAGCGGCCTCGACCACCTCGCGCGAGCGGGCAGCGTCGATGCGCCGGCCGAAGTTGTTGCAGCCAAGCCCGACGAGAGAGACGGCGGGGCCGGACGTGCCAAGGGTGCGAGTCTCCACGAGCCGCGTTCTACCAGCCGCGAGGTGGAGCGTGCGCCGCGCCCGGCCCGACCTAGACTCCGCCGCGGGGCGGCTCGGAGCTGGTGCTCCATCCGGTCTTCAAAACCGGCAGGGCGGTGTAGCCCACCGCTTGGTAGGTTCGATTCCTGCGCCGCCTCGTCGACCCTTGATGGCTATGCGGAAACAGCTGTCTAAGGGCCTGTGTACGAATCGATGCCCAGTTAGCGCGCCGCGCCCGACAGGGCCACGTGGTTCGTGAGCTGCTGGCCTCCCGATCGCCGGGGCGCGACGTCGGCGCGGTCAGCGTTTCCACCATGGGTCGCCGCCGGTCGAGACCGCGCTTACCCAGTGCTGCCTTGCCCGCCGCCCGGGTCGCCCGGGGGAGGGTGCAGCGGCCCCGGCCCGCCCCACTCCATGATCGTCTGCCCTCCGGACTCGGCCGCGTACTCGAGCTGCTGCACCGCGGAGACGGCAGCGTTGGGATCCTGCGGGCTGATCTCGACCTCCAGCTGCCAGAGTTGGCCGCCGCCCGGTGTCTGCACTTCAGGGTAGGGGCCGCCGAGCGAGCTGCCCTTCAGCGAGCCATTCAGCCTCGCGCCGGCGACCGCCCCGAACCGCCGATACCACGACTTGGCCCTCGGGTCGTAGCCGACGACCTGAAACGAGAACCCGACATGCTTGCCGGCAGACTGGTTGAGGAGCGCCTCGACCTGCTGCTTGTTGGCGACCGAAATCACCATCTCCAGGTTGAGCGCGTCGGACTGTCCGCCCGGCCAGCTAGCACCTTCCAGGACACCGGCGACGCTCTCCGTCGAGCCTGGAGCGAGCGGGCTGGCCACTGGGAGGTCGACCGCGAACGTGAAGGCCCCGATCTGCATGTCGGTCACGAACCCGACGTCCGAGAGATCCGGCACCTGACGCGCCGGCTGATCTGTCTCCAGAGGCTCGAACGCAGCCGCCACGGAGCACTTGACGCCGACGTACCCAGCCATCCCGCACCGCCTTCCCGACTCTTCGTCGTTGGAGCGATCATACGGCTCCATCCGCCTCGACGCCGAGCACTACCGACGGCGTCCCGCCGATGGTCGTACACAGGCCCTAACGCCGCTCCGGGCCGGCCTCGTCGGAACCTTCCCCGGGCGACCCGACGGCCTACGAGCCCGCACGCACGGCCCGGCGCCCACGCTCGACCAACGGCCGGCGACGGGGCGCGCGAGAAGGTGATCGTCAGCGCGTCCTGAGGGGCGTCTCCTAGCCGTGTTGAGTGGCGAGGTGGCCTCGAACGGCGCCGCCGCTCGCCGTCCCACAGCCACGCTTGACTTGTCACGGCGAACACCTACACCTACGTCCTCGTCGACGAGGCCGAACTGGACCACGCAGCGCTGCTGGCGGAGCGCCCGCCGACGCCGAAGCGCGCCAGGCGTGACCGCTCGGTACCTACCCCGGTACGTACCTCGGCCGACGCAAAGTGCTGATCAGTAGGGGCGTTCGATTCCTGCGCCGCCTCGTTGGTCGTGCAGCTCGCCTCGCGGTCCTCGTCCGCCCCGGCCCGCGCTTGACACATTCCGATACTGGAATATATTTGAGCCGTGGCCCGCGCCTCCACCACCTCCGACGTCTTCAACGCCATCGCCGAGGCGGGCCGTCGCGACATCCTCGACACGCTGATCGCGGGCGAGAAGCCGGTCGGGACGATCGTGAGCGACCTGTCGATGTCCCAGCCTCAGGTCTCGAAGCACCTGCGGGTGCTCAGCGAGGTCGGGCTGGTCAGGTGCCGGTCGGAGGGGCGGCAGCGGCTGTACCGCCTGGAGCCCGCTCGTCTGCGGCCGTTCCACGATTGGCTTGCCAAGTACGAGCGGGCCTGGAACGAGCGCATGGATCGGGTCGACGACTACCTCAAGGAACTCCAACGACAAGGAGAGGCTCAGTGACGCCCACGCGGTCCCGGTTCGTCCGTCATCGAGTTTCCGAACGAGCTCGACATCCTCCTCACGCGCGAGTTCAAGGCTCCGCTCCAGCTCGTCTTCGACGTCCTCACGAGGGAAGAGCACCTGAGAAAGACCATCGCTCCCTACGGGGAAGAGGTGAAGCTCTGCTCGGTCGATCTGCGTGTCGGCGGGGACTACCACTACATCTTCGTGTCGGACGACGGAACCGACATGTCGTTTCGCGGAACCTTCCTGGAGATCGAGCCGCCGACCCGGACCGCCCAGACGTGGCTCTACGACGGGTGGCCGGGCGTGGAAGCGGTCGAGTCGATCGATCTCCACGAGACCGACGGCGTGACGACGCTGACCTACCGGCTCGCGTTCCGCGACAAGGCCGGGCGTGATCACATGAGCGGCGACGGCCACGGCCTCGAGGCGAACTTCGACAACGTCGAGGCGCTCCTGCGGTCGCTGCTCGATCCGCAGGGAACCGTCTCCGCGTAGCCGCACGGCCGCACTACGATGGCGTGCTCCTTCGCCGACGACCCCTCGAACCCCGGAGCCCGCCTTGTCTCCACTGATCCCCAAACAGCCCTCGGGTGAGTGCACCGGCAGCGGCACCGCGCCCGCGCCGGGCACCACTCGCGGCGGCGCCGGCAGCGAGACCGGCCAGTGCTCCGTGTGCAGCGGGCGCTTCCCGCTCAACGCCCACGGGAAGCTCGAGCGCCACGAGCCGGCTTCCGGCTAGGCGGGCTGCCAGAGCTCGACGCGGTTGCCCTCGGGATCGGTGACCCAGCCGAACCGGCCGACACCTTCCATCTCCTGCGTCTCCTCGGCCACGTCGGCACCCTTGTCACGCAGCTGGGCGAGCATCGCATCCAGGTCGCCGACCCGGAAGTTCACCATGACCTGCTGAGTCCGGGACCCGAAGTAGTCGGTCTCGGACTCGAACGTCGCGAACACCGTCGGTCCGGCGTCCGGCCGCCACAGGCCGTGCTCATCGGCATCCAGGCCGAGGCAGTCGCGATACCACGCGCCCAGCGCTGCCGGGTCGGCGGCCCGCAGGAAGTAGCCCCCGATGCCACGCACGCGTTCCATGGCGCCATGGTGCCAGGATGGCGATCAGGCCGCGGGCGGCCGCAACCCGTCGAGCGCCGTCTGCAGGATCGGCTCGAGGTACGGCTCGTCGCCGGGGATCCGGGCGATCGCGATCACCAGGTTGAGCACCTGCTCCAGCGTCAGGTCAGCGTGGACCTCGCCGGAGCGCTGCGCGGCCGCCAGCAGCGGCCCGCCCGCCTCGAACACGCGGCTTCGGCTCTCGCTGAAGACCGGGTCGCTGTCCTCGGTGTGCTGCAGCAGCTCGGCGGCGACGTGGCGCTTGCTCGTGAAGTAGGCGAAGAACCGGCGCAGCCAGGCGCTGAAGGCCGCTCCGGGCGTGGCGGCGTCGATGGTCTCGGCTGCCTCGCACACGGCGTTGACCTCGTCGACGTACACGGCCTCGAGGAGCTCGCGGCGACCCGGGAAGTTCCGGTACAGGGTCGCCATCCCGACGCCGGCACGTCGGGAGATCTCGGCCATCTAGACCTCGGCCTCGGGATCCGCGAACGCGGCGCGGGCGGCCTCGACGATCCGCTCCCGGTTGCGCGCGGCGTCGGCGTGGACCACGTCACCCCCTGCCGAGCGGCGCGATGATCTCGTCAGCCACGTAGCGGGCCGCGCAGGCCGGATACGGCGGGGGCAGGCTGAAGACGACGTGGCCGAAGCCGATGTCGAGGGAGCTCGCGCGCGTTTCGGACGGCGGGTTCGGGGTCGTCGAACGACACGCCGATCACCGTCGATCGGACGATCTCCGCGGGGTCGCGGCCGATCGCCGCGCAGCGCTCGTCGAGCTGGCGGTTCAGGTCGCGGAGCTCGTCCAGGCCGTTCGCCGGCGGCCCGGGCACGTTCCAGATGCGGGCGTGCTCGGCGGCCACGCGCAGGACGCGCGGGCCCCGGCCCCCGATCAGGATGGGCGGCGGCGACTGCACCGGCTTCGGGTTGCAGAACGCCCCGACGAGCTGGTGATGCTGGCCGGCGAAGTCGAACGGCTCGTCCTTGTTCCACAGCCGCCCGATGATCGTGCAGGCCTCCGCGAGGCTCCCGGCGGCCTCCGCGGCCGAGACGTACGGCAGACCGTGTGCGTCGTACTCGCGACGAGCCCAGGGCACGGAAGTGCGTGACCCGCTCCGATCCCCAGCACGAGCCGGCCCCCCGAGACGACGTCGACCTCGGCGGCGATCTTCGCGAGCAGGGCCGGCGGGCGGATGCGGTTGCTGGTGACGAGCAGCCCGAGCCGCAGGCGCGTCGTGCGGGCCGCCAGCGCAGCGAGCAGCGTCCAGCCCTCGTGCACCGGCCCCAGCGGGTCGCCGGAGATCGGCAGGAGGTGGTCGAACAGCCACGCGTGCCTCGATTCCGGGGATCGCGTCGGCGTCCTCCCAGACGCGCAGGAGGTCCCGTAGCCGACCTGGCTCGGGCTCGTCATCACACCGAAGCTCGGTCTGCCCATAAGTGGAGAGGTTATCCGATTAGGACGTCGCCCACTGAAGCACCCGCGCCGTGCGCGGCATCGCGGGCGCAGGCCAAACGTGGCGCTGCTCGTACGGCCACTCCTAGACCGGGCTGCCGTCGCGCATCAGTCCGGCAGGCCCGGGCTCGCCGAGCTCCGCCGCCGACCACTCGTACAGCCCCTGGAGGCGCGGCCCGATCACCCCGTAGTCGAGCAGCCGCCCGAGGCGCTGCTCGTCAGCGAGGTAGCGCTCGAGGTCCGAGTTCCAGCGGGTAGCGATCGGGAGCACCCGTCGCGAGCGACAGAAACACGCCGGCCATCCCAGCCGGGGATCGCCGAGCAGCCGGCCCAGCGGCGCGAAGCGCCCGAGCGCCAGCCGCGGCGCGGCGACCAGCGCGTGCGCGTACAGGACCCGCAACAGGACGACGTTCAGGAAGAACCGCTCCGGCGCGGCTCTCCGCCTCGGCCAGCTCGCGATGCTCCAGGTAGCCGGCCGACGATGCTCGCGTTGTGAGCCCGGTACCAGTTGCGCCGGTCGGGTCGCGCGACGAACGCCATCCACAGCTCGCATCGTCGGCGACGACGGCTCGCCGGCGAGCCCGCCGGCCGCGCGACCGCCTCGCATCCGTCGCGCAGCAGCCGCTCGTTGACCGCTCGCCACCACGGGCTGCCCGGCGGCGACGCGTCGAGCGGCGCCGAGCACGCCGCGCCGGGCCTGCCAGCGCATGAACGACAGCGCCGCGCGCCGGAACGGCAGGTGCCTTGGCGCGTCGCCCGTCGGCCCGCGATACGCCCGCGCGATCAGCTCCAGCCGCCCGGCGGGATCGCCGCGCATTCCGCCGCCACCCGGGCCATCGCCGAGCCCCGGGCGTCCTGGGCGACGTGGACCG
>CAWCFJ010000001.1:0-457136 GCA_963794695.1 uncultured Actinomycetes bacterium | reverse complement strand
GAGGCCGACGCCTGCATGCGCAGGTGGTCGAGAAGCGCGGTCTTGCCGATGCCTGCCTCGCCGCGGATCACGAGCGCGCGGCTCCCGCGGTTTCGCACCGCGTGGACCAGCTCGTCGAGCACCTCGCATTCGGCGCGGCGCCCCAGCAGCCCGGCGCGGCGTTGCTGATGCTCGACGGTCGGGCCGTGAGAGCGTCTCGTCCACCGATCGGGGGACGCGATGACGGTTGCTGCCGACGACATGCGCTCCTCCTTGTCGGTCACAACGTTCGGCATTGTCTAGGATCGCCGATACCGGGGGCTGGGGCCATGAAGCCAGCCGCCCACGCCGGCATCCCGCAGGCGGTAGAGCGCGGCTATGGCTAGCTGCAAGACGCACCCCAGCGCCCCAGGTCCCGGCGGTCGAGACTGGGGATCGCGACTAGGGATCGCGCTGGGGCCTCCCTAGAGGCGACCCTCGCGCCGCGACCGCATGCTCGCTGCCACAGCGGTACGCATCTTTCAGGAAGGCGGGCATGACTCGCACGACGTCCATCACCATCGCTGCCGGTGCAGGGCTGGTGCTCGGAGCCCTGGCACTCGCCGGCTGCGGGAGCAGCAGCGACACCACGCGGATCGCCGCGCGCCGAAGACCGCGAGCGGGCGGTCGGCGACGTTCGGTGTCGCGAACGGCACGCTGGGATCGATCCTCGTCGACTCGCAAGGGCGCACGCTGTACCTCTTCCAGCGCGACTCGGGCACGCAGAGCGCGTGCACCGGCGCCTGTGCCGTCGACTGGCCCCCGCTGCGGGTGACTGGAAAGCCCACGGTCGGCAAAGGAGCGAAGCCTTCCATCGTCGTGACGAGCGCCCGCTCGGACGGAAAGGCACAACTCATCTACAACGGCCATCCGCTCTATCGCTTCTCCGGAGACCAGAAGCCGGGGGATGTCAACGGCCAGGGCGTGAACGCGTTCGGTGGACTCTGGTATGCGGTCTCTCCCGCGGGCGACCAGGTCACCACCCAGGCGCCGAGCAGTGGCTCCGGCTACTAGAGGGGAGCGGTCTCATGGCCAGCATCGTGTTCGATCACGTCGCCCGGGTGTATCCCGGCGGCGTCCGCGCTGTCTCCGGGTTCGACCTTCAGATCGCCGACGGGGAGGTCATGGTTCTCGTCGGCCCGTCGGGGTCTGGCAAGACCACCGCCTTGCGGATGGTGGCCGGGCTCGAGGAGGTGTCGGAAGGCCTGGTGTTGATCGGCGACCGTGTCGTCAACTACGTGCCGTCCCGCGACCGCGACATCGCGATGGTCTTCCAGAGCTACGCGCTCTATCCGCACCTGAACGTGTACGAGAACATCGCGTTCGGGCTGCGTGTCCAGCACATGAAGAAGCCCGAGATCGACCGCCGTGTCCACGACGCGGCGCGGATTCTCGGGATCGAGCAGCTGCTCACGCGGAAGCCGCGGGCGCTCTCCGGCGGTCAGCGTCAGCGCGTCGCGATGGGTCGTGCGATCGTCCGCCAGCCCGAGGCGTTCCTGATGGACGAGCCGCTCTCGAACCTCGACGCGAAGCTGCGCGTGGAGCTGCGCGCACAGCTCGCCCGGATCCTGAACGACCTCGGAACGACCACCCTCTACGTGACGCACGACCAGGTCGAGGCGCTGACCATGGGTGACCGCGTCGCCGTGATGCGGAAGGGAGAGCTGCAGCAGGTCGGCGCGCCGCAGGAGCTCTACGATCGGCCCGTCAACCTCTTCGTCGGCGGCTTCATCGGCAGTCCCGCGATGAACCTGGTCGAGGCAACGCTCGTGCCGACCACCACCTCGCTGGCCGTGGCGCTCGGAAGCCAGCAGATCGTGCTCGCCGAGGAGAAGCTGAGCGCGCACCCCGCGCTCCGCCAGTACGCGGGACGGAAGATCATCGTCGGCATTCGCCCCGAAGATCTCGAAGACGCGGCCCGTGCGCCGGACACCCCGCTCGACAGGCGGCTGACCGGCCGCGTCGCTCTGCGCGAGGCGCTCGGCTCGGAGATCGTGGTGCACTTCGACATCGACGCCCGCCCGGCGCTCACGGACGACGTGCGCGAGCTCGCCGCGGACGCCGGCACGGAGCTGGGCGACCAGGCGCCGCACACCACGATGGTGGGCCGGTTCGATCCGCGCTCGTCCGTCCGGGAGGGCCAGCTGGCGGAGGTGGCCGTCGACACCCGAGCATTGCACTTCTTCGACCCGGACACCGGCAACGGGATCTATGACAGGGTCGCAGAAGCCGCAGCCGTTTGACCTTGGCAAGGAGCCAATCATGTCGAAACAGAGCAAGCCGACGACCAGGCGCCACCGCGTCGTGGTCGTCGGCGGAGGCTTCGCGGGCCTGTATGCCGTCCGCGAGCTGCGCCGCGCGCCCGTGGACATCACGCTGATCGACCGGCGCAACTTCCACCTGTTCGAGCCGCTCGTCTACCAGGTCGCGACCGGCGCCCTCACGCCGGGCGAGATCGCCACACCGCTGCGCGGCGTCTTCAAGCACGACCGCAACGTCCGCGTCCTGCTCGGCGAGGTCAGCGGGTTCGACCTCGACGCGCCAGCGGGTCGTCGTCAACCGATCGGCGAGCCGGAGACGCACCGGAGGCGGTTCCCTACGACAGCCTGATCGTCGCCGCCGGATCGCGCTACTCGTACTTCGGCCACGACGAGTGGAGGCCGCTGGCGCCCGACATCAAGGGGGTCGAGAGCGCGCTCGAGGTCCGCCGCCGCATCCTGACGGCGTTCGAGGCGGCCGAGGAAGAATCCCGACCCCGACCGCCGCGCGGCCTTCCTGACGTTCTGTCGTCGTCGGCGGAGGACCGACCGGGCGTCGAGCTCGCCGGGTCAGATCGCCGAGATCGCCCGCGACACGCTCCGCCGCGACTTCCGCACGTCGACACGCGAGCAGCCCGCATCCTGCTCGTCGAGCGAGGCGAGCGCATCCTGCAGCAGTTCCCGCCGCGCCTGTCCGCCCGCGCCGCGCGTGCGCTCGAAGGGCTCGGCGTGACGCCACTGACGGGACTCGAGGTCACCGACATCGGCGCGACGCCGTCACGGTTGCTTCCACATCCGGTCGCAGCGAGCGAATCCCGTCACGCACGGTGATCTGGGCCGCCGGCGTCGTCGCTTCCGAGCTTGCCGGCCGGCTTGCCACCGAGGCCGGCCTCGACATCGATCACGGGGGTCGCGTCCCAGTCGGCCCGGACCTCACGCTGGCCGGGCACCCCGAGGTCTTCGCGCTCGGCGACATGGCGCAGCGTCCACGACGTCGATGGAGCTGCCGGTCGCGCTGCCAGGGCTGGCGCCGGTGGCGATGCAGCAGGGCCGGTTCGCCGCCCGCGCGATCCGCGCCCGACTCCGCGGCCGCCAGTCCGGCCGGTTCCGCTATCGCGACAAGGGCAACCTGGCCACCATCGGACGCGCGCAGGCCGTCGCCGACATCAAAGGCCTCCAGCTCAGCGGCTTCGCGGCCTGGCTGGTCTGGCTCGTCGTGCACGTCTTCTACCTGATCGGGTTCCAGAACCGGTTCGTGGTCGTCACGCGCTGGACCTTCAGCTTCGTCACGCGAGGCCGCGGCGCCCGGCTGATCACCGGCGAGGCGGCCGGCAGGAAGAGGCTCGGCCCGAGCCGACGACCACCGAGGTCCGGCCGGCTTCGTAAGGCCCTGAGACGGCGTACGCCTCACTGGCATCCCTGCCAGTGAGGCGTACGCGGGTGGTGCGTTAGCTGACGTGCAGCACGCCGTGCATGATCGACGTGTGGGACGTCGCAGGTGAAGCGGTAGGTGCCGCGCTTCAGGGGCGACCTTCCAGGTGTACGTCCTGGCGGCGGCGACGCTGGTCTTCTTGTTGACACCCGGGCCGACGAGATGAAAGTTGTGGATCGCCGACCGATCGCGGATCGTGATCGTGTAGGCCCCGGCCTTGACGGACTTGGCGCTCATCGTGATGGTGAAGCCGGGCCCGACGGACCCGGGTCAGCGTTGCCGCCGCTCGCGGCCGGCGCAGTCGCGCCGGACCGAGGGCTGCAGCGACGGCTGCGGCGATGACGATGCGTGGCATGGTGGCTGCCTCCGATGATGGGGTGCTTGGACGCCATCAGCATGTGCCGCCACCCGAGGTGATCGCATCCGGGAGGCACGGGCGCGACGCCCTGGTCCCGGCCCCTGGTCAGTGCCGCACGTGGCAGTGCGAATCGTCACGTTCTATCCTTGCGGCCGGATGATCCCCTCATGGCCACGCCGCGGTGGGGCCGTGCTTGGCGGGCGGAGCACCGAGTGCGCCCGGTTGGAAGGGATGCTCGACGCGGCCGACGAGGGGCGCAGCGACGTCCTGGTGCTGAGAGGAGAACCGGGCATCGGGAAGACGGCCCTGCTGGGCTTCGCCGGCGAGCGAGCCACCGGCCGCCGCGTGGTGCGGGCCGGCGGGGTGGAGTCCGAGGTCGAGCTCGCGTTCGCGGCTGTGCACCGGATGTGCGGGGAGATGCTCGACGCGCTCGACGACTCCCCGGCTCCGCAGGGCCGGCGGTCGGCACGGCGTTCGGTCTGACGGCACGCGCCCGCCCGCGGATCCGTTCCTCGTCGGGCTCGCTGTCCTCGGCCGGCTGTCCTTCGCCGCCCAGGCGTCCCCTCCTCTGCCTGATCGACGACGCGCAGTGGCTCGACCGGGTCTCGGCCCAGGCGCTCGGATTCGCCGCGCGCCGGCTGGACGCCGACGCGGTCGTCCTCGTCTTCGCGACGCGGGATGCGCCCGGGGCCGACGAGCTCAACGGGCTCCCCGAGCTCGCTGAACGGGCTTCGCTACGCGGATGCGCGCGAGCTGCTGGCATCGGCGGTGGCAGGGCCCCTCGACGACGGGTGTCGAGCGGATCATCGACCGAGCCCAGCGGCAACCCACTGGCCCTGCTCGAGGGCTCGCACCCTTCGACGCACGGCGAAATTGCCGGGGGATTCATCGAGGGCTCCGGTGCCGCTCATCGTGATGCATCGACGAAAGCTTCCGCCGCGGGTGGCGCGGCTCCCGGCGGCTACGCGGCTGTTGCTGCGGATCGCCGCCGCCGAGCCGGTCGGCGACCCGGCGATTCTGTGGCGCGCCTCGGCCCGCCTCGGTGTCGGCCCGGAGGCCGCGGCGCCGGCGGAGGCGGACGGGCTGATCGACTCGGTTCGCAGATCACGTTCCCCCACCCGCGGTGCGCTCGAAGATCTACGGGGCGTCACGCCGGACGGCGCCGGCGGGTGCATCGCGCGCTGGCCGAGGCGACCGACCCCGCCTCGACCCCGACGGCGCGCCTGGCACCGCGCCCAGGCGACGCTCGGGCACGACGAGGAGGTGGCCTCCGAGCTCGCGCGCTCCGCCGACCGCGCCCAGGGACGAGGGGGAATGGGGGCCTCCGCGGCGTTCCTCAGCGGGCCGCGCGGCTGTCCCCGCCCCGGGGCGCCGGCGAGCGGAGCGCGCGCTCGCGGCGGCCGAGGCGAGCCAGGCCGCCGGCGTTCCCGACTCCGCCCTGGCGCTCCTGACCGTTGCCGCGGCAGGGCCGCTCGACGAGCTTCAACGCGCGAAGGTCGAGCGGCTGCGGGCGCGGCTCGTGTTCGTGCAGCGACGCGACAGCGACAGCGCGCGCTGCTGCTCGGGGCGGCGAGGCGGCTCGAGCCGCTCGACGAGTCCCTCGCCCTCGAGACCTACATCGAAGCGCTGGCGGCGGCGATGTCGACGGGCCGCCCGGGATGGGGTGCGCGACGTGGCCTGTCGCCTTGCAGGACGGCCCCTCGATCGGCGCCGCCGGGCACCATGGAGCTCGTCATCACCGGCCAGGCGCTGGTGATCACCGACGGCTACGCCGTTGGCACCCCCGTGCTGGCGCAGGCCCTGCACGCGTTCTCGAGCGAGCACCTCTCCGAGGACGAGGAGATGCGAGGGCTGCCGTTCGCGTGCGTCGCGGCGATCGGTCTCTACGACCACGAACGCTGGCTGGCGCTGTCGAGCCGCTACGTCCGCTCGCGCGTGACGCCAGAGCACTGCCCGTGCTCCCGGTCCCGGCTGGGGCTCGCGGGGCGGAGAAGTCCCACCGTGGCCGCGGGCCAGAGGGCCACCGCTGAAGCGCGGGTACGCGGAGGCGGCGGCACGCCCACCTGAAGGCGACCGGCAGCGCGCGGGCGGCCGATGCCTCTGCTCCTGCTCCTCGCCTTCCGAGACAGCCCGACCACGGCGCTGCAGGCGGATCGAGGCGGAGGCCTGACGGATCCGCCGGGCAGAGGCGAGGACAGCTCGATCAGCTACGCGGAGTACGCCATCGCCGTGCTGCACAACGGCCTCGGCCGCTACCAGCTGGCGATGGCCGCCGCCCAGCGGTCGAACGACCATCACCCGCGAGAACAGGGCGGTGCCGCGCAGGTCGAGCTGGTCGAGGCCGCCGTGCGCTGCGGCGCGCCGGACGTCGCAGCCACCGCCCTCGCCTACCTGCGCCAGCGCACGCGCTCGGCTGGCACCGACTGGGCCCTCGGACTCGAGGCGAGGTCGAGCGGCGCTAGCTCGCGCTTCGGCGAGCGCGCAGAGCCGCTGTACCGCGAGGCGCTCGACCGGTTCGACCGAACGCCGGCTCGCGTCGACCTCGCGCGTGCCCACCTCGTCTACGGGGAGTGGCTCAGACGTGGAGCGCCGCCGGGTCGACGCGCGCGAGCAGCTGCGCTCGGCGCACGAGCTCTTCGTGGCGATCGGCGCTCGCCCGTTCGCCGAACACGCTGCCCGAGAGCTGCTCGCGACGGGCGAGAAGGCGCGCACCCGCAGCGTCGAGACGCGCGATGCCCTACAGCACAGGAGATCCAGGTCGCACGTCATGCCCGCGACGGCCTCTCGAATCCCGAGATCGGCGCGCGGCTCTTCATCAGCAGGCGTACCGTCGAGTACCACCTCCACAAGGTGTTCGCCAAGCTCGAGATCTCCCGACCGAGCTCGCCGGCGTGCTCGCGGATCGCCTGGACGGGCACGCCGTCGGGGCTGCCAGCCGACCGTAGCGAGGGTCGGGGTTCGACTGCCGGCATCACGACCGGTGCCTCGGGCTGGGGAGTCACGAATGCGAGCGATCGCCTCACGGCCGACACTCGCGGCATGGAGACCACCTCGTGGAGGCACCGCGCATGACCGATCTCGTCCAAGAGACCGCGTCGCAGCCCCGGGGACGTGCGGGCCAGGCTGGACCCCGTCCTGCTGACGGTCAACGGCGAGGCGCGGGAGGCGTCGATCGAGCCGCGGGTCAGCCTGCTCGACGCGCTGCGCGAACACCTTCAGCTGACCGGCACCAAGAAGGGCTGCGATCAGGGCACGTGCGGCGCCTGCACGGTCTGGGTCGACGGCCGGCGGGTGCTCGCGTGCCTGACGCTGGCGATCGCGTGCGAGGGCCACGAGGTGACCACGATCGAGGGGCTCGCCGACGGCGACGCGCTGCATCCGATGCAGCGGGCGTTCATCGAGCACGACGCCTTCCAATGCGGCTACTGCACACCGGGGCAGATCATGTCGGCGGTCACGCTGATCGAGGAGGGCAACGCCGAGCACCGACGAGGACATCGCCGAGTTCATGAGCGGCAACATCTGCCGCTGCGCGGCGTACCCGAACATCCGCGCCGCCATCCGCGACGTCCGCGACGCGCGACAGGGAGGGACGATGCGGCCGCTTAGCTACGTGCGGGCGGCCGACGTCGAGGAGGCCGTCGCCACGGTCGGCGGCGATGCCCGGCGAGCGCCTTCCTCGCCGGCGGCACGACCGAGGTCGATCTCGTCCGGCCGGGATCGCGCGGCCCGACCTCTGGTCGACATCAACGACCTGCCGCTGCGCGAGTCGAGGAGCTGCCCGACGGCGGCCTCCGCATCGGCGCGCTCGCGCGCATGAGCGACGTCGCCCGCGCACCCGGCGGTCGTCGCAGCGGTACCCGGCGGTGTCGCAGGCGCTCCTGCTCGGCGCGTCGGAGCAGCTGCGCAACATGGCGTCGATCGGCGGCAACCTGTGCCAGCGCGTCCGCTGCGCGTACTTCCGCGACGGCGTCTCGCCATGCAACAAGCGAGAGCCCGGCACGGCTGCGCGGCCTCGACGGGCTCAACCGCGGCCACGCGATCCTCGGCATGAGCGAGCACTGCATCGCGACGCATCCCTCCGATGTCGCCGTCGCGCTCGTCGCCTTCGACGCCGTCGTGCACACGATCGGGCCCGACGGCCGCGGACGATCGCGATCGACGACTTCTACCTCCTGCCCGGCGACACGCCCGAGCTCGAGCATCCGCTGAGCACGGCGAGCTGATCGTCGCGATCGAGCTCCCGCCGCGCCCGCTCGCCGCCGCTCGATGTACCTCAAGTTCCGCGACCGCCAGTCCTACGAGTTCGCGCTCGTCTCCGTCGCGGCGCGCTCGAGTCGCGCGACGGCGCCGTCGCCGACGTCCGGCTGGCGCTCGGCGGCGTGGCCACCAAGCCGTGGCGGGCCCGCCGCGCCGAGGCGGCGCTGTTCGGCGCGCCGGCGACGCGGGCGGTTCGCCGCGCGCCGCTCGACGCCGAACTCGCCGCCGCGGTCGCCGCGCGCGCACAACGCGTTCAAGGTGGAGCTGGCCGAGCGCGCGATCGTGCGGGGACTGCCGCAGCGACCGAGGTGCGGCATGACGACCGCGATCGGCCCGCCCGTCGACCGCGTCGACGGCCCGCAGAAGGTGACCGGGGCGGCCCGCTACACGGCCGAGATCGCGCTGCCGCGCCTCGCGCTACGCGGCCGTCGTCGGCGCGAGCTTCGCGAGCGGGCGGGTCACGGCGATCGACGCCGCCGACGCCTCGCGGCCGACGGCGTGCTCGCCGTGCTCACCCACGAGAACCCGCCCGGATCGCCGGCCAGCCGCGCCTGCTGCCGTCCCTGGTCGGCCAGCCGGCACCGGGCCAGAGCTTCTTCCCGCTGCAGGACGATCTCGTGCACTACTACGGCCAGCCGGTGGCGATCGTCGTCGCCGACAGCCACGAGCGGGCGCAGTACGCCGCCTCGCTGGTCGACGTCGTCTACGAGCGCGAGCCGCTCGATCACGACGATCGACGCAGGGCCGGGACGCGGCCTACGAGGCGAGACGCCTGTTCGGCGGCCTGATGCCGGCGCGCAACGAGCGCGGCGACGTCGACGCGGCGCTGGCCGCCGCCGACGTCGTCGTCGACGCCACTACCACATGGCGGCCAACCACCACAACCCGCTGGAGGCGCCGACGACGACGGCGGCCTGGGACGGCGACCGCTGACCCTGTACGACGCGACGATGGGCGTGCGCGCCAGCCAGCTCACGGTCGCCCACCTGCTCGGCATCCCGCTGTCGAACATCCGCGTGCTGTCGCAGTTCGTCGGCGGCAGCTTCGGCGCCAAGGCCATGGTCTGGCCGCACGTGACGCTCGCGGCCATGGCCGCGCGGCACGTCGGCCGGCCGGTGCGGCTCACGCTCACCCGCACGCAGGCGTTCACCGCGACGGGCACCGCGAGGAGCAGGAGCAGCGGATCACGCTCGGCGGCCGGCCGCGACGGCGCGCTCACGGCGATCCGCCACGAGAAGCTCTCGGTCACCTCGCCGTTCGACGACTGGGCCGAGCCCGCGACCGGCGTCGCTCGCAGCTCTACGCGTCGAGAACTTCCGGGGCGGCCACCGGCTGATCCGCGGCAACACGATGACGCCGACGTTCACGCGCGGGCCGGGCGAGGCGCTCGGCGTCTTCGTGCTCGAGTCGGCATGGACGAGCTCGCGCACGTCCTCGACATCGACCCCGTCGAGCTCCGGCTCCGCAACCACGCGCCGACCGACCCGCGCGGCAACGCCTGGTCGAGCGACGGGCTGCGGAGTGCCTGCGCCGCGGTGCCGAGCGGTTCGGCTGGGCCGAGCGCAGCGCCGCGCCGCGCGCCGGCGCGACGGCGACTGGCTCATCGGCCACGGCATGGCCGCCGCGGCTACCCGTCGCGCTCTTCATGCCGGAGCAGCACGCGCGCGCGACGCTGTACGCCGACGGCAGCGCCGTCGTCGAGGCGGGGACGCCGGAGTTCGGCACCGGCGTCGGCACGATGATGACCCAGGTGGCCGCCGACGCCCTCGGCCTGCCGTGCGAGGCGGTCCGCTACCGGCTCGGCGACAGCGACCTGCCGAACATCACCGCGGCCGTCGGCTCGGCCGGGCCGACGATGGTCAGCGCCGCCGTCCACGACGCGGCGACGGCCCTGCGCGACCAGCTCGATCGCCCTCGCGGTCGCCGACGAGGAGTCGCCGCTGCACGGCGCCGACCCGGCCGCGTCGAGGTCGCGGACGGCCGCCTCGTCCTGCGCGACAGCCGGGACGAGGCGACGGCTACGCCGACCTGCTCGGCCGCAACCGCATGACCAACGCCGAAGCGTGCGGCAGCTGGAGCCCGCCGCCGCTCGACACGCCGCACGGCCTGCTGACGTTCGGCGCCCAGTTCGCCGAGGTCGCGGTCGATCCCGAGCTCGGCCTCGTACGGGTGCGGCGCATGCTCGGCGCCTTCGCGCCGGGACGCGTGCTCAACCCAAGCTCGCGCGCAGCCAGCTCATGGGCGGGATGCTGTGGGGGCTGAGCCAGGCGCTGCTCGAGGGCAACCCGTTCGACGCGCGGTCCGGGCGCTGGGGCGCGACGAGCCTCGGTGACTACCTCGTGCCGGTGAACGCCGACGCTCCCGACGTGACGGTCGAGTTCGTCGAGGTCGAGGACGTGGGCGTCAACCCGCTGGGGGTCAAAGGTGTCGGCGAGATCGGCCAGGTCGGCGTTGCCGCGGCGATCGCCAATGCCGTGTTCAACGCGACCGGCCGGCGCATCCGCGAGCTCCCGCTCGCCGCCGAGCTGGTGATGGACCCGCCGGCGGTGCTCGTGTGAGCTCGGCGACCTCGAACTCGCTCCCGGCCGAGCGGGCGCAGCTGTCCGTCCAGCCTCGGCTGGGACTCGCCGGCCTGACGCTGGTGGTGCCGATCGCCGCCCTCCTGTCCTTCGGCCTCGACGGCCCCGAGGCTCGACGATCGTGCTCGGGCCTCCGGCCGTGTTCGCGCTCGCGGTCGTCGCGACGATCGCGTTCTGGTGGGAGGGCTGGCCCGGGACGACGCTGCGTCCCCGCTGGTCGGGCTGGGCCGACACGCTGCTGATCGCGGTGGCCGCGGTCGCTTGACGATGGTCGCGCAGACGCTCGTCGGCCACTTCGACCTCCGCGGGGTCTTCTCGCCCGACCCGGGCCCCGAGCACTCGCCGGTCTTCCCCATCACGCTGCCGCTGGCCGGTGCCGCGTTCGTCGCCATGCTGCAGCTCACGTTCGTGTGCGAGGGGTGGCCATTCCGCCGTCTCGGGCCCTTTGCCGGTGGGCTCGCCGCGCTGGCCAGCTCCTGGGCGATCGCCGTCCTGCTGTTCGTCGTGCTGGTGGACGTTCGACCGCCGCCGAGCTCGGGGCTCGCGGCGCAGAGCGGCCTGCTCGGGCCCGCACAGCTCGGCGCGCTCCTCGTCCTGATCGGCCTGTGGCAGGCGTGGTTCTTCGTCGCCTGGAGGGGATGGCCGTTCTCGGCACTGTCGCGAAAGGCGGCGCGCGTCGCCGCCGGCAACGCCGGGTCGTCGGCGCGGCGCTCGGAAGCTACGCGCTCGCCGCTGCTGTTGGTCTCGCGCCTGTCGAGACGATCGCGCTCGCCGGGTCGTTCATCGCCGCCGCCCTCGTCTTCGCGATGCTGTTCGACGGCTGGGTTCCCGGGCACGGTTCGGCCGCTCGCCAACGGCTCGTGCTGCTCGGCCTGATCCTCGCCGGGCAGCCGTCCTCTACGGCGCCCTCGACGCCTACGCCCGGAGTCGCGACTGGACGACCGCGGAACCCCTGGAATGGGTCGCCCACGTCGTGCTGAACGCGATCTCGCTGTCGGTCATCCTCCACGTCGCCGTGGGCCGCCGCTGGCCGTTCGCGGACGGGTCGGCCGAGCTCGGCGCTCCAGATCCGTCGCCCGGGTGACGTTCGCCGATCGGCGTCCGGTACAACCACATCGACGTGCACCTCTCGGCGAAGCAGGTAAGGCATTTCGGTGTGGCCCTCAACGAGGCCACTCTCGTTGGCGTCGATGTCTCTGCAGAGGAACGCCGCGTATCGGTCACGCTCGCCGTTCTCGCTCTACCCGCGGACAGCGGGCCACCGCCGGACGACCCGCGCGTACAGCTCATCCTTCAGCCAGTCGGTCGCATCGCGGCGTCCTTCCGCCACGGCAACTGGGACGACACAGACGCTCGCGTCGAGTCGTTCGAGCTCGACCGCCTGGCAGAGGTCGTGGCGAGCTTCGAGCAGCAGGCCGTGTACGGCTGGGAGTTTCTCGACGTCCCGGAGGAGGCCGACTTCGCCAGCTGGCGGAATCGTCTCAGTCTCGACTGGCGCTCCGAGCCGGGCGGCACCGAGCACACGCTCGACCTCTTCCAGGAAGGAACGTGGGATGCGTCGCGGCACCTCGACCTGCGGTTCTGGTTCGACGAGCTGCGCATCTTCGGTCCCAACCGCCTCGAGGTCGCGTTCGACGATTTCACCGCCGCGGGCGTGCGGTGGTGGGATGGCCTGCACAGCAATGACCCGCGAACGGGGGGACACGGCATCGTGCCGGGTAACGAGTGAGCCGCTCACGCAGCCCTTTACCGTGACGCCACGGCCGACAAGAAGCGTTGCTAGCGCACGAAGCCGGCGTCGCTGGGTACGACGTTCTGGGCTATGTGACGGATGAGGTCGCCGTTGGCCAGGTTGGGTAGAGCTGCGAAGAACTCCTTGAAGTGCGGCGTCTCGCGGTGGGCCAGGAGTGCGTCTTCGTCCTTGTAGACCTCGTAGAAGAAGAACTTGTTGGGGTCCTCGAGGTCGTTCAGCACGTCGAAGCGCAGGCAGCCGGGCTCGTCGTGCTCGGAATGCACGGCGTCGTGCTCGATGACTTCGAGGAACTCGTCCCGCTTCTCCGGCTTTACGTTGCACTCGACGATCAAAACTACCACTGCGCGTGCCCCTTTCAGACGGAACGAACGTGAGCGTCAGGGTAGCCCGCGCGGCTGGTTGCGACTCGCGTCCCAGAGCCCGCCCTCTCCCTGACCCTTCCCGGAGGAAGAGGGCTTTGGATCACTGCGAAAGAACGCTGAATTCAATGGAAGGGAGCTCCCTTCCCTGCATGCCAGCAGCCGCACGGCATGGACCGCGGCCTCAAGGATCTCGTGGCCGACGTGGCTACAGCGCTGATTCGGGACGCGAACGCCGTGCACAGCCTGGCCCTCTCGCCGACCTTGAACGAAGTCGCCGCCAGCGGGCTGTGGGGACAGTGTCGGATGGAGTCCAGCAGGCCTGGGATCTCGGATGAAGAAATCCCTGCAAACGAGCAGTGGAGCCGACCGGGTTCGAACCGGTGACCTCCTGCTTGCAAAGCAGGCGCTCTTCCAGCTGAGCTACGGCCCCGCGCGTCACCAGGGTAGCGGACGGCGCGCCGCCGGAGCGGCCGGCGCGGCGGCCGCCCTGCCAGCGGATGGCGGGGGTGGGGGGTCTGTTACATCCGTCACCACCCAACCCACGGAACCCCTGCATATCGGGCACCTCGGTCGCGCTCGTGAGCTAGCATGCCCGGCCCATGGCCCTGGCCGCGTCCGAACTCGACCGGTGCGCCGTCTGCCGGCGCCACTTCCTGCTCGGCGAGGAGATCCGGCTCTACCGCGACCCGTCCTCGAAGGCCGCGCAGCGGGTCTGCCCGCTCTGCACGCCCACCGCCACCCGGCGCGGCTGGGAGATCGTCGAGGCGACGCGCAAGAACCCGCTGCGGATCCACGGCGACCCGTCCTACATGGAGCGCGCCGTGCAGCGCGACCGGCTCGTCGAGCGGCTCAACGACCAGCTCGAAGGGCTCCAGACCGAGCGCTCGCGCGAGCTCCGGGCCGCCGAGGCCGGCCGTTCCGAGCTGCAGAGCGAGACCGAGCGGCTCCGCCGCACCGTCGCCGAGACGCACGACCGGGTCACCCAGGCCCAGCAGCAGTTCGAGCTCCTCGATCGGCGGCTCGAGCGGTCCGAGAAGCGCCAGCGCGAGCTCGAGGCCGAGCTCGCGGACGCCCGCGGCGACATCCAGCGCGTCCTGCGCGCCCGCCAGCGCGAGTCCGACGGCACCTACCTGCGAAAGCTCGCGGCCGACGCGTTCAACCGCTCCCCGCACGCCGACACCGTCCGCACCCTCGCCCGCCGCGACGGGCCGCCGCGGCCGCGCATCGCCCTCGAGGGCGTCGGCCTGCCGCGCCGCCTCCGGGTCGCGCTGGCCTGGGAGCACGAGGTGCGCGAGTACGGCGTCAGCCTCGACCTCGTCGAGCGCAGCGTCTCGGTCACCGAGCTGCCCGCCCGCGAACGGGCCGGCGACAGCTTCCGGGCGAACGCCGTGTGGACGCCGTCCAACGGCCTCATCGCCGACGCCTGACGCCTGTCACGGCGGCGGCGCAGGAGCCCGTCGGGCGCGTGGTTCCAGGCCGTCCGCTCCCCCTGGGTGTACACCGCCCGCAGCGGCGCGACGCTCGCGATCCGGTCCTCGGCCACGCGGTCGGCCGCCCGCGCCGGGCTCACGCCGTCGCTCTGGGCCCGCTGCAGCACCCCGAGCGTCGTCTCGAAGACCCGCCGCACCCGGCCCTCGGCCCGCACCGGGTCGTAGCCCACGAACTCCTCGGCGATGTTGATGATCCCGCCGGCGTTCACCACGTAGTCGGGCGCGTAGAGGATGCCCCGCGCGTGCAGCTGGTCGCCGTTCTCGATCGTCGCGAGCTGGTTGTTGGCCGCGCCGCAGACCACCGAGCAGCGCAGCTTCGGGATCGAGTCGTCGTTCAGCGCGGCGCCGAGCGCGCACGGCGACAGCACGTCGCACTCGCGCTCGAGGATCCCCTCGAGCGACACCGGCGTGGCCCCGATCGCCGCGAGCTCCTCGACCCGCTCGGGGTGCAGGTCGCCGGCCTCGACCTCGGCGCCGGCCTCCACCAGCAGCCGCACGAGCGGGCCGCCGACGTGCCCGGTGCCCTGCACGACCACCTTCCGGCCGGCCAGCTCGGGCGAGCCGAACTGCACCTGGCAGGCGGCGCGCATCCCCTCGTAGACCCCGATCGCCGTCAGCGGGGACGGGTCGCCCGAGCCGCCGACGGCCGGGATCGACGCCGGTCACCCAGGGCGTCTCCCGCGAGATGTACTCCATCTCCCGCGGCGAGGTGCCGACGTCCTCGGCCGCGATGTAGCGGCCGCCGAGCGTGTCGATGAAGCGGCCGAGCGCCCGGAAGCGGGCCTCGTTGTCGTCGCCCGCGGGCGCGATCACGACGGTCTTGCCGCCGCCCTGGTCGAGGCCCGCGACGGCCGCCTTGTAGGTCATCCCGCGGGCCAGCCGCAGGACGTCCCAGAGGGCCTCGCCGTCGCTGCGCGTACTGCCACTGGCGGATCCCGCCGAGCGAGGGCCCGAGGGTCGTGTCGTGGATCGCGATGATGGCCCGCAGGCCGCTCTCGGGCTCGTGGCAGATGACGACCTGCTCGTGGCCCTGCGTCGCGATCTCGTCGAAGAAGGAGACGTCCACGAGGCCGCACTCTAACGAGCGAACGACGCGCGCCGGCCCCGCCACCTCGGCCCGCCGCGCAGCCGGTCGACCACGGCCACCAGGGTCACGCCGCTGAGCCAGAGCACGCCGAGCGGCGCCGTCGCGGTGTAGGCCTTCGGCGTCGGGGCGTAGTGGTCGGCCGAGGAGCGGAGCGCCAGCAGCGCCGCCAGGCCGACGGCCCCGCGCGCCGCCAGGCGCCGGTCACCGCGCCGCAGCCCCTGGGCCAGGGCCAGCGGCGGCGCGACGCCGGCCGCGGCGAACAGCAGCGCCGCCACCGCCGAGACGCCGGCCGGGCCGGGGAGCCCGTAGGCGGTGTTCTTGCGCCAGCCGCGGAACAGCTCGCCGGCGCCGTGGTACATGCGGACGCGCACCAGCTCGTCGCCGGCGCCGAGCGCCAGGAGCCCGCCGGCCCGCTTCACGTTGCGGGCCAGGGAGATGTCGTCGGCCACCCGGTCGCGCACCCCGGCGTGGCCGCCGGCCCGCTCGTACAGCTCCCGCTCGACCAGCATGAACCCGCCCGCCGCCAGCGCCACCCGCGAGCCCGGGCGCTCGGCGAGCAGCGGCGGCGCCACGAACGAGGCGATGGTCATCGCCGCCACCGGCTGGACGACCCGCTCCCAGAACGACCCGCACAGCAGCAGCGGCGTCAGCGTGCAGCCGCCCCCGCCGCGCTCGCGGGCGAAG
Organism: uncultured Actinomycetes bacterium; assembly: GCA_963794695.1. Classification (GTDB taxonomy): domain Bacteria; phylum Actinomycetota; class Thermoleophilia; order Gaiellales; family JALYLC01; genus CAWCFJ01. The sequence continues at coordinate 440,855 of CAWCFJ010000001.1, read as the reverse complement.
GCCAGCGCCGCCGCCAGCGTGTCCGGGTGGAAGTCGATGTCGGCGTCGGTGAAGCACAGCCACGCGCCGCTCGTCCGCTCGACGCCCTGGCTGATGGCCCACGGCTTGCCGAGCCAGCCGTCGGGCGCCTCCCGGCCCCGGACCAGCGTGAGCCGCGGATCCTCGGCGGCCACCGCGGCGATCGCCTCGGCGGTCCCGTCCGACGAGCAGTCGTCGACCGCCACGACCTCGAGCCGCGGATAGCGCTGGGCCAGGACGCCGCGCAGGGTCGCGGCCACGTCCCGCGCCTCGTTGCGCGCCGGCACGACGACCGAGATCAGCGGCGCGTCGTCGCCGACCGGCGCCGCCTGCGGCCGCCGCAGCCGCCGGCGTCCGGTGAGCGCCGCGAGCGTCGCCGCCCCGAACGCCGCGCCGGCCACCACGCTGAGCCATCCTGCCCGGGTTCCGTCCACGACCCGGAGGATCGCCGATGCCGACCACGAGCATCCGCACGTCGACCCGCAACGAGCTCGTCGACGTCACCGAGCAGGTCGTCGAGCTCGCGCGCGAGCTGGGCGTGACCGACGGCGCCGTCCTGGTCTCGTCGCCGCACACCACGGCCGGCATCACGATCAACGAGGGCTACGACCCCGACGTCGCCGGCGACCTCCTGCGCCGCCTCGAGCGGCTCGCCCCGCACGGCGAGGACGATCGCCACGACGAGGGCAACTCCGACTCCCACCTCAAGGTCGCCCTGGTCGGCTCCTCCCAGCTCGTCCCGGTCGAGGGCGGCGAGCTCGCGCTCGGCCGCTGGCAACGGATCTTCTTCTGCGAGTTCGACGGCCCGCGCACCCGCGAGCTGCGCGTCGGCCGGGTCGGCTAACCCGACAGCCAGGGCGTCGGGCGGCAGCTCGGCCAGCTGCTCGAGCGAGGCCCGCAGCTCGCCGATGCGCCCGGGGCCGAGCCGGGTGTCGAGGGCGTCCCAGAGCGCGTCCATCACGACCTGGGCGTCGTCGCAGAAGCGCACGCCCTCGTCGGTCAGCCGCACCACCGTGGCCCGGGCGTCGGACGGGTCGCGCGCCGTCGCCAGGTAGCCGGCGGCCTCGAGCGAGCGCACCAGCTTGGCCATCCCCTGGGTGCTCATCCCGGCCCGGCGGGCGAGCTCCGAGATCCGCGTCCCGGCCGCGTCGATGCTGGTGAACACCGCCACGTCGGCCGGCCGCACGGCGCCGTGCCCGCGGGCCGTCATCCCGGTCATCGCCGCCGCCTGGGTGGCCTTCAGGGCCCGCACCAGGAGCTTTGCGAGGTGCGCCCGGCCGAGCGCCCGCAGCGCCTCGTCGTCGATCTTTTGCTCAACGTGGTTGACCATTTACGAAACCTGGTTTAGCTTAGCGGCGAGCGCCCCCCGCCCGAAGGAGACCGATCATGCCCGTCATCCACGCCGCCGACGCACCGACGTTCGACGTCGGCAACGGCACCATCACCGGCCTCGCCTCGCCCAGCCGGGGCGCCGAGCAGGTCTGCGCCTGGCACGTCGAGCTCGAGGCCGGCGCCGAGGTGCCCGCGCACAGCCTCGACCGTGAGGAGGTCCTGGTCGTGACCGGCGGCCGCCTCGCCGTCGAGCTCGCCGGCGAGGCCAGCGAGGTCGCCGCCGGCGGCGCCATCGTGGTGCCCGCCGGGACGAGGTTCTCGCTGCGCAACCGGGCCGACGAGCCGGTGCGCTTCGTGGCCGCGCTCACGCCCGGCGTCACCGCCTCGCTGCACGACGGCAGCACGCTCGCCCCGCCCTGGGCGCAGTAGCCGACGGCTCGCCTCACCCGGACGCCGTGCCGCTGACCAGCGGCACGGCGCGTTCGGCGAACGAGCCGGCCACCTCGAGCGTGCGCGGGCCGGGGCGGCCGCTCCCGATCGGCCGACCCTCTACCTCGACCAGAGATCGAGCTGGGGCGGAGGTCGCGGACACGAACGCCTCGTCGGCGGCCAGCAGGTCGGCCAGCGGCAGCGACCGCTCCTGGGCCTCGAACAGCTCCAGGATCAGCGCCCGGGTGACGCCCGCCAGTGCCCCGTCGGACAGCGGCGGGGTGACCAGCGTTCCGCCGACGACGGCGAAGACGTTGGCCGCCAGCGCCTCCGACACCCGGTCCTCGGGCGTCAGCCAGAGCCCGTCGTCGGCGGCCCGGCTGGCGACGTGCCGGCGGGCCACCCGCACCTGGGCGGTCGAGGCCGCCTTGATCCCCTCGAGCGGCCCGTGCGCCAGCCGGCGCCACGGGAGCACGACCGCGCGCACGCGTCGGCGGGCGACGGGTCAGCGGCATCGCCTCGAGCACCCGGGTGCCCGTGGCGGTGACCACGATCCGGATCGTGAGCTCGTCGTCGAGCGCCTCGACGCCCTCGGCGGCCAGCGCCCACAGCTCGTCGCGCAGCGCCCGCAGGTCGGTCGCGATCCCCAGGAGGCGCAGCCCGTGGGCCAGCCGCTCGAGGTGCCGGTCGACGGCGAACGGCCGCCGGTCGTAGGTGCGCAGCGACTCGTAGGCCCCGTGGCCGAGCAGGCCCGCGTCGTCACCGGCGACCGCCGGCTCGCCCGGGCCGACCCGCCGTCCGTCCACCACCAGCAGGTGCGTCACGCGGCCGAACGTACCATGCAGCGGTGTCGTCGCCCCTGCGGGACATCGACCTCGCCCTGGCCTCCTACCCGGAGGCGCAGTGGCCCGAGCTCGCCGGCCCGGCGCTCCTGGGGCGGCTCGAGGAGCGCGTCGGGATCGACCGCGACGAGGTCGCCGGCGCCGTCCGCCGGGCCACCTACCTGGCCGCCGCCGGCGGCGATCCGAACGACGGCGACGACCCCTCCGGGCCGGCCGTGGCGATGCTGGCCGAGGAGCTCGACACCCGCGAGCGCCGCGCCGCGCTGTCCGACGCGGTCCGCGCCGACCTGGCCCGGGCCGTGGCCGAGCGGCTGCCGCGCGTCGAGCTCGTGCTGCGCGCCCTGGCGGCGCCGCCGGGCGAGGATCCGGCGCTCACCTGGCGGCTCTACTGCGCCGCGCTCTACACGCTCGCCCTGGCCGACGACGAAGCCGACGACGACGCGTGACGACCGAGGGTCGCAACATCCTCGGCCTGGCGATCGCCTCGCAGGCCTCGCTCTCGATCGTCCAGTGGGGGATCGGGGCGCTCGGACCGGACCTCGAGTCGCACTACGGCATGAACGCCGCGGCGCTCGGCGCCCTGCTGCAGGCAGCCGCCGTCGGCAACGCGCTGGCGCTCGTCCTGGCCGGTGGCCTGGTCGATCAGCAGGGCGTGCGGGTGCCGATGATCGTCGGCGGGATCGGCGCCGGCGCCACGCTCGCGCTCGGCGCGTTCGCGCCGAGCGCCTGGGTGCTCGGCGGCGCGCTGGTGGTCTTCGGGGTCTTCGGATCGCTCATCGCGGTCGCCGGCAGCGTGGCCGTGTTCCACGCCTTCGGCGCGGCCCGTCGCGGCCTGGCGATGGGCGTGCGCCAGATGTCCATCTCGCTGGGCGGACTGCTCGCCGCCGTGCTCCTGCCCGGGCTCTCCTACATCGGCGGGATCGGCCTGGCGTTCACCATCTGCGGGATCCTCACGGCGATCAGCGCGGTGGCCTTCGGGCTCGCCAGCGCACGCGGTCTGGCCCACGGCGCCGAGCGGCCGCCGTTCGAGCCCGTGACCGTGCTGCGGATCCCCGGCATGCCCCGGCTGATGCTGGTCGGGATGCTGCTGATCACGACGCTCACCTGCGTCCTGACGTTCGCCGTCACCGCCCTGGTCGACGGTGGCAGCTCGCGCGTCGCCGGGGCCGCGCTCTTCGCCGTGATCTCGCTGGCCGCCGTCACCGCCCGCCTGTTCTGGGGCCGCCTGGCCGACGGCGGCGGCGGCACCCGGCGCCGGCGCACGCTGTGCGACGTCGCCGCCGTCGCCTGCCTCGGCGCCCTCCTGTACTGGGCCGCGACCCGGGTCGGCGTCGGCCTCGAGCTTCCGGTGATGGCGTTCTTCGCGTTCGGCGCGCTCGGCTTCAACGGCGTCTTCTACGTGATCGCCGGCGAGCTCGCCGGGCCCGGGCGCGCAGGCCAGGCGGTCGGACTCGGATCGACGGTGCTGTTCGGCGGCAGCGCCCTGGTCGCGGTACCGCTCGGCGCGCTGGCCGACGTCGCCGGCTACGAGGCCCTCTGGCCGGTGGCCGCGGTGTTCGCCGCGCTCGGCCTGCTGGTGGCCCGCGGGCTGCCCCAGACGGTGCCGCCAGCGCCGGCCTGACCGGCGACTGGCATCCTGCCCGGCATGCGACCGGCGCTCAAGGCAGGCGAGGAGCTCGACCTGCGCATCGACTCCCTGGCCACGGGTGGCCGCGGCGTCGGACGCCACGAGGGCCTCGTGGTGTTCGTCGGCGGCGCGCTGCCGGGCGACCGGGTGCGCGCGCGGATCACCAAGGTCAAGCGCCGCCACGCCGAGGGCGTCGCCGTGGAGCGCATCGAGCTCGGGCCCGACCGGGTCGACGCGCCGTGCCCGCACTTCGGCACGTGCGGCGGCTGCCGCTGGCAGGACCTGCTGTACGAGCGCCAGCTCGAGCACAAGGCGACCCAGATCGACGACGCGCTGCGCCGCATCGGGCACCTCGACGGCTACGAGATGGAGCCGATCGTCGGCGCCGTCTCGCAGTACCACTACCGCAACAAGCTCGAGTACGCCTGGACGGCGGGCGCCAACGGCCCCGCCCTGGGCTTCCACGAGGCCGGCCGCTGGGACAAGGTCCTCGACCTCTCGGTCTGCCTGCTGACGGGCTCGACCGGCAACGCGATCCGCGAGGCGTTCGTCGCCTGGGCCCGCGACGAGGGCCTGCAGGCCTACGACCAGGTGGCCCAGGAGGGCTTCCTGCGCCACCTCGTGGTGCGCGAGGGCCTGCGCACCGGCGAGGCGCTCTGCATCCTGGTCACCGCGCAGGGCGAGCTGCCGCCGCCCGAGCGGCTCGAGGCCCGGCTCGCCGAGGCCTGTCCCGGCGTCGTCGGGGTGCTGCACGCGGTCAACGACGGCGTCGCCGAGGTCACCGGCGGCCTGCCGGCGCGGCTCCTGTTCGGCCGCTCCTGGTTCGAGGAGGAGATCCTGTCGCTGCGGCTGCGGGTGTCCGCCGGGGCGTTCCTGCAGACCAACACCGAGATGACCGACCTCCTGTACCGCGACGCCGTCGCCCAGGCGGCGCTCGCCGGCAACGAGGTCGTGTGGGACCTGTACAGCGGGATCGGCTCGATCGCCCTGGCGCTGGCCGGCAAGGCGCGCCAGGTCATCGGCATCGAGATCGCCGAGGAGGCGGTCGAGCGGGCCCGCGAGAACGCCTCGCTGAACGGCGTCGGCAACGTCGAGTTCGTCGCCGGCGACGCCGCGAAGACGGTGCTGCCGCTGCTCGAGCGCGGGCTGCCGAAGCCGGACGTGGTGGTCGTCGACCCGCCGCGGGCCGGGCTCTCCCAGAAGGCCGTCCGCCGGGTCGTCGAGCTCGCCCCGCGCAGGATCGTGTACGTCTCGTGCAACCCGACGACCCTCGCGGGCAACGGGCTGCTGCTCTCGGAGGCGGGGTACCGGCTCGAGCGGGTGCGCCCGTTCGACCTCTTCCCGCACACCCCGCACGTCGAGTGCGTGGCGCGCTTCGAGCGCGTCGCCGAATAGCCCCGCGATCACCCGAAACGGGGCTGTGCAGGCGCACGAGCGTCCTCTACCGTTGGAGGCATGCGCGCGGCCAGGAGCGAGGAGCTCATCGGCCGGACTGGCGAGCGCGCGCGCCTCGAGCAGGCCGTTGTCGACGCGCGCGCAGGACGCAGCCGGGCCGTGCTCTTGCGTGGCGAGGCCGGCATCGGCAAGAGCCGCCTGCTGGCGTACGCGGCCGAGCGGGCGCGTGGGCTGCGGATCCTGCGGGTGACGCCCGTCGAGGCCGAGTCGCAGCTGGCCTTCGCCGGGCTCGCGGCGTTGCTCGAGCCGGCCCTGTCGTTGCTCGACGCGATCCCGGCGCCGCAGGCCGCAGCGCTGGCCGGGGCGCTCGGGATGGGCCCGTCGGCCCGTCCTGACCGGTTCACGGTGTGTGCCGGCACACTGAGCCTGCTGGCGGCGGCGGCCGAGGAGCGGCCGCTCCTGGTCGCCGTCGACGACGCCCACCTGCTGGACGCGCCGTCGGCCGAGGCGCTCTCGTTCACCGCGCGCCGGGTCGAGGCCGACGCGATCTGCCTGCTGCTCGCGCTGCGCGACGGGGAGGACAGCCCGCTCGCGGCCGCCGAGCTCGAGGAGCTGCGCGTCGGCGGCCTGCCCGACGACGACGCCCGGGCGGTGCTCGAGCGCGCCGCCGGCGTCGTCGTGGCGCCCGCGGTGGCCCGCCGGCTGGTCGCGGCGACGGCCGGCAACCCGCTGGCGCTGCTCGAGCTGCCGGGGCTCCTGAGCCCCGAGGAGCTCGCCGGGCACGAGCCGCTCCCGGACCCGCTGCCCGTCGGGCGAAGCGTCCAGCGGGCCTTCCTGCGCCGCGTCCGGGCCCTGCCGGCCGGCACCCGGCGGCTGCTCACCCTGGCGGCTGCGAGCGGCGGCGACGTCGACGTCGTGGCCCGGGCCGGGGCCGCCCTCGGCGTTCCCGCCAGCGAGCTCGAGCCGGCCGAGGAGGAGCGCGTGGTGCGCGTGCGCAGCGGCCGCGTGGAGTTCGAGCACCCGCTGCTGCGGGCCGCCGTCTACCAGGCCGCAGGCACCGCCGAGCGCCGCGAGGTGCACGCCGCGCTCGCAGAGGCCCTGGCCGAGGACGACGAGGACCGCCGCGCCTGGCACCTCGCAGCCAGCGCCGCCGGCACCGACGAGTCGCGTTGCCGCCGCCGTCGAGCACGTCGCCCTGCGGGCCCGGGCCCGCGGCGGCTACGCCGCGGCGGCGATCGCCTGGGAGCGCGCCGCCCGGCTCAGCATCGTCGACCGCGAGCACGGCCGCCGGCTCGCCGAGGCCGCCTGGGACCATCACCGGGCCGGCGACCTCGACCGGGCCGTCGAGCTGATCGGCCAGGCGCTGGCGCTCGATCCTGACGAGGCCACCTGGGCCAGCACCCAGCGCCTGCGCGGCCGGGTCGAGAGCTGGCGCGGGCGTCCCGCGGTGGCTGCGGACCTGCTCGAGCGCGCCGCCGACAGCGTCACCGAGACCTGTCCGGGGACGGCGGCGATGCTCCTGGCCGACGCCGCGATGCCGTGCATGCTCTCGGGCCAGGTGGCCCGCGCCCTGACCGTCGCCGAGCGGGCCCGCGAGCTCGCCGAGGTGGCGGGCGACGAGCGGATCCGGATCGCCGCCGCGGTGCACGTCGGCTGCGCCCTGATCGCCCACGGCCGCTCGACCGAGGGCGTGCCGCTGGTGCTGCTCGCAGAGCACGCCCTGGACGACGCGCCCGATCCGCTGCTGATCGGCCGCGCCGGGGCCTGCCTGACCTGGGCCGAGGAGCTCGACGAGGCGCGCCGGCTGCTCTCGCGCCTGGTCGACGCGGCCCGCGCCGGCAGCGCGCCGGGCCTGCTCCCGTACGTCCTCAGCACCCTCGGCGAGCTCGACTTCCGCTCGGGCCGCTGGGCCGCCGCCTACGCCAACGCCAACGAGGCGGTCCGGCTCGCGGACGAGATCAACCAGCCGACGGGGCGCTCGTTCACCCTGGCCTACCTGGCCCGGATCGAGGCTGCCCAGGGCCGGGCCGAGGACTGCCGGGCCCACGCCCGCGAGTCGCTCGAGCTGGCCGGGCCGCTCGGCTCGACGGCGGCCGAGGTCTTCGCCCTGGCGGCGCTCGGGCTGCTCGAGCTCGGGATCGGCGACGTCGGCCGGGCCGCCGAGCGGCTGGCCCACGTCGCCCGCCTGTGTGCCGAGGGCGGCCTGATCGAGCCCTCGGCGGTGCAGGCCGCGCCCGACCTGGCCGAGGCCCTGATCCGCGACGGCCGCCGCGAGGAGGCCGAGCGGGTCGTCGACGACCTCGAGAGCCGGGCCCGGCTGGCCCGCCGCTCCTGGGCCCGGGCCGCCGTCTGTCGGCTGCGCGGGATGCTCGCGCCCGACGAGGAGATCGACGCGCCGTTCCAGCAGGCCCTGGCCTGGCACGCCGCGACCCAGACCCCGTTCGAGCGGGCCCGCACCCAGCTGGCCTACGGCGAGCGCCTGCGCGGCGCCGGCCGCAGGACCGACGCGCGGCCGCAGCTGTCCGCCGCGCTGCGGGCGTTCGAGGCGCTCGGCGCGGCGCCCTGGGCCGAGCGGGCTCGCCGCGAGCTCGCGGCCACCGGCGAGCCCGCCCGCCGCGCGGAGCCCGCGGTGGTCGAGCGGCTCTCGCCGCAGGAGCTGCAGGTCGCGCTGATCATCGCCGGCGGTGCCACCAACCGCGAGGCGGCGGCGCAGCTCCTGCTCAGCCCGAAGACCATCGAGGCCCACCTCGGCCGGGCCTACAAGAAGCTCGGCGTGCGCTCGCGGGTCGAGCTGGCCCGCCTCCTCCTGCGCGAGGGCGTGGCGGGCGAGCGGGACTAGGCGGTTGGCGCCGGCCCGCGGATCCGGGCCAGCAGCAGGTCGGCGTTCACGCTCAGGAACGCGATCGACAGCAGCGGCAGCGCCGGCAGGGCCCGGTCGAAGGCCACCGCCAGGACGTAGGTCACGCCGAACGAGGCGACCATCAGGAGCGCGCTCGGCACGAGCCGCAGGCCGAACACCAGCACCGCGCTCAGGAGCAGGCCGAGGAAGAACACGTCGGTCACCCCGAGCGCCGCCGAGTGGCCCGCCCGGGCCGGGCATCTCGATGGTGAACGCGTCGAGGACGTCGGGATGGTGGGCGATGATCGCCTTCGTCGGGCCCTCGAAGACCGAGTAGGCGTCGACGCCGATCACGATCACGGCCAGGAGCGCCACCTCGAGCGGCGAGCTGCAGGGCCATGGCCGCCAGCGCGCCGACCGCGGCGGCGGCCACGACCTTCGAGGCCGACGCCTCGAAGACCAGGTCGGCCCGGGTGAGCAGGATCGCGAGCACCGCCCCGACCGCGCCGAGAACGGCCGCGGGATCGGCCGGTCCTGCACCGCCAGCAGCGTCGCCACGCGCCGGCGCCAGCGCGAGCGGCATCGCGACCAGCACGATCACGATCGTGGCCGGCCACTTGGACGCGTCGGGCAGGTGCTCGGCCAGGTGGTCGTAGGCCAGGAGCACGGCGAGCGACGCGACCAGGATCAGGCCGGACGTCCGCGGACGGACGGGCTCGCGTCAGTACGGCGGCAGCGCTTCGTACCACGAGCCCAGGCTGCGGAAGGCGTCCCAGAACCGCCGCTTGGCGCCCTGCTCGTCGAGCGACTCCTCGATCGCCGGGACGTACAGGGCCTCGATGGTCGGCGTCAGCTTCTGGATCTCTCCGAGCGTCGGCTCGAGCGGGCGGCCGAGCGGCAGGTCGAGGTCGCTCACGAACTCGAGCGTGTCCGGGCCCATGATGACGACCATCTTCGGCTGCACGATCGCCAGCTCGCGGACGAGCCAGGCGGGGCAGCTCTCCTTCAGCTCCTCGTCGTCCAGGTCGCCGTACTTGACGCAGTTCGTGCCGTACAGCAGCAGCGGGTCGATCCCCAGGCGCTGCACCGACTTGAGCACGGCCTGGCCGACCCGGCCGTAGAACGCGACGCCCTCGGCCAGCTCCGCCGGCATGGGGGAGTGCTTGAGCAGGAAGATGTCAGCCAGCGGGTGCCCCGACCCGATCACGGGCTGGTGCGACTGGTGGGGGGCCACCGCGCAGCGGGCGATCTCGTCCCCGAGATCGTTGATCTCGGAGATGGCCCGGGTCAGGTAGCGGTCGTAGATCTCGTCCTTCTCCACGCGGGACACCAGTTCGCCCCTCGAGCAGGGTTTCCCTAGTGGACGCTACTCGAAAGACGACGGACGGCCTTCCGTGTAGATCCGCCGGATGACGTCCTCGATGTCCGGCTCCTCCACCGAGAAGTCCACGATCGGCGCCTGCTGCGCCACCGCGGCCGCCAGCGCAGCCGCGGTCGCCTCGCTGCGGCGGAAGGCGAGCCACTGGCGCCGGCCCTCGACCTTCACCACCCGGGCGCCCGGCGCCTCGAGCGGCGGGGCGGGCTCCTCGAGGTCGACCACCAGCGTCCGCTCGCCGCCGTAGCGGTCGCGCAGCGCGTCGGCGCCGCCGTCGTAGATCACGGTGCCGTGGTCGATGATCACGATGCGACGGCAGAGCCGCTCGATGTCGCCGAGGTCGTGGGTGGTGAGGAGGACGGTGACGCCCTGCTCGCGGTTCACCTCGCGAAGGAAGTCGCGCACCCGGGCCTTGGCCACCACGTCGAGGCCGATCGTCGGCTCGTCCAGGAACACGACCTCGGGGTCGTGCAGCAGCGCCGCCGCGAGCTCGCCGCGGATCCGCTGGCCGAGCGAGAGCTGGCGCACCGGGCGGTCGAGGAACGGGTCGAGCTCGAGCAGCTCGCGGAACGTCGCGAGCCGCGCTCGGTGGCGGTCGGCGGGCACCGAGTAGACGTGGCGCAGGAGCTCGAACGAGTCGCGCAGCGGCAGGTCCCACCAGAGCTGGACGCGCTGGCCGAACATCACTCCGATCCGCCGGGCCAGCTCGACGCGGCGGCGGGTCGGGTCGAGCCCGGCGACCCGCACCGTGTCCGGCCGACGGCACCAGGATCCCGGTCAGCATCTTGATGGTGGTGCTCTTGCCGGCGCCGTTCGGCCCGAGGTAGCCGACGAGGCTGCCGGCCTCGATGGACAGGCTGATCCCGCGGACCGCCTCGACCTCGCTGCGCGAGCGCCGGAGAGCGGCCGCTGCGGACCGCGAAGCGCTTCTCGACCCGGTCGAGCTCGATCACCCGCCGGCGCTCCGGTAGCGGCGGACGCAGGCCTGCCAGAGCACGGCCACGGCCAGGGCGGAGCCCGCGGCGGCGAGCGGCGAGGCCAGCTGCAGGAGGCCCGGGTCGTCCTTGTCGAGGATGAACGAGGCCGGCTCGTAGGCCACGAACGCCGTCGGCACGACGAACGCCAGGAGCCGCCGCAGCCACGTCCCGTAGATCGTGATCGGGTACTGGGTGAGGAACGAGCCGCCGTAGGTGAAGGCGCTCTGCATCTCCCGCGCGTCGACCACGAAGAAGGCGATGCAGGAGGCGCCGACGAACACCGCCGAGAAGATCACCACCCCGCACAGAAGGGCCAGCGGCAGCGAGCGCGACCCGCCCGGCGTCCCAGTCGATCTCGACCGTCGAGAGCGCCCAGGCGAACACGGCGGCGGCCTGGAACAGGCGGCCCAGCCGGCGCAGCACGAAGTCGGAGGCGATCAGCTGGAACAGGCTCCCCCGAGGGCGCACCAGGACGAGGTCGAAGGTGCCGTCCCGCACCATCTGCGGGAGGTTCTCGATGTGTCCGACGAACAGGTCGGCGAGCGCGAAGGCCAGCGCCGAGAGCCCGTACAGGAAGGCGACCTCGTGGACGTCCCAGCCGCCGATCAGGGGCGCGTTGTGGAACAGGATCAGGACGACGACGAAGTCCAGGATGGAGGTCAGCGCCGACCCGACGACGTCCAGGGCGAAGGAGAGCCGGTACTGCAGGTGCGAGCGCACGTGCGCTCCTATCAACCTCAGGTAGAGCTGCAGGCTGTCAGCCACCCTGGATCACCACCCGGCGCACGGCCAGGCCGAAGACCGCCCGCCCGGCGACCAGCAGGACGATCGCCCAGGCGGCCTGCAGCGCCAGCACGCCGAGCAGCGAGAGGCCGGTGTGCTTGCCGAGCCAGACGTCCGCGGGGAGCTGGATGATCCCGTAGAACGGCAGCACGTGCACGATCGTCTGCAGCCACGCCGGGTAGAAGGCGATCGGTGCGAACAGCCCGCACAGGAGCCAGCAGATGAGCAGCGCGAACATCGCGGCGCCGCGGTAGTCGAGGAGCCAGAACGCGGTCAGGTTGTAGAGGAAGCGGAAGCCGTAGCTGACGACCACGGCGCCGACGACGCTCACCAGGAACGCGGCCGCGAGGCCGGGGGTCGGGAAGCGCAGGTGGAACGCCAGCGCGCCGATGACGAACGGCGGGACCGCCCGGAAGAGCATGTCGAACGACGCCCGGCCGAGGTCGAGGGCCAGGCCGCTCAGCTGGACGTCGAGCGGCCGCACCAGGTCGATCGCGACGTCGCCGGTACGGATCCGCAGGGCCAGCTCGTACCAGCCGAAGATCGCCACGGGCATCAGCAGGCCCTGGGTGATCCACACGTAGGTGACGGTGTCGCGGGCGTCGTAGCCGCCGGCCGTCTCGCGGTAGTGGAAGATCGAGAGCAGGACCGCGGCGTTGATGAAGCCGAAGATCGTGTTCGTGAAGACGCCGGCGACCGTCGCCGCCGGGTACGCCGCGGCCCGCCGGAAGCCGCGCCGCGCGAGCTCCAGGTAGAGGCGCATGGCCGCGCCAGGCTAGCGATCGGGTCGGCTGCTACAGGCCGCAGTGCTCGCGCAGGTACCCGTCGAGCTCGTGCCACCAGGTGTGCGCGCTTCGAGGCGGGTACGGCTCACCTCGCCGCACGCCTGTGGCCACGCGCGCAGGAGCGCGTCTCGGATCCGGCGAGCCGTTGCCGAAAGAGCGTCAGGCGCACGCGGCGCGGTCGACGTGCTTGTCGACGACCACCAGGATGACGCTGGAGAGCAGCTGGTCGCGCAGCCGCCGGAGGGCCGCCTGCCCAGTCGGCGACGAGGTCGCGCCACTCGTCGCGGGCGTCGCAGGCAGTGTCGTCCGAGACGATCGCGGCTCCCCAGGCTCCCACGCGCCGATTCTCCGTCGGCCTACTTCTGCAGCTGGCGCACCCACTTGAGCCCCTGCAGGTACAGGAGCGAGCGGGCGCGGCGGACCTGTTCGGCGTCGCGCAGGGCCGACAGGAACTCCTCCGGGCCGTCGAACGGCGCCATCCGCTGGGCGGCGGTGGCCAGGCCCTCGGGGACGTGGCAGTCCGAGCCGGCGCCGGCGACGAGGTTGTAGCGCTCGGCGAAGCGCTGGGACTCGGCGTTGTCGGCCTCGAAGTACAGGCGGCCGTTCTGGGTCTCGAGCACGTCGATCTCGTCGACGTGCCGGCGCAGGGTCTCGGGGCTCGGGATGCTGTGCATCCGGTCGAACGGGTGCGGCACGTACACCAGGCCGCCCTGGTCGCGGATCCGGGCCAGGGTGTCGGCGAACGGGAGGCCGCGCGGGACCTCCTCGTGCAGGAACAGGCCGATGACCTCGCCCTGGCCGTCGGTCATGATCTCCGACCCCACGATGACCTGCAGGTCGAGCTCCCGCTCGCGGGCCCGGCGCTCGGCCTCGAGGCCGCCGGCGATGGTGTTGTGGTCGGTCACGGCGATCGCGCCGAGCCCGAGCTCGACGGCCCGGTCGAGCAGGTCGTCGACCGGCGTCGCGCAGTCCCCGGAGTGCTCGGTGTGCATGTGCAGGTCGACCAGGATCTCCCGGGCCTGCGGAGCCGTTCGACGGCGGCTGCGTGGGCCGGCGGCGGGCGGCGAGCTCGGCGTACAGCTCCTCGAGCTCGTCGGCCGCCCGGGTGTAGGTGCGGCCCTCGGCGAGCGTGCGGGCGGCCGCGCCGAGCTGCTGGCGCAGCGGCGCGTCGTCGAGCAGCCGCAGCGTGACCGCGGCCGCCAGCTCGGGGTGCACGGCCGGGTAGCGCAGGCCGGTCCGCTCGTGCTCGACGAGCTCGGCGGCCGGGGCGTCCTCGGGCGTGGCCACGGCGACGCCGCAGGCCGCGGCCTCGAGGGCCGTCTGCAGGGAGCCGCCGGGCGAGGCCAGGAAGACGGCCGCGCCGGCCAGGAGCTCGGCCCGCTGGGCCGCCGTGAGGGCCCGCAGCGGGCGCACCCGCGCGCCGCCCGGGCGGGCCGCCGGGGCCAGGACGGGACGGCGTCCGGTGGTGGAGAGCAGGATGACGTCGGCGTCCAGCCCCTCGAAGGCCCGCAGGACGGCGCGCGACTCGGCGCGCCGCTCGGACGTCCACTCGACGACCACCCGCGGCGGCGAGAGCGGCTCGAGCACCCGGAACAGCTCGATGTCGACCCCGTCCGGCACCAGCCGGTAGTCGCCCGGGCCGAAGCGGGCCTCGGCCGCGGCCCGCACCTGCTCGGAGGCCACGACGAGCGCGTCGAGGCGCTCGCGGGCGGCCTCCCGGCCCGACGAGCGGAACGGCGAGACCAGGGCCAGGTCGGAGGCCGCGTGGAACGAGGCGACGACCAGGCCGGGGGCCCGCAGGGCGGTCGCGAACGGCGTCGACGGGAGTCCCGGCTCGTGCACGTGGACGACGTCGAAGGCGCCGCGCTCGAGCGCCAGCCGCACGTTGGCCCTGGTCGCCACGGGCAGCGCGATCCCGGAGCCGTGACGCATCGGCAGGGCCGGCCCGGCGGCGAGCACCAGCGGCTGGCCCGGCGGGCCGGTCAGCGCCCCGGCGCGGCCCGAGGCCAGCGCCCGCAGACGCTCGCGTCCCTCGCGCAGCGCCGCCCGGCGGCGCTCCGGCCCGAGCACCACGATCTCGTGCCCCCGCTCGGCCAGCAGACGTGCGACGGCCCGGACGTGATCCTGGATCACCCCGGGCTCGTCGAACACGTACGGCGTGACGTGCGCGATCCGCACGTCCGGAGGCTAGTCGCCCGCGGCGGGCGCCGGGGCCGGCGTCGACGCCGGCTTGCGGGCGTTCGTGCGGATGAACTCCTCGACCGCCTCGCGCGCCTGCTCGTCGCGGTGCTGGTGCGGCGGCGACTTCATCAGGTACGCCGACGGCCACTCGAGCGAGCCCGAGATGCCGTTGTCCAGCGCGAGCTTGATCAGGCGGACGGCGTCGATGACGATGCCGGCCGAGTTCGGGGAGTCCCAGACCTCGAGCTTGACCTCGGCCATCAGCGGGACGTCGCCGAACGAGCGGCCCTCGACCCGGATGTAGGCCCACTTGCGGTCGGTCAGCCACGGCACGTGGTCGGACGGGCCGATGTGCACGTTGCCGGCGCCGAGGTCGTAGTCGAGCTGCGACGTGACCGCGTTGGTCTTCGAGATCTTCTTGGACTCGAGCCGCGAGCGCTCGAGCATGTTCATGAAGTCGGTGTTGCCGCCGACGTTCAGCTGGTAGGTGCGCTCGATCTTGACGCCGCGGTCGTCGAACAGCCGGGCCAGGTTGCGGTGCAGGATGGTCGCGCCGACCTGGGACTTGATGTCGTCGCCGATGATCGGCAGGCCCTTCTCGACGAACCGGCGCTGCCAGTACTCCTCGCGGGCGATGAACACCGGGATGCAGTTCACGAAGGCCACGCCGGCCTCGAGGGCCTGCTCGACGTACCACTTGGTGGCGGCCTCGGAGCCGACCGGCAGGTACGAGACGAGGACGTCGGCCTTCGACTCCTTGAGGATCCCGACGATGTCGGCGGTCGAGCCCGGGGCCTTCTCGATGACCTCGCTCAGGTACTTGCCGAGGCCGTCGTGGGTCATGCCGCGGTTCACGTTGACCCCGAGGTGCGGGACGTCGGAGAACTTGATGGTGTTGTTCTGGCCCGAGAAGATCGCCTCGGACAGGTCCTTGCCGACCTTCTCGACGTCGATGTCGAACGCCGCGACGAACTCGACGTCGCGCACGTGGTAGCCGCCGAGGTTGACGTGCATCAGCCCCGGGACGAACTCGTCGTCCTTGGCGTCGCGGTAGTACGTCACGCCCTGCACCAGGGAGGAGGCGCAGTTGCCGACGCCGACGATCGCGACGCGCACCTTCCCATCGTGCAGGAAGCGTCCGTTGCCGTTCGTGGCAACCCCGTTGCCATGGCCGTTCTCGGACATTGGATCTCCCCTCGAGGTCCGTTAGACGGTGGTCGCGCGGTCGGACGCGGCATCGCGCCGCTGCAGCTGCCGGTACACCGAGTACGAGCGCTGCACGACCGTGAACGCGGTGAGCGCCGCGAGCAGCGCGATCCCGTACGGGAGCGCCCCCCACGGCGACGCCAGCAGGATGGCGCCGAGCAGGACGACGCGCTCGGCGCGGCCCATCAGGCCGGCCTTGCCGTCGAGGCCCTCGATCTCGGCCTTCGCGCGGGTGTACGACACCAGGAACGAGCCGACGAGCGCGACGAACACGGCGGCGATGGCCCAGGTGGTGCCCTCGCGGGCGAACACCAGGGCCGCGGCGCCGAGCACGAAGCCCTCGCTGATGCGGTCGGTGGTCGAGTCGATGAACGCCCCGAACGGGGTGGCCTGGCCGCGCAGGCGGGCCAGCGCGCCGTCGAGGATGTCGACGAGCGAGCCGACCAGGAAGACCACACCGGCGACGATGTAGGTCTCGTTCCACAGCAGCACGGCCGCGACGACGTTCAGCGAGAAGCCGAGCGCCGTGAGCTGGTTCGGCGTCACCGGGCTCTTGACGAGCAGGGTGACGAACTTCGAGGCGAGGCGGCGGGCCCCGTCGGTGTATCCCGCCTTGAACTCCTGCAGGCGGAGCGAGAGCGCAGTCACGAACGTCACGCTATGAAGGCCTTCGGGCGCCGGCCGGCTGCCGTCGACGAGCGGTCGGTTTCGACCGACGAACGGTCGCGGCTATGCAGCGGCCGAGGTCTCGCCGGCCGTCGCGTACTGCGGCAGCATCGGTGTGTGCTTCGCCGGGACGAACACCGGCAGCGGCCTGCGTCGCAGGATGAACGTCACGCTGCAGACCAGGCCGAGGGCCAGGAGGAGGGTCGTCGCGCCGCCGACGGCGTCGAGGATGAAGTGGTTCGCCGTGGTGATGATCGAGAACACCACCAGACCCGGATACAGGGCCCAGACCGCCTTCGTGATGGCGTGCCGGGCGAGCAGCACGCCGGACGTGCCGATGAGCAGCGCGTAGCAGGTGTGCAGGCTCGGCATCGCGGCGTACGGGTTGGCCAGGGCGGAGACCGTGTCGTGGTTCACGCTCGTCTGGTTGAGCGTGTCGACGAAGCCGTACTCGGTGAGCATCCGCGGCGGAGCCGTCGGATACGTGATGTAGCCGATGACCCCGATGAAGTCGGCCGCGATCACCACGTTGCGGATGAAGTAGTAGCTGTCGTTGCGCCGGCAGTAGACCCAGACCAGGAACGCGAACGAGATCGTGAACTGGCAGTTGAAGTACGTCCAGTTCGCGACGCTGAGGACGATGCTGGGCGCGCCGAGCACCCAGTGCTGCAGGTTCAGCTCGTGGAAGATGCCGAGGGCCTTCTCGGCGTTGACCACGTCGCGGGCGTGCCGGAAGGCCGGGATCCGCTGGCCTTCGGCGAGCGTGCGGGAGGCCTCGTACGCGATGTCGAACGTCGCGAAGATCGCGAGCTGCTTGATGAAGTCCCGCCAGCCCTTCGGCAGGAACCTGCGGCTGATGAAGCCGAACGGGTTGGAGCGGAGCAGCAGCGTGGACACGGCGGAGAGAAGGCGGGGCACGCTCCAGCTATCGGCAGCCGGAGCGCGTCCTGTACCTCTGACGGGGGATCCCGATGGTCGCATCGTACCGCCGACCCTCCGGTCCGACGGTGGTGCCAACCGGCCTTCCGTGGGCCGGGATGCCCTACTCGCGGTCGCGCTCGACGGGGAGATCCGGGTCGGCCGGCTCCTCGGGCGCGAGCGGGTCGTACGCCGCCGTCGGGTCGATCGCGTCGGCCTCGTCGGTCATCTCGTCCTGGTGGGCCAGCTCGTCGGCCGCGTCGTCGGCGGCGTCGGCGTCGGCGTCGTCGCGGCGCCCCAGGCGCCGGACGGTGCCGGAGGTCGGCTGGGTGAGCGAGTCGAGGGTGAGGCTCGTGGCGAAGATCGGGCGGTTGTCGTAGCGCAGGGCCGGGAGGTCGTCGATGCCCCAGCCCCAGCCGCCGAACCAGGTCGGAGCGGCGGCCCACGGGAGCCGGCGCCGGCCGACGGTCACCAGGCCGACCTGCGGCTCCTCGCCGCGGGTCAGGCGGACGGCGTCGGCGGCGCAGGAGCCGACCTTGACCGACCGCACGCCCGGGAGCTCGAGCGTGATCTCGACCGTTGCCAGGCCGTGCTCGGCGTCGAAGAAGCAGCGCGCCGGCCGGCCGGCCTCGGGCCGCGGCGGCTCGGCGGTGCCCTCGAGGTGGGCCAGGGCGACGCCGAGGTGCCACTCGGCCTCGTCGAGATCCTCGTTCGCCTGGCGGAAGCCCGGCGGCCCGTCGTACCCCGGGAGGTCGGCACGGACCTCGGCCACGAGCTCGGAGGCGCGCCGGTGGTGCTGGGCGATGCTCGGGTCGTCCCGGTCGGCGACCGCGACGGCGCTGTCGGCGAGCCGGCTCCCCAGGTCGAGGACGCGCTGGGTGGCGAGGTTCCGGGCGGTGCCGACGAGCTGGCCGCCGCCGTGGGCCTTCGCGGAGCGGGAGCGGAACATCGAGAAGCCGGCGATCGCGGCGAGCACCGCGAGCACGATGACGACCCAGCCCCACCACGGGAACCCGCCGCCACCGCCGCCGCTCTGGGCGCCGGTGCCGGTCGTCTGCGTGCCGGTCGAGGTGGTGCCGGTGCTCTGCCCGCTCGGGGGCGGGGCGTAGGAGTCGGCGAACGCGAGCAGGGCCGCGACGTTCTTCTTGTTCCCCGCAGCCTTGCGGGCGGCGGTGATCTTGGCGCCCGAGTTCGAGGCGGCCGACGCGACGAGCTTCGCCGTCGCGAACGAGAGCGCGACGACGCCGTGGTAGTCCTTCAGCCGGGTCCGGATCGCGCTGGCAGCGGCATCGGCGTTCGGCGCGCCGTCCGGCACGGCGGACAGGAGCGCGAGCCGCATCTTCGTCGGAGCGCGCGCAGCAGCGTCGGCGATCGCGCGGCGCTGCTCCGGCGTGATCTTGACCGCCGGATCGACGTAGTACGGGGCCTTGTCGAGCGCGTTGACGACCGTCGTGACCGACGGGGCGACCGCCGACGCGGGCGTCGCCGAGGCGAGCACCCCGACGAGCACTGCGAGCAGGCAGAGAAGGCGCAGGGCACGCATCTTCACAAGCCTAATACGCGGGGAGGCGTTCAACCCCTTGCTATGAACCATGGCGGGGCCGATCGACGGTACGCGGCGAGCGCGATCGCGTCACCGGAGAGCGCTGGGAGCGAGGCCTGTAGAGCGCTGCGCGGCACGGGCCGCGGCGCTCGTCCTGCGAGGGACGAGCGCGGCTTCCAAGGGCCGCCCCGGTCCACGGCTCCCAGGTCGCGCCCTTCGCGGACTGGGGGCGCTCCGCTCGGGCGCTGGTCGAACCACGACGAGCGGTCCGACGGCACGTCCGAGCGCGATCACGCCCCGAAGTAGCGCTGGTAGCGAGGCCTGTAGTGCGCTGCGCAGCACGGGCCGCGGAGCTCGTCCCGCCAGGGACGAGCGCGGCCCTGCCGGTGATCCGACGCCAAGGAACGCTCCGAACCCGAGGACGCGCTCGACCAGAAGTCGGATCACCGGCTTGAAAGGGCCGCCCCTCTCCACGGGTCCCAGGTCGCGGCCTGCTCGGACTGCCAACGCGCTCCGCCCGGGCGGCTGACCGAACCACGGCAAGCGGCCCGACGGCAAGTCCGAGCGCGACCACGCCCCGAAGAGCGCTGGTAGCGAGGCCTGTAGAGCGCTGCGCAGCACGGGCCACGGAGCTCGTCCCGCCAGGGACGAGCGCGGCCCTGCCGGTGATCCGACGCCAAGGAGCGCTCCGAACCCGAGGACGCGCTCGACCGGAAGTCGGATCACCGGCTTGAAAGGGCCGCCCCTCTCCACGGGTCCCAGGTCGCGCCCTGCTCGGACTGCAGGCGCTCCGCCGGAGCGCTGGTCGTGGTTCTGCTCGCCGCTCTCGTGCTTGCCGCGCCCGTGCCTGCCGCGCTCGTACGAACCATCTCCGCGCTCTGCATCGGGGTCGGTAGGCAGACCTCCCAACGACTAATAACCGGCCCAACCACAGTCGGAGATCCGACTTCCGGTCGAGCGCGTCCTCGGGTTCGCTGCACGTGCCTTGGCGTCGGATCACCGACAGGGCCGGTTGAAGGGCTTCGCCCTACTTGCCGGGTCCGTCTCCGGGTCGCGCTGGCCGCTTGCCGCTGGTCCGGCCTGCCGAGACCGTTCCCGGGTCGCGCTGGTTGCCTGCCGTTGGTCCGGCCTGCCGGTCGGTTCGCCGCGGCGCCGGGCTGGTCGCCCGCCGTTGAGTCACGGCGCTGCCGGGACCCGTTGACCGGGTCGCGCTCGTTGCCTGCCAGTTGGTCCGGACTGCCGGTCCGTTCGCGGCGTCGGGCTGGTTCGCCTGCCAGTCGCCGGCCTGCCGGGACGCCGGGCCGCGCTCGTCGCCTGGTCGTGGCTCGGCGCTCCGCGGTCGCGCTGGTTGCGCTGCGCGCTACGAGCCGTCCTGCCGGCGCCTCTCCGGGTCGCGCTCGGCTGCCGTCGGGCCGCCGTCGGGTCCGCCCAGCGCCCTGCCGGCGTCGTCTGCGTCCGCGGGTCGCGCTGGGCTGCCCGCGGCGCGTGGTGCGCCGCCCTGCGCGGCGATCCGCTTCCGGTCGTGCGTGGCGCGGCCTCGCCGCTGGTCCCGCCCTGCCGAAACCGCTCCGGGTCGCGTTGGCCGCTCGCCTGGGGCAGCCCGCCGGGTCCCGCTCCTTTCGAAGCCTGGGCGATCATGTCCTCCGCGCCGACGCGAAAACTTGATAAGAACCGACTCAGGTTTTACCATGCCGTCGAGCGCATATCATGCGCATGAGGTTTTTGAGCACAACGGAGGAGCGAGCGAACGATGGGTAAGGTCATCGGGATCGATCTCGGCACGACGAACTCGTGCATGGCCGTCCTCGAGGGCGGCGAGCCGACCGTCATGGCCAACGCCGAGGGCGGGCGCACCACGCCGTCCGTCGTGGCGTTCACGAAGGACGGCCAGCGTCTCGTCGGCACGCCGGCGAAGCGCCAGGCGGTGACGAACCCCGGGGGCACGATCTTCTCGATCAAGCGCTTCATGGGGCGGAAGTTCGCCGAGGTCAACGAGGAGATGAAGATCGTCCCGTACGAGGTCGTCGCGGGACCGAACCAGGACGTCCGCGTCGCCGTCTCGGGCAAGCAGCAGTCGCCGCCCGAGATCAGCGCGATGATCCTGCAGAAGCTGAAGTCGGACGCCGAGGCCTATCTCGGCGAGTCCGTCACCGACGCGGTCATCACCGTGCCGGCGTACTTCAACGACGCGCAGCGCCAGGCGACCAAGGACGCCGGCAAGATCGCCGGCCTGAACGTGCTGCGCATCATCAACGAGCCGACCGCGGCCTCGCTGGCGTACGGGCTCGACAAGGAGCAGGACCAGACGATCCTGGTCTTCGACCTCGGCGGCGGCACGTTCGACGTGTCCGTGCTCGAGCTCGGCGACGGGGTCTTCGAGGTCAAGTCGACCTCGGGTGACAACCACCTCGGCGGCGACAACTTCGACAAGGCCATCGTCGACTGGATGGTCGCCGAGTTCCGGCGCGACCAGGCCATCGACCTGTCGCAGGACCGGATGGCCCTGCAGCGGCTGTACGAGGCCGCCGAGAAGGCCAAGATCGAGCTGAGCTCGACCCAGTCCACGAACATCAACCTGCCGTTCGTCACCGCCGACGCCTCCGGGCCGAAGCACCTCGACCTGACGCTCTCGCGCGCCAAGCTGAACGAGATCGCGCACGACCTGGTCGAGCGCACCGTCGGCCCGGTCCGCCAGGCGCTCAAGGACGCCGGCGTCGACAAGAGCCAGATCGACCAGGTCATCCTGGTCGGCGGCATGACCCGCATGCCGGCCGTGCAGGACAAGGTCAAGGAGCTGCTCGGCAAGGACCCGCACCGCGGCGTCAACCCGGACGAGGTCGTCGCCATCGGCGCCGCGATCCAGGCCGGCGTGCTCAAGGGCGAGGTCAAGGACGTCCTGCTGCTCGACGTCACCCCGCTGTCCCTCGGCATCGAGACCAAGGGCGGCGTGATGACCAAGCTGATCGAGCGCAACACCACGATCCCGACCCGCAAGAGCGAGGTCTTCTCGACCGCCGAGGACGGCCAGACGTCCGTCGAGATCCACGTCCTGCAGGGCGAGCGCGAGATGGCCACCTTCAACAAGACGCTCGGCAAGTTCCAGCTCGTCGGCATCCCGCCGGCCCCGCGCGGCCTGCCGCAGGTCGAGGTCACCTTCGACATCGACGCGAACGGCATCCTCAACGTGTCCGCCAAGGACCTGGGGACGGGCAACGAGCAGAAGATCGAGGTGCGCTCCGGCTCCGGCCTGTCCGACGACGAGATCAACCGGATGGTGCGCGACGCCGAGTCGCACGCCGACGAGGACCGCCGGCTGCGCGACCTGGCCGACGCCAAGAACGCCGGCGAGAGCCTGATCTACCAGACCGAGAAGTCGCTCCGCGAGCACGGCGAGAAGATCGACGAGTCGACCCGCGGCACGATCGAGTCCGGCATCACCGACCTGCGCTCGGCCCTCGAGGGCGAGGACGCCGACGCGATCCGGCAGAAGAGCCACGCGCTCACCGAGGCCTCGTACAAGCTCGCCGAGGCGGTCTACGCGAACGCCCAGGCCCACGCCTCCCAGAGCTCCGACGGCGGCGAGGGCAGCGGCCCCGGCACCTCCGAGGGGCCGGAGGACGAGGTCATCACGGACGCGGAGATCGTCGAGGACGAGGGCGCCACGCGCTCGTGAGCTGGATGACGAACCAGGACATCAACCCCGAGACCCTCGCGGACGTCGCCGAGACGGCGACGTCCGCGCAGGCCTCCGCGCCCGAGGCGGGTACCGCCGACGGCGCGGCGGCCGCCGCGGTCCAGGAGGCGCGGGCGCGGATCGCGACGGCCGAGGCCGAGCGCGACGAGCACCTCGACCGGCTGCGCCGCATGGCCGCGGACTTCGACAACTACAAGAAGCGGCAGGCGCGCGAGCGCGAGCAGGTCCTGGCCCAGGCGAACGAGCGCCTGGTCACGAACCTGCTGCCGGTGTTCGACGACCTCGAGCGGGCGCTCGAGGCGTTCGAGGGGAACGACCCCGAGCAGATCCGCGAGGGGATCGCCCTGGTGCACCGCGCGCTGCACACCGTGCTCGAGCGCGAGGGCATCAGCGAGATCAACCCGGACGGCGAGCGCTTCGATCCGCACGAGCACGAGGCGCTCACCACGCAGGTCGTCCCCGGCACCGACGAGGGCACGGTCGTGCAGGTCATCCAGCGCGGCTTCCGCCTCGGCGACCGGGTGGTGCGGCCGGCACGGGTGATCGTGGCCGCGGCCGCGCCCGACTGAAGGGGACGGTGAGCCAGGATGGCTGACCACTACCAGACGCTCGGCGTGCCCAAGAACGCGACCCAGGCCGACATCAAGAAGGCCTACCGCAAGCTCGCGCGCCAGTACCACCCCGACCGCAACCCGGGCGACGAGTCGGCCGAGAACCGCTTCAAGGGGATCTCGGTCGCCTACGAGACCCTCTCGGATCCCGAGAAGCGCAAGCACTACGACCTCGTCGGCGACGCCCGCCCGGGCGCCGGCGGCGGGGGCTTCCGCTTCGACACCGACTCGTTCCGCTCCGGCGGGGGCATCGACTTCGACGACATCCTCGGCGCGTTCGGACGCGGGCGGCGCGGCCGCCAGCGGCCCGAGACGGGCGCCGGCGGCAGCGGCGGTCAACCGCGGCTCCGACCTGCAGACCGAGGTGACGCTCTCGTTCGCCGACGCGCTGCGCGGCGCGCAGCTCACGATCCCGGTCGAGAAGCCGGTCACGTGCTCCACCTGCAACGGCAGCGGGGCCCAGCCCGGCACCTCCCCGACGATCTGTCCGGAGTGCCGCGGCCGCGGCATCAAGAGCCGCAGCCAGGGCCTGTTCTCGCTGCAGGAGCCGTGCGACCGCTGCGGCGGCGCCGGCACCGTGATCGAGTCCCCGTGCCCGACCTGCCACGGCCAGGGCCGCATCCGCCAGACCAAGCGGTACCACGTCAAGGTGCCGCCCGGGGTCAAGGACGGCGCCAAGATCCGGCTCAAGGGCAAGGGCGAGGCCGGCGTCCAGGGCGGCGAGCCCGGCGACCTCTACGTCGTCGCGCACGTGACGCCCTCGCCGGTCTTCACCCGGCGCGGCGACGACCTGATCGTCGACGTCCCGGTGCTGTTCGTGGAGGCCGCGGTCGGCGCCACCATCGAGGTGCCGACGGCCGAGGGCGAGACCGTGAAGCTGAAGGTGCCCGGCGGCACCGGCGACGGCGTGCTGCTGCGCGTCAAGGGCCGGGGCGCGCCGATCGGCGGCTCCGCCGAGCGCCGCGGCGACCTGCTCGCGCGGGTCAAGATCGTGGTGCCGAAGAAGCTCAGCCGGGCCCAGCGCGACGCGCTC
Source organism: uncultured Actinomycetes bacterium (assembly GCA_963794695.1). Taxonomy (GTDB): domain Bacteria; phylum Actinomycetota; class Thermoleophilia; order Gaiellales; family JALYLC01; genus CAWCFJ01. The sequence continues at coordinate 416,601 of CAWCFJ010000001.1, read as the reverse complement.
GAGAAGTTCGCGATGCTCGACGGCGAGAACCCGCGGGCATCGCTCCTCGACCCAGGCGGAGACGGCGCTGATGGACACCCCCAAGTACATGATCGGGGTCGCCGCCCAGCTCGTCGGGATGCACCCCCAGACGCTGCGGCTGTACGAGGCGAAGGGCCTCGTCCGGCCGCGGCGCACCCCGGGCGGGACGCGGCTCTACTCGGACCGCGACCTCGCCACCCTCAAGCAGATCCAGCGGCTGTCCGGCGAGCTCGGCCTGACGCTGCTCGGCATCGAGCACGTTCTCGGGCTGCAGGACGTCATCTCGCGCCTGCGCGACCGCGTCGCGAAGCTCGAGTCCGAGCTCGACGCCCAGCACGCGCGGGCGGCCCAGGACGTCGCCGCGGTGCACCGCTCGTACCGCCGCGAGATCGTCCTCTGGGAGCCGCCGCGCGGCGAGATCGTGCGCCGCCAGCCGTACAAGCACCCCCGAAGACCGCAGAAGGACTGACAGTTGGACTTCACCAAGCTGACCGCGAAGGCCCAGGAGGCGATCGCTCGTGCGCAGGAGCTCGCCCGGGCCCGCGGCAATCCCGAGATGACCCCCGACCACCTGCTGCTGGCGATGCTCGAGACGCCCGAGTCGGTGGCCTCCCAGCTGCTGCGCAAGACCGGGGTCGACCCGGCCTCGGCCCGCAGCGACAGCGAGCAGAAGCTCGCCGGGCTGCCGTCGGTCTCCGGCGCCCTGCAGAACCCGACGCCGTCGCTGGGCTTCCGCACCGCCCTCGACAAGGCCGAGGCGGCCGCGAGGCAGCTGTCGGACGACTTCGTGGCCTCCGAGCACCTGGTGCTCGGCCTGGTCGAGACGCCCGGCCCGGTCCGCGACCGCCTGAAGGCCCAGGGCGTCACCCCCGACAAGCTGCTCGAGGCGCTGCGCGACCTGCGCGGCGGCCAGAGCGCCTCCACGGTGGACGCCGAGGAGCGCTACGGCGCGCTCTCGAAGTTCGGGCGCGACCTCACCTCGCTCGCCGAGGCCGGCAAGCTCGACCCGGTGATCGGCCGCGACGACGAGGTGCGCCGGGTGATCCAGGTGCTGTCGCGCCGCACCAAGAACAACCCGGTGCTGATCGGCGAGCCCGGCGTCGGCAAGACCGCGATCGTCGAGGGCCTCGCCCAGCGCATCGTCTCGGGCGACGTCCCGAGCAGCCTGACCGACCGGCGCGTGTGGACGCTCGACATCGGCGCCCTGCTCGCCGGCTCGAAGTACCGCGGCGAGTTCGAGGAGCGGCTGAAGGCCGTCCTCGCCGACATCAAGGCCGCCGACGGGCAGGTCATCCTGTTCATCGACGAGCTGCACACCATCGTCGGCGCCGGCGCCGCCGAGGGCGCGGTCGACGCCGCCAACCTGCTGAAGCCGATGCTGTCCCGCGGCGAGCTGCGGGCGATCGGCGCGACCACGCTCGACGAGTACCGCAAGCACATCGAGAAGGACGCGGCGCTCGAGCGGCGCTTCCAGCCGGTGTACGTCGGCGAGCCGTCGGTGACCGACACCATCGCGATCCTGCGCGGGTTGAAGGGCCGCTACGAGAGCCACCACGGCGTCCGCATCCAGGACACCGCGCTGGTCGCCGCGGCGACCCTGTCGGACCGCTACATCACCGACCGCTTCCTGCCCGACAAGGCGATCGACCTGATCGACGAGGCCGCCTCCCGGCTGCGCATCGAGTCCGACTCGAAGCCCCAGGAGCTCGACATCCTGCACCGCCGGATCGTCCAGCTCGAGATCGAGGACGCGGCGCTGGCCAAGGAGTCCGACGCCGCCTCCGCCGAGCGGCTGCACGCGCTGCGCGAGGAGCTCGCGGGCCTCAAGGAGGAGGAGGCCGAGCTCGCCTCCCACTGGCAGGCCGAGCAGCGCCGGATGCAGGCCATCGGCCGCATCAAGGAGCAGCTCGAGCAGGCCCGAGACGGACTTCGAGCGGGCCGAGCGCGAGGGCGACCTGCAGCGCGCCGCCGAGCTCCGCTACGGCCGGGTGCCGCAGCTCGAGCGCGAGCTCGAGGCCGAGACCCACGCCCTGAGCGAGCTGCAGTCCGACGCAGCGCCTGCTCAAGGAGGAGGTCGACGCCGACGACGTGGCCGAGGTCGTGGCCTCCTGGACCGGCATCCCGGTGACCCGCCTGATGGAGGGCGAGCTGCAGAAGCTGATCCAGCTCGAGGCGCGGCTGCACGAGCGGGTCGTCGGCCAGGACGAGGCGATCGTCGCGGTGGCCAACGCCATCCGCCGCTCGCGCGCGGGCCTGTCCGACCCGAACCGGCCGATCGGCTCGTTCCTGTTCCTCGGCCCGACCGGCGTCGGCAAGACCGAGCTCGCCCGGACGCTGGCCCAGTTCATGTTCGACGACGAGCGGGCCATGGTCCGGATCGACATGTCGGAGTACATGGAGCGCCACGCCGTCTCGCGGCTGATCGGTGCCCCGCCCGGCTACGTCGGCTACGAGGAGGGCGGCCAGCTGACCGAGGCCGTCCGCCGCCGGCCGTACTCGGTGATCCTGCTCGACGAGATCGAGAAGGCCCACGGCGACGTCTTCAACGTGCTGCTGCAGGTGCTCGACGACGGCCGCCTGACCGACGGCCAGGGCCGCACCGTCGACTTCCGCAACAGCGTGCTGATCATGACCTCGAACGTCGGCTCGGACGTGATCTTCACCGAGACCGACCCCGAGCGCCTGCAGAGCCGGGTCGAGGCCGTGCTGCGCGAGACGTTCCGGCCCGAGTTCCTGAACCGGATCGACGAGACGGTCATCTTCCACCGCCTGAGCCAGGAGGAGCTGCGCCACGTCGTGGAGCTGCAGCTCGACCGCCTGGTGCAGCGCCTGGCCGAGCGGCGGGTGGAGCTGCGCGTCAGCGACGCGGCCCGCGACCTGCTCGGCCAGCGAGGGCTACGACCCGGCGTTCGGCGCCCGGCCGCTCAAGCGGGCGATCCAGCGCCTGGTCGAGAACCCGCTGGCGATGCGGATGCTCGAGGGCGGCCTCGACGGCCGGCCGGTCGAGGTCGACGCCGAGAACGGCGAGATCGTGTTCAAGGCTCCCGAGCCGGCGACCGTCTAGGCGCGTGTAGGACGATCGGGCGGGACGTGGCTCGTAAAGAGGGCCACGTTCCGCCCGCCATATCCCCTGAAGGGGGGGACACGGCTCGTGATTCCCCTTCAGGGTGAGAGGCATGACGCTCCTACGCCTCCGGGGCCAGGCGTGCGCGCTCGTCGTCCTCACAGCGCCGCTCGTGCTCGCCGCTCCCGCCTCAGCCAAGCCCACGCCGAAGAAGCCCAAGGGGCTCGCGGCGCCTGCGATCGTTGCGCCCGCCGAGGGCGCGGTCTCCGACACGGTCCCCGCCTTCTCCTGGAAGCCGGTCAAGAACGCCGCCCACTACGAGCTCGAGCTGTCGGCCGACGCCGGCTTCAACTCGACGGTCCAGCTCGATGGCCACGCCTCGCTCAAGACGCTGAACACGTTCGCTGCAGCCGACAAGGCGCTGCCGAACGGCACGTACTACTGGCACATCCGCTCGCTGAACGTGGACAACGCGGCCGGTGCCTGGTCGAAGACGCGCTCCCTGCGCAAGTCGTGGACGACCCAGCCGGCGCCGCAGTCCCCGGGCGACGGAGCCGAGGGCTCGTACCCGTCCGCGCCGCTCGTGCTGAGCTGGTCGTCGGTGGCCCGCGCCTACAAGTACCTGGTCTACATCTCGACCGACCCGGCGCTCGGCTCCCTCGCGGTGTCCGACGGCGGCAAGCCGATCGAGACGAGCGCGACCGCGTACACGATCACGGGTGCGCTCGCGGCCGGCCGCTACTACTGGGCCGTCGTGCCGGAGGACTCCGAGCTGAACAAGGGCGTCCGCTCGGTCGTCCGCTCGTTCACCTGGTCGTGGCCGACGACGACCAACGTGCACGTGTCGTCGACGCCGACGATCTTCAACCCGGTCTTCTCCTGGGACGCCGTCCCGGGCGCGGTGAAGTACCAGGTCGAGGCGAACTACTCGCCGGACTTCGCCACCGGCTCGAAGGTCTGCTGTGACGGCTACGTGTTCGGCACGACCTACTCGCCGGTCGACATCTTCCCGAACTCGAAGGCCTACCACTGGCGCGTGCGGGCGATCGACCCGGACGGCAACTCCGGCGTCTGGAACACCGACCCGACGGTCTTCGAGGAGCACTTCGACGCGGTCACGCCGTCGATCCCGAACCTGCACGTGCGCGACAACACCGCCGACCCGGCGACCGACCTCGACCCGCTGACCACGGTGCTCGACACGAGCGCGCCGCTGGTCACCTGGGACCCGGTGCCCGGCGCGTCGTCCTACGACGTCAAGGTCGCCCCGTACGTGAGCGGCTTCTGCAACTGGGGCGATCCGGGCGTGCACGCCTGGCAGTCGACGGTGACGGCCGTGACGGCCTGGTCGCCGCTCGCGCCGAGCTGGAGCACTTCGAAGCCGGGCGGCGCTTCCTACCCGCCGGCGGCCCACGAGAACAACAAGAGCCTCGTCGACGGCGACTCCTACTGCGTCCAGGTGATGGCTCGCGCCGACCGCGACTCGAACAGCGGCGAGGTCGAGAGCCCGCCGACCCAGGTCAACGGCGTCGGCCAGCCGGCCTTCCGCTACACGGCTTCGAACACCGGCAACCTGAGCCCGGCGACGCCGTTCGCGGCGACTGCCCCGACGTACGGGGCGCCGGCGGTGGGCGTCAACCAGGCGCGCACCCCGTACTTCACCTGGAATCCGATCGACGGCGCGAAGGCCTACTACGTCGTGGTGGCCGCTGACCAGTACTTCACCAACATCGTCGACTTCGCGATCACGCTGCAGCCGACGTACGCGCCGCACAGCGCCGGCGGCCCGACGACGATACCCGGATGCCGATGGCGCCTACTACTGGGCCGTGATCCCCTGCTCGACGGCCAACTGCTCGGCCTTCACCGCGCAGCCGGGGACCGAGATCACGCAGCAGTTCCGCAAGACCTCGACTGCGCCGACCCTGGCGGCGGTGGGCCTCGGCCCCACGAACCAGCCGACCTTCAGCTGGTCGACCTCGTCCGGCCTCGACATGCCCGGCGTCCGCGCGTACCGCATCCAGGTCGCCCAGGACCCGAGCTTCGGCAGCCCGATCGACGACGTCCTCACCGACTCGACGACCTACACGCCGACCAAGACCTACCCGGCCGACACCGCGCTGTGGTGGCGCGTCCGGGTGGACGACGAGAACCTCGTCGGCCTGAACTGGTCGGTCGCCTCGTCCTTCACGCTGGCCCACGGCGCGCCGCTGCCGCTCTCGTCGAACGCCACGAGCGGCGAGACCATCCCGGTGCTCGCCTGGACGCCGGTCGCCGGCGCGGTCGGCTACGACGTGCACGTCGACCAGGCCGATGGCAGCACGAAGGACTTCTCGAGCCTCCGCTCGTCGGCCATCACCCCGACCACCTGGTACGGGACGGGCATCTGGCACTGGCAGGTCCGGGCGCTCTTCCCGAAGCCCGGCAACCAGACCACGCCGGGCCCGTACTCGGCCTCGCAGTCCTTCACCCGCACCATCGGCGAGCCGACCGGTGCGACCCAGATCGCGTCGCCGGGCAAGGTGCTGTTCTCCTGGAGCCCCTCGCTGCAGGCCCGCCAGTACCACCTCCAGGTCTCGACGTCGAACAGCTTCGCGCGCACCGTCGACGACACCACGACGGACAACACCTACTGGGCGCCCGACCTGTCGAAGTCGGCCTACGCCGACGGCGGCGCCTTCTACTGGCGCGTGGCGACGGTCGACGAGGGCGGCAACCTCGGCGGCTGGACGGTGCACACGTTCAAGCTCCCGCCGCGCCTGATCGGCAAGACCAGCGGCTTCCTCCGCATCGGCAAGTCGGGCCAGCTGATCCTGACGGTCACCGACCCGACCAAGGTCGGCGTCAAGGGCGTCAAGGTCTCGCCCTCGGGCATCGGGGTCGCGAAGAAGGGCAAGCTCACGCTGAAGAAGGGCGTGGTGAAGTTCGTGCTCACGCCGAAGAGCAAGGGCTCGATCACCTTCACCCTCTCGAAGAAGGGCTACCAGACGAGCACGGTGGTGCTGAAGATCAACTACTGAGCCCTGACGGGCGCAGCGAGTGAGGATCCTGCGGGGGCGCGCCGAACGGTGCGCCCCCGCAGGCGTTCTCGGCTCAGCGGCGGGCCCGGGCGGCCTCGACGAGGGCGCGGAGCGCGGGCTCGACCTCGTCCCAGCGGCGGGTCTTGAGGCCGCAGTCGGGGTTGACCCAGAGCCGTCCGCGCTCGATCCGGGTCTCGGCCAGTGCCAGGCGGTCGCCGATCTCGGCGGCGCTCGGCACCCGCGGCGAGTGGATGTCGTAGACGCCTGGCCCGACCGCCGCCCGGTAGTCGATCCCGGCGAGCTCGTCGAGCACCTCCATGTGCGAGCGCGAGGCCTCGAGCGACACGACGTCGGCGTCCATGCGCTCGAGCTGCGCGAGGACGTCGCCGAGCTCGGCGTAGCACATGTGGGTGTGCACCTGGGTGTCGGGGCGGACGCCCGAGCACCACCAGCCGGAAGCAGTCGACCGCCCAGCGCAGGTAGGCCGCGTGCTCGTCGACCCGCAGCGGCAGGCCCTCGCGCAGGGCCGGCTCGTCGACCTGCACGACGGCCGCGCCGGCGCCCTCGAGGTCGAGCACCTCGTCGCGCAGGGCCAGCGCGATCTGGGTGCAGGTCTCGCTGCGCGGCTGGTCGTCGCGCACGAACGACCACTGCAGGATCGTCACCGGCCCGGTGAGCATGCCCTTGACCGGCCGGGCGGTGCGGGACTGGGCGTAGCGCCAGGTGTCGACGGTCATCGGCCCGGCCCGGGAGACGTCGCCGTACAGGATCGGGGGCCGCACGCAGCGGCTGCCGTACGACTGCACCCAGCCGTGGTCGGTCAGGGCGAAGCCCGCGAGCTGCTCGCCGAAGTACTCGACCATGTCGCTGCGCTCGGGCTCGCCGTGCACCAGGACGTCCAGCCCGAGCCGCTCCTGGGCCTCGATGGTGCTCGCGATCTCGCGCTCCAGGAACCCCTGGTAGGCGGCGTCGTCGAGCTGGCCGGCCCGGTGGTCGCGGCGGGCCCGGCGGATCTCGGCGGTCTGCGGGAACGAGCCGATCGTGGTCGTCGGCAGCTCCGGCAGCCCGAGCCGCTCGGCCTGCAGCCGGGCGCGCTCGGCCAGCGGCTCGCGGCGGGCCTCGATCTGCCCGTCGAGGCCCGAGAGCCGGTCGCGCACTGCCCGGTTCTGGACGCGCGGCGAACGGCGCCTGCTCGCGACCGCCTCCCGGGCCGGGCCGAGCAGGCCGTCCCGGCCCGCCGCGTCGAGGCCAGCGGCGGTGGCCAGCAGGGCCAGCTCCCGCAGCTTCTCGCCGGCGAACGCAAGCCACGAGCGGAGCTCGGGATCGAGCCGCTCCTCGCGTGCCGAGGTGTACGGGACGTGCAGGAACGAGCAGGCGCCGGCCAGGGTCACCCGCTTCGGGCCGAGCACCGCGGCCGCCGTGTCGACGGCCCGCAGCACCGCGTCCGGGTCGCTCCGCCAGACGTTGCGGCCGTCGACCAGGCCGAGCGAGAGCCGCACGTCGCCGTCGGCTGCGAGGCGGACGGCGTCGTCGAGCAGCCCCGGCGCCCGCACCAGGTCGAGGTGCAGCTCGGCGACCGGCGCCGCGACGAGGCGGCGCAGCGCGTCGGCGTCCGGCCGGCCGAAGTAGGTCGCCAGGCACAGCTCGAGCGGGGCGGCGTCGCGCAGCGCGGCGTAGGCCGGCGCCAGGGCCTCGAGCGCCTGCCGCGGCGGGTCGGCCACGAGGCACGGCTCGTCGAGCTGCACCTCGGTGGCGCCGGCGGCGCGCCAGCGCCTGCAGCAGCTCGCAGTAGACCGGCACGAGCCGGTCGAGCGGCCCGAGCGGCGCCGCGAGCCCCTTCGCCAGGAGCAGGAAGCTGATCGGCCCGAGCACCACGGGCCGGGTCGGGATCCCGAGCGCCGCCGCCTCGCGCAGCTGATCGACCCAGTGGTCGGGCCGCAGCGAGAACGGCCGTGCCGGCGACAGCTCCGGCACGAGGTAGTGGTAGTTCGTGTCGAGCCACTTGGTCATCTCGAGCGGCGGGCGCGTCGCCGAGCCGCGGGCGGCGGCGAAGTAGCGGTCGAGCGGGTCGTCGCCGTCGCGCCCCGGCAGCACGCCGAGAGCGAAGGCCGTGTCGAGGACGTGGTCGTACAGCGAGTGGTCACCGCTCGGGATCACCTCGATGCCCGCCTCCCGCGCCTCCCGCCAGCCGGCGGCCCGGATCCCGGCGGCCGTGGCCAGGAGCTCCTCGCGGCCGGCGGTCCCGGACCAGTAGGCCTCGAGCGCCCGCTTCAGCTCGCGGTCGCGGCCGATCCGCGGCAGACCGAGGACGGCCGTACGCAGCGCGCTCACGCCGCCACCCGCAGCGTGCCGGCGATCTCCTGCAGGGCGGCCGCGAGCTCGCGCTCGCCCGCGGGCGCCAGCAGGCCGGTGCCGCAGGCCGGCGTGACCAGGGTCGAGGCGGCCAGGCGGGAGCCGTCGACCCCGGCGGCCTCGAGCGCCGCGAGGGCGCGCCGGGCGGCGGCCAGGCCACCCGCGACGGTTGCGCCGCCGTCGAGCGGCAGCACTCCGAGACCTACCAGTCCGCCGCGCTCGATCGTACGCGCCAGGACGTCCGCGCCCAGACGGTCGAGCGGGTAGCGGGCGACGTCGCAGAACACGACGTCGGGGGCGGCCGCGTCGAGCAGCGTCCACGGCGGGCGGCAGCACACGTGCAGACCCCAGGCGTCGGCGGTGGCGGCGAGCGGCGCCCAGGCGGCGACCGGGTCGAGCGCCAGGCCCGAGACGATCTCGAGCGCGGGCTCGTCGACCACCAGCAGCGTGCCGACGTCGCGGGCGGCCAGGTCGGCGACGCAGGCGGCGGCGTTCGCGGCCAGCCAGGCGCCGAGCTCGCGGGCCAGCGCGGCGGCCTCGCTGCGGTGCCCGGCGCGGTCGAGCGCCCAGGCCAGGGTGCATGGCCCGGTCACCTGGAGCTTGACCAGCCGGGCCGGCGGCGGCAGGGCCTCGACGGCGTGCAGGAGCTCGGGCCAGGCACAGGGCCGGACGCGGTCGCGCTCGGGCGACCAGCCGCAGCGGTGCGCCGGGGCGCCCAGCCACTCCGCCAGCATGTCGCCCTCGAGGGCCGGGAGCTGGGGGCAGAACGGCAGGTCGTAGGCGGCCCAGACGTGTGCGATGGCGGTCGGGGCGTCCTCGAACGGGACGGAGCCGACGCCGGTCGTGGCGCACGCCCTCAGGCGGCCCAGCAACGGCGAGGGACGGGACTTCGGTGCTGCTCCGGGCGCGATGGCCACGGGCCTCTCCTCGGGGTCGGCAGCTCGGGCGCGGAGCTGCGGTGACGATGTCCGAGTCGGCAGGTCTTCGGGCTCGGGATCGTCCTTGCGGGCTCCTTCCCGGATCCTCGGATCCAGTGGACGAGTTGCCCGCTCGTCACCCATACCGCTGCGCGTCAGCCCCGGCTTCGCACCGGGTTCCCTGGACGGCGTTCGCCGCCACGGACCGACTCGCCAACCACTCTAGCGCCAGGGGCGGCGCGCATCTCGGCCCACCGTGCAGAGGCGCCGGCATCGCGCGGCGCGGCGTCTGGCGGCGTCCCGTCGCCGCCAGGGCACACCCGGCGGCTCGCCCGTATTGACCCGCATACGGACTCACCGCCGTGCGCACCCTGACGACGCGGGCCTGCTCGCCAGCCATCCACTCCGCACGATGCCGACACCTCTAAGCTGCCTCGTCGTGGCAACGACTCCAAAGGCCGCGCCTGCCGAGGCGCCGGTGGTCGCACCTCCTCCGGTGCACGTTGGCGACATCTTCGCGACGGCGTTCGTCCGCTACGGCGGCGGGTTCCTCACCTACGGCCTGATGTCCCTCGCGGCCGCGCTGGTGCCGGCGCTGGCGATCGTCGTGCTGGTCGCGACCGACCCGGGCGACGGCGTCACGCTGGCGACGGTCGCCGTGACCGGGTCGTTGGCGTACCTGACGCTGCTCGGGACCGTGACGGCCGCGATCGGCGAGCGCCTGCGCTCGCACTTCGGGGCGATCGTCCTGACGTCGCTGACGGCGATGCCGCCGATCGCGCTGGTCATCGCGATCCTCGGCCCGTTCGCGCTGGCGGTGCTGCCGTTCATGCTGCCGTTCTTCGCCCTGGCGCCGATCGCCGCGGGCGCGGGGGACGGGAGCGGCGTCGCCGCCTGCCGCTCGGCGCTCGTGCTGGTCGGAAAGCGCCGCTACCTGCGCTCGCTCGGCGTCGTCGCCGGGCTCGAGCTGATCGGCGTGCTGCTCTGGGTCTCGTTCTCGATTGCGCTCTCGCCGGTCGTCGGCAACGCGCGCTCGGTCGCCATCGCGTTCCTGTGGATCGCGATCTTCTGGCCGATCTCGGCGCTCGTGTTCCGCAGCCTGTACGGCGCGCTGACGGGGCGGCTGACGATCCGGACCGGGGCCCGGGCATGAGCGTCCAGGAGGAGGCGGCTCCCCGCTGCGTCAACCACCCGCGGGTCGAGACCTGGGTGTCGTGCAGCGAGTGCGGCGACCCGATCTGCCCCGACTGCATGGTGCAGGGGCCGGTCGGCAACAAGTGCCGCAGGTGCGCCCGCCAGCCGCGCTCGGCGCTCGTCCGCTTGCGGCCCGACCGCGCCGCGAAGGCCGTCGGCGCGTCGCTCGGCCTCGGCCTGGCCTGCGGCGTCGTGCTCACCGCCATCGTCGGGACGCCGGTCGGGTTCTTCGGCTTCCTCCTGGCCTACGGCGCCGGCCTCCTGATCGGCGAGGCCGTGAAGCGGGCCAGCGGCTACTACCGCGAGCCGGCGGCCGGCTGGATCGCAGCTGCGGGCGGAGCGGTGGCGATGGCGACGCCGATCGTCCTCTACTCCCACCTGTTCGACGGGCGGCTCAGCGACCAGGCGAAGCTCGTCGAGCTGGTGCTCGGCGTCGTCGCGGCGTTCGCCGCCTACCGGCAGGCGACGTGACCGAGGCCGGCCCGGGCAGGGCGCGGCGGGTGCGGCTGCTCGCGGGCGGGCTGATCGGCGGGGCGCTGGTGCTGGCCGACCAGGCGCGCCGCCGGCGGGGCCCGGTGGCCGCTGGCCTTCGGGCCTTCGAGGACGCGCCGTGCTACCGCGAGGAGCACCCGCGCCAGGCTCCCGTCGAGGAGCGCCCGCCCGCGCCTTAACCGCCACTGGGCCACCCCTCCGAAGAGGGGCGGCCGTGTGGTGGGAGTCCGGGGCTCGGACGCTGGCGATCGTCGGGGTGGAGCCCCGGGTCGCGCGTCTAGCTGAGGAGCTTGAGGACGCTCTGGGGGAGCTGGTTGGCCTGGGCGAGCATGCTGGTGCCGCTCTGGCTGAGGATCTGGTACTTGGTGAAGTTGACCATCTCGGCGGCGACGTCGACGTCGCGGATGCGGCTTTCGGCGGCGGAGAGGTTCTCCTGGTAGGTGCCGAGGTTGGTGATGGTGTGTTCGAGGCGGTTCTGGGCGGCGCCGTAGGTGGCGCGGACGTCGGCGATGCTGTTGATGGCCTTGTCCATGCTGGTGATGTCGGCGCTGACGCCGAAGCCGGTGGAGAAGACGCTGTCGAAGTAGGTGCCGCCGAGGTTGGCGTTGTTCAGGGTGATGGTCTCGCCGGCGTTGGCGCCGACCTGGAAGGTGACGCTGGCGCCGCCGGAGAGCAGGCTGATGCCGTTGAACTGGGTGGTGTCGACGATGCGGCCGACCTCGGCGGAGAGCTGGGTGATCTCGGCGGTGATGGCGGCGCGGTCGGCGGTGGAGAGGGTGCCGTTGTTGTACTGGACGGCGAGCTCGCGGACGCGCTGCAGGATGGAGTGGACCTCGTTGAGGGCGCCTTCTCCGGTCTGCACCATGCTGATGCCGTCCATCGCGTTCTGGTGGGCGCGGTCGATGCCGTTGATCTGGGCCCGCATCTTCTCGCTGATGGCCAGGCCGGCGGCGTCGTCGGCGGCGCGGTTGATGCGCAGGCCGCTGGAGAGCTTCTCCATCGACTGGCTCATCGCGGTCTGGGTGCCGACGAGCTGGCGGTGGGCGTTGAACGCCTCGATGTTGGTGTTGATGCGCAGCGACATGTCCATCCTCCCTGATGGTCGACCCTCACCGTCCTGGTGAGGTGGCCCCCATATCGCCAGATGCGAGGGCCCGAATGTGAGTGGTGCGGAGCTCCTCATGAGCTCTCGCAATCACCTCATCGTCGGGAAGGGGTACCACCTTTAGCAAAGAAGAGCATCACGGAAACACTGCAAAAGCATGCTCTTCAAATGGTATAGAGTGCCGGAATGCCGAACTGGAGCATCGTCAACGTCGCCGACGCGCCCGCGATGGAGCACGAGGTGGCCGGCGCCTCGATCCGGCTCATCGACGAGGAGCGGGTCACGGACGTCGCGGTCAACATCCGCGTCCTGCAGCCGGGCCAGCCGAACGGCAAGTACCACTCCGAGACGGTGCAGGAGGACTTCCTCGTCCTGGCCGGCGAGTGCCTCGCGATCCTGGACGGCGAGGAGCGCCTCCTGCGCGCGTGGGACTTCGTCCACTGCCCGCCCGGCGTCGCCCACGTCTTCGTCGGCGCCGGCGACGGCCCCTGCGCGGTGCTGATGCTCGGGGCGCGCAAGCCGGACAGGGTCTACCACTACCCGCTGAGCGAGCTCGCGGCCCGGTTCGGCGCGTCACCGCCGGCCGAGACCGCCGACCCGCGTGAGGCCTACTCCGACTGGAAGCCGGAGTTCAGGCCGGTCGAGATCGAGTGGCCGGTCGGCGGCGGCGGGTAATCCACCCATTCGTCCGCGTCCGGGTGGGAGAGAACCACCTGGCGATTCGCTGGAAGCTTTCATGAGACATCGCTAGGATCGGCGCCATGCTTCGCCGACTCGCCGTCCTGCTGCCGCCACTGGCTGCCGCCCTCGTGTTCGCCGCGCCGGGCGCCCCTGCCGCGACCATCAAGGTCACCACCACCCAGGATCTCGCCTCCGGCGCGGGGGCTTGCTCACTGCGGGAGGCGGTGCTGGCCAGCAACGGCGACAGCCCGGTCGGCGGCTGCCCCGCGGGTTCGGGTGCGGACGTGATCAGGCTGCAGCGCGGCGCGACGTACACGCTCACGATTCCGGGCTTCGACCACACCGGTGAGGCCGGCGACCTGAACGTCACCGGCGCCGTGACGATCAACGCCCGGGGCACGACGCTCGATGGGGGCGGGATCGACCGGATCTTCGAGGTGGAGCCGGGCGGCAGCCTGTCGTTGAGCAACCTCACGCTGACCGGGGGCGCGCCGTCGGCCGACGACCAGTTCAGCGGTGGCGGGGCGGTGGGGAGCTTTGGCACGCTCGTGCTTCGGCACGTGGTGGTGACGCACAACCTGGCCGCCGAGGCGGCCGGCGGTGCGATCGTGAGCTCGGGTGCGCTGACCGTCATCGCGAGCGCGATCTCGGACAACCAGTCGCTCCGGGAGGATCCCGGGCTCGGGTGGGGCGGGATCTCGAGTGGCGGCACGCTCACGATGCGAAACAGCGTCGTCGCGGGCAACGAGTTCGGCAGCGTCGCCGTCGGCGGCGTGGCCACGATCTCGGGCACGCTGATCGCCGGCGGCACGGTGGATTCAGGGCCCGGCCTCGAGAACGCAGGGTCGCTGCATCTGACGGGCAGCACGGTTCGCGATGGGAGCGGCGGCGTGACCAACACGGCCTCGGGCGAGCTCTGGATCTCGGACAGCACGATCTCCGGAAGCAGCATCGGGCCTGCGGTCGTGTTCGGCTCCTCGTCGGGCGCGAACGGCGCGGGCGTCTGGAACGCCGGCACCCTGCACCTCGCAGGCTCGACGATCAGCGGGAACACCCTCAGCGAGACCTGCGCCGTCGACGAGGTCACCCAGGAGTGCCGCGACGACGGTGGGGCCGGGATCTACAACACCGGCAGCCTGGACGTCCAGAACAGCACCGTCTCTGGCAACACCATCGAGCGGCCGTGCGCCGAGGAGGTCGGCGGGACGTGCCCGGCCAACCCGGGCGCGGGGATCCTGAACGCCGGCGGCACCTTCACGGCGACCGGTCTCACGGTGGCCGACAACAGCGGCGCGACCTCGGGTGGAGGCATCGCCGTGACCGGCGGGAGCGTCTCGCTGACCGGCAGCATCGTGGCCGACAACGCGGCGGGCCAGCACTCCGACTGCGAGGGCGCGCTGGCGCTGCTCTCCTACTCGCTGCTGCGCGACGCGAGCGGTTGCACCATCGGCTCAGGGAGCGGGTCGCTGTTCGGCGTCGACCCGCTGCTCGGCCCGCTGGGCGACAACGGCGGCCCGACCGAGACCCAGGCGCTCCTGCCCGGCAGCCCGGCGATCGACGCCGGCCCGCCCACTCGCAAGGCCGGCTGCCCCCGCGCGGATCAGCGTGGGATCAAGCGGCCCCAGGACGGCGACGGCGTCGGCGGGGCCCGCTGCGACATCGGCGCCTACGAGGTCGCGCCGGGGTGACCGTCAGCCGCGCTCGTGCTCGAGCAGCGTCGCGAGCGCCGTGCGGCCGCGCTCGGGGTCGACGAACCGGGCGCCCCAGCGGCCGGCGCGGGCGTCGCGGCGGAAGATCTCGATGGCCGCCGGCCCGTCCGGGAGCTCGAGCGCGATCAGGTCGCCGTGGCCGAACTCGACGGCCGTCGCGATCATCGCTCCGGAGGCCGACAGGTTGACGAGCTGGACGTCGAGCCGGGTGCCCGCCGGGATCGCCTCGGCCTTCTCGACGACGGCGGTGACACGGCGGTCGATCGGGTGCCGCGCGTGCTGCCGTTCGGGCGCCGCGGCGTCGGCCAGGAGGTCGCACGCCAGCACCTCGGAGCCGCCGGGGCCGGGGGCCAGGGAGGCGCAGCCCAGCACGACCCGGCGCGCCGAGCCCGAGAAGAAGCGCACTGCGAAGCACGAGCCGACCGGGATCGTCCCCGCCGGCGTCTCCACCCCGCAGCTGGCGTCCGGCTGGGGCGGCGAGAGCAACCGCACGCTCACCGGCCCGCTGATCGTCGGACGGTCGGGCCGCTGGGCCGGCTCCGCCCAGCCTGAGCGGGGCAGCCAGCCGCCGCCCCCGGCGCCCTCGGGCGCCAGGCGAAGGCGACGCTCGTCCGCGTCGGGAAAGACCACCGGCGCCTTGTACCACACCCGCCCGCGCGGCCTGATCGCGACGTTAACCACCACTGGCCGCCCCCACTGGTGTGGGGGCGGCTCTGGGAGGAGTCCGGGGCTCGGACGCTGGCGATCGTCGGGGTGGAGCCCCGGTGGATGGTCGATGCCACGGCGGCAGCAGGCGCCCGGCAGCTGGTCGCGTGCGCGCTGGGACGGCGATCGCTCGGGTGCCGCGCGCGCTCACCACGCGGCTTGGTGCCTGGGCGCGTCCGCGCGGCCGCCAGGGCTCCCGTTCAGGGCCCTGCAGCGCGCCGCGCCGCGGCACCGACCATCTCGGTCTAGCTGAGGAGCTTGAGGACGCTCTGGGGGAGCTGGTTGGCCTGGGCGAGCATGCTGGTGCCGCTCTGGCTGAGGATCTGGTACTTGGTGAAGTTGACCATCTCGGCGGCGACGTCGACGTCGCGGATGCGGCTTTCGGCGGCGGAGAGGTTCTCCTGGTAGGTGCCGAGGTTGGTGATGGTGTGTTCGAGGCGGTTCTGGGCGGCGCCGTAGGTGGCGCGGACGTCGGCGATGCTGTTGATGGCCTTGTCCATGCTGGTGATGTCGGCGCTGACGCCGAAGCCGGTGGAGAAGACGTTGTCGAAGTAGGTGCCGCCGAGGTTGGCGTTGTTCAGGGTGATGGTCTCGCCGGCGTTGGCGCCGACCTGGAAGGTGACGCTGGCGCCGCCGGAGAGCAGGCTGATGCCGTTGAACTGGGTGGTGTCGACGATGCGGCCGACCTCGGCGGAGAGCTGGGTGATCTCGGCGGTGATGGCGGCGCGGTCGGCGGTGGAGAGGGTGCCGTTGTTGTACTGGACGGCGAGCTCGCGGACGCGCTGCAGGATGGAGTGGACCTCGTTGAGGGCGCCTTCTCCGGTCTGCACCATGCTGATGCCGTCCATCGCGTTCTGGTGGGCGCGGTCGATGCCGTTGATCTGGGCCCGCATCTTCTCGCTGATGGCCAGGCCGGCGGCGTCGTCGGCGGCGCGGTTGATGCGCAGGCCGCTGGAGAGCTTCTCCATCGACTGGCTCATCGCGGTCTGGGTGCCGACGAGCTGGCGGTGGGCGTTGAACGCCTCGATGTTGGTGTTGATGCGCAGCGACATGTCCATCCTCCCTGATGGTCGACCCTCACCGTCCTGGTGAGGTGGCCCCCATATCGCCAGATGCGAGGGCCCGAATGTGAGTGGTGCGGAGCTCCTCATGAGCTCTCGCAATCACCTCATCGTCGATGCCCCGTACCGCCTTTAGCGAATACGGTCAAAGTCGGAAACACTGCAATAACATGCTTTCAAAGCGGTAAGGCCGCCGAACGCCGTTCGGGGAGGAAAAACGCCGAAGGGGCGAGGCCTCGCGGCCTCGCCCCTTCAGGCGACGAACAGGTTCCCGGCTCTTACTAGCGGAGCAGGGAGAGCACGCCCTGGGCGCCCTGGTTGGCCTGGGCGAGCATGGCGGTGCCGGACTGCGAGAGGATCTGCAGCTTGGTCTGGTTGACCATCTCCGAGGCGACGTCGACGTCGCGGATGCGGCTCTCGGCGGAGGAGATGTTCTCCTGGAAGACGCCGAGGTTGTTGATGGTGTGCTCGAGCCGGTTCTGCACCGCGCCCAGCTTGGTGCGGTTGTCGGTGACCGAGCTCAGCGCGTTGTCGATCGTGGAGATGTCGCCGGCGCTGATCGCGCTGAAGCTCAGCGCGCTGATGTTCAGGCCGATCGACTCGTTGCTGTTGGCGCCCACCTGGAAGGTGAAGCTGCCGCTCATGACGTCCAGACCGTTGAACTTGGTGTTCGTGTTGATCCGGCCGAGCTCGGCGGTGAGCTGGCCGACCTCGGTGTCGATGGCCGACTGATCGCTGGTCGAAAGCGTGCCGTTGGCCCGCTGCACCGACAGCTCGCGGACGCGCTGCAGGATGGAGTGCATCTCGTTCAGGGCGCCTTCCGAGGTCTGCACCAGGGAGATGCCGTCCAGCGAGTTGCGCTGCGCCTGAGCCAGGCCGCGGGTCTGCGCCCGCATCTTCTCGGAGATCGCCAGACCGGCGGCGTCATCGGCAGCGCGGTTGATCCGCATACCGCTCGACAGCTTCTCCATCGACTTCGACTGCGCGTACTGCGTCGCCTCGAGATTGCGGTGCGCGTTGAACGCCTCGACGTTCGTGTTCACGCGAAGGGACATGCTTCCTCCTTGAGATCTTCCGCCCGACAACCTCGTGCTGCCAGGCCCGGCGAGCATCCGTGCTCCCCGTACAACCCCTGTATCGGCAGATCAAAAAGGAGCTTTAGCAAAATCTCGCGATTGATTCGCGAGATTTGCTGAAGCAGCAGAGCGAGCCGTCAGTCTCGCTCGCTGCCGGCCGGGACCGGCGGGCGCTGCTCCTGCCCCGGTGGATCGTCGGAGCCGTGCTCGTCCCCGGATCCCAGGCTGCGGGCCTCGGCCAGCGACAGCCCTTCGCGCCACAGGAACCAGAACCCGAGCCCGACCCCGAGCACGGCCTCGATCAGCTGCAGCCCGAAGGCGAACTGCACCGCCGTCGTGGCGTCGACGCCGTACGTCGTGGTCAGCGGCAGGGCGACCGCGCCCTGGAACACGCCGATGTTGCCGGGCAGGATGGGGAAGAGCTGGGCCAGGGTGGAGGCGAAGAAGACCAGCGCCGCGGCCGACATCCCGTGGTTGATGCCGAGGCCGAACGCGCGCAGCGCCCAGTAGATCCCGAGGATCTGGGCGCTCCAGGACACGAGCCCCGAGGCGCCGGCGATGAGCGCCGCGCGCGGGTTGCGCCACATCTGCTGGCCCCGGGCCAGGCCGTGGACGAAGGACTCGAACTGGATGCGAGCCGCCTGCCACCAGACCTGGGCGTAGTCGCGGTCCCAGCGCCGCTGGTGGCGGCGGTAGCGCGAGAACGCCTCGAGCCCGACCAGCACGAGCCCGATCAGGAACAGCGCCGCGACGAACGCCGCCACCAACCGCTTGGCCAGGCTGGGCACCGGCAGCACGATCGCCATCGCCACCAGGAGCAGCGCCAGGCGTCATGCCGAGCGCGACCTGCTCGGCGAGCACCGTGCCGGCGATCGTGGCCACGGGGACGTCGTCGCCGGCCTGTTTCAGCCGCCGTCGCAGCACGGCCACGCGCGCGACCTCGCCCACGCGCGCGAACAGGACCGTGTTCAGCAGGAAGCCGATGAACAGCGCCGGGAGGATGTCGCGGTAGCGGGCCTTCGGGCGCTCCGGGACGACGTCGAGCGCGGCCTTCCAGGTCGTGGCCTTGGCCAGGATCGAGAGGAAGTTGGCCACCACGGCGGCGAGCACCCACCACCAGTGGATGTCCACGCCGTTCTCGACGACCCCGATGTGGAGCTTCTTGAGGGCGACCGTCACCGCGGCGACCGCGAACACCGTGCCGAGCAGGATCCGCAGCAGCGCCAGCCGCCGCGAGGGCGTCTCGGCGGCGAGCTCGGACACCGTCACCAGCGCGTAGCCGCTGCCCGTCGCGGCGTCGAGGATCTCCGGCAGCGCCTCGGCCGTCTCGGTGCGGTCGCCGCCGTGCCCGGAGCCGTCGGCGTCGTGGAGCAGCAGGATCGCGCCGGGCCGAAAGCCTCGACGCGAGCGCTCGACGATCACGTCGACGCCGGGCTGGGCGGTGTCCCAGACGCCCTTCGTCCAGCCGACGACCCGGTAGCCCCGCGAGCGCGCAGCGACCCCGACCGCCGGGTTCCTGAACCCGTGGGGCGCCCGGAACAGGCGCGCCGGCTCGACGCCGCCCCGGGCCAGGATCCGCTCCGTCTCGTCGAGCTGGTGGGTGACCTCGGCGGTGCTCGCGAAGGTCAGCAGCGAGTGGTCGAGGCCGTGCGAGGCGACCTCGTGGCCCTCGTCGCGGATCCGCTCGACGATCTCGGGGTACGCCTCGGCGTGCTTGCCCAGGACGAAGAACGTCGCGTGCGCGTCGCGCGCGCGAAGCGCGTCGAGGATGCGCGGCGTCACGTCGGGGGACGGGCCGTCGTCGAAGGTGATCGAGAGCGCCTTGCGGCGCACGCCCTTGCCGGTGATCACGGCGCCGAAGAGCCTGCTGTTCGGGGTGAAGGAGGCCCACGCCGCGAGCGCCACGAGCACCACCGCGAGGGCCATCACGCCCCAGCCGAGCCACGTGTCCACCTTCGCGTGCACGAGCCAGCCCCCGCCCGTCCCGACCAGCACGACCACCGTCGCGAACACGGCGAAGCGCACGATGACGTCGCGCTTCGTCACCGCCGGCGCGCCACCCGGATTCGCTTGTGCTCGAGCAGGTCCGCGAAGAGGTGCTCGAGCTGGGCGGACACCTTCGTCCAGGAGTACTGGCTCACCGCCGTCCGCCGGCCCTCGCGCCCCATGCGGGCGCGTTCGGCCGGCCGGTCGAGCAGGTACAGCAGCCCGTGGGCGAAGCGCTCGGCGTCGTCCGCCGGCCGTACCAGAAGGCCCTGGCGGCCGTGCTCCATGAGCAGCTGGAAGCCCGAGATGCGGCTGGCCACGACGGGCCGCCCGCAGCTCATCGCCTCGAGCAGGACCATGCCGAAGGATGCCTTGTTGCAGGGGGTGCAGTGGATGTCCGCGCTCGCGTAGTAGCGCGGCCGCGTCCAGTCGACCCGGCCGGCCCAGACGATGTCCGGCTCGACGTCGGCCGGCACCTGGCGGCGGTAGTACTTGCCGAGAGGCCCGTCGCCGACGACGCACAGCCGCACCTTCCCCGAGAGCTCGCGGTGCACCCGGGTGAAGGCGTCGAGCATCGTCCCGAGCCCGTTGCGCGGGTCGAAGCGGCCGAGGAACAGGATCACGGGCTTGCCGTCGGCCCGCAGCTCGTCGAGCGGCTCGGCCTGGGGCGAGAAGTGGCGGTCGTCGATGCCGTTCGGGATCACGCGATAGGGGAACGGGAAGTACGGGGCGAGCGAGCCGACGCACGCCTCCGACACGACGATGTGCGCGTCGAGCTTCGCCAGGGACCAGCGGATGATCGGACTGAACGTATCCAGAAGCGGGCCCGTCGAGAAGACCGAGTGGTAGGTCGCGACCCCGACCGTGGTCTTCGGCAGCGCGGGGCCGACGAGCATGCCGATGCCCGGACTGTAGGGGGCATGCGCGTGTACCACGTCGAAGCGACGCTTGCGGAACAGCCTGCGCAGCGACTCGGTGAGCGCGAACGGGACGGTGTGGATGGTCTGGGCGGCGTTGCCGTAGAGCGGCAGGCCGACGCCGAGGCGCAGCACCTCGAACGGCTCGTCGCGCTGCGGGCTGTCCGCCTCGTCGACCACCGGCTGGCGGTGCAGCAGCCGGCCGGTCACCACGGTGACCTCGTGCCCGCGCCGGGTCAGGTGCCAGGCTTCGCCGTGCACGTGCTCGGAGATGCCGCCGAGCTGCGGGAAGTAGTAGTCCGTCACGATCGCGATGCGCATGCGCTCGGCGGCGAGCATACTGGCGCCCCGGGTAGTTGGCACTCTCGTGCCGTCAGTGCCAGGCGGCCGGCCGTCCCTCGTCCGGGGCCCGGCTATACTGCCTTCCCGGGATGCCGATCTACGAGTACCTGTGCGAGAACGGGCACCGCTTCGAGGTGCTGCAGCGCATGAGCGACGACGCGCTGACGACCTGCGAGGAGTGCGGCGCGCCGGTCCAGCGCGTGCTGCACCCGGTGGCCGTCCACTTCAAGGGATCCGGCTTCTACACGACCGATTACGGGCGCGGCAAGGGCGCGAAGGCCGAGGCGGCGAAGGAGTCGTCCTCGTCCTCCTCGAGCTCCGGCTCGTCCGACAACGGCGGCGGCGGTAGCTCCGACTCCAAGAAGAGCACGACGGAGAAGAGCACGCCGGCCACCAAGTCGGACAGCTAGACCCGCGCCGAACGCGAAGGAGGCAGCGTGGCGGACGAAGGCCATTCGGTGCACATCGGCACGAGCGGCGGCAGCGGCGGCAGCGGCCCCGAGCGGCGAGCGCGACCCCGAGAAGGCCCGCGCCTTCATCGAGCGCCAGGGCGGTGACGGCGGCGCCGACGGCAAGGTGGACGAGCACGAGGCCGAGGTCGGCGCCGACCTCGGTGCGGGTCAGGGCGGGTCGGAGACCCAGGACCAGGACTAGGAGCCGACGGTGCAGCCCGGCGCGAGCGGGTCGCTCGCGGCGGGCGCCTGCGGCGCGGAGCGGCCGAGCCACTCGAGCACGACCTGGCGGTTCAGCTCGCTGCCGGTGAGCGAGCCCGAGAAGTCGGCCTGGCCGCCGAGCCGGCAGTGCAGCGTGCGGCTCGAGCGGAGCTTGCGCCAGCCGAGCTCCATCAGGCTGTTGGCCGAGAGATCGGTGGTGAGCGGCTTTCCGAGCGCGTCGCCGACGCCCGGCAGGTGGAACAGGGTGTCGAACGAGGCCAGGCGGCCGGCGAGCGCGGACAGCACCCGCTGCTGGCGCAGGCCGCGGGTGACGTCGGTGTCCCCCGGGTTCAGGGTGTTCTCGCGCACGCGCGCGTACGCGAGGGCGTGCCGCCCGTCGAGGTGGATCGAGCCCTTCGAGAAGCGCCAGACGACGCCGTCGAACGAGTTCGAGATGATCTTCTCGGGGTTGACGATGGTGATCCCGCCGAGCGAGTCGATCAGGTCCTTGAAGCCGCCGAAGTCGACCAGCACGACGTGGTTGACCGGCGCGTCCTTCTGCCCGAGCAGGTCGTTGATCGTCTGGATGGCCAGCGTCGGGCCGCCGTAGGCGTAGGCCGCGTTGATCTTGTCGTCGCCGTGGCCGGGGATCGGCACGCGCAGGTCGCGCGGAATCGAGAGCTCGGCGATCTGGTTCTTGCCCGGGTCGGAGCGGATGAGCAGGATCGAGTCCGAGCGCGAGCTGGTCTCGCCCGGCCGCCGGTCGGAGCCGAGCACCAGGACGTTGGTCGAGGTCGAGAGGATCGAGCCGCCGTCGGGCGTCAGCGCCGCGCGGGTCTTCGGGTCGAGCCGGTCGTTGGCCTTGCTGATCGCGTCGCGGAAGCGCAGGTAGCCGTAGCCGACCCAGAGCGCCGTGACGAGCAGCAGGATCGGCAGCCCGATGGCCAGGATCCGGCCGAACCGCGGCCGCCGCCGGCGCCGCGGGGCCCGGCCCTTGCGGGTCGGCGGGGGCGGGCGGCCAGGGGCGCCCTGACCGCGCCGCAGCGGCGGTGCCTGGCCGGGCTCCGGGAGGATGATCGGGCTGCCCGGACGGATCCGCGGAGCCTTCGGCTCGGCGGCCGGCCGGGCCTCCTGCTGGCCCGAGGCGTCGCGCAGGCGCTCGGCCAGCGGATCCTTCTCGTCGGGGCGGCGGCTACCGCGGTACTTCCGGTAGCGCGGCTTGTCGCCGTCCATCGGCATCAGCGTCAGGGTACCGGCGAAGCTGCCGAAACCCTTCCCCTGGGTGTCGGGCGATCAGTGCAGCCGGGCGGGGCCGTGCACGGCCGTAGCAGCGGAAGCCGTAGGCGGCGGGCCTAGGCTTCTCCGGCCGACCGCCGACGAGCCCGGCCGTGGACGACGCGCGTCGCGACGGTGGCAACGGTCGTTCAGCGCGGATCGTGCGGCCGAGGCGCGGAAGCGTGGCATCGGGCCGAGCAGGAGCTAAAGGTTCCGACCCCCGCCGCCACACTAGGAGAGGTGGGCGCCACCGCAGCCGCCATCGAGGAGATCTACCGCACGCGCTACCCGGTGTTCCGGCGGGCCGTGGCGACGCTCGTCGGCGGCTACGACGCCGCCCACGACGCGGTGCAGGAGGGCTTCGCCCGGGCTCTGGTGCGGCGCGAGCGCTACCGCGGCGAGGGCTCGCTCGAGGGCTGGATCTGGACGATCGTCCTGCGCACCGCCCAGGAGATGCGCCGCACCGCTCCCGGCGAGGAGCCGCTGTCGTTCGACCCGCGAGCTCCCGGCCGCGGCCAGCTTCCCCGAGCTCGCCGACGCGCTGCGCCAGCTGTCGCCGCGCCGCCGGCTGGTGGTCTTCCTGCGCTACTACGCCGACCTCTCCTACGCCGGCATCGCCGAGGTCGCCGGCGTGAGCGAGGGGACCGTCGCCGCAACCCTCTCCCAGGCGCGCGCCGAGCTGTGGCACGCGCTCCGTCCCGAGGAGTCCGACGTTGGACGCTGACCGCTGGCTCGTCGGCGACGCTGACCCGCGCCGCCGAGCACGACGAGCCGCCTGCCGCCCCCGACTGGGAGGCCGTGACCGCGCGGGCCGCGGTGCTCGCGCCGCCCGTCCCGCGCCGTCGCCGTCGGCGCCGCTTCGCCGTGGCCGGGCTGGCCGCGGCCGCCGTCGCGGCTGCCGCACTGCTCGTCCTCACCCGCGACGTCGACGAGCACGGCGGACTGACGCCGATCCAGCGGGCCCAGGCGGCCCTGGCCGTCCCGACGGACGGGGTGCTGCACATCCGCATCGAGTTCGGCGGGTCCGATCCGGCCGGGGATGCACAGCTGGAACGAGATCTGGCAGTCGGCCGGCTCGCGTCCGCTCGGTCACGCCCGGCGTCCAGGGCGGCCGCACGACGAGCGGCGAGGACCAGGTCTACGACGCCGACGCGGACACCATCACCGTCCGGCCCGCGCCGAAGGCCGCCGCCCGGCCAGTGGTGGTTCTCGGACATCTACACCGGCGACATGCGGGCGCTCATGGCCCGCGGGGACGTGCGCCTGGCCGGCCACCAGACGGTGCACGGCATCGACTGCCTGCGCATCGAGGCGGCCAACCCTCCTGGCACGTCGAACACGTTCTTCGTCGACGCCCAGACCTACCGGCCGGTCGCCGAGCAGACGACCACCGCGGCGGGCACCCAGGAGGTCTGGTTCCGGATCTGGGAGGTGCTGCCCGGCGACGACGCCAACGTCCGCCTGACCGACCTGCGGGCGCTGCATCCGAGACGCGAAGATCGTCCACGCGAGCGCCGACCAGCCGCCGCCGACGCCGAAGCCCGTCGTGCGACCCTAGCGCGCCGCCGCCGCGTGCTGGTCCTCGGCCCAGGCCGCCAGCAGCCCCCGGAAGTGCGGCACGAACTTCGCGTGCTCCGTGCACCGGGAAGGTCGACTTCACGGTCGAGACCAGGATGTCGTCGAAGTCCTTGCTCTCGATGAACTCGACCATCGCCTCGTCGACGCCCGAGAGGTGGCGCTCGCAGAACTCCTGGTAGCGCTCCACCTCGAAGTGGTCGTCGGTGAACCGGCGGTACTCGACGAGCTTCTCCTCGTAGGTCAGGTCCTCGCGGTCGCCGACCTCGAAGTAGCGGCGCATGTTCTGGTCGATCCGCATCTTGCGGTCGGTCGCCAGGCAGAACGCCGCCCACTTGAGCAGGGTCTTGATGGCCCACGGGAAGTAGTAGTGGAGCGACGTGATGGCCACGTCCGGGCTCGCGTTGGCGTAGTCGATCGGGTGCACCTCGCCGCCCTTGACCAGCGTCTCGCAGGAGTTGAACTCCCAGCGGAAGAACGCGTTCACCAGACGGCCGATCGTCACCACCTCGACGCCGGTCTCGGGCGTCAGGAAGTCGTGGGCCACCTGGTAGCGGTCGTGCATCGGGCGGTCGGGCTCGAACCGCATCGCCATCGTCTCGGCGCCGATCGACAGCGTCCGCACGAAGACGTCGAAGTCCTCCACCGACGCCTGCAGGTGCATCAGCCGCTTGCCGGACTCGTCGTAGCGGCGGTGCAGCTCGTCCTCGTCCTTGACCCGGGTCACCCCGACCCAGGCGCCGCCGTCGAACGGCTTCATGAACAGCGGGTAGCCCACCTCCTGGGCCACCGTGTCCAGGTCGAACTGCTGGTTGTACCTGCGCGCGGTGTAGGGGAAGCGCGGGTTGTCCGGCGGCTGCTTCTGCGGGATCATCCAGGTCTCCGGCACCTTCAGCCCGAGCCGGATCATCGCGCAGTAGGCCGCGTGCTTCTCCATCGCCTGGAACGTGAACGGGCTGTTGAAGAGGTACACGTCGTCCATCAGCGAGACCTTCTTCAGCCACTCGCGCGGCACGTAGTACCAGTGCGCCAGGCGGTCGATCACCAGCGCGTGGCGGGGCTTCGCGCGCAGGTCGAACGGCTCGATCGTGATCCGCTCGGTGCCGAACGCGTGCGTGCGCCCACCCTCGTCGATGCGCAGGTCGAGCCGGCGCGACGAGCTGCTCGAAGGCCGAGGGCCAGTCCTCCTCGGTCCCGAGCAGCATCCCGATCAGGTGTCGCACCTCGCTCATGTGACGTTCTCCCCGGGTTCAGACGAAACGCGGCAGGTGGTGGGCGATCTGGCGGCGCCACGACGGCCAGTCGTGCGGCACGTCGTGACCCCACAGGTCGAGCTCGTGACGGATGCCCTTCTCGTGCAGCACGTGGGCGAAGCTGCGGGTCGAGTCGAGCGCCCCGGTGGTGTCCTCCCACTGCCCCTGGCCGCAGACCAGCAGCAGGTTCAGCGTGCTGCTGCAGCCACTGCAGGTGGTCGCCGTGCAGGTGCGCCACGTAGTCCATCGGGTTGTTGAAGTAGAACGCGTCGCCGCGCTCCCCCCAGCCGACCCGGCCGACGTCGTAGACGCCCGACAGGCAGATCGCGAGCGGGAACAGGTCGGCCCGCTTCAGCGCGAAGTTCGCCGCGTGGTACGCGCCGAAGCTCGACCCGGTGACCAGGATCTCCTGGAAGCCGCCGCAGTCGTGGTGGATCCACGGGGCCACGTGGTTCACCACCCAGTCCTCGTAGCCGCCGTGCAGCTGGGCGCGCTGCTCGAGCGGCAGGTCGTCGCGGCGCCAGCTCCCGCTGTCGAACGAGTCGATCGCGTAGACCTTCAGCCGGCCGGCGTCGATGAGCCAGGCCAGCTGGGCCAGCATCCCGTTCGACTCGTAGTCCCAGCGGCTGCCCCGCTCCGACGGGAAGACCAGGAGCGGCCGGCCCCAGTGGCCGTAGGCCACCACGTGGCCCTCGGCGCCGATCCACGGCGCCCACACGCCGACGTCGTCGCGCCTCACGACCACACCCGCCCGAGCAGGTCGCGCAGGTGGGGGTGGAACGCGTCGCGCCAGCCCACCCAGTTGTGGCCGTCGCGGTTCTCGACCAGCTCCACGGCGTAGCGCTGGCCGGCGAGCGCGCCCTTGAGCGTCCGGTTGTTGCGCAGGTTCTCCTCCACGGTGCCGCAGGTCATGGTCACCGGGATCGGCGCATGCCAGTCCTGCTCTGCGAGGACCCGCCCGACGAAGCGCGAGATCCGGGGGAACGGACGGAAGTTCGTCTCGTGCCGGTCGGAGCGCGGCCGGAAGAACGATCCCGACTGCAGGAACAGCCCGCCGAACGCCGCCGGGCTCCGCCGGTGGACGTGCAGGCTCGCGAGCGCGCCGAGGCTCGCGCCCATCGCCACCCGGGGCTTTTCGGGATGCGTCGACGGCGCGCGGGCCTCGATCGCCGGCAGGACGTCGTCGACCAGGGCCCTCGCGTAGCGCGGCGAGGCGGAGTAGATCTCGTCGCGGTCGACCGGCCCGAGCAGCGCGGCCCGGTGGGCCGGCAGCTCGCCCTCGGCGACGAGCCAGCGCAGGTAGCGCAGGAGGGCCGAGAGCTCGGCGTACTCGGGCCCGTCGTGCACCACCAGCAGCGGCAGCGCCTGCTCGGGATCTGAGCCCGGCGGCGACCACAGCACCGTCGGCAGCGCCCGGCCGATGCCGGTCGCGTCGATCCGGCCGAGCCACAGCTCGTCGTCCTGCGGCGGCGGCGCCGCGAGCCAGGTCGGCGGCGGCGTACCCCTCGAACTCGATCACCGACTTGTCCCCGAACGGCCCGGGGGCACGCGCCGGGTTCGTGGGGTCGCAGATCAGCTCGTCGTGCCCGTCCTGCCACTCGAGCCCGAACAGGTACTCGAGCCGGTCGGCGTCGGGCCGCGGGAAGTCGAGCCGCCAGACGCCGTCGGCCCGCTCGAAGTCCGGCCCCAGGCGCGGGCGCTGGACCTCCTGGTAGAGGGACACGGCGGCCAGCTCGCCGGCGGGGTCCGGAAGCTCGAAGTGGACGTGGTCCTGGTCGCTGCGCGGGCCCGCGGGCGCGTCGGCTGTCGCCATGCGCCGGAGCATATGGCCGCGCTGCTATACCACGCGCGGCGACGTGGATCAGGTACTCGGCATCGACATCGGTGGCACCAAGCTCGCGGGCGGGATCGTCGACGAGCACGGCGAGGTGGTCCTGCACGAGGTCGTGCCGACCGCCCCGGAGACCGAGTCCTCGGTGATGGAGGGCGTCGCCGCCCTGGCCAGGCAGCTGCTCGAGCGCTCCGCCAACGGCGTTCGCGGAATCGGTTTCGGCATCCCGGGGACGATCGACCGGGCCAGCGGCACGGTGGTGCAGGCGGCCAACCTGCCGCTGTTCAACGTCCCGTTCGTGGAGCGCATGCAGCGCGAGCTCGGCCTGCCGGTGGCGATCGACAACGACGCCAACGTCGCCGCCCTGGCCGAGCACCGCTTCGGCGCCGCGAAGGGCGCCCGCCACTCGCTCATGCTCACCCTCGGGACGGGCGTCGGCGGCGGGGTGGTCATCGACGACCGGCTGTTCCGCGGGTCGACCGGGTCGGCCGGCGAGCTCGGCCACATGGTCATCGACAAGGACGGGCCGCCGTGCCCGGGATCCTGCAACAACCACGGCTGCCTCGAGGTCTACTGCTCGGGCACCGGGCTGCTGATCGCCGCGCGGGAAGCCGGGCCTGCCCGACCACGACGCCCGCTCGCGTGGTCAACCGGGCCCTGGCCGGCGACGCCGACGCGAAGCCGCTGCTCGACGAGCTCGCCCGCTGCCTCGGCATCGGCCTGTCGTCGTACACCAACATCTTCAACCCCGAGGTCATCGTGATCGGCGGCGGCCTGGCCTCGTCGGCGTGCGACTACATCCTGCCGATCGCCGAGCGCGAGGTCCGCCACCGCTCGCTCGAGCCGAACGCGTCCCTCGTCCGCATCGTGCCGGCGCGCTTCGGCCCGGAGGCCGGGATGGTCGGTGCCGGCGAGCTCGCCCGCAGCGAGCTGTGGCCGGCCGGCTGAGCGTCGTCCCGACGCCGATCGGCAACCTCGCCGACGTCACCCTGCGTGGGCTCGAGACCCTCCGCGCCGCCGACGTCATCGCCTGCGAGGACACCCGGCGCACCCGGGCGCTGCTGTCGGCCCACGGGATCCCGGCGCCGCGCCTCGTGGTCTGCGACGAGCGGCAGGAGGCCCGGCGGGCGCCCGAGCTCGTGGCGCTGGCCGCCGGCGGCGCGCACGTCGTGCTGGTCTCCGACGCCGGCATGCCCGGCATCGCCGACCCCGGCCGGACGCTCGTGGCCCGGGCGCTCGAGGCCGGCATCCCGCTGACCGTGCTGCCCGGGCCGTCGGCCGTCGAGCCCGCCCTGGTGGCGAGCGGCCTGGCCCGCGAGGGCTACGCGTTCCGCGGCTGGGTGCCGCGCCGGGCCTCGGACCGTCGCCGCTTCCTGGACGAGGCCGGCCGGGCGGGCCTGCCGGTGGTGGCGTTCGAGTCGCCGAACCGCCTGCGGGCCACGCTCGAGGACCTCGGCACGCTCGAGCCGCCACGCACCGTCGCCGTGGCCCGGGAGCTCTCGAAGCTGCACGAGCAGGTCGTGCGGGGCACGGCCGCGCGAGGTGCTCGAGGCGCTGCCGGAGCCGGTGCGCGGGGAGATCGCGCTGGTCTTCGCGCCGCTCGACGAGGCCGACGGCGCGGCCACGCCGCCGGAGGATGCCCTGGCCGCCGCCGACGGAGCTCGTCGAGGCCGGCGTGCCGCGCCGCCAGGCGGCGGCGCTGGTCGCCCGCCTGACCGGCGTTCCGCGCCGCGAGCTGTACGACGCGCTCAGCCGGGGCGGCGGGCCGAGTAGATCGCGGTGACGAACGGCCGCACCACGCGGCCGCCGAACTCCTCGGCGGCGACCCGCTCGACGCCGTCCAGCACCCGCTCGCGCTCGGCGTCGGCGAGCCGGCCGATCGGCGAGAACGTGCCGTACAGCCTGCGGATGCCTGCGGGGTCGAAGGCCGCGTCCCAGGTCGTCCGCTCGTCGTCCAGCTCCACGAAGCCGGCGGCCTCGAGCGCTGCACGGCGCGCGTCGCGGTCGACGGCGTACGCCGGGCCGGTCCTGGCGCCGCCCTTCGACGGCCCCTCGGGCAGGCCGCCGACCACGTGGCTCGTCGCGTGGTGGAACGCGTCGAACCGGTCGGGATCGCCGAACATCGTCCACCACTCGGCGAACCACCCGCCCGGCCGCAGTGCGTCGACCACCCGGCGCAGCCCGGCGGCCTCGTCGATCCAGTGGAACGCGGTGGCCGAGACCGCGAGGTCGTAGGCCGCCGTCTCGAGCTCGACCTCCTCGAACGGCGCGACCCGCACCTCGACCCGCGGCAGCAGCGCCGCCATGGCCGGATCCGGCTCGACCGCCACGACCTCGGCGCCGAGCTCGACCAGCCGCCGGGTGGCGATGCCGGTGCCCGCGCCGATCTCGAGCACCCGCGTGCCTGGCCGAAGGCCGCAGCGGCGGCGCAGGACGTCGTACACCAGCTCGGGGTACGGCGGACGGGCCGCGTCGTAGGCGGAGGCGTCGCGGCCGAAGACGCGGCGGCCGACCTCACGGCCGAAATCGGACATCCCGGGAGCCTAGCCGCGCCGCTCAACGGCGCCTGGCGGCCGTTCGCCGACACGCCGTGGCCGGCGCGTGGACGCGCGGCGTACGTTCGCCGCATGGGACTCCTCTTCGCGCTCGTCGTCTTGCTCCTGGCCGTCTTCCTGCTCATCGTGAACACCAGGGCCGGTCGAGCCCTCGAGCTCGTCGCCGCCCAGGAGCGCGAGCTCGAGCGGCTGCAGCGGCTCGTGGCTGCCGGCCCTGCCCCCTGCCTGGGCCGCGCCACCCGCGCCCGAGCCGGAGCCGGAGCCTGAACCTGAACCTGAGATCGAGCCCGTGCTCGAGCCCGAGCCCGAGCCCGCAGCCCGAGCCGCTCGGCATGGCCTCGCTCGTCGGCGTGTTCCCCGAGCGCACGGCGCGTCCCCGGCGCGAGGGCCCCGGCCCGCTCGCCCAGGCCCTGCGCACGGGCTGGGACGAGTGGATCGCCGCGAACCTGCTGGCCGTCGCCGGCGGCGTGTTCGTGCTGCTCGGCGCGGCGTTCTTCGTGGCCGTCGCGATCTCCCACGGCTGGCTCACCCCGCCGCGCCAGGTCGCCGCGGCCGTCGCCGGCGGCCTCGCCCTGCTGGTCGCCGGCCTGCGGGTGTGGGACGGCCGCGACGCCTCCCGGGCCCGGGTCGTCCTGGCCCAGGCGCTCGCCGGGGCCGGCGCCGGCACGATGCTGCTCGGGATCGTCGCCGGCGCCCGGATCTACGACCCGCCGCTGTACGGCGAGGCCGTCGGCCTGATCGGCGCCGGCATCGTCGCCGCCCTGCTCGTCGCGCTCTCGCTCCGCTGGAACGCCCAGATCACCGCCGCCCTGGGGCTCGCGACCGCGCTCGGTGCGCCGCTCCTGATCGGCGCCTCGCCGACCACCGCGAGCGTCGCCTTCCTGGCCGTGGCCCTGGCGGCGAGCTCGTTCGTCATCGCCCTGCGCGGCTGGCCGTGGCTCCTGCAGCTCGCGATCTGGCTGCCCGCACCGCAGATGCTGCTGTGGGCCCTGCGCGGCGAGGGCATCTCGAACCACCCGGCCTGGCTCGTGGTGCTCGCGCTGGCCGGCTGGTGGGTGCTGGTCGCGATCCCCGCCCTGCTCTTCGAGGGCGGCTACCGCGGCGGCCGCATCCGGGCCGCGACCGGCTCGGCGCTGTTCCTCCTGGCCTCGTTCGTGGCCCTGGCCGGCGCCGCCGCGTTCGACTCGTTCCACGCCCGGCCGTTCCAGGCGCTGCTCGCGATCGTGGCGGCGCTGCACCTGGCCGCCGGCCTGGTGCTGCTGCGCCGTGCCCGCCACCCGGAGGGCGGCGTGCTCGTCCTGAGCCTCGGCGCCGCCCTGATCGCGGCGGCTGCCGCGAGCGCCCTCGGCGCCGCGAGCCAGCCGGTCGTGTGGGCCGTCGAGTGGGTCTGCCTCCTGTGGCTCGGCCTGCGCTACCGCGACGTCCAGGCCTACGTGACCGCCGCGCTGCTGGCTGCTCTGACGCTTGGCGGGGCGATCCTGGTGGCGCCGCCGACGGCGCTCTACCACCCGGCCCCGTCGGCCGTCGGGGCCGCCGTCGCCCTCGGCGCCGCCGCGTTCGGGCTGGCCGGGAGCGCCTGGCTCCTGCGCGGCGACCGCCGGCTCGCGCTCCCGGCCGGCATCGCCGCCTACGTCACCCTGGTCTACGGCGTCGCCGTCGTGACCGTCGCCGCGCTCGCCCCGGCCTGGAACGGCACCGTCGACCAGCGGGCCCAGATCGCGGCGACGCTCGCCTGGTTCCTGCTCGGGACGCTGGTGCTGGCCGCCTCGCTGGTGGTGCGCGGCGACCGGCTGCGGGCCGCCGCCCACGGCGCCGCGAGCGCGACCGTCCTCACCGCGTCGCTGAAGCTCCTGCTGCTCGACGCCCTGGCCCTCGGGCCGACCCAGAAGCGGGTCGCCCTGGCCGGCATCGCCGTCGCGGTGCTCGGGGCGGTGCTGGTGGAGCTCGACCGCCGGGCCCGCCCGCGCATCCCGGCGAGCCTGTCGGTCGGCGTGCTGCTGCCGCTGCTCGCGGCGGCCGTTGCGACGCCGTACTCGTTCGTCGGCGGGCTCGAGACGCCGTGGCCGGTGCTCGGCCTCGTCGGCGCGGGCCTCGCCGCCAGCCTGCTCGGCGTGCTCCGGCTGCAGGGGATCCGGCGCGCCGGCGCGCTCGCCGTCCTCACCGTCCTCTCGGTCGAGCTCGCGACCCTCGCCCTGGCGACGGGTCTCACGCCCGACCGCAACGTCGTCGACGAGCTGGCCCAGCGCAGCGTCACCGGATCCTGGCTCCTGCTCGGCCTGGCGCTCGCCTGGCTGCCCGCGCTGCGGCGTCTCCCCGCCGAGCTGCGGCAGACCGCCGTCGCCCTCGCCGGCGGCCTCCTGGTCGCCGCGGCCGTCAAGTTCGGCGTCGTCGACGCGATCGCGTTCGGCGCCGGCCCGCTGGCCGTGCTCGCCGCAGCCGTGGCCGTGGCCGGCTGTGCCGCGACCCTGCTCGCCGCCCGCCGGGTCGCCGCCGATCTCGCCCTGGCGGCGATCCCGCTGGCGGCGGCCGCCGTGGCGGTGCTCGTCGAGGTCGCCCCGCCAGACGCCCTGGCCTACGGTGCGACCCACGGCCTGCGAGCCCTGGCGGCCGCGGCCGTCGCGGCGGCGGCTGCCCTGGTGGTGGCCTGGCTGGTCGACCCGCGCGCCCGCAAGGCCGCGGCGGCCGGCGTGTTCGGCACCGTCCTGTACGGGATCTCGGTCCTCGTCGTGACGGCCCTCACGCCGCACCCGCAGGTCGCCGACGAGCTGGCCCAGCACGCGCCTGACCGCGGTCTGGATCGTGCTCGGGCTGGCGCTCCTGGTCGCCGCTCGCTCCCGCTACAGCCGCTCGCTGGCCGAGCTCCTCACCTGGCTCGGCGGCGGCCTGCTCGTGGCCGCGGCCGGCAAGGGCGCCCTCGTCGACGCCGGCGTCTTCGGGGCCGGCCGCCTGGCCGTGGCCGTCGCCGCGTTCGCTGCCCTGGCCGCGGGCGCGGTGCTGCTCGACGCCCGCCGCACGCCGTGGCTCGTCGTCCCCGGCGCCGCCCTGGCCGTGCCGTCGCTCGTCGTCCTCCTGCAGCTCGCCCCGCCGCAGGCCCTGGCCCACGGCGCCGACGGGCTGCTGCTGCTGGCCGTGGCTGCCGTCGTCGCCGCCGCCGCCTCGCTGACGGTCTCCCTGCTGGTCGAGCCGCGCCTGCGCCTCGCCGCGGCCGGCGGCGCCCAGCTCACCTGCCTGTACGCCGCCTCGGTGCTGCTCGTCGTCGGCGCTCACCGCGCACGCCGGGCACACCGCCCACGCCGACCAGCTCGCCCAGGTCGCCCTGTCCGTCCTGTGGACGGTCTGGGGGATCGCGCTGCTCGCCGCGGGCGTGCGCCGGGCCGGTCCGCTCGATGCCTTCTACCGTCGCTCGGGCGTCGTCCTCACCGGGGTCGCCGCGGGCAAGGTGCTGCTGATCGACACGGCGCAGCTCGATCTCGGCCACCGCGCCGGCGTGTTCCTGGCGGTCGGCCTGATCCTGCTGGCCGGGGCCTACGTCTACACCCGGCTCACGGGCGCCCGCGAGGCGGCCGCGGCGTGAGCGTCAGGCCGCGGTGCCCTCGGACTCGTCCTGTCTTGCCGCCGTTCGCGAGATCGTCGCGGCAGGAGGCGCACACCAGCCGTCCGTAGTGCTCGACGAGGTCGCGGGAGCGCCCGCAGAACGTGCAGCCTTCGTGCAGCTTGCCGAGCACGATACGGTCGCCCTTGACGTAGATCTCGAGCGGGTCGCGCTTCTCGATGCCGAACCGCTTGCGGATCTCGATCGGGATGACGATTCGCCCGAGGTCGTCGATGTGACGGACGATGCCGGTGTCCTTCATGCGGCCCTCCGCCGGGTCGCTTCCAGGGTCTCGGAGGTCGGTAGAGTGCGGGCCACATGCCCCGCCCGTACTACCTGACGACCCCCATCTACTACGTCAACGCGGCGCCGCACCTGGGCCACGCGTACACGACGATCGCCGCCGATGCGGCGGCCCGCCACGCGCGTCAGCGGGGCGAGGACGTGTTCTTCCTCACCGGCACCGACGAGCACGGAGCCAAGATCGCCCAGGCGGCCGCGGCCGCGGGCCTCGAGCCCAAGCCGTGGGCCGACCAGGCCGCCGAGCGGTTCCGGGAGCTGGCCCGGGCGCTCGAGGCCACGAACGACTTCTTCATCCGCACGACCGACCCCGAGCACGAGGCGTTCGTGCAGCGCTTCGTCGAGCGGCTGCGGGACGGCGGCGACCTCTACGAGGGCGCCTACTCGGGCTTCTACTGCACGGCCTGCGAGGCCTTCTACAGGGAGGCCGAGCTGGTCGACGGGACGTGTCCCATCCACCACACGCCCGCGACCTGGCTCGAGGAGCGGAACACGTTCTTCCGACTCTCGGCCTACGCGGACCGGTTGCTGTCGCATTACGACGAACATTCCAGGTTCATCCTGCCGCGCGCACGCTTCAACGAAACCCGAGCGTTCGTCGCGGCCGGTCTCGACGACGTGTCGGTGTCGCGCCAGACGACCACCTGGGGCGTGCCGTTGCCGTGGGCGCCGGACCAGGCGATCTACGTCTGGATCGACGCGCTCCTGAACTACACGTCGGCCCTGACCTACGCCCGCGAGGGCCAGGATCTGACCGAGCGCTACTGGCCCGCCCGCTGGCAGCTCCTGGGAAACGACATCCTGCGCTTCCACGCCATCATCTGGCCGGCGATGCTGATGGCCGCGGGCTACGACCTGCCCGAGCAGCTGTTCATCCACGGCCGGCTGCTCGGTGCCGACGGCTACGCGATGAGCAAGACCCGCGGCAACGGGCTCGACCCGATGCCGGTGCTCGAGGCCTACGGCGTCGACGCGCTGCGCTACTACCTGCTGCGCGAGGTGCGCTTCGGCGACGACGGGCCGGTCGGCTACGGCACGCTGCACGACCGCTACCACGCCGAGCTGGCCAACGAGCTCGGGAACCTCGTGAGCCGCAGCGTGGCCATGATCGCCCGCTACCGCGACGGCGTCGTGCCGGCTGGCGGCCCCGGCGCCGGCGATCGCCGAGATCGGCGCGGCGGCGGCGAAGGGCTACGCCGAGAAGCTCGAGGTCCTCGACTTCACCGGGTCGCTCGAGCAGGCCTGGACGCTCGTGCGGTCGCTCAACCGCTTCGTCGAGGAGCGGGCGCCGTGGCAGCTCGCCAAGCAGGACGGCGACGAGGCGACGGCCAGGCTCGACGAGACCCTGTACACGCTGGCCGACGGGGTGCGCCTGGCGGCGGTCATGCTGGCCAACGTGCTGCCGGTGAGCGCGCCGCGCATCCTCGGCGCCGTCGGCGAGGCCGGCGACGCGATCGGCTGGGAGCGCGCCGAGCCCGGCCTGCTCGCCGCGGGATCGGTGATCGACGCGAGCAGCGGGCCGCTCTTCCCGCGCATCGAGCGCCCGCTCGTGGCGGCGTGATCGACACCCACGCGCACCTGACCTCGCTGTCCGACCCCGAGCAGGCGATCGCCGAGGCGGTGGACGCCGGCCTCGACCGGCTGGTGACGATCGGCCAGGGGCCCGACGACGCGAGGGACGCGCTGGCGCTGTGCGACGGCCACCCCGAGGTGCGCGTCGTGGCCGGCCTGCATCCGCATCGAGCCGCCGAGTGGAGCGTCGAGGTGGAGCGCGAGCTCGACGCCCTGCTGGCCGATCCTCGGGTGGTCGGGGTGGGGGAGTGCGGGCTCGACTACTACCGCGACCGGGCTCCGCGCGACGCCCAGGCGGCGGCGTTCGAGGGGCAGCTGCGGCTCGCCGAGCGGCACGACCTGCCGGTCGTCATCCACACCCGTGAGGCCGCCGACGACACGCTCGCGACCCTGAAGGGCGCGCGCTGCCGGGTCGTCCTGCACTGCTTCTCGCTCCCCGACCGTCTCGACGAGGCGCTCGAGCGGGGGTACTGGTGCTCGTTCGCCGGCAACGTGACCTACCCGAAGGCCACCGACCTGCAGGAGGCGGCGCGCCGCGTGCCGGCCGACCGGCTGCTCGTCGAGACCGACTGCCCCTACCTCGCGCCGGTGCCGCACCGCGGGCGGCCGAACCGCCCGGCCTACGTGCTCGACACGCTGCGCTTCGTCGCCGGTCTGCGCGGCGAGGACGCCGGCGCGCTCGGCGAGCAGGTCGTGGCCAACGCCGCGCGGGCGTTCGCGTTCGGACGGTGAGCGACGGGCCGCCGCGCCAGCTGACCCTCGCCCGGCTCCGCGAGCTGGGGCTGCAGCCCGACCGCGACCTCGGCCAGCACTTCCTGCTCGACGACAACGTCCTGCGGGTCATCGACCGCCTGGCCGACCTGCGGCCGCAGGACGTCGTGCTCGAGGTCGGCGCCGGGCTCGGGGTGTTGACCGCCCACCTCTCGCCGCAGGTGGCCCACGTCCACGCGATCGAGATCGACCGCCGGCTCGAGGAGGCCCTGCAACGCTCGGTCGCGCAGCCTCGCCAACGTCGAGCTCCACTGGGGCGACGCGATGCGGATGCCGCTCGGCGAGCTCCGGCCCGAGGTCACCGCCTTCGTGGCCAACCTGCCCTACCACGTCGCGGCGCCGCTGGTCCTCGACTCGATCGACGGGCTGCCGCGCTGCGAGCGCTGGTGCGTGCTCATCCAGCGCGAGGTCGCCGACCGCCTGGTGGCCACGCCGGACACCCCGGCCTACGGTGGGCCGAGCGTGCTGCGGGCCCTGGCGCTCGAGCCGGCCGGCCGCCACCTGGTGTCGCGGCGGGTCTTCGTGCCGCAGCCGAACGTCGACTCGACGCTGGTGGCGTTCCGCCGGCGCGCCGGACTGGCCCGAGCTGGCCGCCGACTGGACGCGCATCAAGCGCACCGTGGCCGCGTCCTTCTCGCACCGGCGAAAGACGCTGCCGAACGCCCTCACGCTGGCCGGCTGGGCCAGCCGGCCCGAGACCGAGGCGGCGATCCGGGCGGCGTCGATCGACCCGCGGCTGCGGGCCGAGGCGCTCGAGCCCGCCGACTTCGTGCGCCTGGCGCGCGTCGGCCCGTGACCCGGCTCCTGGCGCCGGGCAAGGTGAACCTGCTGCTGCGGGTCGGCGCGCGGCGCGGCGACGGCTTCCACGAGCTGGTGACGGTCTTCGCCGCGCTCGACGTGGGGGACGAGCTCGAGCTCGTCGCGGCGCCGGTGACCCGGGTCGAGGCTCCGGGCGTCCCGGGCGGGGACACGCTGGTGACCCGGGCGCTCCGGCTCCTGGCCGAGACCGCCGGCCACGACGGCGGCTGGGAGGTGCGGATCGACAAGCGCCTGCCGATCGGCGCGGGGCTCGGCGGGGGCTCGTCGGACGCGGGCGTCGCGCTGCGGGCCGCGAACGCGATGCTCGCTCGTCCGCTGGGAGCACAGGCGCTCCTGCAGGTCGCCGCCGAGGTCGGCGCGGACGTCCCGTTCTTCGCCGCCGGCCACGGCGCTGCGCTGGCCCGTGGGAAGGGCGAGATCCTCGAAGAGCTCACCCTGAAGTCGAGCCTGAGTCTGGCGCTCGCCTGGCCCGGCTCCGGCCTGTCGACGGCGGACGTCTACGCGGCTCCCGGACCGCGGGCGTCGGACACCGAGCTGGACGCCGCCGCGCAGCTCGGTCGGGCCCTGTCCGACGCGTCGCTCGAGGCCCTCGCCGGCGCGATCGCCAACGACCTCGGCCCGCCGGCCGAGGCGCTCCTGCCGGCCGTCCGCGACCTTCGCCTGGCGCTGCTCGAGCGGGGCGCCCTGGCCGCCGCCGTGAGCGGCTCCGGGAGCGCCGTGTTCGGCCTGTTCCGCAAGGAGCCGGAGGCCGCCGCGGCGATCCGGGATCTGCCTGGCGCGATCTGGGTCACGACCTCCCGGGCCGGCCTGTGAGAAACTTCCTCTGATGGGGTACCAGGTCCGGCCAGAAGACGTGTTCGTCCTCGACGCCGACGGCCGCTCGATCGAGCCGCCGCCGGGCAAGGTCGGGGGCTGGCTTCGCCGCTACCGGCTGCGGCTGGCCATCGGCCTCGGCGCCATCGAGGCGGTGCTCCTGTACGTCTGGGGCAACAAGCTGTTCGGCTCGCTGCTGGCCCTGATCCTGGCCATCACTGCGGTCTACCTCTACATGCGCTTCGCCCGCAGCCTGCGCTCCCAGGTCGTGCGCCAGCTGGCCTGGATCGTGGCCTTCGGCCAGGGCATCGCCGCGCTCGTGCCGATCGTGGCGGGCCTGGTGGTCTTCGGCCTGGTGATCTTCGGGGTGATCGTGCTGCTCGTGCTGCTGATGATCCTGCTGCGGCGTTAGCGCCCGAGCAGCTGCGCCCGGCACGACGCGAGGAACCAGGCCTCCCACTCGGCCGGCGTCCAGCCGCGCTCGCCGACCAGCAGCAGCCACACGTCGGGGTGGTTGAGCGTCCAGACGACGTCGGCGGCGCGCTCCGGGTCGAGCCCGTCGGGCAGCACGCCCTTCGCGCCCAGGCTCTGGACGATCCCCAGCAGCGACGGCCCGGAACTCGACCTGGATCCGGCCCCACAGCTCGGCGATGTCCGGGTCGGTCGCCGCGGCGCTGCGGAGCACCTCGAAGAGCCAGCCGGCACGCTCCTTGACCTCCCGTGAGCTCGCCGCGGTCGCGGCCAGCTGGCGCTCGGGATCGGGCTCGGCGAGCACGGCGCGGTACCACTCGCGCTGCGGCACGGGGACGCCGTCGTCCTCGCCCGCGCAGGCCCAGGTGCCAGAGCGCCCGCAGCACGCCGCTCTTGGTCTCGAAGGCCAGGTAGACGGTCTTCAGGGCGACCCCGGCGGCGCCGGCGATCGCGGCCATCGTGGTCGCGGCGTAGCCCTGCTCCCGGAACAGCCGCCCGGCGGCGTCGAGGATCTGGCGGCGGGTCGCGGCGGCCTGCTCCTGCCGGCGCGGCGAGTGGTAGCGCCGCGTCGGCTTGACAGGCTCGGTCATTTCAGTAGTCTAGCGCTAGATTCATTACTCATTAGGAGCATCGAAATGATCGAGGAACGAGAAGCGCTGCGGGGCCGGCTCCACGCGATGTGGGCCTCGGTGGCCGACGCCTGGGGCCGGGAGGCCGATGCCGTCGACGCCCGCAGCGCCAGGCTCAACGCCCGCATGCTGGAGCTGGTCGCGCCCGCACCGGGCGAGCGGGTCCTCGACCTGGCGGCCGGGCCGGGCGGCACCGGCATCGCGGCCGCGCCGCTGGTCGCGCCGGGCGGGGAGGTCGTGCTGTCCGACGTCGCGCCCGAGATGGTGGCCATCGCCGCCGAGCGCGCCCGCCGGGCCGGCGTCGGCAACGTGAGCGCGCGCGTCCTCGATCTCGAGGCGATCGACGAGCCCGACGGCGTCGTTCGACGTCGCGCTCTGCCGCGAGGGGCTGATGCTGGTCGGCGATCCCGGGCCGCGCCGCGGCCGAGATCCGCCGCGTGCTGCGGCCGGGCGGCCGGGCGGCGATCGCCGTCTGGGCCGCGGCCGAGCACAACCCCTGGCTCGGTCTGATCGCCGACTCGCTGAGCGCGGAGATCGGCCAGCCCGTGCCGCCGCCGGGCACGCCGCACCCGTTCTCGCTCGGCGCTCCCGGGCAGCTCGAGGCCGTCCTGACCGGCGCCGGGCTCGCCGACGTGCGCGTCGAGCAGCTGGCCGTGCCGTACCGCGGCGCGTCGGCCGAGATCTGGTGGGAGAGCCGGATCGGCCTCGCCGGCCCGCTGGCCCAGCGGGTGCGCACCCTCCCGCCCGAGGTGCTGGCCGCGGCCCGGGCGCGGGCGCTCGAGGCGGTGCGGCGGTACGAGACGCCGAACGGGCTCGAGATCCCGGGCCTGTGCCTGGTCGCCTCTGCGCGGCGCTAGCGTAGGAGCCGCAGTGCGCGGCCTCTCCCACACCCGGACGACTCCCGACGGGCGCCTCGACCACTCGGGGCTCGCGGCGAGGCGGGTGGTGATCGCGTTCGGCTGCGGCCTCGTCGGTCTCGTCGTGGCCCAGCTGCTCGGGGCGTCGATCCCCGTCGCGATGCTCATCGGCTGGATCGTGGTCGCCCTGCTGTTCCTGGTCGCGGTGTGGGCGATGATCGGCTGGCTCGACGCCGACCAGACGGCGCGCGTGGCCCGGGCCGAGGACTCGTCGCGGCCCGCGAGCGACCTCGTCCTGGTCGGGGCCGGCACCGCGAGCCTGCTCGCCGTCGGCTTCACCCTCTCGGAGGCCGGCAGGGCCAGCGGCGACCGTCGCGGCGCCCTCATCGCGCTGTCGGTCGCCGGCGTCGTGCTCGCCTGGACCTGCGTCCACACGGTGTTCACGCTGCGCTACGCCCGGCTGTACCACGGCGACCCGGTGGGCGGCATCGCGTTCAACGACGAGGAGCCGCCGACCTACATCGACTTCCTGTACGTCGCGCTCACGGTGGGCATGACGAGCCAGGTCTCGGACACCAACCTCACCGAGCGCCAGATGCGGCGCACGGTGATCCGCCACGCGCTGCTCTCGTACCTGTTCGGCACGGTCGTCGTGGCGATGACGATCAACATCGTCGCCACGCTGCTCGGGCACTAACGCAGCCGGCTTCTCGTATCATGCTGCCGTGCCGGCGCACTGAGCATCCCGAGCTGACGGACTGGTTTCCCCGCCGCTTCGGCGTGCGGCCCGCGACGCGGGCGCTCGCCCGAGCCTTGCTGGCCGTGACAGCACCCGTCGCTCCCCGCGGTTCGTTTCGATGCTCCCGCGCGCAGCGCGCGCCTGGTCCTCAGGAGGTTCGACGATGGAAGAAGCACGGCTCGAGCGGGTCGAGTCGGGGCTCGCGCCCGTGACGGCGGGGTGGTTCGTGCTCAATGCGCGGGACGCCGCCTGGATGAACAACGATGCGCTTCAGGCCTGCTGCATCTTCGAGTCCGACGACTTCGTCCTGCGTGGCCGGCCGGATCTCAGCGAGTACGTCAAGCCCGGCGCGGGG
This sequence comes from uncultured Actinomycetes bacterium, assembly GCA_963794695.1. Lineage (GTDB taxonomy): Bacteria > Actinomycetota > Thermoleophilia > Gaiellales > JALYLC01 > CAWCFJ01. The sequence continues at coordinate 375,899 of CAWCFJ010000001.1, read as the reverse complement.
TTCGCCCTGCGCGTCCTGCAGCCGGGGCGGCCGGCCGGCATGTACCACGCCGAGTCGGTGCAGGAGGACTTCCTCGTGCTGCTCGGCGAGTGCGTCCTGATCATCGAGGACCAGGAGCGACGCCTGCGCGCCTGGGACTTCGTGCACTGCCCGCCCGGCGCGGCGCACACCTTCGTCGGAGCGGGCGACGGTCCGTGCGTGCTCGTCTGCGCCGGCAACCGCGACCTGAACGAGGAGACGTTCTGGCGCGTCGCCAGGCGCTCGGAGGCCGCCCTGCGCCACGGCGCGAGCGTCGAGCGGGACACGGACTCGGACGAGGAGGCGGGCGCGCCGTTCCGGGGCGGCTGGCGCGTCGCCCGCCCGGAGGGCTGGGACGAGCTCCCGTGGAGCTCGGAGCGGTGACCGCCGTCGAGGCTGGGGCGGCAGGATTCGAACCTGCGATCACGGGACCAAAACCCGATGCCTTACCACTTGGCCACGCCCCAACGGAAGGCCCCGAAGTCTAGATCGCGCCATAGGATCAGCGTCGTGCAGCGGATCGCGATCCTGGGCTGCGGCGGGGCGGGGAAGAGCACCCTCGCCCGCGCGCTCGCGCGCCCGCTCGGCCTGCCGGTGGTGTACCTCGACCGGCTGTTCTGGGAACCCGGTTGGCAGGCCCGGCCCGAGGGCGCCGCGCGGGCGGCCCTCGACGAGGCGGTCCAGGCCGAGCGCTGGGTGCTCGACGGGAACTTCCTGCTGCCACGACGGCGGCCGACCAGCGCTTCGCCCGGGCCGACACGGTCGTCTTCCTCGACCTGCCGCGGCGCACCTGCCTGCGCCGCGCGCTCACCCGGCTCGTGCGCGACCGCGGGCGCGCACGGCCCGACCTCCCGGACGGCTGCGGCGAAGGGCTTCGACCTCGCGTTCCTGCGCTGGATCTGGAGCTACCCGACGCACGACCGGCCGCGCGTGCTGCGGCTGCTCGACGAGCTCGACCGCGACGTCGCCGTCCACCGGCTGCGCTCGCCGGTCGAGGTGCGCCGGTTCCTCTACGGCAGCGACCGCGAGGCGATCGCGTAGGCCCGCGGCCCGGGCGGATCCTCGAGCGTCACCACGTACGGCGTGCCGAGCGACCAGCCGCCGTCGTAGCCGCCGAACACGTCGTCGGCGCCGGCGGCGTAGCCGGCCTTGAACGCCGCCCGTCCGGCCTGCGGCTGCTGCAGCGCCCGGCCCTCCTCGACGCCGGACGCCCGTCCGTCGCGAAACCCGCGGGCGTAGGCCGCGCCCGGGCTCTCCCCCGAGGGGTGGTCGGCGGTGTGCCGGCCGAGGGCGAAAACCCCCGCTCCGGCCAGGACTGCGAGCACCGAGAGCACGCATCCAGCGCATGCCCTCCGAGGGTAGGGATCACGCCAATCGGCGGTAGCGTAATCTGCTGAATCCTCCATTCGGGGCATGCGCCGGCCCACCCGTTGCGCGACAACTGTGAGGGAGGGCGTTTGCCGCCCGTCGCAGGCGCCTCCGCCCCTCCGGACGCCACGAACCCCATTCCCTTGCCGCCCGCCCGCATCATCCCGTCGCCGCGTACCCGCGGCTGGTCGGTCCCGCCTCCGCCGCAGCCGGTGGCGCGGGCCCTGCGCGCCGTGTTCGAGGACGCGCCGCGAGCCCAGTACCGCAGCGCCGTCGTCCTGGCGTCCCTGGTGGTGCCCTTCGCGGCCCTGATCGCCCTGCGCGGCGGCGCCGCCGCGCGGCCGCTGCCGTTCGCGCTGTCCCTGCTGGTGGGCCTCGTGGCCTTCGCCTGGATCGTCCGCCAGCGGGTCCTGACCGAGCGCGCCTGGGCCGTCATGGCGCCGGTCAGCGCCGTCGGCTTCGCGCTCGGCGCCGCCGCCATGCAGCACGACCGCGACCTGCTCCTGGCGCTGCTGGTCGTCCCCGTCGCCTACTTCGGCGTGTACATGCGCTCGTCGCTCGTCGGCCTCGCCCTGCTCTGCTACGGGGTCGCCGCCGCGACCCCGATCGCGCTCGCCGACACCGGCGCACACGGCTTCACCTCGTTCGGCGCCCGGCTCCTCGGGATCGTCGTCACCGCGGCCGTGACCCACGGTCTGGCCATGTCCCTGCGCGAGGCCCGCGGCACCGGCACCCGCATCGCCGAGTCGCTCGACGACTCGCTGTACACCCTCGAGCAGACCCCCGGCGGGCCGGTCAACCTGCACTTCCTGGGCGGACGGGAACGGGCCGAGCGCCTGCTCGGCGGCCCGCTGCCCGAGGGCACGACCCTCGGCGAGATCTGGACGGCGGCGCTGCACCCCGAGGACCTCGCGGCCTACGACGAGGCCGATCAGGCGCTCCTGGCCGGCGAGCCGCGCGACCTCGAGTACCGCCTCACCGGCGTCGACGGGCGGGTCCGCTGGATCTGGGACCGCGGCTGGCCGCAGCTCCTGCGCGACGGCCGGCTGATGGTCGACGGGATCGTCACCGACGTCACCGAGCGCCGCCGCATGGACAGCGAGCTCGCCGAGGCCCGGGAGAACCTCGACCGGATCGTCGAGAGCATCGACGAGTCGCTCTACACCCTGGTCGGCGACGAGGACGGCGGCTGGAGCTGCCTGTACGCCGGCCCTGGCTGGGAGCTGATCCTGGGCGGTCCGCTGCCCGGCGGGCGCCGAGCTCCACCAGGTCTGGCGCGAGCGGGTCCACCCCGACGACCTCGAGCTCTTCGTGCTCGGCGACCAGCGCCTGCGCGAGGGCCACCCGATCGAGGACCAGTACCGGGTGCGCGGCTTCGACGGGGTCGACCGCTGGCTCCTGCACCGGGCCAAGCCGCGCCGGCTGCACGACGGCCGCCTGGTCGTCGACGGCATCTGCATCGACATCAGCACCCAGCGCCGCGACGCCGAGCGCCTGCAGGCCGCGCTGGCCCAGGCCGAGTCGCTCGCCGCCGAGCTCGCCCGCGCCGCCCAGATCGACGTCCTCACCGGCGCCGCGAGCCGCCAGCACCTGCAGCAGGAGCTCGCCGCCGCGCCGGTGCCAGGAAGACGGCGGCCGGCCCGGCCTGCTGGTGCTCGACATCGACCACTTCAAGCGGATCAACGACAGCTTCGGCCACGTCGTCGGCGACGAGGTGCTGGTCGCGGTGGCCAACCGGCTGCGCCGCGCCGCCCGCGGCCGCGACCTCGTGGCCCGGCTCGGCGGCGAGGAGTTCTGCCTCCTGGTGCGCGACGTCGAGGACGAGCGCCAGCTGCGCGACCTGGCCGAGCGCGTTCGGGTCGAGGTCGCCGGCGCGGCGGTCTTCACCCAGGCCGGCGGGCTCGCGGTGACCGTCTCGATCGGCGGCTCGCTGCGCGGCGACGAGGCCGGGCGACACGCTGCTGCACGACGCCGACCTCGCGATGTACTCGGCCAAGCGCCGCGGCCGCAACCGAGCCCGCATGTTCAGCGACCTCACCGCCGACGACCTGGTGGCCGAGGAGCCCGAGGCGATCCGCCTGGCCCAGGGCCTGGCCTGGACGGCCTCGGCGCACGAGGGCCTCGCCGAGCACCACTGCGAGCAGGTCGCCGACCTCGCGGCCCGGATCGCCGAGCGGCTCGAGCTGCCGGCCTCGCAGGTGCTGCGGACGCGGCTCGGCGGCTGGCTGCACGACGTCGGCAAGGTCGCCGTCGCCGACGAGATCCTGAACAAGCCCGCGCCGCTCGACCCGACGGAGTGGGGCGCCCTGCGCCGCCACGTCGAGGTCGGCGAGCAGATCGTCCGCCGGATCGACCGGCTCGCCGACGCCGCGCTCGCCGTCCGCCACCACCACGAGCGCTTCGACGGCTCCGGCTACCCGGACGCCCTGGTCGGCGAGCAGATCCCGATCGAGGCCCGGATCGTCGCCGCCGCCGACACCTTCAGCGCGATGACCCACGAGCGGGCCTACAGCCAGGCCCGCGGCGACGCCGAGGCGGTGCACGAGCTGCGCCGGATCGCCGGCACCCACCTCGACCCGGCCGTCGTCGAGGCCCTGATCGCCAGCCTCGCCGACACCCCGCAGGTCGTCGAGCTGCCGCGCCGCGAGGCCGACCAGCAGGGCCGCTCGCGCCGCCGCGAAGACCGCGCGTCGTAGCCGACAGGCGCGCCCCGGACCGCGCCGGGGACCCGGCCGCTACGATGCTCGCGAGAGGCCGCAACGCCGCGCTCGCGACCCCATCACACCTTTTGACGCCATCCATCACGACGATCGTCATGGCAGGTGGCCTCGGCACCCGCATGCGCTCCGCGGTGCCGAAGGTCCTGCACGAGCTGTGCGGCCGGCCGATGCTCGAGTGGGTCGTCGAGGCGGCCCGGGAGGCCGGCTCGGACTCCGTCGTGGCCGTGGTCTCGCCGTCGATCGCCGAGCCCGTCCACGCGCGGCTGCCGGGCGTCCAGCTCGCCGAGCAGTCGCCGGCGCTCGGCACCGGTCACGCGGCCGAGGTCGGGCTCGCCGCCCTGCCCGACGACATCGAGACGGTGGTCGTGCTGTACGGCGACACGCCGGCGATCCACGCCGAGACCATCCGGCGCGTGATCGAGGCCCGGGCCGAGGCCGGGGCCGCCGCGGCGCTCGTCTCCGCCCGCATCGCACGCCCCGAACCCCTACGGCCGGATCGTGCACGGCCCGCACGGCGTCGAGCGCATCGTCGAGGCCCGCGACGCGACGCCCGAGCAGGCTCGCGATCGACGAGGCCAACGTCGGCGTCTACTGCTTCGAGGCCGCCGCGCTGCGCGACGCGCTCGGCCGGCTCGACACCCGAAACGCCCAGGGCGAGCGCTACCTGACCGACGTCGTGGGGATCCTGGCCGCCGACGGCAAGACGACCGTGGCGGTGCACGAGCCCGACCACGAGAGCTGCGACGGCGTCAACACGATGGTCGAGCTGGCCACGCTCGAGGCCCGCATCAACCGGCGCCTGTGCGAGCGGCACATGCTGAACGGGGCCCGCATCGTCGATCCGGCGACGACCTACATCGACAGCTCCGTGGAGCTCGTCGCCGACTGCCGGATCGAGCCCTTCACCACGCTCAGGGCAGGCACGATCGTGGCCCGCGGGGCGGTCGTCGGGCCGCACGTCGTGGCCATCGGCGCGGAGATCGGCGAGGACGTCGTCGTCGGCCCGTTCGCCTACCTCCGTCCGGGCACCGTGCTACACGACAGGTCCCGGGTGGGCCGGTTCGTGGAGCTCAAGAACACCCGCCTCGGAGCTCGCAGCAAGGTGCCGCACCTGTCGTACCTCGGCGATGCCGAGATCGGCGAGGACTCGAACATCGGAGCCGGCAACATCACCGCGAACTACGACGGCCAGCGCAAGAACCGGACGGTCATCGGGAGCCGGGTGCACACGAGCTCCGACACCGTCTTCGTCGCCCCGGTCACGGTCGGCGACGACGCCTACACCGGGGCCGGCTCCACGATCACCGACGACATCCCGCCGGGCGCGCTGGGCATCGCGAGGCCCCGGCAGACCAACATCGAAGGCTATGCCGAGCGAGTCACGAGGAGGCGGACTTCGTGAGCGAGTCCACGACCACCCTGCTGGGTCCCGAGCTCGCGACGCCGCGCGGCTGCGAGCCAGCTACCCGAGGCCGAGCTGTCGTCGACGCACGAGCGCGAGAACACGCGCCGGATGATGCTGTTCGCCGGTCGCTCGAACCCCGATCTGGCCAAGAAGATCGCCGACGAGCTCGGGCTGAAGCTCGGCCGGATCCGGCTGAAGACCTTCTCGGACGGCGAGATCTACGTCCGCTACGACGAGTCGATCCGCGGCGCCGACGTGTTCCTGGTGCAGTCCGGCTCCGCGCCGGTCAACCGGAACCTGATGGAGCTCCTGATCATGGTGCAGAGCGCCAAGCTGGCCTCTGCCAAGCGGATCACGGTGGTCGTCCCCTGGTACCCGTACTCGCGCCAGGACAAGAAGAGCTCGCCGCGCGAGCCGATCACCGCGCGCCTGGTGGCCGACCTGCTGCAGGTCGCGGGCGCCGACCGGGTGCTCACGATGGACCTGCACGCCGGCCAGGTGCAGGGCTTCTTCGACATCCCCGTCGACCACATGACGGCGCTGCCGCAGTTCGCCCAGTACTTCCGCGACAAGGGGCTGACGCGCGAGAAGCTGGTCGTCGTCTCCGCCGACGCCGGCCGGGCGAAGCTGGCCAAGAAGTTCGCCGAGATGCTCGGCGCCGACCTCGCGCTGCTCACGAAGGAGCGGCCGTCGCACAACGAGGCCGAGGTCGACCAACATCATCGGCGACGTGAACGGCAAGGTCGCGATCATCAGCGACGACATCATCGACACCGCCGGCACGCTGTGCGCGGGCGCCAAGGCGATCTCCGACGCGCGGCGCGACCCGGGTCTTCGCCTGCGCCACCCACCCGGTGTTCTCCGGGCCGGCGCTCGGCCGGATCGAGGAGTCGGTGCTCGAGCAGGTCGTCGTCTGCGACACGATCCCGGTCGACCCCGTCGAGGCGCCGGCCAAGGTCAAGGTGCTGTCCGTCGCCCGGATCCTGGCCGACACGATCGACAACGTCTTCCGCGACGACTCGGTCTCGGCCATCTTCGAGGGCGAGAACCAGCTCTTCTGATCCTCCCGCCGGCGAGCGAGTGTTAGGGCCGGATTAACGGTCGGCCGCGGGCAGCGGCCTCCCCACAGACTCGATCCGACCGCGCGTTCACGCCGTAGGGAGGGCCATGATCGACCGCTGGGTGTTGCAGGCCGGCCGCGGCCTCGGCTGGCTCTCGCTCGGCGTGCCCCGGCACCGCGCGTTCGACGCCCTCTCCGCCGCGCTGGCCCTGGTCGTGCCGCTGCTGGTGCTGACGCTGGACGCCCAGCTCGCGCTGCTCGCGTTCCTCACCATCCCGTTCATCGCCCTGGCGAACGCCGGCAGGCGCCGGCTCGTCTGGTGCGCGCTGGCCCTCGGCGCCTGCGCGGCGAGCACCGTGCTCGCCTCGGTGCCGCCGGCCACCACCGCCGTGCGCCTGCCGCTGGTGGTCGTCGACGTGATCGTCGTGCTGGCCCTGGCCCAGGCCTTCCAGCGCGAGGCCCGCGAGTCCGAGCTCCGCCGCGAGCTCACCGCCGAGGCCCACCACCGCATCAAGAACAGCCTGCAGAGCGTGGCCGACCTCCTCTACCTGGCCCGGGACGAGGGCGACGGCGGCATCGACCGCGCCGCCGACCGCATCCGCTCGCATCGCCACCGTGCACGAGCTGCTCGGCCGTCACGGCGGCGAGAACGTCGCGGTGGACGAGCTGCTGCGCCGGGTCGCCGCCGGCCTCGACGGCGCGCATCGAGGTGCGGGCCGAGCCGCTGGCGATGCCGCTCGAGCGGGCCCAGCGGGTCGGGATCGTGGCCAACGAGCTGCTCACGAACGCTGCGAAGCACGGCCGCGCGCCGATCACCCTCACGCTCGACGGCGGCGACGCCGTCCGGCTGACCGTCGAGGACGCCGGCCGCACCGGCTCGCTCCGCAACCGCCGGCACCGGCCTGACGCTGGTGCGCCACGTCGTCGAGTACGGCCTCGACGGAACCCTCGAAGTCCAGAACGGCGAGGCGCGGCACGCGCGCCCGGGTCGCCTTCCCCAGGAGGACGCCGTGCGCATCCTGATCGCCGAGGACGAACCGCTCGTGGCGCTGGCGCTGGCCGGCCGGCTGCGCGGGCTGGGACACGAGGTCGACGGCCCGTACCCCGACGGCCGCGCGGCCTTCGAGCGGGCCCTGGCCGAGCCGCCCGACCTGTACCTGCTGGACATCGGCCTGCCGTTCGTCGACGGTCTCGACGCTCGCCCGCACCCTCACCCATCACGGGCTTCGCCGCCCGGTGGTCATCGTCACCGGGCAGAACGACTCGAGCCTGGTCGAGGAGGCCGCCGACGCGGGCGTCGGCGCGTACCTCGTCAAGCCGGTCGAGACGCCGGCGCTCGACGCCGCCCTGCGGGTGAGCGCCGCGCGCCACGCCGAGCTCGCCGGGGCCGAGGCCCGGGCCGAGCAGTCGGCGCGCCTGCTCGAGGAGCGAAAGCTGGTCGAGCGGGCCAAGGACATGCTCGCCGAGTCGCTCGGCGTCCCGGAGGCCGAGGCCTTCCGCCGCCTGCAGCGCGCGGCGCGGGAGCGCAACCGCCGCCTGCCCGACGTCGCCCGGGCCCTGCTCGACCAGCAGGACGTGCTCGGGCGAGGATCCCGCAGGACCGCGGGACCCTCGCCCTCGCCCGCTGCGTAGCTACGCGCGCGGGTTCTTCGACAGGACGAACCGGGCCACGTCGTCGCCGAGCTGCATGCCGGCGACGTGGTCGATCCGGGTGTGCACGCCGCCGTAGATGCGGCTCGTGCCGGCCTCCTTGACGATGGCCGAGTACGAGCCGAACGAGCGGGTCACGCCGGGCAGCAGCTCGGAGCTCACGACGAGCTTGTTCCGGTCGCCGAAGAACGACGAGAGGATGTCCGCCGAGGCGGCCGAGACGACGCTGTGCGCGCCCGGGTAGGACGGGTCGGCCGGGGTCGTCGAGAGCGGCGTCCAGGTCGGATCGCCGACGGTGTCCGGGTTGCCGTCCGTGTCACCGGCGTGGATCGCGGTGATCGGCCGCCAGAACGCGTAGGTGTACTTCGAGTCGTAGAACGCGATCGTGGCGTCGGCCAGGGTCTCGTTCAGCAGCGCGAAGACCTGCGCGCTCTCCTTCACCGAGCTGTGGTGGGCGAGCACCGAGCTCTGGGCGATCTCGTTCCAGTAGTTCTGGATCGGGGCGTTCCAGAAGCGGGCGATCGTCGTCTGCTCGGGCGTGCGGGTCGTGCTGGTGAGCGAGCCGAGCGACTGCACCTCGTCGTACGCCGCGGTCCAGGTGGCGCTCGTGAGCGCCGGCGGGGCGGGCAGCCGGAACTGCGAGCCCGAGCTGAGGACGAACGGCTTCACCGCGCCCCAGGTGGTGAACACCGGCTGGGGGAACGCCGGCGGGGTGAGCTGGTAGTCGCCCGGCGCCGAGCCGGGGACGAACGGCGGCGGGACGACCGCCGAGCCGTCGTCGGCCCGCGCGGCGAGCACCGCCTGGCCGACGTTGGCGCCGAGGGTGATGCCGGCGTCGCGGCGGGCGCCGACGGGGACCTGCTGCAGCAGCGTCTGGTACTCGTTGTCCACGAGCGCCTGCTGCGTCGGGTAGAGGCGCCACGCAGGACCGTGCGGGCGGCGGCGTCGAGCGCGGCCCGCGGGGACGCCGCGTTGCCGCGGGTGGCCTGGATCGCGTTCCACTCCGCCTCGGAGACCATCGCCAGCGAGCGGGTCGGGTGCAGCGACCCCGGCTGGACGCCGGGCGTCCGCAGGATCGTGAGCTCGGTGCGGTTCCAGGCCACGACGGGGTTCGTGCGGGGCGCGGCCGACGCGGCGGCCGGGGCCGAGGCGAGCACGGCGGCCGCGGCGAGCGGCAGGCCGAGCTGTCTTGATGAGCGAGTGCATGGGGGTGCTCCTGTGTCTCTGGGGATGTCGACGGACGGGTGGCGGGCCGGGCCGGTGGGTCGCGCGCCCGGCGCCGGGGTGCGCTCACAGCGGCGCTTGCGGATAGAGCGGCGCGAGCAGGCCGCTCACCGGCACGCCCGGGCGGGGCCAGCGGGTGGCGGCGCAGGGCGAAGTCGACGGCGTCGAGGCGGCCGAGGATCAGGTGGCCGCGGGCGTCGACCTTCGTCTCGTAGCGGTTCAGCGGCCGCACGGGCGGGCCGGCGGTCGGGCGTCCCTCGAGGTCGTACTGGCCGCCGTGGCACGGGCAGCCGAAGCCGGTCGAGAACGCCCGCACCGGGCAGCCGACGTGCATGCAGGTGTTCGAGAGCGCGGTGAAGCGCCCGCCGCCCTCGTTGCGCACGAACGACACGCGCCGGTAGATCCCGGTCGGGTCGGGGTCGCGCGACTCGAAGGTGACGATCGTGAACGAGCCGCCCGGGTTCTCGGGGAAGTTCGAGGCCGGCCCGAGGTCGATGAAGTCGAACGTGTTGGTGTGGAACGCCGGGGCGACGAGGCTCGCGGCGGCGGGCACCGTGATGACGGCGCCCATCGCGCCGCCGATGGCGATCGTGGCGCGGCCGAGGAACCGGCGGCGGTCGTGGGGGGAGGACATGTGTGGCTACCTCTGCTCGTGGAGGCGCCACCCGGAAGGGGCGGCGCAGAGCGAGGCAAGCCATGACCTCGGGCCGCGTCGGTCGAGAACGCGACGGGACGACCCTAGCGCAGGATCCGCGGCCTGGGAATAGGCGATCTGGCGGGCGTGTCATGCAACGCGACAACCCCGCACGCTCTGGAAGGACCACCCCATGCTCTTCGCCCTGCCCGCTGCGCCCGTCTGCACCCCGTCCGTGAAGATCGTGGCCAGCGCGCCGGCCCGCGTCTTCTGCGGCCCGGCCCAGGCCACCGTCCACGTCGGCGCCCGGACCTACCGGCTGCACGGCGGCAGCTGCATCCGCGTCGCGTCCGGCTTCACCCTGAACATCGGGACGATGAGCCTCGCCCCGAAGTCCCCGCCGTCCTACCTCGGCATCATCACCGACGGCTCGAAGGCGCGGCCAGCACGACCGGCCGACGGTCGCGCTGAACGTCGGCGGCAAGCGCCTGACGCTGCGCACCTCGGTGACGGTGACCCTTGCCGGCGGTGCGGCGAAGGGGTCGTTCAGCGGTCGCGAGCTGTCTGGAGCCGCCATTCGCGGCACCTTCAGCTGCTAGTGTCCCGGCAGGCCGGCGGCTTGCGTCGGCCTGCCCAGACACGTCACACGCAAAGAGAGCGCAGGCCCATGGAACGCGTCACCCTCGAGGTCGAGGCACGCACGCCCGGCAAGTCGTCCGTCGCGCGGGCCCTTCGCCGCACCGGCAAGATCCCCGGCATCTTCTACGGTCACGGCCGTACGCCCGAGCCGATCTCCGTCGACGCGCGCCACCTGCGCGAGGCGTTCCACTCCGCCGGTGTGCACGCGATCTTCGACGTCGTCGTCAACGGCGATCGAACGCCCGCCCTGATCAAGGACTACCAGGTCGACCCGGTCCGCGATCGGATGATCCACTTCGACCTCATCGAGGTGCGGATGGACCAGCCGGTCACCAGCGTGACGAACATCGTGCTGGTCGGCGAGCCGCGCGGCGTGGCGCTCGAGGGCGGCGTGCTCGACCAGCCGGTGCACTCGCTCAGCGTGACCGCGCTCCCCGCCCAGCTGCCGGGCCAGATCGAGGTCGACGTGAGCGAGCTCGGCGTCGGCAGCACGCTCCGCGTGGCCGACGTGCAGGCGCCGGCCGGCGTCACCATCGAGGACGATCCCGACACCCTGATCGCCTCCATCGCCATCCCGGCCGAGTTCGTGGAGCCGGAGCTCGAGGAGGCCGAGGGCGCCGAGGGTGCCGAGGGTGCCGGTGGCGAGGAAGGTGCCGCCGAGGCCGAGGGCGAGTCCTCGGGCGACGCGGAGTAGCACCGGGCGCAGGTGGACGTCGTCGTCGCGGGGCTCGGCAACCCGGGCCCCCGCTATCGCCGCACGCGGCACAACGTGGGGTTCCTGGTGCTCGACGAGCTCGCCGAGCGCCACGGCGCGGACCGGCCGCGGGGCAAGCACGGCGGGGAGCTGCGCGAGATCCGGCTCCCCGGCGGGGCGACCCTGGCGCTGTTCGCGCCGCAGGGCTACATGAACGTGTCCGGGCCGCCGGTGCAGAAGGCCGCGCGCTCGTACGGGCTCGGTCCCGACGCGGTGGTGGTGGTGCACGACGACCTCGAGTCGGACTTCGGACGGGTGCGGGCCAAGCAGGGCGGCGGGCTCGCCGGCCACAACGGCCTGCGCTCGCTGGCCGACGCGCTCGGGACGCGCGACTTCCTGCGCGTCCGGCTGGGCGTGGGGCGGCCGCGGCGGGGCGACCGGCGCGACATCGCCGACTGGATCCTGGCCCCGTTCGAGCCCGACGAGGATCCCGGCCCGATGATCGGCGAGGCCGCCGACGCGGTCGAGCTGATCGCGGCCGAGGGGATCGCCGCCGCGCTGACCCGCTGGCCCTGAGCGGACCTCCGGGCGCCGGCGGCCGTAGGTCCCGGTGAACCGAGGAGGTCACCGTGCTCCACCGATCGCTGCTCCTGGCCGCCGTGCTGGCCGCCGTTCCCGCCAGCTCCCTGGCGGACGGCTACGTGCCGGTCGCCGATCCGAACGCCGACCTCGCCGCGCCCGGCGGCGAGCTGGTGGTGTCGCCACGGCCGCACGGAGACCAGACGATCGTCACGGTGTCCGGCCCCGGCGGGCGCCAGGTCGCCCGGCGCACGCTCGCCGGGCACTTCGGCGTCCCGGTGGTCACCTTCGCCGGCGCGCACGCCGGCTTCGCGGCCGACGGGCGGACGCTGGTGCTCGCCGCGGTGCCGCGCGCCTACCCGGCGAGGGTCTCGCACCTCGCCGTCCTCGACCCGCAGCTGCGCGCCGAGCCCCGGATGCTCACGTTCCGCGGCGACTACGCGTTCGACGCGATCTCGCCGCGCGGACGGCTCCTGTACCTGATCCAGCACGTGAGCCGCAGTGACCTGTGGGCCTACCAGGTCCGGGTCTACGACCTGCAGGCCGGGCGGCTGCGGCCGCAGCCGATCGTCGACCGCGTCGAGCACGAGTGGCGGATGTCGGGCACGCCGCTGCAGCGGCTCGCGAGCGCCGACGGTCGCCGCGTCTACACGCTCTACCTGACCCCGAAGGGCACCGTCTTCGTGCACGCGCTGGACGCCGCGCACGCCACCGCGCGCTGCATCGACCTGCCCTGGAAGGACACGAGCAGCATGTGGGCCTGGCGGCTGCGCCTGGCCTTCGGCGAGTCCGGCCTCGAGCTGCGCGACGGCGGCCACGTGGTCGCCTCGATCGACATCGGCGGCGAGCCGCGTGCGCCACGCCGAGCGCACGCCGTGACGTATTTCCGGCCGGACCGGCGCTGGTACGGTCGGGGCATGCGGCGTCTCGCTGCTCGTCGTCCTCGCCCTGCTCGCTCCGCCGTGCCGGCGGCGCAGGCCGCCCGCGCGCCGTCGGCGAGCGAGCACGCCCAGCTGCTCGCCGGCGCCCAGCTCTACGAGCACCTGCTGCAGCAGAGCGGGGCCGGCGAAGGGGCTGAAGGGCCGGTTCAACGCGTTCAGGGTGTCGACCGCCGGGCCGGGCTACGGCTTCGGCGGCGTCACCTTCAGCGGCCCGAACACGACGCTCGAGACGCTCGGCCTGCTGTTCCAGCGCTCGGGCACGTTCTGGGGCGTCGTCGACGCTGGCTGCTGCGACGCCTACGGCTGCCAGAGCGCGGCGCGCTCGATCTACCGGGACTGGCTCGGCGTCGGGCTCCCGTCGAGCTGCACGAGCCCGCGGCTGCGCACGGCGGCCCGGGCCACGATCTCGATCCCGAAGGTCGCCGCCGCCGCCCGCAAGCCGGTGAGCTTCGCCCTGACGCGCGGCGGCTCGCTGGCCCTCGCAGGACCTGCGCTGGAGCGGCTGGGGCCGCCCGATCGCCACCGCCACCGGGATGTTCACCGCCGGCCAGAAGGGCGCCGTGCCCGTCGTCGTGCACGCCGTCGGCCTGGGCTTCGAGGGCACGGGCCGCTACACGTACCTCGAGTGGGAGTACGCCGGCGGCGCCCGGGCCGACGGCTACCCGAAGGCGCGCTACGCGATCTGGCTCGGTCGGGACGGCGCGGTTCCGACGGCCTGAGCGACCAGCTCGTTCTGGCGCGCGATCTGCTCGAGCGTCCGCACCGCGTCGTCGACCGGCGGCAGGCCCGCGATCTCGCGGGCGACGGCCCGGGCCTCGCGCAGGAAGCTCCGCTCCTCGAGCAGCGCCGTGACCGCCCGGCCGACGCCGACGGCGCCGTCCAGGGCGAGCCCTGCGCCGAGCTGGTCGACCTTGCCGGCGTTGGCCGGCTGGTCGGCGAACAGCGGGATGACGACCTGCGGCACTCCCGCCGCCAGCGCGATCAGCGTCGTGCCCGAGCCGCCGTGGCCCACCATCGCCGCGGCGTGCGGCATCACGTCGGCCTGGGGAACCCAGCGCTCGACGTGCACCGACGGCGGCAGCGGGCCGAGATCGCGCGGGTCGCGCTTGTCGCCGACCGTCACCAGCACCCGCACCGGCAGCTTCGCGAGCTCGTCGATCGCCGTCCGGTAGAGCCCGGGGAAGGCGTCGGTGGTCGGCGCGACCGAGCCGAACGAGACGTAGACCAGCGGCGCGTCGTTGCCGGGCCACCAGTCACCCAGCGCGGCGCGGCGCATGGCCCGCTCGCGGAAGCGCAGCACCTCGCGCTCGCCGTGCGCGCCCGGCGTCGCGAGCGAGGGCGGGCACATCGTGAGCATCGGCGTGGCCGGTGCGTGCAGCTCGGGCGGCAGGCCGGCGAAGCGCCGCAGCCGGGCCATGCCGGCGACGACGTAGGGCCAGACCACCCGCACGTCGTAGGCCAGGCCGATGTCCACCGAGACGTGGGGGATGCCGAGCCTCTCGGCGGCCAGCGGCGAGGCGCACTCGGCGATCTCGCCGACCACGACGTCGGGCTCGTAGGCCCGCATCGTGGAAAGCAGGCCGGGCAGCGCCGCTCGGGCGTGGTAGCCGGCGAAGACCTCCCCGAAGACCAGGCCGTTCGACTCGACCGGCGGCAGCCGGCGGGCCATCGCGATCACCTTCGAGACCTCGGCCTCGTCGGGGTCGTCGTGGGGCCGGAGCTTCAGCCCGGCGCGGCCGACCATGCCGGCGGAGGACAGGGGCGCGGAGACCAGGACGTCGTGCCCTGCGCGCCTGGCCGCGTGGGCGAACGGCACGAGCGGGCCGAAGTGCCCCGCGGAGCGGGTGGTGGCGAAGAGCATGCGCATGCTCATCCCGACCCCGCGGGGCGCGGCTTATTCCCGGGTGGCGCTACGAAAGGGTCGCGAGCGCGGCGTACAGCTCCCGCGCCGAGGCCTCCCCGAGCCGCAGCGACTCGAGCGAGAAGCTCTCGTCGGCCGCGTGGATGTGGTCGTCGGGGAGCCCGAACCCGCTCAGGATCGTCGGGATGCCCTTGTCGGCCAGCGCCGCCAGCACGCCGATCGAGCCACCGGAGCGCACCAGCAGCGGCCGCGCGCCGCAGGCCTTCTCCATCGCCTCCACCGCCAGCTTCAGCGCGGGCTCGGCCGGGTCGAAGGCGGCCGGCTCGGCGGTGCCGGTGGCGGTGATCTCGACGTCGGCGCCTTCCGGTGCGGCCTCGCGCAGCAGCCGGATCAGCACCTCCTGCACGTCCGCCGCGACCTGGCCCGGGGCGAGCCGCATCGAGACCATGCAGTCGGCCGTCGGCGGCACGATCGTGCGGTGCTGGAAGGCGTCGCCGCCGGCGATGCCATGCACGTCGACCGAGGCGTCCGACCAGTTCGAGCGGTAGAAGCGCGCGCCGGCGCCGGCGTCGACCGGGCGCCCGCCGAGCTCGGTGATCACCGAGTCGCCCGGCGGGAGCTGCTTCCAGGACTCCTCCTCCTCGGGCGCCGGCGGCTGGATGCCGATCCGCAGCTCCTCCCGCACCCGGCCGTCGGGCCCGGGCAGGATCGCCCCGAGCATCCGGTGCAGCACGTGCAGCGCGTTCAGCACGCTGCCGCCGTACATCCCCGAGTGCAGGTTCTGGGGCGCGGTGCGCACCTTGACGTTCAGGTAGACGATGCCGCGCACGCCGAGCGTCAGCGCCGGGGTCGCCTGGTCGACCATCCCGCTGTCGAAGACGATGCAGCAGTCGGCCTTGCCGCTGTCCTCGGCGACCCAGCGAAGCGCCGTCAGGCCGCCGGTCTCCTCCTCGCCCTCCATCAGCACCCGTACGTGCAGTGGCAGCGTGCCCGCCTTCGCGAGCTCGCAGGCCACGTACAGCAGCGGATAGAAGTTGCCCTTGTCGTCGCTGGCCCCGCGGGCGTACAGGCGCTCGCCCCGGATCGTCGGCTCGAACGGGGCCGTCGTCCACTCGTCGACGGGGTTCGGCGACTGGACGTCGTAGTGGCCGTAGATGAGCACCGTCGGCGCGTCCTCGCGGCTCGAGCGCAGCTCGCCCACCACCAGCGGGTTGCCCGTCTCGTAGCGGACGACCTCGGCCGTCCCCCCGGCGGCCTGGATCTTCGTCCGGGACCACTCCGCGGCCCGGTCGATGTCCGCCGGATCGCCACCTCCGGACGAGATCGAGGGGATCTTCAGGAGCTCGGTGAGCTCGTCGAGCAGGGCGCCGTCGGCGTCGGACACGGCTATCCTCCAGGCATGCCGCAGACGGTCGTCTGCGGCCACATCGTCATGGACCGGCCCGATCTTACAATCGACCCGAGGGGCGCCTCCGCCGCCTCCCTCTCGCTGGTCACGAGCGTGCTCGCGAGCGACGACGCGGTGCAGGCGTTCGCGGCCCGGCTGGGCCAGAGCGTGGCTCCGGCGGCGCGCGTCTCCGAGCCGCTGCTGGCGCCGCTGATCGCCGCGTTGTGGTCGGCCCGCGAGGGGCAGGAGCGGCGCGGCCTGGCGGTGCTGGTGGGCGACGACGACCTCGCCCGGGAGCTGGCCGAGGCGGCCGGCTGGTACCTGCCGGAGGGCGCGCCCGTCGGCTTCCTGCCGTCGCGCGGCGTGGCCTATGGCTCGGGCCTCGACCCGGCGCCGCACCTGGTCGGCGAGCGCCACCGGGCTCTCGACCTCCTGGCCCGGGGCGGGCTCGTGGCCGTCTCCTCCGACGCCCTGGTCGAGCGCGTCGGCGCGCCCGACCGGCGCCCGCAGCCGGTGCGGCTGTCACTCGGCGACACCATCGAGCGCGACGACCTGCTGGCCCAGCTCGTCGAGGCCGGCTACCAGCGGGTCGACGCCGTCTCCGATCGCGGCGAGGTCGCGGCCCGCGGCGACATCGTCGACGTCTTCCCGACGACCGGTCAGAACCCGCTGCGCATCGAGCTCTTCGGCGACGAGATCGAGCGCCTGTCGTGGTTCTCGATCTTCACCCAGCGCTCGCTGATCGTGTGCGACCAGAGCACCGTCTACCCGGCGGCCGAGCTCACCGACCAGGCCGACGTCGACCTCGAGGCCTGGCAGGACGACGCGGGCAAGCCCCGCGTCCCGCGCGGCCTGATCCCGATCCTGCCCGAGCTGATCGCCGGCGCCGCGATCTGCGCCTGGGAGCCGGCCCGGCTGCAGGAGGAGATCGACGAGCGGCTGTCCGAGGTCGCCGAGCACCTGCCGACCGCCGAGCGCGGCCGCGCCTACGTCCGCCTCGGCGACGCCGGCGAGATCGTCGACACCGCCGCCCGGCTCGACCCGCTGAAGGCCGCGCCGGTCTCGTTCGAGGCCCAGCGCCCGGCGCTCGCCGGCCGCGGGCTGGCCGAGGCCGAGAACGAGCTGCGCGGGCTGGTCTCGGCCGGCTTCCGGGTGCTGGTCACCTTCCCGCACCGCGGCGACGCCGAGCGCGCCCTGCTGGGGCTCCGCCGCGTCGAGGGCCGGATCCTCGACGAGGGCGAGCCGCTGCCCGCCATCCCCGGCGTCCTGTTCGCCGTCTCGCCGGCCCGGCGCGGGTTCGTCTCGAGCGCCCAGGCGCTGGCCGTCCTGCCCTCGACCCAGGTCTTCCGCCGGCGCATCACCGGCACCGGCACCGAGATCGCGCGCCGCCTCGGCCGCACCCTGGCCGGCTTCGCCGACCTGCGGCCCGGCGACTACGTGGTGCACGAGGACCACGGCGTCGGCCGCTTCGTCCGGTTCGACACCAAGACCGTCGCAGGCGTCACCCGGGACTACGTCGAGCTGCAGTTCCGCGGCGAGGACAAGCTCTTCGTCCCGCACGAGCAGCTCGGCAAGGTGTCGCGCTACGTCGGCGCCGACGGACGCGCCCCGGCGCTCTCGAAGCTCGGCGGCAAGGCCTGGCAGACGCTCAAGTCCCGCGCCCGCGTGGCGGTGCACGAGCTGGCCGGCGAGCTGCTCGCGCTGTACGCCCAGCGCCAGACCCGCACCCGCCCGCCGTACCAGGAGGACGACGGCTGGATGGAGCGGCTCGAGGGCGCGTTCCCGTACACCGAGACCGAGGACCAGGCGCGGGCCATCGAGACGGTCAAGGACGACCTCGAGTCCGAGCGGCCGATGGACCGCCTGATCTGCGGCGACGTCGGCTTCGGCAAGACCGAGGTCGCGCTGCGGGCGGCGTTCAAGGTCGCGAGCCAGGGCCGCCAGGTCCTGATGCTGGTGCCGACGACGATCCTGGCCCAGCAGCACGGCCAGACCTTCCGCGACCGCTACCGCGACTTCCCGCTGCGGGTCGAGACGATCTCGCGCCTGCGCGCGGGCAAGGAGGTCAAGGAGGTCCTGAAGGACTACTCCGAGGGCAAGGTCGACATCCTCATCGGCACCCACCGGGTGCTGTCGCGCGACGTGATCCCGCGCAGCCTGGGGCTCGTGCTGGTCGACGAGGAGCAGCGCTTCGGCGTCGCCCAGAAGGAGCTCCTGCGCCAGCTGCGGCTCGAGGTCGACGTGCTCTCGCTGTCGGCCACCCCGATCCCGCGCACCCTGCACATGTCGCTCGCGGGCCTGCGCGACATCTCGATCATCGCCACCCCGCCGCGCGGCCGCCAGTCGATCCGCACGCACGTGGGGGAGTGGGACGAGGAGCTCGTGCGCCACGCCATCCAGCGCGAGCACGACCGCGGCGGGCAGACGTTCTTCCTGCACAACCGGGTCGAGACGATCGACGAGGCGGCCGAGAAGCTGCGCCGGCTGGTGCCCGACGTGCGGGTCGGCGTCGGCCACGGCCAGATGACCGAGCGCCAGCTCGAGTCGGTGATGCTCTCGTTCCTGCGCGGCGACGACGACGTCCTGGTCTCGACGACCATCATCGAGTCCGGCCTCGACATCCCGCAGGCCAACACGCTGATCATCGAGCGGGCGGACATGCTCGGCCTGTCGCAGCTCTACCAGATCCGCGGCCGCGTCGGCCGCTCGGACCGCCAGGCCCACGCGTACCTCCTCTACCCGGACGGTCGTGAGCTGTCCGAGGAGGCCAGGCAGCGGCTCGCGACCCTCGCCGACTACACCGAGCTCGGCTCGGGCTACCGGATCGCCATGCGCGACCTCGAGCTGCGCGGCGCCGGCAACCTGCTCGGCGACGAGCAGTCCGGGCACGTCGCAGCGGTCGGCTTCGAGCTGTACTGCGAGATGCTCGCCGAGGCCGTGCGCGAGGTCTCCGGCGCGGGCGTGGTCCCCGAGATGCGGCCGGTGCGGGTCGACGTCGCCGTGGACGCCTACGTGCCGGCCGACTACGTGCCGCTCGAGGCCGCCAAGATCGACGTCCACCGCCGGATCGCGCTGGCCCAGAGCGCCGACGAGCTGCGCGAGCTGGTGGTCGAGCTGCACGACCGCTTCGGCCCGCCGCCGCCGCCGGTCGAGAACCTCGTGCTGATCCAGGAGGCGCGGCTGAAGCTCGCGCCCGTTCGGCGCCGACTACCTCACGCTGCGCGGCGGCCGGGTCACGATCGGCAAGCTCACGGTGGGGCCGGCGGAGCTCCGCGCGATCCGCGCAGAGCACCCCCGCGCGCTCTATCAGGTGGGCCCGAAGGAGCTGTCGATCCGGCTCACAGAAGGGGGCGGCATGCGGCAGGCAATGGAGTTCGTCGATGGTATGGTGGCTGCTAGGCGCGCTGCCTGACACGGCTTGTCTTGCGTGCTGTGAACGACGACTCAGCAAGGCTTTCTCTCGATGATCGCACCCCGTTCCTGGCGTCGCCCGCGTTCGATCGCGGCCGCTGCTGTTCTCACCGTCGCCATCGGCGTGGCCTCCGGCTGCGGCGGCGGAGGCGGCGACGTTCCGAGCAACTCCGTCGCTGTCGTCGGCGGCTCGGACATCACGCTGCAGCAGGTCGACGATCTGATGGCCCAGGCCCAGCAGACCTACAAGACGCGCAAGCAGGCGTTCCCCAAGAAGGGCTCCAAGGAGTGGGAGGCCCTGCAGCAGCAGGCCATCCAGCACCTCGTCCAGGTGCAGGAGCTCGAGGTCGGCGCGACCCAGCAGAACGTCACGGTCACCGACGCTGACATCACCAAGAAGCTCAACCAGATCAAGGCCCAGTTCTTCACCGACACGAAGACCAAGAAGGTCGACGACAAGAAGTACCAGGCCGCGCTCAAGCAGCAGGGGATCAACGAGGCCCAGCTGAAGGACACGATCCAGCAGCAGCTCCTGCAGCAGAAGCTGTACGACGCTCTGACGAAGAACGTCCACACCACGGACGCCAAGATCACGCAGTACTACAACCAGAACAAGAAGACGCTGTACTCCACGCCGGCGACGCGCCACGTGCGCCACATCCTGGTGAAGACCAAGAAGACCGCCGACATGCTGTACGACCAGCTGCGCACGAGCGACAAGACGTTCCCCACGCTGGCCAAGAAGTACTCGACCGATCCGGGCTCGAAGGTCAAGGGCGGCGACCTCGGCAACATCACCAAGGGCCAGACGGTGCCGGCGTTCGACAAGGAGGCGTTCGGGATCGAGCCGAACGTCGTGTCGAAGCCGGTCAAGACCCAGTTCGGGTACCACCTGATCGAGGCCCTCGGCGCCGTCAAGCCGGCGACGACCAAGCCGCTCGACGCTGCGCTGAAGACCCAGATCAAGACCCAGCTCGAGGGGACCCAGAAGCAGAAGGCGTTCTTCGACTGGTTCCAGAAGCTGGACACCAAGCTGAAGACGAAGATCAAGTACGCGAAGGGCTACGCGCCCCCGGCCACCGCCACGGCCCTCGACCGGGGCCACCACCACCGGCTAGGCCGCACACCACCTCCGAACGCCACCTCGAGGCGCCCGCCACGTGCGGGCGCCTCGGTGGTTTTCCACCCGCTGTCAGCGCCGGATTTCCAGGAGCTGGACGTGCCTCCTCGGGTGGCCATAAGCACCCCTTGACTCCGTCGATCGGAGGGCCATAGGGTCGCCGCGGGGGGAAGCCACTTTTCAGGAGGTTCATTTGTCTGTCCGCAGGAAGACGGTCGCGGCACTCGCCGTGGCCGGCCTCGGGACCGTCGGAGTCCTCGGAGCACAGGCGGGGACGGCGTCCGTGCACGTCAGCGACCCGACCGCGGCAGTCGCTGCGAAGACCAGCGCGGCCTCGTTCAGGACCGCTGCCGCCACGGCGCGCGCCCACGCGGACCACGTCGAGGTCGTCGTCGACCACCTCAACAACCCGCGCGGCCTGGAGTTCGGCGACGGCGGGGTGCTCTACCTGGCCGAGGCCGGCGACGCCGGCCCGAACTGCCTCGACCCCGAGACGTGCTTCGGGTTCACCGGCTCGATCGACAAGATCGTCGGCCACAACCTGACCCGGATCGCCACGAACCTGGTCTCGGCCGGCGGCCGGGACGGCTCGTTCACCACCGGCGTCGACGACGTCGGCGTGCAGAGCCCCGGCCGGATCTTCTCGGCCGTGACCTCCGCCGGCGCCGGCGGGCTGCCGCCGATCAAGGGCGCGGCGCACGCGCTCAACCAGCTCGGCTACCTGGTCCGCACGACCAACGACCAGGGCGTCCACAAGGTCGCGGACATCGACGACATCGAGTTCACGACCGATCCGGACGGCCAGGGCGTCGACTCCGACCCGTACGGCGTCGCCGTCGTCGGTCCCGGTCACGTGCTGGTCACCGACGCTGCCGGCAACGACCTGATCGACGTCGACCACGGCGTCGCCCGGGTGCTGGCCGTGTTCCCGAACAACGACGCCGGCGCGCAGTCCGTGCCGACCAGCGTCGCGGTCGGCCCCGACGGCAACTACTACGTCGGCGAGTTCGGCGGCGAAGGCCCGCCCACCCCGAACGGCGGCTCGCGGATCTGGAAGGTCACGCCCTCCGGCGAGATGTCGGTGTTCGCGACCGACCTGACCACGATCACCGGCGTGGCCTTCGGCCCGGACGGCAGCCTGTACGCCTCCGAGTTCACCGCTGACCGCGAGAGCGGCAGCCCGGCCGGCGACGTCGTGCGCATCTGGCCGAACGGCAGCCGCACGGTGATCGGTGCCGGCTCGCTGTTCTTCCCCGGCGGCGTCGCCGTCAAGGCGAACGGCGCGGTGTACGTCTCCAACTGGAGCATCCTGCCCGCCAACACGGACCCGGCCGGTCCGTTCGGCGGCGCCAACGGCCAGGTCGTGAAGATCAAGTAACGACCGCCTGACCGTCTGGCAGGACCTGAAGGGCGCCGGCACCAGCCGGCGCCCTTCTCGCTAGTTTGCGGGCGATGCCAGTGATGCTGATCGTCGCGCTGGGCCCCGGGGAGCCCGAGCTGGTGCCCGCCGCGGCGCTCGCCGCGCTGGCCGAGCGGGGCTCGTGCACGCTCGACGAGGACGCCGCCGCGCTCGCTCCGCTGCTGCTCGAGGCCGGGGTCGACCTCGGTCCCGGCAAGGACGTCCTGGCGGCGACCGACTCGCGTGGCGCTGGCGCTGGCCGACCAGCACGGCGCGCCGACGCTGCCGGAGCGGCCGTTGCTCGAGCGCCAGGCCGCCGGCCACGCCGCCGGTGCGCTGCTCGAGCTCACGGCCCGCCTGCGCCGCGACTGCCCCTGGGACCGGGCCCAGGACGCGAGCTCGATCATCCCGCACACCGTCGAGGAGGCCTACGAGGTCGCCGAGGCGGTCCAGACCGACGGGCTGGGCGAGAAGCTGATCGACGAGCTCGGCGACCTGCTCTTCCAGACCACCTTCCTGGCCCTCCTGCTGCAGGAGGCCGAGGTGGGCACCTGGAGGGACGTGGCCGAGGGGGTGACCGCGAAGCTGATCCGCCGCCACCCGCACGTCTTCGGCGACGACGCGGCCAGCAGCGCGGGCGAGGTGAAGCACCGCTGGGAGGCCCGCAAGCGCACCCACGAGGACCGTCGAGGGGATCTTCCACGACGTCCCCGCGGTGCTGCCGGGGCTGCAGTACGCGGCCAAGATCCAGCGCCGCGCGGTGTCGGTGGGGTTCGAGTACCCGACCGCCGCGGGCGCCTTCGAGGACCTGAACCGGGAGCTCGTCGAGCTGCGCGAGGAGGTCGAGAGCCGCACCGCCCCGGCGCCCGAGCTGCCGGCCGACCCGGACGTCGCCGGCGAGCTCGGCGACCTGCTGTTCGCGGCGGTGAACGTGTCCCGCCGCTGGAACACCGACCCCGAGCTCGCGGTGCGGGCCGCGGCGAACCGCTTCCGCGACCGTGTCGAGCGCGCCGAGGCGCTCGCGGCCGCCGACGGGGTGGTCTTCGCCGGTGCCGGGCTGGACGTGCAGGAGGGCTACTATCAGGCCGCCAAGCGCGAGCTCCGCGAGCGTGACCGCGCGTCCACAGGCCAGACCCCTACGCCGGAACGAGGTCGATGAGCGCCATCGAGACGATCCACGCGCGCCAGATCCTGGACTCCCGCGGCAACCCGACCGTCGAGGTCGAGGTGCTGCTCGAGAGCGGCGCCCGGGGGCGCGCCGCCGTCCCGTCGGGCGCCTCGACCGGCGTCCACGAGGCGGTCGAGCTGCGTGACGGCGAGGCCGCGTTCGGCGGCAAGGGCGTCACCCGCGCGGTGCGCAACGTGATCGACGAGATCGGGCCGCGGCTCGAGGGCGAGCTGGCCGAGGAGCAGCGCAGGATCGACGAGATCCTGTGCGAGCTCGACGGCACCGACAACAAGGGCCGGATCGGCGCGAACGCGATCCTCGGCACCTCGCTGGCGGTGGCGAAGGCCGCCTCCGACGAGCTCGGCCTCGGCCTGTACCGCTACGTCGGCGGCACCAACGGCCACCTGCTGCCGGTCCCGCTGATGAACGTGATCAACGGCGGGGCGCATGCCGACAACACGATCGACATGCAGGAGTTCATGGTCGTCCCGTACGGCGCGACCACGCTTCGCCGAGGCGCTGCAGGTCGGCTCCGAGGTGTACCACGCGCTGAAGAAGCTCCTGCACGGCCGGGGCCTCGAGACGGGCGTGGGCGACGAGGGCGGCTTCGCCCCGAACCTGAAGCAGAACGAGGATGCCATCAAGGTCATCCTCGAGGCCGCCGAGCAGGCCGGCCACGAGCCCGGCAAGATGGTCGGCATCGCGCTCGACCCCGCCGTCTCGGAGCTGTACCGCGACGGGCGCTACCACCTCGACGGCGAGGGGCGCGTGCTGGACTCCCAGGAGCTCGCGGCGTACTGGGAGGAGCTGTGCGGCCGCTACCCGATCGTGTCGATCGAGGACGGCATGGCCGAGGACGACTGGGACGGCTGGCAGCACCTCACCGAGCGGCTCGGCGGGCGCGTCCAGCTCGTCGGGGACGACCTCTTCGTGACCAACGTCGACCGGCTGCAGCAGGGCATCGAGCAGCGGGCGGCCAACTCGATCCTGATCAAGCTCAACCAGATCGGGACGCTGTCCGAGACGCTCGACGCGATCGCCCTGGCGGCGAGCTCCGGCTACACGTCGGTGATCTCGCACCGCTCGGGCGAGACCGAGGACGTGACGATCGCGGACATCGCGGTGGCCACGAACGCCGGGCCAGATCAAGACCGGCGCGCCGTGCCGCTCGGACCGCGTGGCCAAGTACAACCAGCTCGTCCGGATCGAGGAGGAGCTCGGCAGCCAGGCGGCCTACCCCGGCAGGCGCGCGTTCGCCGCCGAGCGCCGGGCCGCGCAGCTCGCGTAGGAGGGGCTGAGGCAGGACACGATGGCCGAGACCGCGGACACCAGGGCGGCCGCGATGCGCTGGCCGGACGTCACCGACCGCACGATCCGGCGCACCAAGATCGTGTGCACGCTCGGCCCGTCGACCGACCCGCCGGGCCGGCTGACCGATCTCGCCACGATCGGCCTGGACGTCGCCCGGCTGAACTTCTCGCACGGCACCCTGGACTCCCACCTGGCGCGTCTGCAGGCCGTCCACGCGGCCCGTGAGACCACCGGCAAGCCGATCGCCATCCTGGCCGACCTGCAGGGCCCGAAGCTGCGTGTGGGCGTCCTGCCCGAGCCGGTGGTGCTGGCCAGGGACGAGACGGTGTACCTGGCCGGCGCGGGCTCCGGCCGCGAGGGCGACCTCGAGCTGGGCTTCGAGCTCGAGATGTCCACCTACCTGCGGCGCGGGCGGCCCGTCATGATCAACGACGGCCTGGTGCGGCTGCGGGTCGAGGACGTCGAGGGGTCGCGCGCCCGCTGCCGGGTCGAGGTCGGCGGCGTGGTGTCGTCCCAGAAGGGCGTGAACCTGCCCGGGACGTACCTGCCGATCCCGTCGATCACCGACCAGGACCGCGAGAACCTGGCGTTCGCGGTGGAGCACGACGTCGACTTCGTGGCGCTGTCGTTCGTGCGCCGGGCCGAGGACGTCGAGGAGCTCCGCCAGCTGATCAAGGGCCACGGCGGCCGCCAGCGGATCGTGGCCAAGATCGAGAAGCCCGAGGCGGTCGAGCAGCTCGACGCGATCGTGGCGGTCACCGACGGGCTGATGGTGGCGCGCGGCGACCTCGGCGTGGAGATGGGCGCGGCCCAGGTGCCGCTGGCCCAGAAGCGGATCATCCGGCTCGGCCGGGAGGCCGGAAAGCCGGTGATCACGGCGACCCAGATGCTCGAGTCGATGGTGTCGAGCCCCGAGCCGACCCGGGCCGAGGCCTCGGACGTGGCCAACGCGGTGCTCGACGGCACCTCCGCGGTGATGCTGTCGGCCGAGACGGCGGTCGGCCAGTACCCCGTGGAGGCGGTGTCGACGCTGGTGCGGATCGCGCTGGCGGTCGAGCCGAGCTTCGACTACCACGAGGGCGGCTACCGCCGGGCCCACGGCTCGTCGCGGGCGATCTCGGACGTCGTCGGCCACGCGGCCTGCGACATGGCCGAGGTGCTGGAGGTCGAGGCGATCGTGGTGCCGACGGTGACCGGCGAGTCGGCGCGCGAGGTGTCGAAGCACCGCCCGCGCCGGCCGGTGATCGCCTGCACGCCGACGGTCGGCGTCCAGCAGCAGCTGATGCTCGACTGGGCGGTCGTGCCGCTGCGGCTGGACTCCCGGGACAGCGTCGAGGACCTGTGGCGCGGCTGCATGGAGGCGGTGCTGGCCTCGGGCATCGCGAACCCGGGCGACCGGATCGTGATCACCTCCGGCACGAACGTGAACCGCCCCGGCGCGACCAACACGATCCTGGTGCAAGCGTTGTAGGAAGTCCCCGGCGGGCGGCGAAGGGTTGGCGTCATGGCCGCACCGACCCGCCGCCAGGCGCGCGACCGGCGCCGCCGCGCGAAGCGCCTCGCCGCCACCGCGGCCGTCGTCCTCGTCGTGGCGCTGTACGAGGGCCCGGTGAGCTCGCTGCTGCACGCCCGCGACGACACGAGCCAGCTACGCGCCGACGTGTCCACCCTGCAGCAGCGCCACGGCGCGCTGCAGCAGCAGCTGCGGACGCTTCGCAGCGACGCCGCCATCGTCGCGCTGGCCCGCGACGACGGCTTCATCTTCCCGGGCGAGACGCCGTACCACGCGAACGTACGCGACCCCTGAGGCCGGCGCAGGGCGGGCCCTGCTAAGAATGCTTCCGTGAGGGTCGCTGCAGCGGATGTCGCCGCCGTCGAGCGCCAGCTCGGCCGGCCTCCGCGCGCCCTCAGCCGCATCGCGGTGCGCTGCCCGCACGGGCGGCCCGGCCGTGCTCGAGCAGGCGCCGTACGCGGAGGACGGAACCCCGTTCCCGACGACGTTGTGGCTCTCCTGCCGGGCCCTGGTCGACGCCGTCGGCCGGCTCGAGAGCGCCGGCGGGATCGGCGAGCTCGAGCGCGAGCTCGCCGCCGACGAGGAGCTGCGCCTCGACCGCGAGCGTGCCGAGGCCAGGGTCGCCGCCCTGCGGAGGTCCCTGGCCGGCCCGCCGCCGTACGTCGACGGCGGCGCGGCGCTCGAGACCGGCATCGGCGGCACCGCGCCCGGCGGTGGCCTCAAGTGCCTGCACGCCCAGGCCGCGGTCGCGCTCGCCGCGGGCCCGTACGCGCTCGGCCAGCGCGTCCTCGAACGCGCCGGGGCCGCACTACCCGGAGCGGCTGCTGCGCATGGAGCTGAGCGCCCGCCTGGCCTCTGCACGGGAGGACTGGGAGGACGGCCGTCGCCGCCTCGAGCGGGCCCGCCGGGACCCCGACCGCGTCGACACCCTCGACCGGGTCACGGCCGCCATGCGGCGCGAGCTGCAGCGCCGGCTCGGCCAGACCTACACGCTCTCGGAGCTCCTCGACGTCTACCAGAGCTCCTCGGACTGGGCCCTCGACGTGGCCATGCGCGTGGCCCCGAACGCGAGCTACGCCCGCGAGCTGGGCGTGGTCGCCGACCCCGTCTTCGCCGTGGCGGCACGCGGCGCGAGCGACTGGACGCCGTACGGGATCGGCCGGTGAGCGACGATGTCGAGCCGCCTCCGAGGCCCGTCAGGGCACGCCGCCGCCCCGAGCCCGCACGAGACCGCCGGCGCCGCGCGGGGCGAGTCGCGGGTAGCCTGCTGGGAGGTGCCATCCTCTTCGCCGTGGGGATCGCGCTCGGGGACGCTTACGGCGACCGGCCGCGAACACCAAAGCCGGTGGTACGCATCTCCAGCGTGCGTCCGGTCGTCGTCACGCAGACGGTGGCGACTCGGACGGTCACGGTGGTGGTATCCACTCCATGATTCGAGAACAGCGTAGGAAGGGAAGGGCCAGTTGAGACGAAATGTCGTGACGTCCTCTCCTTCCTGGAGCTGTCAGCTTCCGGTAGATTGACCTGGTGGACGAGAACCAGCCACAGCACCGACGGACAGGCGCCCATGCGGCGGAGCCGAACTGGCTCACCCTCGGGCAGGCCGCGAAGTACCTCGGGATCGCCCAGAGCACGGTTCGCGTCTGGACCGACAGCGGCCGCCTTCCGGTGTTCTACACGCCTGGCGGGCACCGCCGGTTCCTGCGCTCCGACCTCGACGCGTTCATCCAGCGCAACGGCGCCGGGTCGCGGGCCCGCGGCGACGCCGTCGTCCTGGTGGTCGACGACGATCCGCGCCTGCGCGAGTTCATCCGGGTGAACCTCGAGTTCGACGGCATGCGCGTCCGCGAGGCCAGCACCGCCGAGGAAGGGCTCGCCGCGCTCGACAACGACCCGCCCGACCTGGTCATGCTCGACGTGACCCTCCCGGGGATCGACGGCTGGGAGATGCTCCGCCGGGTCCGCGAGAAGCACGGCATCGAGACCCTCCCGGTGGTCATGTTCTCGGGCAAGGTCGACGACGGCGAGGGCGCCGCCGAGCGCGGCGCGAGCGCGTTCGTGGGCAAGCCGCTCGACCCGCTGGCCCTGGTCGAGCAGGCCAAGGCGCTGCTGCGCGTGCGCGTCACCCAGTTCGGCTAGAGCGCGCCCTTCAGCGCTTCTCCAGCGAGCGGGCGATCTGCGATGGCCCGGGCCTTGCCGACCTGGGCCTCGATCCGGACGAGGATGCCGCCCGGCTCCTCGACCAGCAGGACGTTGCCGGCGAGCCGGCGCTCGCTCGAAGTTGCACCCCGCCGTGCCGCCCGTCGAAGACCACCAGGTGCGGCTCGCCGCCGATCCACATCGCCTGCCGCCCGTCGATCTTCAGCTGCTGCAATGGTCGGCGGCGCCGCCATCTTGCCGAGCATCGGGCCGCGCTCGACGAGCCCCGCAGCTCGGTCACCAGCGCGCCGACCCCGGTCTCCTGCGGAGCGCGGCAGCTCCCGCCCCGCGGCCGGTAGAGCAGGACGACCATGCCGCCGCCCTCCCGGCGTCTGGCGTCGGCGTAGACCTCGTCGGGCTCGCCGAGCACGCGTCGGCACGAGCGGCCGGAATCCGGCGACCCTCGCGGCCGCCGCCGAGGCTGGCGCGCCGGGTCGGGAGCTGCAGCGGTGCCGTCTCGAGAACCGGCGGCAGCGTCGGCACGCGCTGCACGACCACGCCCGGGATCGCTCTCGGAGAACCAGCGGCTGACGGTGTCGCGGGCATCCGGCGAGGCGGCCAGCACCGTGCCGCGCCCGAGCAGCAGGATCGCGAACGCCAGCACCAGCGCCCGGCCGCGCCGGCGCCGCCGCCGCGCCGGCGCCGGGGCTCGCTCGAGCTGCAGGCGCACCCGCGCGGCGACGTCCGGCGTCTCCGGGAAGGCCAGCGCCAGGCCGAGCTCGCGGAGCTCCTGCTCGAGCTCAGGCATCCCGGTCCTCCACGATCGACTGCAGCCGGGCGAGCGCCCGGCTCTGGCGCGACTTGACCGTCCCTGGGCGCAGCCGAGCACCGCCGCCGTCTCGCGCTCGTCGAGGTCCAGGAAGAAGCGGCAGGCGAGCACCATCCGCTCCTCGTCGCGCAGCCGCTCGAGCGCTTCGAGCAGCGTCTGGCGCCGCTCGGCGAGGAGGAGCGCGCCCTCGGGAGAGGGGGCCGCCCCTCCCTCGGGGCGCTCCTCCGCTGCGCGCAGCGCGAGCGCCGCACGCCGGCCCTGGGCGCGCCGCCGGTTGCGCGCCTCGTTGGTGACGATCTGCAGCAGCCACGGCCGGAACGGCGCGCCGCGGCGGAAGCGGCTCAGGGCCCGGTGGGCCTTGAGGAAGGCGTCCTGGACGGCTTCCTCGGCGTCGGCCGGGTCCGCGACCAGGCAGGCGGTGCGAAAGGCGATGGTCTGGTGCTGCTGCACGAGCTGCTCGTAGGCATCGAGGTCGCCGCGCCGCGCGCGCTCGACCAGTGCGTCGTCGTCGTGTGGTCGGCCCACCACGACGACGCTACACCGCGCAGCCCTGCCCGGTTCCCGGCCTGTCCGCACTAGCGAGGGCGCAGGACGATCTCGCCGGCGCGCACCTCGGCGACCACGTCGCGCACCGCGAGCCAGTGCTCCCGGAAGACCGGGTCGTCGAGCAGGCTCGCGTCGAGCTCGAGCGCCAGCGTGCGCGTCAGCCGGCCCTCGACGCGGCTCGCGTCGGCGCTCGGGAGCCGCCGCGGCGGCCTCGCGCTCGGCGGCCGTGCGCCGCCGCCGGCGTGGAGCCGGCGCCTCGACCGGCGGCTCCGCCGGCTCGGGCTCGGCCTCCGGCTCGGGCGCGGCCTCGGCTCGGGTGTGCGACTCCTCGCCGGCGTCTCGACGGCCGGCTCGGCCTCGGCCGCGGTCCGCCCGCTGCCGCTGCGCCGCCGCCGGCGCCGCTTGGTGCCGTCGGGCGCCTCGGCGGCGTCGGCGTCCGCCGCCGGCGCCTCGACGGGCGGGTCTCGACCTCGACCGCGGGCGCCTCGTCGGCCGCCGCGGCCTTCGTGGTCCGCCGCCGCCGCCGCTTGGGCTCGGCCGCCTCGGCTGCCGGCGCCTCGACCGGGGCCGGCGCCTCGCGCCGCGGCGGGCGGGCGGCCAGCTCGGCGTCGAGCAGGTCGGCCACGGAGTCGAGCGACACCGGGCCCTGCGGCTCGGGCCGCGGCGCGGCCGCCTCGCCCGCGTGCTCGCCGAGCTCGACGCGCTCGGTCTGGCCCGGACGATGCCCTGCTCGGACCGGAACTCGGCGATCGCCGCCGGGCTCACGTCGAGCTGGTGCCCGATCCAGGCGTCGGTGCGGCCCTGCTGGGCCCAGGCGCGGATCTGGTTCAGCAGCGGCTTCAGCGGCGACGTGCGGCGACGGCTCATCGGCGGTGAGCATATCCGGGCCCAGGACGGCGACGGGCGCGGCCCCCTCGTGCAGGGAGGCCGCGCCCGTCGGCGCACCGAGATGTCCTCGAGGACGAAAGAGGCTCCGACAGAATGACGCACCGCGCCTGGCGGCGTCCCGCCGACGCCAGGCCGCCCGCGGCGGCTGGCCGTATGAACCCATACGACCTACGCCACCGCACGCGCCCTACGCCGCGGGCCCACTCGCCAGGCATCCGCGCCTCATTCAGTCGGAGCCTCTAACCCTCGGACATCTTCAGGTAGCCGCCGACGGCGACCGCGATTGCGGCGATCAGGGCGACGATGATGCCGTACGCCAGGCCGACGTCCGCTGCTGCCGGCGCGTCCGGCTTGTCGATGATCCGGAAGAGGACGAGCAGGGTCGACAGGCCGCCGATCCCGATCAGGATCAGCGAGCTGGATACGGAATCGCCACGTTGGTCGCGAAGAGCTCGAGGCCGACGATGACGAGGCCTGCGAGGGCGAGCAGGGCGATCAGCTTCGACAGTCGGTCGCGTCCCAGCCGTTGACCTTCGAGAACGGCGCCGAAGCCGACACGCTCACGCTGTACCAGGACCAGACCGAGATCAGCAGGATGAACGATCCCGCCGCCGCGACCCAGGTGCCTCGCGATACGGCCGCCGGGTCGAACGTCGAGCGGGAAGGTGTTGTGCTCAAGGGTTGTTCCTCCTTGCCGGTGTGCTGATCAGTCCCCGAGGGACGTCACGAAGGTACTTCAACCCCGCCCGCACGGCAACGGGCGTACGGGCGCGTGTTCGCTCCCCGGGGGCGCTTCCCTTTCGCGCGCGCCCGCGCCACCGGCGAAGCTTGCTAGCATCCGTCGGGCCGAGGAGCCGCCGCCAGGCCCTCGGTCCAGCGGCTGGCCGGAGCCGCCGGGACTGGCGGGGAGGGCCCCAGATGCTCGACATGGTCGACCCTGACCTCGCTCACGCGACCCCTGCGAAGGTGCACGCTGCGGGCGACATGGGAAACGGCGACTACCGCTGCGCCGAGTGTGGATATGGGATCGTCGTGCTGCGCGTGCTGCCGACGTGCCCGATGTGCCGCGGCCAGCAGTGGATCGAGCGCGAGGTCGCGCCGTTCCGCCACGCGGTCGGCCAGTAGGTCCGCGCGGCTCCGCCGGCCGTTCCGCCTAGCCGCCGAAGACGGAGCGCGAGAGCGTCAGCACGCCGTAGCCGATCGTCACCACGAGCGCCAGGGTGACGAGCGCGTAGAGCAGGAACAGGCGGCGCGACCGCTTGTCGGCGGCGCGCCGGTGGCGCTCCTCGTGACGGGCACGGCGACGCTGCTCGAGCTCCACGATGAGACGGCGCTCGAGCTCGGGATCCTCCGCCTCCTCGATCCAGCGGATGCTGCGCTGTTGGCGCTGCCTGGCCACGATGCGTAGACGGTATACCCCGTCCGCGTGCGATGCTGCACGCTGCGTGGGGCGGAGAGCAGGGAAAAGGAGCGAGACGGCCGCGGCGCATGGTGATGCAGCAACCACACGGCGAGTCCGAGCCGGCGCTCGCGCTGCTCGCCGAGCGGAGGCAGACGCTGCTCGAGCGGATCTCGCTCGCGGCGCACGACGTGCTGGCCCCCGAAGGGGTCGCGTTCTCGCGCGTCCGCGACGCCTGCGAGGCGACGCTCGACGCCCTCGCGGCCTCGCTGCGCGACCAGCGCGTCGAGCCGCCGGGCTCGACGCCCGCCGAGCGGCTGATCGCCAGCGCGGTGCACAAGGAGGTGCCGTTCGAGGCCCTGGTGCGGGCGCTGCACGCCGCGCTCGGCACGTACGTCGCGCTGGTCTCGGAGAGCGAGGGCAGGCCGTCCGTCGAGCTCACGCTGGCCGCGAGCCGGCTCGTCCAGCGCCTGGTCGCGGCGGCCGCCGTCGAGGTCGACGCCGCCCACCGCGGCGCGCTGCGCCGGCGCGCGGCCCTGGTCGACCGCATGCGGACCGCCGCCCAGCGCTTCGCCGACACCTCGCTCGACCAGGACGCCGCGATCGGCGAGATCGTGCGGGTCACGGCCGACGTGCTGCGCTGCGACTGGTGCGGCCTGGCGCTGCCCGAGGCCGACGGCCGCCTGGTGCATCGCCGGCGTCGTCGGACGCGGCGCGGGCTGGGTGCAGCGCTGGGCGCTGCGCACCGACGGCGGCTTCGTGCGCGCCGCCCTCGGCGCAGACGGGGCGGTGCTGGTGGCCGACTCCGAGGGGATCCCGTTCGAGGGCGACGACCGGCCGCGCTCGCTGCTCGCCGCGGTGCTGCGCGAGCCGAGCGGGCAGTTCTCGGCCCTCCTGTTCGCCGGCCGCGACGCGGGCGAGGCGCTCGGCATGGACGACCTCACGCTGGCCGACGCCGTCGCCGACGGCGCCGCGCAAGGCCCTCGAGGCCGCCCGGCGCCGCCGCCGGCACCCGCCGCCTCTCGGCCCAGCTCGGCGCGCTCCGCCACGCCGTGGCCGCGGCGCTGCGGCGGCGACCAGGCCGCCTCGCTGGGGCTGCTCGCGACCGTGGCCGCCCGCCTGGCCCGCTGCGACATCGCGCTCCTGCGGCTGGTCGACGTCGAGCGCGGCGCGCTCGTCACCCGCGCGGTGCACGCCGACTCGCCGGCCCTCGCCGCCGAGCTCGCCGGCACCACCGACGACCTCGAGGGCGACGCCGTCGCCCAGCTGCTGGCCGGCGAGGAGGTGACGCTCGACGGCACCCTCGCCTCGACCGTGGCCCGCCGCCTGCCGTCGAGCGCGGTGACCGCGCTGGCGCTCCCCATCGCGTCGGCGGGCGCATCGTCGGCGGCCTCGAGCTCGTCCGGCTGCGGCGCGACCCGCTCGGCGAGGACGAGCGCGAGCTCGCCCGCCACGTCGCCGCCCAGGTCGGGCTGATCGTCGGCGCTCGGCACCGGCCCCGCGCCGCCGAACGCCGCGCCGGCGCTCGACGCGATCGTCGAGGCGCTCGCCGCCGGCGGCGACCTCTCGGCCTCGGCGCGCTGCATCGCCCGCCACGCCGCCGACGCCGTCGGCGCCCGCGGCGCGCTGGTCTACGCCCGCCGCGGCGACGAGCTCGAGCTGGCCGGCGCCCACGGCGTGCGGGCCGAGGAGCTCGGCCGGCGCCCCGGCGCCGCGCTGGCCCTCGACGCCCTGCGCCGCGACGAGGCGCTGCTGACCGGCGGCCAGGCCGGCGAGGTCGAGGCGCTCGCCGGCCGCGGCAGCGCCCCGGCCGTCGTCTGGTGCCGCTGCGGGCCCGCGGCGAGCCCGCCGGCGTCCTGCTCCTGCTTTTCGCCGAGCACGCCGCGGCGGTCACCGCGATGGCCAGCGCCGCGCTCGCGGTGCTCGCGACGCGGGCGGGCGAGCCGCTGCAGCGCGCCCGCGAGGCCGACCGGGTGCGCGAACCGCCTGGCCCACGTCGCCGCGCTGTACGACGCCGCGGCGCCGATCGGGCCGCTCTCGGCCGACGACCTGCTGGCCGCCGCGCTCGCGCCGCCGGCGCCGAGCGCGGCGCGATCTTGGCCCGCGGCGGCGACGACCGCCTGCATCCCGTGGCCCTGCGCGACGCCGGCGACGCCGCCGTGCGGCTGGTCGCGCGCGCTGCTCGACGAGGCCGCCGCCGAGGCCGTGCCAGCGGGCTGCTGGTGCGCGACGAGCTCGCCGGCCGACGCCCGCCTCGCCGACGCGCGCCCGGGCCGCCGACGCCGGCGCGGCGATCGTCGCGCCGCTGCGCGACGGCTCGGAGCTGGTCGGCGCGATGGCGTGCTCTACGAGGGCCGCACGGTGCCGCGCGACGCCGGCGAGAGCGTGATGCGGCTCGGCGCGCCGGCGGCCAGCGTGGTCGCCGCGAGCGAGCGCCGCCTGCGCGCCCGGGTGCTCGAGCACGAGGCGGAGGACGCCGCGCCGCGCGGGCCGACGAGGCGAGCCGGCGCCCGCGACGCGTTCGACCTGCTGGCCAGCGCGGCGCTCGAGGGCCGCGACGGCGACCAGGCGCTCGCCCGCGGCCGCCGCCCGCGGCGCGGGCGCGGCGGCCGCGGCGGTGCAGCTCGCCGGGCGAGCCCAGCTGCGGCCGGTCGGCGCTGCACGTCGAGGAGGGCTCGACCCAGGAGCCGGTCCGCCGCGTCCTCGGCGTCGGGCTCCGCGGACGACGCCGGCCGTCCGGCGGGCGCTCGGCGGCGAGGTCGTGGTGCTCGACGCCGAGGCCGACGGCGAGGGCCCGCTGGCGCCGTTCCTGCGCGCCGGCTCGTCGGCGGCGCTCGTGCCGCTCGGCCCGCCGGGCGCGGTGCGCGGCGTGGTCGTGGTCATCGTCGCTCGACCCGAACCGGCCGCTCGACGCCGCCGCCGCCGCGGTCGTCCGCCGGCTCACCGTCCTCTGAGCAGGCTCCTCCGATCGAAGGAGGCCGATCGGAGGCGTCGAACCGTCCGACCGGGTTCCCTGAGTCGCTCAACATGGATAAACTCTTCGACGTGAAGATCCTTCGCTCGTTTGCGCTGCTCGGCGCCGGCGTCGCGCTGGTCGGAGGGGCCCTCGCTGCCGGCTCCGTCAGCGGCGCCGAGGGGCCGAGACCGCCACCACCACGACCGCGACCACCGCGGCGACCGCCACCACGAGCGCCACCGCCGCGCCGGCGGCCGCCGACGACCATCGCCGAGGGCGTCTCGATCGGCGGCGTCCCGGTCGGCGGCCTGACCCAGGCCCAGGCCAAAGCCGCGGTCGAGAAGGTCTACCTGGCCCCGGTCAAGCTGGTCGTCGGGACCCACCACTTCACGGCCACGGCGCGGCAGCTCGGCTTCCACGTCTACACCGTCACCCCGCTGCGCGCCGCGTACGCCATCGGCCGCACCTCGAGCAAGCCGGCCGGCGACATCCCGCTGGTCTCGCGGCTCGCCGGCGGCGGGATGCAGCGGTACCTGAAGTACCTGAACAAGACGTTCCGCCGCGACGCGATCGACGCGCACTACTCGCTCACGAGCTACAAGCTGAAGCTGTGGCCCGACATCTGGGGCCGCACGATCGACAAGGCCTCGGCGGTGCCCGCGATCCTGACCGCGCTGCGCGACCCGGCCCGGGCCGAGGTGCGCGTGCCGATCAGGTCGTCAAGCCGAAGATCACCGCCCGCAAGATCGGCTACGCGATCGTGATCGACCGCGGCGCGCACCACCTCACGCTGTACAGGGGCGCGAAGGTCGTCCGGGTCATCGGCGTCGCCGTCGGGCAGTCCTCGTACCCGACGCCGACCGGCCACTTCAACGTGGTCGACAAGCAGCTGAACCCGTGGTGGTACCCGCCGGCCTCGCCGTGGGCCCAGGGCGAGAAGCCCGTCCCGCCGGGCCCGGGCAACCCGCTCGGCACCCGCTGGATGGGGATCTCGTCGCCGGGCGTCGGCATGCACGGGACGCCGGACGACGCCTCGATCGGCTACAGCGCGTCGCACGGCTGCATCCGCATGCACGTGCCGGATGCCGAGTGGCTCTACCAGCGGATAGAGCTCGGCACCGACGTGTACATCGTCGACTAGCGAAGAGGGGAGTACCGCCTAAGCCTCCCCCACGAACCCCCACGAGTACGGGGCGGGGCCGGCAAAGCCCGGCAGCCTCAAACGCCGCCTCGCGGCCACCGAGCCCCCCGCCTTCCTATACTGCGGCGTGTGAGACGCGTGCTGCAGGGAGCGGCGGTGGCCGTCCTGGCCGGGCTCGTCGCGCTCCTCGTCTGGCAGCTCGCCCACCGCGACGACGGCGGAGCGTTCGCCGCCGCCGTCGACCGCGGCGACGCGCCGGCTGCCCCGGACTTCCGCCTGGACTACCTCTCGAGGACCGGGGAGCTCGACCTCGCCTCGCTGCGCGGCCATCCCGTGGTGGTCAACTTCTGGGCCTCGTGGTGCACGGGCTGCACCTACGAGGCGAAGCGGCTCTCTGCGCTCGCGGCCCGCTGGCAGCCGCGCGGGGTGCGCTTCGTCGGCATCGACCAGCAGGACCTGATCGGCGACGCCCGCTCGTTCGCCCGCAAGTACCGGATGGACTACACGCTGGTGCACGAGCAGGGCAACGGGACGCAGCGCCGCTACGGCGTGCAGCTCCTGCCCGAGACCTACGTGATCGACGCGAGCGGCCGCGCGATCCTGCACGTCGGCAGCGTCATCGACGCCCCCGGGGCAGCGAAGATCGAGCAGGCCCTGCGCGAGGCCGGAGGCACCGCGTGAGCCGCCTGCTGGCCGCCGTGCTCCTGGCGCTGGCGCTGGCCGCCGCGCTGGCGCCGGGCGCGCCGGCGGCGAACGGCGCCGACCGCTCCTGGACGGTACCGTCGATCTCCGAGGAGCTGATGTGCCCGGTCTGCAAGACCCGGCTCGACATGTCGCAGTCGGCCGCCGCAGACCAGATCCGCCAGTTCCTGATGAACGCGAAGACCGAGAACCTGACCCACCAGCAGGTCATCGACCGGCTGGTGGCGAGCTACGGGCCGTCCGTCCTGGCCGAGACGCCGAAGCACGGGTTCGGGCTGCTCGCCTGGGTGGCACCGGCGCTGGTGCTGCTCGGCGGGGCGCTGGCGGCCGGGCTCGTGGCCCGACGCTGGGCCGCGAAGCGGCCGCCGCAGGACCGCTGTTCGCCCTCGACGACGGCTCCCCCGACGAGCAGGCGCGGCTCGAGCGCCGGCTCGACGCCGAGCTCGCGCACTTCGACGAATGAGCGGCGCCTCCCTCGCTGCGGCCTTCGCGGCGGGCGCACTGTCGTTCGTCACGCCGTGCTGCCTGCCGCTGGTCCCCGGCTATCTGGCGGCGATCGGGATCGGCGACGCCGCGAGCCAGCGCGGCATTCCGCCGCGCGACGTCCTGCGGGCCAGCCTGCCGTTCGTGTTCGGCTTCGGGGCGGTCTTCGTGCTCCTCGGCGCCGGCGCCGGCATCCTCTCCGACGCCCTGCGCGACTACCGGCCGGAGCTCACCCACGCCGGCGGCGTGATCGTGGTGGCGATGGGCTTCGCGATGCTCGGCCTGCTCCGCTGCCGGGCCTCGAGCGGAACATGCAGCCGGCGCTCGAGCCGGCCCGCCGCTCCGGGTCGGCGGTGCTCCTGGGCGTGGCCTTCGCCATCGCCTGGAGCCCGTGCTCGACGCCCGTCCTCGCGAGCATCCTGGTGCTGGCCTCGCAGACCGGCCAGGCGCTGCAGGCCTCGACCCTGCTGGCGGCCTACGCCGCCGGGCTCGCGATCCCGTTCCTGATCGTCGGCCTGGCGTTCGCCCACACGATCGGCGCCCTGCGCTGGATGCGCGACCGCTACGACACGATCCGGCTGGTCTCGGGCTCATCCTGGTGGTGTTCGGCCTGATGGTGTTCTTCGACCGGGTCTGGTGGATGAGCACCTACGTCGACCACGTGCTGCGGGCCGTCGGGCTCGACGCCTTGCCGACCAGCTGAGCGGCGCGCTACCGTCGTCGGGATGGCCCGCGCCAGCCCGTGATCCCGCCTTGCGACGGCGCTCCTCGCCGTCGAGCTGCTCGACGAGCTGGTCTACGGCCTGCTGCAGGCTGCCTGGCCACTCATCGCCCGTGACCTCTCGCTGGGGTACGCGGAGGTCGGCCTGCTGCTCGGCGTGCCGGCGATCGCAGCCCTGGCGATCGAGCCGGTCGTCGGCGTGCTCGCCGACCAGGGCCGCCGGCGCACGCTGCTGCTCGGCGGCGCCGCCGCCTTCGGCATCGCCGTCGCGCTGATCGCGGCGGCCACCGGCTTCTGGCTGCTGCTGCTGGCGCTGCTCCTGGCCTACCCGGCCTCGGGCGCGTTCGTCGGCCTGGCCCAGACCGTGCTCGTCGACCTCTCGCCGGACGGCGAGGACCGGGCCATGGCCCGCTGGACGCTCGCCGGCTCGGTCGGCGTCACCGTCGCCCCGCTGTGCCTCGCCGGCCTGCTCGTGGCCGGCATCGGCTGGCGCGCCGGCTTCGTCCTCCTGGCGCTCGGCACGCTGGTGGCGCTGCCGCTGGCCCGCCGGCTGCCCGCCGCAGCGGCTGACGCCGGTGGGGAGGAGGACGGCGTCCTCGCCGGCCTGCGGGCGGCGCTCGGCTCGCTGCGGCGGGGCGAGGTGCGGCGCTGGCTCGCGCTCCTGCAGCTCACGAACCTGCTGCTGGACGTCCTGCACGGCTACCTCGCGCTGTACCTCGTCGACGTCGCGGGCCTGTCGATCCGGGACGCGGCCCTCGCGGTCTCGGTGTGGAGCGCCGCCGGGCTGGCCGGCGACGCGCTCCTGGTGGTGGCCCTGCGCCGCGTCGACGGCCTGACGCTGCTGCGGGCCAGCGCCGGCTCTGATCGCGGTCGCCTATCCGGCGTTCCTGCTGGCCCCGTCGAACGGGCTGCGGCTCGCGCTGCTGGCGGTGCTCGGCCTGGCGACGGCCGGCTGGTACGCCGTGCCCCAGGCCCGGCTGTACGCCTCCCTTCCGGGCCGCAGCGGCTCGGCGATGGCGCTCGGCACCGTCGGCGACGCCGCCGGCCAGCTGTTCCCGCTGGCCATCGGCGGGATCGCTGCGGCGGCGGGTCTCGGGGCGGCGCTCTGGATCCCGCTGGTCGCCCCGCTGGCGCTGCTGCTGTGGCTGCCCCGCCGGTCCGACGGGTAGGCTGCGGATCGATGGCCACGATCCTCGTCCACGGCGCCGATCTGATGCTGTTCTCCCGCATCGACGTCCAGCTCGGCTCGCTCGGCCACGAGGTGCGGCGGGTCCGCTCCCTCGACGGCGCGCCGACCGCCGACGTCGCCATCTGCGACGCCGAGCAGGTCGATCTCGAGGAGGCGGTGAAGGTGCTGCGCCCGGCGCGGCTCCTGGCCTTCGGCTCGCACGAGTCGCCCGAGGCGCTGAAGCGCGCGAAGGCCGCCGGCTTCGACCGCGTGATCGCCCGCTCGGCGCTCGTCGACCGCCTCCCGGGGATGGTCGACGCGCTGCTCGATCCACCCACTAGGATGCCCGTCCCTGCCGACGATCCAGGCCCGAATACGGAGGGCCAGCCTTGACCTACATCATCACCGAGCCGTGCATCGACCTGAAGGACAAGTCCTGCGTCGACGTGTGCCCTGTCGACTGCATCCACGAGGCCGATCGGATGCTCGTCATCGACCCCGAGGAGTGCATCGACTGCGGCGCCTGCGAGCCCGAGTGCCCGGTCGAGGCGATCTTCCCCGAGGACGCGGTTCCCGACAAGTGGGAGCCGTTCATCAAGATCAACTACGTCTACCCCGACGGCCTCGACGCGGTCAACGCGTTGGCGGCGGCCCAGATCGAGGCCAGCCCGCCGCCGCAGCTGTCCGAGGGCGGCGGCTGAGCCTGGCTCAGTCGAACAGCGTCGAGATGCCCTCTGGCGCCGGTCGATCCGGCGGATCGCCCTCGGCGAACGGCGGGGCGACCGAGACCACCTCGACCTTCGAGTGCAGCACGACGGCCATGCCGGCGCGCTCGCCACGGTGTCGGTGCAGAACAGGCGCTCGATGTGGCTGCCGGCGAGCCGCTCCATCGAGGACTCGGCGAACACCCGCGTGCGCGGTCACGGCGGCGAAGATCCGGCGCGCGCCGCGGGCCACGACGCCGCGGCCGCGGCGGCGAGGCGTCCACTCAGCGCGTCCGCCGGCGACCCGGACGGTGAAGTCGTCCACCAGGATCGCGTCGCGACCCTCGACGTCGCCGATCAGGTCGACCACGTGGGCCCGCTCGTCGTGGGCCTCGCGCACCTTGTCGGCCACCGCCAGCGGGGCCTTCAGGCGCTGGGCGTAGAGCCGGGCCTTCTTGGCGAACCCGGCGTCGGGCGCCACCACCACCGGCGCCTCGCGCAGAGCCGCTCGATCGCCGCCACCGAGGTACGGCATGGCGTACAGGTCGTCCACGGGGCCTTGAAGAAGCCCTGGATCTGCGGGGCGTGCAGGTCGAGGGTGATGACCCGGTCGGTCCCGACGGCCTCGATCGCGTCGGCGCAGACCCGGGCCCGGATCGAGACCCGGGGCGCGTCCTTCTTGTCGCCCTTGCGCGGACGAGAAGTAGGGACGATCGCGGTCACCGACGCGGCGCTCGCCCGCCGGAACGCGTCGAGCCAGAACAGCAGCTCCATGAAGCTGTCGTTCGCCGGGAACCACCGTCGACTGCACGATGTAGACGTTCCGCCCGCGGACGTTCTCGAGCACCCGCACGAACAGCGTGCCCTCGGAGAAGCGCAGCGTCTCGCCGCGCCCGACCGGGATGCCCAGGTGGTCGGCAGATCGCCTCGGTGAGCAGCGGGCCGTCGAGCCGCCGAACACGAGCGCCGAGTCCGCGGCGCGACGGCGGCGCACGCGAGGCGCTCGTTCGGGCGGCGCACCGGGGCCACGAGCGCGAGAGCCTAGTGCACCGTCAGCGTGCGGGCGCCGTGCGCTGCAGCCGCTCGACGACCGACAGCCGGTAGGTGAAGTCGCCCGAGATCCGGCGCTCGACCGAGCGCCAAGTCCAGGCCGAGCGACGGCGCGTACAGCTCGCGCACCGTCTCGGTGCCGTGGAACGGGCCGCTGCTCGTCGTGGTCGGCTCGAACACCTTGCGGCGGCCGCCAGCGGCGCCGTCGAGGCGCTGCGCGAGAGCCGAGCCTCTGGCGAGCACCTGGCGCCGGTGCGGACCCGCCAGCTCGCCCCGACCCGAAGGCGCGCCGGCTGCACCAGGTCCGGGAGCGTGTCCCGCTCGTCGCGCCGGATCCCACGATGCCTGATCTGCTGCGCTGCCAGGTCAGGCGTGCGGCCCGCGGGCCCGACGGCCGAAGCGCTGGGCCTCGACCGTGCCCGGTCGAGCGCGCTCGTCTTAGTCGCGCTCGGCGTCAGCTGGCGGCCGCGCCAGCTCACCACCAGGCGGAGCTGCTTCGGCAGCGAGCGGTGCAGGCAGAGCGGCCCGACGCCGCCGCACTCCCAGCCGGTCCGGCGGCGTAGGTGTAGGCACGCCGGGCGCAGGCGGGCCCGAGCCCTGCTCGGCGCCGGCGGCCCGGAAGCGGCCGACGGCGGTCGCCTCGGCGACCGGGGAGGACCCGCGCGTGGCCTTCCAGACGACGAACCCGACCCCGGCGACGGCCAGCACGAGGACGAGGAGCAGGAGGCGGCGCACCACCGCATGGTGCCCGAGCTTCGGCGACCGATTTGACAGAAGCGAGTTATCGATATATCTTGATACTCGATAGAACATCGAAAGGAGAACATCCATGACTCATGGACATGGACACGCACTTCCTGCGGGTGCCGACTTCACGGTCGGCCCGCGGGGGAACAGGCACCTCCGGCGCTTCCTGGCGTTCATGGAGGACGATCACGAGGGGCGCCACCGGCACGGCCGACGCGGCCACCGCGGCGGCGGCCCCGGGGACATGAACGCCATGTTCCGGTTCGGGCCGCCCGGCGGGCGGGGCCCTCGGGCCCGGCGCGGCGACGTCCGCGCCGCCGCCCTCCTGCTGCTGGCCGAGGAGCCGCGCAACGGCTACGCCATCATGCAGGCCATCCAGGAGCGCACCGGCGGGGTCTGGCGCCCGAGCCCGGGCGCCGTCTACCCGGCCCTGCAGCAGCTCGAGGACGAGGGCCTGGTGCGCCAGCAGGACGAGGAAGGCCGCCGCATCTACCACCTCACCGACGCCGGCCGGACGTACGTCGAGGAGCGCCGCGGCGAGCTCGTGGCGCCCTGGGACGCGGTCAACCAGCAGGTCGGCGAGGGCGGCTTCGCGGTCTTCAACGTCGTCCGCGACCTGCACGTGGCCGCGATGCAGCTGGCCCACGTCGGGAACGAGCAGCAGGTCGAGCAGGCGACCAGGATCCTCACGGACGCGCGTCGCGCGCTGTACCGGATCCTGGCCGACGACGAGGCCCCGGAGGAGACCCCGGCGGCCGAGTAGTCAGCCCGCGAGCGCGTCGAGCAGGTCGGCGTGGACTGCGAGGTAGCGGTCCACGTCGGCCTCGACGTGTGCGGTGGACACCGACGCGCCGGCCGTCGGGATCGCGTCCCAGACGCCCCGGTTGGCCAGGAAGACCTTGCGCGTCGCCGACAGGGCGGGCGCCATCCCGTGGAAGCCCTCGTCCCCGGTGCGGGGCAGCTCGGCCGTCACGCAGGTGCCCGAGCGGGCACCGAAGCGGTGCGCCCGCCACGGCAGCCCTCGCGCCGCGAACTGGGCGTCGAGCCCGTCCGCGAGCCGGGTGCCGAGGCGCTCGGTCTCGGCGTAGGCCGACTCCGTCAGCACCTCGCACAGCCCCGCCCGGGCAGCCGCCAGGCAGAGCGCGTTGGCGAACAGCGTGCCGCCCGTGGCCAGGCCCGGATGCTCGCCGGTGTCGCTCTCGGGGTTCGCCTCCATCACGTCGGCCAGCTCCCGGGTCATCCCGTACACCCCGATCGGGATGCCGCCGGCGATTCCCTTGCCGCCGGTCACGAGGTCGGGCCGGAGGCCGAGGCGCCGCGTGCCGCCGCCGTAGACCGCGAACTGGGTGTGGGTCTCGTCGATGATCAGGAGCGTCCCGTGGGCGCTGCAGCGCTCGCGCAGGCCCTCGTGGAACCCGGGATCGGGGTGGACGAGCGTGCAGTTGGTCAGCACCGGCTCGGTCAGCACCGCCGCGACGTCGCCGCGGGCCAGCTCGCGCTCCACCGCCTCGAGGTCGTTGAAGTCGACGAGCGTCGTGTCGCGGCCGGCGGACGGGGGCAGGCCGAGCCCCTCGCGCTCGTCGACGCCGTCGCGCCAGCCGCCGAGGGTGTCGTCGATGTGGCCGTGGTAGCGCCCGCTGAACACGAGCACCCGGGAACGGCCCGTGGCCAGCCGCGACAGGCGCAGCGCCTCGACGTTGGCCGTCGAGGCCGACAGCGTGAGCTGCCAGAGCGGCAGGCCGAAG
Organism: uncultured Actinomycetes bacterium; assembly: GCA_963794695.1. GTDB lineage: Bacteria > Actinomycetota > Thermoleophilia > Gaiellales > JALYLC01 > CAWCFJ01. The sequence goes on along the minus strand of CAWCFJ010000001.1, from coordinate 332,579 downwards.
CGCGCCTCGAGCTGCTCGGCCACGACCTCGGCGTCCTCCGTCGGCAGCAGGAACTGCACGCCGAGCCCCGCCTGGCGGCGGATCGCCTCGACGATCGGCGCCGGCGAGAACCCGGCCGGCATCGACAGGTCGCACAGGTTGAAGTCGAGGTACTCGTGGCCGTCGACGTCCCGGAAGCGCGCGCCCTCGCCGCCCTCGACCATCAGCGGCCCGTGGGAGTAGAGGTTCCCCATCCACGACATGGGGACGCCGTTCGGCAGGCGCCGCCGGGCCCGCGCGACGAGCTCTGCGGAGCGGGCCGTCCGCTCGGCGAAGCGCCGCTCCTCCCGCTCCCGAACTGCCTGCAGCCGGGCCTCGTCGAGGCCCGGCACCACGCTCGCGATGTCGTGCGCCACCGCTCCCCCTCCCGGTCGGAGAGCACACGCTACCGCCGCGGACAGCCGCTGTGCGAGCCGCCGCCCCGCACCTTCCCTGCGGGGCGGCGAATCGCAGCTTCGAAACGTCAGGCGGAGATCGTGTAGAAGCCCGCCGGCGGCTCGCCGATCGGGAACACGTCGTCGCCCGGCTGCACCTCCGGGTTGGCCTGCAGCTCCTCGAGCTGCGGATGGTGCGCGACCACCTTGCCGTCGCGCACGGCCACCCACTCGCCCGAGTAGTGCTCGAGGTCGTCCTCGGGCAGCGGCTCGGGTTGGCCGTAGGCCAGCTCGGGCGCCGCGTCCTCGGCGGCCACCGCCTGCTCGTCGCTCGCTCATACGAGCGCCTGTCCGTTCTGGTGGTACTTGAGGATGCCCTCGGCGGCCCGGTAGGCGAGCGCGCCGACCGTGCCCGTCGGGTTGAAGCCCGCGTTCTGCGGGAAGTTGCACGCGCCGACGACGAACACGTTCGAGGCGTCCCACATCTGCAGGTAGTTGTTGACCACCGAGGTGTTCGGGTCGGCGCCGATGATGCAGCCGCCCGTGTTGTGGGTCGACTGGTAGGGCGTCACGTCGTAGTGGGCCGGCAGCGAGCCGGGCCCGCCGACGACGATGTCGGGGTTGATGGCCCGCATGATCTCGAGCAGCTTGGTGCCCGCGTAGGCCACCATCTTGCGCTCGTTGGCCTCCCAGTCGAACGTGATGCGGGTGAGCGGATTGCCGTAGGAGTCGCGGTACTGCGGGTCGAGATCGAGGTAGTGGGTCTGGTAGGCCGGCGACTCGCCCTGGAAGCCGACGCTCATGGTGCGGTCGTACCAGCTAGCGCACCGCGTGCTTCCAGTCCTTGCCGAACGCCGGGGTGCCGGGCGGCACGCTGAGGCTCTGGATCGGCCGGGCGCCGCTGTTGCCGGAGGTGACGCTGCCGCCGCCGATGAAGCCGAGGCCGCTGTGGTCGAAGTTGTCGCCGTTGAAGTCGTCGATCGCCGTGCCGAGCGCGCCCGAGCCCATGTAGCGGCGGAACTTCTTGTTCTTGAAGTAGCCGCTCGCGCCCGCGCCGCCCGTCTGGTAGGCGTAGTTGCGGCCGACGACGCCGGTCGCGCTGACGGGGTCGTACGGCTTGCCGAGCTGCGACATCAGGAGCAGCCGGGCGTTGTTGAACACGTACGTCGGCCACGAGGACGATGTCGGCCTGCTGCTCCTGCACGGCGCCGTTGGCGTCGTAGTACAGGACGCTCTTGGCCGTCGTGCCGTCGTTGACGATCTTGAACACGTTGGCGTGCTGGCGGATCTCGAACTTGCCCGTCTTCAGGGCCAGCGGGATCACCGTGACCAGCGGGTCGGCCTTCGCGCCGACCTCGCAGCCGAAGCGCTCGCAGAAGCCGCAGTAGGTGCAGCCGCCGCGGGTGACGCCGTCGGGGTTCTTGTAGCTCGGGGTGAGGTTCGCCGAGGGCTGCGGGAACGGGTGGTAGCCGAGCTCGTTGGCCGCCTGGCGGAGCAGCGCCCCGGCGCGCGAGTCGTGCTGCGGCGGCACCGGGTACTCGGCCGAGCGCGGCGCCCTCGAAGACGTTGCCGCCCTGCGATCTTGCGGCCCTTGATGTTGCCGGCCTTGCCGGCGATGCCGGCCATCTTCTCGAACGTGTCGTAGTACGGCTCGATCTCGTCGTAGGTGATGCCCCAGTCCTGGATGGTCATCCCGGGCGGGATCATCGACGCGCCGTAGCGGTCGATCGTGCTGGTCTTGATGGTGAAGTCGCGCGCGTGGAAGCGCCAGGTGACGCCGTTCCAGTGGACGCCGGCGCCGCCGAGGCCGGTGCCCGGCAGGAACGAGCCGAGCTGGCGGATCGGCAGCGCCGTCTCGCGCAGGTTGTGGCGCAGCGTCCAGGTCTCGCGCGCGGTGTTCTGGAAGAGCTCCATGCGGATCGCGTAGGCGAGCTCGTCGTGGTCGTCCTGGAAGTTCTTGATGCTGCGCTGGTGCCCGCGCTCGAGGCCGACCACGCTGAGGCCGGCCTTGGTCAGCTCGTGGGCGATGATCCCGCCGACCCAGCCCACCCCGCAGATGACGACGTCGACCTTCTTGTTCGCCACGGATGCCTCCTAGCTCGAGCCGCGCTTGAGCGGCGTCGGCCGGTGCTCGTAGGGGTAGGTCTTGTCGCTGAACACCCAGTCGGCGTACGGGTCGCCGCGACCCATCGGGTCGCCGGGGAAGCCGATGTACTTCCAGCCGACCATGTCCTTGTTCCCGCCGTAGGACGGGTCGGCCAGCATGCCCTCGAGCACGTTCTGGCGGAACATCGTGAAGAAGTCCGTGCCGGCGAACGTGGTCTGCCCGCCGAGCTGCAGCTGCACCTTCCCGCGCGCTCAGGTCGGTCATGACCTTCGCCTGGGTGGCCGCGTCGAGCGACGTGAACCAGTTGCCGTAGGTGGTGCGCGCGTACATGTCCACGGCGGGCAGGCAGGCCCGGTAGACGTCGCGCGGCACCATCGGGCTCTGCCAGCCGTGGCCGCTGTCGGCCGGGGCGATGAACGGCCCCGCCATGTACCAGCGGTCGCCGCGGCCCCAGCCGCCGTCGAGCTGGCCGTCGATGTAGAAGGCGACGCCGGCGGCCTTGGCGCCCGGCCCCGTGTCGTCGGTCGGCCAGATCACCTCGGCCATCGCGGTGACGAGGCCCCACTCGTAGCCCGTGAAGAACTTGATGCGGGGCGCGGCCTCGACCTCGGTCACCTGGCCGGGCGCGTTGCCCAGCGCGGTGGCTCCGGCCACGCCCGCGGCACCCGCCGCGAGCAGCCGCAGGCGGCTCATGCGCCGCGTGCCTTCAGGCGGCTGACCTGCGCCGTGATGCTCGTCGTTCATCCGCTCACCTCCCAGTCCCCAACGTCGAAGGAGACCCAGACGGGTCGAATGGATCGAGGGGGAACTCGTCGCGTGCGCGCGGCCGGCGAGAGCTGGCGCATCGCTCGGATCCTGCCTCGCGCTCGAGGGCCCGAGCGGACCCGGACACTACGTCCGGGCATCTTCATCGTCAAGTCGTTCCTCTCCCGGCCGGCGTGCGGGCGAAGGCGGCACCGGCGGTGGCCGGCCGGACGTCCGCCGCCAGCGCCAGCACGTCGGCCCGGAGCAGGCGCTCGAGGGGCTCCCAGCCCGCCGACGCGGCGAGCAGCTCGAGCACCGCGACGCTGCGGTCGAGGCCGTCGAGGGCGCCGCCGACGGTGTGCAGCTGCTCGAGGCCGCCCTCGCCGGGGAACGCGTCGGCCTGCGCGTGCCGGGCCGGGTCCTGGCCGCCGTACCACAGGAAGCCGACGATCGGCCCGCGCCGCGCGCCGCCGAGCTCGACCCGCTCCACGTGCGCGCTCGCGAACGAGTCCTGGACCACGTGCAGGAGGCTCCCGGCGGCCCGGGCGCGCAGCGCCGCCTGCTCGTCGGTGCGCAGCAGGCCGGCGACGGTCGGCGCCGGCGCGCCGGCGAAGCGCTCGGCGATCGCCGACACCGCCACCTCGTCGAGCGGGACGTCGCCGCCGATCGTCCCGCAGGCGATCCCGTGCATCAGCTCGCACCAGGCCAGCATCGCCTCGAGGGTCGTCTCCGGCCGGCTCGTGCTCGGCGCAGGCCATCGCGTGGATGAACTGCAGGTCGCCGAAGTGCCCCCGGGCGAACAGCGGGTCTCCGGGCCCGAAGGTGGCGCCGTCGGCCTGGGCGGCGAGCACCCTGGCGGTGATGTCGACGTCCCCGCTCTCGGCGAACCCCTCGGGGTCGTCGTTCCAGAGCACGCCGCGCACGTGCTCCCAGCCGTCGTCGGGGGCGTGGGCCAGCGCGCCCGCGCGGGCCAGCGCCTCCCGGGTCATCACGACGTGAACGTCGCCGAGCATCGCCGCGGACGATAGTGAGCGGGTCGGTTGCACCGCGAGGCCCGCGGTCTCTAGGCTCAGCGGCTTCCGGGGCGATCACGCCGCGGAGGGGAGAGGAGACACCGATGGGGGATCACGACCTCGAACGCGAGCTGGCCGGCGACCGCGTCAATCGCGGCGAGCTCCTGCGGCGGGCCGCCGCCGCGGGCATCGGTCTCGGTGCGCTGCCGCTGCTCGGCGACGTCGCCTTCGGCGCCGCGCCGCCCACCGACGGGACGAAGCTCCCGCTGAAGCAGCTCGTGGCGCTGGCCAAGAAGGAGGCGCACCTCAACACGATCGCGCTGCCGCCCGACTGGGCGAACTACGGCGAGATCATGAAGACGTTCTCGAAGACCTACGGGATCCCGATCACCAACGCCTCGCCGAACGCGAGCTCGGCCGACGAGAACCAGGCGGTCAAGTCGAACAAGGGCTCGTCGAAGCAGCCGGACGTCGCTCGACGTCGGCCCGCCGTTCGCGATCGCCGGCAAGACGGACAAGATCTACGCGAAGTACCGCAACTCGCAGTGGGCCACGATCCCGGCCAACATGAAGGACGCCGACGGGTTCTGGGTCGGCGACTACTGGGGCGTGATCGCGTTCGGCATCAACGCCAGCCTGGTGCACACGACGCCCAAGAGCTGGGCCGACCTCAAGGACTCGGGGCTGCAGGGGCGGGTGGCGATGAACGGCGACCCGCGCACGTCCGGCTCGGCGTTCGCCGGCGTGTTCTCGGCGGCCCTGGCCAACGGCGGCTCGCTGGACAACATCATGCCCGGCATCCAGTACTTCGCCGACCTCAAGAAGTCCGGCAACTTCATCACCGTCGACGCCACGCCGGCGACGGTGGCCAACGGCCAGACGCCGGTCACGATCGACTGGGACTACCTGCAGCTGTCCTACGGCATCGAGTTCAAGGGCAAGCTCGACTGGAAGGTGTCGGTGCCGTCGTCCGGGGTCTTCGGCAACTACTACTGCCAGGCGATCAGCGCGTTCTCCAAGCACCCGTACGCCGCCCGGCTGTGGCAGGAGTTCTGCTACTCCGACGCAGGGCCAGCTGCTCTGGCTCAAGGGGTTCACGCACCCGGCCCGGTTCCAGGACCTGGTCAAGCGCGGGAAGATCCCGGCGAGCCTCCTGTCCAAGCTGCCGCCGGCCCAGAACTACAAGAACGTCAAGTTCCCGAACGCGGCCCAGACCGACAAGGCCAAGGCCGTGGTGCAGGCCAACTGGCAGCCGATGGTGCTCGGCTGAGCCGCTGCCGGTGGCTGCGAGCACGCCAGCGCTCGACACCGCGCTAGAGCCCGTTCCCGCCGCCGCGCCGGACGACGTTCCGGTGTGGCGGCGGATGCCGCTCGCCTGGCTCGGCGTCGTCCCGTTCCTGGCCTTCGCGACCTGCTTCCTGCTGGTGCCGGCGGGCGTCGTCATGGTCGGCGCGTTCCGCGGCTCGAGCGGCTCGTGGTCGCTCGACGACATCCGCAAGATCCTGAACGAGGGGCAGTTTCGCAACGCCTACGTGACGAGCATCGAGGTGAGCCTGGCGTCGGCGGCGATCGGCGCGCTGATCGGCTTCCTGATGGCCTACGGGATGATCGCCGGCGGTGCGCCGCGGGTGCTGCGCACGGTGGTCACGGCGTTCTCCGGCGTGGCCGCGAACTTCGCCGGCGTGCCGCTCGCGTTCGCGTTCATCGCCACGCTCGGGATCAACGGGATCGTGACCCGGTTCCTGTTCGACCACCTCGGCATCGACCTGTACTTCGGCTGGCACTTCGCGATCTACGACTTCTGGGGCGTCGTGCTGGCCTACGTGTACTTCCAGATCCCGCTGATGATCCTGGTGGTGGCGCCGGCCATCGACGGGCTCAAGCGGGAGTGGCGCGAGGCCGCCGAGAGCCTCGGCGCGAGCAGCGTGACCTACTGGTGGCGGGTCGGCCTGCCGGTGCTGATGCCGGCGCTCCTGGGCGCGTTCTTCCTGCTCTTCGTCAACGCGTTCTCGGCCTACGCCACGGCCCAGGCGCTGAGCTCGGGCGGGGTGAACATCGTCCCGATCCTGATCGCCCAGGCGATGTCCGGCAACGTGTTCAACGACCCGCACCTGGGGCACGCGCTGGGCTTCGGGATGATCGTGGTGATCGTCGCCGCGATGGTCCCGTACTACTTCCTCTCGCGGCGGGCGTCGAGGTGGCGTCGGTGAAGCGCCGGATCTCGATCAGCGCCCTGGTGTGGCTCACGCTGCGGGCTCCTGTACCTCGTCATCCCGCTGCTGGCCATGGCCAAGTTCAGCGTGGAGAAGGGCTTCCTCGGCGGCTACACGACCGACGCCTACCGCGAGATCCTGCGACGACCCGCAGTTCCGGCACACGCTCTGGACGTCGGCCAAGCTGGCGATCGAGACGACCGTGCTGAGCCTGGCGCTGATGATCCCGACGGTCTACTGGGTGCACCTGAAGCTGCCGCGCCTGCGTCCGCTGATGGAGTTCATCGCGGTGCTCCCGATCGTCGTGCCGGCGATCGTCCTGGTGATCGGCCTGTCGGACTTCTACCGGGGCTCGCCGGCCTGGTTCTACGGCACGACCCGCTTCCTCGTGGTGGCGTACGTGATCCTGTCGCTGACGTTCGTCTACTTCGCGCTCGACCAGGGCATCCGGGCCATCGACATCCACACCCTGACGGAGGCCGCGGCGAGCCTCGGGGCGTCGCGGACGACGACGCTCCTGCGGGTGATCCTGCCGAACCTGCGGACGGCTGCGCTGAGCGCCGCGCTGCTGACGATCGCCGTCGTGATGGGGGAGTTCACGATGGCGAACATCCTGCTCTTCAACACCTTCCCGACCTACATCTACTACATCGGCCAGACCAAGGCGAACCCCGCCGCGGCGCTGTCGCTGATCAGCTTCGTGATCCTGTTCGTGGCGATGCTCGGGATCCTGCTGCTCGGCCGCGGGCGGCCCGGGATGCGCCGGGAGGTGCGCTGATGGCCTACCTCGAGCTGCGCAGGCTGACCAAGCAGTTCGGCGACCACCAGGCGCTGCGCGAGATCTCGGTGGAGCTGCAGGCAGGGGAGTTCCTGTCGCTGCTCGGGCCGAGCGGCTGCGGCAAGACGACGGCCCTGCGGATCACCGCCGGCTTCGAGCGGCCGACGAGCGGGAGCGTGGTCATCGAGGGGCGCGACGTGACCCGGGTCGCCCCGAACCGGCGCAACATCGGCATGGTCTTCCAGGCCTACAGCCTGTTCCCGAACCTCACGGCGGCCCAGAACGTGGAGTTCGGCCTGCGGGTTCGGGGGAAGGAGCGCGAGGAGCGCCGCCGCCGGGTCGCCGAGCTGCTCGAGACGGTCGGGCTCAGCGAGGCCGCGAAGCGCTACCCGCACCAGCTCTCTGGCGGCATGCAGCAGCGCGTGGCCCTGGCACGGGCCCTGGCGATCGAGCCGCGGGTGCTGCTGCTCGACGAGCCGCTCTCGGCCCTGGACGCCCTCGTGCGGGTGCAGCTGCGCGACGAGATCCGGCGGATCCAGAAGCTGCTCGGCATCACGACGCTGTACGTCACCCACGACCAGGAGGAGGCGCTGTCGGTCTCCGACCGGGTCGCGGTGATGTCGAAGGGATTGGTCGAGCAGATCGGGCACGCCCGCCGAGATCTACGGCGAGCCGGCGACGCCGTTCGTGGCCGAGTTCATCGGCACGATGAACCGGCTGCCGGCGACGGTGACCGACTCGCGAGCGCGGCGAGGCCGACGTGGACGGCCGCGCTGTTGCGGGCGGACGCGCTGCGCGGCCGCGGGAAGGGCGCGCGGGTGCTGGTGCTGGTGCGGCCCGAGACGATGCACATCGAGGCGCTGGCCGACGGCGCGGCGGCCAACGGCGACCTCGCCGGCGAGGTGAGCGCCCACAGCTTCCTCGGCGCGATCACCCGGGTGCGCGTGGACATGGAGGGTCGGGAGCTCGTCGCCGACGTGGCCAGCGCCCGGGCCGCCGGGCTGCCGGTGGGGAGCCGGGTGCGAGCGAGCTTCGAGCCCGCGGGGGCGCGGGTGCTGGAGCTGGGGGACGAGGGGCTCCCGGTGATCGAAGGGGCGTAAGGCCGGAGGCGGGCGGCCAGCGCGGCTCGGAGAGGGCTCGGCGCGGCGGGCCTGCGGCGGGCGGCCAGCGCGACCCGGAGAGGACTCGGCAGGCGGACCAGCGGCGGGTGGCCAGCGCGACCCGGAGAGGATCGGCGGGCGGACCAGCGGCGGGCGGCCAGCGCGACCCGGAGCGGTCTCGGCAGGCGGACCAGCGGCAGGCGGCCAGCGCGACCCGGAGAGGTCTCGGCAGGGCGGGCCAGCGGCGGGCGGCCAGCGCGACCCGGAGAGGACTCGGCAGGGCGAACCTTCGACGGGCGGCCAGCGCGACCCGAAGAGGTCAGGCAAGCGACCGACGGAGGATGGCCAGCGCGACCGGAAGAGGATCTCGGCGAGCGGTGCGTTGCGGCCGGTTGGCCAGTGCGTCGCGGGGAGGTCTGCGTACCGACCCGGATGCAGGCGCGGAGATGGTTCAGTACGACGCTCGGCAGGGACGGGCTCGGCAAGCGGACGAGCCTGCGGCGGGCGGCCAGCGCGACCCGGAGCGGTCTCGGCAGGACGGGCGCTGCAGCGGAGCGGCCAGCGCGACCCGGAGACGGCTCGGCGGGGCGGACCAGCGGCGGGTGGCCAGCGCGACCCGGAGAGGACCCGGCAAGAAGGGCGAAGCCCCTCAACCGGCCCTGTCGGTGATCCGACGCCAAGGAACGCGCCGAACCCGAGGACGCGCTCGACCGGAAGTCGGATCATCGACTGTGGTTGGGCCGGTTCTTCGTCGTTGGGAGGTCTGCCTACCGACCCCGATGCGGGCGCAGCGATGGTTCGTACGAGCGCGGCAAGCACGGGCGCGGCAAGCACGAGGCGGCGAGCCGAACCACGACCAGCGCCCGGGCGGAGCGCCCGCAGTCGGAGCAGGGCGCGACCTGGGACCCGTGGAGAGGGGCGGCCCTTTGAAGCCGGTGATCCGACTTCTGGTCGAGCGCGTCCTCGGGTTCGGTGCGGTCCTTGGCGTCGGATCACCGGCAGGGCCGCGCTCGTCCCTGGCGGGACGAGCTCCGTGGCCCGTGCTGCGCAGCGCTCTACAGGCCTCGCTACCAGCGCTCTCCGGGGCGTGGTCGCGCTCGGACTTGCCGCTGGTCCGCTTGTCGTGGTTCGACCAGCGCCCGGGCGGAGCGCGCGCAGTCCGAGCAGGGCGCGACCTGGGACCCGTGGAGAGGGGCGGCCCTTTAAGCCGGTGATCCGACTTCTGGTCGAGCGCGTCCTCGGGTTCGGTGCGGTCCTTGGCGTCGGATCACGCGCACTCCGAACCTCGCTACCAGCGACTTCTGCATCCCGGCGGGCCGGGCGGCGTCAGCCCCTCCGCGTAGACTCCTGAGGTGTCCCTGCGTCTCCTGGTGGGCCCCGCGCGGAGCGGCAAGATCGGGGTGCTCGCCGAGCGCTTCCTGGCCTCCGTGCGCGACGGTGGCGAGCCCGTGCTCGTCGTGCCGAACGTGCCCGAGGTCGACGCCGTCGAGCGCGAGCTGGCGACCCGCGCGGGCGCCCTGTTCGGCGGCTCGGTGGCGACGTTCGACACCCTCGCGAGCCGCATCCTCGACCGCACCGGCGGCGCGCCCCGGGTGCCTCGCCGAGCCGCTGCGGGCGCTGCTCCTGCGCCGCCTCGCGGGCCGTGGCGGCGCCGGCTCGCTGCACCGCTCGGCGCGCTTCGCCGGCTTCGCCAGCGCCCTCGGCCGGTTCGCCGACGAGTGCGCCGCCGCCGGCGTCCCGCCCGATCGGCTCGAGGCGGCGCTCGAGGCCGCGGCCGCCGAGTCCGACGAGCTGCGCGACGTCGCCCCGCTCTACCGGGCGCTGCGCGAGGCGCTCGCCGGCCACGCGGTGCTCGACCGCGCGGCCCGGCTGGCGATCGCCGCCGAGCGGGCCCAGACCCAGCTCGCCGCCTGGGACGGCCAGCCGCTGCTGGTCTACGGCTTCGAGGACCTGACGAAGGCCCAGCTCGACCTGGTCGAGGCGGTCGCCGCCCGGGCCGAGGTCGTGGTCACGCTCCCGTACGAGCCGGCGCGGGCGGCGTTCGACGCGCTGCGCCTGCCGTTCGAGCGGCTGGCGGCCCGGGCCGACGCGGTCGACGAGCTCCCGCCGGGCATGGATCACGCCGAGAGCCCGGCCCTGCGGGCACTGGAGCGGGGGCTGTTCGCAGAGCGAACGCAGCCGCCCGACGCGCCCGACTCCGCCGTCCGCTTCCTCGAGGTCGCGGGTGCCTCGGGCGAGGCCGAGGCCATCGCCGCCGAGGTCGCAGCCCTGCTGCGAGCCGGAACGCCGGCCGACGAGGTGCTGGTCGTGGTGCCGTCGGCGGAGGGTTCGCGGGCCGCCCTCGACCGGGCCTTCGCCGCCCTCGACGTCCCCGCCTCGATCGACGCCCGGCTGCCGATCGGCCGGCTGCCGCTGGGGCACGCGGTCCTGTCGCTGTGCCGCTTCGCCTGGCTCGGCGGCGACCGCGACACGCTCTTCGCCTGGCTCCGCTCGCCGGCCTCGGGCCTGGCCCGCTGGCGGGTCGACTCCTGGGAGGGGCGCGTGCGCGGGCGCGGGCGGCGCGAGGGCGCGGCGAGCTACGAGCTGCTGCAGGAGCTGGCCGGAAAGCCGGTCGACGCCGTCGAGACGCTGCGCGCCGCCGACGATCCCCGCGCCGCGCTGCGCGAGCTGCTCGAGCGTTCCGCCGCCTCCGCCTTCGGCCTCGACGCCCACATCAGGAACGAGGGCCCCGCGGCGCTGCAGGTGCGAGCCTGGCGGGCCGCCATCCGCACCCTCGACGCGCTGGCCTCGCTGCGCGAGCCGCCGAGCCCGCCCGAGATCGTGCACGCCCTCGAGACGACGCTCGTGCGGGTCGGCGACGACCGCCCGTCCGGCCGGGTGCGGGTCGTCTCGCTGCGCCGCGCCCGCACCCACCGGGCAGAGGTCGTCCTGCTCGCCGGGCTCGAGGAGGGCCGGCTGCCGGGCCGGGCCCGCCCCGACGCGTTCGTCTCGGACGAGGTGCGCCGCGTCCTGCAGCGCCACCGCGTCCCGCTCGAGCGCCGCGACGCCGCGGCCCGCGACCGCTACCTCTTCTACACGGCGGTCACCCGGGCCAGCCGGCGCGTCGTGCTGCTGCGCCAGGCGGTGGCCGAGGACGGCGCCCCGCGCGAGGCCTCGCCGTTCTGGGACGAGGCCCGCCGGGCGCTCGGCGACGCCGCGCCGCCCGTCGTCCGCCGCGGGCTGGCCGAGCTCACCTACCCGCTCGACACCGCGCCCTCCGAGCGCGAGCGGCTGCGCGCGCTGGTGGCCCTGGCGCCGTCCGAGCCCCTGCTGGCCCAGCGCATCGCCGCGGCCCACGGCACGACCTGGACGCGTCGCCTGCAGCGCGCCCGCGGCGCGCTGGCCCGGCCGACGAGGCTCGTCGACCAGGAGCTCCTGGCCGAGCTCATGGCCCGCGCGCGCTTCACCGCGACCGAGCTCGAGACGTTCGTCGACTGCTCCCAGAAGTGGTTCGTGCAGCGCGTCCTCGACCCGCACGACATCGACGGCCAGGTCGACGCCAAGACCAAGGGGTCGGTGGCCCACGCCGCGCTGCAGCGCTTCTTCACCCGGCTCCCGGCGACGATCGGCAAGGACGCCCTCGAGGCCGACGACCTGCCCCGGGTCGAGGCCCTGCTCGACGAGGTCGTGGCCGAGAGCCTCGGCGCGATCCGTCTGCCGCAGGACGACCTCGCCGTGCTCGAGCTGGGCCGCGCCCTGCAGCGCGACCTGCGCGCCTTCCTGCGCTCCGAGACCGAGCTCGACCACCGGCTCGTCCCGCGCCGGCTCGAGGTCACGTTCGGCGGCGCGAACGCCCAGCCGGGCCTCAAGGAGGGGCTGGTGCTCGGCGACTACGCGGTCTCGGGCCGGATCGACCGCATCGACGCCGACCCGCTGTCGGCGCGCGGCCTGATCCAGGACTACAAGTACTCGACCCGGGCGGACGGGGCGGACTCGATCGACAAGGAGCAGCGGCTGCAGCTGCCGCTCTACCTCCTGGCCCTGCAGGAGCTGCTCGGGCTCGAGCCGGTCGGCGGGGTGTACCGGGCGCTGCGCGGCGGCGGCGTGGCGCGCGGGATCCTGCGCGAGGCCGACCGCGAGGACGCCGCGTCGGGCTTCAACCCGAAGGACTACCTCTCGGAGGACGACTTCCAGGCGGCGATCCAGACCGCGGTCGAGCGCTCGGGCGAGGCCGTGCGCCGGATCCGCCGCGGCGACGTCCGCCACGACCCGCGCCAGGGAAGCTGCCCGGCCTGGTGCGACGTCCACCCGATCTGCCGGGTGCGGCGGGCGTGACCGTGGCCGAGCTGACGGGCGACCAGCAGGCCGCGGTCGCGAGCCGGGGCACGACCTTCGTCTCGGCCGGAGCCGGCACCGGCAAGACCACGGTGCTGGTCGAGCGGGTGGCGCAGGCCGTCGAGGGCGGGCTCGAGCCCGAGCGGATCCTGGTCGTCACCTACACCGAGCGGGCCGCGCAGCAGCTCATGTCGCGCGTCCGCACCCGGCTGACCGCGGTGAGCGACGAGCTCGGCCGGCTCGCCGAGCGGGTCGAGATCTCGACGATCCACGGCTTCTGCGCCCGGATCCTGCGCCAGCACGCGTTCGCCGCCGGGATCGACCCGGAGTTCCGGGTGCTCGAGGAGGCCAGCGCCTCGATCCTGGCCGCCGAGGCCTTCGAGCGGGCCCTGCGGGCGGCGGTCGACGCCGAGCCCGACGAGGCCCTCGACCTGCTCGCGGCCTACGGCGGGGACAAGCTCCGCGGGATGCTCGCGAAGGTGCACGGCCAGCTCCGCTCGGCCGGGCTCTCGCTGGCGCCCGAGCTGCCGCCGCCGGCGAGCCTCGACGACGCGCTCGAGGCCGCCCGCGACGGCTGCGAGCTCGTCGAGCGGCACTACCTCGGCGACGCCTCGGACCCCGCCGCGCGGGCCCGCGCCACCGTCCACCGCTTCCGGGCGCTGCTCGACGCGCCGCCCGAGGATCCCGATCTTCCTGGTCGACCTGTCCGACGTGAAGCTGCGCCGACCGCCGGGCCGCGCTGGCGCCCTACGAGGAGGCCCGCAAGGCGCTCGAGGCGGCGGCGCTCGACCACGTCGCCGTCCGCCAGCACCGCCGCCTGACCGACCTCCTGCACCGCTTCGACGCGGCCTATCAGGGGCTCAAGGACGCCGAGGGCGCGCTCGACTTCGAGGACCTCGAGCTGAAGGCCCGCGACCTCCTGCGCGACGACGCCCGGGTGCGCGAGGCGACCCGCGAGCGCTTCCGCCACGTCCTGGTCGACGAGTTCCAGGACACGAACCGGCTGCAGTGCGAGCTGATCGACCTGGTCTGCGCGCCGGACGCCGAGACGTTCTTCGTCGGCGACGAGTTCCAGTCGATCTACCGCTTCCGCCACGCCGACGTGCAGGTCTTCATCGACCGCCGCTCGGCCGCCGCCGGCCACGTCGCGCTGCGCGACAACTACCGCTCCCGGCCCGAGGTGCTGCAGTTCGTCAACGACCTCTTCGGCCGGGTCTTCGGCGACGAGTACCGGGCCCTCGAGGCGTCGCGGCGGTTCGAGGGCGCGGCCTTCGAGTACCCCGTCGAGCTCCTGGTGGTCGACCGCTCCGAGGCCAGCGGGGCCGCCGAGTGGCGGGCCGCCGAGGCCGACCTGATCGCCGAGCGGGTGGCCGCGGTGCTCGAGGACGGCGAGCACGAGCCGGGCGACGTCGTCGTCCTGCTGCGCTCGGGCACCGACGTCGAGACCTACGAGCAGGCGCTCCGGGCCAGGGGCCTCGAGACCCACCGGGCGATCGGCCGCGGCTACTACGGCCGCCAGCAGGTCATCGACCTGTGCGCCTACCTGCGGCTGGTGCGCAACCGCTACGACGACCACGCGCTGCTCGCGGTGCTGGCCTCGCCGATCGTCGGCGTGTCCAACGACGGGCTGCTGCGCGTCCGCCGGGCGGCCAAGTACAGCCTGTACGGGGCGCTCGAGCGGACGTTCCCGCCGGGCCTCGGCCCAGCGCGACCAGAACCTGCTGCGGGCCTTCCGCCAGCGCTTCGACCGGATCGTCGCGGCCTCCGCCGAGGTCGGCCTCGAGGAGCTGTGCGAGCGGATCGTCTCGGACCACGACTACGACCTCGCCTGCCTGGCCCAGCCCGACGGCAAGCGGCGCTACGCGAACGTGCAGGAAGCTGGTGCGCCTGGCGCGCGAGTACGAGACGCTGCGCGGGCCCGACCTCCCCGGGTTCCTGCACTTCGTCGACGCCCAGGCCGGCGCCGAGGCCCGCGAGTCCGAGGCCGCCATCGTCGAGGAGGAGGGCGGCGACGCCGTCCGCCTGATGACCATCCACTCGGCCAAGGGGCTCGAGTTCCCGGTGGTCGTGGTGGCCGACTGCGGCCGGCGGGCGCCGAGCGCCCGCGAGGAGATCATCGCCCTGCCCGAGGGCGAGCTTCGGCTTCCGGGTGCCCGACGCGACCGGCAAGCTGCGCGACCCGACCGCCTACCAGAACGTGCTCGCGGCCGAGAAGGAGGCCTCGCTGCAGGAGCAGCGGCGCGTCCTCTACGTGGCCATGACCCGGGCCGCCGACCGGCTGCTGGTCTCGGGCGCCTGGGCGCCCGGCAGCAAGGACACCTCGCCGCTCGGCTGGATCATCGAGGGCCTGCAGATCGACCCCGAGTCGGTGCCGACCGACGAGCCCGAGACCCGGGTGCTCGACACCGGCACCCGCGTCCTGGTGCACGTCCGCCGCCCGCACAGCGAGGACGAGCAGGAGGCCGAGGCGCCCGTCGCGGCCCCGCCGCCCGACCCGGCCGAGCAGCTGGCGCTGTTCGGCGAGGCGCCGGAGCTGGCGCTGCCCGAGCCCGCGCCGGTGGCCGTGCTGCCCGCCCTGCCGCCGCTGCCGGTGCCGCCGGCGCACGTGCCGCGCCGGCTCTCGTTCTCGGCGATCGCGCTGCACGAGCGCTGCCCCTACCGCTACTACGCCGAGCGGGCGCTCGGCCTGTCGCCCGTCCGCCGGCCGCCGCCGCAGCTCGACGAGGTCGAGCCCGGGATGAGCGCGATGGACATCGGCGACGCCGTCCACCGCCTGCTCGAGAGCGGCGGCACCGCCGACCTGACGGGCCGCTACCCGCGCGACCCGAACGAGGAGGAGCAGGCCCGCATCGACTCGCTGGTGGCCCGGTTCACCGCGTCGTCGCTCGCGGCCCGCATGGAGCAGCTGCACGACGTGACCCGCGAGCGCGGCTTCACGTTCGTCGAGGACGGCGTGATCTTCCGCGGCTACATCGACCTGTGCGGCCGCGAGCCCGACGGCACGTTCCTGATCGTGGACTACAAGACGCACGTGCTGGGCGACGCCGACCCGGCCGAGATCGTGGCCGCCGACTACCGCATCCAGCAGGTCACCTACGCGCTCGCCGGCCTGCGCGCCGGGGCGCCGGCGGCCGAGGTGGCGTTCGTGTTCCTCGACCGCGAGGACGCGATCGTGACCGAGCGCTTCGAGGCCGCCGACGAGCCGGCCCTGGTGGCCGAGCTGCGGGCGGCGATGGACCGGCTGCGCACGTCGGCCTTCGAGCCGCGGCCGAACGACTGGAGCTGCGCCGACTGCGGCGCCCTCGACCGGATCTGCGCCGGCCCGAGGCTCCGCCGCGGAGAGCACTTCTGAGCATCGGGCCCGACTCGCCGCCCGAGCAGCGGATGCGGGCCGTCCTGCGGCGGCTGCGCACGGCCTACCCCGAGGCGCGCACGGCGCTCGACTTCACGTCGCCCTGGGAGCTCCTGGTCGCGACGATCCTGTCGGCCCAGACCACGGACGCGCAGGTCAACACGGTCACCCCGGAGCTGTTCCGGCGCTGGCCCGGGCCCGAGGAGCTCGCCTCGGCCGACGAGCGCGAGGTGACGAAGGTGATCTTCGCCACCGGCTTCCACAACGCGAAGGCCCGCTCGATCATCGGCACCGCCCGCGCCGTGACCGCCCGCGGCGGGAAGGTGCCGCGGCGCATGGAGCAGATGGTGCAGCTGCCCGGCGTGGGGCGGAAGACCGCGTCGGTGGTGCTCGGCAACGCGTTCGGCTCGCACCAGGGGATCGCCGTCGACACCCACGTCGGCCGGCTCGTGCGGCGGCTCGGCTTCACCGCCGAGCAGGACCCGGTGAAGGTCGAGCGGGTGCTGCTGCAGCTCGTGCCGCGCCCGACCTGGACGCTCTTCACCCACCTGTTCATCGCCCACGGCCGGGCGGTCTGCACGGCCCGGGCGCCGCGCTGCGCCGACTGCTTCCTGCTCTCGCTGTGCCCCGACGGGCAGGAGCGGCTCGGGATCAGGAGGGGACGATCGGGCCGCGTACCAGCAGCGTCGCCGGCTTCGGCCGGTAGCCCAGCTTCCGGTTGATCGCCAGCATCGGCGCGTTGCGCTCCTCGTTGGTGGTGCGCAGCGCCGTCAGGCCGGCCTCGTCGCGGGCCCACAGGATCATGGCCCGCTTGATGGCCGTGGCGACGCCCCGGCCGCGGGCCGCCCGGGCGGTGCCGGTCATGCCGTGGTAGGCGATGCCGTCCTCGACGTCGGAGAGGTTGACCAGGGCGTAGCCGAGCACCTGCCCGTCGTCGGCCACCGCCGCGAACTGGGCCTCGGGCGGCGTCGTCCGCGCTCGAGCTCGAGCTCCTTCCACTCGGCGAACGGCGGCACCACCGAGCGCTCCTCGGCGGGCACGTCGGGGTGGACCTCGAGCGCCACCCGGTGAACCTTCTCGGCCAGGCCCGGCTCGCGGGCCAGCGTCGTGACCCTGACGCCCGCCGGCGGGTCGACCGCCCGCACGTCGCTCTCGGCCAGGAGGAGCTCGGAGTCCTGGTCACGGCTGACGACGCTGTAGCCGCGCCGGGCCAGGAAGGCCCTCGAGTAGGCGTCGTCCTCGCCGACCGGGAAGCGCAGCTCGCGCTTGCCCCGCTGCTCGGCGGCCCGCGAGATGCGGCGCAGGAGCTCGCTCCCGATCCCTTGCCGGCGGTGCTTTCGCAGCACGCACAGCTCGGCCCAGCCGGCGTCGGAGTCCGGGCGGTAGAGCAGCGGCGCGACCGAGGCCATGCCGACCGGCACGCCGCCCCTTCGGGCGACCACGTCGAAGGCCCACGGCACCTGGTGGCCGAGCCAGTTCCAGGTCGTCTCGCTCGCCTGGTCGTCGACCCGCACGGCGTTCCGAACCTGCATCATCGCGGCGACGCCCGGGTCGTCGACCGGCACCTCGCGCACGTCGAGGTCGGCCGGCGGCTGACGGTGCTCGGTCACTCGCCGAGCGGTCCCTTCAGCGTGAGCCAGGCCGGGGTCGGCCGGTAGCCCATGCGCCGGTTGATGGCCAGCATCGGGGCGTTGCGCTCCTCGTTCTCGGTGCGCAGCCGGCGCAGGCCGTGCTCGCGGGCGTACAGCACCGTGGCCCGCTTCAGGGCGCTCGCCACGCCCCGGCCGCGCTGCTCGCGCGCGGTCGCGGTCATGCAGTGCCACGCCGTGTCGAGCTGGGCGCTGCTCAGCGAGAGCAGGGCGTAGCCCACGACCTGGCCTTCCTCGCTGACCGCGACGAACTGGCCGTCCGGCGGCATGTCGGGCCGGTCGAGCTCCATGGCGCACCAGTGCTCGTAGTCGGGTGGCGGGATCGGCTCGGCCGCCGGGACGTCGGCGATGGCGTGCAGCGCCACGGCGTACATGCCCCGGCGCAGCTCGGGCTCCTCGGCCAGCGTCGCGATGCGGATTCCGGCAGGCGCGTCGACCGCCTGGACGTGGCTCTCGGCCACCAGCAGCTCGGACTCCTGGTCGCGCCCGACGACGCTGTAGCCGCGCCGCTCGAGGAAGCCCAGCGACTGCTCGTCGCCCTCCATCACGGTGAACAGCAGGTCGGTCTTGCCACGCTCCGCCGCGACCCGGGCGAGCTCCTGCAGCACGGCGCCGCCGATGCCCCGGCGCCGCTCCGCCGGCAGCACTCCCAGCCTGGCGAAGGCGGTCGGCGAGGCCGGGTTGGCCGCTCGCGGACGACACGACCCCCAGCCGACCGGCGTGGTGCCCCGGAGCGCGGCGACGTCGAACGACCAGGGCACCCGTTCGAGAACGCTCAGCAGGACGTCGATCTCGACGGGATCGTCGGGGTAGATCGCGTCCTGCACCACGGCCACGGCCTCGAGCCCCGCCCGGTCACCGGCCGGAACCCGCCGCAGCTCGACTCCGGGCGGCACTCCACGCACGGCGGCCCACGCTACACGACGACGCGGGCGGCGTCGAGGCGCCGCGGCCGCTCCAGCACCTTCCAGGCGGCGGCCAGCCGCTCGATCGCCGGCTCCATCACCTCGGGATCGCGCACCAGCGGCAGGCGCACGCGGTCACGCTGGCCGCCGTCGGGGCTGCAGGTCGGGCCGGGCACGATGGCGACGCCGTGGCGCAGCGCGATCTGGGCGAGCTGGTCGGCGTCGCCGTGGGGCAGCCGGGGCCACAGCGAGAGCCCGCCGTCGGGGCGGCGGTAGGTCCACTCCGGGAGGTGCTCGGCGAGCAGGGCCTCGAGCCGGGCGAGGCCGTCCGTCACCTCGCTCAGGCGGTGCGCCCGGGCGGCCGCGGCGCGCTCGAGCGCGGCGGCGGCGATCGCCTGGGACGGCACCGACGTGCCGTGATCGGACGCCGTCTTCAGCCGGCCGAGCCGGCCGACGACGTCGTCTGAGGCTCGGATGAAGCCGAGCCGCAGGCCGCCCCAGAGGAGCTTCGACAGCGAGCCGACGGTGATCACCGGCGCGTCGGCGTCGAACGACGCGATCGGCGGCGGCGGCGTCCCCACGAGTGACAGGTCGGCGTGGGTGCAGTCCTCGACGATCACCACTCCGAGCCGGCGGGCCATGCGGGCCACCGCCCGCCGGCGCAGCGGCGTGAGCGTGGTGCCCGCCGGGTTGTGGTGCGTCGCCACGAGGTACACGAGCCGGGCCCGCTCCCGCCGGACGACGCTCTCGAGCCCGTCGGGAAGGACGCCCGCGTCGTCGATCGGCGCACCGGCCACCCGCGCCCCGGTGGCGGCGATCGCGTCGACCGCGCCGACGTAGGTGGCCTCCTCGAGGACCGCGGCGTCGCCGGCCCGCAGGTGCAGCGCGGCGACGAGCGCGGTGGCCTGCTGGGCGCCGGCGGTGACCAGCACCTGCTCGGGGCGGGTTGGGAGGCCCCAGCCGCTGATGTGGGCGGCCAGCGCGGTGCGCAGCGACGGCAGGCCGAGCGGGTGGTACCCGAGGCCGTGGCGCGGGTCGTGCAGGTCGGCCACCGCGGCGGCCAGGAGATCGGCATCCATCACGGGGTTGATCGGCAGGGCGGCCGCGGTCAGGTCGAGCGCGTCGCCGGCGCCCTCGATGAGCGAGCGGACGACGGCGTTCCGGCCGATGCTGCCGAGCGGCACGTGCGCCGGGCGGTCACCGCCGACGGGGGCCGCCAGCCGGGTACCGGAGCCGCGCCGCCGCTCGATCACGCCGCGCTCCTGCAGCTCGGCGTAGGCCGCGACGGCGGTCGTGCGGCTGACGCCGAGCAGGGCCGCGAGCTGCCGCTCGGCGGGCAGCGACGAGCCGGCCTCGAGGTCGCCGCGCTCGGCGGCGTCGGCGATCGCCTGGGCGAGGCGGCGGTAGAGCGGGCCGGGGCCGTCGGCGAAGCGGCCCCCGAGGATGGTCTGCAGGTCGGGCATGAGGATGCCAATCGGAGCCGAAGTGGCTCTGGCGCAAGAATGCCACATTGGCAATCCTCTGGGAATGGCAGCGACCGTCGCCGAGACCCAGCAACGGCTCGAGCCGGCCAGCATCCCGGCCGGCCTGCGGGCGATCCTGCCCGTGCTGCCGGCGGCGTTCGTCTTCGGCGCGTCCTTCGGCCTGCTGGCCCGCAGCGCCGACGTCGACGGCGCGGCGGCGACCGCCATGAGCCTGACGACGTTCGCCGGCTCGGCCCAGTTCGCCGCCGTGGCCGCCCTGAAGGAGGGCGGCGGCGGCCTGCTCGCCGGGATCGTGGCGGCCGTCTTCCTGAACCTGCGCTACCTGCCGATCGGCCTGTCCGTCGCCGAGGCGGTGCCCGGCCACTGGTGGCAGCGGCTGCTGCGGGCCCAGCTCGTGGTGGACGAGTCCTGGGCCCTCGGCCAGATCGCGCCCGGGCGCTGGGCCGCGGGCCGCCTGCTCGGCGCCGGGCTCGGCCTGTTCGTGTGCTGGAACCTCGGCACGCTGGTCGGCAGCCTGGGCGCGTCGGTGATCGGCGACCCGAACCGGCTGGGGCTCGACGCCGCGTTCCCCGCGCTGTTCGCGGCGCTGCTGGCAGGCCAGCTACGGGACGGCGCCGGCGGGCTCGCGCCCGTTCGCCGCCTGCGGATCGTGGCCGCGGCCGGCGCGCTGATCGCGCTGGTGGCGATCCCGATCGCACCGAACGGCCTGCCGATCGTGGTCGCGGCGCTGGCGATCTTCATCCCCGTCCGCTGGACGTCGCGGTGAGCGACGCCTGGATCCTGGTGGTGGTCGTCGGCCTCGCGACCGTGGCCATCAAGGGCGCCGGCCCGGTGCTCCTGGGCTCGCGGGAGCTGCCGTCGCGGATCGCCTCGCCGCTGTCGGTGCTGGCGCCCGCGCTGCTGGCCGCCCTGGTGGTCGTGAACACCGTCGGCGGCGACCGCGAGATCGTGCTCGACGCCCGGCTCGCCGGGGTCGGCGCCGCGCTCGTGGCGCTGCGCTTGCGGGCGCCGCTCCTGGCCGTCGTGGCCATCGCGGCCGTCGTGACCGCCCTCGTGCGGGCGTTCCTCTAGGTGGGCCGCGTCTAGGCGGGCCGCGGCCCGACGTAGCGCGCCCGCGGCCGGATGAGCCGGTCGGCGGCGTACTGCTCGAGCGCGTGGGCCACCAGGCCGGCGGTGCGTCCGAGCGCGAACAGCGCGAGCTCGGCGCCCCGGGGCAGCTCGAGCACGCTGGCCAGCACGGCCCGGGCGTAGTCGGCGCTCGGCCGCACGCCGAGCTCCTCGCGGGCGGCGGCGACCACGGCGTCCGAGACGTCGAGCGCGCCGGGCATCGCGGCGCGGATGCGCTCGAGCAGGAGCGTTGCCCGGGGATCGCCGTCGGCGTACACCGGCAGGCCGGCGAAGCCGGGCAGCACGCCGTGGCGGCGCACGCTGGCCGCCAGGGCGCCGGGGGCGCCGCGGACGGCGGCGTCGTCGAGCAGCTCCCGGGCCCACTCGTCGGGCCGGCCGGCGTGCACCCCGCCGAGCGCCCCGATCCCCGCCGAGACCGCGGCCTGCGGCGTCGCGCCGGCCGAGGCCACGCAGCGGGCGGCGAAGGCGCTGACGTTGAGCTCGTGGTCGGCGGACACGATCAGCGACGTGTCGAGCAGCGAGGCCGCCGCCCCGACGTCCGGCGCCCAGGCCGCGGCCAGCGTCTCGGCCGCCCGCGCGGGTCCCGCAGGCCGGCCGGTGGCGGTGGCCAGGAGCCGGGCCAGGATGCGCGCGCCGCTGCGGCGCACCGTCTCGGGGCGCAGGTCGTGGGCCGCGACGCCCCGCGCGGCGTCCAGCGCGAGGACGGCCTGGAACGCCTCGCAGAACGCTCCTGCCTGCCGCAGCGGCTCGGCCTCGGGCATGGGATCGAACGGCGGGCCGTCGAGCACGTCGTCCGCGGCGGCCCACAGGAGGACGATCACGCCGTCGAAGCTCGAGCGGGCCACGAGCTCGCCGACCGGGACGCCGCGGTACCACAGCTCGTCGTCCTCGATCGTCGAGATCGCCGAGTCCAGGATCGGCAGGCCCTCGCCCCAGTGCAGCGCGTCGCGTACCGCGCCGGCGGGGTCGCGCCGGCCCTGCTGGCGGGCCGCCAGGCGGTCGACGTCGGCCGCCCGGTAGCGGCGCTCGCGGCTCGGGCCCGGTCCCGCCTCGGAGTGCAGGAGGCCCCGGCTCACGTAGGCGTAGACCGTCTCCCGGCGCACGCCCAGCCGGGCGGCGGCCTCGCCGGCGCTGAGCCAGCGCCGGCCGCTCTCGGAAGTCTCAGCAGATCTTGCCACGTTGATCGGATTATCAACGTTGACAAGGCTGGTGCGGCGGCGGAATCGTGCAGACATGAGCACGCAGCACGAGCACGGCGTCCACGACGTCGACACGCCGGAGCTCTTCCCGGCCGCCTTCCCGCCGGACGGCTTCCCGCAGGTGGTGTTCGAGGGTGCGCGGCCGTCGACCCTGCCCGCCGACGCCTGGACCACCGAGACCACGCACCGCGACGGACAGCAGGGCGGCCTGCCGCTGTCCGCCGAGGACGGCATCCGCATCTACGACCTGATGTGCGCCTTCACGGGCGAGAGCGGCGCCATCCGCCAGGCCGAGTTCTTCGTCTACCGCGAGGACGATCGGCGGATGCTGGCGGCGGCGCTCGAGCGCCACGCCGGCGGCGCGCCGGTCGAGCCGACGACCTGGATCCGGGCCTCCACGAAGGACGCCGAGCTGGTGCGCTCGCTGGGCGTCCGCGAGTCCGGGATGCTCGCCTCGGCGAGCGACCTGCACACCTTCTTCAAGTTCAAGCCGGGCGGCCGGGCCCAGGCGGCGAAGGCGTACCTCGACGCCGTGCGGGCGGTGCTCGACGCGGGCATCCGGCCGCGGCTGCACCTCGAGGACGCGACCCGCGCTCCGCGCGAGTTCGTCCTGCCGTTCATCGACGCGGCGATGGAGGTCGCGGCGCCCTACGGCGAGGCCTTCCGGCCGAAGATCCGGGTCTGCGACACGATGGGCCTCGGCCTGCCGTGGGAGGACGTCGCCTGGCCGCGCTCCGTGCCGCGGATGATCGCCGAGATCCGGGCCGCCGGCGTGGCCAGCGAGGATCTCGAGTTCCACCCGCACAACGACACCCACCTGGTCGTCGCCAACTGCATGGCCGCGGTGCGGGCCGGCGTGAGCGCCGTCAACGGCACGCTCCTGGCGAAGGGCGAGCGCAGCGGCAACGCGCCGCTCGAGGGGGTGCTGCTGCACCTGATCGGGCTCGGCTACGCGTCCGACCCGGCCCCCGACTTCGGCGTCCTCAACGAGCTCGCCGAGCTGTACGCCGAGATCGGCGACCCGGTGCCGGCGAAGTACCCGCTGTACGGGCGGGACGCCCACCGCACCCGGGCCGGCATCCACGCCGACGGGCTGAACAAGAACTGGCGGATGTACGCGCCGTTCGACGTGCCGAGCCTGCTCGGCCGCCCGTTCGAGGTGTCGATCACGCCCGAGTCGGGCCTGGCCGGGCTGATCTTCATCGTCCGCCAGCACCTCGGCGTCGAGCTCGCGAAGGACGACCCGCGGCTCAGGGAGCTGCACGCGTACGTCGAGGAGCAGTTCACCGCCGGCCGCCAGACGGCGATCGAGTGGGAGGAGCTGCAGCACCACCTCCCGCGGGAGCTGGCCAGCGCCTAGGAGATGCGGTGCTCCGCCCAGAAGGACGTGAGGTCCACGGGCGGTGAGAGCTGCGAGGCCACCTGCTGGGCGGCCTCTTGGAAGTCCTGCGTCGTCGACCACCCGAAGCGGTGGGCGGCGACGTAGGCCTTCAGGAGCGCGGCGAAGCGGTCCGCGCCGAGCACGTCGGACAGCGCCTGCAGCGCGCACGACCCCTGGGTGTAGACCGTCGGGGCGTACTCGCGCGGGTGCTCCTCCCAGAAGTCCATGCCGTTGGTCACCCGGTCGCCCGGCGCGAGCCAGCGCGCCTGGGCGCACAGCGAGGCGGCGGTGCCGTCGTGGTTGGCCTCGGTCCAGGTGGCGAAGGCCTCGTCGAGCCAGGGGTCGTCGAACTCGTCGTCGCCGACGATCCCGTACCACCACTGGTGGGCGATCTCGTGCACCACGGCCACGGCGAACGGCTGGGTCAGGACGAGGGTCGGGTACTCCATGCCGCCGAACCCGGTGAAGTCGCCGAGCACCACGTCGAGCTCGGGATACGGGTAGCGGCCGAGGCTCCGGTCGAGGTCGTCGACGGCGTCGATCGCCTCGGCGAGCGTCCGCTGCACGGCCGCGGCCTTCATGTCGGCGAGCGACCAGACGCGCACCTTGATGCCGCGCGCCGCCGTGCGGGTCGTCTCGCGCAGCGGGCCGCTGACCCAGGCGAAGTCGCGCACCTGCGAGGCCACGACCGTCCGCAGCACCCGGCTGCCGCGCCGCACGGTCCTGGTGGTGGCGCCGGTGCTCGCGAGCTTGACCGCCGCGGGCGTGTCGAACGTGACCCGGAAGCTCCCGACCTGGGAGTAGAAGCTCTCGCCGATGGACACGTACGGGTCGAGGTTCCAGCCGTCGCCGTCGTGGATCGCGAGCAGCGGGACGGCGTTGCCGACGATCACCTGGGAGCCGATGCGGCCGAAGCGGTCGTTGCGCCGGGGCACCGAGATCGTGACGTCGAAGCCGAGCTTCGCCGGTGCCGCCCGGCGGGACCGGCGTGTCGAGCGTGATCGGGAGGGCCGTGCAGTCGACCGACAGCGCGCCGGCCTGGCCGCCCTCGACGTTCGCGACCGCGATTGCGGGCGGGGCGCAGCCGGTGATCCCGTTGTCCCACAGGCGCAGGTAGACGAGCGGCAGCGGCGTGCTCCCGTCGTTCACGAACGTGACCTGCTCGCGGCCGCTCCAGACGGACCCGAACGTGTCGGAGCGCAGCGTGAGGGTGTAGGCGGGGTTCGACGGCGTCCGCACCTGGCCGTCGGCGAGCGCGGGAGCCGGCCCCGCGAGCGCCGCGGCGAGCACCACCGCGGCGGTGGCTCTCACCGGTTGCTCGACGGGGCGATCGAGGCCAGCATCCCGCCGTCCTCGTCGTACGCCGGGAAGAAGTCGCAGCGCACCCGTTTCTGCAGGCCCGCACGGCTCTTCAGCGTCATCGGCTGGTCCATCTGGCGGACGCCCCACTCGAGCACCGTCCCGACGGGGTCCTTGCCGTCCTCGCCGACCAGCGTCAGCGCCTCGCGCAGGTCCTTCCCCATCAGGTCGCCCTCGGGAAAGCCGGTCAGCTCGAAGACCCCCCGACCGGCGGAGAGGATCCGGCCTTCCCGGTCACACGCGAGCATCCCGGCGCCGGGCGGCGGGTAGTAGTCCTCGAGCAGCTCGAACAGGAACCCGAAGCCGCAGCGGTGGCAGCCGACCGCCTGGTGCGACAGGCCTTCGCGCCGGTCGGTGTCGATCGAACGGCTGCCGCAGTTGGGGCAGATGAAGTAGGGGATGACGGCTCCTCGTGCCGGTTTCCCCAGATCCTACGCAGCGGCGTGCCCCACGGATGAGGACGCGTGCTCGTCGCTCGCCTGCCCGCCGTGGGCCAGGAAGCGCTCGGCGTCGAGCGCGGCGGCACAGCCCGAGCCGGCGGCCGTGATCGCCTGGCGGTAGACGTGGTCGGCCACGTCGCCGGCGACGAACACGCCGTCGATGTTCGAGCGCGTCGAGCCGGGCTGGACCTCGAGGTAGCCGGCCGCGTCGTGGTCCAGCCAGTCCAGGAAGAGCGAGGTGTTGGGGTCGTGCCCGATGGCCACGAACAGCCCCTGGGCCTCCTCGACCTGCTCCTCGCCGGTCTGCAGGTTGCGCAGCTTCACGCCGGTCATGGCGTTGTTCTCGCCGAGCACCTCCTCGACCGCGAACGGCGTGAGGTACGAGACGTTGTCCTTCGCGTGGGCGTAGTCCTGCATGATCTTCGAGGCCCGGAACTCGCTCGCGGCGGTGCACCACGACGACCTCGCTCGCGAACTTCGAGAGGAACGAGGCCTCCTCGAAGGCGGAGTCGCCGCCACCGACCACGATGACCCGGCGCTGCTTGAAGAACGCGCCGTCGCAGACGGCGCAGTACGACACGCCGCGGCCCTGCAGGGCCTGCTCGGCTCGGCAGGCCGAGCTTGCGGGCGGTCGCGCCGGTGGCCACGATCACGGCGTGGGCGCGGAACTCGTCGTCGCCCACGTACACCTTGAACGGGCGCTCCGAGAAGTCGACCCTGGTGACGTCGTCCGTGAGGAACTCGGTGCCGAAGCGCTCGGCCTGGGCCCGGAAGCTGGCCATCAGCTCGGGGCCCATGACGCCCTCGGGGAACCCGGGGTAGTTCTCGACGTCCGACGTGATCATCAGCTGGCCGCCGGCCCCGAAGCCCTCGATGACCAGGGGCTGCAGGTTGCCGCGCGCGGCGTACAGCGCGGCCGTGTACCCGGCCGGGCCTCCGCCGATGATGATGAGGTTGCGTACGTCGGTCATCTGATGTCTCTCGGTCGTCTTTGCGGGACTGTGATCCCTACAGATTAAGACGATGGGCGGTCGTCCGTTGTTCCATTCTGCCCGCTGGCCGGGTGCCGGGGACACCGCCGCGTAGACTCGGGCGAACATGCGTGCGCTGCTGTCGAGCGACGGACCGCTGGCGCGGGTCCTGCCGGGCTTCCGCGAGCGCGAGGCCCAGCTGCGCATGGCCGAGTCGGTGGCCGAGGTGCTCGAGCACGGCGGGCACCTCGTCTGCGAGGCCGGCACGGGCACCGGCAAGAGCCTCGCCTACCTCGTGCCGGCTGCGGCCTCGGGGCGGCGGATCGTGGTCTCGACGGCGACCAAGGCGCTGCAGGGCCAGCTCTGGCACGCCGACCTGCCGCTGGCCGCCGCGGCGATCGGAAAGCCGATCCGGGCCGAGCTCCTGAAGGGCCGCTCGAACTACGTCTGCAAGCTGCACGCCGGCCAGGTCGAGGCCCGGCTGTTCGACGTCCGCTTCGCCGACGCCCTCGACGCGCATCCGGCCCTGGCTGCAGACCACCGCCACCGGCGACCGGGCCGAGCTCGACCACTCCCCGCCGGCGGCGCTCTGGGCCGAGCTCGCCGTCGGGCCCGACCGCTGCCGCGGGCGGCGCTGCCCGCTGATCTCGGAGTGCTTCTCGGAGCAGGCCCGCCAGCGGGCCGGGCGAGGCCGACGTCGTGCTGGTCAACCACGCGCTGTTCTTCGCCGACCTCGGCCTGCGCCGGGCCTCGGACGGCCGGATCTCGATCCTGCCCGACTACGACGCGGTGGTCTTCGACGAGGCCCACGCCCTCGAGGACGCGGCCGCCGAGTGGCTCGGCGCGCGGATCGGGTCGGCCGACCTGATCCGGCTGCAGCGCGACGTCGAGCGGGCCTGCGAGCTCGACGACGCGCCCGTCCCGCACCGGGCCCTGATCGACATCGAGCGGCACTCGGCGGCGCTGTTCGCGGCGCTGCCCGCCGGCCCCGGGCGCATGCGGCTGCGCGAGCGCCACCTGCGCGCCATCCCGCCGGCGGCGTTCGACGGCCTGCGCGTCGCCCTGGCCGGCATGTCGGCGGCGCTCGAGGGGGCGGGGGAGGAGTGCGACCTCGCGTCCCGCACCGCCGGCCGGCTGGCCCTGGCGGTCGACCAGTGCCTCGCCGCCGAGGACGAGGAGCGGGTCGTGTGGTCCGAGCTCGGCACGTTCGGGGCCCGCGTCACGGCGGCGCCGATCGACGTCGGCCCGCTGCTGCGCGAGGCGCTGTGGGACTCGCTCGACGTCCGCCGTGCTGTGCTCGGCGACGCTCGCCGTCGGCGGCGACCTCGACGTTCGCCCGGCGCCGGCTCGGCCTGCGCGACGCCACCGACCTCGTGCTCGACGCGCCGTTCGACTACCGCGAGCAGGCCCTGCTCTACGTCCCGCGCCGACGCGCCCGATCCGCGCCGGCCCGGGCTGGGAGCAGGCGGTGGCCGGCCAGCTCGTCGCGGCTCGTGCGCGCCTCGCCGCGGGCGCGCGCTGTGCCTGTTCACGAGCCACCGGGCGCTCGGCGTGGTGCACGGGCTGGCCGCGCCGCAGCTCGCGCCGTACACGCGTGCTGCGCCAGGGCGACGCGCCGCGCGAGCGGCTGCTGCACCAGTTCCGCGAGGACGTCGACTCGGTGCTGTTCGCCACCGCGAGCTTCTGGCAGGGCGTCGACGTGCGCGGCGAGTCCTGCTCCTGCGTGGTCATCGACCGGCTCCCGTTCGCCTCGCCGGCCGACCCGCTGCACGAGGCCCGGAGCGAGCGGATCGCCCGCGACGGCGGCTCGCCGTTCGACGAGTACGCGCTGCCGAGCGCCGGGCTCCTGCTCAAGCAGGGCTTCGGACGGCTCGTGCGGGCCGACTCCGACCGGGGCGTGGTGGCGGTGCTCGACGGCCGGCTGCGGACGGCCGGCTACGGCGCGACGCTGCTCGCGCGGGCTGCCGCCGGCGCGGCGGGTCGAGACGCCTCGCGGAGGTCGAGGCGTTCTTCGCCGAGGAGCCCGCCGCCGCGGTGTGAGCGGGGCCGCTCGCTCCGCCGGTATCCTGGTTTCCATATGAGCAAGCGCAAGCTCGAAGCGACGCGCGCGAACCAGGCGCGCAAGACCGGCGACCCCAGCCGGCGCCTCCCTCCGGGAGCCAAGGCCCCGTCGAAGGGGCCCGGGGGCCTGCCGCCATGGCTGATGGCCGTCGGCGGCGTGCTCATCGTCGTGGTGATCGCGCGCGATCGCCTTCTTCGCGCTGCGCGGTGACGACTAGCGGCGGCGCAGAGCCGAAGGCCATCGACTGGGGCACGCTGCCAGGGCTGCAGACCGGCCCGGCGCCGTGGACCGAGGGCCTCGACCAGCTCCGCAGCCGGCTCGACGACGATCGGGCTGCAGGCGCTGCCGCAGGAGGCCGTCGCCCAGCACATCCACCAGCACCTCGACCTCTGGATCGACGGCAAGAAGCAGACGGTGCCGGCGCGACATCGGGATCGACGTCGTCAACGGCTTCATCACCGAGCTGCACGTGCACGAGGGCGAGACCGGGACGATCCACGTCGAGTCGCCCGACCAGCGCGACTTCACGCTCGGCGAGTTCTTCGGCGTGTGGGGCGTGAAGCTCACCAAGAACTGCATCGGGATGTACTGCGCGACCGCGGCCAAGCCGGTCAAGTGGTACGTCGACGGCAAGCCGATCACCGACCCCGAGAACCTGCTGCTGCGCTCGCACCAGGAGATCGTCGGGGTCTACGGCAAGCCGCCGGCGAAGATCCCGAAGAGCTTCAGCTTCGCCCGAGGGCGAGTAGCCCCGGGCACGGGCGGGTGGCGTCGCCGAGCGGGCGATCCCGCCGAAACCTCCAGGTTCCCGCAAGGATTCCGTGCTCAGGTCCGCGGCCGTTTCCACCGATGCCTGGATCACGGTGAACCACGCCTGCCACAAGCACCCGAGCTCGACGGTCCGCCCCTTTCGGGCGGACGGCCCGAACGGGCGCACGATCTACCTGCAGTGCTTCCCGCCCGACGGACCGCCGCACCTCCTGGCCAGCGCGACGGCCGGTGAGCGCGACCTGACGATCCGGGCGAGCGAGGAGCCGGCCCTGCCGGCCAGCGTCACCGACATCCCGCAGACGCCGCTGCCGTTCGGGCTCACCCAGGCCGAGCTCGTGGTGCTGCGCGCCGCGGCGCACGGCCTGACGGTGCCCGAGACGGCGCGCCAGCTGCACAAGGGCGCCGAGACGGTCAAGACGCAGCGCAACAAGATCATCCTCAAGATCGGCGCGCGGAACATGACGCACGCCGTCTGCATCGCCACCGAGACCGGCCTCGTCTCGGCCGCGGCCTAGCCCGAGCGGCTAGAGGAACGCCGCCAGCGCGATCCGGACGAGCTCGGGCTTCTCGGGCAGGTTCGGGTACGTCACGAAGCGCCGGCCGACGAACCGCCGGTCGACGTGGAAGCGGCTGCGGTGCACGACCTCGCCGGCCTGCAGCTCGAGCACGGTCCCGTCGTGGACCTCCTCGATCCGCAGCGTGTGGCCGGTCGCATCGCGCGCCAGCTCGAGCGGCTCGCGGGTCGAGGCGAACAGCGCGATCCCGTCGGCGCGGCCGAGGAACAGCGTCCGCGAGGCCCGCTTCGCCAGGGTGACCCGGTCCGGCTGGCCGTCGCGCAGCACCGCGATCGCCGCCGAGCCGCGCACCAGCTCGAGCGCCCGGCCCGCGTCGCCGAGCTCGTCGACCAGCATCATGATCGCCTCGGAGTCGACCGTGATGTGACGGCGTCGAGCGCTCCTTGCCGCGCCGCTCGAACAGGTCGTCGTCGTTGTCGATGTGCCCGTTGTGCACCCCGACGACGTCGCCCGTAGCGGATCGGGTGGTTGTTGTCGTTCAGCCCGGGGCGGCCCTTCGTGAAGTCCCGGACGTGCAGCACGGTCGTCTGGACGCCCTGCTGCGGCAGCTCGAGCCGGCGGATGAACGCGCTCAGCGGGATCGAGTCCTTGACCACGGCCACCTGGCCGTCGGCGGCGTGGTAGGCGTAGCCGGTGGCGTCCTGGCCGCGCTCCGCAAGACCCGCCACGAGCAGCCGCGCCGTCGCGGTCACGTCCAGTGGCGCGTCGGCAGCTCGGCAGATTCCAGCGATTCCACACATAGATCGGTCTCGGCCCGGCGAAGGCCATCCGGCGTCACATCGACACCGGTCAATCCTCCTTCAGTTCGAGCTTACCGTCCGTTCCGGCCAGACGTCACGCTCGACCCCCCGCTCGATCCCTACCCGGGTCGCCAGTTCCGAAGCCCGGTAACCTCACGTCCTGCCCCTGCCCGGGTGGTGAAACTGGTCAGACACGGCCGGCTTAAACCCGGCTGCCCCACGGCATGCGGGTTCGACTCCCGCCCCGGGCACCTCTCTAGCGCGGCGCCCTGTCCGCCGCCTCGCCGCCGCCGGTCGGGGCGTCGGCGCCCGTGAGCCCCGGCGTCCACGACTCGACGGCGCCGGTGTCGCTGCCGTCGGCCCGGGCGAGCGACAGGAGCGGCCCGAGGCTCGCGCCGATCACCGCCCCGAGCGCCGCCGCGAACGGGTAGATCCAGACGGGCAGGTCGACGATCAGCCGGGCCCCGCCGGCGACGAGCGCGAAGAGCACGGCCAGCAGCAGGGCCCAGCGGCCCGTCGAGCGCAGGGCGCCAGCCTCGGGCGCCTCGACGGGGCCGGCCGCGAGCAGCGCGGCGCCGTGCAGGATGTCGCGCTCCGAGACGTCGATGCCGTCGAGCCCGAGGCGGTCCATGGCGGCGCCCAGCACGATCACGCCGCCGCAGATCACCGGAGCCCGGCCCTCCTCCATCGCCGGCAGCGCCCGGCGGCCGGCCAGGTCGAGGCTGCACAGCCGCTCCTCCCAGGCGGCCACCGCGGCGCGGGACAGGCGCTGGCCGTGGATCCGCTCGGCGTCGTAGCCGGGCAGGCCGAGGTCGAGCGCCGCCAGGGTGGTC
Source organism: uncultured Actinomycetes bacterium (assembly GCA_963794695.1). GTDB lineage: Bacteria > Actinomycetota > Thermoleophilia > Gaiellales > JALYLC01 > CAWCFJ01. Next base: position 301,048 of record CAWCFJ010000001.1, on the reverse strand, counting down.
ACCGTGCCGGCCACGCCGACGGCGTCCTCGGCGTCGCCTCGACGACGTCCTCGGGGATCGCCGCGAACGCCTCGTCCAGCGCGGCCCGGCACGCGGCTCGGGCGTCCGGCGCGATCCGGTCCTCGCCCAGGAAGCGCTCGGTCATCCGCACGCAGCCGACGTCGAACGACCGCTCCCAGGTCACGCCCGCCGGGCCCGCCGAGCGCGACCTCGGTCGAGCCTCCGCCGACGTCGATCACCACGGTTCCCTCGCGCGTGTGCGGGCGCGAGGAGAGGACGCCGCGGAACGTCGCCAGCGCCTCCTCGCTCCCCGACAGCAGCTGCGGACGAAAGCCCGTCGCCGCGACCTCGGCCAGGAACGCGTCGCGGTTGGCGGCGTCCCGGACGGCGCTCGTCGCCACCGCCAGGCGCCGGCCGGCGCCGTGCTCGTCGGCGCGGGCGGCGTAGCGCTCGAGCGTGTCGAGCACCCGCCGACGGGGCGCCTCGCCGAGCACGCGCCGCTCGTCGACGCCCTCGCCGAGGCGGGTGATCGTCAGCAGCCGCTCGACCTCCTCGATGGAGCCCGAGGCGTCGACGTCGGCGATCAGGAGGCGGGTGGAGTTGGTGCCGAGGTCCGCGACTGCGACCCGCGTCACCCGCCGAGCTCCCGCCGCAGCAGCGCCAGCGGCCTGGCACCCTCGGCGAGCGCGCCCTTCGCGATGGCCGCGCCCTGCAGCGAGCCCTGCAGCCGGGCCGTCGAGGCGTTCAGCCGCTCGGCGCCCGCGCTGGCCCGCTCGCCGGCCGCGGCCAGCGTCTCGGACCTCGCGGCGAGCTCCACCTGGGCCGTCGCCAGGTCCCGCTGCAGCCGGCTCATCCGCCGCGACAGGGCGAGGCCGGCGCGCACCGCCGGCACCGCGCCGACGACGAGGCCGACCACGAAGATCACGAGCGCGATCCAGACGACGATCCACGGCACGCGGCAGAGTCTAGGCGTCCGTTCGCTGTTGGAGATGCCCGGGGTGCCGTGCTACAGTGCTTCGGTCGACGCGGGGTGGAGCAGTCCGGTAGCTCGTCGGGCTCATAACCCGAAGGTCGCAGGTTCGAATCCTGCCCCCGCTACTCCGAAAGGCCCCGGCCCCGGGGCCTTTCGTCGTTAACTGGGCTTGTTCGAGACGCCGGAGCAACGACGCCGCACCGACGGAGCCCGGAAAACGGGTCTCCTGGGTCGAGCTCTACCTCGACCTGGTGTTCGTGCTGGCGGTGGCCAGCTCGCCCACCTGATCGTCGCGCACCCGTCGATGCACAGCGTGTGGGTCGCGCTCGCCCTGTTCCTGACCCTCTGGTGGACGTGGGTCGGCTTCGCCGTGCTGTACAACCGGCAGGGCGCCGACGCGCCGCGCCAGCGCCTGTTCTTCCTGGCAGCGAGCGTGCCGGTCGGCGTCGCGGCGGTCGCGATCGATCCGGCCTCGACGGGCGACACCACGCTCTTCGCCGTCAGCCTGGCGGTGATCCGGCTGCTGCTCGCGGGCGCGCACGCTGCGAGCCGCAGCGAGGTCAACGTGCTGCGCCAGCAGATCGCTCGCGCCTGCATCATCTCGGCCGCGCTGTTCGCCGTCTCGGCGCTCGTGCCGGCGCCGTACCGCTACGCGCTCTGGGCGATCGGCATCGCGCGTCGAGTCGGGCGCGATGCTGGCCGAGGATCGCGACGCGGCGCGCCGGGCCCGACGCGACCGCGACCTGCGCGCGTTCCGGCCCGCCGACCCGTCGGAGGCGCTCGACCCGCACCACTTCGCCGAGCGCTTCGGGCTGTTCGTGATCATCCTGCTCGGCGAGGTCGTCGTCCAGGCCGGCCAGGCCTCGGCGCCGGGCACATCAACGCGACCGGGAGTGGGCGGCGCTGGTCGCCGCGATGCTGATCGCCGCCGCGCTGTGGTGGCTGTACTTCGACTCGCCGGCCGAGATCAACCTCAAGGTGCTCGAGCTCTCCGGCGGCTCGACCACCATCGCCCGGGCGATCTTCGCGGTCGGCCACATGCTGCCGGCGTTCGCCCTGCTGCTGGTGGCGGCCGCGGTCGGCCTGCTGCTCGGCGCCGACCCGCCGGGATCGCCTTCGGCTGGCCGGCGTCGGCATCGGATCTACCTGATCGGCACCCGCGTCTTCCTGATCGCGACGCGGGAGGCTCGGCCGCGTCGCTCGCACCCTGCTGCTGATCGCGACGTTCTTCCTGGGCCGGCTGCACACCTGGCTCACGCCGCACGAGTTCCTGTGGCTGCTCGCTGCCTGGGTCGTCATCTGCGCCGGGCTCTCGACGCAGTCACCGGAGGACGAGGCCGCGACCGAGGCGGCGATCGCCGCGCGGATCGGGCGCGAACCAGACTCCTAGTCAACGTTTGACTAGGAGCCGGGTCCGGAGTAGCGTGCTCGTGCCGGGTCCGACGGGCCCGGCGGCTGGGGAAAGACTGCTTCCGAGGAGCCGCACCATGGCCGTGATGGAGCTCGAGCGGGGGGTCGTGGAGTTCACGACGAGCCCCAAGAACCTGTCGATCGGGGGGAAGTGGGTCGAGGCCGCGTCCGGCCGGACCTTCGAGACCCTGAGCACCTCGAGGAGCTCGCCGAGCTCGAGACGCTCGACAACGGCAAGCCCATCGGGGTGCCCGGGTGGCCGACGTGCCCTTGGCCGCGACCTCTTCCACTACATGGCCGGCTGGGCCACCAAGATCCACGGCGACACGTTCCCGATCTCGGTGCCACGCGTCGGGCTCTCGCCGCCGAGCTCGAGGGGGGAAGAGCGACGGGTCTACGGAGCCGACCTCGAGACGGCATCAGCGGCGCCGCCAGCGCGATCTTCTTCAACCACGGCCAGTGCTGCTGCGCCGGGTCGCGCCTGTTCATCGAGCAGCCGATCTTCGACGAGGTCGTCTCGGGCATCTCCGAGATCGCAAGGAACACGAAGGTCGCCCCGGGCTTCGACGAGTCCTGCGACATGGGCCCGCTGGTGTCCGAGGAGCAGATGCAGCGGGTCACCGGCTACATCGACGAGGGCCTGTCGGCCGGCGCCGAGGCGGTCGTGGGCGGCAAGCGCGTCGGCGACCGCGGCTACTTCGTCGAGCCGACCATCCTGGTCAACACGGCGCCGGACATGAAGGTCATCCAGGAGGAGATCTTCGGGCCGGTCGTCGCGGCGGTCCCGTTCGAGGGCCCGATCCTGGGCACGGCCAACGACTCGCGCTACGGGCTCGCGGCCGGCGTCTGGACGAAGGACATCTCGAAGGCCCTGCGCACCGTCGAGGCGCTGCGCGCCGGCACGGTCTGGGTCAACACCTACAACATCTTCGACGCCGCCCTCCCGTTCGGCGGCTACAAGGAGTCCGGCTGGGGCCGGGAGATGGGCGGCGAGGTCCTCGAGAGCTATCTCGAGACCAAGGCCGTCTGCATCGGCCTCTGAGTGCCGGATCAGGACTGGCGGGGCACCTGGCCCGGGTGCCCCGCCAGAACTCTCTGCGATGACTCCCGCCGACGACGCCGCGCTGCGTGAGTGCCGTCGCCGCGGCTAGGCCTCGTGGCCGGGGCCGCCGCTCGCCGGCGGCCAGGCCACCAGCGGCCGGCCGATCTCCCAGTGGTGGCCGAACGGGTCGGCCATCCGCCCGAGCAGCCAGCCGTGGGCCTGCTCGACGGGCTGGACGAGCGTCGCGCCGGCGGCCAGCGCCCGCTCGACGGCGGCCGCCGGGTCGCCGACCATCGAGCAGCAGGCGCACCGTCCCGCCGCCGACCGACTCGGGGCTGAGGTTCGCGTGCCCGGGTGACTCGTCGGCGACCCAGAACGTCGACCCCTCGATCGCCAGCTGGGCGACGACCTCCTCGTGCGCGTCGGTGCCGCCGACCTGGTACTCGACGACGGCGCCGAAGGCCTGCTCGTAGAACGCGATCGCGGCCCGGCCCCGCCGGACCGACAGCTGCGCGACGACCTGGGTGCGGATGTCGGGCTGGCTCATGGTGCGCCAGCCTACCGTCGCGAAACGGCTCTGCCAGGCTGAATACGGCCCTCCTCCGATCGATTGGAAAGTTAGTTTCCTACTCGGGCCCCTAACGATGTTGCACGTCCCGCCTAACCAACTCCTAACGTCGGGCGTCCAACGCATTCGGAGGGGATTCGGATCGGGGCCGTGGGCCTCGGCAACGAAAGGAGCAAGGGTGCACAAGGGGAAGGCAGTGCTGACCGCGTCCGTCGTCCTGGCGATGACCGGACTTGCGGCGAACGCCGGACTTGCGGGTGCAGCAGCAGCGCCCACGAAGGGCGGCACGATGAAGATCGCGCTGCAGAGCGACACGGACTTCACGGATCCTGCGCTCGACTACTACCAGCTTGGCTGGGAGATCGAGTACTCGACCTGCGTGAAGCTCCTCAACTACCCGGACGCCAAGGGTGCTGAGGGCTCGAAGCTGGTCCCCGAGGCCGCCAGTGCGCTGCCGACGGTGTCGAACAGCGGCAAGACCTACACGTTCACGGTGCCGAAGAAGTACCAGTTCTCGCCGCCGTCGAACCAGTACGTCACGGCGAACACGTTCAAGTTCGTGATCAACCGCCTGGCGAACCCGGCGATGCAGTCGCCGGCGGCTCCGTTCCTGAACGACATCGTGGGCGTCGAGGCGATGCTCGACGGCAAGGCGAAGTCGGTCTCCGGCGTGACGGTGTCGGGCAACAAGCTGACGATCAAGCTGACCGCTGCGCACCCGGACTTCCTGGCGCGCGTCGCGATGCCGTTCTTCTGCGCGCTGCCGACGAACACCCCGAACGACCCGCAGGGTGTCAACACGCCGTCGGGTGCCGGCCCGTACTACATCCAGAGCCGCACCCCGAAGCGCCAGATCGTGCTGCAGCGGAACCCGAACTACCACGGTGACCGCCCGGCCAACCTGGACAAGATCATCTACACGATCGGCATCGCGCCTGACGCTGCCCTGCTGCAGACGAAGGCCGGCCAGGTCGACTGGGGCGCCGACGAGGTCTACCCGTCGGAGTACGCCAACCTGTGGAACGAGTTCGGCCCGACCTCGAAGCTGGGCAAGACCGGCAAGCAGCAGTTCTTCGTGAACCCGCTGCTCGCGGTGTCCTACCTGGCGATGAACACCTCGCGCGGCGTGTTCCTGAACAACACGAAGCTGCGCCAGGCGGTCAACTTCGCCGTCGACCGGCCGAACATCCTTCGCCAGTCGGGCGCGTACGCCGGCAAGGTGACCGATCAGGTCCTGCCCCCGGGCGTGGCCGGCTACGACGACTTCGACCTGTACCCGCTGCAGGGGCCGAACGTGGCCAAGGCCAAGGCGCTGGCCGGCACGATCTCGAACCCCGAGATCACGCTGTACACCAGCACCCGCCCGAACGCCACGGCGGCGGCTCAGGTGTACCAGCAGAACCTGGCGGCCATCGGCTTCCACGTGAACGTGCAGCAGTTCGCCCGTGCCACGCAGATCCAGAAGGAAGGCACCAAGGGCGAGGCGTTCGACCTCACCACCGAGGGCTGGATCGCTGACTACGCCGACCCGTTCGACTTCATCAACGTCCTGTTGAGCGGCGACAGCATCCACGACAACAACAACAACAACGTCGCGTACTTCAACGTGCCGAAGGTCAACGCGGCGATGACGGCTGCGGGTCTGCAGACCGGCGACAAGCGCGCCGCCGCCTACGCCAGCCTCGACAAGACGATCATGTCGAACTACGCGCCGTGGGCGCCCATCTTCAACTCGACCGAGCGCGACTTCTTCTCGGCTCGCATGGGCGGCGTCCTGTTCCACCCGATCTACACGGTGGACCTGGGCGCGCTGTACATCCGCAAGTAGCAAGACCCCACGGCATATCGAATCCCCTTCGAATGCCAAACGAGGCGCCGGGTCCGCAGACCCGGCGCCTCGTGGGCGTTTTCAGGGGCGGTGTTCCGCCCCACGAATGAGGGGTGGCACGGCGGCGCGACCGGCGGCATGCTCGCTGCCAGATGGTCGAGCTGCGTCCCCCAGACCGCCTCGTGCTGCTGCGCCCGCTGCGCTGCGACGAGGCTCCCGGCCTGCTCGACCTGTTCGAGCGGCTGAGCCCGCGCTCGCGCCAGCGCCGCTTCCTGGCGCCGAAGCCGCGCCTGTCGGCGCGTGACCTCGACGCGCTCCTCGACGTCGACGGCGACCGCCACGACGCCCTGGCGGCGGTGCCCGCGCTGCAGCCCGGGCGGCTGCTCGGGGTGGCCCGGGTCGTGCGCCAGCCGGCGGGGCGGGCGGCCGACGTGTCGGTCGGCGGTGGCCGACGACTGGCAGGGCTGCGGGCTTGGCCGGCACCTGCTGTCGGCGGTGCTGCGCCGGGCCGACGCGCGGGGCGTCGAGCGGGTGGTCTTCTCGGTGCTCGCCTCGAACGAGGCGGCGCTCCGGCTCGCGAAGGGCGCCGGCCGGGTGGTCGACGTCTCCTGCTCGGCCGGCGTGCTCGAGCTGACGGTGCTGCTCGAGCGGCCCGCAGCCGCTGCTGCCTGATCTTCGGTTTGCCGGCGGGCGGGTCGTGCAAGCATCCCGGACATGGCCGAATCCCGCGACGAGCAGGCCGCAGCCGGCGGCGGCGTGTTCCGGCGCCCGCCCAGCCGGTTCCGCGACCTCGTGTCCTCCGACGGCTCCACGCCGTACCCGGCCGAGGCCGGGCGCTACCACCTGTACGTGTCCTACGCCTGCCCGTGGGCCCACCGCACGATCATCGGGCGGCAGCCTGAAGGGCCTCGAGGACGCGATCGGCCTGTCGGTCGTCGACCCGATCCGCGACGACCGCGGCTGGGCCTTCAGCGGCGGCGAGTACGTCGACCCGATCAACGACTGGGCCTTCCTGTCGGAGGGCTACGCGGCCACCGACCCGGCCTACGACGGGCGGATCTCGGTGCCCGTGCTCTGGGACACCAGCACCGGCCGGATCGTGAACAACGAGTCCGGCGACATCCTGCGCATGCTGCAGACCGGCTTCTCGGCGCTCGCGAGCGATGCCGTCGACCTGTACCCCGAGCCCCACCGGGCGGCGATCGACGCGCTCGACCAGCACGTCTACGACACCGTCAACGACGCGGTCTACCGGGCGGGCTTCACCCGGCGCCAGGACGTCTACGAGCGCGAGGTGCGCGGGATCTTCCGCACCCTCGACGAGCTCGACGTCCGCCTCGCGGACCGCCGCTACCTGTTCGGCGACGAGCCGGTCGAGACCGACTGGCGGCTGTTCACGACGCTCGTGCGCTTCGACGCGGTGTACGCGATCCACTTCAAGTGCAGCCTGCGCCGCGTCGTCGACTACGAGAACCTGTGGCCGTACCTGCGCGACCTCTACCAGCGGCCTCGGTCGCCGAGACCGTCCGCTTCGACGAGATCCGGGCGCACTACTACCGCACCCACCCGTCGGTGAACCCGAACGGCCTGGTCGCGCTGCGGCCCGACGAGGACTTCGACGAGGCCGCACGGCCGCGAGCGGCTGGTGCGCGCTAGCGCCGCCGCCTGAAGCGGTCGGCGTGCCGGTCCTTCTGGGCCGGCAGCTCGGGCCGGCCGATGCGCCGCAGGAGCGCGTTGGCCCGCGCGAACGAGGCCTCGCCGTCGAGCCACACCAGCCGTGCGTCGAGGGTGTCGGCCAGCGCGTCGTGCCACGAGCGGTCGCGGGCCAGCTGCTCGTACAGCGCCGCCCGCAGCCGGAACGGGACGTCGGCGGAGATCGGGACGAGCCGACGCAGCCGCCGCGCGCGGCGGATCGCCGTCGACCAGCGCCGGCCAGGCCTCGTCGTCGTGCGGGCCCGCCGAAGACGTCCATCCGCAGCCAGTACAGCGCGGGCTCGGCGTACAGGTCTTCGTCGTCGAGCGCCTGGCGCAGGTGGTGCCAGACGAGCGAGCGCTGCAGCGGGTCGAGCTGCGCGTAGCCGCCGCCCAGTCCATCAGCGCGCCGTAGCCCGGCAGGTCGCGGAACACCCGGAAGGTCAGGTCGACCTTCGCGGCGGCCTCGAGCCGGGACGCGTCGAACCACAGCTCCGACGTGAGGTCGTTGGCGACGCCGCTCGCCCGCTGCCGGACGTTCGGGTCGCCGGAGCGGGCGTCGGCCATCGCCTGGCGGTACGCGTCCTCGCCGACCAGCGCGCGCAGGTCGGCGAGGGTGCGTCCGTCCATGGCCCGAAGCCTACGCGGCGGCCTCGTCGTACCAGCTGGCGCGGGCATCGGGGAAGAGGCGGGCGCCCTCGGCGATGCAGCCCGAGCACCAGGAGTCGGCGTGCAGCGACATCTGGTGGATGCGGCCGCCGCAGCGGGCACAGTCGACCGGGGTGGGGTAGACCGGCCAGCCGCTCGGCAGCGAGATGTAGTCGGAGGAGGAGGCGTACATGACAGGGAGCTCCCTGGAGGCGATGTGATGGGGGCGGCGTTGGCCACCACAAGGACAGAGTCCGGATCGCTGCCCCGCATTCCCGCGAGTTGGCAAGCTCTGCAGATGCGCGACTCCCGCTACGACGTCCTCTTCGAGCCGGTGCGCCTCGGGCCGGTCACCGCGCGCAACCGCTTCTTCCAGGTGCCGCACTGCAACGGCATGGGCTGGCGCGAGCCGCGGGCCCACGCCGCGATGCGCGGGATCAAGGCCGAGGGCGGCTGGGCGGTGGTGTGCACCGAGGAGGTCGAGATCCACCCCTCGACCGACGTGACGCCGTACATCGAGGGCCGGCTGTGGGACGACACGGACATCGCGGGCCACGCGCTCCTGACCGAGGCCGTGCACGCTCACGGCTCGCTGGCAGGGATCGAGCTGGTGCACAGCGGTCTGAGCGCGTCGAACCTCTCGAGCCGGCTCGCGCCGCTCGGGCCCGGCCACCTGCCGGTCAAGGGCACGAGCCCCGTCCAGGCTCGGCGGGCCAGCCTGGCCGAGCTGGCCGAGCTCCGGCGCTGGCACCGGGCCGCGGTGGCCCGCTCGCTGCGGGCCGGCTACGACGTGGTCTACGTCTACGCCGGGCACTCGTTGTCGATCGCCCAGCACTTCCTGTCGCCCCGCACGAACCAGCGCGACGACGCCTACGGCGGCGACCTGCGCGGCCGGGCCCGGCTGCTGCGGGAGCTGCTCGAGGACACGCTCGCGGAGGTCGACGGGCGCGCCGCTGTGGCCTGCCGGCTGGTGGTCGACGAGCGGCTCGGCGAGGGCGGCATCCAGCGGGCCGAGACCGAGGAGCTGCTCGGGCTGGTCGGCGAGCTGCCCGACCTCTGGGACTTCATGGTCGGCGCCTGGGAGGAGGACTCCGAGACGTCCCGGTTCGGGGGCGAGGCCTTCCAGGAGCCCTACGTCCGCGGCCTGAAGACGCTGACCTCGAAGCCCGTGGTCGGCGTCGGCCGGCTCACCTCGCCCGACACGATGGTGCGGCTGATCCGGGACGGGGTGCTCGACCTGATCGGCGCGGCCCGGCCGTCGATCGCCGACCCGTTCCTGCCGCGCAAGATCGAGGAGGGACGGCTCGAGGACCTGCGCGAGTGCATCGGCTGCAACATCTGCGTCGCCGGCGACCTGACGATGGCGCCGATCCGCTGCACCCAGAACCCGTCGATGGGGGAGGAGTGGCGGCGCGGCTGGCATCCCGAGCGGATCCGGCCGAAGGGGTCCGAGGCCAGCGTCCTCGTGGTCGGCGCCGGCCCGGCCGGGCTCGAGGCGGCCGTGTCGCTCGGCCGGCGTGGCTATGCCGTGGTGCTCGCCGAGGCCACCCGGGACGTCGGCGGCCGGGTCGCCCGCGAGGCCCGCCTGCCCGGCCTGGCCGCCTGGATCCGGGTCGTCGACCACCGCCGCGAGCAGCTCCGGCGGCTCGGCACGGTCGAGCAGGCGTTCGGCAGCGAGGTGACGGCGGACGAGGTGCTCGAGTACGCCTTCGCCCACGTCGCGGTGGCCGGCGGCGCCCGCTGGCGCGACGACGGCGTGGGACGCGTCCATCCGGCGCCCGTCGCGCTCGGCGGCGTCGCACGGCTCACGCCCGACGACCTGATGGCCGGCGCCCGCCCGGACGGCGAGCGGGTCGTCGTGTTCGACGACGACCACTACTACCTCGGCGGCGTCCTCTCAGAGCTCCTGGCCGGCGAGGGGCGCGAGGTCACGCTGGTGACGACCGCGGCGGTGGCGTCGGCCTGGACGGTCAACACCCTCGAGCAGCATCGCATCCAGCGGCGCCTGCTCGAGGCCGGGGTGCGGATCCTGGCCTCGCACGCCCTGACAGGCGCGGACGCCGGCGTCGCCCGGGTCGTGTGCAGCTACACCGGCCGGCCGCAGGAGCTCTCGTGCGACTCGCTCGTCCTGGTCACCGCCCGGCTCCCGCAGGACGGCCTGGTGGCTGCGCTCGAGGCCCGCAGCGCCGAGTGGGCCGCCGCGGGCCTGCAGTCGGTGCGCGCCGTCGGCGACGCCTACTGCCCGGGCACCATCGCCGCGGCGGTCTGGGACGGCCGGCGCTACGCCGAGGAGCTCGACGGCCCGCCCGCCGACGACGTGGGGTTCAAGCGGGAGCTCGTGGGGGGTGCCACCTATTGAACGCCGCTGCGGCGGCCGTCACGCTCCAGGCATGGCCACCACCGCATCCTTGCCCCAGCTCAACGGCGACACGTTCCTGACCGACGGCGGCATCGAGACCGTGCTGATCTACGAGCAGGGCGTCGACCTGCCGGTCTTCGCCGCGTTCCCCCTGGTCCGCAGCGGCCAGGGCCGCGACCTCCTGCGCGCCTACTTCGAGCCGTACCTCGAGATCGCCCGGGCAGCCACGGCGCCGGCTTCCTGCTCGGCACCCCGACCTGGCGCGCCAGCGCCGACTGGGGCGAGCGGCTCGGCTACTCGGCCGGAGAGCTCGCCGAGGCCAACCGTCAGGCGGCCTCGCTGCTGCGGGTCATGCGCGCGACGCGCGCCGACGGCGGCCGCATCCTGGTCGAGGGGATCGTCGGCCCGCGCGGCGACGGCTACGCGGTCGGCGAGACGATGAGCGCCGGCGAGGCCGAGCACTACCACCGGCCGCAGATCGAGGCGCTGGCCGAGGGCGGCGTCGACCTGATCGGCGCGCTCACCATGACCTACGCCGAGGAGGCCGTCGGCATCGTCCGCGCCGCGGGCCGGGCCGACGTGCCGGTCGCCGTGTTCTTCACGCTCGAGACCGACGGGCGCCTGCCGAGCGGCCAGGGGCTGCGCGACGCGATCGAGCAGGTCGACGCCGAGACCGACGCCGGCGCCGCCTACTACGGCATCAACTGCGCCCACCCGTCGCACTTCGGCCACGTGCTCTACGACGACGGGCCGTGGCTCCTGCGGCTGCGCGGCCTGCGGGCCAACGCGTCGCGCAGGAGCCACGCCGAGCTCGACGCCGCCGACGAGCTCGACGATGGCGATCCCGACGAGCTCGCGGCCGACTACGCCGCGCTGCGCGCGCGGCTGCCGGGCCTCTCCGTGCTCGGTGGCTGTTGCGGAACCAACCACCGGCACGTCGAGGCCATCGGCAGCGCGGTGCTACGCCGGAGGTCTAGCTCCCCGGTACCACGTTGAACGAGGCGTGCATGTCGGCGGTCGAGCTGTCGCCGGCGTACACGTCGATGTCACCGGGCTCGACGACCCACTGGCCCGAGTTGTCGTAGTACCCGACGTCCTTCGGGGTGAGCGTGAACGTGACCGTCTGCGACGCCCCCGGCGCCAGCGTCACCCGCTGGAAGCCGCGCAGGCGGCGCACCGGCTGGACGATCGAGGCCACCGGGTCGTGGACGTACAGCTGGACGACGTCGTCGCCCGCACGGCCACCGGTGTTGGTCACCGTTCACCGTCGCCGTGATGCTCCCCGAGCCGGCGCTCATGGTGTCGCCCGACAGCGTCAGGTCGGACACCGAGAACGTCGTGTAGCTCAGTCCGTAGCCGAACGGGTAGAGCGGTGTGAACGGGGCGTCGATGTACTTCGACGAGTACTTGTTGGTCGGGTCCGGCGGCCGGCCCGTGCTCTCGTGGTTGTAGTAGATCGGCACCTGGCCGACGCTGTAGGGGAAGGTCACCGGCAGGTGCCCGCCGGGGTTCACCGTGCCGAACAGCACGTCGGCCACGGCGTTGCCGCCCTCGACGCCAGGGAACCAGGCCTCGACCATCGCGTCGGCCCGCTTGACCACGTTGGTCAGGGCCAGCGGCCGGCCGTTCATCAGCACCAGCACCAGCGGCTTTCCGGTCGCCGCCAGGCGCTTGATCAGGTTCACCTGCAGGCCCGGCAGCGTGATGTCGGAGCGGGCCGCGGCCTCGCCGCTCTGGCCGGCGGCCTCGCCGACCACGGCGACGATCACGTCGGACTGCTGCGCCGCGGCGATCGCGTCGGCGAACCCGGCGCGGCTCTTGCAGACGACCGGCGGGTTCGGGTACGGCGGGTTCTCGATCGTGCAGCCCGGCGCGTAGTTGATCGTCGCGCCCGGCGCCGCGGCCGCGATCCCGGCCCGCACCGTGCACGACGTCCTCGGGACGGCCCTGGCCGGCCCACGGCCCGAGCAGCTCGGGCTGGTTGTCGGCGAGCGGCCCGATCAGCGCGATCGAGCCGACGTCGGTGTGCAGCGGCAGCGTCTGGTGGTCGTTCTTCAGCAGCACCATCGAGCGGCCGGCCACCGAGCGAGCCGCGGCCCGGTCGGCGTCGGTCAGGGTGTGCGGCGCCTCCTGGGCGGGGTCGACGTACGGGTGGTCGAACAGGCCCGCGCGCAGCTTGATCCGCAGCACGCGCCGCACGGCGTCGTCGATCCGGTCCTGGGAGACGAGGCCCTGGGCGACGAGCTGCTGGCCGTAGGTCACGAAGTTGGTCGAGACCATCTCCATGTCCATGCCGGCGTTCAGCGCGAGCCGGGCCGCGTCCATGCCGTCGGCGGCGAAGCCGTGGGCGATCAGCTCCTGCACCGCGGTGTAGTCGCTGTCCATCAGCCCGTCGAACTGCCACTCGCCCTTCAGGATCTGGCTGATCGTGTGGTAGTTGCCGGTCGCCGGGACGCCGCTGACCGTGTTGAACGACGACATCACCGACGCCACGCCGGCCTGCACCGCGGCCTGGAACGGCGGCAGGTACAGGTTGCGCAGCCGCTGCTCGGACAGGTCGACGGTGTTGTAGTCCCGGCCGCCCTCGGGCTGGCCGTAGGCCACGAAGTGCTTCACCGTCGCGGCGACCTTGTCGGGCGCCGAGTAGTCGTCGCCCTGGTAGCCGCGCACCCGGGCGGCGGCCATCACCGAGCCGAGGAACGGATCCTCGCCGGAACCCTCGGCGATGCGGCCCCAGCGCGGCTCGTGGCTCACGTCGACCATCGGCGCGAAGGCCTGCTTGATGCCCGCGTGCGCCGTCTCGTCGGCACCGACGGAGGCGTCGGTCTCGGCCGCGCTCGGGTCGAAGCTCGACGCCTCGCCGAGCGGGATCGGGAACACCGTGCGGTACCCGTGGATCGTGTCGTAGCCGATCAGCACCGGGATGTGGGTCGGCGACGAGTCCACCGCGAGGTGCTGCAGCGCGTTGGTGTCGGCGGCGCCGTTGATGTTGAAGACGGCGCCGACCATGCCGGCCCGCACCTGGTCCTCGATCTGCTGCTGGCCCGCCGGATCGGCGGTCCAGGTCACCTGCTGCAGCTGGCCGAGCTTCTGCTGCAGCGTCAGGCCGGCCATGATCTGGTCGATCCGCTGCTCGATGGGATCGTCGGCCGCAGCGGTGGCGCGCGCGTTCTGTGGCGGCGCCGCCGTGTGGCTGAACGACCCCGTCGCGCTCGCGGCGAGCACGGCTGCCGCCGCGAGCGCCGTCACGCTCGCGACGGGCAGGACCCGTAGCTTCATGTCCCCCTCCGAACTGGTGAATGCCGGAAACGTCTTCCAGTCCCCGGCCGACCCGTTTCCAAACTGGTTCACACGTCGCGTTTCACCCGGCCGTCACGCCGGGTACGCCCAGTGCGGGAACGGACTCCCTGGCGACGAAGGAGAACATCTCGTGGGTATCGGCTTCGGCATCTTCCTCATGGCCGTCGGCGCCATCTTGGCGTGGGCTGTGAGCTTTCCGAACAGCGTGGTCGACTGGCACACCGTCGGCCTCATCCTGCTGGTCGCAGGCGCAGTGATCTCCGTCCTCTCGGTCTTCTTCTGGGAGTCGTGGGGCGGGTACACGGTCATCCGGCGGCGGCCGGTGTACCGCGAGCGGGTCATCCGCGACGACTACGACCCGCCGACGTACTGATCCGCCTCGATCGAGGCTGCCTCATCCCAGGGGCGATGCGGGCCCGGCTCCGGCCGGGCCCGCCGTATGGTCCGGGTCGGAACTCGATCCGGAGGTGACACACGTGGCGATCCACGAGAACGCGGCGACCGGGTTCGCCAGGGCCAGCGAGGCCTACGAGCGCGGCCGCCCGGGGTTCGCCGACGAGGTCGTCGGCCTGCTCCGTGACGAGCTTCGGCTCGGCCCGGGCGTGCGGCTGCTCGAGCTCGGCGCCGGCACCGGCAAGCTGACCCGCCTGCTGGCGCCGCTCGGGCCGGAGATCCTGGTGGTCGAGCCGGTCGAGGAGATGCTGGCCCGGCTGCGCGAGCACGTGCCGCAGGCCGAGCGCGTCGGCGGCACCGCCGAGGCCGTGGAGCTGCCGGACGGCAGCGTGGACGCGATCGTCGCGGCCCAGGCCTTCCACTGGTTCGACGCGCCGGTCGCGCTGCGCGAGATGCACCGCGTCCTGCGGCCCGACGGCCGGGTCGGCCTGGTCTGGAACCGGCGCGACGAGTCCGTGGACTGGGTGTCGGAGCTGGGCGCCGCTGTTCGAGCCGCTGCGCTCGGGCACGCCGGGCTACGCCCAGGGCCGCTGGCGCGAGCCGTTCGACGACACGACGCTGTTCACCCCGCTCGAGCGCCACCGCCTCGGCTACGTGCAGCAGCTCACGCCCGAAGGCGTCGTCGACCGGGTCGCCTCGATCTCGTTCGTGGCCTCGCTGCCGGACGAGCAGCGGGCCGGCGTGCTCGACCAGGTGCGCGTCGCTCGTGGCCTCGCATCCGGCCCTCGCGGGCCGTGACCCGATCGAGCTCCCTTACGTCACCGACGTCTACATCTGCCGGCGTCTCTCAGAACGCGACGGTTCCTGACGAGACACCACTGTGTGTGCAGGGGCTCCGTCGGGTATTCTCGATGATCCAGGCGGGTGTACTGCCGGGTAGCGCCCAGCCAGACGAATCGACGGACTTCAAGGGGAGCACCCGATGGCACAGATCGTTCTCGACTCGGTGACGAAGCGCTTCAGCGGCAACGTGATCGCCGTCAACGAGGTCTCGCTCGAGATCGTCGACGGCGAGTTCATGGTTCTCGTCGGCCCGTCGGGCTGCGGCAAGTCGACGCTCCTGCGGATGATCGCGGGCCTCGAGGAGGTCACCGACGGCGAGATCTCGATCGGCGACCGCGTGGTCACCGACCTGCCGCCGAAGAGCCGCGACATCGCGATGGTCTTCCAGAACTACGCGCTCTACCCGCACATGACGGTCGAGCAGAACCTGGGCTTCGGGCTGAAGCTGCGCAAGACGCCGAAGAGCGAGATCCGCCGCCGCGTCGACGAGGCCGCTCGCATCCTCGGCCTCGAGCTGCTGCTGAAGCGCAAGCCGGCCGCGCTCTCCGGCGGCCAGCGCCAGCGCGTGGCGATGGGCCGGGCGATGGTGCGCGAGCCGCAGGCGTTCCTCATGGACGAGCCGCTCTCGAACCTCGACGCCAAGCTGCGCGTGCAGATGCGCGCCGAGCTCGCCCGCCTGCGCGACCGCCTGCGCACCACCACCGTCTACGTGACCCACGACCAGATCGAGGCGATGACCCTCGGCGACCGCGTGGCCGTGATGCGTGACGGGCTCCTGCAGCAGGTCGACACGCCGCAGACGCTCTTCAACTACCCGGCGAACCTGTTCGTCGCCGCGTTCATCGGCTCGCCGTCGATGAACCTCGTCGAGGCGACCGTCGAGGAAAGCACCGTCAGCTTCGGCGGCATCTCGCTGCCGCTGCCGGCCGACGCCGGCCTCGGCTCCTACCTGGGCCGCAGCGTGATCCTGGGCATCCGCCCGACGGACTTCGAGGACGCGGCGCTGGGCCGCAACCCGGGCCTCCCGACGATCGACGTGACCACCGAGGTCACCGAGGAGCTCGGCGCCGAGATCCACGTGCTCTTCCCGATCAACGCGCCGCCGGTGGCCACCGACGACGTGAAGGCCGCGGCCGACACCGATGACGGCGATCCGAACGAGGCACGCCTGCTGCACGACGAGGACGACTCGGCGACCACGCTCTTCACGGCCCGGGTCGACGCCGACAGCAAGGTGCGCCCGGGCGCAGCCGATCCGGCTCGCCATCGACAACAGCTCGTTCCACTTCTTCGACCCCGAGACGGGCCAGGCCGTCGGCACCCGCGCGAGCGCGGCCCAGCCGGTCGCCACGCCCGCCTAGGTCGCTGCAGACGCCGCTGAGCCGGGCGACGCTCGTCGTCCGGCTCATGCGTCGTCCCGAGATCAGTTCACCAGGAGCTGGCGCTCGACCTCGTCCACGACGAGGGAGAAGCCGTTCGGCGCCGGGAGGGAGATCAGCCCCCAGCCGGTCTCGGGCTCGACTCGCAGCACCAGGTCGGTGGCGCGGCGCAGCGCCGAACGGTAG
The DNA here is from genome assembly GCA_963794695.1 of uncultured Actinomycetes bacterium. Taxonomy (GTDB): domain Bacteria; phylum Actinomycetota; class Thermoleophilia; order Gaiellales; family JALYLC01; genus CAWCFJ01. The sequence continues at coordinate 284,427 of CAWCFJ010000001.1, read as the reverse complement.
ACCCTCCAGGTGAGCGGCGTGCCGACCGGCAGCTTCACGGCGAAGCTGCAGGTGACCGGCGTGAGAACCTTCACCTTCAGGATGAGGCTGAGGTCGCCGACGGTGTCCGGCGTGGCGACGAACCAGGAGGTCGTGGCCCGGCCGGTGCCCTCGAGGTACTGGACGCGCGCGAGGTCCCGCACCTCGATACGGTCGGTCGTGACGACCACGAGCTCCGCGACCACGCGCTCGTCGAACTGGGCCACTGGACGCGCGGCGCGACACGGCAGCGCGTCCTGCAGGAAGCCCCCAGGCTCCCGTTCGGACGGATCCACGACGCGTTTGTGCCCATTCGTGCCGGAATTCACACCGACCGTTTCCGAAGTCGCGCGAGCAGGCCCGGACGCCGCTGTCCGGTGGCGTCGAGCCACTCGTCGCGGGTCGGTAGCCGGCCGGCCGTGCGGGCCGCCAGCACGCACTCCCGGTGGGCGTGGCGGCGGCGCTCGGCGTCGCCCTCGGGGGCGATCAGCACGTGCTCGCTCATCGCGTGCAGCTGGTGGCCGCACAGCGGGCAGCGATAGGTGGCGGGCTTTGCGTTCTGGGCCCGGCGCATCGCCCACCAGTCGGCCTTCGGGAGCTGCGCCATCGGCTGGCACGGTACGATGTGTGCGAGAGCCGGGGAGCCCGCACGGGCTGAGAGGGCGCATCGCGCCGACCCGAAGAACCTGATCTGGCTAGCACCAGCGGAGGGAGCTACGGAAACCAACACGGACACGGTCGACGTCGCGATCGTCGGCGGCGGCGTGATCGGCCTGGCGCTCGGCTGGCGCCTGGCCCAGCGCGGTCTCGGCGTGGTCGTGCTCGACCGCGCGGAGCCCGGCTCCGGCGCGTCCCACGCCGCCGCGGGCATGCTCGCGGCCGCCGGCGAGGCGGAGTACGGCGAGCAGCCGCTGCTCGGCCTCGGCCGCAGGAGCGGCAACGCCTATCCGGCGCTGTCCGAGGAGCTCGCCGGGCTCACCGGGCTCGACATCGGCTACCGGCCGTGCGGGTCGCTCGAGGCGGCGCCGACGGCGGACGATGCCGAGGCCCTGCGCCGCCGGCACGCGTTCCTCGAGCGCCTCGGCCTGCCCGTGCAGTGGCTCTCGGGCAGCGAGTGCCGCGAGCTCGAGCCCGCGCTCACCCCGCGCGTCCGCGGCGGGATCTACTCGCCGCACGACCACCAGGTCGATCCGCGGGCGCTGACCGGCGCCCTGGCGGTCGCGCTCGAGCGGGCCGGTGGGTCGCTGCGCGCCGCCACCGCCGTCCGCGGGCTCGTGCCCGGCGGCGTCGTCCTCGAGTCCGGCGAGCGGATCGCCGCCGGCCAGGTCGTCGTGGCCGCCGGCGCCTGGATCCCCGGGCTCGACGGCCTGCCGGACTGGCTCCCGGGCGCCCTGCGGCCGGTCAAGGGCCAGATCCTGCGGCTCCGCGGCGCGCCCCTGCTCCGCCACATCGTCCGGCTGCCCCGGGCCTACCTCCTGCCGCGCGACGACGGCCGCATGGTCATCGGGGCCAGCTCCGAGGACCAGGGCTTCGACCAGGCGGTCACCGCCGGTGCCGTGCTCGACATGCTCCGCTACGCCTACGAGGGCGTGCCGGGCATCACCGAGCTCGAGCTGTACGAGACCTTCGCCTCGCTGCGGCCCGGCTCGCGCGACAACCTCCCGCTCATCGGCCCGGCCGGCGACGGCCTGTGGGTCGCCTGCGGCCACTACCGCAACGGGATCCTGCTCGCCCCGGCGACCGCCGACCTCCTGGCGGCGGCCATCTGCGGCGAGCCGGTTCCCGACCTCGAACCCTTCGACCCGGGCCGCTTCGCGGCCCGACCGGAAGCGCTCCATGCAGATCACGCTGAACGGTGAGAACCGCGACGTCTCCGAGGCCGCGAGCCTGGTGGACGTCCTCGAGACCCTGAAGCTCCCGCCCGACGCCCGCGGCGTCGCGATCGCCCTCGAGGGCGCCGTCGTGCCGCGCGGCGCCTGGCCCGACGTGCGCCTGCAGGCGGGGCAGCGCGTCGAGGTGCTGACCGCCGCCCAGGGAGGCTGACGATGGACGACGAGCTGGACCTCCTGCGCATCGGCGACCGCAGCTTCCGCTCCCGGCTGATCGCCGGCAGCGGCGGCTTCACCAGCCTCGAGGCGATGGGGCGGGCGCTCGAGGCGAGCGGCGCCGAGATGTGCACCGTCGCCCTGCGCCGCGTCGACCCGTCCTCGCGCGGCTCGGTGCTCGACGTGGTCGAGGGCGCCGGCTGCCTGCTGCTGCCGAACACCGCCGGCTGCTACACCGCCCGGGACGCCGTCGAGACCGCGCGCCTGGCCCGCCAGGCGTTCGAGACCGACTGGATCAAGCTCGAGGTCATCGGCGACGACGAGACGCTGCTGCCGGACGGGCCCGAGCTCCTGAAGGCCGCCGAGACGCTGGTCGACGAGGGCTTCACGGTCCTGCCGTACAGCAACGACGACCCGATCCTGGCCCGCCGGCTCGAGGACGCCGGCTGCGCCGCGGTGATGCCGCTGGGCTCGCCGATCGGCAGCGGCATGGGGATCTGCAACCCGTACAACCTGCGGCTGATCCTGACCCAGGCCCGCGTCCCGGTCATCCTGGACGCGGGCATCGGGACGGCCTCGGACGCCGCCCTGGCGATGGAGCACGGCTGCGACGGCGTCCTCGTCGCGAGCGCCATCTCCCGGGCCGAGGACCCGGCGCGCATGGCCGTCGCCATGCGCAAGGCCGTCGAGGCCGGGCGTCTGGCCCACCTCGCCGGGCGCATCCCGCGCCGGCGCTACGCCGAGGCCTCGACGCCGATGACCGGCCGGCCCGACCTCTCGGTGGTGGATGCCGACGCCGGCTGAGCGCCGCGAGGCCTTGCGGCGGTCGCGGCTGTACCTGGTCTGCGATGCGGGCTTCACGCAGATCGCGGCGGCGGTGCGCGGTGGGGTCGAGATCGTGCAGCTGCGGGAGCGCACCCTCGACGACGGAGCCCTGCTCGAGGCGGCCCGGCGGATGCGGCGCGAGGCCCATGCCGCCGGCGCGCTGTTCCTGATCAACGACCGGCCCGACGTCGCGCTCCTCGCGGGCGCCGACGGCGTTCACGTCGGCCAGGACGACCTGCCGCCCGCTGCCGTCCGCCAGCTGGTCGGCGGGAACCTGCTGATCGGCCTCTCGACCCACGCGCCCGCCGAGATCGACGCCGCCGCTGACGTCGACTACATCGGCGTCGGTCCGGTGCACGCCACGCCGACCAAGCCGGGCCGCCCAGCGGTCGGGCTCGCCCTCGTGCGCTACGCGGCCGGGCACGCGCGGGTGCCGTGGTTCGCCATCGGCGGCGTCGACGGCGACACCGCGCCCGCCGTGATCGGCGCCGGAGCGACGCGGGTCGCGGTCGTCCGGGCGATCTGCGGCGTGCCCGACCCCGAGGCGGCGGCGGCGCGGCTGGCCGCGTCACTGCAATAGGATTGTGTGTCCGAGCGCACACCCTGGGGGTGTGCGGCAGGAGGCCTGGAGGCGGCCAATCGACGGGTACCTGCTGATCGACCCAGACGGAGTCGTGTCGTGGGCCGACGCGGCCGCGGCGGCGTTGCTGCGCCGCGCGCCGGAGGAGCTCGCAGGGCGTCCCGCGACGGTCGTCCTGCCGGGTCTCGACTCCGATCGGGCCGCAGGCACGGAGCTGGTGGCCACCGAGCCGGGGGGTCGCGAGCTCTCGCTGCGCGTGCGCGTCGAGCCGGCCGCGGCCGGGGAGGCCTACCGCCTGGCGGTGCTCTCGCCGCCGCACGCGCCCGGGATGGTCTCGCGCGAGACGTTCGAGCGGATCCTCACCGCGGTCGACGTCCATCCCTACAGCGGCGAGATCCTCGAGGACGGCACCTACGTCGAGTTCTACACCGGGCCCAACGAGGACGCCGTGCTCGGCGGCCCCGTCCCGCCCGGCGAGGACTCGCGCACCGCCTGGATCGCGGCGATCCACGACGACGACCGCGAGCGCTACGAGTGGTTCCTCACCCTGCTGCGGATGTCGGCGCCGCGGGCGGCCGAGGTCGAGTACCGCATGGTGGGCCGTGACGGCGTGACCCGCTGGGTCCGCGAGACGGCCCGCACCCAGCGGGGCGGCGACGGGCGGGTGCTGCTCGACGGGATCGTGGTGAGCCTGGCCGAGTCGCGGCGTACCGCCGAGGCCCTGGCCGAGGCCGAGGTACGGATGAGCGCCGCGATGCGGCTGCTCGAGGACGTCCTGTTCGAGGGCCGGGCCGACCAGGCCGGCCGCTGGCGCCTGCGCCGGATCGGCGACGGGCCGATGGTGGCCTTCGGGCTGCCGCTCGCGGCCGACGCCGACCTCGGCACGCTGTGGCGCGCCTGCGTCCATCCCGACGACGCCTCGACGCTCGACCGGCTGCTCGAGCGGATGAGCCTCGGCGAGCCGTGCCAGGGCGAGTTCTGCATCGTGCTGCCCGACGGCTCCCAGCGCTGCCTGTGGATGCGAGCGGTGCCCTACCCGGGCCTCAGGGAACGCCTGGTGGCCGGGATCGCGACCGACATCACCGAGCGCCGCCGGGCGGCCCAGGAGCTCGCCCGGGCCCGCGACCGGGCCGAGCGGCTGGCCCGGGTCGACGCGCTGACCGACGTCTACAACCGACGCCACTTCCGCGACGTGCTGGCCCGCGAGCTGGCCCGCGCGACCCGCGAGCGCAGCACGCTCGGCCTGCTCCTGATCGACGCCGACCACTTCAAGCGGATCAACGACACGTTCGGCCACCGCGCCGGCGACAACGTCCTGATCGAGCTCGCCCGCCGCATCCAGGGCGCCGTGCGGCCCTACGACACCGTGGCCCGCTGGGGCGGGGAGGAGTTCGCCTGCCTCCTGCCAGGGGTGCGCGACCGCGACGAGCTGCTCGAGGTCGCCGAGCGGGTCCGCGAGGCCGTCGCCAGCGGGCGCATCAGCGCCGCCGGGCGCCGGGTCTCGATCACCATCTCGGTGGGCGCGGCAGCCGCCGGCGCGGCCCTCGACGGCGAGGTGCCGTGGTCGACCGACGGCGTCGTCGACGCCGCCGACCGCGCGCTGTACGCCGCCAAGCGGGCCGGCCGCAACCGCGTGCGGCTGTACCAGGACGTGCAGGCCGACGAGCTCTCGGACGAGGGCCCCGACGCGCTGCGGATCGCCGAGGCCCTGCTGGTGTCGGCGTCGGCGCGCCAGGGGACCGGCGAGCAGCACGCGGCGCTCGTCTCGGCCGTGGCCGCGGCGCTCGCCGAACAGGCCCAGCTCCCGTACGAGACCGTGCTGCGGTCCCGCGTCGCCGGGCTCCTGCACGACATCGGCAAGTCGGCGATCCCCGACCGGGTGCTGTTCAAGCGGGCCCCGCTGGAGCACGACGAGCGGAGCCTGCTCGAGACCCACGTCGCGGTCGGCGAGCGCATGGCCCGCCGCTTCCCGGCGGTGGCCGACGCGTCGCAGGGGATCCGCCACCATCACGAGCACTGGGACGGCACCGGCTACCCCGACCAGCTCGGCGGGGAGGCGATCCCCATCGAGGCCCGGATCGTGGCAGTCGCCGACGCCTACGCCCACGCGGTCGGCGACGAGCTGCCGTCGAGCCCGGCCCAGCGCCTGGCTGCGGCCGAGCGCCTGGCCGACGGCGCAGGCACCGAGCTCGATCCGACGCTCGTCGCGCTCCTCGGCGGCGCGATCGGGACCCTCAGGGTTCGCGCGGTTCGCTAGCCAGGCTAGCTCGCAGCGCAGAGCCCATCGGGGCTCGACGTCTCGCAGGCGTTGCGCAGGAACAGCATCCCGGTGCCGGTCCCGTCCCAGAGCAGGTCGGGCGCGTTGCCGTGGACCTGGTTCGCCTGGACGCGGTCGTTGGCCAGCGGCCCGCCGCCGGCGATGCCGCCGTCGACGAGGACGATCCCGCCGGAGAACGCGCTGTCGCCGCTCGGGGTGTTGCCGGTCACGGTGTTGGCGAAGAAGACCGAGTCGGTCACGCCGACGGCCGCGATGCCGAGCCCGGAGGTCGGCGGCCCGTCGTCGGCCGGGCAGGCCAGCGTGTTGTTCTTGACGGTGTTCGAGCGGATGTCCCAGTTCGAGACGCCGCCGGGCGAGTCGGTGTCGAGCAGGAGGAACCCGACGCAGTTGCCGTGCGCGTTGTTGGCCTTCGCGAGGCCGTGGGACGCGTCGCGGAAGAAGAACCCGTTCGCGTTGCCGGAGGACTCGTTGCGGAAGACGTGGGCGTTCGCATCGGGCGAGTCGCCGACGTAGAAGCCGGCCTCGCCGTTGTTCGCGCGCGACGTTGTCGACGATCCGGGTGCCCGTCGAGGTGTTCGTGAAGACGCCGTACTCCTCGTTCGAGGCGAGGCGGTTCTGCTGGATCTGTGTGCCCGAGCCGTTGAAGTTGAAGATCCCGAACGGGAAGCCCTTGATCTGGAAGCCCCTGATCCTGACGCCCGAGATCGGCGTCGTGGGGTTCCCGGACGCGTCGACGTGGCCGAGCACGCAGATGCCGGCGAGCGGCACCGGGCCGCCGAGGGTACAGGCGTTGGCCTGCGGCTTGTGCGGTGCGACGATCGTCGTGTAGTTGCCCGGGCCGCCGCCCCGGAGGAAGATCCCGTCGGTGGTCACGACGACCGCCTCGTGGTACGTGCCGGGCTGCACGAAGACCGTGTCGCCAGGGCTCGCGGCATCCACCGCCGCCTGGATCGACCCTCCCGGATGCACGACGTGTGTCGCGGCCAGCGCCGGCGTGGGCGCTGCCACCAGCCCAGCGGCCGCGAGCGAGAGGACGAGGGTCCTGTGCATCCGCATCGTGCGACTCCCCAGTCGAAGGTCGACGCTGCCGAGGCTAGAGCGCGGCCGCGACGGATTCAAGGGCGTCGGAACCCCAGGCGCTCGTGGGGTGTATCCCTCATCGATCCGCCCCCAAGGAGGAGGCAGCCATGCTCCGCCACGCACGTCCGCTCACGCTCGCCGCGCTCGCCGCGCTCGCGGTGGCCGCCGGCCCGGCTCTCGGCGTCGGCCAGCCGCCGGCGGCGCTCGAGCAGGGCGGGAGCGTCGTCAGCCCCGACGGCGCCGTCCGCTACACGCTGAAGCACGCGAACCTGCACACCTCGGTCACGGCTGTCCGGCTGCGCGACGGAAAGCGGCTCGGCGCGACCACGCTGCCGGGGATGTGGGGCGTCGCGCCGCTCACCACGACCGGCAGCGTCTACGGCGGGGTGTCCCACGACGGCAGCCGGCTCGTGGTCGCCGAGATCGGGAGCGTGACGCGCTTCGCGGTCATCCCGACCGACTTCGCGGCGCAGCCGCAGTACATCTCGCTGGCCGGCGACTTCGCCTTCGACGCGCTCTCGCCCGACAACGAGCGCCTGTACGTGATCGAGCGGCGGGCGACCCCGACGTCGCCGTTCTCCTACCGCGTGCGCCTCTTCGACCTGAAGACGAACGCGCTGCAGCCGGGCGTGGTCGCGGCCACCGAGACGCCCGAGCCGATGGCCGGCGTCCCGCTGTCGCGCGTCGAGACGGCGAACGGCCGCTGGGCCTACACGCTGTACACCAAGGCCAACGGGGTCTCGTTCGTGCACGCGCTCGACACGATGACCGCCCGGGCCTGGTGCGTCGACCTGCCGTGGAAGGCGAGCAACGCGAACGCCCAGGCGGCGTGGAGGCTGAGCCTGAAGCTGAACGAGGCCCGGCACGCCCTGCTGGTGCGGCACGGCTCGCGGACGGTGGCCACGATCGCCACCGGCGCGCTGAAGGTGCGGAGCGCGGCGCCGACGGCCTAGAGACGGTTTCGACATGAGCCCGTGCCGCCTGGCGAGTGGCTCGCACCGCCAGGCTTCACCCGGCGGCGCAGCGCGTATGCGGGCCAATACGTGCAAGCCGCCGGGTACGACCTGGCAACGCGAGACGCCGCCAGGCGGTGGCGGGGCATGTTGAAACCGTCCCTTTAGGGGAGGACCGAGCGCAGCTGCTCGACCGCCGCGCCGGTGGCGTCGGCGTCGGCGCGGACCACGGTGACGTGCCCGACCTTGCGGCCGGCCCGCCCGGTCTTGCCGTACAGGTGCAGGTGGGCGCCGTCGACGCCGAGCGGGGCGTCGCGGCCGGGCACGTCGCCGATGAGGTTGATCATCGCGGCGTGCCCCCGGGCCGCGGTCGAGCCGAGCGGCAGGCCGAGCACGGCCCGCAGGTGGTTCTCGAACTGGCTCGTCTCGGCGCCCTCGATCGTCCAGTGGCCCGAGTTGTGGACGCGCGGGGCCAGCTCGTTGGCCCACAGCTCGCCGTCGACCTCGAACAGCTCGACGGCGAGCACGCCGACGTAGTCGAGCCGCTCGAGGAGCTTCCGTCCGAGCGTCCTCGGCAGCCGCCTGCAGACCGGCCTCGACGCCGGCGGCCGGGGCCAGGCTGAGCCGCAGGATGCCGTCGCGATGCTCGTTCTCGACGAGCGGGTAGGTCCGCACGTCGCCGCCGCGGCCGCGCACGCCGAGCAGCGACAGCTCGCGTCGGAACGGCACCCGGGCCTCGAGGAGCAGCGGCACCTCACCGGCGCCGAGCGCGGCGAAGGCCGCGTGGGCCTCGCGGGGCTCGTCGATCCGGGCCTGGCCCTTGCCGTCGTAGCCGAGCCGGCGGGTCTTCAGGAGCGCCGGCACGCCGACCTCGGCCAGCGCCGCGTCGAGCGAGGCCTGGTCGTCGACCGCGGCGAACGCCGCGGTGCGGATGCCGAGCTCCCGGAACAGGCGCTTCTCGGCGAGCCGGTCCTGGGCCGTCGCCAGCGCCTCGGGGCCGGGGTGGACCTCGGCGCCGGCCTCCTGCAGCGCCGCGACGGCGCCGGCTGGGACGTTCTCGAACTCGTAGGTCACGACGTCGCTCGCGGCGGCCAGTCGGCGCAGCGCGTCCGCGTCGTCGTAGGCCGCTTGCAGCAGCGGGGCGACCTGCCCACCGCAGGCCTCGGCCGACGGGTCGAGCAGGGTGCAGCGGACGTCGAGCGGGTACCCGGCGAGGGCCAGCATCCGCCCGAGCTGGCCGCCGCCGACGATCCCGACCCTCACCGCGTGGGAGGCGGCGGCTGCCGCGGGTCGGGGTCGTGCAGGACGGCGTCGGTGCGCTCGGCCCGGTAGCGGCGCAGGGCCTCGCGCACGTCGGCGTGGTCGGCGGCGATGATCGAGGCCGCCAGCAGCGCCGCGTTGACCGCGCCGGCGCGGCCGATGGCCAGCGTCCCGACGGGGATCCCGGCCGGCATCTGGACGATCGAGAGCAGCGAGTCCATGCCGCTCAGGGCCCTCGACTCGACCGGCACGCCGAGCACCGGGACGAGCGTCATCGACGCCGTCATCCCCGGCAGGTGGGCCGCGCCGCCGGCGCCGGCGATGATCGCCCGCAGCCCGCGTCCCTCGGCCTCGCCGGCGTACTCGTACAGGAGCCCCGGCGTGCGGTGGGCCGAGACGACGCGCACCTCGTGAGGCACCCCGAGCGTCTCGAGCGTCTCGGCGGCGTGGCGCATCGTCTCCCAGTCCGAGCGGGAGCCCATGATCACGCCGACGAGCGGGGCCTCGGCCATGCGGCGCATTCTGGCCGAGGCCCCGTGCGGCGGGCGTCAGCTCGCTCCGAGGCCGCTCCAGAACGTGCACTGGTGCTCGTCGCCGTACTCGGCGTCGGTGATCGCGGTCGTCTCGCCGCCGGGCCGCAGCGACAGGAGCTCGCCGGTCGCGTACTGCGGCCAGGCCGGCTGGCCCGAGACCTCCGGCGTGCCGGTGCGGGCGAACGCGCCCCAGTAGCGCACCATCTGGTCCGAGAGCTGGAGCTGGGCCGGGGTGAGCAGGGGGTACAGCGGGAAGCCGTTGTCGAAGCTCGGCCACAGGTAGGCGAGCTCCATCGCGTGGCCCGCGCCCCACTGGTAGCCCGGGAGGTCGTGGTTCAGCCCGGGGGCGTTGCGATCGTCGAACTGGTACAGGTAGGTCGGCGTCACCGCCGCGAGCTGGCGCGCCAGGGCCTGGGTGCCGCAGCCGCCGATCCCGCCGATGAACCCGCTGTCGGTCCAGATCGCACCGATCGCGTAGGCCGCCGTGTACGGGCTCGGGTAGGCGCTCCAGGGGTAGCGGGCGAGCACCGCGTCGGCGTTCGCTCCGTACTGTCCGCGCACGAGGTCCTCGTACTGGGACTCGGTGAGGTCGGCGAGGCCCTGGGCGAACGTCCGGCCCTCGTCGTGGTTCGTCCCGACCAGCACCGGGACGTGGGCGATGCGGCCCGCGGCCAGCGCCGCGGCGGGCGCCCGCGGCAGCTCGTGGCCACCCCAGGTCGGCGCGGCGGAGCCGGGGTAGTCGGGATCGTCGAGGAGCTCGGCGGGCGTCTTCGCGCGCAGGCAGGCGGCCGCGCTGGACGGGTCGCTGCAGCCGGCGGCGGTGGCGAAGGCCGTGCCGGCGGCCTCGGCCTCGGACTGCGGGGTGCCGATGCAGCTCCCGCTCTGGATGACGGCCCGCTGGAACAGGCCGCGCACCGGCGGCGAGCCGAGCAGGGCGCAGACCGAGTAGCCGCCGGCCGACTCGCCGGCGATGGTCACGTCGTTGCGGTCGCCGCCGAACGCCGCGATGGTGCGGTGCGTCCAGCGCAGCGCGGCCTCCTGGTCGAGCAGGCCGTAGTCGCCCGACGCGCCGTCGGCGGACTCGGCGCTCAGCCCCGGCAGCCCGAGGAAGCCGAACACGCCGAGCCGGTAGTTGATCGAGACGACCACCATGTCGTTGGTCGTGGCCATCAGGGTGCCGTCGTGCTGCCGCCCCGAGCCGGTGGTGAGACCACCGCCGTGGATCCAGAACAGCACCGGGAGCTTCGCGCCGCGCCGCGCGCCCACCGGGCGGTAGACGCTCAGGTAGAGGCAGTCCTCGGCCTCCGAGCGCGGGCCGTTCGAGTTCTCGAGCTGGGCGCACTCCGGCGGCAGCGTCGTCGCCTCGCGCACGCCGGTCCACGACGCGGCCGGCTGGGGCGCCCGCCAGCGCAGGTCGCCGACCGGCGGCGCGGCGTAGGGGATGCCGAGGTACTCGTCGACCCCGCCGGCGGTCTGTCCGTGCACCGCGCCGGTACGGGTGTGGACGACCAGCGGGTCGTCCGCCGCCGCCGTCTGGGGAACGGCGAGCGCCAGCACCCCGAGCGCGGGCGCCGCGAGGCGCCGAACCGTCGCACGCATGAGACCCTCCTCCGTCGCGGAATTCCAGGCGCGAGGTCGGTCTACCCGTCGGTGCAGGCCGCGACACGGGCGCGCTCAGGATCCTCGCGCCCGTGTCGAGTGAAGCGATCACGCTCGAGCCGATCGACGCGCTGACGGTCACGACGCTGGTCGACAACGCCGCCGACCTGCTGCTCGTCGACCAGGGCCCCGCGACGCGCCCGCCGCTGGCCGTCTCGGCCTACCCGAGCGTCCCGGCCCGGTTCCTCGAGGGTGGCACCGCCGCCGACGCGCTGCGTGCCGAGCACGGCTTCTCCTGCCTCGTCGACGTCGAGCGCGGCGGGCGCTCGGTACGCATCCTGTTCGACACCGGCGCGACGCCCGACGGGCTCGTCGAGAACATGCGGCGCCTCGACCTCTCGCCGGGCGACATCGACGTCATCGTCCTCAGCCACGGGCACTGGGACCACACCACCGGCATGCACGGCCTCGTCGAGCAGCTCGGCACGGTCCGAGCTGCCGGTGCTGATCCACCCGGACTTCTGGAGCCGCCGCCGGATCGCGCTCCCGGGCCGCGAGCCGGCAGAGCTGCCCTCCACGAGCCGGCGAGCGCTCGAGGGCGCGGGGTTCGAGATCGTCGAGCAGCGCCAGCCCTCGTTCCTGCTCGACGGCTCGCTGCTGGTCACCGGCGAGGTCGACCGCACCACCGAGTTCGAGCGGGGCTTCCCGGTCCACGAGGCCCAGCGCGACGGGCGCTGGCAGCCCGACCCGCTGATCCTCGACGACCAGGCGCTCGTGGCCCACGTGCGCGGCCGCGGGCTCGTCGTCATCACCGGCTGCGGCCACTCCGGGATCGTGAACATCCTGCGCTACGTCCGGCGGCTGACCGGCGAGGAGCGCCTGCACGCGGTCATCGGCGGGTTCCACCTCGGCGGGCCGCTGTTCGAGCAGATCATCGGGCCGACGACGGACGCGCTCGTGGAGCTGGCCCCGGACTACCTCGTCCCGTCGCACTGCACCGGGCTGCGGGCGACGAGGGCGATCGCCGAGCGCCTGCCCGACGCGTTCATCCAGAACTGCGTCGGGACGCGCTTCCGCTTCGCCGCTGCCTGACCAGGGACGGTCAGGCGTCGCCGGCGCCGACGACCGCCTCGGCCTCGATCTCGACCAGGAACACGTCCTGCACGAGCCCCGAGACGCCGAGCAGCGCGGTCACCGGGGGGTGCGCGGCGAAGACCGCCTTGTGCGCCCGGGCGACGTCCTCGTAGGCGCCCACCGGGTCGACCGCGTAGATCCGGGTGCGGACGATGTCGGCGGTCGTTCCGCCGAGCGCCTCGACGGCCCGCACGACCCGCCGCAGGGCGGCGACCATCTGCCCGTGCACGTCCGGATCGACGGAGCCGTCGTCGTTCGAGCCGACCGTGCCGGCGACCAGGATCCGGTCGCCGACCCTGATCGACCGGGCGAAGCCGACGTTGTCCTCGAAGGCCGAGCCGGTGAAGTGCCGTTGGACGCTCAAGCGGGCACGCTCCAGGTGTCCCCGGAGCGCAGCAGCGCGTGCAGGTCGCCCTGGCCCTTGCGCGCCACGGCCTCCTTGACCTGCACCTCGAGCAGCTCCTCGTACGGCGGCTGGTGGACGGCGCGCAGCACGCCGAGCGCCTCGGGCAGGTCGGGCCGGTGCAGCCGGGCCAGCAGCGAGGCCAGGCCCGGATCCCGCTCGTCGTGCACCAGCACGCCCTTCGCCGTCGGATCCTCGTCGTCGGCCAGCTCGACGATGCGCGGCGTGAACCCGTCCACGGTGATCCCGCGCCGGTTGCCGGGGCCGCCGTAGACCAGCGGCTCGCCGTGCTTCACCTGCAACGTCGTCTCGGCGCGCATCGCGGGCTGCTCGAGCTCGCCCCACTCGCCGTCGTTGAACACCGGGCAGTTCTGCAGGATCTCGACGAAGCTCGTGCCGCGGTGGCTCGCGGCGCGCTCGAGGGTCGCCTGCAGGTGCTTGGCGTCGGTGTCGATGGTGCGGGCCACGAACGTCGCGCCGGCGCCGAGCGCCAGCTGCAGGGGGTCGACCGGCGAGTCGATCGAGCCGGTCGGGGTCGACTTCGTGCGCGTGCCCTGGCGCGAGGTCGGCGAGTACTGGCCCTTCGTCAGCCCGTAGATGCGGTTGTTGAACAGCAGCAGCTGGATGTCGATGTTCCGCCGCAGCACGTGCATGAGGTGGTTGCCGCCGATCGACAGCAGGTCGCCGTCACCGCCGACCACCCATACGGACAGGTCGGGGTTCGCGACCTTCATGCCCGTGGCGAACGCCGGCGCCCGGCCGTGGATCGTGTGGAACCCGTAGGTGTTCATGTAGTACGGGAAGCGGGCGGCGCACCCGATCCCCGACACGAACACGACGTCCTCGCGCGCGAGGCCCAGGTCGGGCATCAGCTTCTGCACCGAGGCCAGGATCGCGTAGTCCCCGCAGCCGGGGCACCAGCGCACCTCCTGGTTCGAGGCGAAGTCCTTGCGGCTCAGCTTTGGCGGAGCGACGGTGCTCATGCGACGGCCCTTCCGACGGCCATCCGCTCCCCGGCCTCGCGCACCTCGGCGACCGTGAAGGGGCGGCCCTGCATCTTGTTCAACGGGTGCGCGTCGACCAGGAAGCGGGCGCGCAGGACGTCCACCAGCTGGCCGTGGTTCAGCTCGGCGACCAGGATCCGGCGGTAGCTGTGGAGCACCTCGCCCAGGTTGGCGGGGAGCGGGTTCAGCCAGCGGAGCACCAGCGAGGCGACGGAGTGGCCGCCGGCCCGAAGCTCCTCGGCGGCGGAGATGACGGCGCCCGACGGGCTGCCCCAGGTCACCAGGAGGAGGTCGCCGCGGGCCGGGCCGAGCGGCTCTGCGGGCGGGATGCGGCGGGCGATGCGCGCGACCTTCTCGGCGCGCAGCTGCGACATCCGCTCGTGGTTCGTCGGGTCGTAGGAGATGTTGCCGCTCACGTCCTGCTTCTCGAGGCCGCCGACGCGGTGCTCGAGGCCGGGCGTGCCCGGGATGGCCCACGGGCGGGCCAGCGTCTCGGGGTCGCGCTGGTACGGGGCGAAGCCCTGCGGGTCGGAGGCGAAGTTCACCTCGATCGGCTCGAAGGTGGTCTCGTCGGGGATCCGCCACGGCTCGGCGCCGTTCGCCAGGGTGGCGTCGCTCAGGAGCACGACCGGGGTCATCGACTCGATCGCGGTGCGCACCGCCTCGATCGCCGCGTAGAAGCAGTCGCCGGGGCCCGACGGGGCGATGACCGGCACCGGGCTCTCGGAGTTGCGGCCGTGCATCGCAAGCAGCAGGTCGGCCTGCTCGGGCTTGGTCGGAAGGCCGGTCGACGGTCCGCCGCGCTGGACGTCGACGACCACCAGCGGCAGCTCGACCATCGTGGCCAGGCCGATCGCCTCCTGCTTCAGCACGAAGCCGGGGCCGGAGGTCGTGGTCACGCCGATGTGGCCGGCGTACGAGGCGCCGATGGCCGCCGAGGCGGCCGCGATCTCGTCCTCGGCCTGGAACGTGCGCACGCCGAACTCGCGGTGGCGCGACAGCTCGTGCAGGACGTCGGAGGCCGGGGTGATCGGGTAGGCGCCGAGGAACAGCGGGCGCCCGGCGAGCTGGCCGGCGGCGACGAGGCCCCAGGCGAGCGCCTGGTTGCCGGTCACGTTGCGGTACTCGCCGGCCTCGTGCCGGGCCGCGGCGACCTCGTACGAGGTGGGGAAGAGGTCGGTCGTCTCGGCGAACGCGTGGCCGGCGTGCAGGACGCGGCGGTTCGCCTCGAGCACCGGCGGGTTGCCGGCGAAGCGCGACTCGAGCCAGTGGTTGATCGGCTCGAGCGGCCGCTGGTAGACCCAGCACACCATCCCGAGGGCGAAGAAGTTGCGGCAGCGATCGCCGTCGCGGGTCGACAGCCCGAGGTCGCTGATGGACTCGCGGTTCAGCGTCGTCACCGGCACCTTGACCACGTGGTAGCGATCGGCGAGGTCGTCGAGCGGGCTCTCGTCGTAGCCGGCCTTCTCGAGGTTGCGGGCGGTGAACGCGTCCTCGTTGACGATCAGCATCCCGTTCGGGCGCAGGTCGCGGAGGTTCGCGGCGAGCGCGGCCGGGTTCATGGCCACGAGCACGTCGGGTGCGTCGCCCGGCGTGCGGATGTCGCGCGCGGAGAACTGGATCTGGAACGCCGAGACCCCGTTCAGGGAGCCTGCGGGCGCGCGGATCTCGGCGGGGAAGTCGGGGAGCGTCGCCAGGTCGTTCCCGGCGAGGGCCGTGGCGTCGGTGAAACGGGCCCCGGCGACCTGCATGCCGTCGCCGGAGTCGCCGGCGAAGCGAATCGTGACTTCCTTCAGAGGGTGGGACATGCTGGTCCTCGGTTTCCGGCGGGGCTCCTCTTCCCCGCCGTGGGTGCGAGCGCGCGGCGCCGCGATCGCCCGCAGATGCATTGTGCCGCGCCCGTCACCCGGACCGAGCAGGTCCGGTCAGCCGCCCCGCCTGGTAGCCCACGCGGCCTGGCGGACGCCCCCCACGAGCGCCAGCACGGCGCCCGCCACGAAGCCGATCAGGAACCCCGTCGGGTGGAGGGTCTCGACGGCCTCGTAGTCGTGCACGTCGCGCGCCACGGCGGCGAGGGCGAGGACGGCGCCGAAGGCCACGAGGCTCGGCGGGATGCGGTTGACGATGCGCAGCGCCAGGAACGCCGCGAGCAGGCTGCCGAGCCCGGTGACCGTGCCGAGGGCCAGGGTGCTGTCGCGCGAGAACCCGATGCCGCTCGCGCCGGCGACGCCGGGCGCCTCGTACTCGGGGCCGCCGACCGACAGGAAGAGGACGAGCCCGCCCACCGCCAGGAGGACTGCGGCCGACCGATCGGGCTCGCTGCGTGCGGCCGGGACGTGGCGGCGGGCGGCGGGCTCGGGCGGCTCCCCCGCGTGGGCCGGATGGCCGCAGTCCCGGCACTGCTCGCCGCGCACCTTCCAGTGCGACGTGCAGCCGCACTCGGGGCAGCGATCCGGGGCGTCCGCCGTGGACACGGGGCCCAGCCTAACGAGTCGATCAAATCGTAAGAACTGCAAAAGATCTATAGGAAAATGTCCGATCGGCCGATGCTCGTCTCTGCATGGATGCGCCGCACGACACCCTGACGGACCAATTCGTCCTCGAGGCCCTTCTGGCAGTCGCCGAGGGCCGTGATCCCAATCCCGCCCTGGCGGGCTACCTCGCACGGCTCCGCGACGACTGGGCCGTCGACGAGGTCGGCCTGCTCGCGGTCGGCGCCGACGGCCGTGGCCGGGCCCGCGCCTGGGCCGGCTCGCTGCCGCCCGACGGCGGCGGCTTCGACGCCGGCTGGCTCGCCGAGGGCGAGATCGATCCGGCCGGCCTCGGCAGCCTGCAGCTGCGCCGCGTCGCGCTCTGGCCCGCCGGCCAGGGGGCGTACGTGCTGCTCGGCCGTCGCGACGACGGGCCGCTGCCCGCGCCGTGCGGGGATCCGCTGCTGACGACCCTGCTGCTGGCCGAGGCCGCGCCAGGCCGCGCGCCGCGCGCTGGGGGTCATCGCGAGCGTCTGCGCCGCCGAGGACGAGCGCGGCGTGTGGCGTGCCGTCGACCTCGGGGTCGCCGAGCGCTTCGCCGTCGGCGCCCCGATCCTGGTGCCGGTTGCCGGCGCCCGGGGCCGCCTCGCGGGCGCTGCCGCCACCCCGGCCGAGACCGAGGCGCTGCAGGCCATCGCCGACGTCACCTCGGTCGCGCTCGGCCGCTGCGAGCTGTAGGCTCACCACCGCTCGGCGGACATGGTTCCGCCGATTGTCGGGAAGGAACCTCGGATGATCGGCGAGTGGCACAGGGCGAGCGGAGAGGCGTGCGCGCACCTCGTGGTGCGGGTGCGGCACTCGAGCAAGGCCGCCGGCGACGCCCAGGTCGAGACGGCCTGCGCCCAGCGCGTGTGGGTCGAGCTCGAGCGAGAACGACGGCGCGCTGCACTGCCCCGAGTGCGAGCAGCCGCTCGCGACCAGGCTGACCGCGCCCGGCGGCGCCGGTCGAACCGTTGCCGGTTCGACCAGGCCGCCCGAGCGCTCCTAGCGAGGCGTGCCGACCTCGGACTCCTGGGAGCGGCGGAGCCGGCCCTCGTCCGTCGCCGGCGCGACGCCGTCGTCGCTCTCGAGCAGGTCCTCGAACAGCGCCCGGTAGTGCACCATCGCCTGGCGCAGGTGCTCGGTGCTGACGTCGCCGCGGTCGTTGCGCAGCGAGATGTCGTGCGCCTCGCGGTAGTGCCCGACGACGTCGGGGTGGTCGACCGACACGTCGGCCGCCCGCTGCTCGAAGTCGTCGGTCGGGTAGCCGCGGTCGTGCATGACCCGCGTGACCAGCCCGTCGGCCTCGCGGATCGCGCCGTTCGGATCGTCCACGAAGTGCTGCTGCACCACGCGCCACTCCTCGGCGTAGCGGTCGCGCGCGCCCGGCGCCAGCGGCCGGATGTCGAGCTCTGCACGGCGCTTCTCGCGCTCCGTGAGCTCGCGCTCGGCGGCACGACGGCCGTCCGCGTCGTCGACCGTGCGGTCGTACTCGGGGCCGAAGCGGCCCTGCAGGCGTTCCGTTCGCCGCCTGCTCGTGACGAGTCCGGTTGCGAGCGCGACGATCACGACCGCCGCGATCACTATCAGGAGCCAGACCCAGGTGTCCATCGCTGCACCTCCGTCGGGTTGATGACCGACGGTCGTACCCCGCCTCGCGGCCAGGAAACGGTCAGAGGAGGCAGCGCCGCAGCAGCCGCAGGCGCGTTCCCGGCGAGAACCCCCTGCACGGCGTCCTCGGCCCAGCCGCGCCGCCGCAGGGCGTCGGCGACGCCGCTGTACAGCGTCTCGCGCTCGGGCTGGGCAACGCCGATCAGGGCCTCGTCGCTGTCCGGCGGCAGGCCGAGGCCGACGGGCTCCGCGATCCCTGCGGGCAGGAAGTCGGTGAAGTCGCAGCCGAACGCCGGCGCGGCCGGGCCGGCGAGCCGGGCGATCGCCTCGGCGTGGTCGGCGAGCCGCTCGTGGACGTCGCCGTGGCCGACGAAGACCTGGACGGCGTTCAGCCCGCAGACGCCGTCGCGCCGGCCGATCTCCTGCGAGCAGCTCGTCCGGGGCGTTGCGGCCGTTTGGCCACACCGAGGCGCTGTTCGAGTGCGAGGCGAGCACGGTGCCGCCGAAGCGCTGCAAGCGCGCGCTCGCAGCCGCGCGGGGAGAGGTGCGACAGGTCGAGCGCGATCCCGAGCTCCTCCATCTCGGCCAGGAGCCGCTCCCCGAGGGCCGTCAGGCCCGGGCCGTCGGCCTCGACGACGCCGTCGGCGAACGCGTTGGCCCGGTTCCAGACCGGCCCGATCAGGCGCACGCCGAGCCGCTCGAAGACCTTCACGAGCCCGGGGTCGCGGCCGAGCGGCTCCGCGCCCTCGATCGACAGGATCCCGGCGACCGCGCCGGATGCCAGCGCCTCGTCCAGCTCCGCCTGGCTGCGCACGAGCCGCAGCGCGCCCTCGGACTCCTCCTCCTCGCGCAGCGCGGCATCCACCAGCCGCAGGGCCATGCGCAGCGCGCTCTCGGGGACGTACGCGGTCTCGATGAACAGCGCGAGCACCTGCACCCGCAGGCCGATCGCCTGCGAAGACCGGGCAGGTGGACGCGGCGGAACACGTCCCGCTCGCCGCGCAGCCGCCGCTGGTCGAGGTCGAGCAGGAGGTCGGAGTGGAGGTCGACAACCACGGGTTACTCCTCTTCACGCCGTCGCCGGCCGTTGCGGATCAGGACCTGCGCCGCGGCGTCGCCGCAGGCGCCGTGCACGCCGCCGCCGGGCGGCGTCGAGCTCGAGCCGAGCACCAGGCCGCGCACCGGCGTGCGGTACGGCCTGAGGCCCGGGACGGGCCGGAACACCAGCTGCAGGCCGTCGTTGGCGCCGCCGGTGAGGTCGCCGCCGACCAGGTTCCGGTTCAGCCGCTCGAGGTCGTAGGGGGTGTGCGCGGCCCGGGCCAGCACCAGCGCGCGGAAGCCGGGCGCGGCCTCCTCGAGCACCTCCTCGTAGCGGTCGGCGACCTCGTGGCGCAGCGGCTCCCAGTCGCGGCGGTGCGGCATCAGCGAGTAGGCCCAGAGCGTGTGCCGCCCCTCCGGCGCCCGCGTCGGGTCGGCGAGCGACTGCTGCCCGACCAGCAGGAACGGGCGGTGCGGCAGCGTGGCCGCGGCGCCGCTCGCGGGTCGACCCGGCCAGCGCCGCGAGGTCGCCGCCGACGTGCACCGTGCCGGCGCGGCGGCAGGCGTCGGCGGCCCACGGCACCGGCCCGGACAGGGCCCAGTCGACCTTGAACGCCCCGTCGGCCCGGCGGAACGAGAGCAGGCGGCGCAGGAAGCGCTCGCCGAGCGCGTCCTGGCCGAGCCGGGCGAGCTCGGACGGGCTGGTCGCTGCGACGACCTCGCGGCAGCCGATCCGCTCGTCCTCGAGGCGTACCGCCCGCACCCGGCCGGCCCGCGTCTCGATCGCCTCCACCGGCGCGCCGCAGCGGATCCGCACCCCGGCCTCGCGGCAGGCGCCGAGGAGCGCGTCGCGCAGCCCGTTCGCCCCGCCCACCGGCGAGGGCCAGCCGACGGTGTGGGCCAGGCTGCAGAGGGCCAGCCCGAACGCCGCCGAGCCCCGCTGCCAGGGCGCGAGGTCGGCGTGCAGGCCGTTGCCCGCGAGCACGGTCCGGCCGACGTCGCCGAGGCCGGGTGAGACGGTGCACGGCGTCGCCGCGAGCCGGGCCGCCGCCAGCGCGTGGCGCGGCCCGAGCCGGCGAGCGCCGCGCAGCGCGGCGCCGAACGGCGGCCAGCCGCCGAGGCCGATCGGCTGCAGCGCGTCCCAGGCCTCGACCAGCGGCGTCAGGGCGCGCTCGTAGGCGCCCGGCTGCTCGCCGAGCGCCGCGAGCGTGGCGTCGCTCTCGCGCACCGAGCGCACCAGCGCGGCCGCGCTCGAGCCGAGCGGGTGGGCCAGGTCGACCTCGGGGAAGGCCCAGCGCAGGCCGTGGCGCTCGAGCCGCATGCGGCCGAACACCGGCGAGGCGGCGGCGGTCGGGTAGACCGCCGAGCAGAGGTCGTGGACGAAGCCGGGCAGCGTCAGCTCGTCGCTGCGCACGGCGCCGCCGGGCTCCGCCGCCGCCTCGAGCAGCAGCGTGTCGCGGCCGGCCCGGGCCAGCGCGTAGGCCGCGGCCAGGCCGTTCGGCCCGGAGCCGATGACCACCGCGTCGACCCCGCCTGCGGTGGCCTCAGGTGCAGCCGTGGGTGCCTCCGAGGATCGCCAGCGCGCAGGGCCAGCGTCGCGGCCGCGGCGGCGACCAGCGCTGCGGGCCAGGCCACCAGCGCGCGCCGCCAGGTCGAGCCGCCGAGCACCGCCAGCGGCAGGTAGATCGCCCAGAACACGACGTCGGTGGTGGCGTTGATCCCCCGCCCGTGGTCGCAGCCCCACTCGACCACCGCGAGGAACCAGCTCCAGCCGACCAGGAGCACGGCGCCCATCCCGACGGCGACCGCGGTCAGCGCGCCCTCGCGCGAGGAGCCCGGCCAGATGCGCGGCCCGAACGACAGGCCGAGCGCCGCCAGCACCGTCCAGCCCGCGAGCACCACGAACGTGGCCGCGAAGAGCGCGCCGCTGACCTGGATCGCCCCGCTGCTCTGGCGGGCCTCGATCCCGCCGCCTCGCGTGGCGATGGCCCAGAATGCGTACGGGAACGCCAGGACCCCGCCCATGAGGAGCCCACGCAGCGCGAGGGTTGCACGCGTGCCGCGCGTGCCAGGGGAGTCCGTCACGGAACGCAAGTATTGCCAGACAGGGAGGCTGCGGTGGAGCGGTGGATGCGCGCGGCGCTCGCGGGCGCGGGAGCGGCGGCGGGCTGGGCCCTCGCCGAGCGGCCTGCGAGCCGGCTCTTCGGAACCGGGGACTTCGGCGACGTTCGGCTGCTGGGCCGGGTCGCGACGCCGGGGCCGCCTGTGGCCGGCCGCCGGCCTGGCGATGCACCTGGCCAACGGCGCGGCCTTCGGCGTCGCCTTCGACCGGCTCGGCCGGCGCGGCTGGCGCGACGGCCTGATGGCGGCCCAGACCGAGAACGCGGCGCTCTGGCCGGTCATGGGCGTCATGGACCGGATCCATCCCGACCGCCGCTCGAGGTCACTGGCCGCGGCTGGCCACGAACAAGGCGATCGCCTCGCAGGAGGCGGCGATGCACGCGCTGTTCGGTGCCCTGCTCGGCCTCCTGCACGAGCGGCTCGTGCCCGAGGCCGGCGACGCTAGCCGAGCGCCGAGACCTCCTCGACGAGGTTCTTCAGCGACGTCTTGGCGTCGCCGAAGAGCATCGCGCAGTTCGGCTCGTAGTACAGCTCGTTGTCGATGCCGGCGAACCCGGGCCGCATCGAGCGCTTGAGGACGATGACCTGCTTGGCCTTGTCGACGTTCAGGATCGGCATGCCGTAGATCGGGCTGCCGGGGTTCGAGCGTGCGGCCGGGTTGGTCACGTCGTTCGCGCCGACGACCAGGACCACGTCGGTCTGCGGGAACTCCGGGTTGATCGACTCCATCTCGACGAGCTGCGGGTAGGGCACGTCGGCCTCGGCCAGGAGGACGTTCATGTGCCCCGGCATGCGGCCGGCGACGGGGTGGATCGCGTAGCGCACGTCGACGCGGTGCTTCTCGAGCAGGCTCGCGAGCTCGCGCACGGTGTGCTGCGCCTGGGCCACCGCCAGGCCGTAGCCCGGCACGATGATCACGCGCTGGGCGTAGGCCAGCATGACCGCGGCGTCGCTCGCCTGCACCTCGCGGACGGTCCCCTCGATGGCCGGGCCGGCCGCCGCGCCGCCGCCGCCCGAGACCGCGCCGAACGCCCCGAAGACGACGTTCGTGACGGGCCGGTTCATGGCCCGGCCCATCATCTGGGTGAGGAACGTGCCCGAGGCCCCGACCAGGGTGCCCGAGATGATCAGCAGGTTGTTGTGCAGCACGAACCCGGTCGCCGCGGCGGCCAGGCCGGTGAACGAGTTCAGGAGCGAGATGACCACCGGCATGTCGGCGCCGCCGATC
Source organism: uncultured Actinomycetes bacterium (assembly GCA_963794695.1). GTDB lineage: Bacteria > Actinomycetota > Thermoleophilia > Gaiellales > JALYLC01 > CAWCFJ01. The sequence goes on along the minus strand of CAWCFJ010000001.1, from coordinate 262,207 downwards.
GGCAGCACCAGCAGGACCCCGAGCAGCAGCGCCAGGATCGGGATGGCGGCGAACGCCGCCTGGGAGTCCTGGATCGCGGCGTAGATCGCGCAGGCGACGATCGCGATGGCGAGCGCGCCGTTCACGATCTGCTGCCCCGAGTAGGTGATCGGCCGGCCCCCGATCAGCTCCTGCAGCTTCAGGAAGGCGATGATCGAGCCGGCGAACGACACCGAGCCGATGACCGCCGAGAGCAGGATGGCGATGGACTGCTGGGCGGGCGAGCGTCCCGGCTCGGGCGCCAGGCGGTGGAACTCCGCGACGGCGACGAGCGCGGCTGCGCCGCCGCCGACGCCGTTGAACAGCGCCACCATCTGCGGCATCGCGGTCATCTTCACGGAGCGCGCCGAGAAGGCCCCGATCGCGGCGCCGATCACCATCGCGATGCCGATCTGCCAGTAGGTGACGACCCGCTCGTCGACCAGCGTCGCGACGATCGCGGCGAGCATGCCGCAGGCGGCGATGGCGTTGCCGCTGCGGGCGGTCGCCGGTGAGGAGAGCCGCTTCAGGCCGACGATGAAGGTGATCGCGCAGGCCAGGTAGACCAGCTCGATCCAGTCCTGGCGGCTCACTCGCCCCGCTTCCGGAACATCTGCAGCATCCGGTCGGTGACCAGGAAGCCGCCGACCACGTTGATCGTGCCGAAGACCACGGCGATCAGCCCGAGGACGGTGGCGAACCCGCTGCCGCCGACCCCGGCGACCAGGATCGCCCCGATGATCACGATGCCGTGGATCGCGTTGGTGCCCGACATCAGCGGCGTGTGCAGCATCGTCGGTACCTTCGAGATCACCTCGAAGCCGACGAACACCGTCAGCACGAACACGGTCAGCTCGACGATCAGCGGCTCGTTCACGTGGTCTCCTTGGCCTTGTCGAGCGCCGCGCGGGTGGGGCCGTGCACGATCTCGCCGCCGCGCGTGAGGGTCATGTCGCGAATCACCTGGTCGTCCTCGTCGAGCACCAGCGCGCCGTCCTTGACGACGAGCTTCAGGAGCTCGGAGACGTTCCGGGCGTAGAGCTGGCTCGCGTGCTGGGGCATGCTCGACGCCGGGTTCGTGAGCCCCAGGATGTGGACGCCGTGGCGGATCGCGGTCTCGCCTGGCTCGGTCAGCTCGCAGTTGCCGCCGGCCTCGGCGGCCAGGTCGGCGATCACGGAGCCGGGGCGCATCGCCTCGACCATCGCGGCGGTGACCAGGATCGGCGCGGGCCGGCCGGGGATGAGCGCGGTGGTGATCACGACGTCGGAGTCGGCGACGTGCTTCGCGACGAGCTCCTGCTCGCGGCGGTGGGCCTCCTCGGACAGCTCCTTGGCGTAGCCGCCGGCGGTCTCGGCGGCGTCCTCCTCCGGCAGCTCGATCTCGAGGAACTTCGCGCCGAGGCTCTCGACCTGCTCCTTGACGACCGGGCGCACGTCGAACGCCGAGACGACCGCGCCGAGCCGGCGGGCGGTGGCGATGGCCTGCAGGCCGGCGACGCCGGCGCCGAGGATCAGCACCTTGGCCGGGGCGACGGTGCCCGCGGCGGTCATCAGCAGCGGGAAGAAGCGCGGGAGCTCGGCGGCGGCCAGGAGCACGGCGTGGTAGCCGGCGACCGTGGCCTGCGAGGACAGGACGTCCATCGACTGGGACCGGCTGATGCGGGGCACCAGGTCCATCGACAGCGAGGTCACGCCGCGGGCCGCGAGCTGCTCGGCCACGCGCGGCTCGGACAGGGAGCCGAGCAGGGCGACCAGGACGGTCTCGGGGCGCAGCGCCTCGATCTCGTCGTCGGACGGCCGGGCGACGCGGACGATGAGGTCGGCCTCGGCGTACAGCCGCGCAGCGTCGGGGACGACGGTGGCCCCGGCCTCGGTGTACTGGGCGTCGGGGAAGCCGGCCTCGTCGCCGGCCCCGGTCTCGACCAGGACCTGCGTGTCGTCGGTGGCGATGCGGCCGGCGGCCTCGGGGACGAGCGCGACGCGCCGCTCGCCGGCGGCACGCTCGCGCGGGACGCCGATCTTCAAGGGGCTCGCTCCGTGGTCGCCACCGCGCCACTCTAGTTGAGAGGTCATCCATCATGCGCCCGATGGAGGGACGCCACGTCATCGTCACCGGAGCGGGAACCGGCATCGGCCGGGCCATCGCCCTGCGTCTGGCCCGCGAAGGGGCCACGCTGAGCCTCCTGGCCCGCGACACGGGCCGCCTGCAGGAGACGGCAGGCCTGGCGCCGCCAGGCTCGACCATCCACGTCGGGTCGTGCGACATCCGCGACCGCGCGTCGGTCGACGGCGCCGTCGCTGCGGCCGTCGAGGCGAACGGGCCGGTCCACGCGCTGTGCGCCAACGCCGGCCTCGGCGGGCCGAACGAGGACGGGCCCGAGGACCGGTTCGCCGACCTCGTGGCCACCAACCTGAACGGGACGTACCACTGCGTCCGCGCCGTCCAGCCGCACCTGGCACCAGGGCCGGACGCCCGGCACATCGTCATCACGGCGTCGATCCTGGCCCGCATCGGCGTGCCCGGCTACACCGGCTACTGCGCCTCGAAGGCCGGGCTGCTCGGGCTGACCCGCTCGCTGGCCGCCGAGCTCGCGCGGGACGAGATCCAGGTCAACGCGATCTGCCCCGGCTGGGTCGACACCGACATGGCCTGGGTGGGGATCGACGCGTTCGCCGCCGACACCGGCCGCACCCGCGACGAGGCCTACGCCGAGGCGATGCGAGAGGTGCCGATGGGCCGCATGTCGCAGCCCGAGGACATCGCCGGCACCGTGGTCTGGCTGCTGTCGCCGGACGCCCGCGGGGTGACCGGCCAGGCGATCGACCACAACAACGGCGCGTTCATGCTCTGAGAGCCGGTTCCAACATGCCCCGCCACCGCCTGGCGGCGTCTCGCGTCGCCAGGTCATACCCGGCGGCTGGCACGTATTGGCCCGCATACGCGCTGCGCCGCCGGGTGAAGCCTGGCTTGACGAGCCACTCGCCAGGCGGCACGGGCTCATGTTGAAGCCGGCTCTGAGCGCCGGCGGCTACGGCATCGGGTTCGCGTCGCCCGGCGAGAGCTCCGGGATGTCCTGCCGGATCCGGCCCATGAGCCCGTCGATCGCCTGGTCGTCGAGGTCGTGCTGCTCGTGCTCGGTCAGCTTCGGGACCATCCGGTCGAAGCCCACGATGTCGTCGGCCTCGTCGAGCCCCGCCGCGAGCGCCAGCCGGTCGGCCGGCGGGACCGCGTTCCAGGTCTCGACGACGATGTCGCGCAGCGCGCCCAGCCGCAGGTCCGGGTTCTCCGGCAGCTCGGCCTCGTAGTAGCGATCGATGATCGTCTCGATGAGCTCGCCGGGAGTCATCAACCCTCCTGCATGAACGGGTACGTGAAGTCGGTCGCCGGGACGAACGTCTCCTTGATCGACCTGGCCGACGTCCAGCGCACCAGGTTCAGCGCCGAGCCCGCCTTGTCGTTGGTGCCGGACGCCCGGGCGCCGCCGAAGGGCTGCTGGCCCACGACGGCTCCGGTCGGCTTGTCGTTCAGGTAGAAGTTGCCCGCCGTGAAGCGGAGCCGCTTCGAGGCGTGCTCGAGCACGCCCCGCTGCTGGGCGAACACCCCGCCCGTGAGCGCGTATGGCGACGTCGTGTCGCACAGGTCGAGCGCCCCGTCGAAGTCGTTCTCGGGGTACACGTAGGCCGTCACGACCGGGCCGAACAGCTCGCGTGCCATCAGGTCGAAGTCCGGCTTCGTGGTGCGCACGAGCGTGGGGTGGATGAACCAGCCCTTGCTGTCGTCGACCTGGCCGCCGTGCACGACCTCGGCGTCCGGGCTGTTGCGGGCGATGTCGATCGCCTCGGACAGCCGCGTGAACGCCGGACCTGTCGATCACCGCGCCCATGAAGTTCTGGAAGTCGCACGGGTCGCCGACCTTGATCCGCGAGATCATCTCGCCGACGCCGTCGCTCACCGCGCCCCACAGGTTGCTCGGGATGTAGAGGCGCGAGGCGGCCGAGCACTTCTGGCCCTGGTACTCGAACGAGCCGCGCACGATCGCCGTCACCAGCGCCTGAACGTCCGCGGACTTGTGGGCGACGATGAAGTCCTTGCCGCCGGTCTCGCCGACCAGCCGCGGGTAGCCGTGGTAGCGGCCGATGTTCTCGCCGACGGTCTTCCAGATCGACTGGAACACGTCGGTCGAGCCGGTGAAGTGGATGCCCGCGAACGCGGGGTGGTTGAGCACGACCTCGGAGATGTCGGCCGGGTTGCCGGCGACGTAGTTGATGACCCCGTCAGGCAGGCCCGCGGCCTGGAACATGCGCATCAGGACGTGCGCCGAGGGGATCGCGGTCGAGGACGGCTTCCACAGGACGACGTTGCCCATCAGCGCCGGCGCGCTCGGCAGGTTGCCGCCGATCGAGGTGAAGTTGAACGGCGTCACGGCGTAGACGAAGCCCTCGAGCGGCCGGTAGTCGGTGCGGTTCCAGGCGCCGCCGGCCGAGATCGGCTGCTGGGCCTCGATCTCCTGGGCGAAGTAGGCGTTGAAGCGCAGGAAGTCGCACAGCTCGGCCGCGGCGTCGATCTCGGCCTGGAAGACGGTCTTCGACTGGCCGAGCATGGTCGACGCGTTGACCTCGTCGCGCCACGGGCCGGCGAGCAGGTCGGCGGCCCGCAGGAACACGCCCGCGCGCTGCTCGAGCGTCCACGAGGCCCACTCGGCGTGCGCTGCCAGCGCGGCGTCGATGGCCTGCTCGACCTCGCCCTTGCCCGCCGCGTGCCAGCGCGCGATGACGTGCTGGTGGTCGTGCGGGACGCGAGCGTCGCGCAGCTCGCCGGTGGTCACGTCCTGGCCGTTGATGACCAGGGGCAGCTCGGGCTGCTCGCGCAACATCGAGTCGAGACGGGCCTTGATCGAGGCGCGCTCGGGGCTCCCCGGGGCGTAGTCGCGGACAGGCTCGTTCACAGGCGGCGGGATCGTCATGAGCGAATCCTTCCAGGATCGGCCCGCCGGGGTCGCCGGAGGCGACGCCGCGACTACGAGACCATCTGGCGCAGCACCATCGGGAGGATCCCGCCGAGCCGGTAGTACTCGACGTCGGCCGCCCCGTCGAGCCGGGCGACGACCTCGAACTCCACCGTCGAGCCGTCGTCGCGGGTGGCCACCACCTTCAGCACCTGGCGCGGCGTCAGGCCGGCGGCGATGCCCTCGATGGTGAACGTCTCGCGGCCCGTCAGCCCGAGCGTCTCGGCCGACTCGCCGGCGCGGTGCTCGAGCGGCAGGACGCCCATGCCGACCAGGTTCGAGCGGTGGATCCGCTCGTACGAGCGGGCGATGACCGCCTTGATCCCCAGGAGCAGCGTGCCCTTGGCGGCCCAGTCGCGCGACGACCCGGAGCCGTACTCGGCGCCCACCAGGGCGACCAGCGGGACGCCGTCGGCCTGGTAGCGCATCGACGCGTCGTAGATCGACATCGGCTCGCCGCTCGGCACGTGGGTCGTGTAGCCGCCCTCCTTGCCGCCGGCCAGCGCGTTTCGCAGCCGGATGTTGCCGAACGTGCCGCGCATCATCACCTCGTGGTTGCCGCGGCGGGCCCCGTACGAGTTGAACGAGCGCTGCTCGACCCCGTGCTCGCGCAGGTACTCGGCGGCGGGGCTGTCCTTCGGGATCGCGCCGGCGGGCGAGATGTGGTCGGTGGTCACCGAGTCGCCGAGCACCACCAGGCAGCGCGCGTCGCGGATGTCACCGGGCGGCGCCGGCTCGGAGCGCAGGTCGCCGAAGAACGGCGGCTCGCGCACGTAGGTCGACTCGGGATCCCACTCGAAGCTCGTCCCGGTCGGTGCGTCGAGGGCCTGCCAGCGCTCGTCGCCCTCCCAGATCCGGGCGTACTCGCGGTCGTACAGCTCGGGCAGGACGGTGCGCTCGATGGTGTCGCGCACCTCCTCCGGGCTCGGCCAGATGTCGCGCAGGAACACGGGCTCGCCGTCGGCGTCGTCGCCGAGCGAGTCCGTGGTCAGGTCGATGTCCGCCCGCCCGGCCAGGGCGTAGGCCACCACCAGCGGCGGCGAGGCCAGGTAGCTCGCCCGCACCTGCGGATGGATGCGGCCCTCGAAGTTGCGGTTCCCGGACAGCACCGAGACCACCGCCAGCTCGCCCTCGGTGACGGCGTCCGAGATCTCGTCGGGCAGCGGCCCGCTGTTGCCGATGCAGGTCGTGCAGCCGTAGCCGACGAGGTTGAAGTTCAGCTCGTCGAGGTACGGGACGAGACCGGCAGCCTCGAGGTAGTCGGTCACGACGCGCGACCCCGGCGCCAGGCTGGTCTTGACCCAGGGCTTCGAGCGCAGGCCCTTCTCGACCGCCTTCTTGGCCAGCAGGCCGGCGGCGAGCATCACCGACGGGTTCGAGGTGTTGGTGCAGGAGGTGATCGCGGCGATGACCACCGAGCCGTCGCGCAGCACGCTCGCGCCGTTGCCGTTGAGCTGGACCTGCACCCCCTTCTCGCGTTCCCCGTAGACGTCGGTGAAGCTCTTCCAGACACCTCCGAGCGTCACCCGGTCCTGCGGGCGGCGCGGGCCGGCCAGGCTCGGCACGACCGAGGCCAGGTCGAGCTCGAGGAGCTCGGTGAACGGCGGCGTCGCGTCGCCGTCCTCGCGGAACAGGCCCTGTGCCCGGCAGTAGCCCTCGACCAGCGGCACGCGGTCGCCGCGGCCCGTCGCCTCGAGGAACCGCAGCGTCTCGGCGTCGACCGGGAACAGCGCGGAGGTCGCGCCGTACTCGGGCGCCATGTTCGACAGGGTCGCGCGGTCGGGCAGGCTCAGCGCCGACAGGCCGTCGCCGCAGAACTCGACGAACTTGCCGACGACGCCGTGCGTGCGCAGCATCTCGGTCAGGGTCAGCACCAGGTCGGTCGCGGTGACGCCGGTCGCCAGCGCGCCGCTGAAGCGCACCCCGACGACGATCGGCAGGCCGAGCACCAGCGGCTGGCCGAGCATCACGGCCTCGGCCTCGATCCCGCCGACGCCCCAGCCGAGCACGCCCAGGCCGTTGATCATCGTGGTGTGGGAGTCGGTGCCGACCAGCGTGTCGGGCACCGCGACGTCGCCGTCTGCGTCCCTGAGCACGGCCACGACCTGGCCGAGGTGCTCGAGGTTGACCTGGTGGACGATCCCCATGCCCGGCGGGACGACCCGGAAGTTGCCGAACGCGCCCTGGGCCCAGCGCAGCAGCTGGTAGCGCTCGCCGTTGCGCTCGTACTCGCGGTCGATGTTCTTGGCGTACGCGCCGGCGAAGCCGAACGCGTCGACCTGCACGGAGTGGTCGATCACGAGGTCGCACTGGACGAGCGGGTCGACCTTCGCGGGGTCGAGCCCGGCGCGGGCCACCGCGGCGCGCATGGCGGCGAGGTCGACCACCGCGGGGACGCCGGTGAAGTCCTGCAGCAGCACCCGCGCGGGCGCGAACGGCACCACGGCCTCGGGCGGCGGGGCCTCGGGCCAGCGCAGCAGGGCCTCGACGTCGGTCGGGGTCACGTGCAGCCCGCCGACCTGGCGGAGCAGGTTCTCGAGCAGGACCTTGACCGTGAACGGCAGCGGGGCCGGGTCGCCCAGGCCGAGCTCGGCGAGGCGGTCGAGGCGGTAGTAGGCGGGGCCGCCGTCGAGCTGCGCCCGCGCCCCGTAGTGATCGGTAGCCATGTGGCCCGTCCATCCGTCGGTGTGCGTCTCTGGACCGGACTCTATCCACGCGGACGCACGCACGAACCGGGGGAAACCCGCTCCGTTAACGGCGAAGGGCCGGCACGGGGCCGGCCCTTCGGGTCGTGCGTTCGGGGACCTGGTATCAGCCGCCGCGGAAGGGGTCGATGGCGACGTCGTCGACGCTCCACGGCGCCGACACGCCGACCGGCTTGAACGTGACCTTCAGGTTCATCCCGGTGGCGGTCGCGAAGAGGTTCGGGATCTGGAAGACCGGCGAGACCTGCCAGCCGGCCGTCGCTCCGCTGACGTCACCGGCGAGGGTGAACACCGGCACGTTGGCCAGGGTGGTGACGTCCACCTGGATGTGCAGGTACGCGCCGGCCACGCCGGGGGACTGGTAGAAGACCCGGCCGGCCTCCTCGCCGACCTGCACGCAGGTGGCGCTGCTCGAGGCGCTGGCGCTCGTCGAGGGCAGCAGCAGCGAGCTCTTGTTCGGCCCGCCGAACACCTTCCAGGGCTCGTTGCCTGCGGCGATCGTGGCGCCACCGGCGAGCGACCAGTAGCCGGCCTTCTCGAAGTCGCCGCCCTGCATCAGCCAGTAGTCGGCGGTGTCGCCCCAGCTGGCGAACGCCTGGGTGGACGAACGCAGACCGCAGGGCTTGTTGCTGTCGGCCTGGGCGGCCGGTGCAGCGAACGCGGCGGCGGCGAGCAGACCGAGCGCGGCAACCGGGATGAGGCGCTTGTGGGTCATCGGTTCCTTTCGCTCTCAGAGTGGGGTGTTTCGTGGGGAGGCGGGCCGTCCGTTTCGGCCCTCACGCATCCTGCGCGTCCATCCCCGAACGCGAATCCCCTCTTCGCGGGATTCGCTCGGCGCACCCGTCCCGTGGTCGCCGGGCGCTCTACCATGCCCCCATGCGAACCCTGCCGCACGTCGACCGTGTCGGCGTCGAGGAGCGCGCCAGCCTGCTGGCCAAGCGCTCCATCAAGACCTCGTCGAAGGCTGCGGGCATCCGCCTCGCGATCTCGATGATCGACCTGACCACCCTCGAGGGCCAGGACACGCCGGGGAAGGTCCGCCAGCTCTGCGCGAAGGCCGTGTGCCCGTCGCCGGCGCACCCCGAGGTGCCGTCGTGCGCCGCGATCTGCGTGTACCCGAACCTGGTTCGCGACGCGCGCGAGGCGCTGGCCGGCTCGGGCGTCAAGGTCGCCTCGGTGGCCACCGGCTTCCCGTCGGGCCAGTACCCGCTCGACGTGCGCCTGCAGGACACCCGCGACGCGGTCGCGGCCGGCGCCGACGAGATCGACATGGTGATCTCCCGCGGTGCCTACCTCGCCGGCGACGACGTGCGGGTGCAGCAGGAGATCGCGAAGGTCAAGGAGGCCTGCGGCGAGGCCCACCTCAAGGTGATCCTCGAGACCGCCGAGCTGCCGAGCCTGGACCACGTCCGCCACGCCTCGTTCCTGGCGATGGAGGCCGGCGCCGACTTCATCAAGACGTCGACCGGCAAGCTCTCGACGGGGGCCACGCCGGCGGTGGTGCTGGTGATGCTCGAGGCGATCCGCGACTACGTGGAGCGCACCGGTCGGGTCATCGGGATGAAGCCGGCGGGCGGCGTCCGCAACACCAAGCAGGCGCTGCACATGCTGGTGCTGGTGCGCGAGACGCTCGGCGTCGACTGGCTCACCCCCGACCGCTTCCGGATCGGCGCCTCCTCGGTGCTGAACGACCTGCTGATGCAGTACGACAAGCTCGAGACCGGCCGCTACGGCCGCTCCGAGGACTACTCGAAGGAATGAGGGACGCGCGATGAGCACCGTGGAGCCGCAGCGCCAGCAGGGCGCGGCCGATGCGGAGGCCTTCGCGGCGGGCTACGCACCTGCGCCCGAGGCCACCGACCACCTGCGCCTGCGCGAGTCGTACGGCCTGTTCGTGGACGGCCGCTTCGTGGAGCCCGAGGACGGCCGCTACGAGCCGACCATCAACCCGGCCACCGAGCAGCCGCTGGCGCAGATCGCCTGGGCCGGCCACGCCGACGTCGAGCGCGCCGTCGGCGCCGCCCGAAAGGCGCTGCCCGCCTGGGCCGGCCTGCCGGGCCTCGAGCGCGGCAAGGTCGTGTTCCGCCTGGCCCGGCTGATCCAGGAGCGGGCCCGCGAGCTCGCGGTCGTCGAGACGCTCGACGGCGGAAAGCCGATCCGCGAGTCGCGCGACGTCGACGTCCCGCTGGCCGCGGCGCACTTCTTCTACTACGCGGGCTGGGCCGACAAGCTGCACTACGGCATCCCCGGCCGGCGCGTGCGGCCCGTCGGCGTGTGCGGCCAGATCATCCCCTGGAACTTCCCGCTGCTGATGGCGGCCTGGAAGCTCGCGCCGGCCCTGGCCTGCGGCAACACCGTGGTGCTGAAGCCGGCCGAGACGACGCCGCTGACCGCGCTGCACCTGGCCGAGCTGTGCCAGGAGGCCGGGGTTCCGCCCGGCGTCGTCAACGTGATCTGCGGCGACGGGGCCACCGGTGCGGCGCTGGTGCGCCACGACGGCATCGACAAGGTCGCGTTCACCGGCTCGACGGCCGTCGGCAAGGACATCCAGGCGGCGCTCGCCGGCCGCGCGGTCAAGCTCACGCTGGAGCTCGGGCGGCAAGTCGGCGAACATCGTCTTCGAGGACGCGCCGCTCGACCAGGCGGTCGAGGGCATCGTCAACGGGATCTTCTTCAACCAGGGTCACGTCTGCTGCGCCGGGCTCGCGCCTGCTGCTGCAGGAGAGCGTCGCCGACGAGGTCGTCGAGCGGCTGTGGCGGCGGATGCAGCTCCTGAACGTGGGCGACCCGATGGACAAGAACACCGACGTCGGGGCGATCAACTCGGCCGAGCAGCTCGAGCGCATCGAGGCCCTGGTGGCGGCCGGCGAGGCCGAGGGCGCGACCCGCCGCAGCGTCGAGTGCGCGCTGCCCGAGCGCGGCTACTGGTTCACCCCGACGCTGTTCCTGGACGTCGCCCCGGCGAACCGGATCGCGGCCGAGGAGATCTTCGGGCCGGTGGTCTCGGTGATGACCTTCCGCACCGAGGCCGAGGCCATCGAGAAGGCCAACAACTCGGCCTACGGCCTGGCCGCGGGCGTGTGGACCGACAAGGGCGCGAAGGCCTTCGCCGTGACCTCGAAGCTGCGGGCCGGCACCGTCTGGCAGAACACGTACAACAAGTTCGACCCGACGGCCGCGTTCGGCGGCTACAAGGAGAGCGGCTTCGGCCGCGAGGGCGGGCCGTCCGGCCTGCTGCCGTACGTTCGCATCGAAGGGGAGCAGGCGTGAGCGCGAACGGACGCCGCTCGGTCGTCAAGACCTACAAGCTGTACCTCGGAGGAGCCTTCGTGCGCAGCGAGTCCGGCCGCTCCGACGTGGCCCGCGATGCGAGCGGCGAGCACGTGGCGAACGTGCCGCGCGGCTCGCGCAAGGACGTCCGCGACGCGGTCAAGGCCGCCCGCGGCGCCGCGGATGGCTGGGCCAGGCGGACCGCCTACAACCGCGGCCAGATCCTGTACCGGTTCGCCGAGGCGCTCGAGTCCCGGGCCGAGGAGCTCGCCCGTCGCAGCGCCGAGCTCCGCGGGATCGAGAAGAAGCAGGCCCGGCGCGAGCTCGAGGCGGCGGTCGACACGGCCGTGCACCACGCGGGCTGGACCGACAAGCTGCACGCCGTGCTCGGCGGGGTGAACCCGATCGCGATGCCGTACTTCGGCTTCACCACGCCCGAGCCGACCGGCGTCGTGGCGGTGCTGGCGCCGGACGAGCCCGACGTGCTCGGGCTGGTCTGCGAGCTCCTGCCGCCGCTCGCCGCCGGCAACACCGTGGTGGCGCTGGTGTCGGAGCGCTACCCGCTGGCCCCGCTCGACCTGGGCGAGGTGCTGGCGGTGTCCGACGTGCCCGCCGGCGTGGTCAACCTGCTGGCCGGGCGCCGGGACGAGCTCGTGCCGCAGCTCGCCGGCCACCGCGACGTCAACGCCATCTCCGACGCCAGCGGCGACGACCGCTTCACGGTGGTCATCGGGGAGCGGGCGGCCGAGACGGTCAAGCGGGTCACGCGGCCGCCGCGGGGCGACTACCTCGACCCGGACGTCCGCCTCGGGCTGACCCGGATCGAGCCGTTCGTCGAGCTCAAGACGGCCTGGCACCCGGTCGGGACGTAGGCTCACGCTCCGCTTCACCGCAGAGACAGCCGGCGACGGCGTCGTCCAGCTCGACTTCTCGGTCGGCGAGATCACCGGGGCGCTGTGGACGCCGGCAGGCGGCTCCGACGGCGCGCCGCTGGTGCTGCTGGGGCACGGCGGCGGCCGCGACAGCAAGGCACCGCCGGTGGTCGGCCGGGCGCGGCGCCTGGTCGAGGTCTGCAGGTTCACCGTGGCGGCCATCGACGCGCCCGGCCACGGGGGCCGCCCGCGCACGGCCACCGACGAGCGGGAGATCGCCGCGATGCTCGAGGCCCGGGCGGCGGGTGAGCCCGAGGGCCCGGTCGTCGTCCGCTACAACGCCGACATCGCGCGGCGTGCCGTGCCGGAGTGGCGGGCGACCCTCGACGCGCTGCAGGCGGTTCCGTGGATCGGCAGCGCGGGCCCGGTCGGCTACTACGGCCTGAACATGGGCACCGCGATCGGCATCCCGCTGATCGCCGGCGAGCCGAGGATCAGCGCCGCCGTCCTGGGGATCTTCTGGCACGACGAGACCCTGGCCGAGGCCGCGAGCCGGATCACCGTTCCGCTCGAGTTCGTGCTGCAGTGGGACGACGAGCACATCCCGCGCGAGTCCGGTCTCGCGCTGTTCGACGCGTTCGCCTCGAAGGAGAAGACGCTGCACGCCAACGCGGGCGGGCACAAGGAGGTGCCGCGGTTCGAGGCCGACAGCGCCGTCCGGTTCCTCGCCCGGCACCTGCGCCCGACCGGTCCTCGACCTAGCGCTCGCGCAGCAGGCCGAGCACGTCCAGCTCGCCGGCCAGCGCGCCCGGCGTGGCGTAGACCCGGAACGCCCCCGCGCGCACGAGCTCGTCCTCGCCGTAGCCACCGCCGAGCACGCCGACGCACAGCATCCCGGCACGGCGGGCCGCGATCACGTCCCAGATCGCGTCGCCGGCCACCAGGCACTCGGGCGCCGGCAGCTCGAGCCGCTCGGCGCAGGCCAGGAAGATGTCGGGCTCGGGCTTCGCCCGGGCCACGTCGCCGCGCTCCACGACCACCGCCTGGTCGCGGTCGACGCCGAGCGCCTCGAGCGACGCGGCGATCTCCGGGCCGCGGCCCGACGTCGCGATGGCGTGCGGCACCTGCCGGTCGCGCAGGCGGCGCAGCAGCTCGACCGCGCCCGTCAGGGGCCGGCGCACGCTGGCCAGCTCGCGGTACAGCTCGCCGTGGCGGCGCTGCAGCCGCTCCCCCTCCTCGAGGTCGATCGGGTGGCCGGCCTCGGCGGCCGCGGCCTGCGCCAGGAGCTCGCCGCTCATCCCGAAGCGGCGGTGGATCCGGAACCCGTCGATCGGCAGGCCGACCTCGGCGAACGCCTGCTGCCAGGCCACGACGTGGGCGTACACGCTGTCGACCAGGGTGCCGTCGAGGTCCATGATCAGCCCACGCATCGCGCGGGATCGTAGGCGACCCCGGAGCCCTCGGGCCCTGGGGTCGAAACCGGTATCGCAGTGGGGCTCGTCAACCATTGACATCGCAAGGGTCGCGCCCATATGTTGCGCCTGCGAACCGCGCCGCAGCGGCGCGACGAGTCGAGGAGAGGAGCGCGCAGCAGCCATGCCTGCCGTCGCGATCGACCGGATCCTGGACCCCGCGTTCGAGGGACGCTACGGGGTCGCCGCGTTCAACATCGTCAACGACCTCACGCTCGAGGCCGTGCTCGCCGCCGCCGCCGAGCTCGAGTCTCCCGTGATCGTGCAGACCTCGCTCAAGACCGTGAAGGCGGCCGGGGCGACGGTCCTGTACAAGCTCTACCGGGCGATGGCCGACGAGTCGCCGATCCCGGTCACCCTGCACCTCGACCACTGCCCCGACCGGGAGTGGATCAGCACCTGCCTGAAGGCGGGCTGGGACTCCGTCCTGTTCGACGGCTCCCACCTCGACGTCGCCGAGAACACCCGGCAGACGACGGAGGTGGTCGCCGAGGCCACCGCCCACCGGGCGAAGGTCGAGGGCGAGATCGAGACCGTCCGCGGCGTCGAGGACGACGTCGGCTCCGAGGAGGGCGGCGACGTCCATCCGGTGGCCGTGTCCGACGCGTTCATCAAGGCGACCGGCGTCTACTCGTTCGCTCCGGCGATCGGCACCGCCCACGGGCTGTACGCCAAGGAGCCGCACCTGATGCCGGAGCGGGTCACCGAGCTGGTGGCGCTCGACCCGGTGCCGATGGTGCTGCACGGCGGCACGGGCCTCACGGCGGAGCAGTTCCACGACCTGATCGCCCGCGGCTGCGCGAAGGTCAACATCTCGACGGCGCTCAAGATCGCGTACGTCGACGCGCACCGCGAGTACCTCGCCGACAACCCGAAGAAGCAGGACCCGCCGTCGCTCCTCGCGCACGTGCGCGAGCGCGTCAAGGCGATGGCCGAGGAGCACCTGCGGATCTTCGGCTCGGCCGGCAAGGCGTCGGAATCGCTGTGACCGCGCTGATCTTCGACTGCGACGGCGTGCTCGCCGACACCGAGCGCGACGGGCACCGGCCGGCGTTCAACCAGACGTTCGCCGAGTCCGGCCTGCCGGTGCAGTGGTCCGAGGACGAGTACGCCGAGAAGCTCCGCATCGGCGGCGGCAAGGAGCGCATGGCCAGCCTGCTGACGCCCGAGTTCGTGCGGGCCAACGGCCTGCCCGCCGATCCCGACGGCCAGGCCGCCCTGCTGCTCGCCTGGCACAGGCGCAAGACCGCGCTGTACACCGAGATCGTGCGCGCCGGCCGGCTGCCGGCCCGTCCGGGGATCCGGCGGATCGTCGAGGCCGCAGCCGGCGCGGGGTGGACCCTGGCGGTGGCCTCGACCTCGGCCGAGCCGTCGGTGCGGGCGGTGCTCGAGCACGCCGTCGGCGCCGAGCTCGCGGCCGGCTTCACGGTGCTGGCCGGCGACGTCGTCCCGCGCAAGAAGCCCGACCCGGCGATCTACACGCTGGCGCTCGAGCAGATCGACGCGACGCCGGACGAGGCGGTCGTGATCGAGGACTCGCGCAACGGCCTGCTGGCGGCGGTCAGGGCCGGCCTGCACTGCGTGGTCACGGTCAACGGCTACACGAAGGACGAGGACATGTCCGAGGCGGTGCTGGTCGTGACCAGCCTCGGCGATCCCGGAGAGCCAGCGCGGGTGCTCGAGAACCGCAGCCCCGCGACACCCGGCGACGAGGTCACGCTCGACGACCTCGAGGCCGTTCTGGCGGCACCCGTTCCCGAGGAGGTGGCATGAGCGAGGGAGCCCTTCGCGACGGCGAGCAGATCGTACGGATCGTCGCCCAGACGTCGGTCGACAACGAGAAGTACTTCGGCGAGCTCGACGCGGTCGTCGGCGACGGCGACCTCGGCTACTCGCTGGCGCGTGGCTTCTCGAAGCTGCTCGAGGGGTTCGACGAGATGGAGTACGAGGATCTCGGCGGCCTGCTGAAGAAGACGGCGCTGGTGCTCTCGGGAAGGATCGGCGGCACCTCCGGGCCGATCTGGGGCACCGCGTTCCTGCGGGCCGGCGTGGCCCTGACGCCGACGCCCGAGCCGACCGCCGAGCAGGTCGTGGCAGGGCTCCGGGCCGGTCTCGAGGGGATCAAGCAGCGCGGCGGCGCCGACGTCGGCGAGAAGACGCTGATCGACGCCCTGCAGCCGGCGATCGACCGGCTCGAGGCGGTGCTGAACGACGGCGGATCGGCGAGCGAGGCCGTGGCGGCGGCTGCCGACGCTGCGACGGAGGCCGCCGCAGCGACGAAGGGCATGGTCGCGATGCGCGGCCGTGCCGCCTACACCGGCGAACGCTCGCGCGACTCGGTCGACGCGGGCGCCACGGCGGTGGCGGTGATCTTGAAGGCAGTGTCCGAGAGCTGGACGCCTGGCGGCGTCCCTTCCTGAGGGGAAGCGATCGTGAAGAAGTTCGTGAACGACCCGCAGGCCTTCGTCCCCGAGATGCTGAAGGGCATCGCGCTGGCGAACCCGACGATGCTGAAGTACGTCCCGGAGTACAACCTGATCATGCGCGCGGACATGCCGCGCGACGACAAGGTGTCGATCATCCAGGGCTCGGGCTCGGGCCACGAGCCGGCCCACGTGATGGCCGTCGGGCCGGGCATGCTCGACGCCGCCTGCCCGGGTGACGTGTTCGCGGCGCCTCCCTCGGACTACGTGTACGAGACGTCCAAGCTGATGAACTCGGCGAAGGGCGTCCTGCACATCATCAACAACTACACCGGCGACCGGCTGGCCTTCGACATGGGCCGCGAGCTGGCCGAGGCCGAGGGCCTGAAGATCGGTACCGTGCTGGTCGACGACGACGTCGCCGTCAAGGACTCGACCTACACCGTCGGCCGCCGCGGCGTGGCCGGCAACTTCTTCGTCATCAAGGCGCTCGGCGCGGCGTCGGCCAACGGCGCCGACCTCGACGACCTGGTGGCCCTGGGCAACCGGGTGAACTCGGTGACCCGGTCGATGGGCATGGCGCTGACCTCGTGCATCCCGCCGGCGAAGGGCACGCGCGCTGTTCGAGCTCGGCGACGACGAGGTCGAGATGGGCGTCGGCATCCACGGCGAGCCCGGCCGGCGGCGCGAGAAGATGCGCTCGTCCGACGAGATGATCGACGACCTGCTCGAGGCGGTCGTGAGCGACCTGCCGTACTCGTCGGGCGACGAGGTCGCGGTGATGGTGAACGGCCTCGGCGGCACCCCGATCTCCGAGCTGTACCTGGTCTACGGCCACGTGCACGAGGAGCTCGCCAAGCGCGGCATCAACGTCCACCGCTCGTACGTGGGCGAGTACTGCACGTCGCTCGAGATGGCCGGCTGCTCGATCACGCTGGTCAAGCTCGACGACGAGCTGAAGGAGCTGTTCGCCGCGCCCGCCGAGATCGCGGCGCGCATCTTCTGACCCGATCGGCCGACCCCGGCGTGCCCGCCGCCCGGGCACGCCGGGGTAGGCTGCGAGCATGGCTGCAGTCCGTCCCGCGTCGGCGATGCGCGAGCTTCGCACCGACGCCACCGATCCCCGCACCCGTGGCGAGCAGGCGGGCGCGGCCCTGCGCGAGCAGATCGCCGGCGTCGAGCAGGCGTACCGGCGCCTGTTCCACGCGCTGCGCGGCTGGGGCGAGGACGACGTCGCGCGGTTCGGCGAGCAGGTGCTCGCCCGGGTGGGCCGCTGGCGGCCGAGCCTGGTCGCCGAGCTGGAGGGCCTCGCCGCCGGCGCCGGCCGTCCGGTCGAGCTGATCGCCGCGCTGAACGGCCGCACCGAGGTCGTCCGGCAGCACGAGTGCAGCGTGATCGGGCGGACCGAGTCCGAGGACGGGCCGTGGCTCGCCCAGACCTGGGACTGGTACGTCGACGCGCCCGAGCGGACGGTCATGTGGAACGCCGCGGCCGACGACGGGACGCGCTTCCTCACCATGACCGAGGCCGGCCTGCTGGCCAAGACCGGGGTCTCCGAGCGGGGTCTGGCGCTCTCGCTGAACATGCTCAGCCACCGCACGGACGCGCTGCCGGCGCAGGTGCCGATCCACCTGGTGCTGCGCGAGATCCTGGCCACCTGCGCCCGGGTCGACGACGTCGCGGCGCTGCTGGCCGACACCGAGCTCTCGGCCTCGAGCAGCCTGACCGTGGTCGACGCCGACGGCGGCGCCGCGGCCTTCGAGTGCTCCCCGGCGGGCGTCGGGCGGATCGAGCCGAGCGACGGCCTGATCGCCCACACGAACCACTTCGTCGACCCCGAGCTGGCGCGAGGCGAGCTGAACGAGAACCTCGAGGGCAGCGTCAACCGGCTCGCCGCCGTCCGCGCCGCTGCGCCGCGCACCCTGGCCGAGGCCCGCGTGGCGCTCTCGAACCACTCCTGCACGCCGCAGGCGATCTGCCGGCACGACGAGCCGTACCTGCCGGGGTTCCCGAACACCGGCACCTGCGTGGCGCTCGAGATGCGGCCGGCCACGGGCGAGATCGAGGCGGCGGCGGGCAACCCCTGCTGCACCGAGTTCGTCCACTACGCCATCGCCTGAGCGGTGTAGGCTGGCCGCGTGGCCAGGGCCCCGACCGTCTAGCAGCCTCGCGGACCTCCCGTCCGCTGCCGTCCCCGACGACAGCCTGAGACAGGAGGAACACGCATGGCCGAGATCCGGCCCTACCAGCAGGGCGACCTCGAGCAGCTGACCGCGCTCGCGAACGCCCACATCGCCGTCGCCACGCCCGGCTTCACGCGTGCCGGCCGCGTGGATCGCGGCGCGCCTCGAGCGCAACCCCGACGAGCACGTCACCGACCCCTGGGTCGCCGAGCGGGCCACGCTCGTGGCCGTCGAGCGCGAGCGCGTCGTCGGCCGCGGCCCAGCTCCACCGCTTACGCCGACGAGGCCCGCGTCTCGGACAGCCTGCGCGGCGTCGGCGAGATCGCCTGGCTGTTCGCCCTGCCGAGCGCGCCCGCGCGCGGGCGAGGCCCTGGTCGCACGAGTGCGTCGCGCGCCTGCGCGCCTGGAGCGTCCGCCGCGTGCTCGCGCTCGGCGGCGGGCTCGGGCCGACGACCTACGGCGTGCCCGACGCCTGGCCGCACGTCGCGGCCCTGCTCGCGGCCGCCGGCTTCGGCGACGGCCCGCGTCCAGGAGGAGGTCGTCCTGGCCGCGGCGCTCGACGACCTCCGGGCAGCGCCCGCGCTCGACGGGGTCGAGCTCGTCCGGGTGGCCTTCGACGAGGGTGCCGAGCTGCGGGCCGCTCCGCGGCGGCGAGACGCTCGGCAGGCTGCAGCTGCAGCTGCACGACCCGGGCGAGCTGCCGGCCCTGGCCCGCTGGGGCGAGGTCTGGGGGATCGAGGTCGGCGAGGCGCACCGCCGCCGGGGCGTCGGCCGCTGGCTCGTCGCCCGGGGCGCCGAGTGGCTCCGGCTGGCCGGCCGCGACCGGCTGCTGTGCGAGGTGCTGGCCGACCGACGAGGCGACCGCCGGCGCGTTCTGGCGGGCGGTCGGCCTGCAGCCGGTGACCCGCATCCGGCGCGGCTTCGAGCTCGTCCTGAAAACGCCGAAGGGGCCGGCCGCGATGGCCGGCCCCTTCGGGGACCCTTGCTAGACGGTCAGCCAGGAGCGCGTGCGGCCCACGACGTGGACCCGCAGCTCCTCGAGCACGCTGCGAAGCTGCTCGCGCGTCTCCTCGTCGACCAGCTCGCCGTTGACCACGCGTCCGTGGACGCCGGTCACCGGCAGCTCGCGGTCGAGGACGTTCGCGCCGGCCGCGGCCAGGACCTTGCGGGTCTCGGCCTGGGCCCAGGCAGCGCCGAACGCGCTGGTGCTGGCCCCGATCGCGGCAGCCGGCTTCTCGGCCAGCGCCGCGCTCTCGCGCGGCCGCGACGCCCAGTCGAGGGCGTCCTTCAGCGCGCCGGGGATCGAGTGGTTGTACTCGGGCGTCACCACGAAGACGGCGTCCGCGTCGGCGATGCGCCGGCGAAGCTCGGCCACCTGCACCGGGGGATCGGACTCCCGATCCTGGTTGAAGTGGGGGAGCGTCGCCAGCTCCTCGTACGGCTCGAGCTCGAGGTTGAGCTCGGCGCCGATCTCGCGGGCGGCGTTCAGGATTGCGGTGTTGTACGAGTCGCGGCGGAGCGATCCCGAGATCGCCAGGACGCGAACGATGCGGTCGGTCATCGTGGTGTCGTCCTCTCCTGCTCAGGCAGCCTGGCGGATGGCCTCGGCGTCGAGCACGAGGGTGACGCGCTCGCCGAGGTACTGGCTGCCGTTCTCGAGCAGCGTGTTCCAGGTGATGTTCCAGTCGGTGCGGTCGATCTCGGCCTGGCCGGCGAGCGCGATGCGCTCGTTGCCCCACGGGTCGACCCCGTGGCCCTCGATGTTGACGTTGAACTCGACCGGCTTGGTGATGCCGCGGATGGTCAGGTCGGCGCGCAGGCGGAGGCCGTCACCGCTGGCCTCGGCCGGACCCGTCGTCTTGACCGTGATCTTGGGGTGGTTCTCGGCGTCGAAGAAGTCGGGCGACTGCAGGTGGCCGTCGAGGCGCTCGTCGTTCGTGCGGATGCTGGTCGACGTCGACGGTGCCCTCGACGGAGGCGACGTTGTCGTCCTCCGTGCGGATGACGCCGTCGAATGCGGCGAAGCGACCCTTGAACGTGGCGATGCCGACGTGCTTGACGCGGAACTCGACCTGCGAGTGTGCAGGGTCGACGTTCCAGGTGGCGGTCGGGAGGGACACGCGGGTGGGAGTCTGGGTGCTCAAGGTGATCTGCTCCTTCTTGGTCGGAGTGCAGGTGCGATCACCTATGCAAACGCTTGACTCCTCAAGTTATTCCAGCGTTCGACGAGATCGCTTCAGGCGCTGCTGCGGGCGTCCCGCGCGCGGGCGTAGTGTCGCGCAACCCGGGCCCGGTTGCCGCACAGCCGGGTGTCGCACCAGCGGCGCGTCTGGTTTCGGCTGTCGTCCACGAAGGCGAACTGGCAGTCCTCGCGCGGACAGCGCTTGAGGTGCGCCAGATCGGTGCGCGATCCGAGCACCGACGCGGCCGAGCGGGCCGCCGCGAGCCGGGCCGCGTCGAGCGAGCTGCCCGGCGCGGGAAGGTCGATCGCGAACATCCCGTCGCCGGCCTCGAGGCGCGCGCCGTGCAGCGCCTCGGCGACGTGCCGGCCGATCGCGTCGAGGGCCTCGCGCGGCGGGGCGTCGCTCGCGAGCCGCGCGTCGAAGACCGCGCGCAGGGCCTCGGCCAGCTCGCGCAGGCGAGCGACCGCCGCGGCGGTGCCCGCGGCGTCGGCTGGCGCGCGGCCGCCGACAGCGTCTCGACCTCCTCGGGCGTGGCCGCGGAGGCCCGTCCGAGCCAGGCCGCGAACTCGCCGGGATCGTCCAGCAGGTCCTCGCCGGAGACGCGGGCCCAGGTGGCGACGTTCGCCAGGCCCAGCGACAGCCGGCCGCCGTACTTGCCGGGCGTGGGATCGGGGGCGGTCAGCAGCATTAAGCCTTCGCTAATGAGCATAGACCGGCTTGACTGGTTAGGCAAAGGCGGGAAGGCTAACGAGCGTGACGGGTCATCGCCTATTAGGAAGGCGTCGGCGAGCTGCGCTCGCCGTGCTGGCCGTGCTCGCCGCAGCCTGCGGCGGGGCGGCGGCACGACCACGGCCACCGCGACGCCGCGCCGACGTCGACCGCGCCGACAACGGCCTGCAGCTCTCGAACACGCCCGAGGACTGCCTGACGCAAGGCCCAGCGCGCGCACGTCGTCGATCGCGCGCTGCGCGAGGCCGCCCGGCTGCGGAAGATGGCCGCCCCGCTGAAGAAGTCCGAGATGGGCACGCCGGCGCTGCAGCACGCGACCGGCCGCTTCCTCACCCATCTGACGACCTCGAAGCTGGACAACTACTACCAGAACCGGCTCATCGACAAGGCGGCGTCAGCGGTGGCCTTCGCCTGCGAGCAGTGCTTCCAGATGCTCGAGGCGTCGCGGCCGATCCCGGCCATGCAGTACGGGCCCCACACCCGCAGCCTGCGGCTAGCGCCGCAGCGACTCAGCCGTCCAGCAGCTGGGCCACGCGCGACGGGTCGATCGCGCCGTGCGCCGCGGTCGCGGCCTGGGCGTTCTGGGCCATCTTCGCCGCGAGGCTCTTCGCGAGCTGCTCGGCCTCGGCAACCGCCTGCAGCTGCGCGCCCTGGTCGCCGAGCGCCGCGAGGCGCTGGCCCTGGTTCGAGATCGAGGCGGTGTCGGTCGTCGCCTGCTGCTCGCGGACGGCGTCCGCGCTGCTGCTGTCGCGCGCGGCGTCGGCTTGATCGGTGTCGACGTCCGTCGGCACCTGGGCGAGAGGGGCCTCGCGGCCGACGGTCGAGCTGGTCACGTGCAAGGGCATGAAGTCTCCGAAGATCGTTCGATCGGCAGGTCCTACCCCTTATCGAATGGTACGACCCCTCTTTCGGAAACACCCTGAAGGGGGAGTCGCGCCGACGCTCAGGAGGGGCCCGCACCCGATGGGCACGGGTCCCCGCCTGAGGGGCGACGCCACTGCGGCTCACTGAGCCTGGGAAGGAGGTATCAGTGACCTGGGGGGTGCCGCGGGCGTCGCCAACGACCCGGTAGGCCTAACGCCGGCTCGGATCCGTCGCTGGCCACCGTAGCGCGCCGCTTCGGTCGTCGCATCAGGGAAAACCCTACATGCCCGTGTATCACCCGAAGGAACCATCGCATACCTGCCGAAACGAGGAGTCTAAGGTCGGCTGAAACCGCCCACCACATCGCGTGGTGGGGTGGATCGCTCTCCCAGCTCGGACGCTCGGGCGCCCCGTCGGTTCGCCCGACGTGGCCCGGATCAGCCGACGGTCAGCGGGACGTCGACCTCGTGCAGGGGCGAGCCGTCCTCCGCCGAGGTCTCGAACAGGCGCAGCATGGCCGAGCCCGTGAAGCCGGCGGGGACGCCGATGTTGCCCGAGAAGCGGCCGCGGCAGCCGTTGCCGCAGCTCGCCTGCAGGCTCTTGGTGTTGAGCTCGTTGCCCGTCGCCGTCGGTCAGAACCACGGAGACCGCGCCCTCGACCACGGTGGCGGTGCCCTCGATGTGGATCGGCGTCGACACCTTCTCGCCGTTCCCCGGCTGGTCCACCACGATCGGGGCGTTCGGATCCTGGTTCGTGCCGCCGGGGTCGTTGTGGATCGCGCCGCAGCCCGCGAGCAGCAGCGCCGCACAGGCCAGGATGCCGGCGGCGGCGTGCGGTACCGTGAGGTGCGGACGCTGCACGAGGCCTCCTACGGAGAGTAGCGGCCGATTCCTGCCACCCGGGACTAGTACGCGCCCGCGCGTCGTTCTCTCGGGCGACGGCCACGACCGAGGTGAGACCAGAGCGATGATCACGGTGACCGACAGCGCACGCACGAAGGCGATCGCCCTGCGCGACGCCGAGGAGCAGCCCGACGCGGTGCTGCGGGTCGGCGTCCAGGGCGGCGGATGCTCGGGCTTCCAGTACCTGCTCGAGTTCGACGAGTCCCGCGAGGACGACCTCGTCCTGCAGCTCGACGGCCTGACCGTGGTCCTCGACCCGTTCTCGGCGCCGCTCCTGTCCGGCTCGATCCTGGACTTCGACGGCTCGATCGGCGGAGCCGGGTTCGACTTCAAGAACCCGCAGGTGCAGGCCGGCTGCGGCTGCGGCAAGTCGTTCCAGGTCAACCCGGAAGCGCTGGAAGCGCTCTAGCCGCGCGACACGCGGCGCTCGTGCGAGAGCGCCCGCAGGTACGCGCGCACGGCCGCCTCGGTGATGTCCGGGGCGATGCCCTCGCCGGCGAAGGTCTCGCCGTCGAGCGAGACGACCACGTGGGCGTCGGCCAGCGCGTCGGTGCCGCCGCTGAGGGCGTCGATCGAGAAGCGGACGAGCTCGGCGTCGACGCTGAGCGCCTCGCGGATCGCGTTGAACGCCGCGTCGACCGGCCCGTCGCCGGTGGCCTCGGCCACGGCCATGGCCTCGTTGTTGCGCTCGAGCAGCTCGACCCGCGCGTGGGCCGGCTCCTCGGTGGTCGTCCGGATCGACATGCGCACGAGCTGGTACTGCTCGGCCTGGGCGCGCAGCCGGTCGTCGAGCAGGGCCTCGAGGTCGTGCGTGGTGACCAGGCTCTTGCGCCCGGCGAGCGAGCGGAAGTCGCTCCAGGCGCGCTCGCTGTCGGGCGCGCCGAGCTCGTAGCCGAGCCGGGTGAGGACGTCGTCGAACGCCTCGCGCGGGGTGTCCTTCGTGAGCGGGGCACCGGTCGTTCCGGCCATCGGGCGGCGGGAGCTCATGGCGACGGACGATACTACGCGCGCGTGAACACGGCCCCCGAGGCGTAGCGGCGCAGGCCGAGCCGGAAGACGATCGCGCCGAGCAGCGCCATCAGCCCGGCCACGCGCGGCGAGGGCGGCGGCCACGGCGGGGTCGAACGAGTCGACCAGGCGCACCGGCAGGCCGGTGACGAACGCTGCCGGGATCGCGGTGAACAGCAGCAGCCGGGTGGCCCCGCCGAACACGTCGAGCGGGTACGAGGAGAGCAGGAGGACGGCCTGGAAGGCGATGTCGGACTGGGCGCCGCGGCCGCCGATGAAGAACGTCAGCGAGCCGGCGAAGACCAGGAACCCGACCAGCACCACCGCTGCCAGCGCGCTCGACACGACGAACACCAGCGCCCGCTCGGGCGTCGGGTGGCCCGCGACGAGAAACAGGGTCGGCCCGAACAGCAGGTCGCCGAGGAGCACGGTGTCGATCCGCCGGGTCAGCAGGTAGGGGAGGGGCTCGACCGGCAGCGCCAGCGCCGCGTCGAGCTGGCCGTCGCCGATCAGCTCCCCGATCCGGCGGGCGTTCGCGAACAGGCCGAGCGCCGTGCCGCTGGCGGTGGCCAGGATCGCGAACAGCAGGATCACGCGCTCGCTGTCCCAGCCGCGCACCTCGCCCACCTTGTGGAAGAACAGGAGCCAGAACGCGACCCAGGCGAGGTCGTTCGCGGCCATCGCCAGCACCTGCACCCAGAAGGAGCGGCGGTTGGTGAAGGCGTCGCGGAACGCCGTCCGCAG
Source organism: uncultured Actinomycetes bacterium (assembly GCA_963794695.1). GTDB lineage: Bacteria > Actinomycetota > Thermoleophilia > Gaiellales > JALYLC01 > CAWCFJ01. Next base: position 237,827 of record CAWCFJ010000001.1, on the reverse strand, counting down.
GGTCAGCACGACGGTGCCCACAGCGTGCAGCCTACGCCCGGGGCTCCGAGGTCAGGAGTAGGGCCGCTCGGCGCCCATGTACATGGACGCGTAGTGCTGGTCGGCGAAGCTCGTGATCTTCACGACGTCGCCGGTGTGCGGGGCGTGCAGGAAGTAGCCGCCGCCGAGGTAGATGCCGACGTGGCCCGGCCCGTCGAGCTTCGGCTCGAAGAACACCAGGTCGCCGGGCCGGACGTCCTTCGAGGCGACCGGCGTCCCCTCGTGCCACTGGGCCGCGGCGTAGTGGATGAGGTTGACGCCGAGCTGGGCGTAGACGTAGCGGGTGAGCCCCGAGCAGTCGAAGCCGGACTGCGGCGTCGAGCCGCCCCAGACGTACGGGATGCCCTGGTACTGCAGCGCGATCTGCACCGCCTGGGCGCCGAGCGAGGAGCCTGGCGGGGTCGCCGAGGTGATGGGCGCGGTCGGCGTCGTGTCGGCGCCGAAGCCGAGGATCGCGAGCGGCGAGGCGGCGAGCGCCGGCGGCGTCGGGCTGCGGCTCGTCGTGGTCACCGCGCCGGAGGCCGCGATGGTGCGGTGCGTGCGGGCCGCGGCCGGCGTCGCGTTCGGCAGGCCGAGCGTCAGCTCGCTGCCTGCGGGCAGGCCGTAGGCGGCGGTGCCGAGGTGCAGGCGGAGGCCGACCACGCCGGTGCCGACGCCAGGGGTCACCGCCTCCTGCAGCGCGATCAGGTAGCTCGCGCCGCCGAGCGGGACGACCGTGTTCGGCGACGCGCTGACGGCGTGCCCGCCGACCCGCAGGCCTTCGAGCACGGCTCCGGCGACGCCGCTTCGCGGCACCACCAGCCGGGCCACCCGGATCTGGCCGCCGAGCAGGCGCACCCGGCGCAGCTCGACCGCCGTCGACGTGATGCGGGTGCTCCCCACCTGCACCGCGCCTTGCCGAGGCTCGCACCGCTGCGGGCGGGCAGCGAGCCGACCACCTTGCCGTTGCTCGCGTGCAGCTCGCCGAGCGGGCCGGCGACGGCCGGCTGCGCGGTCAGCGCGAGCAGGCACGTCGAGAGCCAGAGTCCGCGTCGCCCGAGCATCGTCGGGCGAGTGTACCGTCAGCCGTCGGGCTTGAGGTCCGCGACCTCGGCCCCGGTCACCCGCACGAGCTCGGCGGGCGCGATCTCGAACACCGCCTTCGGGGTGCCGGCGGCGGCCCACACGGTGTCGTAGGCCAGCAGGTCGCGGTCGCAGAAGATCCGCAGCGCGGTGGCGTGGCCCACGGGCGGGACGCCGCCGATGGCGAACCCGGTGGCCTCCCGTACGACGTCGGCCGAGGCCCGCTCGACCGTCCCGCCGGCGAGCGCCTCGAGCCGCTTCGGGTCGAGCTGGTTCTGGCCCGAGACCAGCGCCAGCACCGGCTCGCCGCCGACCAGGAAGACGAGCGACTTGACGATCCGGCCGACGGACGCGCCGACGGCGTCGGCCGCCTCGGCGGCGGTGCGGGCGCTGTCGGGCGTCTGCACGACCTCGACGTCCAGCCCCAGCCGGTGCAGCTCCTCCTGCACCCGGCGGGCGCTCGACGGCAGGCTCACCTGACGTGCAGCGCGAGCCAGGTGCGGCGCGCGAGCCGGCGGACGCGCTCGCGCCGCCGGTGGTGGTGCTGTTCGCCCCAGCTCGCCAGGAGGCCGGAGGGGTGGCGGTCCTGCCAGGTCGCACACTGCTGGCAGTCACGGTGCAGCGCGAGAGTCTTCATGGGCCGATCCCTTCGCAGCGCGCGGCCCGACTCCTCGTTCAGCGCATGCGCAGCAGGGTGCCGGTGACGCGGTCGGCCTCGGGCCGCAGGAGCAGCGCGATCGCGCCGGCCACCTCCTCGGGGTCCGGCGACCCGGCCGAACGGGCTGTCCGCGCTCGCGAACCGCTCGACCTCCTCGGTGACCCAGCCGGTGTCGGTGACCGGCGGGTAGAGCACGTTCGCCGTGATCCCGAAGCGGCCGAGCTCGCTCGCCGCGGTCATGGTGTAGTTCTCGAGGGCCGCCTTGGCCGCGCCGTACGAGGCCTCCTGGGGGAAGCCCGACGGGCCGCCCGAGGTGAGCGACACGATGCGGCCCCAGCTCGCGCCGCGGGCGGCGTGGCGGCGGCCGAGCTCGGCGATCAGGAGCGCACCGCCGCGCGCGTCGACCAGGAACTGGGCCCCGAAGCTCTCGGCCGAGACCGGGTCGAGGTGGCGGCCGAAGCGGTCGGGCTCGGGCGGGGCGAAGGTGTCGGCCCGCCAGCCCGAGGCGTTGTTGACCAGGATGTCCACCGGGCCGAGCTCGCGCTCGGCCGCGTCGAACAGGCGGGCCGGTGCGGCCGGATCGGACAGGTCGGCCTCGACGGCCACGGCCCGGCCGCCGGCTGCCCTGATCTCCGCGGCCAGCGTCCTCGCCGTCCGCGGCCCGCTGGACGCCGTAGGCCTCGGGCTCGCCCTGCCCGGGCACGGGCGCCAGCCGCAGGTAGGAGACGAGCACCGCGGCGCCGCAGCGGGCGAGCAGGCGCGCGGTCGCCGCGCCGATCCCGTGGTTCGCGCCGGTGATCAGGGCCACGCGGCCGTGCAGGTCGGCGGGAGCCATGTCGCGGACCGTACCAACGGGCCACTCTGCTAGAATGGTTAGCAAAGGTAATGAGCCTCGCGCACCATCCGCGGGTGGGTGGGGCTCCCGAAGGATGGAGGAGCCGTGCAACCGTTGCCCGATCTGGCAGTGGTCACGGACGGAGGGGACGACGAGCTCCCCGCGCGCCTTCGCCTGGTCGTCACCCGGCTTGCCCGGCGGATGCGCCAGGAGGGCGGCGAGGGCCTCTCGCCCTCGATGAACGCGGCGCTGGCGTCGATCGACCGCTTCGGCCCGCTCACCCCGAGCGCGCTGGCCACGATCGAGCGGATCCAGCGCCCCACCGCGACCCGCGTGATCAAGAACCTGGAGGCCGACGGGCTGGTCGTCCGCGAGGCCGACCCGACCGACGGCCGCGTGTCCCGCGTCCAGACGAGCGCCGACGGCCGCCGGCTGCTCGCCCGTTCCCGCACCCGCAAGACCGCCTACCTGGCGAAGCGGCTGCGGCGGCTCGACCCCGAGGAGCGCGCAGTCCTGGCCAGGGCTGCCGCGATCCTCGAGCGGCTGAACGACGAGGGTTGATGACCGCCCTCACTCGCTCGTTCACACCCCTTCGCAACGCTGACTTCCGCCGCTGGTTCGGCGGGCAGGTCGTGTCCCTGTCCGGCAACTGGATGCAGATGGTCGGCGAGATCTGGCTCGTCCTGAGCCTGACCAACAGCGCGCTGGCCGTCGGCCTGGTGCCGGCGCTGCAGTTCGCACCCGTCCTCCTGATCGCCCCGTTCGGCGGCGTCCTCGTCGACCGCCTGCCGAAGCGCCAGCTGCTGCTCACGACCCAGGCGCTGATGTCGATCCCCGCGCTGATCCTGTTCGCGGCGGTCGAGCTCGGCAGCCCCGGGGTCTGGCTGGTCTACGCGCTGGTGGTGGTGCGCGGGACGATCAACGCCATCGACAACCCGGCGCGCCAGAGCTTCCTGCCCGAGCTGGTCGGGGTCGAGGAGGTGCCGCGGGCGATCGCCCTGAACAGCGCCCTGATCTCGTCGGCCCGCATCTTCGGCCCGGCGCTCGCGGGCCTGTCGATCGCCACCGTCGGCGTCGCGCCGTGCTTCCTGGCGAACGCGGTGTCGTTCCTGGCCGTCCTGCTCGCCCTGTGGCGGATGAAGGGCCCGTTCCGGACCGCGCCGCGGGCGCCGCGCGAGCCGGGCCAGCTCAGGGCCGGCCTGCACTACGCCTGGAGGACGCCCGAGCTGCGCCTGCCGCTGATCGTGATGGGCGTCGTGAGCACGTTCAGCTTCAACTTCCAGTCCCTGCTGCCGCTCCTGGCGCGCCACACGTTCCACGGCGGCGGCGGCACCTACGGGCTGATGACCTCGGCGATGGGTGTTGGGTCCATCGTCGGCGCGCTCGGCGCCGCCAGCCGGGCCCGGCCCACCCGGCGCCTCCTGCTCGCCTCGAGCGGGGCGCTTGGCGTGCTGATGCTGGCGGTCGCCGCGGCGCCCGACCTCCCGCTGCTGTTCGTGGTGCTCGTCGGCACCGGCATCGGCAGCATCATCTTCTCGGCCACCGCGAACTCGATGATCCAGGTCGCGGTCGACCCGGCCATGCGCGGGCGGGTGATGTCGCTGTACGCGATGGTCTTCCTCGGCTCGACGCCGATCGGCGCGCCGATCATCGGCTGGACGGCCGCGGTCGCCGGCCCTCGCACCGCGATGGCCCTCGGCGGGGCCGTCGCCGTCGTCGCGGCGCTCGTCCCCGTGCTCTGGCACCGGCTGCGGACGGTCGAGCCGGAGGCGGTTCCGGAAGACGAGGACGAGACCGTCAGACGCTGGCCGAGGGTCAGGTTCAGGACCGATCAGCGGGCGGCGTGAGGAGCGCACTTCCCTCCCCGCCACACGGCCGGTCGGCTCGAGCTTCGTCCCTTCCCCTTGCTCGCCGCCGGCCGTCTGGGGTCGATCGGCGTCGACCAGCAGCGCGAGCTGGTCGTGGAACGCGGCCTCGTCGAGCGGCGGGCGCGAGTGTCGGAGTCCAGGAGGAGGGCTGGTGACCTGCGGAAGCGCCCGCACCGTGATCACCAGCGCCAGCACGGCGTACAGGATCACCCGCGGGTCGACGTCGCGCGGATGCTGCCCGCGGCCTGGGCGGCGCGCAGCGACGCGACCCGGCGGGCGTAGTGCTCGACGCGGAGCGCCTCGCCGATGAGGCGCTGTCCGGTCGACGGGGCCCTGCCCCTCGGCCAGCAGCAGGGCCACCAGCAGCTGGCGCTCGCTCTGGTGGAACTCGAGCATCGCGCTGGCGTAGGAGCCCAGCCGGTCGGCCACGAACGGCTCGGCGTCGGCGATCCGCCCGACCGCATCGAGGATCACCGCCTCGAACAGCGCGTCCTTGTTGCCGTGGTAGTGGTAGAGGCGCTCCTTGCTCACGCCGGCGCGGCGGGCGATGTCGTCGATGCGGGCGCCCGCGTAGCCCCGCAGGGCGAACTCCTCGGCCGCGGCCCGGAGGATCCGCCCGGCCGTCTCGTCGGCCCTCGCCGTGCGCGCTCGCGCCTGCTCCGCCACTGCCGCCTCCGTCCGTCGTGCCGCGTCAGCCGAAAAGTTGGTGGACCCAACCAACTTTTTGGTAGGGTAGACGGCATGGCGGACGCGATCCAGCTCCGGGCCTTCGGAGCGCCGGGCGATCTCGGCTGGGTGATCGGACGGCACGGGCTGCTGTACGCCCGCGAGCACGGCTGGAACGCGGACTTCGAGACCCTCGTCGGGCGGATCGCCGTCGAGTTCGCCGAGGGCCACGACCCGCGGCGCGAGCGTGGCTGGATCGCCGAGCTCGACGGGCGCCCCGTCGGCTGCGTGTTCTGCGTCCGGGCCGACGACGAGACGGCGAGGCTGCGGCTCCTGCTGGTCGAGCCCGACGCCCGCGGGCACGGCGTGGGGCGCCGGCTCGTCGCCGAGTGCCTGGCCTTCGCCCGCGCTGCCGCCTACCGGCGGATGGTGCTGTGGACGAACGACGTCCTGGTCTCGGCGCGCCGGATCTACGAGGCCGAGGGGTTCGTGCTCGACGCCGAGGAGCGGCACCGCTCGTTCGGCCACGACCTGGTCGGCCAGACCTTCAGCGTCGCCCTCTGACTACCCTCCGACGACGACGAGCTTGCGCTCGCCGCGGGCGAACACCGCCAGCGCCACGGCCCCGAGCACCAGGAGCCAGAAGCACTGCAGCGCGATCAGCGCCAGGTCGACGTGCCCCGACAGCTGGCGGGCCGGCGCGTAGGCCATCGAGCCGAACGGCAGCACCCGGGCGATGGCGGCCATCGTGGCCGGCAGGAGCTCGAACGGCAGCAGCATCCCGCCGAGCAGGAAGATCAGCTTCTGGTACAGGAACCAGCCGGCCCGGGCGTCCTGCAGCCAGAAGGCCCACCCGGCGAAGGCGTGCTGGCAGGTGAGGTTGCAGGCCAGCGCCAGCACCGCCGAGGGCAGGTACGCGGCCACCCCGGCGGCGTTCGGCGGCGGGCCGACGAGGGCCCAGCCGAGGGTCGCCGCGACCAGCATGCAGCCCGCGAAGCGGACGAGCGCCTCGCCGAGCTCCACCGACACCCGGAAGCCCACGAACGACACCGGTCGCAGCAGCGCGGCAGCGACCTCACCGGAGCTGATCTCGTCGCCGATGGTCTCGATCATCCGCGGCTTCGTGGCCACCACGACACCCTCGGCGCCGGCCACGTACCACACGATCGACTGCAGGTCGTAGCCCTCGATCTCCCCGCCGTTGGCCAGCATCGCCGAGTGCCAGAGCGCCTCGAAGACGACCAGGATGATCCCGTAGAAGATCATCCGCACGAGCAGCTCGTCGGGCGAGGCGAGGCCGCGGCGGATCCCGCTCGCGAACCCCGCGAGGTACGGCACCAGCCCCCGCATTGCAGGAAGTCTACGGACCGGCGCGTACACTGGGCCCATGCGCAGGGGGTTGGTGAGAGGGGTCTGCGCGCTCGTCCTCGCCGCTGCCGTGGCGGCGCCCGTGGCCGAGGCGCACGTGCTGAAGATGAGCTTCGCGCGGGCGCGCTCGAAGGCGCTCATGCACACGATCGTCGCCCACCAGCACGCCGACGGCGGCGAGATCACGAGCTGCTACCGGGTGTCCGACCACGCGATCCGCTGCGGGCTCAAGACCTGGAAGCGCTCGGGCACCGTGCACTGGACGTGCTACGGGCACATCAACAACTTCTTCGCGCCGCCGTCGAGCCGCAACGTCTCGACCCAGAGCCGCGGCGTCTACTGCAGGAGCTGACGATGCCTAGCCGGGGATCTCGTCGACCGGCCGGGCGTAGATCTGGCCGATCACGTCCTCGAGCGGCGGGTCGACGACCGAGATGTCGTCCACCTCGTAGCCGTCGAGCAGCTCGTCGAGCACCTCCCGGACCGACCGGCGCTCGGTGTCCACCACCAGCCGGAAGGCGCGCTCGGTGAGCCGCTCGACCTGCGTGCCCGCGATCGCCAGCCCGTCGACGTCCCCGGCGAGCTGCACCTCGACCAGCTTTCGGCGCAGCAGCGAGCGGCGCATCGCGTCGACCGAGTCGTCGTAGATCAGCACGCCGTGGTTGATCACGATCACCCGCTGGGCGACGTGCTCGATGTCGGCCACGTCGTGCGAGGTGAGGAAGATGGTGGTGCCGCGCTCCCGGTTCAGCCGCACGATCAGGTCGCGGAAGCGCTGCTTGGCCACGAGGTCGAGGCCGATCGTCGGCTCGTCCAGGAACAGCACGGCCGGGTCGTGCAGCAGGCTGGCGGCGAGCTCGCAGCGCATCCGCTCGCCGAGCGACAGCGTCTTCACCGGCCGGTCGTACAGCGCGCCGGCGTCGAGCAGCTCGGCCAGCTCGTCGCGCCGGCGCCGGGTCTCGGCCGCTGACAGGCCGAAGATCCGGCCGAGCAGGTCGAGCGTCGCCCGCGGGGCGAGCTGCGGCCAGAGCTGGGAGCGCTGCCCGAACAGCGTCCCGATCCGCCGGGCCAGCGCCCGCCGCGACTGCCACGGCACCAGTCCGAGCACCTGGGCCGTGCCGGCCGTCGGGTAGAGGATGCCGGTCAGCATCTTGATCGACGTCGACTTGCCGGCGCCGTTCGGACCGATGTAGGCGACCCGCTCGGCCTCGTCGACCGTGAAGCTGATGCCGCGCACCGCGTCCACCGGGGGCCGGCGGGCCATCCGCCCGCTCCCGCCGAAGCGCTTCTGCAGGTCGTGCGCCTCGATCGCGGCCATCCTCCATGCTACCCCGCGCACCTGAGCCTGCCGGCCCGGCCGGGCCCTGTTGCTAGGCTCGCCGCCGGTGTTCCTGCTCGCCTCGATCCCGAGCCCGAGCGACCCGTTCGTCATCCAGGTCGGGCGCTTCGACGTGCGCTGGTACGGCCTGCTGCTGGCGATCGGCGTGCTGATGGCCGGCTGGATCGCCCAGCACGAGTTCGAGCGCCGCGGCATCGACCCCGAGCTGGTCTACCCGATCGCCGTGTGGGTCGTCCCGTTCGGCCTGGTCGGCGCCCGGCTGTACCACATCGTCACGGACTGGGCCCGCTTCTCGGGCCACCTCGAGCGGCTCCCCGAGATCTGGACGGGCGGCCTCGGGATCTACGGCGCGGTGCTCGGCGGCGCGGTCGGCGCGTACGTCGCCGCCCGCCGCGTGGGCTTCCCGTTCTGGACGCTGCTCGACTGCATCGTCCCCGGCGTGATCGCCGCCCAGGCGATCGGCCGCTTCGGGAACTACTTCAACCAGGAGCTGTTCGGCGGCCCGACCAGCCTGCCCTGGGGCCTCGAGATCTCGCCGGCCAACCGCCCCGCCGGGTACGAGCAGACGGCCACGTTCCACCCGACGTTCCTGTACGAGTCGCTCTGGGACTTCCTGACGTTCGTCGTCCTCCTGCTCGTGGCCCGGGCGATGTGGCGGCGGCTCGACGCCGGCGCCATCTTCGCGCTGTACCTGTGCCTGTACTCGTTCGGCCGCTTCTTCGTCGAGGGCCTGCGCATCGACCCGGCCCACGAGCTCGGCCCGCTGCGGCTGAACCAGGTCGTCGCCGCGGTGGTCTTCGTGGTCGCGGGCGCCGCGTTCCTGATCCTGAAGCGACGCGGCGGCCCGCCGCCGCTGCCGCCGGCGGGCGCGGACCGCCAGACACCGCCCGAGCCCGCGCTCGAGGACCTCGAGGCGGACGCCGCCTAGAGAGCCCGAGCCGCTGCTCGGCGGCCCGGTGCTGCTCGTCGAGCACCGCCAGCAGCGCGTCGACCACCGCGGGCTCGAAGTGCGTGCCCCGCTCGTCGCGCAGCTCGTTCAGCGCGTCGGCGTGCTCGCGGCCGTTCGAGTAGACCCGCCGGCAGGTCATCGCGCTGTAGGCGTCGGCGCAGCCGATGATCCGGGCCTCGAGCGGGATCTGCTCGCCGGCCAGCCCGTCGGGGTAGCCGTTGCCGTCCCAGCGCTCGTGGTGGTGGCGGATCCCGGGCGCCGCGTCGCTCAGGCCGGCGATGTGCCGGGCCATCTGCTCGCCCATCTCGGCGTGCATCCGCATCAGCGCGTGCTCGGCGTCGGTCAGCGGGCCGGGCTTGGCCAGGACCCGGTCGGGGATCGCGATCTTGCCGATGTCGTGCAGCAGGCCGGCGAGCCGGCAGCGGGCCGTGAAGCCGGGCGACAGCCCGAGCCGCTCGGCGATCCGGCCGGACAGCTCGCCGACCTGCTCGGCGTGCAGCGGCGGCATCCCCTCGCGCAGGCTCGCCGACAGCGCCAGCGCGGTCGCCAGCGCGCCGCCTTCGGGATCCTCCTGCTGCGCCTCGACCTCGCGCACCTCGCTGGCCAGCCGGGTCTGGTTGCGCCCGCGCCGCTTGGCCGCGTACAGCGCCTGGTCGACGGCGACCAGGATCGACTCGCGGTCCGGATGCCCGGCGTCGAGCCGGGCCGCGCCGACCGAGGCGGTGACGTGCAGCGTGTGGCCGCCGATCTCGAACGGATGGTCGGCGATCGCGTGGCGGATCGTCTCGCCGATCCGGCGCAGCGCGCGGTCGTCGGGCGCGTCGCTCGGCGAGCACGATGAACTCCTCGCCGCCCCAGCGGGCCAGGACGTCGTCGCGCCGGATGCGACCGCGCAGCCGCTGGGCGATCTCGACCAGCGCCGCGTCGCCGCAGGCGTGGCCGTAGGTGTCGTTGATCCGCTTGAAGCGGTCGACGTCGAGCAGCAGCACCCCGGGCGCGCGGCGGTCGTGCGGCGCCGCGGCCAGCACCGCGTCCAGCTGCTCTGCGAAGTGGCGCCGGTTCGCGACGCCGGTCAGCTCGTCGGTGCGCGAGCGGCGCTCGGCCTGGTCGCGGGCCAGGGCGAGCTCGTCCGCGGCGAGGCGGCGCTCGGTGATGTCCGAGATGACGCCGTCGAAGAACAGCCGGCCGCCGTCGTCGCGGCGGGCCCGGTAGCGGTCCCACATCCAGCGCGCGCGGCCGTCGTCGCCCACGATCCGGTACTCGACCTCGCCGTCGCCCGTGCGCTGCCGGACCTCGGCCGAGGACGCGCTCGCGATCGTCGGGATGGATCGAGGCGGCCCAGCTCTCGGGGTCGTCCGCCCGGCGTCCGATCCGGCCGAGCATCACGCCCCGGCCGCGGCCCTGGTAGACCAGCCGCAGGCGCTGCTCCTCGACCTGCTCGGCGGTGTAGAAGTAGTGGTCGACGGCCTCGGCGATCGAGGCGAGCCGCGCGCTCGCCTCGGCGAGCTCGGTCAGCATGGTGTGGCGCTCGGTCACGTCGGCCACGATCCCGTCGACGATCAGGCGCCCGTCCGCGTGGCGGTGCGACCACATCCGCTCCCAGGCCCAGATCGTGGAGCCGTCGGCGCGCCGCATGCGGTAGTGCATCTCGGCGGGCTCGCCGGCCAGGAGCAGCGCGTCGACGCCGCGGTAGACGTCGCGGTCTTCGGCGTGGACGGCGTCGAGCCACGCGCTCTCGGGATCCTCGCCGGGCCGCAGCGGCCGCCCCAGGAAGCGCTCCGCCGCCGGACCGCTGTAGTGCTCCACGAAGCGGCCGTCGGCGAGCAGCTCGCCGCTGTAGATGTGCTCGTCGAGGGCCCCCACGATCCGCTCGAGGTCGCCGATCGCCGGGCGGGGGCGCGGTCGCTCGCGCCGGGCGGGGCCAGCTCGAGCTCCAGCTGGCACGACCGGAGGCTCCGTCGCAGCGACGCGTCGAGCGTCACCGTCTCGCCTGCCAGCAGGCGCTGGAGCTCGGCCGGTGTCGCCGAGCGCGCGGCCGAGCGTCGAGCGCCGCGTGCCGTCGCACGTCTCGGTCGCGGCTGCGCGCTCACGCGGCGCGCGCTTGCTGGTCCGTGCGCCGCGCGGCGAGCCGGCGGTGGAGCCGCGCGGCCTCGTCCTCGAGGCAGGCCACGAGCGCCTGCACGACGTCCGGGTCGAAGTGGCTCCCGGCGCAGCGGCGCATCTCCTCGATCGCGTCCTCGCGCGAGCGCCCGTGCCCGTAGACCCGGTCGTTGGTGATCGCGCTGAACGCGTCGACGGCGGCGATGATCCGGGCTTCGAGCGGGATCTGGTCGCCCGCGAGGCCGTCGGGGTAGCCGGTGCCGTCGAACCGCTCGTGGTGGTGGCGGACGGCCGCCGCGGCCTCGACCAGGCCGGGGATCCGGCGCACCATCTGCTCGCCGATCAGGGTGTGGCGCTGCATCAGCGCCCACTCGTCCTCGTCGAGCGTGCCGGCCTTCGCCAGCACCCGGTCGGGGATCGCGATCTTGCCGACGTCGTGCAGCCAGCCGCCGAGCCGGCAGCGCAGCTGGGTCGCCGGCGACGCGCCGAGCCGGTCGGCCACCGCCACCGCGAGCTCGGCCACCTGCTGGGAGTGCAGCTCGGGCAGGCCGTCGCGGATGCCGGCGGCGAGCGCCAGGGCCTGGGCCAGTCCGACGGCCTCGGGCTCGTTGGTCGTCAGGTCGCGCTCGGTGAGCTCGCTCCACAGCCGCACCTGGTTGCGCCCGCGGCGCTTCGCGCTGTACAGCGCGCGGTCGGCGGCGGCGACCAGCCGCTCGGCGGTGTGCAGCTCGGGCTCCAGGCGGACGCCGCCGAACGACGCGGACACCTGCAGCGGGCCGGCGCTGGTCCGGATCGGCTCGACGCAGATCGCGTGGCGCAGGCCGTCGCCGATCCGGCGCAGGGTCTCGTCGTCGTCGATCGCCCGCAGCAGGACGATGAACTCCTCGCCGCCCCAGCGGGCCACGGTGTCGTCGCAGCGCACCTGCCGGGCCAGCCGCCCGGCGAGCTCGGCGAGCACCTCGTCGCCCACGCCGTGCCCGTGGGTGTCGTTGATCAGCTTGAAGTGGTCCACGTCGAGCAGGAAGACTGCCGCCGGCGCCTCTCCGGTCGCGCCTGCCGCGACCGCCGCGTCGAGCGCGTCCTGGAACTGGCGCCGGTTGAAGACCCCTGTCAAGGCGTCCGTTCGGGAGCGTAGCTCGGCCTCGTCCCGCGCTGCGGCAAGCTCGGCGTGCGCCTGCTTCATCTCGGCGATCACGACCACGAGCTCCTCGTAGAGGAGCCTGGACTCGTTCGACGGATCGCTCATGGCATGGAGGGGGGCGGTACCACCAGGACTCTTTCATCGGCGCCCGGCTGGTCTCCCTGGAGGGGCAGGGAGGGTCAGGCGGCGTGGCTGCCGACGAGCTCCAGCGAGGCCGCTGGAACCCGGACCCGGACGGTGCAGCCCCCGCCCGGCGTGGTCTCGAACGAGAGCCGCGCGGCCAGGCCGGCGGCCCGCTCGCGCATGGAGTCGACGCCGCGGTGGAGCCCACCGCGGGCCAGGTCGAGGGTCGTCGCGCCGACCCCGTCGTCGCTCACGACCAGCTCGAGGCCGAGGTCCGCGCCGCGCGTGGCGCGCACCTCGATCCGCCTGGCCGAGGCGTGCTTGACGGCGTTCGCCAGGGCTTCCTGGGCGATCCGGTAGAGCGCGACCTGCAGCGTCGGGTCGAGCTCGTCGATGGCGGCCCCGTCGACGACGACGTCCAGGCCGTGCTGCTCGCTGCGCTGGGCGGCGAGCTCGCCGAAGGCGGCCGAGAAGCCGTGGTCGCGCAGGGTGATCGGCTCGAGCGAGAACTGCAGCTGGCGCAGCGAGCGCACCACGCCGCGGTTCCGGTCGAGGGCGAGCTTCAGGATCCGGCGGGCGTCGGGCTCGTCGGCGGCGTCGAGCGCGTCGCAGGCCGCCTGCACCATCAGGGCGATGCCCGAGATCGTCTGCTGCGGCCCGTCGTGCAGCGCCAGCGCGAGGCGGCGGCGCTCGTTCTCCTCGGCGTGCAGCAGCCGGTCCGAGAGCCGGGCGCGCTCGCGCTCCCGCTCCTCGGCCTCGGCGCGCAGGCTCTCGGCCAGGGCGAACAGGCGGGCGTTCTGGGCGGCGCGGGCCGAGAAGTCGGCCAGCACCCGCAGCTGGGCCAGCTCGAGCGGCGAGAAGCGGCTCGTCGGCCGGACGACCGCGAGCAGCCCGAGCTCGAGGCTCGGCGCGCCGAGCGGCGTCGCGTGGGCGTAGCCGCCGAAGGTGCGGGCGAGCTGGGCGGCGACGCTCTCGGGGGCGGACGAGACCAGCGGCTCGGGCAGCGTCAGGCCCTCGCCCGAGGCCGCGGCGACCTCGAGGACGCCGTCGGGGCCGAGCTCCAGCACGACGCCGATCTCGGCGTGCACCAGCCGGCAGGCCTCGTTGGCGGCGCGGCGCAGGACGTGGCCCTCGTCGAGGTCGTCGGCGATGCCGGCCAGCGCGGCGACCAGGCGGTCGAACGCCGCGGCCTGCTCGAGCAGGTCGCCGGCGAGCTCGCGCTCGAACTTGATGGCCCGCTCGGCGCGCGCCTGCGCTCGCAGCGCCCGCAGCGCGAGCCCGAGCAGCAGGAGCAACGTCGCGGCGACGACGGCTGCGCCGATCACGGAGCTCACGCGCGGCGCTCCTTCGGAGGCGAAAAGCGGATGCGCGACCCGGCCGGCACGAGGCGGGCAGGGTCGCGCGGGGTGGCGTGAGCCGGGTGGCGCAAGGACCGGGCTAGCTGATGATCGACTCGCGCAGGGCGATCGCGACCGCCTGCGTCCGGGTGTCGGCCTCGAGCTTGGCCAGGATGTGGCGAACGTGGCTCTTCACGGTCTCCTGGGAGATGAAGAGCTTCTTGGCGACGTCGGCGTTGGACATGCCGTCGGCCAGGAGCTGCAGGATCTCGCGCTCGCGCGCCGTGAGCAGGCTGTCGCGGTCGTTGCCGACGAGCGACGGGGCGAGCGCCGGGTCGACGAAGTCCTCGCCGCGGGCGAGACGGTCGATGGCCCGGATGATCGTGCTGTGGGGGGCCTCCTTGAGCATGTAGCCCTTGGCCCCGGCCTCGCGGCCGCGCGTCATCAGGTTGCGCTCGGCGTGCGCGGTGAACAGCAGCACCGAGGTGTCGGGCGCGGCGGTCTTGATCTTCGACGTCGCCGCGAAGCCGTCCATGCCCTGCATCCGCACGTCCATGATCACGACGTTCGGGCGGCGGCGCTCGGCGAGCACCACGGCGGCCTCGCCGTCGGAGGCCTCGCCGACGACGCGGATGTGCGGCGCACGGGAGAGCGCGAGCCGAAGGCCCTCGCGGACGACCTCGTGGTCGTCGGCGATGAGGCAGGTGATGGGCTGCGGCTGCTGCTGCTGAGCGGACAAAGTGTTGACCCCTGGCGGGTGGGCGGTCGTCGTCGGGACGTACGTCCACATGTATCGGCAGCTTCGGCCGCGACGTTAGGGTCGGCGGTCACGTCTCGGCTGCGCACGCTCGCGCCTTCCCCCCGAACACGTCCCGCCGTATGGTCTGGCGGGAGCCCCAGTGCCCCGCCGCACGTTCAAGGTAGCCGGTCTGCCGGAAAAGCACGACAGGATTCGCACCAGTACGTCGTGCGCCCGTCGTCGCCCTGGGCGCGGGCGCTGACCGGGCCCGCGGCAGCGCGGGCAGGCGGGCTGGCGGTAGATGCGGTGCGGGCCCTCCCGGCCGCCGGCGACCGCGGCCAGCATCTGGCGCCGGGCCTCGGCGTAGATCGCGCCGAGCAGCGTCGTCGTCGAGCGCCCCGACGGGGGCGAACGGGTCGACCCGCAGGGCCCACAGCGCCTCGCTCTTGTACAGGTTGCCGATCCCGCAGACGACCCGCTGGTCGAGCAGCATGTCGCCGACCTCGACGCTCGCGTCGACGCGCCGGCGCACGCCGGCGACGAGCTGCTCGACGTCGACGTCGTCCGCCAGCAGGTCCGGCCCGAGCCGGCTGAGGACCGGGTGGAGCTTCAGCTTGCCGGGGTCGAGCAGCTCGAGCACCGGCCCGCGGAACTGGACGGCCGTGCGGCCGCCGGCGCGCAGCACGAGCCAGGCCGCCGAGCGTGGCCAGAGCCACGGCTGGCCATCGCGGTAGACCTGCCAGGAGCCGCGCATGCGCAGGTGCGAGTGGATGCTGCGGCCGTCCTCGAAGCGCAGCAGCAGGTGCTTGCCGACGGCCCGCACCTCCTCGAGCACCTGGCCGTCGAGCGCGTCGAACCCGGCGTAGCGGTGGCGGGACTGCGGCGCCTCGACCGCGACCTCGTGGCCCACCAGCGGCTGCAGCCGGTTGGCCGCGATGCGGAGCGTGTGACCCTCGGGCACGCGCGCATTGTCCTTGCAGCCGCGCCCCGCGCCGGACGGCCGCGGCGCGGGGGCCTGGGCTCGTCCCGACCGGCTCCCGCACCCGCTGCCAGGTTCCGGCCGGTGGCGCTGCCGATACGTCGGCGCCTCCGGGGACGAGCGAGGCGCGACGAGCGTCACCCGACCGGTACGTCGACTGTACGGGGCGCTCGGGAGGCCGCCTATTCCCCGTTCGCGGGAGCCGCGGAAAAGAATTGCGAGGTCGCGGGAATACGTGCGTCCCGGCTGGACTCCTTGAGGCCATCAACGGTCTCCCCGAACCGACCTTCAAGGAGCCAGACATGACCCGCACGACCACCATCCTCGCGCTCGTCGCCGGTGCCGCAGCCATCGGCGCCCCGTCGGCGTTCGCCGCCGGCGGCAAGGGCATCTCCGGTGTGCCCGACCGGCTACACGTCGAAGACCGTGAGCTCGGACCGCTTCACGCTCACCGGCTGCATCGAGGACGTCACCGATCCCGTGACCCAGGCGGTCACCGCCTACCAGGCGAAGGGCGCCGTCAACCTCGACGGCGTCGTCCTCAGCCCACAGCTGTCGAGCTCGATCCTGACGCTCACCGTCAAGCGCACGTTCCTGCGCCAGACCACCGCGGCCCGGGTCTCGAGCCCCGGCGTCTACGACGTCAAGCTCGAGAACGTCACGATGGGCAGCTTCACCCCGAACATCGTCGGCACGGCGACGACCCTCGGCTCCGGCGCCTCGGCCATCGCGGCCGCCGCCGGCGACGGGAGCTACGACTGCTCGTTCAAGCCGAAGGCCGGGGCCAAGTTCAAGGGCTTCGAGTGGCTCTCGAACGTGCTGCGACGTGCGCTGCACGGTCACCGCGACCGGGTTCGCCATCGGCGGCACCGTCAAGCTCCCGCCGCAGCTCACCGCCGGCGTCAACGTCGGCGCCGACCTCGACCTGGCGGTCGACGAGAACACCGGCCTGGTGCAGACCGCCACGGCCAGGCTGCTCGACTCCCCGATCCCGCTCGGCCCGCTGGTCACCGAGCAGATCAACGTGACCTACAACCGCGACCTGAACCGCTGGATCGGCTCCGCCGACGTGCACGAGGCCGGCAACGGCGCCCTCTTCCAGGGCCGCCTCGGCCACCTGCACGCGGCGCTCGAGATCGACGTGTCGCCGTTCCGCGTCCGCCGGCTCGAGACCGACATCGAGACGCCGTCGCTGCTGATCGTCGGCCAGGGCCTCGGCCCGGCGATCATGCTGAACCGGATCGGCTTCAGCTACGTGTTCAGCGGCACCAGCTTCACGCTCGGCGGGGTGATCGGCCTGCAGGGCCAGGTCAACCTCCCCGGCTCGACGCTGCCGAGCTCGGTGGTCTCGGTCGACGGCACGTTCCAGGTCACGGTGCCGAGCTCGGCCGGCCAGCCCTACCTCTTCAAGATCGGCGGCGACGCCGACTTCTCCCAGGGCTGGGGCTCGCTCTCGGCCAGCCTGGCCAGCGGCTCGGCCTCGATCACCTACGCGACCAACGGCAAGCTGAGCTTCCACGGCTCGGTCACCGGCGGCTTCGGCCAGCTCCCGCTGGTCGGCGACGTCGCCGGCATCACCACCGTGCTCGACGGCAGCCTCACCGCCTCGTCGTTCAGCGCCACCGGCACCGGCTCGGCGTTCGTCAACGTCCCGGGCTTCGGCCGCTTCTCCCAGGAGGGCGCGCGGGTCACCGCCACCCAGAAGGGCTTCGGGTTCTGCGTCCTCGGCAGCGCCGCGCACTACGCCCGCACCTGGAACGGGGTCGAGAACTACGGCCTCGGCTGCGACCTCTCGTCGATCCAGTAGGCGCTAGGCACGCGGGGCGCGCAGCGTCAGCCTGCGCGGCCCCGCGAGGAACCCCGAAGCGCGCAACACGGGCTCGAGCGGAGAGCCGATGGCAGCCTCGCCGTCGATCCGCTCGAGCCCGAGGCGCGTGGGGCGGCCGCGCTTGACCTCGGCGGCCAGCGCCTCGATGGCCCGGCCGACGCGGCCCTGGTCGTCGTCGAGGGTGAGCAGGGTGCGGCCGCCGCGCTCACAGAACAGGACGGGATAGCCGCCGTCGAGCACGACGTAGGCGCCGGCGGAGCGTGACGCCCGGCCCGCCGCCCTCGCCGGCCACGGCAACGCGGCCCCGTAGGGGTTCGCGGGATCGCTCGCCGCCAGCACCAGCGTCTCGGGCAGGTCGGGCTCGTCCCGCAGCTCGCGCAACCGCTCGACCGCCCCGGCCAGGGCGAACTGGGCCCCGCCGGCGCCGGCCACGAAGTAGCCGCGGCGGCAGGCGCCGAGGGTCTCGAGGTCGCGCAGCGCGCCGTACACCGCGCCGAAGCCGCCGCTCACCCCCTCGGCCTGGACGGCGGCCCGGGTGACCACGCCGTAGCGCTCCAGCAGGAGCTCGGCGAGCGCCCGCTGGCGGTCGCGCTCGGCCGGCGGCCCGGCGAACAGGGCGTCGGCCAGCGACCAGCGGCCCTGGGCGGCACCGGTCGGCGCCTGGCGGCGGCGCACCAGCCGGCGGCCGCTCGCCGGGGCGCGCGGGGTCGCGGCCGCCGCGCCGCGGGCGGCCCGGGGCGAGCGCAGCGGGGCGAACGCGTCGTTGGTGACCTCGCCGGCCCAGGCCAGGTCGAAGAGCGCGGCCAGGAGCTCGGACTGGGGGAGGCTCGTCTCGCGCACCAGGTCGCCGAAGAACCGCGGCCCGCTGGCCAGCACGGCCCGCACGGCGGCGTGCGACTCGCCCGCGGGCGGCGCCGCGGCGCCAGGCGGACGTCCGATCAGCGGCGCGTCGTCGCGGAACAGCAGCGCCACCTTGCCGCCCTCGACGCCGATCCAGACGAGCTCGCCGCCGCTGCACAGCGCGTCGAGCCAGTCCTGGCGGTAGCCGGGGACGCGCCGCGGCAGGACGTCGCGCTCGAGCACGTCGGGCGCGAGCGGCAGGCCCTGCAGCGGCACGAGCGCGTCGCGCAGCCGGTCGAGCGAGCCCCGGGTGCCGCGGTCGACGCCGTGCCAGCCGGGCTCGAAGCGGGCCAGGGCAGCACCGTCGACCGGCTCGACCTCCTTGCGCAGCGCGGCCACCGAGGCCCGCCGGATCCGGCGCAGCACGTCGGGGTCGCACCACTCGTGGGCCGTCGAGCCCGGGCGCAGGCTGCCGCGGACGAGCTTCTCGTCGGCCTCGAGGGCCCGCAGCTCGGTCTCGGCCACGCCCACGGCCAGGCCGTAGCGGGCCGCGGCCTGCTCGCTGGTGAACGGGCCGCGGCGGCGGGCGTAGCGGTGCAGGAGCGAGCGCAGCGCGTCGGGCACCGGGTCGAGGAACGCGGCCGGCACGCCGGCGGGCGGCATGGCCCCGAGGGCGTCGCGGTAGCGGCCGGCGTCCTCGGCGGCGATCGCGCGTTCCTCGCCGGCCAGCGGCACCAGCAGCGCCCGCCGCTCGCCGACGAGGGCGTCGAGCCACTCGGCGGCGCCGGCGCCCAGCCGCTCCTGCAGCTCGTCGCGCGTCAGGTCGCCGGCCCGGCGCAGCAGGTCGTGCACGGCGTCCGGCCCCTCGCCGTGGCCCCGGGCGAGGTCGCGCTCGACCTCGGTCAGGGCCGTCGGGGTCGAGCAGGTCGCGCAGCTCCTCCGAGCCGAGCAGCTCGCGCAGCAGGTCGCGGTCGAGCGTGAGCGCCTGGACGCGCCGCTCGGCGGCCGGCGTGTCGTCCTCGTACATGTAGCGCGCGACGTAGTCGAACGTCAGCGAGCGGGCGAACGGCGAGGCGTGCTCGGTCTCGACCGGCACCAGCGAGATCTCCCGCCGCCGCACCGCCGCCAGCAGCCGGCGCAGGGCGTCGAGGTCGAAGTGGTCCTGCAGGAGCTCGCGGTAGGTCTCGAGCACGATCGGGAACGAGCCGTAGCGCTCGGCCACCTGCAGGAGCGACTGGGCCTTCAGCCGCTGCTGCCACAGCGGGGTGCGCTGGCCCGGCCGGCGGCGCGGGATCAGGAGCGCCCGGGCGGCGTTCTCGCGGAAGCGGGCGCCGTACAGCGCCGAGCCGCCGAGCTCGCCGACCAGCAGGTCCTCGAGCGTGTCGGGGTCGAGCATCACGAGCTCGGGGTCGGGCGGGGCGTCGGAGTCCGGCAGGTGCAGGATGATCCCGTCGTCGGACCACACCGACTGGGCCTCCATCCCGTGCTCCCGGCGCAGCAGCGCGCCGAGCGCCAGGGCCCAGGGGGCGTGCACCCGCCCGCCGTAGGGCGAGAGCAGGCAGAGCCGCCAGTCGCCGATCTCGTCGCGGAACCGCTCGACCACCAGGGCCCGGTCCGAGGGCACCACGCCGGTCGCCGCCTCCTGCTCGCGCAGGTACGAGACGACGTTGGCCGCGGCCCGCTCGTCGCAGTCGTGCTCGGCCATCAGCCGCGCGACGGCCCGCTCGTCGGGCATCGCGGCGATCTCGCGGCAGAACGCGCCGATCGCGCCGCCGAGCTCGGCCGGCCGCCCGACCTCCTCGCCCTTCCAGAACGGGATCGCCCCGGGGGCGCCGGGCGCCGGGCTGACGATGACCCGGTCGCGGGTGATCTCCTCGATCCGCCAGGACGACGCCCCGAGCAGGAACACCTGCCCCTCGCGGGCCTCGTAGACCATCTCCTCGTCGAGCTCGCCGACGCGCCCGCCGCCGTCGGCCAGGAACACCCCGAACAGGCCGCGGTCGGGGATCGTGCCGGCGTTCGCGATCGCCACCCGGCCGGCGCCGTCGCGGGCCCGGACGGTGCCGTCGACCCGGTCCCAGACCAGGCGCGGGCGGAGCTCTGCGAACTCGTCGGACGGGTAGCGGCCGGCGAGCATGTCGAGCACGCCCTCGAGCTGGCTGCGCGGCAGGTCGCGGTACGGGTAGGCCCGCTTGACCAGGGCGTACAGCTCGTCGACCGACATGCTGCGCTCGGCGCACATCGCCACGATCTGCTGGCACAGGACGTCGAGCGGGTTCTTCGGGACGCGCGTCTCCTCGATCCGCCCGGCGTGCATCCCCTCGACGACCACCGCGCACTCGATGAGGTCGCCGCGGAACTTCGGGAAGATCCGCCCGCGCGAGGGCTCGCCGACCTGGTGGCCGGCGCGGCCGATGCGCTGCAGCCCGCGGGCCACCGAGCCCGGCGACTCGACCTGGATGACGAGGTCGATCGCGCCCATGTCGATGCCCAGCTCGAGCGACGAGGTGGCCACCAGGCAGGGCAGGTCGCCCGACTTCAGGGCCTCCTCGATCTCGACCCGGGCCTCGCGGCTGACCGAGCCGTGGTGGGCCCGGGCGATCGGCTCCTCGGCGAGCTCGTTGAGCCGCAGCGCCAGGCGCTCGGCGAGCCGGCGGCTGTTGACGAACACCAGGGTCGAGCGGTGCGCCCGCACCAGCTCGAGCAGCTCGGGGTACACGGCCGGCCAGATCGAGCGCGGGCCGCCGTCGCTGGCGCCGTGGACGTCCTCGATCTTGACCTCGGGCATCCCGTCGGGCTCGCCCAGGTCCTCGAGCGGCACGACGACCCGCAGGTCGAGCTCCTTGCGCACGCCGGCGTCGACGATCGTCACCGGGCGGTCGCCGCCGACCAGCCGGGCGACCTCGTCGAGCGGCCGCTGGGTGGCCGAGAGGGCGATCCGCTGGGGGTCGCGCTCGCACTGCTCGGCCAGCCGCTCGAGCGACAGCATCAGGTGCGCGCCGCGCTTGGTCGAGGCCACGGCGTGGATCTCGTCGAGGATCACGCTCTCGACGCCGGTCAGCATCTCCCGCTGGCTCGACGTCAACATGAGGTAGAGGCTCTCGGGCGTGGTGATGAGGATGTCGGGCGGCTCGCGCAGCATGCGCCGGCGGGCGTCCTGCGGCGTGTCGCCGGTGCGCACCGCCACCGTCGGCACCCGCAGCTGCTCGCCGTGGGTCGCGGCCAGCGCCTTGATCCCCGCGAGCGGCCCGCGCAGGTTGCGCTCGACGTCGTAGTTCAGCGCCTTGAGCGGCGAGATGTAGAGCAGCCGGGTGGTGTCGGACGGCGGCTCGCGGAACAGCCGGTCGATCCCGGCCAGGAACGCCGCGAGCGTCTTGCCCGACCCGGTCGGGGCGCAGATCAGGACGTGCTCGCCGCGGTGGATCGCGGGCCAGCCCTCGGCCTGGGCCGGGGTGGGCTGGCCGAACGCCTGGGCGAACCAGCGCCGGGTCGGCTCGCTGAACGGGAGGGTCGGGGCGGCCGTCGCCATCCGCAGATTGTAGTCGAACACCCGTTCTGTTCCGGTGTTTCGGCTATCCTTCGAGCCTGTGACGCCGACGTTGCTGCACCGCTCGCAGATGGCCCCGCCCATGGGGCTCCTCGGCGTGCGCTAGCGACCGCGTCCGCCACCGGCCCACCGTTCCAGGGGCCGGCGCTCGAGATCCGACGTGTCTGCCCTCGGCAGATCCACGAAGGAGCACTCGATGCGCACCCTCTACGTCACCACGGCGATCCCGTACGTCAACGGGCCGCCGCACCTCGGCTTCGCCCTCGAGCTGGTGCAGGCCGACGCCATCGCCCGCCGCCGCCGGCAGCGCGGCGACGCGGTCCGGTTCCTGACCGGCACCGACGACAACGCCCTCAAGAACGTGCTGGCGGCCGAGGCCGCCGGCGAGCCCGTGGCCACGTTCGTGGCCCGCCAGGCCGACCGCTTCGAGGCCCTGCGCGGACCGCTGCAGCTGTCGAACGACGACTTCATCCGGACGAGCTCCGACCCGCGCCACGCGCCGGCGGTGATCCGGCTGTGGCAGGCCTGCGCCGCTGCCGGCGATCTCTACGAGCGCGACTACGAGGGCCTCTACTGCCGCGGCTGCGAGGCCTTCGTCGACGGCCCGTGCGGCGAGCACGCCGCGCCGCCCGAGCAGGTGTCGGAGCGCAACTGGTTCTTCCGGCTGTCCCGCCACGCCGAGGCCCTGGCGGCGCTGATCGAGGGCGGCGCCCTGCAGGTCGAGCCCGAGACCCGCCGCAACGAGGTGCTGGCGTTCCTGCGCCGCGGGCTCGAGGACGTGAGCGTGTCCCGGGCCGCGACCCGGGCGCGAGGCTTCGGCATCCCGGTGCCGGGCGACGAGAGCCAGGTCGTGCACGTGTGGTTCGACGCCCTCTGCAACTACGTGAGCGCGCTCGGCTACGGCAACGGCGGCTCGGGCTACGCCCGCTGGTGGAGCGGGGCCGACGAGCGGCTGCACGTGATCGGCAAGGGCGTGACCCGCTTCCACGCGCTGCTCTGGCCGGCGGTGCTGCTCGCGGCCGGCGAGCCGCTGCCGACGGCGATCTGGGTGCACGAGTACGTGCTCTTCGGGAGCGGCAAGATCTCGAAGTCCGCCGGCGCGGCCGCCGACCCGGCGGCGCTCGCCGAGCGCTACGGGCCGGACGCCGTGCGCTGGTGGCTCCTGCGCGACGTGCCGCGCGGGGCCGACGCCCAGTTCAGCGAGGAGCTGCTCGCGGCCCGCGGCGCCGAGCTCGCCGACGGGCTCGGGAACCTGGTGAGCCGGACGGTCGCGCTGGCTGCCCGGGCCCGGCCGGGCGGCGTGCCGGACGCGCCGCACGCCGACGACACGGCCGGGCTGCTGGCGGCCGCCGACGGGCTCGGCGCGTCGCTCGACGCGGCGTTCGACCGCTTCGACCACCGGGCGGCCGCCGAGGCGTTCCAGCGGGTGGTGGACGACGCGAACCGCCTCGTCTCCCGCACCCGTCCGTGGGAGCTGGCCCGGGACGGCGACGACGAGCGGCTGGACGACGTCCTCGGCGCGCTGCTCGCGACCTGCCGGCGGCTCGCGGTCGAGCTGCGCGCGCTGCTCCCCGACGCCGCCGGCCGCATCGAGGCCGCGCTCGACGCCGGCGACCCGGCCCTGGCCCGCACCCTCTTCCCGAAGGTGGCGGTCTAGATGGAGTACGTGCCGGCGAACCGGGCCAGCACGCCGACC
Source organism: uncultured Actinomycetes bacterium (assembly GCA_963794695.1). Taxonomy (GTDB): domain Bacteria; phylum Actinomycetota; class Thermoleophilia; order Gaiellales; family JALYLC01; genus CAWCFJ01. Next base: position 214,713 of record CAWCFJ010000001.1, on the reverse strand, counting down.
AGCACCAGGAAGACCCCTGCCGCGACGATGCGCGCGGCCAGGACCTCCTCGGGCAGGTCGTTCAGCACCACCGGGCCGCTGCGGAAGGCCAGCACGAGCCAGATGGCACCGGCGGCGGCCAGGCAGGCGACGCCGGCGACGAAGCTCGCCCGGGAGCGGCCGATGACCAGCAGGATCGGGCGAGCACGACGGCGGCCGACAGGCCGAGCGCCAGGCGCGCCCGCAGGAAGCCGCTGGCCGCGGTGGCCAGGCCGAGCAGGAGCAGCATGCTGCCGGTGTCCGACGCGTAGCCCAGGGCCCCGGCGGCGGCTGCGAGCCCGCAGGCCGCGAGGTCGGTCGCTTCGACGCGGGCCATCGGCGGGACGGTAGTCGATCGATCGTCTAAGGTCGCGCCGTGTCGTACGGCTGGCCGCTGCGGCCCTTCGATCGCCAGCACCCCGTCCGGGCGTTCCTGAACGACCCGCGCATCGAGGACGCGAGCCACGCGTTCCACTTCGGCATCGACGTCAGCGCCCCGGACGGCACCGCGGTGTACGCCATCGAGGCTGGCACCGTGTCGTTCAACGATCCGACGGCCTTCGCCGTGGTGTCCCCCGCCGGCCGGATCTTCGGCTACTGGCACGTCGACCCGGCCGTGCGGAACGGCCAGCACGTCGCCGGGCACCAGCTCCTGGGCCACGTCGCGAAGGGCTGGGGCCACGTGCACCTGGCCGAGCGGCCCCGTCGCGGCGCGCGCTACGTCGACCCGCTCCGCCCGGGCGCGCTCACCCCGTTCGTCAAGCACACCCACCCGGTGGTCGGCGGCCTGGCGTTCGAGCACCGCGGCGAGCCGCTGCGGCCGCAGCGCGTCAGCGGCCTCGTGAACCTCGTGGCCCTGGCCCACGACGTCACCCCGCTGGCGGTGCCCGCGCCGTGGCACGGCATGCCCGTCGCGCCGGCCCGGCTGCGCTGGCGGGTGCTGCGGGGCGCGACCGTGGTCCGGCCGTGGCGCGTCGGGGTGAACCTGGCCCCGTTCCGGGACGCCGCCGCGTTCCACCTGATCTACGCGCCGGGCACGCGCCAGAACCACCCGGGAAAGCCCGGTCTCTACCGCTACTTCCTGGCCCACGACTGGGCTTCCGGGTCGCTGCCCGACGGCGATTACCGGCTGCAGGTCGAGGCCGCCGACAAGCACGGGAACCTCAGCCGCTCCACCTTCCCGTTCCACGTGGCGAACCACGAGCCGCCTCCGGTCTAGAATGCCCGCCGTGTCCGCTCCGCAGGTGACCCCGCTGGGGCGCGGCCTGCACCGCGTGACGCTGCCGCTGCCCTTTCCGCCCTCCCACGTGCACTGCTACGCGCTGGAGGACGACGACGGCTGGACCCTGGTCGACGCCGGCCTCGGCGTGCCCGAGGCCCGTGACCAGTGGCGCGAGGCCCTGGCAGCGCTCGGCTCGCCGCGCGTGCGCCGGATCGTCCTGACCCACTTCCACCCCGATCACGTCGGCGCGACCGCCGAGCTCGCAGAGCTCACCGGCGCCGAGGTCTGGCAGAACGCGGGGGACGAGGACCAGGCCCGCCGGGTCTTCGAGCGCGGCACCCCGACGGTCGCCTACCTGGTACGCCACGGCGTGCCCGAGGACTCGCTCGACGCCCGCGAGACGCCGCAGGTGGCCTCGCTGGTGCACCTGCCACGGCGCGTCCAGCACGTCGGCGAGGGCGACCGCCTCGAGGCTGCCGGCGCGACCTGGCGCCTCGTCCACCTCCCGGGCCATGCCGACCACCAGCACGGGCTGCTCTCCGAGGAGGACGGGCGGCTCATCTGCGGCGACCACGTGCTCGACCGGATCTCGCCCACGGTCGGCCTCTACCCCGAGGCCAGCGAGGACCCGCTCGGCGACTACCTGGCCGCGCTCGGCCGGGCTGCACGGCTCGGCGCGAGCATCGCCTACCCCGGCCACGGCGAGCCGATCGAGGACGTCCCGAAGGTCAGCCGGAGCCTCGACGCGCACCACGTGCGGCGGCTGCACGAGCACCGGGCGTTCCTCGAGAGCGCCGGCCCGTCGCACGCCCACGCGGTGTCGGTGGCCCTGTTCGGAGCGCGCGAGGCCGAGATCGAGCGCCGGCTCGCGGTGCACGAGACGCTCGCCCACCTCGTCCGGCTCGAGCGCGCCGGCGCGGTGCAGCGCGACGAGGACGGCGAGGCCGTCCTGTGGGAAGCTGCATAGTCGTGAACGAGTGGACGATCCTCGAGCTCGAGCCCGCCCTGGCGGCCCGTTCGGGCCTGCCCGAGCGGGTGGCCGTGCCGGCCCAGATCGCCGCGGCCCGGGAGGAGCTCGACCGCGAGCGCGTCGCCGGCTGGGCCGGGAGCTTCGCCCAGGAGCACCCCGAGCACCCGCTGGCCGACGTCTCGCTGCGGCTGGCCCGGGCCGAGCCGTACCGCCGGCTCGGGATGCAGCTCCTGCTGCAGGACCGGATCGCCGACGCCGTGCGGGCGCTGCAGCGGGCCGTCGAGCTCGCCCCGTTCGACGCGGCGTCCCGCTTCAACCTCGGCGTCGCCCTGCGCCGCACGGGCCGCGACGAGGACGCGCTGCGCCAGCTCGACGAGGTCGAGTGGGCCTACGAGGACCAGGCCGCCTTCCTGGTCGCCAGGGCCGGGCTGCTCGAGGCGATGGACGAGGGCGACCGGGCGGTCGTCGAGTACGAGCGCGCCCTGGCCCTGGCGCCCGGCGACGAGCACATCCTCGAGCGGCTCGAGGCGCTCGGCTCGCTCGTCCGCCTGATCGGGCCCGACGGGGAGCCGTACTGGCTCGCGCCGGCCGACTTCGAGCGGGTCATCCGGCACGAGCTCGCCGGGATGACCGACAACGCCGGCCAGCTCGTGGCCCGGGGCGAGTGGCTGCTCGCGAACGGCCACCTGGACCTGGCCCGCGCCGCCGGCGACCTCGCCGTCAACGCCGATCCCCAGTACCCGCGGGCCTGGGCCCTGGCGGGCCTCGCCCGGCTGGCGCTGGGGATGCCGGACGCCCGGCCGGTGCTCGAGCAGGCGGCCGCGTACGACCCGCAGCGGCTCGACGTGGCCCGGGCCCTGGTGGTGTACGGCGACGACCCCGACGGCGACCTGGTGCGGGCCGAGATCCACGCCCGCCGGCACGCCCACTCGGCCGCCGCCTGGCTCGTGCTCGGCGACATCCTGGCCCGCGACGGCTCCGAGGACGACGCCGTGGCCGCCTACCAGCAGGCCCTGGCCATCGCCCCCGACCTGGTCGGCGCGGGCCACGCCCGGACGGCCGTGAGCCGGGCCCAGCGCAGCTGATGGCGCTGCTCGACCTGCTGCGCCGACTGGACGCCGTCGAGGGGCCCTCGGGTGCCGAGGACCCCGTCATCGAGGCGGTCCTGGCCGAGCTCGACGGCTGCTACGACGGCGAGCCCCACCGGGACGCGCTGGGCAGCCTGGTGGTCACCCGGAACGGCGCCGAGGGCGCGCCGACGCTGCTGCTCGCGGCGCACGTCGACGAGCTCGGGTTCCTGGTCCAGCACGTCGACGACGAGGGCTTCGTGCGGCTCGTGCCGGTCGGCTACCACGACGAGCGGATCGCCGCGAACCAGGTGGTGCACGTGCACGGCGAGCGCGGCCCGGTGCGCGGGGTGATCGCGACGACGCCGTTCCACCTGCTGAGCGCCGCCGACCGCGAGACCGCGATCCACCTGTCCGACCTGTTCGTCGACGTCGGCGCCAGCAGCGCGGCCGAGGCGGCCGGGCTCGGGGTGCTGGTCGGCCAGCACGTGGTCGTCGAGCGGACCGGCGAGCTCCTGAACGGCACGAAGGTCTACTCCGGCCGGGCGGTCGACGACCGCGCCGGCTGCGCCGTGGTGGTCGAGCTCCTGCAGCGGCTGCGCGGCCGCGACCTGCCGGTGACCCTGCAGGCGGCGTTCACGGTGCTCGAGGAGCTCGGCGTGCGCGGCGCCGGCCCGGTGGGGACGGCGCTGCAGCCCGACTGCGCGCTGGCCGTCGACGTGACCCTGTGCGCGGACGTGCCCGGCGTCGAGTTCCGCCGGGCGCCGATCCGCTTCGGCGGCGGGCCGGCCATCAAGTACTGGGACTTCGTCGCCGGCTCGGGGAACGGCAGCGCCGTGCCCCGCCGCCTGACCGAGCGGCTCGAGCGGGCCGCCGAGGCCGCCGGCGTCGAGTGGCAGCGCGAGGTCCTGCACGGCGGCGTGACCGACGCGGCGGCGATCGCCCGCTCAGGCCACGGCGTCCTGGCGGGTGCCGTGAGCATCCCGTCGCGCTACGTGCACTCCTCCGTCGGCACCGTCCACCTCGACGATCTCGAGGGCGCGGTGGCCCTGCTCGAGGCGTTCGTGGCCGGGGCGGGCTGGCTACGCCCGGGCTGACGGCGGGGCGTGCCCGGCCGGGGACGGCCGTATACTGCGGCCGCGTGCCCCGACGAGGACGACCCAGCGTCATCCCCTCCCTTGCCTGCGCCGGCGAGGTCGAGGAACCGAGCAGACCGACGCCCCCCACAGCCGCCCGCGGCAGCGGCGGCGTGCGCGCGTCTGACCCGACATGACCGCCGGCACCTGGATCGGGATCGCGTCGGTCTTCCTGATCGTGCTCTGGAACGCCTTCTTCGTGGCGGCCGAGTACGCGTTCGTCTCGGTGCGCCGCACCCGCCTCGTCGAGCTCTCGGCGCAGGGGAACCGGCGGGCCCGGATGGTGCAGGGGATCGTCGAGCGGCCGTCCCACTTCATCTCGGCGATGCAGCTCGGCGTCACGCTCTCCTCGCTGGCCCTGGGCGCCGTGGGCGAGCCCGCGGTCTCGGACCTGCTCGACCAGCTGTTCGGCGAGGGCTCGATCGGGTTCATCTCGAAGCAGACGATCTCGATCATCATCGCCTTCATCCTGATCAGCGTCCTGCACGTGGTGCTGGGCGAGATCGTGCCGAAGTCGTTCACCCTGGCCCGCTCGGAGCGCGTGGCCCTGGTCGTGGTCGGGCCGGTGCGGGTCTTCTTCTTCGTGTTCGGCTGGCTGATCAGCGGCCTCGACTGGCTGTCCCGGATCGTCGTCGGCTGGCTCGGGGTGACCGGGTTCGCCGAGGAGGCCCACTCCGAGGAGGAGCTGAAGATGCTCGTCCGCCGCTCGAGCTCGAGCGGGGTGCTCGAGGCCGAGGAGCAGCAGATGCTCGACAAGGTGTTCGACTTCGCGGACACCGAGGTCGAGGACGTGATGATCCCGCGGCCCGACGTGACCGCGCTGCCGGTCACGCTGTCGCCGCAGGAGGCGCTGACGCAGGTGCTCGAGCACCCGTTCACGCGCTACCCGGTGTACGAGGAGGACCTCGACGACGTCCTCGGCGTGCTGCACGTGCGCACCCTGTTCGGGGCGATCCAGGAGGGGACGTCCGACGGGAACCTGCGCGCGCTGGTGCGCCCGGCCCACGTGGTGCCCGAGACCAAGCGGCTCGGAAAGCTCCTGAACGAGTTCCGGCGCACGAACTCGCACATGGCCATCGTGGTGGACGAGTACGGCTCGGTGGCCGGCATCGTGACCCTCGAGGACCTGCTCGAGGAGATCGTCGGCGACATCGCCGACGAGTTCGACCTGCCCGACGCGTCCGTGCTGCGGCTGGGACGCGACCGGGTGCGGGTCGAGGGCTCGTTCCCGATCGAGGAGTTCAACGAGCGCTTCGAGCGCACGCCTGCCGCACGAGGACTACCACACGATCGGCGGCATCGTCTTCGGCGAGCTCGGGCGGGCCCCGAAGGCGGGGGACAGCGTCGAGATCGACGCGATGCGGTTCGTGGTCGCGGACGTCGACGGGCCGCGCATCCTGCACGTCGACGTGACCTTCGGCGAGCGCCCGGCAGCGGTTCCCGACCAGGGCTAGACATCCCGGCCGTCTCGGGAAGGACGGCCGGCGAGGCCGTCGAAAGCAGTCCGTCCCTGGACCTTGCACGGAGAGGACCTGCTGCCTTGAAACGCCCGATGGCGGGCGCGTTCGTCGTGGCCGCCGCGCTCGCGGTCGCCCCGGACGCATCCGCCAGCCCCCGCTACACGGTGCGCCCCGGCGACACGCTCAGCGGCATCGCCGTCGCCCACCACACCACCGCCAGGACCCTGGCGAAGCTCAACCACCTGCGCCTGAGCGGCGTGCTGATCGCCGGCCGCGTGCTGCGGCTGCCGGCGGGCTGCTCGATGCCGTCGTCGTCGTCGAAGCCGGCGAGCGCCGGCAGCGGCCGCTACGTCGTGCGCCGCGGCGACAGCCTCAGCTCGATCGCGGTGGCCCACCACACGACGGCCCGCACGCTCGCCCGGATCAACGGGATGAAGCTGAGCGCGGTGCTGATCGAGGGCCGGGTGCTGACGCTCCCGACGCACGCCGCGGCGACCTCGGCGTCGACCACGACGCACACCACGGTGAGCGTCGGCAGCCTGCGCTACGTCGTGCACGTCGGCGACACCCTCGGCGGGATCGCCACCCGGGCCGGGACGACGCTGCAGGCGCTCGCCCTGGCCAACCGCCTGTCGCCGAGCGGCGTCCTGCTCACCGGGACGATCCTGAAGCTGCCGAGCGGAGCCCACCTGCCGCGCGCGGCGTCGAGCGGCGGGAGCACCGCCGGCAACGCCTCGCGCACCTCGGTGACCGCCTCGATCGAGCACTGGGCGGCCCACTTCGGCGTCGACGTCCACCTCGTGCGGGCGCTCGCCTGGCAGGAGTCGGGGTACCAGAGCTCCGTCGTCTCGCCGGTCGGCGCCGCAGGTGTGATGCAGGTCACCCCGACGACCTGGGACTACGTCGAGCGCTACCTGCTCGGCCAGAAGGTCGCCCACACGGTCGACGGCAACGTGCGCGTCGGCGTCGCGTTCCTGGCCCACCTCCTGCGCGCGTTCCCCGAGAGCCGGTCGCGGGCCATCGCGGCCTACTACCAGGGCGAGGAGAGCGTGCGGCGGCGCGGCATCCTGCCCGTCTCGCGCACCTACATCGCCAACGTCCTGGCGCTGGCCGAACGGTTGTAGCCGTTTGGATGACGGCGCCTTCGGGAAGCGCCGTCGAAATGGAGCCCGTCGCCAACACCCCGACCAAGCCCGTCGACTACGCCGTCCTGTCCGGCGTCTACGGGGGGCTGCTCGGCGCGCTGGCGCTGGCCGCCCGCAAGGGCCGGGGCGCGGATGAGGCGCTCACCGGCACCGACGTCGCCGTGACCGGGGCGGCCACGTTCGCGCTGGCCAAGCTGCTGACGAACGAGAAGGTCGAGAGCTGGCTGCGCGCGCCGTTCGTCGAGGAGACGCCGAGCGGCGAGCAGAAGCCGAAGGGGCGGCGCATGCGCTACGCCATCGGCGAGCTGCTCACCTGCTCGCGCTGCGCCGGCGCCTGGAGCGCCCTCGGCGTCGTCGGGCTGCGCGTGCTCTCGCCCGGACACGGGGCGCGTGGTCACGAACGTGCTGGCCGCCTCCGCGGCCAACGACTACCTGCAGAGCGCCTTTCGCCTGCTGTGCAACGAGGGCAACCTGTCGAAGCTCCGGGCCGAGCAGGACGAGCAGGCTCTGCGGCGCGTGCGCCTGAGCGCGGCTACTCGACGACGAGCTCGAGCTCCTCGATCGTCCCGGCCTCGCGCGACAGCCGGTAGGCCCGAGGTCGGCCTCCGGCTGGGCCAGCGAGACGATGATGTAGACGTAGCTCGGGTCGCCGAGCTCGACGTCGGTGCGCGACGGGTAGGCCGCCGACTTCGTGTGCGAGTGGTAGATCGCCACGATGTCCCGGTCGGCCTGGTCGAGCTCGTACACCACCCGCACCAGGTCGTCGTTGTCGACGTTGTAGCGGTACGGGCTGGCGTCCGAGTTGCGGGTCGCGTGGAACGAGCTGATCGTCCCGTCGACCCCGCCGAGGATCCCGCAGGCCTCGTTCGGCAGCTCGGAGCGGGCGTGCGCGACGAGCTCGTCGGCCAGCGCCCGCGGCAGCGTCACTACCACCAGATCCGGGACTCCATGTCGGCCAGGAGCTCGGTCTCCTCGCGATCCCAGAGGCCGGCGGACAGGTACTTCCAGCCGCCGTCGGGGAACACCATCACGATGTTCGCGGGGCCGTCGAGCTCGGCGCCGACGCGCAGCGCGACGTCGAGCACCCCGCCCGACGAGACGCCGGCGAAGATGCCCTCCTCGCGGGCCAGCAGGCGCAGCCCGGCGAGGGCGTCCTCGTTGGTCACGAGCAGCTTGCGGTCGAGCTGGGAGACGTCGAGCACCTCGGGCGTGTAGCCGTCCTCGAGCGAGCGCAGGCCGGACACCGGGTCGCCCGCGAGCGGCTCGGCGGCCACGATCTGGACGTCGGGGTTCGCCTCGCGCAGCCGGCGGGCGCAGCCCATCAGCGTCCCGCCCGTGCCGAGGCCGGCGACGAACACGTCGACCTGGGGGCAGTCGCGCAGGATCTCGACGGCCGTGCCGCAGTAGTGGGCCTCGGGGTTCGCCGGGTTGCCGTACTGGAACGGCATGTACAGCGAGGGATCCTCGGCCGCCAGCTCGCGGGCCAGCTCGACGGCGCCGTTCGAGCCGAGCTCGCCGGGCGAGAACACGATCTCGGCGCCGTACAGCTTCAGGAGCTTCACCCGCTCGGGCGTCGCCGACTCGGGCAGCACGATCCGCACCGGGTAGCCGCGGATCCGGCCGATCATGGCCAGCGCGATGCCGGTGTTCCCGCTCGACGGCTCGAGGATCGTGCGGCCGGGGCTGAGGTCGCCCCGCTCCTCGGCGGCGTCGATCATCGACAGCGCCACCCGGTCCTTGATCGAGCCGGTCGGGTTCTCGGACTCGAGCTTCGCGAACAGCCGGACGCCCGGCTGCGGCGAGAGCCGGCGCAGCTCGACCAGCGGCGTGTCGCCGATGCTGGCCAGAAGGCCCGTGTGAACCTGGGTCTCGCTGCAGGCGGCGACCGGGGCTACGACGCACCTCCGGCCATCGCGGGCATGACGATGACCGTGGTGTTCGCGGCCAGCGGGGTGTCGAGGCCCGCACCGAGCCGGACGTCCTCCTTGTCCACGAACACGTTGACGAAGCGGTTCAGCTCGCCGCCGTCGTCCACGATCTGGGACCGGGTCGCCGGGTGCTTCTCGAACAGGTCGTCGAGCGCCGCGCGCAGCGTGTCGCCCTCGACGTCGACGGTGCGGGCGCCGCCGGCATTGGCGCGCATCACGGGAGGCAGGCGTAGGGTGGTCATGCTCCGACTCTAAGGGTGAGGTAGACGGTTAGCTGAGCGCCCGGGCGGGCGGCAGGCAGAACTGCTCGTAGTCGATGTACTCGATCGGGCCGGCGTCCTCGCCGCAGACCGGGCACTCCGGGTCGCGCCGCAGCGTGACCTCGTGGAACGACGTGTCCAGCGCGTCGAAGATCACCAGACGGCCGGACAGCGACTCGCCGATGCCGAGCAGGTGCTTGAGGGCCTCCGCGGCCTGCAGCGAGCCCATGATGCCCGGCAGGACGCCGAGCACGCCGCCCTCGGAGCACGACGGTGCGAGCTCGGGCGGCGGCGGCTGCGGGAACAGGCAGCGGTAGCAGGGGCCGTCGAACGGCTTGAAGAACGTGAGCTGGCCCTCGAAGCGGAAGATCGAGGAGTGCACCACCGGGATCCGGTGCTTCAGGCTCGCGTCGTTCAGCAGGTAGCGGGTCGGGAAGTTGTCGGTCCCGTCGACGATGACGTCGTAGCCCGCGATGATCCGGTCGACGTTCTCGGACGTCAGGTGCTCGCTGGTACTCGACCACGTCGACGTCGGGGTTCAGCCCGCGCAGGGTCTTGGCCGCCGACTCGGTCTTCGGCATGCCGATGCGGTCGGTGGCGTGCACCACCTGCCGCTGCAGGTTCGTGTCGTCGACGATGTCGGCGTCGACGATGCCGAGCGTGCCGACGCCGGCCGCGGCCAGGTACAGCGCCGCGGGGGAGCCGAGACCGCCGGCGCCGAGCAGCAGCACCTTCGAGGACAGCAGCTTGAGCTGGCCGGCCTCGCCGACCTCGGGGATCAGGATGTGCCGGGCGTAGCGGCGCCGCTTCGACTCGTCGAGCAGCGGTCGGCACCTCCCAGCGGTAGCCGTTCTGCTTCCAGCCCGAGAAGCCGGCGCGCAGGGACACGACGTCCTCGTAGCCGAGCTCGGTCAGGGCCTTCGCGCCGAACGCCGAGCGGGCGCCGGACTGACAGGTCAGGACGATCGGGGTCGAGCGGTCGGGGACGAGGTTCTCGATGCGCGACTCGAGGAAGCCGCGCGGGATGTGCCGGGACGACGGGATCACGCCCTGCTCGAACTCGTCCAGCTCGCGGACGTCGATCAGCACCGGGGCGTCGCCGTTCTCGAGCGCGTCGGACAGCTCGCGCGCGTCGATCTCGCGGATCTCTCGCTTCGTCTGTGCCAGGAGCTCCTGGTAGGTCGCCACGTTCCTCCTTCCAGGCGGCCGCAGGGGCCGCAATCACGCGATACGCGTGTCTTCGGTCGAGCCAACGCGCGGGCCGATGAGCGTATTCCCTCTCTCGCGAGCGCGCGACGTACCCTGCACGGGTGGATCGACGCCGTCTCCTGGCCGTGCTCGCCGCCGCGCTCCTGGGCGCGGCGATCGTGGTCGTGGTCGCCGTCGCGGGGCGCTCCCCGGAGCCGCAGGCCGCGCCGGCCCGGATCGCCGCGGTGCAGGGCCAGCCGCCGTTCGTGCTCGACCTCGGCGCCCGCTACACGGTGAGCGGGACGGCGAAGCAGCAGCTCGCGGCGCTGCAGCGCAAGGGCGACTTCCACGACGACGGCCTGCTGGCCCTGGCGGTCGCCAGCGCCCGCTTCGACACGGGTGACGTCGAGGGCGCCAGGAGCGCGCTGGACGCCGCCGCCGGCGAAGCTCGGCTCGGGGGACGAGCGCGTCCAGGTCGGCCGGGCGCTCCTGTCCTACGAGCCGTCGGATCCCGGGCCGGGCCGTGCAGCTGCTGCAGAACCTGCCGGCCTCGACCGAAGGATCCCGTTCCCACGCTTCGAGGAGGGCCTCGTGCTGCTCTTCGCCGGCCGCCAGAAGGACGCGACGGCGAAGCTGCGGGCGGCCAGGAACGCCGCCCCCGACAGCACCTACGCCCTGCGCGCCGACAACGCCCTGCACCCCGCAGATGCGGATCGGCTATCCGCTCTGGGTGCCGACGCACAGCCTGCCGCAGGGGAGCACCGCCGTCCTCGCCGCCGCCGCCCGCCGCGAGCCCGACTCGGTCACGCCCAGCTGGCGCTGGCCGCCGCGCTGCAGCAGCAGGGCCTGCGGACGCTCGCCCTGGCCGCCGCCAGGAAGGCCGTCCGGGCCGATCCGCGGAGCATCGACGCCCAGGTCGCGACGGTCGTGCTGGCGTTCTCGAAGGACCGCCGCAGCTGGCCTTCGGCGGCCTCGGGAACCTGATCAAGGCCGAGCCCGACGAGGCCAGCCCGGTCTTCCACCTGGGCCTCCTGCTGGTCTGGCTCGAGCAGCAGAAGCAGGCGATCGAGGAGTTCCGCAAGGCGGCGAAGCTCGACCCCGACGGGGTCATCGGCAAGGTCGCCGCCGGCGTCGTCGCGCAGAGCTCCTAGCGAGCTGAAACGCAGAACGCGGGGGAGGAGCCGGCCGGCTCCTCCCCCGCGAGACGTGCGTGCCTACTGCGACTCGGCGAGGCTCGAGTACACGTTCCAGATCGGCTTCTTGTCGCCGTTCACGAACGCGAGCCCGCTCTGCCAGCCGCTGGCCAGCGACCCGGTCGACTTCTGGTCCCGGATGAGGAACCAGATCAGCATGTCGATGCGCGGGTTCTTGCGCATGACCTGCACGGCGTGGCGCAGCATCGTGCACTGCGCGGCGGTGGTCACGCCGAGCGGGTCCGGCGGCTTGGTCTGGGCGCCGTACTCGGTGAGCCACAGGTGCAGGCTGCGGCCCGGCCAGCCCTTGTCCAGCGCGGTGGTCAGCTTCGACAGGTTGTCGATGGTGACGAGGCCGCCGCAGGTCTGGCACTTCGCGCCCGGCACCCGGTAGGGATGGTGGGCGTAGGCGTCGAGCTTCGGGTGCAGCTTCGCCAGCGCCGTCACGAAGGCGATCGGGTTGACCGACGGCTCGGCGGCCGTCGGGCCGTCGCCGCCCGGCTTGGTGGAGCCGCCGGCGACCTGCTCCTTGACGTGGTACTTCGTCCCGGCCTTGTGCACGCCGGTGTAGATCGCGTTCAGGATCCCGGCGTAGGTCGTCGGCGAGACCAGGTTGAAGTGGCCGCCGCGACACCAGAAGCCCTTGCCCTTGACGCACACGTACTGCGGGGACAGGTGGGTGTTGGTGTTGGGCTCGTTCCAGGCCTCCCAGCGGGTGACCTGCGGCAGCACGGTGCCGTCCGGGCCCTTGAAGTGCCCGCTGTAGCGGGTGGCCGCGGCGTAGCGCGAAGGTCTGCAGGTCGCTGCCCTTCCTGGGCGCGTGGTTGTGCTTCGCCGTGCCGCCGGCCCAGACCGGGGTGTGCGCGATCGTCAGGACGACCGCGACGCCGGCCGCCTTGGCGCGCTGTCACGAGCGTGTCGACGCCGGACCACTGGTAGGCCGGGTCGTTCGGGTTGGCAGCGTTCCTGGGCTTCTTCGGCGCCACGACGGCCCAGTCGGCGTCGTAGCGGATGATCTGCGGATGCAGCTGCTCCACTGCCTGGAAGGCGACGTCGGGTTGACCGGTGAAGAGCCCGTCGTCCATCAGCCCGAGCAGCGCACGAGGCGTCGCCTGTGCGGGCGCGGGTGCCTGTGCCGTCGTCGCAGCGACGGCAAGTCCGGCAGCGGCGAGCAGGATTGCCAGGGGGCGGGTGGTTTGGGCAGCTCTACGCATCGACCTCTGGGGTTGGGTACAGGGCTGGTCGCACGAAAGCGCGCCCGCTCGGGCGCGTTCCACGTCATTCGAGGATGGTAGGCCGATACCTTGCGGCCCGGCTCATCGTCACAAAACCCTTACGGAAGCTGTTGTCGACCCGTACAGGTGGTGAGTGGTCCTCCCCCGAACGGGTGGTCCCAAGCGCCCCCCTCCCGGGAGATGATTGGTGCAGCCGAGCGACGCGCCGACGCCGCTCGCAGGCTCTTTCCATCAACCGCCCCGCCTCGCGGTGCGTATGCCTCCTGAGGATGCCCGACGACGTGATCACCACGAACCCCTCTCCGCTGGCCCATGACGACGTGCGGGCGCTGCTGAAGCGCGCCCAGGAGACCGGGGCGGTCACGCAGCCCGAGATCGACGCCCTCGTCGAGGAGCTCGAGCTGGACGCGGCGGCGGTCGACGAGCTGTCAGGCCCGGCTCGAGGAGCTCGGCGTCGAGGTGGCCGCAGCGGCCGCCGAGGACGACGACGACGCCGACGACGCCGCGGGTCGCCTCGACGTTCGGCTCGCGCCCGTCGGGCCCCGACCTGCTGCAGGTGTTCCTGCGCGACATCGGCCGGGTGCCGCTGCTTGACCGCGGCCCAGGAGGTCGAGCTCGCGAAGCGCATCGAGCGCGGCGACGCCCGGGCGAAGGCGCACATGATCGAGGCCAACCTGCGCCTGGTCGTGTCGATCGCCAAGAACTACCGCAACCAGGGCCTGCCGTTCCTCGACCTGATCCAGGAGGGCACGCTCGGCCTGGTGCGGGCGACCGAGAAGTTCGACTACCGCCGCGGCTTCAAGTTCTCGACCTACGCCACCTGGTGGATCCGCCAGGCGGTGTCGCGCGGCCTGGCCGACAAGGGCCGGACGGTGCGGATGCCGGTGCACGTGGTCGAGCGGCTGAACAAGATCACCCGGGTCGAGCGCAAGCTGGGCGCGCAGCTCGGCCGCGAGCCGACGCTCGAGGAGATCGCGACGGCCTGCGAGCTGCCGGTCGAGGACGTCGAGCAGATCCGCCGGGCAGCGCAGCCGCCGGTCTCGCTCGACCGGCCGGTGGGCGACGACGACGAGTCCTCGTTCGGCCACTTCCTGGCGGACGACTCGGTCGACACGCCCGAGGAGCTCGCGGCCCAGAAGCTCCGCATGGAGGCGCTGGCCGAGGTGCTCGAGATGCTCACCTACCGCGAGCGCCGGGTGCTCGAGCTGCGCTACGGGCTCGGCGGCTGCGATCCGCTGACGCTCGACGAGGTCGGCCGCGAGTTCCAGGTGACGCGCGAGCGGGTGCGCCAGATCGAGAGCCAGACGCTCGCGAAGCTCTCGGCGCTGGCCGAGTCGCAGCGCCTGCGCGACGTGGGCTGAAGCCGGTCGGCAGCCGACGGCGTTAGGCTGCCGGCGTGTCGGAGTACCGCCTGTTCGCCGACGGCCGGCCGAACGGCCGGGCCAGCGCGACCGAGACGTCGTCGGACGGCGGCGTCCGCATCGAGTTCGACGCGGCCCTCGGCACGCCGCACCCCGAGCGGGCGCTCGCCGGGACGCTGTACCTGGATGGCGCGCTGCGCTGGCAGCGGCTCGAGATCGAGAACGGCAGCGGTCGGCGCGCGGCGTTCGACCTCGACCCTGACGTCGAGCTCGAGATCGAGGGCGTCCCCGCCCTGTACGGGGTGACGACGCGCCGCCTGGTGCGCGGCGGCGCGACGCCCGCGCGGCGCTCCGAGGTGCAGTCGTGCGGCTCGGACGCGGCGCTCAGCGAGTCCGCCGGCCGGGCCGCCTACGTCTGGGTCTCGGGCCAGAGCTGGCGCTACCTCTCGGGCCGCGACGCGGCCTGGCTCGCCGTCCGCCCGGCGGACGGGGTCGTGCGCTCCGTCGAGGGTACGGCCGAGCTCGTCGAGTAGGCGTCAGGCTCACGTGACGCGTGCTCGGGCGGCGTCCACCAGCCGGTGGTCGCCCGTCTCGACGATCCGGCGGATCCGGTCGACCGCCTCCCACACGTCGGTGAACCGGGTGTAGAGCGGCGGCAGGCCGAGCCGGATGGCGTCCGGCCCGCGGAAGTCCGGCACCACGTTCGCCCGCTCGATCAGCGCGCGGGTGATGGGCCAGGCCTCGTCGTGGCAGACCGACACGTGCGATCCGCGCCGCTCGGGGTCGCGCGGCGTGCCGAGCCGGAAGCCGAGCGGCGCGAGCAGCGCGTCGTGCAGCGCCACGCACAGCTCGGTGAGGGCGATCGACTTGCGTCGCAGCGCCTGCCATCCCGGCCTCGGCCACCAGGTCGACGCCGGCCTCGAAGGCGATCAGCCCGAGGATCGGCGGCGTCCCGGCGAGGAAGCCGGCCACGCCGGGCGCCGGGTCGTACGGGCGCTCCATGAAGAACTGCTCGTTCTGCCCGAACCAGCCCCAGATCGGCGAGCGCAGCCGGCCCTGCAGGGCCTCGCGCACGTACAGGTAGGCCGGGCCGCCCGGGCCGGCGTTCAGGTACTTGTAGGAGCAGCCGACGGCCAGGTCGGCGCCGCTCGCCTCGAGCGTCACCGGGACGGCGCCGGCCGAGTGCGACAGATCCCACAGCACGAGCGCGCCGGCGGCGTGGGCCGCGTCGCGCGATCGCCCGCATGTCGGCCAGCGCGCCGGAGCGGTAGGCGACGTGGGACAGGCTCGACCAGGCCGACGTCGCCGGCGGCGCAGGCCTCGGCGACCTCGGCGGCGGTCGGGCCGTCGACGGCGTCCGGCTCGAGCAGCCGCAGCTCGCGACCGCGGGCCTGCGCGAGGCCCGCGAGCACGTAGCGGTCGGTCGGGAAGTTGTGGGCGTCGGTCAGGATCGCCCCGTCGCGCTCGTCGAGCGCCGCCCAGGCGAGCTTGTACAGGTTGACCGTCGTCGAGTCGCAGGCGATCACCTCGCCCGGCCGCGCCCCCAGCACGCCGGCGGCCAGCGCGTCGCCGACCCGGCGGGGCAGGTCGATCCAGTCGTGCCAGCCGCGCACGAGCTCGCGTCCCCCACTGCGCGGTGGCGGCGCTCAGGCGCTCCGAGGCGTCGACCGACAGCCGCCCCAGCGAGTTGCCGTCGACGTAGATCAGATCCGGGTCGTCGACCACGAAGCGCGCCCGCAGCGGCGCCAGCGGATCGGCCGCGTCGAGCGCCTCGGCGTGGGCCCGGCTCGTCACGTCCACGGCGTCTCGAGCCACGCGGCGGCGGTGTGCCAGGCCTGCTCGGCCGGGTCGATGTGCTCCATGTGGCCCTGCTCGGGCAGCACGATCAGGGCCACCCGGTCGTCGCCCGCGGCCCAGGCCGCAGCGGCGTAGTCGCGGCTCATGTGGGCCGGGACGGTGTCGTCGTCGCCGCCGTGGATCACGAGCTGCGAGACGCCGAGCGGCAGGAGCGCGCGCGGCGAGGTCAGCGCCACGAGCTCGGGGACCTCGCTTCGCCGGGGCGCCGAGCAGCTCGTCGGCGACGCCGTCCGAGAGCCCGAGCCGGGAGGCCTCGGCGACGTCCGTCCACGCCCGCCTGGGACGACGGTCCGCCGCACGCGCACCCGCGGCGAGGCGCCGGGCTGCCCCTCGGGGAGCCGGTGGCGGCCGGCGGCCCACAGCGCCAGGTGCCCGCCGGCCGAGTGGCCCACGGCCGAGACGCGGTCGAGCTGCAGCGGCGCGTCGAGCTCGGCCAGGTGGTCGATGCCCGCGGCGACGTCCTCGAACGTCGCCGGCCAGCCGCCGCCGCTGCCGAGCCGGCGGTACTCGAGGTTCCAGGCCGCGAGCCCGCGGGCGCTGAGGTCGGCGCACAGGTCGTCCATCAGGTGGCGGTCGTAGCGGTCGCGCCAGAACCCGCCGTGCAGCACCACCACCACCGGCGTCGGCGCGTCGCCCGTCCGGCAGGTACAGCTCGCCGACCTGGCTCGGGTCGTCCCCGTAGCGGCTCAGCAAGGGCCGCCGACCGCCGCCGCGGCAGGCCTGATGGCGTACGCACAGACGGGGGCGCCGGCCACGATGTGGGTGAGCCGGCGGATCTCGGCGTCGGGCAGGACGCTGCGCAGGAAGGCGAGCTCGGAGGCGCACGCGCCGGGCTGGTTGCAGGCCACGTCGAGGATCGCGCAGTTGCGCTCGCGCAGCACGAAGCTCCCGTCGGGCAGCGCCTCGTGCTCGGCGAGGTACCCCTCCTCGTCGAGGATCCGGGCGAGCTCGGCGACCCGCTCGGCGAACGGCTTGCCGTCGAGCCGGGCGCTGGCGTCGGCGGCGCGGCGGGCGCGGCGCTGGTCGAACAGGCGCTCGACGTCCTCGGCGCCCAGGTAGTCGAGGAGCTCGTTGGCCAGCGCGCCGTAGGCCCGCGGGAAGAGCGCCTCGCCGGCCTGGCTCAGGTGGTAGGCGTGCTTCGGCCGGCCCGGCGTGCCGCGCTGCTCGCGGTGGGCCACCAGCCCGGCCGCGGCGAGCGTCTGCAGGTGCTGGCGCACCGCCGAGACGGTGATGCCCAGGGCGTCCGCGAGCTCGTCCGCGTGGGCCTCCCCGCGCTCCTTGAGCGCGACCAGGATCGCCCGGCGCGTCTGTGGCAGGCTCGCGAGCGCAGGGCTCGGGGCGGCGTCCGGGGCCGGCGTTCGCACTCCTGAATCGTACCGCTGGCTCAGCGGGTCGAGAGCTCGGCCAGCACGCCGGCGGCGAGCGGGGGCACCAGGGTCACGGCGAGCTGCCATCCCGTGGAGGCGTAGCTGGCCCTGGTCGTTCTGCCCAGGTCGATGATCACCAGGTCGGCCAGGCCGGCGAGCGTGCCGACGACCAGCGCCTTGCCGAGCGTCATGGCGCCGCCCGCGAGCCCGCGCACCAGCGGCGGCAGGAACGCCGCCGTCGCCGCGCCGACGACGACCGCGTAGACCAGCGAGCGCAGGTTCCAGGGCTCGATGTGGAAGCCGAGCAGCAGGCGGATGAGCGAGTCGGTCCGGGCGCACGCCGAGCGCCACCAGCAGCTGCGCCGCGAACCCCATGAGGCCGCTCCCGGCCACCACCGCGGCGCCGCCGGCGAGTGCGGCTCCGCCGCGCGAGATCGGCAGGCCCGCCACGAATGCCAGGCTAGTGCCCGGGTCGGACGGGGTCAGGTCAGGTCGTCGGGCGCGCGGCCGGCCGGCCAGCACCTCGACCACGTTGCGGGCGGCGCGCAGGGCCATCCGCTCGCGGGTCGCGACCGTCGCCGAGCCGAGGTGCGGGACGAGCACGACGTTCTCGAGCTCGAGCAGCCCGGCGTGGACCTCCGGCTCGCGCTCGAACACGTCGAGGCCGGCGCTGGCGATGCGTGCCGTCGCGCAGGGCCTCGACGAGCGCGGCCTCGTCGACCACCGGGCCGCGGGCGGTGTTCACCAGGTGCGCGGTCGGCTTCATGCGCCGCAGCGCCGGCGGCGTCGATCAGGTGGCGGGTCTCGGGCGTGAGCGGGGCGTGCAGGGTGACGATGTCCGCCGTCTCGAGCAGCTCGTCGAGCGGCACGCGGCGGGCGCCGAGGTCCGCGCTCGAGCTCGGGCGGGGCGGCGTGGCGCTGGTGGTAGAGCACCGTCATCTGGAAGCCGCGGGCGCGGCGCGCGACGGCCTGGCCGATCGCCCCGAGACCGACGATCCCGAGCGTGCTCCCCCAGGCGTCGCGGCCGAGCATGAAGTCCCAGCGGAGCTGCCACGGCCGCTGCGCCCGGATCAGGCGGTCGCCCTCGGCGACCCGGCGCATCCCGGCCAGGATCAGGGCGAAGGCCAGGTCGGCGGTCGTCTCGACGAGCGTGTCCGGGGTGTTGGTCGCGGCGACGCCGCGGGCCCGGCAGGCGTCGAGGTCGAGGTTGTCGTGGCCGACGGCGAAGTTCGCCACGACCTGCAGCTGCTCGCCGGCGGCGTCCAGGAGCGCGCCGTCGATGCGGTGGCTCGGCAGGGCCACGACCGCGCTCGCGCCGCGCACCGCCGCGCGGGCCTCCTCCGCCGACATGCGGCCGGCCGGTGTCGGCGAGCTCGACCTCGCCCGCGCTGCGCAGGAGCTCGACGCGCCGGCTCGGGCATCGGCGGGAGCACGACGATCCTCACCATGGCGGCGCTCCGTGCACCCAGCGGCCCGCGACCATCGTGGCCACGACCTCGATGCCGGCGATCTCGTCGGGCGGGCACGTCAGCGGGTCGCGGTCGAGCACCACCAGGTCGGCGTCGTAGCCCGGCAGCAGCCGGCCGGAACGCCGCTCGGCGTGCCGCGCGTAGGCGGCGCCGGCCCAGAAGCCGGCCAGGGCGTCCTCGACCGACAGGGCCTGCTCGACGGGCCAGTCGCGGGTCACGGCCGCCTGGACGCCGCCGAGCGGGTCGACGGGCTCGATGGGCGCGTCGGAGCCGAAGGCCAGCACGGCGCCGCTGCGCTGCAGCGCGCCCCAGGCGTAGGCGTTGGCGGTGCGCGCCGGGCCCCAGGCCGTGAACGCGCCCTCGCGGTCGGTCGGGGCGTGCGACGGCTGCATCGACGCGGTCACGCCGAGCGCCGCGAAGCGGGGAAGGTCGGCCGGGTCGAGCACCTGGGCATGCTCGATGCGCGGGCGCCGGCCCGCGGGCTGCCAGACCGGCGCGGTGGCCTCGAGCGCGTCGAGCACGGTGCGGTTGGCGGCGTCCCCGATGGCGTGGACGGCGATGTCGAGGCCGCCCTCGGCGGCGCGGCGGACGGCATCCGTCAGCTCCTCGCAGGTCAGGAGGGCGAGGCCGAGGCCCGCGTCCTCGAAGGGCTGCAGCATCGAGGCGGTGCGCGAGCCGAGCGTGCCGTCGGCGAAGGCCTTGATCGGCCCGATCCGCAGCCACTCGTCGCCGAGGCCGGTGCGCAGCTCGAGGCCGAGCGCCTCGTCGAGCCGCTCGTACGGCAGCGAGGCCCAGACCCGCAGGTCGAGCCGGCGGTCGGCGTGCAGCCGCTGCCAGGTCGCGAGGCCGGCCGGGCGCTGGTAGTCGTGGATCCCGGTGACGCCGAGCCGGTGGGCCTCGCGCACGCCCGCCCGCACGATCTCGTCCAGCCGGTGCGGCGGCGGCAGCGGGACGGCGCCGGCGAACGACCAGGCCGCGTGCTCGCGCAGGAGGCCGGTCGGCTGGCCGTCGGCGCCGCGTTCGACGACCTCGAGCTCCGGGACGCCGGCCAGCTCGAGCGCGGCCGTCGAGACCCAGGCGGTGTGGTGGTCGTGCGCCCAGAGCAGGACGGGCCGCCCGGCGGCGACGGCGTCGAGGTCGGCACGGGTCGGCTCGCGGTCCCAGTGGGCGGCGTGCCAGCCGCCGCCCGAGGAGCCAGCCCTCGCCCGTCGGCGCGGCCCGGGCGACCGCGGCCACCGCCGCCTCCCGCGTCGGGCTCCCGCGAAGGTCGAGCTGCTGCAGCGAGAGCGACCACTGCAGGAAGTGGATGTGGGCGTCGGTGAACCCCGGAGCGACGCAGCGGCCGTCGAGGTCGATCCGCTCGACCGACACCTGGGAGCGGTCGCCCTCGCGGACGTCGACGCCGCCCGCGACCGTGGCGCCGGCGATGGCCACGGCCCGGGAGCGGGGCAGCCGTGGATCGCCCGTCAGCACCGTGCCGTTCTCGAGGATCACCGGCCGTCGTCCTCGAGCACCGCGGCGTCCTGCGGCACGTAGCCGAGCACCCGGCGCGCCTCCTCGAGGTCGTGGAAGCGGGTCCTGTTGCCCGAGACGCCGTAGACGATCGCGTAGCGGTAGTCGGCCGTCAGCCCGCGTTCGACGAGCTGGACGAGGTCCCGCTCCGAGAGCCACATCGCGGCGTAGCGCTCGAGCCGCTCCTGCTCGTCGTCGAGGTGCAGCCAGCGCTCCTTCGAGCGGATCGCGGCGGCGCGCCAGTCGTCGTTCGCGGACGCAGGCCCCGATCCGCAGGCAGAGGACGCGCATGTCGTGGCGGTCGGCGTAGATCCGGCCGACGCCCTCGCCCCACAGCTTGCGAGGCGCCGTACAGCGAGTCGGGCCAGTGCTGGGAGCGGTGGTCGACGAGGATGCCGCCGCGGTAGGCGGCCGGCCCGGTGCTCAGCTCGTAGCCGCCGACGGCGTGGTTCGAGCTCGCGAAGACCACCCGCTCGATCCCGCCGAGCCGGGCAGCCTCGAACGCGTGGTAGACCCCGACGACGTTCGAGCCGGCAGCACCCGCTCCCAGGGCGTGTCGACGGCGGGCTCGCCGGCGAAGTGCACGAGCGCGTCGGCGCCCTCGCAGGCCGCGGCGAACGCCTCGAGGTCGGCGACGTCGAGCGCCCGGGCCCGCGGGTGGTCGACCGGGTCGCGGTCGACGGGGACGACCTCGTGCGCGGCCGTCGAGGGCCGTCGAGCAGGACGGATCCCAGATGGCCGGCCGCGCCGGTGAGGACGATGCGCACGGCGGCGAAGCCTACCGTTCGCGGTTCCTCGACTAGGCTGCTCCCCGGGTGCGGCGCTTCGACCTCGACGAGCAGGGCTCCTTCAGCTGGATCGCCGGCGACGACGACCGGATGCTGCGCGCCTCGACGGCGCTGGCGCTGGACGGGGGCTGGCTCCTCATCGACGTCGTGGACGCGCCGGGGCTCGACGAGGCCCTGGCGGGCCGGCCGGTGCTCGGCGTGACGTACCTGCTCGACCGGCACCTGCGGGACACCGAGGCGGTCGCGTCCCGGCTCGGGGCGAGGGTGCTGGTGCCCGGCCGTCCTGGCCGGGCGGGGCGAGCCGCTCGAGCTGCCGGGCGTGCAGGAGCGGGTCATCGCCTCGCTGGTCGGGTGGAACGAGTCGGCGCTGTGGCTGCCCGACCGCGGGCTGCTGGTGTGCGTCGAGGCGCTGGGGACGGCGTCGTTCTTCCTCGGCCGGCCCGACGACCGGCTCGGCGTGCACCCGTTCCTGCGGCTGCGGCCGCCGCGCGGCGCCGTCGGCGGCCTGCCGGTGCGCGCGCTCGCGGTGGGGCACGGAGAGCCGCTGCGCTCGGACGGGCTCGGCGCGGAGATCGACGACGTGCTCGGCCGGTCGCGCCGCGACCTGCCGCGCATCGCGGGGCGGGCGCTGGCCGCCGGTGCCCGGCGGCTCACGGGCCGCCGCAGCGCCGCGTGATCGACGCCGGGCTGTTCCGCCGCCTGCACGCCGAGCTGTCGGCGATCGGCCGGACGGACGCCGGCTGGCAGCGGCTCGCCTGGGGGCCGGGAGAGGATGCGGCCCGCGCCTGGTTCGCCCGCACCGCCGAGGCGCTCGGCCTCGAGGTCCTGCAGGACCCGGCGGCGAACCTGTGGGCGGTCGAGCCGGGCCCCGAGGACGCGCCCTGGATCGCGACGGGCTCGCACGTCGACACGGTCGCCGGTGGCGGGGCGTTCGACGGGGCCCTCGGCGTGGTGGCCGGGCCTGGTGGCCGTCGAGGCCGCTCGGCGGGCCGCGGGGCCCGACCAAAAGTTGGTTGGGTCCCAACCAACTTTTTGGTCTTAAGCCCGCGCGTCTGGCGGTCGGCTGCACCGTCGACGAGGAGGGGCCGCGCTTCGGCCTCGCGATCTACGGCTCCCGGGCCCTCGCCGGCGAGCTCGATCCCGACGAGCTGCTGTCGCGCAGCGACGCCGACGGCCACGCGCTGCGCGACCTCGCCGCCGCGCGCGGGGTCACGGCCGAGACCCTTCGCGCCGCCCCGGCGTTCCGCGAGCGGCTGGCCGCCTGGATCGAGGTGCACATCGAGCAGGGTCGGCGGCTCGCCGACGTGCCCGCCGCCGTCGGCGTGGCGACCGGCCTCGCGCCGCGCGAGCGCTGGCGGCTCCGGCTCGGCGGCGTCGCCGACCACGCCGGCACGACGCCGATGGCCGGCCGGCGGGACGCGCTCGTCGCGGCCGCCCGGGTCGTCCTGGCTGCCGAGACCGCCGCGACCTCGGAGCCGGGCGCGGTGGCCACGGTCGGCGACCTGCGCGTCGAGCCCGGCTCCTCGAACGTCATCCCCGGCGCGGCCACGCTGACGCTCGACGTGCGGGCGGGCGACGGCGCGGCGCTCGCGCGCGTGCGCGAGTCCATCCAGGCCGCCGGGGCCGGGGAGTGGACGCCGCTGAGCGCCGATCCCGGCTCGACGTTCGACGCCGGCCTGCGCGCCGCGCTGCACGCCGCGGCCGCCGGTGCCGGCGTCGCCGCCGCCGACCTCGCCGCCTACGCCGGCCACGACGCCGGGGTGCTCGCGCGCCACCTGCCCGCGGCGATGCTGTTCGTCCGCAACGAGACCGGCGTCTCCCACAACCCGGCCGAGCATGCCGACGAGGCCGACTGCCTGGCAGCCTGCGAGGTCCTGGCGCGCACGCTCGTGGCCACGACGCGCTCCGGCGGGTGAGCGAGCTCGGCGAGGCCGAGTCGCCCGCCGCGCCGCCGGCGGCCCCGGCCGGCCTCGGCCAGGTCGCGGCGTCGCTGCAGGTCCCCGGCTACCGCTGGTGGTTCCTCAGCCAGGTGCTCTCGGCCTCGGGGACGATGACCCAGGGCGTCGCCATGAGCTGGCTCCTGCTCGAGCTGACCGGCCGCGGCATCTACCTCGGCCTGCTGACCGGCGGCCACGTTCGGCCCGGTGCTCGTGTTCGGCGCGTTCGCCGGTGCGCTCGTCGACCGCCGCGACCGGCGCCGGGTGCTGATCGTCACCCAGAGCCTGTCGATCGTCCTCGGCGTCCTCCTGGCCGTGCTCGCCGGCACCGGCGCGATCGAGGTCTGGATGCTGTTCGCGGCGGCGCTCGCCGGCGGCTGCATCCTGGCCGTCGACGGGCCGGCACGCCAGGTCTACGTGCTCGAGCTCGTCGGCAAGGAGCGGACGGCCAGCGCCGTCGGGCTGTACGAGGTGGTCATCAACGTCTCCCGGGTGCTCGGCCCGGCGACCGGCGGCATCCTCCTGGCGACGGTCGGCGCGTCGGCCTGCTTCGCCGTCAACGCGGCCTCCTTCGTGCCGCCGCTCCTGGTGCTGCTGCTGGCCCACCGGCGCGGGCGGGTCCCGGCCCACGTCCGGCGGGCCGGGTCGGTGCGGGCCGGCCTGTCCTACGTCCGGCGGGCGCCGGCGATCCGGGCCTGCATCCTGCTGGCGGCTGCCAGCGGCATGCTGTTCAACTTCGGCGTCGCGCTGCCGCTGCTCGTGACCGACACGTTCCACGGCGGCGGCGGGATCTACGGCGCGCTGGTGGCGGTCTTCGGGATCGGCGCGATCGGCGGGGCGCTGTTCGCCGCCGGCGCCGGATCGGCCCCGAGGGCCGCAGGGTGCGCGCCCTCGCCGTCGCCACGGGCGCCACGGTCGTGGCGACCGCCGCCGCGCCGGAGCTCGGGCTCGTGTTCGTCGGGCTCGCCGTGGCGGGCTTCTTCTCGATCTGGTTCATCGCCCTGGCCAACACCCTCGTCCAGATCAGCGCCGAGCCGGCCATGCGCGGCCGGGTCATGGGCGTCTGGTCGATGGCCCTGCCCGGGATGAACCCGATCACCGGCGTCGTCGTGGGCGTGGTCGCCCAGACGGCCGGGCCGCGCGTCGGCTTCGGGCTGTCGGGGGCGGCGATCCTGGCCTGCACGGTGCTGGCCTGGCCCGCGCTGGCCGACACCGGCCAGCGGTGAGCCCTCGGCGCCTCGGCAGTAGCATGCGCGGCATGGCGATCGCACCCGAGCGCGAGCTCGTCCTGCAGGCGGTCCGCGAGCTGGCGCGCGAGCGGATCGCGCCCCGCGCCCAGGAGATCGACGAGACCGCCGAGTTCCCCTGGGACATGGTCGAGCTGTTCCGCGAGAACGACCTGTTCGGCCTGCCGTTCGACGAGGAGCTCGGCGGCACCGGCACCGGAGCCCTGGTCCTGCTGCGCGCGGTCGAGGAGGTGTCGAAGTTCGACGCCGCCGTCGCCCTGCTGCTGGCCGTGCAGGAGCTCGGCTCGCTGGCCGTCAAGCTGTTCGGCACCGACGAGCAGAAGCGCTTCTACATCCCTCGCTGGGCCAGCGGCGAGTGGCTCGCGGCCTACGCGCTGACCGAGCCCGAGTCCGGCTCCGACTCGGCGGCGATGCGGACGAGCGCCCGCCGCGACGGCGACGGCGTACGTCCTCGACGGGCAGAAGCGCTTCATCACCAACGCCGGCGTCGCCCACACGTACTGCGTCTTCGCCAAGACCGACACGTCGAAGGGCCACGCCGGGATCTCCGCCTTCCTCGTGCACGCCGACGATCCGGGGTTCTCGGTCGGGCGGATGGAGCACAAGATGGGGATCCGCGGCTCGACCACCGGCGACCTCCTGTTCGAGAGCTGCCGGATCCCGGCACGACCGCCTGATCGGGAGCGAGGGCGAGGGCTTCCGCGTCGCGATGGAGGTGCTCGACCGCTCCCGTCCGGGCGTCGCGGCCCAGGCGCTCGGCCTGGCCCAGGGCTCGATCGACTACGCGGTGGCCTACGCCAAGCAGCGGATCGCGTTCGGCAAGCCGATCGCCGCCCAGCAGGGCATCCAGTTCATGCTGGCCGACATGCAGGCCAAGACCGAGGGCGCCCGCCAGGTGCTCTACAAGGTCGGCGAGCTGATCGATTCCGGCGCAGAAGGACCGGAGCTGACCCGGATGTCGGCGATCTCGAAGCTGCTCTGCTCGGACGTCGCGATGGAGGTCACGACCGACGCCGTGCAGATCCTCGGCGGCTACGGCTACATCAGCGAGTACCCGGTCGAGCGGATGATGCGGGACGCCAAGATCACCCAGATCTACGAGGGCACGAACCAGATCCAGCGCCTGGTGATCGCCCGTCAGATGCTCGCCGACCAGTAGTTCGTCGGGGCGAACGACCAATGGTGACGAGGCCCCGTCCCGAGTGATACCGTCCGCGCTGTGATGGACGTCACCGAGCCGGCCGCCGAGGCCGGGATCCATCGGCAGGTTCGTGACCTCGCAGATCGGGCGGTCGCCTGGCTGGCATTGCGGGAGGACGGTGACGTCGGCGTCGGCGGGGTGGTCGTCGAGCTGAGCGAGCGGCGGACGTTCGAGGGCCGCGCCGGCCAGTCGCTGCTGGTGCGCTGCGAGCGCCTCCTGTTCCGCGACGAGCTGCCGGGCGAGCTGCGCCTGAAGCTCGACGCGGACGACGACGGGGTCATCCGGCACGCCCACGCCGAGATCGCGGTGAGCGGCCGGCGCAAGGCGCTGCGGCAGGTCATCGACCGGCTGCCGAAGCTGCCGGGCTCGACGCTCGCGGTCGAGCTGGCGCGCGACCCGCGGCTGCCGAAGCACGAGCCGTCGCGGCTCGTCGTCACGCTCGAGTTCCCGCCCGGCGACGCGATCGAGGACCTGATCACGCGAGGCCTCGCGGCGCTCGACACCCTCGCCGACGAGAGCGTCAGCCGCGACAAGAAGTCCCGCAAGCGCCGCTAGGCGGCTCTAGCGCCCGGCAGGGCGCGCGGCGACGATCCCGCGCTGCGCGGCCCACTGGGTCACGTCCTCGCGCCGGATCGCGGTCGACAGCAGGTCCGGGAACGCGTCGGGCGTGCAGGCGAAGACCGGCGCGCCGAGCGCGGCCACGCCGGCGGCCAGCTCGTGGTCGTACGACGGAGCGCCGCTGTCGGACAGCGCCAGGAGGCAGATCAGGTTCACGCCCGACGACACCAGCGAGCCGACCCGCTGCAGCAGCGCGGTGCGGTCGCCGCCCTCGTACAGGTCGGTGATCAGGACGAGGATGGTCTCCTCGGGCCGGCGCACCAGCGTCTCGCAGTAGGCCAGGGCCCGGTTGATGTCGGTGCCGCCGCCGAGGTTCGTGCCGAACAGCGTCTCGACCGGGTCGTCGAGGTGCTCCGAGAGGTCGACGACGTTGGTGTCGAACACCACCAGCCGGGTCTCGACCGCCCGCAGCGAGGCCAGCACGCAGGCGCAGATGCCCGCGTACACCACCGACGTCGCCATCGAGCCGCTCTGGTCGGCGCACACGATGACGTCGCGCAGCGCGCGCTGGCGGCGGCCGTAGCCGATCAGCCGCTCCGGCACCACGGCGCCGAGCTCGGGCTGGTAGTGGCGCAGGTTGGCGAGGATGGTGCGGCCCCAGTCGATGTCGGCGCTCCGCGGCCGGCGCGTCCGCACGGCCCGGTCGAGGCTGCCGGTGACGGCCTGGTGGAGCGGGCTCTCGAGCCGGCGCTCGACGTCGTCGACCACCTGGCGGACGACCCGGCGGGCCGACTCGCGGGCCTTCGCCGGCAGGAGCTTCGCGAGCGACAGCAGGTTCGCGGCCAGGGCGACGTCCGGCTGCAGCGCGTCGAGCAGCTCGGGCTCCGCGAGCAGCTGGCGGAAGCCGAGGCGCTCGATCGCGTCGTGCTGCAGCACCCGGACCACGCCCTGGGGGAAGAGCCTGCGGACGTCGCCGAGCCAGCGGGCCACGTTCGGCGCGGAGTCGCCGAGACCGCCCTCACGGCCTCCCTCGTAGAGCGCGCCGAGGGCCTCGTCGAGCGCCGCGCCGCGGGCGTCGAGCTCCACGCCGACGCCGTCGGCCTCGCCGCCGCCGAGCACGAGCCGCCAGCGCCGCAGCCGGTCGTCGGCCCCGGCGCTCAGCGCTCGACCCCCAGGAGCTCGGCCAGCACCGGCAGCAGCGCCTGCACCCGTTCCTCGTCGAGCTCGCCGTCGCGCACCACCGCCGCCAGGGCCGTGCCGCGGCGGGCCCGCTCGCCGATCGCCCGCCGCTCGGCCCGGGCGTACTCCGAGAACGCCCGGCGGAGCAGCGGCAGCACCTGCTCGAAGGCCTCGTCCGGCAGCCGGGCGAGCCAGCCGTCGAGCACCGCGAACAGCGCATCGTCGTGCACCAGGAGCGCGGCGCTGCCGCCGACGAAGCCCTCGATCCAGGCCGCGCCGGCGGTCGGGTCGGCGGCCGTCGACAGGGCCAGGCTCATCCGGCGCGCGGTCTCCTCGCCCGTGGCCCGGTCGCCGTCGAGCAGGATCCGGGCGGCACGCCCGGCGACCAGTCCGTGCAGCCCCTCGCGCCGGGCGAGCCGGCCGAGCGCCGCGGCCCACTGCTCCTGGTCGTCCTCGCCGAGCAGGGCGATCGCCGCGTGGACGGCGTCGATGCGGCGGCGGAGCTCGTCGGCGGCCCGGTCGTCGAGCGACGAGGCGGCCGGCCCGAGGCCGACGCAGATCCGGGCGACCAGGCCGTCGACGACGTGGCCGACCGCGGCGGCGTCGGTGGCCCGCACGTCGCCGTAGCGCAGCACCGAGACCAGCGGCGGGAGGGCGTCCATCAGGTGGGCCAGGTCGCCGGCCACGGCGGCCTCGCGCTCGAGCCGGCGCACCAGCTCCTGCACCGCGGCCGGGAGGGCCGCCAGCAGGGCGCGCTCGACCAGCGCGGTCAGCGCCGGCAGCGTCGTCGCCTCGCGCGGCGAGCTCCGCGCAGCGCGCGGCGGCCGCGTCCTCGACCGTCGTGCCCAGCGCCGAGGCCTCGATCAGCGCGACCACGAACCCGGGATCCCAGCGCAGCCGCCACAGCTCGTGGAACGTCCCCGACTTTCCGAACGTCTGCTCGCGCGCGCCCCAGGGGATCCCGATCAGCCCGAGCCGGTGCAGGAGCTGGCTGCGGCCGAGGTCGACCGCGCGCCGCAGGTCGAGGTCGATCGTCCGCTCGTCCGCCTGCGGCCTGAGCCGGAGGCGGCGCTGCTCGGCCTCGAGGTCGGCCTGCAGCGGCACCCGCGGAGCGTCCGGGGGCACCTCGCCGAGCCGC
This sequence comes from uncultured Actinomycetes bacterium, assembly GCA_963794695.1. GTDB lineage: Bacteria > Actinomycetota > Thermoleophilia > Gaiellales > JALYLC01 > CAWCFJ01. The sequence goes on along the minus strand of CAWCFJ010000001.1, from coordinate 186,277 downwards.
TCGCCGACGACCAGGCGGTCGTGCACCAGGGCCATCGCCGTCGGGTCGCCGAAGAGCAGGCCCGCGCAGGATGGCCTCGTCGAGCTCCGCCAGGCCGGGCTGGGTCTGGGAGCGGAGCGCCGCCAGCGCCTCGGCGAGCCGCGCGGCGTCGACCAGCTGCGCCGGCGCGGCGTCGAGGCCCTCGCGCCGCAGCAGGTGGGCGACCCGGGTCAGCCAGCGCTCGGCGATCAGGTCGTCGTAGGCTGAACAGGTGGTCGTACCAGCCGGGCGAGGTCACGCCCGCGCCGTAGCCCGACTCGAACGACAGCCGCCCGTACGACCACGGAACCCAGGTCGCGCGCACGCGGGTGCGCGGCAGCCCCTTCAGCAGGGCCTGGTCGGCGTTCGCCGGGCCGAGGGTCTCGAGCGCCGGCGCGTGCCACGCGCCGCACACGAACGCGATCCGCTCGAAGCCGTCGCGGCGGGCGCGTACGGATGCCCTGGCGCATCGCCGCCTCGCGCTGGGCCTCGCGCGGGTCGTCCTCGTCGGGGTAGGCGCTGCGCACGGCCTGCATCGCCTCGCGCACGGCCTCGAACAGGCCGAGCGCGTCGCGGCGCTGCTCGACCATCCGATCCCACCAGCGCTCGCCGTCGTCCATCCCGGCCGCCTCGGCGAGCAGGGCCAGCGGGTCGGCGGGACGCCGTCGGCGCCTCCTGGACGGGCGTTCGACGCCGAGCTGCGCGGACTGGGGGAGGTCGACGAGCCGGGCCGCGACGCCGCGCTCGTCGCGTGGCGCAGCGCCTGCCACTCCGGCGAGAACGAGGCGAACGGGAAGAACGCTGCCTGCCGGACGTCGGCCTGGGCGTAGACCAGCAGGGCCACCGGCGGCTGCAGGCCCGGGATCGGCGACCAGCGCGAGCGCCTCCTGGCCGTCGGGCGGGCCCTCGATCAGGACGACGTCGGGCTCGAGCTCGTCGAGCGCCGCGCGCAGGCTGCGCGCGGAGCCCGGGCCGTGGTGGCGGATCGGGAAGACGACGTGCTCGGCCACGCCGTCAGGCGACCTCGCGGCAGGCGCGGTACAGGTCCTGCCAGCCGTCGCGCTCCTTGACGACCGTCTCCAGGTACTCGAGCAGCGCGACCCGGTCCTGCACCGGATCCTTGACCACCGCGCCGACGAGGCCGGCGGCGACGTCGTCGGCGCGCATCGTCCCGTCGCCGAAGTGGGCCGCGAGGGCGATGCCCTGGCCGATCACCGAGATCGCCTCGGCGGTCGACAGCGTCCCGGTCGGCTGCTTGAGCCGGGTCGTGCCGTCCTCGGTCTGGCCGGCGCGGAGCTCGCGGAAGACCTGCACCACCCGGCGGATCTCGTCGACGGCCGCCGCCTCGGAGGGCAGCTCGAGGGCCCGGCCGATCTGGGCGACGCGCATCGCCACGATCCCGACCTCCTCGTCGGGCGAGTCCGGCACGGGCAGGACCACGACGTTGAAGCGCCGCTTCAGGGCGCTCGACAGCTCGTTGACCCCGCGGTCGCGGTTGTTGGCGGTGGCGATCAGGTTGAAGCCCCGCAGGGCCTGCACCTGGCCGTCGAGCTCGGGGATCGGCAGGGCCTTCTCGGAGAGGATCGTGATCAGCGCGTCCTGGACGTCGGACGGCATGCGGGTCAGCTCCTCGATCCGGACGATCTGGCCGGTGCGCATCGCCCGCAGCACCGGGCTCGGCACGAGCGCGTCCTCGCTCGGCCCCTCGGCCAGCAGCCGGGCGTAGTTCCAGCCGTAGCGGATCGCCTCCTCGGGCGTCCCCGCCGTTCCCTGGACGATCAGGGTGGAGTCGCCGCTGATCGCCGCGGCCAGGTGCTCCGACAGCCAGGTCTTGGCCGTGCCGGGCACCCCGAGCAGCAGGAGGGCGCGGTCGGTGGCCAGCGTGGCGATGGCGATCTCGACGAGCCGGCGCTGCCCGACGTACTTCGGGGTGATCTCCGAGCCGTCCGGCAGCGTCGCCGCCGAGCACGTAGGTGGCGACGGCCCAGGGCGAGAGCCGCCAGCTCGGCGGGCGCTCGCGGTCGTCGGCGTCGGCGAGCCGGCGCAGCTCGTCGGCGTGCTCCTGCTCGGCGTGCTCGCGCAGCACCGTCTGCACCTGCCGCACCTCCTCAGTCGTCGTCGGCCGCCGCGGCGTGGAGCTCGCCGCGCAGCCGCAGCGTCGCAGAGGTCAGGTCGTCGAGCTGCCGCCAGGCCGCGGCCGACGGCAGGGCGGGGAGCTCGTCCGCGAGCTCCGGCGGCAGCCGCTCGGCCAGGGCCAGGACGGCGTGGCGGGTGAGCGAGTCGGGCACGTGCTGGGCCGCGGCCTGCGCGGCGAGCCAGGCGAGGGCGGCCCTGCCGACGTCCTCGTCCCACGGCGCGGGGCAGGCGACCAGCGCGCGCGTCCGCACGGCGTTCGCGACGGCGTCGCCGCTGACCACGCCGGCGACGACCCGGCCGCGGGCGCCGACGGGCAGCGCCGGGACGAGCCGCTCGACGGGCGGGTCGGGCAGCGCCAGCAGGGTCTCGAGCCAGGCGGCGTCCTGGTGGCGGACGGCGGCGTCGGTCAGCCCGCGCACGACCAGGGCCGCGTGCTCGGAGCGGGCGGCAGCGACGAGCAGCTCGGCCGGCTCGGCGTCGAGCCGGCCCGTCCAGTGCCCCGGCGGGACGACGCCGAGCTGCTGGACGAGCCAGAACCCGCGCTCGCCGAGCCCGGCGGGCGGACGCTGGGCGACGCCGTCGCGGGCCATCGCCTCGTCGAACCTCGGCGGCAGGGTCACCTCGAGGCCGGTGCGGCGCCGGTGCAGCAGCGGCTCGAGGCGCTCGGCGGTGCGGGCCACGAGCCTCGACGCCGGCAGGCGCGACAGCAGGCTCGCGGCGACGTCCCGGACCTCACGGCGGCGGTCGTCGAGCGCGCCCTCGAGCAGCGGCTCGTCCCCGTCGGACAGCCCGTCGCCCAGCAGGCGCAGGAACACGGCCCGCTCGGTGGGCGGCTCGTCGGCGAAGGTCGCGGCGAGCAGCTCGCGAGCGCGGGCCGGGTCGCGCTCGCGCAGCCCGGTGAGCAGGGCCGTCCGCTCGAGCCGGGTGCCGGTGCGCCAGGCGGCCTGCTCGTCGGCGAAGCGCGCGGCGTACAGCCACGGATCGTGCTGGGCGGCGAGCCAGCCGCCGCGGTTGCCGGCGCACGCGCGCACCAGCGGGCGCAGGTCGGCGTCGCTCGCCCCGGCGTCGAGGATCGCCGGCAGCTGCTCGGGCGGGAGCCGCCGCCGGGCCCCGGCCAGCAGCTCGAGCGCCTCGGCGAGCAGGTCGCGCCGACCGGCCAGAAGCAGCGCCAGCAGCCGGCGCATGCGCGGGCCCGCGACGGGTCGGTCGTCGTGCGGCGCGCGCAGGGGCGCGGCCGTCCTGCCCGGGCGTCGGCCGCCAGGCGGCGCGGCGGGCGACGGCCAGGACGGCCGCGCGGGCGAGCAGGCTGGCCTCGGCGGGCTCGGCCGGGACGAGCAGCGGGTCGGCGGCGGACGGTGCCGGCGGTGGCCGGCGCTGGGTTCCGAGCACGGCTGCGCCGACGAGCTCTCGCCAGCGCTCGTCGAGCGTGGTCACGGCGCTCCCAGGGTCACGAAGCGGCCGTCGGCGCTGGCGCTCAGCGGCGTGAGGCGGCGGCCGTCCCACTCCCCGCACAGCCACAGCGGCTCGCCGCCGGCGAGGGCCACGAGCGCCCAGCCGTCGCCGGGCTGGCAGCTCAGCGCGAGCCGGGCGCCGTCGGCGTCGAGCACCGCGAAGCCGTCGGCCCGGCGGACCGGCGTCACGGCCGCGAGCAGCAGCGCGACCCGGTCGGCCCACGGGCTCGCCGCCAGCGCCGCCGCGTAGGCCCCGAGGCCGTCGGCGATCGTGGCGTCGCCGGGAGGCTCCTCCGGCCAGGGGGCGCGGCGCACCTCCCCCTGGAGGATTGCCCGCTGCTCCTGCGCCCCGGCGAAGAACGCCAGCTTCCCGTCGAAGCAGCCGCCGGGCACCGGCCGCGGGTCGAACGGCTGCATCCCGAACGCGAACTCGAGCACCAGCGCGCGCCGCCCGCTGTGCACGCCGGCCATCCAGGAGCGGCGCATCCGCAGCCGCTCGTCGTCGACGACGCGCTGGGCGACGCAGGCCCAGCGATCCTCGACGCCCTCGCCGGCCTGGATCTCGTCCTGGGACTGGGTGTAGCCGATGACCCGCCGCACCTCGGCCCGCAGGCCGTCCGGCAGGTCGTCGAGCCGGCGCGCGCCGGTGAGCGCGAGCTGCAGGAGGCCGAGCCGCTCGAGCAGGGGCTCGGGCCCGGCGACGGCGCTGCTGGCCGCCCCGCGCACCAGCCGTGCGAGGCCCGGCGCCTGGGCGTCGACCATGCGCGCGGCCGGGTTCTCCCAGAACGAGTACGGCCGGGCCTGGGCGCTCGCGAGCCCCGCCCGGACGAGGTCGTGCAGCCAGCGCTCGAGCTCGTCGACGCCGGCCGCGACCTTCGCCTCCCGGGCCGCGACGCGCCTCGCCGCGGCCTCGGGATCGACCGGCTCGCCGCCGCGCTCCTGGCGCGCCGCGGCGCGCTCGGCGCTCCCCTCGCGACCCGAGAGCCACTCGACGACCCAGGCCGGTGGCTCGTGCTCGACCTCGCCTGCGCGTTCGGGCGGGACGGCGTACGCGCCCTCGCCCGCCGCCTGGGCGTGCAGCAGCAGCAGCGCCAGACCGTGCTTGCACGGGTGCTTGCGGCTCGGGCAGGAGCAGCGGAAGGCCGGCCCCGAAAGATCGACCGCGACGGCGTAGGGGTTCTGGGCGCTGCCCCTGCAGGCGCCCCACAGCGCGCGCTCGTCGGCGCCGAGCTGCGGCCAGGACGACGGGACGGCCAGGCTGCGCGCGGCGTTGCGCGAGCTCGCGTCCGGGGCGAGGGCGACCGCGTCCTCGGCCGAGAGCGCCGGCGCCGGGCTCATCGCGGCCGGCGGCGCCAGGCGTAGGCGGCCGTGCGGTAGGCGAGCTCGACCTCGTCGCCGAGCGTGTCCGCGAGCCGGGCGGCGTCGGCCAGCGCGGCGGCCCGGCGGTCGTCCGGGAGGGCGCCGATCACGCTGACCGAGCGGATCCGGTCGACGAGATCGCCCGCCGGCAGGCGCTGGCTCCAGGCCAGCTCGAGCTCGCGCGGCTCCTCGAACGCCGGATGCGGAAAGGCGTCGCGCCAGCGAGCGGCCGCGTGGGCACGGCTGGTGTACGGGACGGGCCGCACGCCGCTCTCGGCGGGATCCGGCGGCGCGTGCTCCTGGACGAGCGCGTCGAGCCGCGCCATCAGCGGGTCGTCGAGCTCCCACACGTACCAGATCAGTCCGAGCCCGCCGCCGTCCCGCAGCACGCGCGCCGCCTCGTCGAGCGCCGCCGGCGCGTCGAACCAGTGGAACGCCTGGGCGACCGTGATCGCGTCGAGGCTCGCGTCCTCGAACGGCAGCGCCTCGCCCCGGCCCGGCCGGACGTCGACCTGCGGCAGCGCCCGGGCGAGCTCGGCGCGCATCTCGGCGAGCGGCTCGATCGCCACGAGCTCGGCGCCGCTCGGCACCAGGAGCCGGGTCAGCTTGCCCGTGCCGGCGCCGAGATCGCAGACCCGCGCGCCCGGTCGGATCCCGAGCTGCTCGCACAGCCAGGCGACCGCCGCGGCGGGGTAGCCGGGCCTCGTCCGCTCGTAGGCCCCGGGGGCCCGCGCGAAGCCGGACGCCGCGTTGGCAGGCACGCTCACGTGGGTTAGCGTAGGACAGGTGCCGCGCCGACCCGTCCTCCTGTTCGCCCTGCTCGCGGCGGCCATCCTGGCGGCGGGCTGCGGGGACGGCGGAGGCGGTGCGTCGGTCGCCACCGGGGCACCGGCAAGGGCGGCTCGAACGTGTCGGCGAGGTCCTCGGCCGCGTCGACCAGCATGGCCGCCTGCGGCACCGGCGACGCGATCGGCCGCTTCGCCTGCTACCGCGACGCGCTCGACGCCACCCTCGACACGAAGGGCGCCGCGGTGGCGCTGGCGCGGCTCGCGAAGCTCGACCAGACGAACCCGTTCGTCCAGGCCCAGTGCCACCAGCTGGCCCACCAGCTCGGGCACGCCGGGTTCGCGCACTACGGGAGCGTGACGAAGGCGACCGCCCAGGGCAGCGAGATCTGCTGGTCGGGCTACTACCACGGGGTCGTCGAGGCGTACATCTCGGGCTGGACCGACGCCAAGCTGCAGGACCCAGATGCCGAAGATCTGCAAGCAGACGCCCGACCACCCGTACTCGCTGGCCTACTACAACTGCTGGCACGGGCTCGGCCACGGGCTCACGATCCGCTTCGACAACGACGTCTTCAAGGCGCTCCCGTACTGCGACGCGATCCACCGCGACTGGGAGCAGCAGTCCTGCTACAGCGGCGTCTTCATGCAGAACATCGTGGTCGACGGGGTCATGCACCACTCGGTCGACCTGAAGCGCAGCGACCCCGTCTACCCCTGCGACGCCGTCGCGGTGCGCCAGAAGTCGTCCTGCTACCTGATGGTCACCTCGTACGTCCTCAAGGTGAAGGGCTACGACTACGCGGCGACGTTCAAGGTCTGCGACCACGTCGAGAAGGCGTTCGTCACGACCTGCTACCAGAGCCTCGGCCGCGACATCTCGGGCAACTCGCTGCTCGACCCGGTCAAGGTGCACGCGCTGTGCGCCCTCGGGGCGCCGAGCGACCGCAGCTGGTGCGTGATCGGCGCGGCCAAGAACGCCGTCTACGAGCGGCACGAGCCGTCGCAGGCCGACGCCCTCTGCCGGCTGTATCACGGCAAGCTCCGCACGGCCTGCGTGGCGGCGCGCAACGAGGCGGTCTCGACGCTCTGAGACAGGCCGAGGCGGTAGCGTTCGCGCATGCCTGACAGCCGCTTCTCCCAGAGCCTGAACCAGCAGGTGGCGAACGAGTTCGCCGCGTCGCAGCAGTACATCGCGATCGCCGTGCACTACGACAACGACGCGCTGCAGCTGCTCGCCACCTACTTCTACGCGCAGGCGCTCGAGGAGCGCAACCACGCGATGATGATGGTGCAGTACCTGATGGACACCGACCTGCCGGTGACCATCCCGGGAATCGAGGCGCCGATCACCTCGTTCACGAGCCTGTCCGCCCCGATCGCGCTGGCGCTCGACCAGGAGAAGCGGGTCTCCGCGCAGATCGCCGACCTCGTCGGGCTGGCGCGCGAGGAGGGCGACTTCCAGAGCGAGCAGTTCCTGCAGTGGTTCCTCAAGGAGCAGGTCGAGGAGGTCGCCAGCATGACCACCCTCCTGCGGGTCGTCGAGCGTGCCGGGGACAACGCCCTGCTGGTCGAGGACTACCTGGCCCGGACGCCGCGCGAGGACGGCGTCCGACCCGACCGCTCCGGGCGCTGCCGGCGGATCGCTGTAGGCGCGCCGGCGCCGGCGCCGGCACCGCGCCGCGTTCGCCCGGCTCAGTGGGCCTCGGCGCGGACCTTGCGTCGCCGGCGCGGGCTCCTTCGGCCGACGTGATGTGCAGGACGACGCCCGGCGTCACCGCGATCGACAGCCACTGCAGGAGCGTCAGCACGACGTAGGCCGCGGAGCCCGTCGAGACCGGGCTCTTGGCGATCTTCAGGATGAAGACGCCGAACACCGCCGCGAACGTCGCCGTGAAGGCGACGCGCAGCGGCGGCGCGCCGCCGGCCTGCCACTGCAGCAGGATCGGGAGCCACACGCCGGCCGCGATGGCGATCGGGATGTAGACGACGAACAGGAAGAACACGAGGCCCGCGCCGCCCTTCCCGATGATCACGTCGGTGCGCGCGTCGAACGCCCCACAGCGCCACCACGGCGGCCAGGCCGATGAACGGCGCGGCCATCAGCGCGCCGAGCAGCCAGGACGCGATCGAGGCAGGGATGGCGAACCAGGGCCGGTTTGCCGCCATGCGATGAGCCTAGCGCCCGAGCCGGCTCCCGCCCAGCTCCGCTCGAGGTTAAGCCGGCGCGCGCGCAGCGGGACGCCGCGGTGTGCGGCACCGCGCTGCGGTGGAGCAGTGCTGCTCATCTCCCACGCCGCGTGGAGGGTCGCCGACCGCCCGTCGCTACCATCCGGACCATGTCCGCCGCAAGGCGCACCGCGCTGACGTCGCTGTGCGCGGCGCTCGTCCTGTTTGCCGCGAAGCTCGTCGTCGGTCTCGCCAGCGGAAGCCTCGGCGTGCTCGCCGAGGCCGTCCACTCTGCAGCCGACGCGGGCGCCGCCCTGCTCACGTTCTACGCGGTGACCGTCGCCGAGCGCCCGGCCGACAGCGAGCACCAGTACGGCCACGGCAAGGCGCAGCACCTGTCGGCGCTTGGGGAGGCCGTCGTCCTGGCAGCGGTCGCGATCTTCGTGGCCTCGGAGGCGTTCCAGCAGCTCTCCTCCGGCAACCATTCGGTCGATCCGACCTGGTACGCGTTCGTCCTGATGTTCGGCGTGCTCGGCGTGGACGCCGCCCGCACCTCGATCTCGCTGCGCGAGGGCCGCGCCTCCCACAGCGAGGCGCTCCTGGCCAACGCGTGGCACTTCGGCTCGGACTTCGCCGGCACGCTGGCCGTCCTCATCGGTCTTATCGCCGCCGCCGCCGGGGCGACGGGCGGCGACGCCATCGCCGCCGTCTTCGTCGCCGCGCTCGTGCTCGCCGCGGCACTCCGGCTCGGCTTCCGCAACGTCAACGCGCTCATGGATCGCGCCCCGGCGGGCCTCGACGGGCGCATCCGGGAGGCGGTCGCCGCCGTCCCGGGCGTCGCCGAGGTGCGCAGCGTCCGCGTCCGCGAGGCAGGCGGCCAGCTCTTCGGCGACGTCGTCATCGGCATCTCCCGGCTCGAGGGGCTCGAGCGCAGCCACGCCACCATGGACGCCGTCGAGGCGGTCGTCGAGCGAACCGTCGACCGGCCGAGCCTGGTCATCGTTCACGCCGAGCCGATCGCCGGCGAGGAGCGCCCCAACGAGCGCGTCGCCGCCGCGGCGATGCGCGTCGCCGGCGTCGTGGAGGTGCACAACATCACCGTCCTCGAGGACCCCGCCGGCAGCGCCATCACGCTCCACGCCCGCGTCCAGGAGGGGCTGTCCCTGCGCGCTGCGTCCGCCGTCGTGGCGCGCCTCAAGCAGGAGATCGCCTGCGAGCTCGACGTCGCCCGCGTCTTCGTGCACGTCGAGCCGTTCGCTCCCGACGCGATCGCCGCCCGCGACGTGACCAGCAGAGGAGCCGGACGTCTACGCCGCCGCGGTCGCCGCCGTTCGCGGCGCCGCCGGCGGCGAGAACACGGTGGTCGTCTACCGCCAGGGCGAGCGCCTGATCGTCGTGACGGCGATCCAGGCCGAGCCGACCCTCTCGGTCCGCCAGGGTCACGTCCTGGCCTCGCGCGTCGAGGACGCCGTCCGCGACGCCCTCCCGGCCATCGACGACGTCATCGTCGAGGTCACCGAGCCCGGTCGCGTCGAAGCGTGAGCGCCCGATAGACACCGCCTCGCCCGCCGTCGTCGAGCGCGCCCCGGCCGTCTGGCTGATCGAGCGCGCGACCCGCTGGCTCGACGACACCGTTGCCGACGGCCGGCTCCGAGCCGGCTGGTCGCTGCCGGTCGACGCCGCCCTCGTCCTCGGCTCCTCGCAGCGCCTCGAGGACTTCGGCGCCACGCCCGAGCTCCCGCTCGTCCGGCGCGGCACCGGAGGCGGCGCCGTCATCTGCGACAGCGACTACCTGATGCTCGACATCGTCCTGCCTGCGGGAGATCCGCGCATCGTCGACGACCTCGCCGAGTCCTACCGCTGGCTCGCCGACGGGCTCCTGGCTGCGCTGCGCGCCGCCGGCGCGAGCGGTCTGCGCGCCGTCTCGCCGCTCGAGCTGCGCGACCGCGACGATGCCGCACGCCTCGCCGGGCGGCTCGCCTGCTGGGCCGGTCTCGGGCCGTACGAGCTGGTCGACGAGCGCGACCGCAAGCTCGTCGGCCTCGCCCAGCGCCGCCGCCGCGGCGCAGCGCTCTTCCAGGTCGCGGCCTACCTCGCAGGCACCCGGGAGCCGCTCGCCGACCTGCTCCCGGCGGACGCGCAGACGCGCGCGGACGTGCGCGGGCGCCTCCGAAACGTCGCTTCTCTGGGCGAAATTGCGCCCTCGTTCGTCGGCTCTCCGCCGAAACTTTGGTAAACCATGTTCGATTTGGAGCAAGCCTGGGCACCATGCGTCCGATGAGTGTGCATGCGACCGACACGCAGAGCCTCGTCGCAGCGGTGCGCCGCGCGACCGTGCTCCTCCTGCAACGAGCCGCCCAGCTCGACTACAGCGCGCAGGAAACCGAGACCGAGTTCGACCTGGGCCGCCGCAAGGCCGCGCGGGCGAGCGCAGCCGCAACGCTCGGCGAGCTCGAGGAGCTGGGACGCATGCTGCATGCGACCTCACGGCTCGTGCGAGGCGTCATCGGCTCGCTCGACTACGAGCTGACCCAGCACGCCGAGCACCACGGACTCGACGGTCCGCCCCTGGTCGAGCGCCGGCTGGGTGACCGCCGGTCGCCCGTCTCGGATCGCCGCCGCATCAGCTGAGCCGTCAGGCGATCCTCACGGCTGCGCGCTCGGGCCGAGGGTCTCCGCGTCGCGAACGACGTGCAGGTGCCGGCTCCGCTGGCTCGTCTCCGTCACGTTCCAGTCGGACGGCGGCCGCTCCTGGCCGGTGCCGTTGCTGCGCAGGAGCGCCTCCTCCATGCGCCGCCGCTCGGTGACGTCCGTGAGCGACCCACACACCCGGAGCCGACCATCCTCGAGGCGGCTGACCCGCCGCCTGTCGAGCACCCAGCGCACGGCCCCGTCGGTGGCCACGGACGCGGTACTCCGCCGTCCCGTCCTTCGCCTTGAGCGTGTCCTCGAGGGCCGCGTCGGCGACGGGGATGTCGTCGGGGTGCACCGCGGCGCGCCACACCTCCTGCGCCCGTACGGGATCGTCGGGCACCGAGCACCCGAGGAGCCGCTCGAGGGACGGGCTCACGTACAGCTGCGCTGCGGCGAAGTCGCCCGGCGCGAAGGTCGCTGTCCAGAGCACCTCGTCGATGGTCTCGACGAGACGGGCGACCTGGTCGTGGGCCTCCCTCAGGGCCGCGTGCATCGCGGCGAGGTCCGCGTGCGCCTGGCGCAGCGCCTCCTCGGCGCCCCGACGGCGCGTGATGTCGTACGCCATGCCCTTGACGAAGATGCCGCCGTCCGGGAGGTGCTGCACCCAGGTGCGATCGAGCACGCAGCGCGTCACGCCGTCGAGCCCGAGCACGCGGTACTCGACCTCGGCCGGCTCGTCCGGCGCGGCGCTGGCGAACGCCTCGTAGTCGTCGGGGTGGATGATGTCCGTCCACAGCGCGAGCGCATCGGTGTCCGGCGGCGCGCCGGCCAGCCGGTGCACGCTCGGGCTGAAGAAGTCGCCATCGTCGTCCCAGCCCCAGACAGCGCCCTCGTCGATCGTGTTGAGGATCCGCTCGAGGCGCGAGTCGGCCACCGGGTCGGGAAGCGTCGGCGCGGGCACGCCGAGCACGTGGGCGAGGGCGCAGACGAGCGCGCGCGGCCAGACGAGCGGGTCGGCGAGGTGCTTCGCGCTCGGCGCCAGCCGCTGCAGCTCCGCAGACGAGAGCGCTGCCACCGAGTCCCGGTCACTCCTCCCGGCCAGCGCCAGGCCGCGTAGCAGCTGCTCGCGCGTGAGCTGGAGGACCGGCGTCCAGCCCTCGCTCGGCAGCGTCGCCGGCTTCACCCATGGTGCGTTGAGGCGGAAGGCGTCGCCGAAGCGGATCGCCGCGCGCCGTACCAGGAGGTCCTCCGGCAGGACGGCGCGCGAGATCGCCGGGTGCCACAGCGCGAAGTAGCGCTCTCGGCACGCGGGCGGCGATCGCGGCGAGCTCCGTCGTCGGTCAGCGACGCGGCAGCGTCGGCCAGCATCGCGTCGGCGCGCATCGCGACCTCGCGGAGCTCCGACCGCGTGGTCCACAGCAGCGTGAGGACGTCGGCGTGGCCGGACGTGTGGGAATCAGCTGGTTGGTTCGGATGCACCACGTCATCATCCTGCCATTCGTGTCGGCCGTGGGCGAGGCAGGAGTGCATTCGCCAGTGCCGAACGCGGACCCGTGAGCCTCATGCTCCCTCCACCGACCGTGCTCCGGCCTGCTCTCCGCGAGCCGCTGAAGCACTTCGTTCAAGCTGCATTTTCCCAGCTTGCCCGGGATATTGCTGCAGGCCAGGAGGTGCCCTTCGCGATCCAGGAGCTCGGCACCGGCGACGGGCCGCGCCTGTACGACTATCACCCGCTGTTCGACCGGTTCATCGACGAGCGGAGCAGCCGCATCCGCGCGCTGGCCGACTACCGGCGAGCGATGGAGGCGATCGTGGCCGACGTGGGCGCGGTGGCCTTCGCTCGGGCCCACGCGCCGGACGCGACGAGCGACGAGGAGCGCGTTCGGCTGGTCTTCCTCTGGCCGCTCCTCGTGCGCATCGCCGAGCGGGAGGGCACCTTCGACTACTCCGACGAGGCGTTCGACGCGGCGTACGGCCGGGTCGAGCACGACGTCGTCAAGACCCGGCACCGGTTCGAGGCGTTGGTACCGCTCACTGGCATCCTCGTCAGCCATCCGCCGGTCGAGCTCGGGCCCGGAGTCGAGCTGCTGCGGATGACTGCCGACGACGTCGCCCGTGACTGGCCCGAGGCGCACGGCCTCGTGCCGTCGCACTTCGGGCGCGAGCCGGACCGCCTGTGCGCGCTCCTCGTCAGCGCGGAGCTGGATCCCCAACGCGGCGACCTGCCGCCCGACGCGACGAGCATCGCCGCCGCGGCGATCCTTGCCCTGCGCCTCGTCTCGGGCGGAGCCATCGCGACCGGATCGCTGCTGTTCGAGCGCCTCGATCTGGCGCCTCGCGCCGTTCGTCCGCTTCCGCCGGACGCCGCGACCCCGCCGCACGGCGAGAGCGTTCGGCTCGACCAGCACGCGCTCGCGGTCGCGCGCGCGCTGTGCGCGCGCCTGACCGAGGCGTCGCCCGAGGACACGCTGACGCTCGCGCTCGCTCGATACACGGCGGCAGTCGCTACCCCGACCGCGGCGCTTCGTGCCGGCGCGCTCGCGGCGGTGCTGTCGCCGCTGCTCGGCGGGGAGTCCGGCGGCGACGACGCCGTCGCTCTCCGCGCTGCGTCGCTCGCCGGACGCACGGCCGCCGAGCGTGTGTCGATCGCTGCTGCCGTCCGCGCGGCCGGTCGAGCGCAGCAGTCGACGCTCGGTGCCGTCGACGCCCCCGACGCGGCAGCGCAGATCGCCGAGCGCGTGGACGTGGCGGTCAGGGCGGCGCTCATCGCTGCGCTGATGGACGACCGGCGCGGTGCCGAGTTCGCGTCGATGCTCGACGACGTCCTGCTCGGGGTGCGGCCCAGGCCGCAGCTCGTTCCGAGCGGCATCGCCGTCCTCGCAGCATGACCGCCGGACCGCGCGGCGCGCGCGAGGCACGCGTCCGCATGACGCGCCCGCGTTGCTTTTCGTAACACTGGTGTGACAGCCGTGACGTTCATGTCACACACCGGCACACTATTGGCACGGTCCGTAACGGACACGTATACACGGCCGGCCGTACCGTGGCAGCCATGCCCGAGAACGCAGCCAGGCGCCTCTGCTACCTCATCGACGTGCTCGACCGAGCGCCGGCCGATGTCGTTCCGTCCCTCCTCGTACGCATCCGGGACGTCGCCATCGAGTGGGCGCGCCGCGAGCGCCTTGCCGGAACCCCGATCAGCGAGCTGTGGCCGGCGCTCCACGAGCTGGCCAACGTCTCACGCCGTCTCGAAGCCGAGCGGCGCGACGAGCTGACCGAGCGCGGCCGTGTCAGACACGTCGTCGGACAGCCGCGGGAGCCATGCGATTGGCGCTACGTCGAGCCGCTGCTCGAGGCTGGCGAGAAGGCGCTGGTCGAGGCGCGCCCTGCGCTCTGCATCGACGAGTGCATCGGCTGCATGCCGTGCAGCCTGCACGCCCACATGACACGCCCGGAGTGCGTCGAAGCACTGCTGTTCGAGTACTTCGAGGTCGACCCCCCGTACTTCACCATCGGGGAGTGGGCTCTGATCGACGCGATTTGCGATGACACCACCGAACGGCAGCCCGCGTTCGGCGAGCGCGTGGACGAAGTACACGGCCTCGTCGATGGGCTCGGCGGCAGGCGACGTGACGACGAGGAAGGTCGCGCGGTCCGAGGCAAGCAGCTCGGCGACGGCGGCAGCTCGGTCGTGAAACCCGTCGACCATGCCCTCGAAGGCCACGAAGAACTCGGACAGGTCTCGAAGCAGCGCGACGCCGGTGAGACGTTCGAGCGTGGCGAACGCCACGTTGGCGCCGCGTCCGGCGAGCCGTATGCCGAAGCGGCCGGCACGCAGGCTGGGCCGCAGGAACATCCGCAGCGACCGACCCTCGAGGAACCGCAGCAGTCGGCCGGGAGCGTCGAGGAAGTCGAGGGCGTTCCGGGCGGGCGGCGTGTCGAGAACGATCCGGTCGTAGCGCCGGTGGCGACGAGCTGGTGCAGCCGCTCCATCGCCATGTACTCCTGAGCGCCGGCGACGGATCCGGAGAGCGAGCGGTAGATCCGGTTGCGCAGGATCGCGTCCCGCTGCTCGGCGGACCGCGCGTGCTCGGCGATCAGCTCGTCGAACGTTGCCTTGACGTCCAGCATGAGCGCGTCGAGCGAGCCGTCGCAGCCGTTGAGGTCGACGCGGGCCGGCTGCCCGCCGAGCTTGACCCCGAGGGCGTCGGCGAGACGCTTGGCCGGGTCGATCGTGATGACGCAGACGCGCTCGCCCTGATGGGCGAGGGCGACGGAGAGCGCTGCCGACACGGTCGTCTTGCCCACGCCGCCCGCGCCTGCGAGGACGATCACCTCCCGACCGTTCAGAGTGGATGCGAGCACTGAGCTCCCTAGGCCGCCGAGTCCTCGGCCTCGCCGTCGTGCCAGGCGTCCGTCAGGTGGTGCGCGAGCTCGTCCAGGCCTTCGTGCGTCGGCTCGTCCACCTCGGGGAGGACGGTCACCGGAATCCTGGTGGCGTCGTGGAGCCGCGTGAGCTCACGCTCACGCCTGGCGTCGGCGTTGCCACGGGCCAGTCCAGCCGCGAGCGCGGCTCCGGCCAACCCGTCGGACGCCCGGTTGCGGCGCACGCTGCAGCGCACGCCGGTCGACGTCCTCAACGAGACGGTGGGCGACGGCGTTGACGACGGCGATGGACGGCTCGATGCGAAGCTGCCGGAGGCCCTCGATCAGGCCGATGGCCTCGTTGGTGGCGAGCTCCTCCGCCAGAGCTACGACGACGGCGGCCGTCTTTCGCCGATCGGTGAGGTCGTGCGCGACGGTCGACGTCTGGCGGTGCAGCCGCCCGGTGTTGGCGATGTCCGCGAAGGTCGACGGTGCGCGCAGCATGGCGAGGCCGTGGCCGGTGGCCGGCATGTCGACGATGACCACGTCGTACGGGGCGGCGCGGTCCGCGCGCCGCTGCGCCAGGTACCAGAGCTTTCCCATGGTGACGAGCTCACGGAGTCCCGGCGCCGCCGAGGCCAGCTGGGAGAACGCGCGGTCGCCAGCGAGCTTGCGGGCGAGGGCCTTGAGCGGCAGGTGCATGACGAGGTACTCCTCGAGCGCACGCGCCGGGTCGATCGACAGTCCGTGGAGGCGATCGCGAAGCGGCGTCTCCGTGCCCTGCGGCGCGTCCTCTCCGTGGCCGAACAGCGAGAGCAGGCGCGCCTGGCTGGCGACCTCCGCGACGAGGGTCTCGTTGCCGGCATCGGCAGCGGCGATTCCGAGCGCCGCGGCGATGGTCGTTCGGCCGACGCCACCCTTCCCGAGGACGAACACGAGCTGGCATCCATTGAGGGTCACGGCACGGAAGCATGCCTGGAGGCCCACCCGGCGCCGAATGGGGCCGGTCGCGCCGCGGCGCCTGAAGCGATCGAGGTCGCTGAGCGTGTCGACGAGAAACGCCGCGATTCGCGCCTGCGCGTTGGCCGCGCGCCCTCAGATCAGCGGAGCCGATGCGCACGCTGGCCGGGCCGTCCTCGGTCCAGGACGGGCCGCCCGGCCACTCCGCGTGGAACCGGTCGCGCGGGGACAGTCCGCGCCACCTACTGCGTCCTCGGGGCCCGGCGCCGGCGTCGATGGCAACGTCGAGGGGCTCGCCACAGGTCGCCCGGGGAGAACGCGTCAGACCGCGCGCACCGGCCGCGCCTCCGGAACCGATGTCCCGCGGAGCGCGAGGTCGTGTCCGCATCGCGACGGCGGGAGCATCGTTGCCGCCGCGGGGACGACGTCGAGCTCGATCCGGGTGAGCGACGATCTCCCGGAGGCTTCGGGCGAACGGGTCGCCCGCGCCCGCGTCGACGACGGCCTGGTGGCCGCTCGGATGCAGCGCTGTCTTCGGCGGTCGTGCTCGGGCCCGCGAGCCTCCCGGAGGGCGGCGGGCGACCTCGTCGTCGGCGGTTCCGAGCCGCCACTCGTCGATGCCGCGGGCCCTCAGACGGTGCTGGACGCCGCACCTCGCTCCGACGCTCGCCGGCTACGGCGACAGCGCCGGAACGGCGCGCACGCCGACCTCTCGGGGCGGTACGTGACCGCGTCGAGCATCGCCGACGCGGCTCGGGCGGCCGCCGAGCTCCCGTCTCCGGGGCTGCTCGGTGGTGCGTGGCACGACGCGTTCATCGCGCCGCGCCGTGCGACGATGAGCGCGGTGGCCAGCACGCCCGACGATCCGTTCCGGCAGGAGGAGGCGAGCCGGTATCAGCGCGGCCGGCGCCGGCTCGAGGCGGCGCGCGCCGCCGTCGCGATCGTGACCGGGCTGGCGGCAGCCGCCATCTCCGGCTGGCTCGCCCGGGAGCTCGCCACCTCCGGGCCGCTGCTCGTCGACGTCGCGCTGTTCGTCGTGGTGCTCGGCGGTGCCGCCGAGATCATCCAGCTCCCGCTGGCTCTCATCGGGTGGCGACGGGCCCGGGCGGTCGGCCTCTCCCGGCAGCGCTTACCGGGGTGGCTCGTCGACCGCGGCAAGGCGATGATCATCGCCGCGCGTGCTCGGCATTCCCCTCGTCACGCTGCTCGTTGCCGTTCAACGCGAGTGGCCAGACGCCTGGTGGCTGATCGCGGCCGGCGGAGTCATGGCGTTCGAGCTCGTGCTCGCGACGGTGGCGCCGGTCGTGATCCTCCCGCTGTTCCTTCGCTCGACCGCGCTCCCGCCCGGCGCTCTGCGGGACGAGCTCCTGGCGCTCGCCCGGCGAGCTCACGTCTCGGTGTCCGCCGTCCGCGTGCTCCACGCGGGGGCCAAGACCTCGGCCGCGAACGCGTTCGTGACCGGCTTCGGGCCGACGCGTCGGATCATGCTCTTCGACACCTTGCTCGGCGAGGACGAGGCGCCAGACGACGCCCGGGTCGAGGAGACTCGCGCCGTGCTCGGCCACGAGTTCGGACACCACCGATCACTCGACCTGTGGCGGTTCGTCGCTCTGGGATCGGTCACCACGCTCGTGTCGTTCGCGATCGCGGCCGGGCTCCTGTCGGTTGCGCCGGACGCGCTGGCTCACGGCGGTGCGGGATCGATCGCCGCCTTGCCGGCGTTCGCCCTGTGCCTCGGCATCGCGGAGCTTCCGTTCGGACTGATCACCAGCGCGTACTCGCGTCGCCGCGAGCGTGCCGCCGACGCGTTCGGCGTCGACCTGGTCGGCTCCGGCGAGGCATTCGCTCGGGCGCTCGAGCGGATGTGCGCTCAGAACCTGGCAGAGCTCGCGCCGCCGTCGCTCTACGTCACGCTTCGGATGAGCCATCCTGCCCCGGCCGAGCGGATCGCGGCGGCCCGCGGCGCCGATGTCGGGATGACGAGTGGCGGGCGACCGCAGCAGGCCGAGCCGGCCTGATCCGTCGCTGCGCGACGGGTGGGAGGCTTGCTCAGCGTGCGCGTCGCGGCGATGCGCTCGACAGGCACGGCCCGCCGGGCAAACTGGCGTCGAAACGAGGGTCGGCGCCCCTCCCCGCATCCTGAAGTGTCTCCCTCCGTCGCGTGCCTGCAGCGAGCGCCCAGCGCTCGGCCGTGTTGCAGGAGTCGCCCAGCTTGTCACGAAGAGCGCGCCCGTGAACGCGCATTTCGCGACCTCCACGCCCACCCTCGGAGCCCACCAGCGGCTGCCGAAGGGCCTACGCGTGCTCGAAGGACGCGCCCATAGTGGCGCCCGCGTCCTTGCCCTGGCGAACCAGAAGGGCGGGGTCGCGAAGACCACGAGCACCGTGAACCTCGCCGCCGCATTGGTCGAGGAGGGCAGGCGCGTCCTCGTCTGCGACCTCGACCCGCAGTCGAACCTGACGATGTCGCAGGGGTACGACCCCGAACGGCTCGAGCGCTCGATGTACGACGTGCTCGTGCACAAGCTCCCGATCGAGGACATCGTCCATCACGCCGAGTTCGACCTCGCCGTGGCCTCGATCGAGCTCGCCGGCGCGGAGCTCGCGCTCGCGGCGATGATCGGTCGCGAGCGGGCGCTGGAGAAGGCGCTGCTCGCGGTGCGCAGCGACTACGACTACATCCTCATCGACACGCCGCCGTCGCTCGGCCTGATCACGATCAACGCCCTCACGGCGTCGGACGGGATCATCGTCCCGGTGCAGTGCGAGTACCTGTCCCTCCGCGGCCTGGCTCAGCTCGAGGCGACGCTGCTCATGATCCGCGAGAACCTGAACCCTCGCGTGGCCATCGTCGGGATCCTCCCGACCATGTTCGACGGGCGTCTCGTGCACGCCCGCGAGGCCATCGAGATCCTCGAGGAGAACTTCGGGAGCGTCGTCTTCAAGACGCGCATCCGAAAGACCGTCCGCTACGCGGAGGCGCCGGTGCAAGGCCAGTCGGTGCTGCGTTACGACCCGACGGGACCCGCGGCGCAGGCCTACCGCGAGCTCGCGAAGGAGGTGCTCGCGCTTGACGAGGCAACGGGCTAGCATGCGGCGCGGTCCGCTGGCCGATCTCTTCCGCTCCACCGAGGCGCAGGAAGAGGGCCGGCCCGCCGCGCACCAGCGCGAGGCCGCCGCGGCCCGCGCGTGGCCGGCAGCGGCTCCGGCCGATCCGGTTGAACTGCCGGACCCCGCCCAGGGAACGATCTGGCCGGGCGAACCCGCCGAGGCCGTCGTCGAGCCGTTTGCGCCGGACGAGCCCGTCCGCCAGGCGCCGCGGCTCGAGGCGCTCCCGGCGCCCGAGCCCGTTCTCGAGCCGGTCGTGGAGGCGCCGCGCGTGCCGTTCGAGGCACCGCGGGCGGCGTCCGCGCCGTACACGCCGCGCGACGCCACCGCGTCGAGCTACCTCGCGATCATCCGCGTGGTCGGCGTTGGCGGCGCAGGACTGAACGCGCTCGCGCGAATGATGGAAGCGGACATCCAGGGCGTGGAGTTCGTCGCGCTGAACACGGATGCGCAGCAGCTCGCGATGTCAGACGCGCCCGTGAAGGTGCAGCTTGGACTCGAGCTGACCCGCGGACTTGGCTCCGGCTCGGACGCTGAAGTCGGGAAGCGTGCGGCAGAGGCGGCGACCGACCGGCTACGCGACGCGCTTCGCGGCTCCGATCTCGTCTTCGTCGCGGCTGGCGAGGGCGGAGGGACCGGCACCGGTGCGGCGCCCGTCGTGGCCCGCATCGCCCGCGAGCTCGGTGCGTTGACGGTCGGCATCGTGACGCTCCCGTTCCGGTTCGAGGGATCGCGCCGTCGGGCGACCGCCGACGCGGGCCTCGAGCGCCTGCGCGCCGAGGTCGACACGCTGATCACCGTCCCGAACGACCGGCTGCTCGACGTGCTCGACAAGACGACGGCGATGGTCGACGCGTTCCGCGTCGCGGACGACGTGCTGCGACAAGGCGTGCAGGGCATCTGCGACCTCATCACCCGGCCCGGTCTGATCAACCTCGACTTCGCCGACGTGCGGACGGTGATGCAGACCTCCGGGAACGCGCTGATGGGCATCGGCATGGCCACAGGTCAGAACCGGTCCGCCGATGCGGCGCGTCGGGCGATCGACTCGCCGCTCATCGACATCGAGATCCGCGGAGCGACGGGCATCATCCTGTCGATCGCCGGCGGCGACGACCTCTCGCTGCACGAGATCACGGAAGCCGCCAACGTCGTCCAGGAAGCCGCCAGCCCGAACGCCAACATCATCTTCGGCGCCTCGGTCGATCCCGATCTGCGCGGCCAGGTGTGGGTCACGGTGATCGCAACCGGGTTCCAGGACGGGAGCGAACGCGCAGGCGGTGCCACGCCTCGCGTCCAGAGTCTCGATGCGCGCCGGCAGGCCGGCGGGCGTCCCGCTCCGGGGCGACGCGACGTTCACTGGGACGCGGACGAGATCGAGATCCCGGCCTTCCTGAGACAGCGCTAGCCACAGCGCCCCGGCGCTAGTCGACCCGGGCGAGTGCCAGGGTGAACACGGCCACGGCGCCGGTCATGATCCCGGCACCGGCGAAGGCGGCCGCTGCGTCGACGTGGTAGATCGGCACCCACAGCAACGGGGCGGCCGCGTTGCCCGCGAACTTGAAGGCGGAGAACACCGACGTGGCCCCGGCGCGGTTCTCGGGCACCGCCTCGACGGCCTCGGTGTTGAGGCCCGCCCAGATGAGTGCGGAGCCCGCGCCGGCAGCGAACCAGAGTCCTGCGAGCAGCCACGGACCGCTCGCAGGGCCGAGCGCGGTCACGGTCACGGCACAGGCGAGCGATCCGAGCACCGAGATGGGTATGCGTCCGTACCGATCGACGGCCTGACCGGCGGGAATGCCGAGGATCATGCCCGCCGCGCCGAAGCCCGCCAGCAGGAGGCCGCGTTCGGATGGCTCGAGACCGAAGGCGTCGTCGGCGCGCAGAGCGACCAGGAAGCCGATGCCGGTCGCGCCCGCGTAGCCTGCGAAGCCGGCTGCCGAGAGCAGGCCGACGCGGGTGGTCAGGACGGCGGCGAAGCGGGCTCGCGGGCGATCGGCGCCGCTTCGCGCCGGCGGCGGGACCGTCGCGAGCAGGAGTGCGACGGCCGCCGGGACGATGAACGCGACGCGCCAGTCGAGCTCGGCTGCCAGGCCGCCCGCCAGCGGTGAGAAGGCGATGGCGGCGGTCTGGACCGCGGCGAAGGTGCCGACCGCTCGGCCGAGGCGCTGCGGCGGCGTGATCTCGGCGAGTCCCGCGAGGAGGAGCGGCGTCAGGAAGGCGTTCGCGGCGCCCTGCAGCGCCCGGGCGACGAGAAAGACCTCGATCCCCGGCGCAACGGCGGCGAGCAGGCAGAACGCCGCGTAGGCGAGGTAGGCGATACGGACGACGCGGCGCGTGCCGACGCGCTCGCCGACCGTCCCCGAGACGAGCTGGAGGACGGCGAACGGGATGAGGTACGCCGGGATCGCGGCGGTGACGGCGGCCTCGGATGCGTGGAGCGAGGACTCGAGCTCCGGGATGAGCACGGCGAGGATGGCGCCGCCGAACGGGCCGAGGAAGCCGCCGACGTACAGGGTGAACGGGCGCGCGGCGGGAGCATCGACGGTCGGCTCGGTGGCGCGCACATCGAGGACCCTACTTGGCTCAGTCGGTGCCGGATTGCGCTTGGCAGAGCCGTTTCGATGGGGGCGCTCTACACTGTGGGCGTGGGCATCACCGATCGCCGCTCGAGCGGCGGGGCGATCGCAGCAGGTCACCCCGTCACCGCCGCAGCCGGCGCGGACGTGCTCGCGGCGGGCGGCAACGCGATCGATGCCTGCATCGCCGCGGGAGCGGCGTCGTGGAGCGCCGAGTCGACCGTGACGGGCATCGGCGGGGCCGGATTCCTCCTGGCACACGACGCGAGGACGGGGGAGACGGTCGCGTTCGACTTCTTCGCAGCCGTGCCCGGCATCGGCTGGGATCGGCCGCGCAGTCCGATGCACGACGTCGTCCTGCAGTTCGGCGGCGGGACGCAGCTGTTCCACGTCGGGTCGGCGTCGTGCGCCGTGCCGGGGATCCCGGCCGGACTGACGGCGGCGCACCGCCGTTTCGGTCGCATGCCGTGGAAGGAGCTGATGCTGCCGGCGGCGCGGCTCGCGCGCGACGGCATCGAGGTGACGGCGGAGCACGCATCGCTGCACACCCTGCTCGACGGCGTGATGTCGTACCAGCCGGCGTGCGCGGCGTCGTTCCAGCCCGAGGGGCGGCCTCTGCGAGAAGGCGAGCTGCAGTACAACGCGGCGCTCGCCGACACGATCGAGCGCCTCGCCGAGAACGGCGCCGACGAGTTCGTCACGGGCGAGACGGCGCAGGCGATCGTCGAGGAGATGCGGTCGACGGGCGGCTCGATCACTGCCGAGGACCTGGCGAGCTACGAGGCGATCGAACGGACGCCGCTCCGGGTCGGGTTCCGCGGGCGCGAGCTGTTCCTGAACCCGCCTCCGGCGTCCGGGGGCGCGCTCGTCGCGCACACGCTCGCGGTGCTCGACCGGTTCGCGCCGATCGAGGATCCGTGGGACCTCGAAGGCGTCGTGAAGCTCATCGGCGCGCTACGGGCGGCGCAGGCCGTTCGTACGCCGGCGTTCGAGCGCGCGCTCTACGACGGGACGGCCGGAGCGATGCTGCTCGACGACGCGGCCGTCCAGGCCGGCGTGGTGCTGGCCGAGCAGGGCGGAGGGCATCCGCTCGAGCCGGCCGGTGCGCCGAACACGACGCACATCAGCGTCATCGACGCTGCGGGCAACGCGGCATCGATGACGACGACGACCGGCTGCGGCGCAGGGATCTTCGCCGGCGACACCGGCGTGCACCTGAACAACATGCTCGGCGAGACCGACCTCATGGTGAAGTCGATGGAGCTTCGGCCGGGCGCACGGCTGACGAGCATGATGACTCCGATGATCGGGTTCCGTGCGGGGGAACGGCGGCCCAGCGTCACCATCGGCTCGTCCGGCTCTGCGCGGCTGCGGTCGTCGATCGTGCAGGTGCTGGTGCACGTCTTCGACCACGGGCTCGCCCTGGACGACGCGACCGAGTACCCGCGGATCCATCCGCAGGGAGCGGCGATCGAGTGCGAGGCCGGCGTGCCCAAGCACCTGATGGACGAGCTCGAGTCGCGGGGCGAGCAGATCGTCCGCTGGCCGCAGCGCAACGGGTACTTCGGAGGCGCGCAGGTCGTCCTCGAGCAGGACGGCGCGCTGATGGCGGCCGGCGACCCGCGGCGTGGCGGTTCGGGCGTGGTCGTCGGCGCGACGAGCTGACAGCCTGAGCGCTCGAACGGGAGCGACGCAGTGCGCGGCGGCAGGTGCCGTCGAGACGCGGCTCGGGCGACGACGCAACGCGGCTGAAGCCGGTGACAACGCCAGCTGTGAGAAAGAGAAACCGGGGGAGCAGACGCGCGGTCGAGAGGTGTAAAGCCTTTATCGATACCCGCGCGCCCACTCAACCCCGGCAGCGGCCAAATCCGGTCCGACCACCGGCGCGCTTTCGAGGCTCTCCGCCTTGCTTGAGGGGCGGGTTGACTCTTGGCGACTGGCCTACCAGGAGTATAGGTCAGGGGTGAGACGGTGAACATCACGAAAGCGTTAAGAAAGCTGGGAGGAATCGGGAAGGGGCCCGCGGCTCTCGCGGCCCGCGAAATGGGCCGTTTTCGCGGCTCGAATCGGTCAGCGAGCCGCGGTCGCCGCGGCACGCTCCGGACCGGCCGGGCAGACGTTCGATCGCCGTCCGGTGACGCCCGAGTCATGGCCTCGAGGCCGCAGGTCGCGCGCCTGGTTCACGGGCCGCGCGACGCCGTGCGCCGCGGGCCTCAGCCCTCGTCGATGCCCGGCGCGGAGACCCGCCCGTTCGTCTTCGCCCGCTCGGCGATCGCGCGGCGCACCGAGAGCGTCCGCGCGGCGCCGCGGATCAGCGCCGTGACGTCGCTCAGCCGCGCGGCCTCGGAGCGCTTCTCGAGCAGCTGCTGCTTCACCGTGACGCCGAAGTCGATGCGGCCGGCGATCGCGTACGAGAGGCGCGGGCCGGGCTCCGGCTCCGGCGGGGCCGCGTCGGCATCCGCGCTCGAGACCAGTCCGCGATAGGCCGACAGCGCCGCGTCGACCGCCGCGCGCGGCGGTGCGTCGGCGTCGTCCGGCAGCGTGTGGGCGGCCGCGCTGAGGTAGGGGTGGGCGCTCTCGTCGATCGCCTCGATGGCCACCGGCTCGCCGCCGGTCACGGCGATGTTGAGGCGGCCGTCCTCGAAGCGTTCCAGCACCTCGATGTCCTGCGCCAGACAGCCGGTCTCGCGCACCCCGGCGTCGTCGGCGAAGACGATGCAGAACGGCTCCGACCCGTCCAGGCAGCGGGCGACGAGCTCGCGGTAGCGCGGCTCGAAGATGTGGAGTGGCAGCACCTCGTCGGGGAGGAGGACGACGCCGAGAGGAAACAGCGGCAGGTCGTCGAAGCGAGCCATTCGCAGGATGGTACCGTGACCACCTCCGCCGCCCCGGCCGCGCCGCTGCGCGCCTGACGGGCGTCGCCAGCGCCGATGCAGCCAACCTCCGCCGACCTCGACGGGATCGCCAGCGAGGTCGCCTCGCGACTCGGCAGCGAGGCCGATCCGGTCGCCGTCCGGGCGCTCCTCTCGGCCTGGTGGCAGTGGGCCGGGATCGTCGCGCAGCGCGGCGGCGTCATGGACTCCGAGGCGTTCCTGAACCAGCGGGAGGCCGAGGGCCTGCTCGAGCTGCCGCGCCCGATCGCCGAGCGCGCGATCGAGATCGAGATCGCCTACCTCCACGGGATCGGCGGTTCACGACGGGCTCCGCAGCCCGTCCCCGGCCGGACCCGCGCCGGCCCGAGCACGGTCTCCCCGACGCTGGTCGGGGTCGTCGCGTTCGGCGCCCTCGGCATCCTGGTCGTCGGCGGGCTCGCGCTCGGCCAGCTCGTCGACCACGTCCCGCTGCCCGGGCGGCAAGGACCACGGCCGCCACCGCCGCGTACCGGGCCTGGATCGGGATCCTCGCCGGCGTCGGCGGGCTGCTCGCCTGCCTGATCGCCTCGCGCCGCAGCCCGCACGTCAAGAAGGCCCTGCGGATCCCGCAGGTCGGCCTCCTCGGGCTCGGGCTGTTCTCGGTCGGCCTGCTCGCCGGAGCGCAGTGGCTCGAGTACTCCGCAGGCGCCCTCTTCGTGCTCGCGGGCGCGGCGGCCTGGCTGACCCAGAAGCTCTGATCGGGCCGCCGAGCGCGCGCCAGGTCGTCGCCGGGCCGCGTGCTAGCCTCACGAGCCGATGACCGCCGACTCCGCCACGACGCCGGATGGCCGCCGGCGTCGCCGGCCGGTGACGCGAGAGGCGCTGGTCGAGCGGGTGCTCGGCGGTGACCGCCGAGCGGTGGCCCGAGCGATCTCGCTCGTCGAGGACGGCGACCCGATCGCCGCCGGCGTCGTCGCCGACCTCTACCCGCACACCGGGCGCGCGGTCACGTTCGGCATCACCGGCCCGCCCGGCGTCGGGAAGTCGAGCCTGATCTCGGCCCTCGTCCACCACCTCCGCGAGCAGGGCAAGACCGTCGGCGTCGTGTCGGTCGACCCGTCGAGCCCGTTCACCCACGGCGCGCTGCTCGGCGACCGCATCCGGCTCACCGAGCACTTCCTCGACCCGGGCGTCTACATCCGCTCGATGGGGACGCGCGGCCACCTCGGCGGCCTCGCCGAGACCACGCTCCAGGCAGGCCTCATCGTCGACGCCGCCGGCCGCGACGTCGTGCTCTACGAGACGGTCGGCGTCGGCCAGTCCGAGATCGCCGTCGCCAGCCTGGCCGACACCGTCGCGCTCGTCCTCATGCCGGGCTCGGGCGACAGCATCCAGGCGCTCAAGGCCGGGATCATGGAGATCCCCGACCTGATCGTCCTCAACAAGGCCGACAACCCCCAGGTCAACCTGCTGCGGAGCGAGCTCAAGCAGGTCCTGACGATGGCGGACAAGGACCAGCGCCCGCCGGTCATCGAGACCCGGGCGACCGACGGCTACGGCGTCCCCGAGCTGTGGCGCCGCGTGCTCGCCCACCAGGAGCAGCTCGCCGAGAGCGGCGCGCTCGAGGAGCGCCGGCGCGCGAACCTGAAGCGCGAGGTCTTCGCGCTGGCCTCCGCGCGCGCCGCGCGCCACCTGCAGCACCAGGTCGAGCAGCGCGACGAGCTGCGCCGGCTGCTCGACGACGTCGGCGAGCGCCGTGTCGATCCGCTCACCGCCGTCACCCAGATCCTCGAGCGCGTGTACGAGCTCGGCGGCGAGTAGTTAGGCTGCCGCGCGTGGTCGCGCTGGACGACATCCGCGCCGCGCGCGAGCTGCTCGCGGGCGTCGTCATCGAGACGCCGGTCTTCTCGTCGCGCACGTTCTCGCAGTGGACCGGCGCCGAGGTGCACCTCAAGGCCGAGAACCTGCAGCGCACCGGCTCGTTCAAGATCCGCGGCGCGTTCAACCGCCTGTCCGCCATGAGCCCGGAGGAGCGCAGGCGCGGCGTCGTCGCCTCGAGCGCCGGCAACCACGCGCAGGGCGTCGCCCTGGCCGCCACGATGCTCGACATCCCGTCGCGCATCTACATGCCGATGGACGCACCGCTCGCCAAGCAGCTCGCCACGAAGCAGTACGGCGCCGAGATCGTGCTCGAGGGCGAGAGCTTCGACGACGCCCAGGCCGCGGCCAAGCGGGACGCGAACGGCCGCACCTTCATCTCGGCGTTCGACGACGAGGCGGTCGTCGCGGGGCAGGGGACGCTGGGCCTCGAGCTGCTCGACGAGCTGCCCGACGTCGACACCGTGATCGTGCCGCTCGGCGGCGGCGGGCTCCTGTCCGGCGTGGCCACCGCGATCAAGGCCCTGCGTCCGCAGACCCGGGTCATCGGCGTGCAGGCCGAGGGCTGCGCGCCGTACCTCGACTCGCTGCGCGACGGCGCCCCGATCACCGCCCGCGCCGTCCAGACCATCGCCGACGGCATCGCGGTCAAGCGCCCGGGCCAGGTGACCTTCGACATCATCCAGCGCCTCGTCGACGACGTCGTGTCGGTCAGCGACGAGGAGATCTGCGCGGCCATCGTGCTGCTCCTCGAGCGGGCCAAGCTGCTGGTCGAGGGCGCCGGCGCGGTCTCGCTCGCGGCGCTCCTGTCGAGCAAGGTCGACGCGCGCGGGCAGAAGGTCGTCTGCGTGCTCTCGGGTGGCAACCTCGACGCGAACCTGCTGGCCGCGGTCGTGCGGCACGGCCTCACCGTCAACGGCCGCTACATGGTCGTGCGCACCAAGATCCTCGACCGGCCGGGATCGCTGCTCAAGCTGCTCGGCCTCCTGGCCCAGGACCGCATCAACCTGATCGACGTCGAGCACCACCGCGAGGGGATGGACGTCGCGGTCACCGACGTCGAGGTCGAGCTCACGGTCGAGACGCGCGACGACGGAGCACGGGCGCGAGGTGCTCGCGACCCTCGGCGCGCTGGGGCTACGAGGCCGAACGGGTGCGCTGACGGGCCGCCGGCTCAGTCGGCCGCGGGCTCGTCCTCGAGCGTCGTCCTGCTCGTCGTCCTCCTCGCCCGTGCCGTTGACGCTGCGGCCTGGTCGGCCCCGAAGTGGTGCGGGCGGTGCCGGCGCTCCTGCTCGCGGTGGCGCGAGACGGCCTGGACGATGCGGTCGGAGGCGAGGTCGATCGCCGCCTCGATCGTCGACGCGGACTCCCGGACGTGCAGCGTCTCGGAGCCGATCTGCACACGCACCTCGGCGACCTGCCCGTCGGCGATCGACGGGTTGCGCTCGGTCGACAGGGTCAGCTCGGCCGTTCCCCGGTCACCGAGCCGGCGCTCGAGCTTCTGCAGCTTGCGCTCTGCCCGGTCACGCAGCTCGGGCGTGACGGCGGTTCCCCGTCCGACGACCTGCAGATCCATGCGCCGACTCCTTTCCGTCCGGAGCGGGCCCGATACCCCGCAACCGGCTCCTGATCCGGCTCTCACCTCGTGGCCTGCACTCTGCCATA
Source organism: uncultured Actinomycetes bacterium (assembly GCA_963794695.1). GTDB lineage: Bacteria > Actinomycetota > Thermoleophilia > Gaiellales > JALYLC01 > CAWCFJ01. The sequence continues at coordinate 158,318 of CAWCFJ010000001.1, read as the reverse complement.
GGCCGCGAGCGCCGGCCACTTGCCCATCCCGCCCTCGATGACCGGCCGGACGGTGCCGAACCCTCGCCGCTCGAGCAGCGACGCCGCGATCGCCGCCCGGGCGCCCGTCTGGCACACCGTGGCCACGGGACGGCGACGGGTCGAGCGTCCGCAGGTCGGCCTGCAGCAGCTCGCGATACGGGATCGTGTGCGCGCCCGGCGTGAGGTAGTCCTGCTCGTCTGGCTCGCGGACGTCGACGACCTGCAGCGTCCCGTCCATCGCGCGGCCGACGAACTCGTCCATCGACAGCGGCGAGAACCGGGCCAGCTCGGCTCGCGCCGGCAGCCCGCCGGCGAGCTCGGCCAGGGGCTGGAAGCCGACCGCCGCCAGCAGGCGTGCCGCCTCGGCCGCCTGGGAGCCTCCCTCGGCGACGATGACGATCGGACGCGTCGCATCGAGGATGAAGCCGGCCCGGTTGGCGAAGCCCTTCAGCTCGACGGGCACGTTGATCGAGCCCGGCAGGTGGCCGAGCGGCGAACGCGGCAGGCGAGCGGACGTCGAGCACCTGGTCGCCGTCGTCGAGCCGCTCGACGTAGCGGGCCCGCGGCCGCTCGGTCAGCAGGGGGCCGCGGTTGATCTCGACGATCCGGGCCATCGTCGGCGGCTTCGGCGCGAGGTCGGCGTTGGCCCGGCGGACGAAGTCCCCGACGGCCATCGTCGGCCAGCATCGGGTTGAAGCGCCGCTCGAAGCCGAGCGTGGTGGAGGTCTTGGACGACATCCCGCGGCCGCACAGCGAGCCGGCCACGTGGCCCGGGAAGACCTCGACGCCGTCGCGCAGCGTCCGCAGCCGCTCGTGCAGCGAGCGGTACAGCGCCGATGCGCCCTCCTCGCCGCCGACGGCCAGGTCCGGGCGCCCGGTGTCGCCCACGAACAGCGCGTCGCCGGTCATCACGAGCCACGGCTCGTCGGCCCGGTTCAGGTCGCTCAGCGCCAGGCAGCAGTGCTCGGGGCGGTGGCCCGGGGTGTGCAGGACGTCGAGTGCCAGCGCGCCCACCCGCACGCGGTCGCCGTCCTCGAGCGGACGGTTCGGGTAGGCCACGCCGGCGCTCCGGTGGATCGCGATCCAGGCCCCGAGCTCGCTCGCCAGCACCCCGTGCCCCGACACGTGGTCGGCATGGGTGTGGGTCTCGATCACCCCGACGAGCCGCAGCTCGTGGCGGCGGCAGACCTCGAGCACCCGCTCGGCCGCGAGCGGCGGGTCGACCACGACCGCCTCGCCGGCCGCCTCGCAGCCGACGACGTAGCTCGCGCAGCCGAGGTCGTCCTCGACGACCTGCTCGAAGATCACAAGCCGAGACCCCGGGCGATCACGAGGCGCTGCACCTCGTTCGTGCCCTCGCCGATCTCGAGGATCTTGGCGTCGCGGTAGAAGCGCGAGATCGGGAACTCGTCCATGTAGCCGTAGCCGCCGTGGATCTGCAGCGAGGCGTTCGCCGCGCGGCGCGCGAGCTCGCCCGTGTACAGCTTGGCCATCGAGGCGGCGTGCGCGAACGGGCGGCCCTGGTCCTTGAGCCACGCGGCCTTGTAGGTCAGGGCGCGGCCGGCCTCGATCTCGACGGCCATGTCGGCCAGCATGAACTGGACGGCCTGGAACTTGCCGATCGGCCGACCGAACTGCTGTCGCTCCCGGGCGTACGCCAGCGCCTGTTCGTACGCGCCCTGGGCCAGGCCGAGCCCCAGCGCGGCGACCGAGATGCGGCCGCCGTCGAGGATCTCGAGGAACTGGGTGAAGCCCTTGCCGCGCGGCCCGAGCAGGTTGCCCTCGGGAACCCGGCACCCGCCGAACGAGAGCGGCCGGGTGTCGGACGCCTTCCAGCCCATCTTCTTGAGCGGCGGGCCGACGTCGTAGCCGTCCGTGCCGTTGAAGACGACGAGGTTCGACACCTCGTCGTCGCCGGTGCGGGCGGTGATCGTGACGCACGAGGTGACCGGCGTCCCGGCGTTGGTGATGAACATCTTGGAGCCGTCGATCACCCACTCGCCGCCGTCGAGGCGGGCCCGGGTGCGGGTCGCGCCGGCGTCGGAGCCTGCCTCTGCCTCGGTCAGGCCGAAGGCCGCGAGCTGCTCGCCGGAGGCCAGCGGCGGGAGCCACTCGCGCTTCTGGCGCTCGTCGCCGAACAGGTAGATCGGTGAGGTGCCGAGGGACGTGTGGGCCGCGACGGTGATCGCGAACGACGAGTCGATCCGGCCGAGCTCCTCGATCGCCAGGGCGTAGGACAGGGTGTCGGCGCCCGTGCCCCCGTACTCCTCGGGGAACGGGATCCCCAGCAGGCCGAGCTCTGCGGCCTTGCGCAGCTCGTCGAGCGGGAAGCGGGAGCTGCGGTCGAGCTCCTCGGCCACCGGGGCGATCTCGCCTTCGGCGAACTCGCGGACGGTGTCGCGGAACAGGCGGTGCTGCTGGGAGAGGTCGAGATCCATCGAGAGGACGATACCCAGCAGGACGCGCTTTGAGGAGATGACATTCCCTTTGGCGTCCGATCACGCTGTCATGACAGCATGGTAACACGATGGAGGAGGGGAGGGCACGCCTCGGCGTGGAGGAGGGGAGCTCGACGCGCTCGTGGAGGAGGGGCGGCGCGCGTCGTTGACCAGATCGTTGAGCGAACCGAGAGCGGCGGGCTCGATGCTCCACTCGTGGCCGCATCCGGCGGCCTCGAACCGAAGGAGACAGCATGAGCGCCACCGCCACCACCTCCGCAGCTCGACGGCCTCGACGCCGCGAGCGAGCTCGCCCATCGCAGCAACGACGGCGTCGACGTGACGCTGTGGTGGCTGCCGGCGTCCGGGAGCCTCCTGGTCGCCGTCCGCAACGACCGCACGGGCGACGCCTTCACCCTCGACGCGCCGGCCGATCGTGCCGCCGACGTCTTCGCGCACCCCTACGCCTACGCGGCCGCCAGCGGCGTCCCGTACCGGGTGTTCGCGCCGTACGAGGGCGCGGAGGACGACGACTAGCGCCGCGCTACAGCGCGCGGGCGTGGTTCACGAGCACGAGCCACGGCTCGAAGCCCTGGCGGCGGTACAGGTTGATCGCCGTCAGGTTGTCGATCCGGACGGTCATCCCGAGCCAGGCGGTCGGGCTCTCCTGCCAGAACTCCGACAGCGCCCGCGACAGGAGCGCCGCGCCGAGGCCGCGCTCGCGCGCCGCGTCCGACACGTTCAGACCGTAGATCCAGGTGTCGCGGGTGTCGACGACGACGCTGCCGAACGGCTCGCCGTCGAGGCTCCCGACGTAGACGTGCTGGGTCGCGTCGCGCAGCGCCCGGTGCAGCTCGTCGGCGGCCAGCTGGGTGCTCGCGGCGCCGCAGCGGATCGACCGGGCGAGCAGGATCTGGTCGGCCGGCCCGGCGCGGTGCAGCGTGATCCGCTCGGCCTCGGGCAGCGGGATGTGGCGCCCGCGCTCGAAGCGGTACACCGCGTTCGTCTCGCCGCGGGTGAAGCCTTCCGAGGTCAGGATCCGATCGGCGCGCAGGTTGTCGCGGCCGATCGAGATGTGGATCTCCCGCATCCCGTGCCAGCGGGCAGCCCGCATCGCGGTCCGGAACAGGGCGCTGCCGGCGCCGCGGCCACGCGCGCCCGGCGCCACGATCGGGCCGTGCAGCAGGCACAGCCGCGACGCGGGGTAGCACTCCACGCCGCCGACGCCGATCACGGTGCCCTCGTCGCGGGCCACGAACAGCGACGCGCGGGCGAGATCTGCCAGGTCGCGAGCTCGTGCTCGATCTCCGGCCGGCTCTGCCACAGCGGCGAGCCGAGCTGCTCGTCGGCGTTCGCCAGGGCGTACTCCGTCAGCCGGAGGACGGCCTGCGCGTCGGCAGGCGCGTACGGCTCGACGCGAAGATTGCCGGCATCGGAGCGGTCGTCGCGCGCTCCGGGGCGCCGTTGCAGCCCGTTCCCCATGCAGAGATGATCGGCACCGATCGGCGCCCTTTCGTCCCCCGATCGATGGAGGAGCCGGTCAGCGGACGGCGGCGGCGGCGACCAGCAGCTCGCCGATCCCGATCGCCGCCAGCGCCAGCGACGCCGGGCCGATCCGGCGGCCGTAGGCGATGTGGCCGCCGCCGATCCGGTCGAGCGCCAGCGCCGCGAGACCGCCGCCGATGAACCCGCCGACGTGCCCGCCGATCGAGATGTTCGGGTTGGTCACGGTGATGATCAGGTTCAACGCCAGCAGCGGCAGTATCGGGCCGTAGATGGCGCCCCTCCGCTGCGCCACCAGCAGGGCACCCAGCAGCCCGAAGATCGCCCCGGACGCTCCGACGACGGGCACGTTCGGCGCGGTCGTCAACAGCGCGCCGGCCGCCCCGCCGAGCAGCCCGAGGAAGTAGATCGCCGCGAACCGGTACGGCCCGACGTACAGCTCGAGGGCCGATCCCAGGAACCACAGCCCGAGCATGTTGAGGACGATGTGGGCGACCGTCGCGTGCAGGAACCCGGAGGTGACCAGCCGCCACCACTCGCCGTCGCCGACCAGGCTCCCGACGAGCGCGCCGCGCTGGTAGGCCTGGCTCGTCTGGTCGCCGCCGCGCTCGAGCGCGAACGCGAGCACGTTCACCACGATCAGCCCGATCGTGACCACCGGGGTGCCGCGGCTCACCGCCCGCGACGCCGCCTGGCGCCGGGCCGCGCTTGCGCCCCGCGCACTCGGGGCAGCGCATCCCGACCGGGCTCGAGATCATGCACCTCGTGCAGATCGGACGGCCGCAGTTCGAGCACTGGACGCGGGTCTCCTCGTCCGGGTGGCGGTAGCACCGAAGCGGCTCGTCCATCGACTCCTTCAGTGTTGCAGGCGGTCGGACCCGGCCGCCTCTAGAGCGGCGCTAGAGCGTTGCTAGAGCGCCGCCGGGGAGGCTTGGCCCAGTCGCGCTGCAGGACAGACCAGCGCGTCGATGCCGTCCACTCTCCACCCAGGGGGTCCGCGTCCCAAAGAGCGACAAGCGAACGACGACCCACGCGTCGATGCGGTCGGGATGGCCTGGGGAGGCCCTGTCCCGGCCGCGTCCGCGCGGCTTCAGGTCGCGACGACCCAGGCGTAGCGCAGCGCGACGGCCAGCGCCAGCGCCCCGAGCAGGCGGCGCAGGCCCTCCTCGGGGAGGTGCGGCTGCAGCCGGGCCCCGGTGTAGGAGCCGAGCAGCCCGCCGAGGCCGACCGCGAGGCCGACGGCCCAGTCCGGCCCGACGTGGCCGGGCTCGCGCGTCGCCAGCAGCTCGAAGGTCACGATGCCGGCGATCGACGTCACGAACGTCGAGAGCAGCGCCGCTCCGGCGATGTCGCCGACCGTGTAGCCGAGCACGATCAGGATCGGCGCCAGGATCGACCCGCCGCCGATCCCGTAGATCCCGCCGATCACCCCGACCCCGAAGGCCAGCACCCGCAGGCGCGACGGCGCGGGAACGGCGCGCGCCGCGCGGTGGGGCGAGCCGAGCAGCAGCCACAGCCCGAGCGGCCCGAGCACGCAGGCCACGACGAGCAGGAACGGGCGCTGGCCCGGCAGGAGCTCCACCCGCAGCGCGGCACCCAGGACGACGCCGGGCAGCGTCCCCACCAGCAGCGTGGCCGCGAGGTCGCGCCGCAGCGCCCCCGAGCGCCAGTAGCGGTACAGCCCGCCGGGCGTGGCGATCACGTTGTAGAGCAGGTTGGTCGGCGTCACCGACGGGCTCGGGACGCCGAGCACCGACACCTGCACCGGCAGCAGGAGCACCGCCCCGGACACGCCTGCGGGCGTCGTGAGGACCGCCAATCCGAACGCGATGGCGGCTCCGAGTAGGGCGGTCGACATGGCGGGCGAGCGTATAGCGTTCCGCCGATGCAGCCGGAGATCCTCGCCCGCTACGCCGACGCGATCGTCCGCGACGCCCTGCGGATCGGGGACGGCCAGGTGCTCGCGATCCACTCCGAGGCGGCGCACAGACCGTTCTGTCTGGCGCTGGTCGAGGCGGGCTACCGGGCCGGCGCGGCCCGCGTCGACCTGCTCTACAGCGAGCCCGAGGAGCGCCACCTGCGCGGCCTGCTGGCGCCCGAGGAGGCGCTCGGCAGCAACGTCGGCTGGCTCGAGGCGCGCATGCAGGAGCTGCTCGCGGCCGACGCCGGGATCGTCTGGGTCGCGGGGGAGTCCCAGCCGGGGCTGCTCTCCGACGTGCGCCGCCGACCGCGCGGCGAAGCTGTCGACCGAGAACATCGGCGCCCGCAAGCGCTACCTCAAGGCGCGTCTCCAACAGCGCAGGTCCGGTTCTGCGTCACCGCGCATCCGACCGCCGCCTGGGCGCAGCGGGTCTTCCCCGAGCTCGACGAGCAGCAGGCGCTTCGAGGCGCTCGAGCGCGACCTCGTGGCCTTCGCCCGGATCGGCCCGGAGGACGGGGCGGACGGCTGGGCCCGGCACGTCGCCGGGCTCGAGGGCGTGGCCACCGAGCTGACCGGCCGCGAGCTGCGCGAGCTGCACCTGACCGGCCCGGGCACCGACCTGCGCCTCCGCCTGCCCGAAGGGACGGTCTGGCGCGGCGGCACCCTGCCGTATGCCGACGGACGCTACTCGGGGAACGTGCCGACCGAGGAGGTCTTCACGAGCCCTTCGCCGCACGGCACCGAGGGCCGCTTCGCCTGCACCCGGCCGCTGTCGGTGCAGGGCCGGATCATCGACGGGATCCGCGGCGTCTTCGCCGGACGGCGTGCTCGTCGAGATCGACGCGGACGATCCGGCGGATGCGAGCTACCTGCGCCAGTACCTCGCGCGGGACGCGGGCGCAGGCCGGCTCGGCGAGGTCGCCCTGGTCGACGGTCGCTCGCGGGTGGGCGCGACCGGCAGGACCTACGGGATGACGCTGCTCGACGAGAACGCCGCGAGCCACATCGCCTTCGGCAGCGGCTTCCAGTTCGGCCGCCGGCCGGGTGCCGAGCCGGTCAACGAGTCGGGCCTGCACCTCGACGTGATGATCGGCTCGCCGGAGCTCGAGGTGCGCGGCGTCGACGCCGCCGGCCGCGAGCTGGACGTGCTCGTCGGCGGCCGGTTCAGCGCGTGACGGCTGCCGCGCTGGTCGCGGCAGCCCTGCTCGCCGTGTGCTCCGCCGAGCGTGCCGTCCGGCTTCCAGGCGACGGTCTACGCCACCGGCCTGCACCAGCCGACGGCGCTCGCGTTCGGGCCGCACGGCTTCCTCTACGCCACCGAGGAGGCCGGCCGGGTCGTCTCGTTCAGCCAGGGCGCGAAGGCTCCGCGGGTCTTCGCGAAGGGCTTTCGGGAGTCCACGCTCGGCCTGCTCTGGTACGCCGGCGCGCTGTACGTCTCCGACAAGGGCCGGGTCTCGAGGCTGACCGACACGAACGGCGACCGGCGGGCCGACAGCGACCGGGTCATCGTCGACCACCTGCCGAACGGGCTGCACCAGCAGGACGCGATCGTGCAGCTGCACGGCCGGCTGTACCTCGGCTCGGGGTCGACCTGCAACGCCTGCCCGCAGACGAGCCGGCGGTCGGCGGCCGTGCTGAGCTTCAGGCCGGACGGCTCCGACCTGCGGGTCTTCGCCTCGGGCCTGCGCAACCCCTACGGCCTGGCGGTGGACGGGAAGGGACGCCTGTGGGCCACCGACAACGGCCGTGACGAGAAGGCCCTCGGCGCGCCGGACGAGCTCGACCTGCTGCAGGCCGGCCACCGCTACGGCTTTCCGACCTGCTACGGCGTGCGCCGCGGAACGGGCTGTGCCGGCACCGACCCGCCGGTGGCCCAGTTCGCCGCGCACACGTCCGCCGACGGCATCGCCTTCGCTCCTCCGAGCTTCGGCCCGCAGATGGGTGGGGACGCGTTCGTGGCCCTCTGGGGCACGTACTTCGGGAACAGCGTCGGCCGCTACGTGGCCCGCGTCCACCTGCACGACGGCAGCCACCGGGTGGAGCGCTTCGCGACCGGCGGCTTCGCCCACCCGCTGGCGGTGACCTTCGCGAAGGACGGCGCCCTGCTGGTCGCCGACTGGGGCACCGGGATCGTCTGGCGGATCGCCCGCCGCTAGGCCGGCTTGACGGCCACCATCGCCGTGCGCCGCGCGCCGACCGCGAACGGCTCCATGCGTCGATCCGGTCGAAGCCCTCGACCGAGGCGAACCCGGCCCGGCGCAGCAGCTCGGCCAGCTCGCGATAGGTGTAGACCCGGATCGACGACGGCCGCCGCAGCGGTGCCTGGCCCTCCCGGATCAGCGTCCACTCGGTGTCGATCCGGCCGGTCTCGTGGTCCCAGCTTCGCTCCTCGAGCACCGTCACGTCGCCGGCCTCCCACCAGCCCCGCGGCGAGAGCCGGGGCAGGATCGACTCGGCGACGTGGGTGTCGATCACGAACCGCGCGCCGGGCCGCAGGGCCCGAGCGACCGCGGCCGCGAAGGCCTCGTTCTGCTCGTCGGGGAAGTAGCCGAACGAGCCCCACCAGCAGAGCGCCCCGTCGTACGCCGCCTCGGCGTCGAGGGCGCGCATGTCGCCCTGCTCGAAGGTCGCCTCGAGCCCGCGCTCGGCGGCCCGGGCTCGCGCGGTCTCGAGCAGCGGCCCGGTGATGTCGATCCCGTGCACCCGGTGGCCGCGAGCGGCCAGCTCGAGCGACACGCGGCCCTCGCCGCAGGGCGCGTCGAGCACGTCCGAGCCGGGCCCGAGCTGCAGGAGCTGCTCGACCGCGTCGGCGTCGGACTGCGTCTCCTCGCCGCTCCAGGCGGCGCGCTGGGCGTCGATCCAGGGCCCGGCGAAGAAGGCTGCCCACCAGTCGGGATCGGTCATGCGGCAGACGGTAGCGGCTACGACGCCACGAGCTCGACGAGCACGTCGCCCGCCTGCACCAGCGCGCCGGCGGCGGCGCCGACGCGGGTCACGGTGCCGTCGAAGGGCGCCGTGACCGGGTGCTCCATCTTCATCGCCTCGAGCAGCAGGAGCTGGCTGCCTGCCCGCACCTCGTCGCCCTCCTTCACGTCCACCTGCAGCACCGTGCCCGGCATCGGAGCCGCGAGCCGGGCGTGCTCCTCGCCGCCGCCGGCCTGCGGGGCGTGGGCCAGCTCGTCGACCGTGCCGAGCATCCGGCGCGGCACCCGGTACGAGCGCCCGTCGCTCCACACGTGCAGCGAGCCGTCGTCGCCGCGGGCCACGCGCAGGCCCTGCTCGACCGGCGGCAGTCCGGTGCGCCAGCGGCCGCTCCACGGGCTCCGGCCCCGCTCGCGGGCGGCGTAGGCGTCGGCCGCGGCGAGCACCTCTGCGGAGGGCTCGCCGGCTGGGGAGGGGTGCCAGCGCTGCTCGAGGAACCGCGTGGTGACCGGGCCGCTGCGCAGCTCGTCGTCGCGCACCAGCCAGCGCAGGAACGGCAGGTTCGTGGTCACCCCGAGCACCACGGTCTCGTCGAGAGCCCCGGCGAGCCGCGCCAGGGCGTGCTCCCGGGTCTCGCCGTGGGCGATCAGCTTGGCGATCATCGGGTCGTAGCGCAGCCCGACCACGTCGCCGGCCTGCGACGCCCGCGTCGACCCGGATCCCGGGCCCGGACGGGAGCTCCAGCGCCAGCACGCGGCCGGCCTGGGGGAGGAAGCCGGCCTCGGCGTCCTCGGCGTACAGCCGCACCTCGACGGCGTGGCCGCGCAGCACCAGGTCCGACTGGCGCAGCTCGAGCTCGGCGCCGGCGGCGATCTCGATCTGCCGGCGCACCAGGTCGACCGCGGTGACCGCCTCGGTGACCGGGTGCTCGACCTGGATCCGGGCGTTCATCTCGAGGAAGAAGAACGAGCCGTCCTGGTCGACCAGGAACTCGGCCGTGCCGGCGCCGACGTAGCCGACCGCCTCGGCCAGCCGCAGCGCGGCGGCCCCGAGGGTCGAGCGGAGCTCGGGCGGCAGCGCGGGCGCGGGGGCCTCCTCGAGCACCTTCTGGTGGCGCCGCTGCACCGAGCAGTCGCGCTCGGCCAGGTGGATGCCGTGCCCGTGGGCGTCGCGCAGGATCTGGATCTCGACGTGCCGCGGGTGCTCGACGTAGCGCTCGAACAGCACCGTGTCGTCGCCGAACGCCGCCAGGGCCTCGCGCCGGGCCGCCTCGATGGCGCCGTCGAGCTCGCCGTGGTCGCGCACCACCCGCATCCCGCGCCCGCCGCCGCCCGCTGCGGCCTTGACCAGCAGCGGGAGGTCGAGCGCGAACGGGTCGTCGCCGCCGGGCACCACCGGGACGTCGCACTCCACCGCCAGGCGGCGGGCCTCGTCCTTTCGGGCCAGCGAGCGCAGCGCCTCGGGCGGCGGGCCGATGAACGTCACTCCGGCGGCCGCGCAGGCCTCGGCCAGGGTCGGCGTCCTCGGCCAGGAAGCCGTAGCCGGGGTGCAGCGCCTGGGCGCCCCCCGCGCTCGCGGCCACCGCCAGCGCCGGGGCGTCCAGGTAGGACGGCACCTCGATCGCGGCATCGGCCTCGCCGCACGTGCAGGGCGCCGGCGTCGTCGGCCGCGTACAGCGCCACCGAGCGCAGGCCGAGCTCGCGGCAGGCGCGGATCACCCGCACCGCGATCTCGCCGCGGTTGGCGATCGCGACGGTCTCGAACGACCTCACGCGCGCCAGCCCGGCTCGCGCCGCTCGAGGAACGCCCGCAGGCCCTCCTGCCCCTCGGGCGAGGCCCGGCGCTCGGCGATCGCCTCCGCCGTCAGCCGCCGCAGCGACGCCGGGTCGTGGCCGGCGACCCGGCCGAGCAGCCGCTTGGCGTGGGCCACCGCCAGCGGCCCGGCGGTCAGCAGCTCGGACGTCACCCGTTCGACGGCCGCATCCAGGGCCTCGTCGTCGGGCAGCACCTCGTGCACCAGCCCGATCTGCAGCGCCCGCCGGGCGTCGAAGCGCGAGCCGCTCAGGAACAGCGCCCGCGCCTGGCTGACGCCGATCTTCGGGACGGCGAACGGCGAGATGACCGCCGGGATCAGGCCGAGCCGGGTCTCGGTGAAGCCGAACGTGGCCCGCTCCGAGGCCAGCGCCACGTCGCAGCAGGCGACGAGACCCGAGCCGCCGCCGAGGGCCGCGCCGTGCACCCTGGCGACCACCGGCTTCGGGCAGGCGTCGACGGCCAGCAGCATCTCGGCCAGCCGCTCGGCGTCGGCCACGTTCTCGGCGGGAGGGAGGTCGAGCGAGGCCCGCATCCAGTTCACGTCGGCCCCGGCCGAGAACGAGCGCCCGCGGCCCGCCAGCACCACGCAGCGCACCCCGTCGTCCGCGGCCAGAGCCGGCGAACGTCTCGTGCAGCGCCGCGATCATCGGCGCGTCGAACGCGTTGTGCAGCTCGGGCCGGTCGAGCCAGACCCAGGCGACCGTCGCCCCGGCGCTCGAGCGCGACGCCGCTCACATGCGAAACACGCCGAAGCGCGGCTCGGGAACCGGCGTCCGCGTCGCCGCGGCCAGCCCGAGCGCCAGCACCCGGCGCGTGTCGAGGGGGTCGAGGATGCCGTCGTCCCACAGCCGGGCGGTCGAGTGGTAGGCCGAGCCCTCCTCCTCGTACTTGTCGAGGATCGGCCGGGTGAACGCCTCGCGGTCCTCCTCGGAGAGGTCCTCGCCGCGGGCCCGCAGCGCGTCCAGCCGCACCGTCAGCAGCGTCTCGGCGGCCTGGCGCGCGCCCATCACCGAGATCCGGGCGTTCGGCCACATCCACAGCTGGCGCGGCGCGTAGGCCCGCCCGCACATCCCGTAGTTGCCGGCCCCGAACGAGCCGCCGACGATCACCGTGAGCTTCGGCACCTGGGCGCAGGCCACCGCCGTGACGAGCTTGGCGCCGTCCTTCGCGATGCCGCCGTGCTCGTACTCGCGCCCGACCATGAAGCCCGAGATGTTCTGCAGGAAGAGCAGGGGGATCTTGCGCTGGCAGGCGAGCTGGATGAAGTGCGCCCCCTTGAGCGCGGACTGCGAGAAGAGGATCCCGTTGTTGGCCAGGATCGCCACCGGATAGCCCCAGATCCGGGCGAAGCCGCAGACCAGCGTCTCGCCGTACAGCGGCTTGAACTCGTGAAGCCGGGAGCCGTCGACGATCCGGGCGATCAGCTCGCGCACGTCGTACGGGCGGCGGGTGTCCGCCGGGACGAGGTCGTACAGCTCGGCCGGGTCGCTGGCCGGCTCCTGCGGGTCGTGCAGCTCCCAGGGCAGGTAGCGCCGGCGCTCGAGCGTGGCCACCGACGCGCGGACCAGCGCCAGGGCGTGCTCGTCGGACACCGCGTAGCCGTCGGCGACGCCGCTGATCCGGGTGTGGACGTCGGCCCCGCCGAGCTCCTCGGCGGTCACCTCCTCGCCCGTGGCGGCCTTCACCAGCGGCGGCCCGCCGAGGAAGATCGTGCCGGTGCCGCGCACGATCACCGTCTCGTCGGACATCGCCGGGACGTACGCCCCGCCGGCGGTGCACGAGCCCATCACGGCGGCCAGCTGGGGGATCCCGCGGGCCGACATCGTGGCCTGGTTGTAGAAGATCCGGCCGAAGTGGTCGCGGTCCGGGAAGACCTCGTCCTGCAGCGGCAGGAACGCCCCGCCGGAGTCGACCAGGTAGATGCACGGCAGCTCGTTCTGGGCCGCGATCTCCTGGGCCCGCAGGTGCTTCTTGACCGTGAGCGGGTAGTACGTCCCGCCCTTGACCGTGGCGTCGTTGGCCACGATCACGCACTCCTGGCCGTGCACCCGGCCGATGCCGGTGACGATCCCGGCGGACGGCGCGTCGTCGCCGTACAGGCCCAGCGCGGCCAGCGGCGAGAGCTCGAGGAACGCGCTGTCGGGGTCGAGCAGGAGGTCGATCCGCTCGCGGGCCAGGAGCTTGCCGCGCGAGCGGTGGCGCTCGATCGCCCGCTCTCCGCCGCCGGCGCGCACCGCGGCGAGCCGGTCGCGGAGGTCTGCGACCAGCCCCTCCATGTGCGCCCGGTTCTCGCGCGCGACGGCAGAGGTCACGTCCACGCGGCTCTCGAGGACCGACATCGGCGGGAACTGTAGGCGGTTCTAGCCCGGGACCTGCTCGTGCGCCGCCGCGCGCGGCCGCACCTGGAACGTCATCACCAGCTCGGTGCTGTGGGACGTCTCGTCGCGGCGCACCTCGACCCACTCCGAGAGCGCTGCGATCAGCGGCAGGCCGAGTCCGGCGCCGGGGCTGTCGGGGCGTGGCCTGATGCCGCCGCCCTCGTCGCGCACCACGATCCGCAGGAGGTCGCCGTCCGGCTCGGCCTCGACCTCGAGGGCGCCCGGCTCGCCGCCCGCGTAGGCGTGCATCACGACGTTGGCGCAGGCCTCGCTCACGGCGAGCTTCACGTCCGTGGCCAGGGGCTCCTCGACCGGAACGCCCCTGCACAGCTCGGAGACCCACTGGCGGACGGCGCCGAGGTTCTCGGCCCGGGCAGTCATGCGTTGTCGAAGCTCGCGTGTCATGGACACCTGGGTCGACCGCCAGCTGCCCTGCGAGGGCGCGCCTAGGTCCTTTGATGCATGTCCGGCGCGGACTCCACTAAACGCAGGTTTTCGCGGCGAGAGGCCGGGGACGAACCGGTTCCACCCAACCGAGGAGGAAACCAATGGCAGAGGAATGGCACGAGGCAGACGACGTCGTCGAGGCCCAGGAGGGCACCGAGGACGAGGCCGCCACGCGCGCCGCCGAGCACGGCAAGGCCGACGCCGAGGGCGTGCTCGAGCAGTCCGGCGACGCCGGGCATGCAGGGCAGCGAGGAGGCTGCGGCCTGGACGCCCGGCTCGGACACGCCGAACGCCGGGCGCCGCGAGCGCTAGGTCGCCGTCACCCCTCGTCGGCGGCGGCCACGTCGTGCACCAGGACCTCGATGGTCACCCTCGTCGGTGCGGCCGAGCGTCGCCGTGAGCTCGATCACCACGGACGCCGCCTCGAACTCGTCGGTCTCGGCCTCGGCACCCGACGGGTGCCGCTCGATGACCGCGTCGACCGTCGCCGTCGCCCGGTACTGCGCCGGGTCGTCCGCCGTCGGATCGACCGGGCTCAGGTCGTCGACCGACACCGCCTCGGCGCGGGTGACGGTGCCCTCGTCGTCCGGTGACAGGGTCGCGACCAGGATCGAGTGCCAGCGGCGCTGGTTCGCCGGCGACTCGCCGGCCCACTCCTCGAGGGTGCCGGCCAGGTCCTCGCCGTCGACGGCCTCGGCCAGTGCGACCCGCTCCTGCACGTCCATCAGCACGCTCCCCGTTCGTTGTCCACTCGCGGTGGCCTACCCGTCAGGGTGGGGACGGGAAACGGGCTTCCGCCGGGCCGCGGTATCGGCCCGGCGGAAGCAGGCGCGGCCTGCCGACGGGGTATGGAAGACAGGCCAGGCGCCGGCAGGAGGAGCCGGCGTCCGCTCACGAGCGTACGGTCGGAATCGCTCGCTGGCGAGGGTGGTCGTGCGATCACCCGCGGAGGGCGGTATCGAGCACCTCGACGGCCCGGTCGACGTCCGCCTCGGCCAGCACCAGCGGCGGCTTGAGCTTGATCACGTTGGCCGCCGGCCCGTCGGTGGACAGGAGGATCCCGTGGGTCCTGGCCGCCTCGACCACGGCCGACGCCGCGGCGGTGGCGGGCGCGCGGGTCTCGCGGTCGGTGACCAGCTCGAGGCCCAGGAACAGGCCCGCGCCGCGCACGTCGCCGACCAGCTCGTGGCGGCCGGCCAGCTCGCGCAGCCCGTCGAGCATCCGCTCGCCGAGCACCCTGGCCCGGGCCTGCAGCCGCTCGTCGCGCAGCACGTCGAGCACCGCCAGGCCGGCCGCGCAGGAGACGGGGTTGCCGCCGAAGGTGTTGAAGTACTCCATCCCGGTCTCGAACGAGCGGGCCAGCGCCGGGGTGGTCACGACCGCCCCCAGCGGGTGGCCGTTGCCGATGGGCTTTCCCAGGGTGACGATGTCGGGCACGACGCCCTGGGTCTCGAAGGCGAAGGCGTGCGTTCCCACCCGGCCGAAGCCGGTCTGCACCTCGTCGGCGATGCACACCGCGCCGGCGCCTCTGGCGTGGGCGAAGGCCGCCTCGAGGTAGCCGTCGGGGAGCACGATCTGGCCGGCGCAGCCCGGCAGCGTCTCGACCACGAAGGCCGCCGGGCGCCGGCCTGCGGCCTCGACGGCGTCGATCGTCCGGCGCACGTCCTCGGCGTAGCGGCGGCCGAGGTAGGCCTCGTCGAGCCGCAGGCGCCCCTTGTAGGGGTCGGGCAGCTCGCACACCCAGGTGCCGTCGGGGCGTCCCTGGCCGCCGGCGCCGTTGAACTTGTACGGGCTGATCGCGATCAGCGAGGACAGGTTGCCGTGGTAGGCGTGGTCGAGCACCAGGGTGTCCGAGGCGCCCGTGTGGACGCGGGCGATGCGAAGCGCGAGGTCGTTCGCCTCGCTCCCCGAGTTCGTCAGGTAGACGACCGACAACGGGTCGGGCAGCAGCGCGGCGAGCCGGCGGGCGTAGCCGGCGATCAGCGGGTGCAGGTAGCGCGTGTTGGTGTCGAGGACGCGCTTCTGGCGCTCCACCGCCTGCGACCACCCGGGGGTGGCAGTGGCCGACGTGGGCCACGTTGTTGACCAGGTCGAGGAAGCCGCGGCCGTCGGCGTCGTACAGGTACGCGCCCTCGCCGCGCACGATCTGCAGCGGGTCGGCGTAGGACACGCTCAGCGAGCGGCCGATGTTGATGCGGCGACGCCGCTCGATCCAGGCCCGGCTGCGCGGCGGCTCGGCCCGCACCGCCAGCGGCAGGCCGAGGATCAGGTTCGGGTCGGGCGAGACCGACTCCCACACGTCGAGCGCCGCCGGCGGGGCCACGCCGTGCATGCCCGTCCCGAGGTCGAGCAGGTCGGTCAGGAGCTGGAAGTGCAGGTGCGGCGGCCAGTTGCCGTTCTCGGGGTACGGCCCGATCCGGGCGAGCTCCTCGCCGCGGGCGACGGCCCGGCCGGGCTGCAGGCCGGGCAGCGAGTCGCGGCTCAGGTGGCCGTACAGCGTCCAGAACGGGACGCCGCCGTCGGTCTCGTGGCGCAGGATGGCCATCGGCCCGAAGTCGTAGGCCGCGGCGCACTCCGCGCTGGCCTCGACGACGCCGTCGAGCGGGGCCCGCACGACCTCCCCGGCGGGCAGGAACAGGTCGAGGCCGACGTGCACGGTGCGCTGGTCCTCGGCGTCCGCGGCCTCGAAGGCCGCCCCGGCGTAGACGCCGCGGGCCTCGAGGTAGCGCCCGATTCCGACGGTCGCGCCGACGGCGTCGAGCTCCTCCTCGACCAGGGTCGTGAGCGCGGCGATCTCGCCGGCCCGGGCGAGCCGGGTGACCTCCTCGTTGGCGGTGCTCCAGTCGAGCACGACCGCCGTGTCGAGCGGGGCGTCGACGACGGGCGCGGGCTCGGGGTCGCGCCGCTGCAGGAAGCTGCGCACGGCGAACGCCGTCGGGCTCGGCTCGAGGCCGCAGGCGTCGCGCAGGCCGAAGTGCGCCAGGTGCCGGTTCTCGGCCGCGAGCTGGGCCAGCGCCCGAGGGACCGCGTGCTGGCTGACCAGCAGGTACTCGTTGTCGGGATCGGCCCGGGACTGGCGCGCGGCCATGCAGGCGGACACCGCGAGCCGGGTGCGGACGAGGTCGAACAGGAGCTCGAGCTCGACCGCGTCGAGCGGGCGCCACGTCGTGGTAGCCGGCGGCGACCTCGCCGATCACCCGCAGCGGCCGCTCGGTCTCGAGGGCGGCGTAGGCGCAGGCGACCGCCAGACCGCACACCCGCGGAGCCGAGACGACGTCCCCGAAGTCCACGATGGCCGCCGCCCGGCCGCCGTCGACGAGCACGTTGTCGGTGTGGCCGTCGTTGTGGATCAGCTGGCGCGGCAGCGCCTCGAGGCGGGGCAGGAGGCGCTGGTAGTCGTCGAGGGCGGCGCTCGCGAGCGCCCGGGTGATCCCGTCCCCGATCCACTCGAGGGCGTCACGCTGGGCCGCGGCCTGCAGCGGGTGCCAGCCGAACGGCCGCGCGCCGGCCGGGTGGTCGAGCCCCGACAGGGCGGCGTCGACCCGGGCCACCAGCGCACCGATGGACTGCAGGAGGCGCGGGTCGCGCCCGCCGTGATCCGACCAGGTCACGCCGTCGAGCCAGGTCAGCAGGCGCGCCTCGCGCCGCTCGCCGCCGAGGTCGACGCGGGCCCGTCCGAGCAGCCGCGGAGCGGGCAGGGCGGGGTCGTTCGAGGCCGCCTGGCGCAGCGCCGCGTCCTGCAGGTCGAGGACGGCGGTGTCGGTGTCCGGCCGGTGCAGCTTCAGGAGCACGCGCCGGCCGTCCTCGGCGTCGAGCCGGTAGTTGCGGTCGAGCTCGCCCGGCAGCTCGGTCGCCGAGACAGCGAGGCCGAACGCGTCCCTCGCGACGCGTTCGGCCTCGGTCTGCCAGTCGAGCTCCATGCGCTCAGAGGCTAGCCTCAGACGGCGACGATGCCCTTCCATGCCGCTGGAGCCGTCGAAGGCCGGCAGGCCGGTCGCCTGGGTGACCAGGGTCAGGCTGCCGTCGTCGTTGACCCAGTAGGCGGAGACCGTGCCGGCCGCGCCGTTCTGGACGTACAGCCAGCGCTGGTCGCGGGAGACGGCCAGGTCGATGGCGCCCGGGCCGGCGGTGGCCACGACGCCGTCCGCGGTCACGGCCAGCGACAGGTCGCCGCTCGCCGTCGAGCTGTAGGCGGTGATGGTCGAGTCGCCCGTGTTGGTCACGTAGAAGTGGCCGCGGGCGTGCACGATCCAGCAGGCCGCCGGGTGGCCGTCGGCCACGTGGACGTCGAGCCCGGTGAGCGAGCCGTCCTTGTTGACCCGGAAGCTCGAGGCCGCCGAGTCGGGGCCGGCCTCGGCCAGGATCAGGTTGTTCGCTGCGTCGTAGTCGAAGGCGAACGGGATCGGCGGCCCGGACTGGGTCACGACCGCGGCGGCCGCGGGAACGTCGTTCGCGTCGAGGCCCCAGACCTCGATCGTCCCGTTGGCCTTCGTGGTGGCGATGACCTGGTTCCCGCGGGGGCCGAAGCCGATCTGGCCCGGCGAGGTCAGGAAGTTCGGCGGCGAGGTGTTGGCCAGACCGAGCGAGCGGGTCGAGTCCGGGATCGCCTCGAGGTGGTCGCCGACGATGTGGAAGCCGGAGATGCTCCCGGCGCCGCCGCCGTTCAGGACGTACACCTTGTTTCCGCGCACCGCGATCGAGGCCGGGAAGTCGCCGCCCGACGGATAGCTCTGGGCGTTCGACAGCCGGTCGCCGTCGACGCTGAACGAGGTGATCGTGTCGCTGCCGGCGTTCACCGCCAGGAGCAGGCCGTGGTTGGCCGAGTAGACCAGCCCGTTCTGGGTCGCGAGCGTGTCGCCGGGCGAGGCCGCGGCGGTCTCGCCGTTGCCGCCGGTCGGGTAGGTCGCGTCGCGGCGCAGCGTCCCGTCGGCGTTGCGGTGGAACGCCACCACGGCGTTGCCGCCGGGGTCGTTGGTCTGGACGAACAGCGCGTTGTGGGCCCGGGGGCCGGCCGCCGAGGCGGTGGCCGGAATCGCCACCGCCGCCGCGAGCACGGCGAGGCCAGCGGCTGCGTGCCGCATCCGTTGCATGTGTCGTTCTCCTTCCGTCCCTCTGGTCGGGGACGTCCGTTGACACGGCCACCCTGGCGGCGCCGGGGCGCTACGGCAAGCCCAGGGCGGGCGCGTTCACCGGCGCGTTCGAAAGTGCCCGATCCGTTTCGCAGCGCGTAAGAACTCAAGGGTGAAAGCCCGCGATCCGATGACCTATCTCGTGACCAGCCTGGACCGCACCCCGAACCAGCGCCCCGGGCAGTGGCTCGAGCGTTGGCTCGCCACCTGCGCCGATCTCGCGACGCTGCAGGCGACGAACCCGATGACCGACGCCGTGATCGACGAGATCGACGGCCGCATGATCCGGGTCGGCGACCAGTGGCTGGCCGACTTCGCCTCCTGCAACTACCTCGGCTTCGACCTCGACCCCGAGATCATCGCCTCGGTGCAGCCGGCGATCGAGCGCTGGGGCACCCACCCGAGCTGGTCGCGCCTGCTCGGCAGCCCGCGCCCCTACGAGGACATCGAGGAGCGGCTCACCGACCTCCTCGGCGCCGAGGACACGCTGGTGCTGCCGACGATCACCCACATCCACATGTCGGTGATCCCGATCCTGGCCGCCGGCGGCTCGATCTTCCTCGACCGCCGGGCCCACAAGACGATCTACGACGGCTGCATGGCGGCCCGCGCCCACGGCGCGACCGTCGAGCGGTTCCGCTTCGAGGACCCCGACCACCTCGACGAGCTCCTGCGCGCCGACACCGCCCGGGCCCGGCTGGTCTGCATGGACGGCGTCAACAGCATGACCGGCAACGCCCCGCCGCTCGTGGAGTTCGCCCGGGTGTGCCGCGAGCACGACGCGCTCCTGTACGTCGACGACGCCCACGGCTTCGGCCTGATCGGCGAGTCCCCCGACGCGGCGACCCCGTGGGGCCGGCGCGGCAACTCGATCGTCCGCCACTTCGGCGAGAGCTACGACAACATCGTCCTCGTCGGCGGCTTCTCGAAGTCCTACTCCTCGCTCCTGGCGTTCATCGCCTGCCCGCCGAAGCTGAAGAGCGTGCTCAAGGTCGCGGCCCCGCCGTACCTCTACTCCGGCCCGTCGCCGGTCGCCTCGCTGGCCACCGTGCTGGCCGGGTTCGACGTCAACGAGAAGCGCGGCGACGCGATCCGCGCGAGCCTCGAGCGCAAGACCGCCCGCGTCCTCGAGGTGCTCGACCGCCACGGCGTCGTCACCCCGAACCGCTCTGGCCTGCCGATCATCGAGGTGCCGCTCGCGGACCACGAGCGGATCGGCGAGATCGGCCGCTTCCTGTTCGAGCGCGGCATCTACGTGACCCTGGCGGCCTACCCGCTGGTGCCGCGCGACGAGGTCGGGTTCCGGATCCAGGTCACCGACGCCAACAGCGACGCCGAGATCGACCGTCTGGTCGACGTCCTGTCCGAGCTCGCGGGCCGCTACGAGCTGCAGCAGTACGACGGCGGATCCCGGTCGGAGGCCGCATGATCGAGCGTCTCCACCTGCGCGCCGCCTGGCCCTGCTACGCCTACCTCACGGTCGGCGCGTTCCTGACGGCGCTCTACCTGTGGGTGCCGCCGTTCGCCGGCAACCCGTACCTGATGAGCACGCTGTCGCTCTCGCCGGCGATCGCGATCCTGGTCGGCATCCGCCGCTACCGGCCGGCCCACCCCGGCGCCTGGACGTGGCTCGCGGTGGGGCAGACCCTGTTCTTCCTCGGCGACCTCTACACCTACGCCTACCCCAAGCTGTTCCACCACGAGGTGCCGTTCCCGTCCATGGGCGACGGGCTGTACCTGCTCGTGTACCCGGCGCTGATGGCCGGCCTGCTCCTGTCGGTGCGCCGGCGGACGCCGCAGGGCGACCGGGCCGGGGTCATCGACGCGCTGATCATCACCGTCGGCGTGGCGCTGCTGTCCTGGATCTTCCTGATCGCCCCGAACATCCACGCGGCCGACGTGTCGGCGCTCGGCAAGGCCGTCTCGGTGGCCTACCCGCTGGGCGACGTCCTGGTGCTCGCCGCGGCCGTGCGGCTGGCCTTCGACGGCGGCCGCCGGCAGGCCTCGTTCTACCTGCTGGCGCTGGCCGTCCTCCTGCTCCTGGCGACGGACGCCGCCTACCTGCGGGCGCTGCTCGACGGCACCTACGACGGCCAGCTGATCTACGACGCCGGCTGGATCGGCTACTACCTGCTGTTCGGCGCGTCGGCCCTGCACCCGTCGATGCGCAGCCTCGTCGAGGCCACGCCCGACCGCGAGCGGCGGCTGAGCGGGATGCGCCTCGCGCTCCTGAGCGCCGCCTCGCTGGTCGCCCCGGGGTTCGAGCTGGCCCGCGAGTGGCGGCAGGGCGACCAGGACACGATGGTCATCACGGGCGCCTCCGTCGCGCTGTTCCTGCTCGTGATCCTGCGCATCTCGGGCCTGGTCAGGCAGCAGGAGCGGGCCGCCGTCCGCGAGCACGTCCTGCAGTCCGCCGGCGCCGCCCTGGTCGCCGCGACGACCACCCGCGAGATCTACGACGCGGCGCTCAGCGCGCTCCCCGAGCTGCTCGGGCGCGGCGCCGAGGCGCGTCTGTGCGTGCCGGACGGGGAGGGCCTGGCCCTGCTCGGCTGCGACGCCGACGCGCCGCTGCAGCCGCTCAGCGTGGACGCCGGCCAGGTGCTCGGCTCCGCCGCCTGGGGCGGCTCGCTCGCCTCCCTGCCGGAGGAGGTGCGTCTCGAGCTGTCGCTGCCGGATCCGTACGGCCGGGCGCTGGTCCTGCCGCTGGCCGTGCGTGGCGAGTGCCTCGGCCTGCTGGTCGTGGGCTCCGCCGCGCCGCTCTCGCCGCTGCTCGTGGCCGCGATCTCGTCGCTCGCGACGAAGGTCTCGCTGGCCCTCGAGAGCGACGCCCTGTCGGGGGAGGTGCACCGCCGCGAGAGCGAGGCCCGCTTCGCCTCCCTCGTTCGCCACGCCACCGACCTGATCACGGTCGTCGGCGCCGACGGCGTGGTCACCTACCAGAGCCCCTCGAGCGAGCGGATCCTGGGCTACGCCCCGGAGCTCGTCGTCGGCGAGGCGTTCGTCGACCTGTGCTCGCCGGCCGACCGCGAGCGCCTGCGCGGCCTGCTCGACGACCCGGGCCGCAGCGACCAGCTCATCGAGTGCCGCCTGCGCCACTGCGAGGGCCACCTGGTGGACTTCGAGATCGTCGCCACCGACCTGCTCGGGGACGAGCACGTCAAGGGCATCGTGCTCAACGGCCGCGACGTCAGCGAGCGCAAGGTGTTCGAGCAGCAGCTCTCCCACCAGGCGTTCCACGACCCCGTCACGAGCCTGCCGAACCGCGTGCTGTTCGCCGACCGCGTGCAGCAGGGCCTCGCCCGGGCGTCGCGCGACGACACCGGCCTCGCGGTCGTGTTCCTCGATCTCGACGACTTCAAGACGATCAACGACAGCCTCGGCCACGCGGCCGGCGACGAGGTGCTGCGCGAGGTCGCGGCCCGGCTCGTGGCCACCGTGCGCCCGTCGGACACCGCCGCCCGCTTCGGCGGCGACGAGTTCGCCGTGCTGCTCGAGGGCGTCGTCGGCGCCCAGCACGCCGCGGACGTCGCGGAGCGCATCCTGGACGCGTTCGACGTGCCGGTGGTGCTCGACGGCAAGCAGCTGTCCGTCCGCCCGTCGATCGGCATCGCCCTCGCCGGCGGCTCCGACGTCGAGAGCGACCCCGGCGAGCTGATCCGCAACGCCGACGCGGCGATGTACATCTCGAAGCGCGACGGCAAGCGCGGCTACCGGGTCTTCGAGGCCGCGATGCACGCCGACGTCGTCGAGCGGCTCGAGCTGCGGGCCGACCTGCAGCGGGCGATCGACGAGAACCAGTTCGAGCTCTTCTTCCAGCCGGTCGTCCGGCTCGACACCAACGTCGTCTCGGGCGTCGAGGCGCTGGTGCGCTGGCGCCACCCCGAGCGCGGGCTCGTCCAGCCGGCCCAGTTCATCCCGCTGGCCGAGGAGACCGGCCTGATCGTCGAGCTGGGCCGCTGGGTGATGTACGAGGGCTGCCGCCGCGCCGTCGAGCTGCAGGCCGCCTCGCCGTCGCCGATCACCCTGAGCGTCAACCTGTCGGTCAAGCAGCTGCAGCACCCGGCCATCGTCGGCGACGTCCGCGGCGCGATCGAGGCCTCGGGCATCGATCCCACGACGCTGGTGCTCGAGATCACCGAGAGCGTGATGATGGCCGACGCCGTCGTCGCCGGCCGCCGCCTCGCGGAGCTCAAGCAGCTCGGCGTGCGCCTCGCGATGGACGACTTCGGCACGGGCTACTCGTCGCTCAGCTACCTCAGCCGCTTCCCGGTCGACATCCTCAAGATGGACCGCTCGTTCCTGACGCCGGGCGCCTCGAAGCAGGCCGCCGACCTGGCCGCCGCGATCGTCTCGCTCGGCGAGACCCTCGACATGCAGGTGGTCGCCGAGGGGATCGAGCAGTCGCGCCAGATGACCGCGCTGCGGGACCTCGGCTGCGACCTCGGCCAGGGCTTCTTCTTCGCCCGACCCATGACGTTCGAGGACACGATCGCCTGGCTCGCCGAGGGCGACGAAGAGCAGCGTGCAGCATAGCCACGAGTCGCTCGACCGATCCGGCGGCCTGAGCCGGATCAACCTCCTCATGCCCCTGCGGAACCGCGACTTCCGTCGCATGTGGTCGGGCATGACGATCTCGCTGATCGGCGACGGTGCGTTCCTGGTGGCGCTCGCCTGGGAGGTGTACGCGCTCTCGAACGCGCCGACCGCGCTCTCGCTGGTGTCGATCGCGATGACCGTGCCGACGATCGTCCTGCTTGCTCCTCGGCGGGGCCGTCTCGGACCGCTTCGACCGGCGCCGGGTGATGATCGCAGCCGACAGCGTGCGGGCCGTGGCCGTCGGCCTGATGGCGCTGCTCGCGGCGACCGGGTCGCTGAACCTGTGGGAGGTCGGCGCGCTCGTGGCGCTGTACGGGGCCGGCACCGCGTTCTTCTCGCCGGCCTTCGACGCGGTCGTCCCGGACGTCCTGCCGCCCGCGCTCCTGGCGCAGGCCAACGCCCTCGACCAGCTCATGCGGCCGATCGCGTTCCGGCTGGCCGGGCCGGCCATCGGGGGCATCCTGATCGGCACCCTCGGCGCGGGCTCGGCCTTCGCGCTGGACGCGCTGTCGTTCGTGGCCTCGGGCGTGGCCATCGCCTCGATGCGCCCGCTCGGCCGCGTCGCCCGCGACGCCGGCGTGTCGATGACCGCCGAGATCCGCGAGGGCTTCTCGTTCGTCCGCCGCCACACCTGGCTCTGGGGGACGCTCCTGTCGGCGGCGTTCGCCTACCTGGCGTTCATGGGGCCGGCCGAGGTGCTGCTCCCGTTCGTGGTCAAGAACGAGCTCGGCGGCGGCGCCACCCAGCTCGGCCTGGTGTTCGCCGCCGGCGGACTCGGCGCCGTGGGCTGCGCGATCCTGGTCGGCGAGCGCGGGCTGCCGCGCCGGGACATCACGCTGATGTACGCCTGCTGGACGCTGGCCACGGTGATGGTCTGCGGCTACGGCCTGGCCACCGCGGTGTGGCAGCTGATGCTGGCGAGCTTCGCCTTCAACGTGCTCGAGACCGCGGGCACCATCGTCTGGGCCACGGCCAAGCAGCGCCACGTGCCGGCCTCCCTGCTCGGCCGGGTGTCGAGCCTGGACTGGCTCATCTCGATCGGGCTCCTGCCGCTGTCGTTCGCCGTCACCGGCCCGGTCGCGGACGCCGTCGGGGTGCGGGCGACGCTGCTCGGCGCCGGCATCGTCGGCGGCCTGGTGACCCTCGGCGCGCTGTTCCTGCCGGGGATGCGCGACATCGAGGGGGCGCCGCCGCTGCGCGAGGACGAGCCGGTCATCGAGCTGGCCGCGCCGCCCATCGAGCTCGCGGCGTAGGCCGACCCTTCCCACGCGGGTGCCGACGCGGTACGTTCGGCACATCGTGAGGAGTCGCACGATCGCCCTGGCCGTCTCGCTCGCGGCCGTCGCCGCCGTGGCCGGTTCGGCCGGCGCTGCGAGCCGGCTGCCGGACCCGCGCCCGGCCTGGGGCTACGAGGGCAAGCTGCTCGGCGTGGCCGCCGACGGGACCACGTACCTCGGGACGCGGGACCTCGTCGCCGAGGTCGGCTCGACGCCGGTCGTCCGGCTCGCCGGCGGCGGCACCGACGCGTCCTGGCCCGACGTCGCCCGGGCCAGCGTGGCGGCGGCCGACGGGCACGGCGGGTTCTACGCCGCCGGGGGTGTCGGCGACCTCGAGTCGGCGGCGGTGGTGCAGCACGTCCTCTCGTCGCGGACGCTCGACGGGCGCTTCAAGGCGCGCTTCGACCGGACGCCGGTGGCGCTCGTGAGCATCGGCGGCCTGGTGCTCGTCTCGGGGCCGTTCACGACGGTCAACGGCCAGGCGCGGGCCGGGCTGGCGGCGCTCGACGCGACCACCGGCGCCGTGGCTCCCTGGAACCCGGCCCCCGACCAGCTCGTCTGGACGCTCGCCGACGGCGGCGACGGGACGGTGTTCGCCGGCGGCCGGTTCACCCGCATCGCCGGCGTCCCCCGCAACGGGCTGGCCCAGCTGAGCGTGGCGAGCGGGGCGGCCACGGCCTGGAACCCGGCACCGGCCGTGACCAGCGGCGAGGTGATGACGCTCGCGGTCTCGCCGGCAACGGTCATCGTCGGCGGCGGCTTCCTCTGGTTCCCGCCGAAGCGGGCGCTGTCGAAGCTCGTGGCCGTCGACCGGGCCACCGGCGCCCTGGCCACGCTCGGCCCCACCGACGGCGTCGGCGAGTTCCTCGGCCAGGACATCGACTCGGTCGCGCTGCTGGGCTCGACGGTCTACGCGGCCGGCCACTTCGAGGATCTCGGCGGGGCCAGGCGGCCAGGCATCGCCGCCTTCGACCTCGCGAGCGGGAAGCTCCTGCCGTGGGCGCCCGCGGACGACGGCGGGGCGACCGCCGTGGTCGCGGGCCCGTCCGGCGTGCTGGTTTCCGGCGACCACGTCCGCCTGCTCGACCCATCGACGGCTGCGGCCCTGCCCTTCGCGGCGGTGGCCCGCGGCGGCCCGCTCGTCCCGCTCGGCGACGAGGTGCTCGTCATCCACACCGATCACCAGGTCGGCATGGGGGAGTTCGGCGGACTCGCGGCGATCGGCACCGACGGCCGACCGGTCGCCGCGTTCCGCGCCCCGAGCAGCCTCACCTACCTGCGCGTCCTGCGGGCGGGCCCCGGGGTCTACGCCTTCGCCTGCCCGGAGCGCGGCTGCCGCGGTGGCCTCGCCGGCATCAGCGCGGCCATGCTGCGGCTCGATCCCGCGACGGGCGCGCGCTCGGGCTGGCGCGCCCGCGTGGGCTGGCCGTCGCGCGTCCCTCACAGCTACGACTGGGGCTTCGGCGACGCGGTCGCCGACGCCCGCACGCTGGACGTCCTCCTGCTGTTCTTCCAGCCGGGCAGCAACGTCCCGGCGGCGTCGGCGATCGAGTCGTTCGACCTGGCCTCCGGAAGACGGCTCGGGCTGGCCGTGCAGCTTCCGGGCGGCGCGCCGGCGCCGGCGCTGGCGCTGGTGCGGAACGGCCCGTCGCTCGTCGCCGGCGGGATCGCCGACGAGCGCGGCCGGGCGCTCGCCCGCTTCGACCCGCGCTCCCTGCGGCCGCGCGGCTGGCCGGGCGCCCCGCGCGTGCTGCTGGCGAACGGCCGGCCCGGCGGGGTCGACCGGCTCGCCGCCGCCGGTGGTCGCGTGTACCTGTACGGGACGTTCGCCACGGTCGGCGGCAAGGCCCGCCCGGCGCGGCTCGCGGCGATCTCCGCCGGCGGCGAGCGTCCTGCCGTTCTCGCCGCGCTTCGGCAAGAACGTGATCGCCGAGAACCTGGCTGCGTGCCCGGGGTTCGTGGCCGTGACCGGCAGCCGGGTCGCGAGGGGCGGGTCCGAGACGAACGTCGACTTCCTGCTCGACCCGGCCAGCGGCCGCCCGCTGCGCTGGGCCGACCACCCGACGCTGGCCGGCCCGGTGCACGCCGTGGCCGCCGGGCTGGTGGCGGACACCGCGGAGCGCGGCAACGCGCTCTTCCCTGGATCGCTCGGGAACTGTTCGCCGTCCTGAGGCGTTGACCCCGGTATGGACGACGACGTACACCGGGCGCTCTTCGAGGACCGCCACTTCGACATCACCACCACCGGCCGCCAGAGCGGGGAGCCGCGCCGGATCGAGATCGCGCTCCCGCACGTGGACGGCCAGCTCTACCTGACCGGCACGCCCGGCCGGCCGCGCAGCTGGTACGCGAACCTGCGCGACCACCCCGACTTCACCCTGCACGTGAAGGGCAGCGCCAGCGCCGATCTGGCCGCGCACGCGACGCCGGTGCTCGACGAGGCCGAGCGCCGCCGGGTCATCGCCCAGATCCTGCGACACTGGCAGCGCGACCCCGGCGAGCTCGACACCTGGGTCGCGGAGAGCCCGCTCGTGTCCGTCGAGCTCGAGGAGGGAACTGATGGCCGCTGATCCGCACGCCCACATCGAGGAGCTCGTCGCCGAGGAGCACCGGCTGTGGCAGCTCGAGTCCGCCGGCCGCGCGAACCAGGACGATCGCGTGCGCCTCGAGGACATCAAGGTCGAGCTCGACCGCTACTGGGACCTGCTCCGACGCCGCCGGGGCGCCGAACGCGCCGGCGCCGACCCGGACAGCGTCGGGCTGGTCGACTCGGACACCGTCGAGGGCTACCTGCAGTAGCGGCTACGCGGCCAGCCCGAGCGCGTCGCGCACCCGGGCCACGAACGGCGCCGCCCGGGCCCGCGCCCGCGCGGGCGCCGTCGGCCAGCACGGCCTCGATCTCGTCCGGCTGGTCGAGCAGGGCCAGCGTGCGCTCGCGCAGCGGCCCGAGCTCGGCCTCGAGGCGCCCTGCCAGCCGATCCTTGACCTCGGCGTACGAGACCCCGCCGGCGCGGTAGCGCTCGGCGAGCTCGGCCGACTCCGCGGGTGCGGCGACGACCTGGAACAGCGCGTACAGCGGGTCGCTCGTCGGATCCTTCGGCTCCTCGGGCCGGCGCGAGTCGGTGCGGATCCGCCGCACCAGCCGCCGCAGCTCGTCGGGCGGGGCGAGCAGCGGCAGGACGTTGCCGTAGCTCTTCGACATCTTGCGCCCGTCCAGGCCGACCACCGTCGGGACGTCCTCGATCAGCGGCTCGGGCAGCGGCAGCGTCCGCCGGTGGCGGCCGTTCAGCGCCGTGGCCACGTCGCGGGCGATCTCGAGGTGCTGGCGCTGGTCACGGCCGACGGGCACCACCTGGGCGCCGAAGGCCAGGATGTCCGCGGCCATCAGCAGCGGGTAGTTGAAGAGCCCGGCGTTGACGCCGTCGTCGTCGTCGCGCCCGGCCTCCTGGTTGGCCGCCACGGCGGCCTTGTAGGCGTGGGCCCGGCGCAGCAGGCCGAGCGCCGTGGCGTTGGCCAGGAGGACGGTCAGCTCCGAGATCTCGGGGACGTCCGACTGGCGGTAGAGCGCCGCGCCGCGCTCGGGCAGGCCGGCGGCGATCAGGAGCGCCGCCAGGGTGCGCGAGCGGCGGCGCAGCTCGCGCGGGTCGGGGTGGGCGTTCAGGGCGTGCAGGTCGGCGACGAAGACGTACGCGTCGTACGCCTCGGCCTCGGCCACGGTCGGCCGGAGCATGCCGACGAGGTTTCCCAGGTGGGGATCGCCGGTGGGCTTGATGCCGGTGACGAGGACGGCCATCGAGGCCTCACAGCGTTCACGTGACACCTCCTGCGACCGTCGCCGAGAGGCCGGCGGCCAGGTCGCGGACGAGGGTGGACAGCTCCGCGGCACCGCCGCGGTGGGCGGCGTCGACCGCGGCCGAGCCGCAGATCACGCCGTCGGCCCCGGCGGCCCGCAGTGCGGCCACCTGGGCGCCGCGGGCGATGCCGAAGCCGCAGACCAGGGGCAGGTCGCCCGCGTACGTCCGGACGCGCTCGATGAGCCGGCCGAGGCGCTCCTCGTCGAGCGCCTCGCGGGCGCCCGTGGTGCCGATCGCGGCCACCACGTAGATGAACCCGCGCGCGACCCGGCAGGACAGCGCGATGCGGTCGTCGCGGCTGGTCAGCGAGACGAGCTGCACCAGGTCGAGCCCGGCGGCGGCCGACGCGGCGCCGACGTCCTGGGCCTCGTCCGGCGGCAGGTCGGGGACGATCAGCCCGGTCGCCCCGGCGGCGGCCGCGTCGCTGCAGAAGCGCTCGATCCCGTAGCGCTCCACGATGGCCAGGTAGGTCATCGGGATGAGCGGGACGTCCGGGCCGAGCCGCTCGCGGGTGGCCTTCAGGATCTCGAGCGCCCGCGGCGGGGTGATCCCGGCGTCGAGGGCGCGCTGGCCGGCGCGCTGGACCGACGGGCCGTCGGCCAGCGGGTCGCTGTAGGGGATCCCCATCTCGATGCCGGTCGCGCCCGCCTGCACGGCGGCCTCGGCCAGCTCGGGGAACTCGTCGCCGGCCATCAGGTAGACGAGCAGCGCGGGCGTGCTGATGGGGGGCACGGCTACAGCCCCTCCCGCTCGGCCACGGCGTCGACGTCCTTGTCGCCGCGGCCCGACAGGCCGACCAGCACGATCGCGTCCGGGCCGAGCTCGCGGGCCAGCCGCTCGGCGGCGGACAGGGCGTGGGCCGACTCGAGCGCCGGGATGATCCCCTCGAGGCGGCACAGGCGGTGGAAGCTCTCGAGCGCCTCGGCGTCGGTCACCGGCGAGTACGTGGCCCGGCCGCTCTCGGCCAGGAACGCGTGCTCGGGGCCGACGCCCGGGTAGTCGAGCCCGGCGGAGATCGAGTGGCTCTCCTGCACCTGCCCGTGCTCGTCGCACAGGACGTAGGAGCGGGATCCGTGCAGCACCGACACCTCGCCGCCGCTGATCGACGCGGCGTGCCGCGACGGGCCCTCGCCGCCGGCCTCGGCACCGACCAGCCGCACGTCGTCGTCGCGGAAGCCGTGGAACAGGCCGATCGCGTTCGAGCCGCCGCCGACGCAGGCCACGACGGCGTCCGGCAGCCGGCCCTCGCGCTCCAGCAGCTGGGCCCGGGCCTCGCGCCCGATCACCGCCTGCAGCTCGCGCACCAGCGTGGGGTAGGGGTGCGGGCCGGCCGCCGAGCCGATCAGGTAGTGCGTCGTCTCGACGTTCGCGATCCAGTCGCGGATCGCCTCGTTCATCGCGTCCTTGAGCGTCCGGGTGCCCGAGGTCACCGTGACCACCTCGGCTCCGAGCAGGCCCATCCGCACCACGTTGGGACGCTGGCGGCGGGTGTCCTCCTCGCCCATGTAGACGATGCAGTCGAGCCCGAAGCGGGCGCACACGGTGGCCGAGGCCACGCCGTGCTGGCCGGCGCCGGTCTCGGCCACGATCCGCCGCTTGCCCAGCCGCACCGCGAGCAGGGCCTGGCCGACGGCGTTGTTGATCTTGTGCGCGCCCGTGTGGGCCAGGTCCTCGCGCTTCAGGTAGATCCTCGCGCCGCCGACGTGCTCGGTCAGCCGCTCGGCCAGGTACAGCGGGGTCTGCCGGCCGACGTAGTCGCGGGCCAGGGCCTGCAGCTCGGCGTCGAAGGCCGGGTCGGCCAGGGCGTCGGCGACCGCCGCCTCGAGCTCGTCGAGGGCCGCCATCACCGTCTCGGGGACGAAGCGCCCGCCGAACCGCCCGAAGCGGCCGCGCTCGTCGGGTCGCGTGGTCGACGGGCAGCTGCCGCCGTAGAGATGGGTGGGTGCTCACAGAGCGCTCGCCTCCTTCGCGGCAGCGGCGAAGCGCCGCACCGCGTCGTGATCCTTGAGTCCCGGCGCCCGCTCGACGCCCCGGGCGACGTCCACGCCGAACGGCGTCGCCGCGGCGATCGCCCGGGCCACGTTGCCGGCGTGCAGCGCGCCGGCCAGCAGCAGCGGGCCGCTCGGCGCCGATCGCCCGCGCCGTCCTCCAGTGCTCCTGCAGGGCCTCGTCGCTCGGCTGCTCGCCGAAGCCGCGGTCGTAGACCACCGGCACGCCGGCGGGGACGGCGCTCACGTCGCCGTCGCGGATCCCGCGCAGGGTGCGCGTCCCGAACCGCCGCAGCTGCTCGACGGGCTCCCGCCCGTGCAGCTGCACGCGGTCGAGCCCGAGCAGCTCGACGAGCTCCTCGACCCGCTCGGGCGCCTCGTCGACGAACACCCCGACCAGCTCGACGTCCGCCGGGACGGCCTCGCGCACCGCGCGGGCCCCGTCGACGGTGCAGGCCCTCGGGCTCGGCTCCCACAGGATCACGCCCGCGAGGTCGGCCCCGGCGGCCACCGCCACCCGGGCGTCCTCGGCGTTGGTGAGCCCGCAGATCTTGAGCCTCACGCTCACCGGCCGCCTCCCGTGAGGGCGGGCAGCAGCGCGGGGTCGCGCATCAGGGCGGTGCCGACGAGCAGGGCCTCGGCGCCGGCGAGGATCGCCGCACGGGCCTGCTCGGGGCTCTCGATGCCCGACTCGGCCACCCGCAGGAGGCCGGTCGGCAGCTGGCGCAGCAGCTGGTGCTGGCGGGCGACGTCGACCTCGAGCGTGCGCAGGTCGCGGGCGTTGACGCCGAGCAGCGGCGTGCTCAGCTCGAGCGCGCGGTACAGGTCGATGTCGTCGTGCACCTCGACCAGGACCTCCATCTCGAGATCCTCGGCGGCCTGGATCAGGTCCGCCGCCAGGGCGTCCTCGACCAGGGCCAGGATGACCAGGATGGCGTCCGCGCCGTACACCCGGGCCTCGGTGACCTGCCACACGTCGACGAAGAAGTCCTTGCACAGGATGGGGACGTCGACCGCCGCCCGGACGGCCCCGAGGTCGGCGTAGGAGCCACCGAAGTCGCGGGCGCTGGTCAGCACCGAGATCGCCGACGGCGCCGTTCGCGACGTAGCGCGCGGGCCACCTCGGCGGGATCGATGCCGGGCGCGATCGCGCCCTGCGACGGGGAGGAGCGCTTGACCTCGGCGATCACCGCGCCGCGGCCGCCGTCGATCAGCGCGGCCGCCAGCGAGCGCGTGTGGCGCCGCTCCTCGAGCCGCTCGTGGGTCCAGGAACCGATGCTGTGCAGGTACGAGGAGCCGTTTCCCTCTGCGCTCACGCAGCGACCTCCGTCCGTCCGTGGGTGAAGTCCCGCAGGCGCTCGACGAGCGCCATCGCGGCGCCCGAGTCGACCGCCGCGGCCGCCTGGTCCATGCCGCTTCGCAGGTCGCGGGCGCGACCCGCCGCGACGCAGCGCCGCGCCGGCGTTCAGCAGGGCCGCGTCGCGGCGCGGCCCGCGCTCGCCGTCGAGCACCCGCAGCGCCAGCTCGGCGTTGTCGCGCGGGCCGCCGCCGCGCAGGTCGTCGAGCGTGCAGGGGGCGATGTCGAGCTCCGCCGGGTCGATCCGGCTCATGCGTCACGCCCTCGGGGGTGACCGTGGCGCACAGGCTCACGCTGGCCGGCGAGAGCTCGTCGAGCCCGTCCAGGCCGTGCACCACCAGGGCGCGCTCGGTGCCGAGCGAGTGCAGCACGTTGGCCAGGGTCTCGACCAGCTCCGGGGCGAACACGCCGACGATCTGGCGCCGGGCGCCGACGGGGTTGGTCAGCGGGCCGAGCACGTTGAAGATCGTCCGCACCCCGAGCTGGCGCCGGACCGGGCCCGCGTGGCGCATGGCCGGGTGGTGCGACGGGGCGAACAGGAAGCCGAAGCCGATCTCGTCGATGCAGTGGGCGACCCGGTCGTGCGGGATGTCGATCTTCAGGCCCATGGCCTCGAGCACGTCGGCCGAGCCGGCCGACGAGGAGACCGCCCGGTTGCCGTGCTTGGCCACGTGCGCGCCGGCGCCGGCGGCGATCAGGCCGGCCAGGGTCGAGATGTTGATGGTGTGCTTGCCGTCGCCGCCGGTGCCGGCGGTGTCGACCAGGTCGTCGTGCTGGGGCCGGGTGGCGACGGCGTGGGAGCGCATCGCCCGGGCGGCGCCGACGATCTCCGAGACGCTCTCGCCCTTCGCCCGCAGGGCCACCAGCAGGGCGCCGATCTCGGCCTCGCTGGCCTCGCCGCGCATCACGAGCTCCATGACCCGCTCGGACTCGGCCTCGGACAGCGACTCGCCGGCCAGCAGGCGCGGGAGCACGCTCGGAAGCTGGATCGAGGCGGCCCCGACGACCCGCGGCCGGGCGAAGCGGGCGTTCATGCGGCGGGCGTCGCCCTCGCCGAGGGCCAGGAAGCGGCGGGCGATGATCTCGCCGTCGGGCGTCAGGATCGACTCGGGGTGGAACTGGACGCCGTGGGTGCCCTCGTGGTCGCGGTGGCGGACGGCCATGATCTCGCCGTCGGAGTCGCGGGCGGTCACGATCAGCGTCTCGGGCAGCGGCTCGAAGGCTGCCAGCGAGTGGTAGCGGCCGGCCTCGAACTCCGGCGGCAGCCCTTCCAGGATCGCGTCCTCGCCGATCCGGCTGACGGTGCCGGCCTTGCCGTGCATCAGCCGGCGGGCCGGGCCGACCTCGCCGCCCTCGACCTCCACCAGGCACTGGTGGCCGAGGCACACGCCGAGCACCGGGATCCGGCCCGAGAAGCGGCGGATCAACGCGCTCGAGATCCCGCCCTCGGAGGGTCGGCCCGGGCCGGGGGAGATGACGAGGTGCGTCGGGTCGATGGTCTCGGCCTGCTCCTCGTCGAGCTCGTCGTTGCGGTACACGTCCACCTGGGCGCCCTGCTCGCACAGGAGGTGGGCCAGGTTGTACGTGAAGCTGTCGTAGTTGTCGACGAGCAGCACGCGGGGGCGGTCCTCCTGCGCCGGCCCCTCGGGCACGATCCGCATCATCGTCCGTACCTCCCGGTCTCGGCGACGTCGATCGCCGCGGCCAGCGCGCCGATCTTGTTCAGGCACTCCTGGTGCTCCACGGCCGGCTGCGAGTCGGCCACGATCCCGGCGCCGGCGTGCAGCATGGCGACCCCGTCGCGCATCACGATCGTCCGCAGGGCGATGCAGGTGTCGAGCGCGCCGTCGAAGCCGACGTAGCCGAGCGCTCCGGCGTAGATCCCGCGGCGGGCGCCCTCGATCTCGGAGATCAGCTGCATCGCGCGCACCTTCGGGGCCCCGGACACGGTGCCCGCGGGGAAGGTGTGCTCGAGCAGCGAGAAGGCGTCGTGGCCCTCGCGCAGCCGTCCCTCGACCTGGGACACGAGGTGCATGATGTGCGAGTAGCGCTCGATCTCGAGGGACTTCGTGACCTCGACGGAGCCCGGCTCGCAGACCCGCCCGAGGTCGTTGCGGGCCAGGTCGACGAGCATCTGGTGCTCGGCCCGCTCCTTCTCGTCGCGGCGACAGCTCGCCGGCCAGGACGTCGTCGGCGGCGCCGTCCGTGTCCCGCCGCCGCGACCCGGCGATCGGCTTCAGGAGGGCCCGGCCGGACGGCGTCGAGGGCCACGTGGGTCTCGGGCGAGGACGAGACGATCTGCAGGTTCCCGAAGTCCAGGTAGACCATGTACGGCGACGGGTTGATCGCCCGCAGGGCCCGGTAGATCGCGAACGGCGTGGACGCCGTCGGGCGCAGGTGGCGCTGTGAGACGACGATCTGGAACGCGTCGCCGGCCACGATGTGGCGCTGGGCCTGCTCGACCATCGCCTCGTACCCGTCCTGGTCGACCTCGGCGTGCCCGCCGGCGGTGTTGCTCAGCGGCGGCACCGGGCCGACGCCGAGCGGCAGGCCGCCGAGCAGGTCGTTCGCGACCTCGTCGCCCTCGCGGTCGTGGCCCGGCATGGCGATGACCGAGACGGTGCGGCGCACGTGGTCGAACGCCACCACGACGGTCGCCAGCAGGAAGCGGGCGGGTGCGGCCGGGTCGCCGTCGCGCCGCTCCGGCAGCTGCACCGTCGGCTCGAAGCGCCGGATGGCGTCGTAGGCCAGGTAGCCGACGGCGCCGCCGACGAACGGCGGCAGGCCGCTCGCGTCGACGTCGGCGTGCTCGCTCAGGGCCTCGCGCAGCGGCGCGAACAGGTCGGCGCCCGGCGCGGCGTCGAGCGGAATCGGGCGACAGCCGGCGGCCAGGAACGAGTAGCGCCCGACCTGTTGACCACGCTCGACCGACTCGAGCAGGAACGCCGGGCCCCGGGCGCGCAGCCGCAGAAAGGCTCCGACCGGTGTGAGCAGGTCGGCGGGGAGCTCTCGAACCGTCGGTCGACGGCGGATCTGGGGGGTGGGGCGAGGTGGCGAGACGGCGTTCACTGTGGCACTCCTGGGTGGTCGCGGGCAACAAAAAAGCCTCCTGGTCGGGAGGCTTGGAGCGGGTCGTCGGTGGTAGGAGGCGGCCCGTGACGGCCGCGTGACGCCCGCTCTAGGACCACCACCACCAGGCGCCGGAGATCGCGGCGTCGGTCGTGTGGAGTGCGTGCAGGGTCGAGCGCATGTGCTCTTCAGCATGTCGGCGGCTGCCCCGGCTGTCAAGCGGGCCGGCCCGGGTGCCGACCTCTGAGAGGTGGCTCCGACGCGCGCCGACCTCGCCTCCGCCGCCGCCCGCGCCCACGCGGGCCTGCCCGCCTGCGCCGGTGCGCCGCCGCCGCCCGGCCGCCTCGAGCTGCGGGACGTCGAGTGGCTCGCCGGTGCCCGCGCACGCGTCGACGCCAACGGCACGGTCGTGCTGCGGGACGGCCTCGCGGTGTTCGTGGAGGACGGCCTGCCGGCCCCGCACGTCGTGCACCGGCTGCTGCGGCTGTGGCGCCGGATCCCGGCGCCGCTGCGGGTGGCCCGGGCGATCCACGTCCTCGGCCGGCCGGCGCCCGGGCGGGACACGGTCAACGCGAACGCCCACGTCGAGACCGGGACGCTCTGGTTCTGGTCGCCGCACGGCGCGCCGCTGCTCGACCTGACGACCCTGGCCCACGAGCTGGCCCACCTCCTCCTGCCCGAGCCGGGCCACGGCCACGACGCCGAGCGCGACGCCTTCCTCCTGGCCTGGGCCGCGGTGATCGAGGAGGACGCCCTGCACCTGCGGCAGGTGGGCCTGCGGGCGGCGCGCTACGCCAAGCCGCGGCCGGGCGCCGAGCCGCTGCTGGTCGACGTGTCGCTCGCCGGCGGCGAGCTTCGGCCGCACTACTCGGCGCTCTGGCGGGTCGAGGAGGACCACGCCGAGAGCGTCGGCCCTGTACGTTCGCGACCAGCTCGAGGGCGGCCTCGGGCTGCGCGAGGCGCTCGACGTCGACGGGCGCTACCTGGAGCTCGCCGAGGACGACCCGCGGCAGCGGCTCGCGGCGCTCCTGCCGGCACGGGCGGCGGCCTGCGAGGCCCTGCTGGTGCGGCGGCAGACGCTGGCCGCCTGACGCTCCCGCGCCGTCAGCGCGGGGGTAGGGTTCAGCGCATGAGCTACCGTCATCCTCGGCGCTGCGCGGACCCCCTTCGGGAAGGTCGGCGGAGCGCTTGCACCCGTCACCTCGGTGGAGCTCGGCAAGGTCGCCGCGAAGGCGGCCATCGAGCGCGCCGGCGTCGAGCCGGGCGACCTCGACTACACGATCTTCGGCCAGGTGATCCAGGCCGGCGTGGGGCACATCCCGTCCCGCCAGGTGGCCCTCGGCGTCGGCGTCCCCGACCACATCGGGTCGGACACGATCAACAAGGTCTGCGCCTCGGGCATGCGCGCGGCCACGCTGGGCGACCAGTTCATCCGCGCCGGCGACCACCAGCTCCTGCTGGTCGGCGGCATGGAGTCGATGTCGAACGCGCCGTACCTGCTCACGAAGGGCCGCTACGGCTACCGCTTCGGCGACGCCGAGATCGAGGACGCGATGCTGCAGGACGCGCTGCGCGACCCCTGGAGCGGCCTCCTGATGTACGAGCAGGCCGGCCAGGTCGCGACCGAGCTCGGCATCGACCGCGAGGACCTCGACGCCTGGGCCGCGCGCTCGCACGCGCGCGCCGTGGCCGCGATCGACGGCGGCCAGATGGCCGAGGAGATCGCCGCCGTCGAGATCGAGGGCCGCAAGGGCACCACGACCGTCGACACCGACGAGGGGCCGCGCCGCGACACCTCGCTCGAGAAGCTGGCGCGCGCTGCGGCCGCTGGTCAAGGACCACCCGTCCCACACCGCCGGGCAACTCGCCGGGGGTCAACGACGGCGCCGCCGCGCTGGTCATCGCCAGCGAGGAGTACGCCGAGAAGCACGACCTGAAGCCGCTGGCCCGGTTCCGCAGCATCGCCTACACCGCGAACCGCCACGACTCGCTGGCCAAGGTGCCCGCCGCAGCGGCGAAGATGGCGCTCGACAAGGCCGGCATCTCGGTCGGCGACGTCGACCGCTTCGAGATCAACGAGGCCTTCGCCTCGGTGGCCCTGCAGTCGAGCCGCGACCTCGGCGCCGACCCCGAGAAGGTGAACCTGCAGGGCGGCGCGATCGCCCTCGGCCACCCGGTCGGGGCCTCGGGTGCGCGCCTGCTGACGACGCTGCTCTACCAGCTTCGGCGCGACGGCGGCGGGATCGGGGTGGCCGCGATCTGCTCCGGCGGCGGCCAGGGCGACGCCGTGGTGCTCGAGGTCTTCGGCGGATGATCGACCGCATCCTGGTGGTCGGCGCCGGCCAGATGGGCGGCGGGATCGCCCAGGTCGCGGCCCAGGCGGGAGCGCAGGTCACGCTCGTCGACGTGTCCGACGAGGTGCTCGAGCGGGGCCTCGGCACGATCCGCAAGAGCCTCGCCCGGCTGCACGAGAAGGGCCAGGTCGACGACCCCGACGCGGTCGCCGGACGGATCACGCCGGCCACCGAGCTCGAGGCCGGCAGGGACGCGGGCCTGCTGATCGAGGCGGTGTCCGAGCGCTTCGAGCTGAAGGCCGACGTGTTCCGGCGGGCCGACGCGCTGCTCGGCCCGGAGGCGATCCTGGCCACGAACACCTCCTCGATCCCGATCGGCCGCCTCGCGGCGGTGACCGGCCGGCCCGCGCAGGTCTGCGGGATGCACTTCATGAACCCGGTGCCGGTGCTGAAGCTGGTCGAGCTGATCCGGGGGCTGCAGACGTCGGACGAGACCGCCGCGCGGGTGCGGGAGACGGCCGAGGCGATGGGCAAGACGGTCGCCGAGTCGCGCGACGTGCCCGGCTTCATCGCCAACCGGATCCTCATGCCGATGCTCAACGAGGCCGTCTTCTGCCTGTACGAGGGCGTGGGCGACGCCGAGGCCATCGACACCGTGATGAAGCTCGGCATGGCCCACCCGATGGGCCCGCTGGCGCTGGCCGACCTGATCGGGCTCGACACCTGCCTCGCGATCCTCGAGGTGCTGCACGAGGGCCTCGGCGACCCGAAGTACCGGCCGTGCCCGCTGTTTCGCCAGTACGTCGACGCCGGCTGGCTCGGCCGCAAGACCGGCCGCGGGCTTCTACAGCTACAGCTGAGGGTTAGACGGGCAGGAGATCGCCGGGCCGGAGCGAACGCGGCGGCGTGATCACGCCGCCGCCCACCGACGAGGTCGCCCGCCGGCACGCGCTGCACGCGCCGTTCGGCTCGGACGCCTTCGGCCGCAAGGCCGAGGCCTTCGCCCGCTTCTTCGGCACCGCCACGTTCCTGATCGGGCAGACGCTGGTCGTGGCCGCCTGGATCGTGCTCAACGCGACCGGCGTCCTGCACTTCGACGTCTACCCGTTCATCCTGCTCAACCTGGCCTTCTCGACCCAGGCGGCCTACGCCGCGCCGCTGATCCTGCTGGCCCAGACCCGCCAGGCCGACCGCGACAAGGCGGCCGCCGACATGCTCGAGGAGCACCGCGACGCGATCCAGAAGAGCGCCGAGCGGCGCGAGGACGAGGTGCGCGATCCAGACCGAGAAGCTGCACCGCCTGCTCGAGGAGAACACCCGGCTCACGGCCCAGGTCGAGAAGCTGACCGCCGAGATCCACGGCAAGCTCGTGGACACCCCCTAGCGACCGCCGTCCTATGGTGTCCGCGTGACCCCGGCGGAGCAGCGCCCGATCCTCGTCACCGGCGCGCACCGCTCCGGGACGACCTGGGTCGGCGCGATGCTGGCCCTCTCGCCGCGGGTCGGGCTGATCCACGAGCCGTTCAACCCGCTCACGTCGCCGGGCGTCTGCCCGGTCCGGTTCGACCGCTTCTTCCGCTACGTGTGCGAGGACAACGAGGACCCCTACGTCGCGGGGTTCGAGCGGACGCTGTCGTTCGACTACGACCTGCGGGGCGAGCTGCGGGCGCTGCGGACGCCGGCCGAGGTCGTCAGGGCGAGCCGTGACTACCGCGACTTCCGCCGGGCCCGGCAGGTGCACGCCCGGCCGCTCCTGAAGGATCCGATCGCCGTCTTCTCGGCCGAGTGGCTGGCGTCGCGGTTCGACGCCCAGGTGGTGCTGCTGGTGCGCCACCCGGCCGCGTTCGCGAGCTCGCTCATCGCGGCTCGGCTGGGGGCACGACTGGCAGTCGCTGCTCGACCAGCCGCTCTTCCTGCGCGACCACGCCGGCCGCTTCGAGCCCGAGATCCGGGCCTTCGCGGCCCGCGAGCACGACGTGCTCGACCAGGCGATCCTGCTCTGGCGGCTCATCTACAGCGCCGTCGACCGCTACCGGACGGCGCACCCGGACTGGCTCGTGGCCCGGCACGAGGACCTGTCGCTCGAGCCCGTGGACGGCTTCGGCAGGCTGTTCGCCGGCGTATCGCTCGACCTCGACTCGAGCATGAGGGATGCGATCGAGCGACACAGCGGCGCCGAGAACCCGTCCGAGCAGCGGCACCGGCACTCGGTCTCGCTCGACAGCCGGGCCTCGGTGCGCTCGTGGCAGCAGCGGCTCACGTCGGACGAGGTCGCCCGGGTGCGCGAGGGCGTGTCCGACACCTCGCCGGCGTTCTACTCCGACGAGGACTGGTAGCGCCGGCGCGTCCCCGCTAGAGTGGGAGGCGTGAGGTAGCCCCCACCGCACAGGACCAGGCCGGAGAGCGTCGCCGAGAGGCGACGCGGGCGGCTGGCGTGCGGTGCGGCTTCGGAGCGGCGATCGCCGCCGCGTGCCCTGCGTGCACGCCCTGCCTCCCGCTCCCGTGGCTCCATCCGTGCTCCTTCCGCCTCCGGCGTCTCGATCGGAGGACCGCATGTTGAAGGCGCTCGACATCCAGAAGGCGTTCGACGGAGGACCCCTGTTCAGCGGCATCTCGCTGGTGCTGCAGGACGGCGACCGCGTGGGCCTGGTCGGACCGAACGGCACCGGCAAGACCACGCTCCTGCGGATCCTGTCCGGCGCGGAGCAGCCGGACCGCGGCAGCGTGACCCTCGGCCCGGGCGAGCGGGTCGGCTACCTGGCCCAGCAGGCGCCGCGGGCCGACGTCACCCTCGGCCGCTTCCTGGTCGAGTCGCTGGGCGAGGTCTTCGAGCTGCACCAGGAGGTCGTCGAGCTCGAGCGGCGGATGGCCGCCGGCGACGCCGATCCCGCCACGCTCGGCCGCTACGGCGAGGTGCAGGAGCGCTACGGCCGGCTCGACGGCTGGACGTTCGATCGATCGCTGCGGGAGGCCCGGGAGCGGCTCGGGATCGCGCACCTCGACGCGGACGCGCCGCTGCGCGACCTGTCGGGCGGCGAGCAGGCCCGGGTGCTGCTCGCCGGCGTGCTGCTGGCCCGGCCGAGCGTGCTGCTGCTCGACGAGCCGACGAACCACCTCGACCTCGAGGGGCTCGGCTGGCTCGAGTCGTTCCTCGCGGACTTCGCCGGCGCCGTGCTGGTGGTGAGCCACGACCGGCGCTTCCTCGACCGGGCGGTGACCCGGATGGTCGAGCTCGACGGGGTGCACGACGAGCTGCAGACCTACGTCGGCGGCTACACCGAGTACCGCGAGGAGAAGGCCCGCCGCTTCCAGCGCCTGCAGACGGAGTTCGAGGCCCAGGAGAAGTACCGCCGGCGGATCGTCGCGGACATCGCCGAGACCCGGGGCCAGGCCCAGCACACCGAGCGCACCGTGAGCCGGGCGGCGGCGCCGCACGCCAAGCGGATCGCCAAGAAGGTGGCCAGGAAGGCCCAG
Source organism: uncultured Actinomycetes bacterium (assembly GCA_963794695.1). Lineage (GTDB taxonomy): Bacteria > Actinomycetota > Thermoleophilia > Gaiellales > JALYLC01 > CAWCFJ01. Next base: position 117,835 of record CAWCFJ010000001.1, on the reverse strand, counting down.
TCGCGCGAGCGCCGGCTCGAGCGGCAGATGCGCTCGGACGCCTGGATCGACGAGCCCGAGCTCGCGCCGACGTTCAAGGTCAAGCTGCGCGGCGAGGCCCAGCCCGGCGCCCGGGTGGCGACGCTCGACCGGGTCTCGGTGGCCCTCGGCGGCCGGCCGGTGCTGCGCGGCGTCGACCTCGACCTGCACGGGCGCGACCGGCTGGCCATCGTCGGCCGCAACGGGACGGGGAAGAGCACGCTGCTGTCGCTGCTCGCCGGCACGCTGCGCCCGGACGCCGGCCGGGTCGAGGTCGCGGTCGGCGCCGGCGTTCCTGCCCCAGACGCACCAGCGCCTGCCGCTCGACCGGCCGCTGCTCTCGTTCTTCCGCAGCCGGGTGGCGATGGAGGAGTCCGAGGCCCGCACGCTGCTCGGCCACTTCCTGTTCGAGCAGGACCGCATCGGCCGGCGCATCGGCACCCTCAGCCCGGGCGAGCGCTCCCGCCTCCTGCTGGCCACGATCGTGGCCTCGGGCGCCGAGCTCCTGCTGCTCGACGAGCCGACGAACCACCTCGACCTGACGGCGCTCGAGGCGGTCGAGTCCGCGCTGCGGGCCTACCGGGGCACGCTCGTGGTGGTGTCCCACGACCGGGCGTTCATCGACAACGTCGGCTGCGAGCGGGTCGTCGAGCTGACCTCCGGACGCCTGCGGGAGCGGGCGCTGGCGGCGTAGCTGTCAGCGCCCTGCCAGGGCGGTGCAGGACCCTGGCGTCACGGTTCGTGCCGATGGAACGGATCGTCGTCGCCGCCGGCACGGTGCTCCTGCGGGAGGGGCTCGCCGCGCTCTTCGAGCGTGCCGGCCACCCCGTGGTCGCGCAGACCGGCGACGCCCGGACGCTGCTCGACGCCGTGGCCGAGCACGACCCCGACCTGGTCGTGGTCGACGCCCGCGCCTGGGCCGAGGCGCTGCAGGCCGCGGGCGAGCTGCGCCGCGCGCGTCCCGCCACGGCGGTGCTCGCGCTGGCCTCGAGCGTCGATCCCGCCGCGCTCGCGCTGCTCGGCTCGGGCGGCGGCGTCGGCTACCTGCTGGACGAGCGCGTCGCCGACGTCGACGGCTTCCTGGCCGACGCCCGGCGGGTCGCCGGCGGCGGCTCGGCGATCGATCCCGAGGTGCTGCGCCAGCTCGTCGCCGGGCGGCGGCCGGACGCGCTGCCGCGGCTCACGGCCCGGGAGCGCGAGGTGCTGGCGCTGGTGGCCGAGGGCCGCAGCAACGCCGGCATCGCGCGGCACCTGTGGGTGACCGAGAAGACGGTCGAGACCCACGTCGGCTCGATCCTGACGAAGCTCGGCCTGGACGTGTCGGCCGACGTGCACCGGCGCGTGCTGGCGACCCTCCGCTACCTGCGCGCCACGGCCTGAGCGCGGACCTCGGGGCTGGCACCGAGACGGAGTCGGTGGCCGCCCCGATGTGGGCGGTCCGACCCGGCGCCAGGCTCGTCCCCAGGAACGCACACGACAAGGGAGCACATCGTGAAGCGCAAGGATCTCGGGAGGGTTGCGGCCGCCGTGCTGGCGGTGCTGGCCGTCTCCGTCCCGGCCGCCGGGCAGGCCGCACCGGCGTCGAAGGCCAGGGCGGCGACGACGCTGCCGTACCTGTTCAGCTACAAGAGCGCCAGCGGCACGGTCGCCGTCGACCAGCTGAACGCCGGAGGCCAGGGCGTCACGCCCATCTGGACGAGCAGCTGGACGACCGGCTGGACGTCCACCGTGCCGTTCACGCTGCGCGGGACCCAGTACCTGCTGAGCTACAAGGTCGCCTCGGGCGACGTCGCGATCGACCGCCTGAACGCGGGTGGCCATGACTTCACCCCGATCTGGCGCAGCACCTGGACGACGGGCTGGACGACGATGGTGCCCTACAAGCTCGGCAGCCAGGTGTACCTGCTGAGCTACAAGGCCGGGATCGGGCACCGTCGGCTTCGACCGGTTCAACGCGGGCGGCAAGGGCCTGACGCCGATCGCCACCGGCGCCTGGTCGACCGGCTGGACGTCCCTCGTCCCGTACACCCTCGCGGGCGACACGTACCTGCTGGCGTACAAGAGCGCGACCGGCACGGTGGCCTTCGATCGCATGAACCCGGGCGGGAACGGCACGACCCCGATCACCACCGGCACGTGGTCGACGGGCTGGACGAACATGGCGGCCTACACGCTGGGCAAGCAGGTCTACCTGCTGAGCTACAAGCGCGCCACCGGGACGGTCGGCTTCGACCGCATGAACGCCGGCGGCAACGGCACGACGATCGTCACGACCGGCACCTGGTCGACCGGCTGGACGACCCTCGCGCCGTACAGCATCGGCAAGGACGTCTTCCTGGTGGGCTACAAGAGCGCCACCGGCACGGTCGGGTTCGACCGCATGAACGCCGGCGGCCAGGGCACGACCGCCGATCACCACCGGCACGTGGTCGGCGGGCTGGACGAACATGCTGCCGATGTCCTGAGTCGGGCCGGGCCCGGGGCGCTACGTCGGCACCCCGGGCTCGCCGGCGTAGTACCCGACGTTGCTCGAGCGGAAGGCCAGCAGGTTGTCGTCCTGGTTGCCCGTCCAGACGGCGATCTTGTCGCTGTCCGGGTAGACCGTCGCGGCGATCTCGACGATCGGCGAGAACATCAGCACCCGGACGGTCTCGTCGGTCTCGTTGCGCACGCCGTGAGCGCCCTCCGGGCCGCGCGGGAAGAACACGACGTCGTTCGGCTCGAGCCGTTCCGAGCCGCCGGGGTGGCGCAGCGTCGGGGTGCCCTGCAGCACGAGCAGCCACTCCTCCTCGGCGTACTCGTAGTGGTACGGGCAGATCGCCTGGCCGGGCGGGAGCCGGTACACGCTCATCCCGGTCTGCTTGGCCCCGAGCGTCCGCCCGGGGCGGAACATCTCGGACCTGAACCCGTCGGGATCCTCGTCGTCGTGCATGAACTCGGGCTCGGCGATGTTCACCTTGCGGGGCTGCTGGTCGCTCATCGGTCTCCTTCGTCGAGGTCGAGCACGAGAGGCGAATGATCGGACAGCCGGTCGACCACCCGCGGGCCGTGCTCGTAGAAGCAGGCTTGCAGGCGCGGCGCCAGCGAGGGGGAGAGGAACGCGTGGTCGACGCGGTGCCGTCCCTCGCTGCGGGCGCCGTGGGAGTACTCCCGCACGTCGCCGTGCAGCGCCCGGAACGCGTCGACCCAGCCCTGCGCCAGGAGCTCGCGGAAGGCGTCCTCGCAGCCGAACGTGGCGCCGCGCTCGTCGATCCGGTGCAGGCCGGTGTTGAGGTCGCCGACGATGACGAACTCCTCGTGGATCGACTGCTCGGCGGCCGTCAGCAGGGCCTGCCAGAAGGCGGGCTTGTCGAAGCCCGAGCGGATCGGCGGGACGTACACCGTCGCCAGGGTGAAGCCGGCGCCGGCGGGGTCGAGCTCGAGCCAGCGCTCCCGCTGCAGCTCGGTGAGCCAGGCCGGCGTGCGGTGCAGGTGGAACGGCCGGCGAGCGAGGACGGCGACGCCGTTGGCCGAGCGTCGCGGCTCGGTCGCCGCCACGTGCTCGAGCCCGCCTGCGACCAGGGCCGCGAGCAGCGGCGCGCTGGCCGCGGGCCGGTACTCCGACAGCGCCACGACGTCGGGCTCGAGGGCCGCGAGCGCCGCCGCCATCGGCCCCGCGCGGGGCCCGCCGCCGCCCTGGCGGACGTTCCAGCTCACGATCCGCATCGAAACTTCATCCTCCCGGAACGAAACCCGGCCTAGTCTCGTAGTCAGGATGATGGCCATCGACGCGGCAGAACGAGACCTGGTCGCCCGAGCCCGTCGCGGGGACGCCGCGGCGGTCGAAGGCCTGTTCCGCCGGCACTGGGCGGACGCGTTCCGCGCGGCCTACGCCGTGACCGGCTCGCGCGCGGCTGCCGAGGACGTGGCCCAGGAGGCGTTCCTGAAGGCCCTCGACCAGGCTCGACCGCTTCGACGGCCGCCGCCCCTTCGGGGCCTGGCTGCACCGCATCGCGGTCAACCGGGCGATCGACGAGGTGCGCAGCGGACGCCGGTCCGTCGCCCTCGACGAGGCACCCGAGCCGGCGACCTGGCCCGACGAGCCGTGGCCGTCGCATCACGCGATCGTCGCCGAGCTCGGCCAGCTACCGCTCGAGCGGCGCCTCCCCATCGTCCTTCGCCACTGGCTCGGCCTGAGCGTCGAGGAGACCGCCGAGCTGCTCGGCGTCCCCGTCGGCACCGTCGCGTCCCGGGTGAGCCGCGGGCCTCGCCGACCTGCGCGAACGGCTGGAGGTGGTGCATGGCCACTGATCTCGAGCTCCTCCTGGCCGAGGCCGGGCAGCACGTCCCCGGGCCGTCGGCCGAGATGGAGGAGCGGGCGCTGCGCGTCGTGCTCGCCCTGCGGCCGCCGGCGCGTGCGACCCGCCGGCGGAGCGTCGCGGTGCCGCAGAGCATCCTCCTCCTGCTGGTCACCGCGCTGGCGCTCGGCGCGCTCACCCCGCTCGGCGAGGAGAGCCCGGGCGGCCTCGGCCGCAAGGCCGCGTCGCTCCTGTCCGAGCCGGCCGCGGCGCGGCCGGTCGAGGCGACGGTCGTGAGCAGCGCCGTCGCGAGCACCCTCGTGTCCCGCGTCGTGCCTCCGGCGAGCACGCGCACCCTGGCCTACACGGCCGGCCGCGAGCGCAAGCCCGAGCGCGGCGGGCCGGTCCGCACGCGGCCGCCGGCAGGGCTCGGCCAGGGCGCCCGCCGCTGGCCCACCGCTGAACAGGCGCGAAACAGGCCGCTCCTGAGGCTCGCTCGCAGCGCTCGCGCGGCGTACGATCTCCTCATGGCCGCCCCGCGCACGATCCTGGTCGTCGACGACGAGCCGACGATCGCCGAGGTCGTCGCCGGCTACCTGCGCCGCGAGGGCTACGAGGCGATCACCGCCGCCGACGGCCCGTCCGCCGTCAGCGCCGCCGAGCGGCACCGCCCCGACCTGGTGGTGCTCGACGTGATGCTGCCCGGCTTCGACGGCCTGCAGGTGATGGCCCGGGTGCGCCAGCGCCGGCCCGTGCCGGTGATCCTGCTCACGGCCCGCGGCGAGGAGGCCGACCGCGTCGTCGGGCTCAAGCTCGGCGCCGACGACTACGTCGTGAAGCCGTTCTCGCCCGCCGAGCTGGTGGCCCGGGTGAGCGCGGTGCTGCGCCGCTCGGACGCCGTGCCGACGACCACCGAGGCGCCGGTGGCCTTCGGCGAGGTCGTCGTCGACGGGCGCGCCCGCACCGTCGCGGTGCGCGGCGAGGAGGTGGAGCTCACGGCCAAGGAGTTCGACCTCCTGCACCACCTCGCGCGGCACGCCGGGCAGGTGTTCACCCGCGACGAGCTGATGGAGGCGGTCTGGCGCTACCCGTTCTACTCCGACACCGCGACCGTCACCGTGCACGTGCGCCGGGTGCGCCAGAAGATCGAGCGCGACCCGCTGAACCCGGTGCACCTGGTCACGGTCTGGGGCGTCGGCTACAAGCTCGTGGCCTGATGCGGCCGGTCCTCGGGAGCCTCGCGGCGCTGGTGCTCGGCGTGCTCCTGGCGTCGGCCCTGATGGTGTGGGTGGTCGGCTCGCTCGACGGCTCGGTGCTCTGGGAGACCGTGCGCCTGGTCGTGCCGCTCGGCGCGCTGTGGCTCGCCGCGGCCCACCTGGCCACCCGCGTCCGGCGGCCGGGCCCGCTGCGGGTGCAGTACCTGCTCGGGATGGCGGGCACCCTGTTCTTCGCCCTGCTGGTGGTGGTCTACCTGGCCCGGGCGATGTTCTCCGAGCACCACGACGTCGCCGCGCTGGTGTCCTTCGTGGCCTTCGCGGCGGTGGTCGGGGTGCGCACCGCGATCCTGCTGGCGGGCCGGGCGACGCGCGACGTCGAGCGGCTGCGGACCGGGCTCGACGCGATCGCCGAGGGCGACCTCGACCGGCGCATCGACGAGAGCGGCCCGAACGAGATCGCGAGCGCGGCCCGCTCGGCCAACCGCATGGCCCTGCGGCTGTCCGAGGCCCGCGACGAGCTCGCCGCGGCCGACGCCGCCCGTCGCAGCCTCGTCGCGGCGGTGTCCCACGACCTGCGCACGCCGCTCGCCTCGCTGCGGGTGCTGGTCGAGGGGATCGAGGACGGCGTGATCTCGGAGCGCGTCGAGGTCGACCAGGCGCTGCGCCGGGTCGGCCTGCACGTGCGCTCGCTGTCGGCGCTGGTCGACGACCTGTTCGAGCTCGCCCGGCTCGACGCCGGCGACATCAACTGGTCGCTCTCGCGGGTCGCGGTGGACGAGCTGATCGACGAGACGCTCGAGGCCCTGCGGCCCGAGGCCGAGCAGAAGGGCCTGCTCCTGGCCGAGGAGCTGCAGGGCGCGCTGCTGCCGGTGCAGGGCAACCCCGAGAAGCTGCAGCGCGTCCTCTACAACCTGGTGCAGAACGCCGTCCGCCACACCCCGGCCGACGGCGTGGTCACCCTGCGGGCCGCGCCCGAGGACCGCTTCGTGCGGATCGAGGTCAGCGACGACGGCGAGGGGATCGCCCCCGAGGACGTCTCGCGGGCGTTCGACCGGTTCTGGCGGGGCGGCGACGCCGCGGCCCGGCCGAGCGGCGGGGCGGGCCTCGGGCTGTCGATCTGCCGGGCCATCGTCGAGGCCCACGGCGGGCGGATCTGGATCGAGCCCGGCACGTCGCGCGGCACCCGGGTCTGCTTCACGCTGCCTGCCGCGTCTGACCGCCGCTCCTAGACTCCAGGCATGGAACTGAGCGACGAGCAGCGCGCGATCCGCGACCTCGCGCGCGAGGTGGCCGAGGCCGAGATCGTGCCGCACGCGGCGCAGTGGGACCGCGACCACCACTTCCCCCGCGAGCTCTTCCGGCGGCTCGGCGAGGTCGGGCTGATGGGCGTCTGCGTCCCCGAGGAGCTCGGCGGGGCCGGGGCCGACTTCGTGGCCTACGTGCTGGTGCTCGAGGAGCTCTCGCGCGCCGATGCCAGCGTCGGGGTGACCGTCGCGGTGCACACCTCGGCGGGGACGCTGCCGCTCGTGGCCCACGCCCGCCCGAAGGTGCGCGACGAGCTCGTGCCGCCGCTGGCCCGCGGCGAGGGGCTCGCGGCCTTCGCCCTGACCGAGCCGGGTTCCGGCTCCGACGCCGGCGCGCTGCGCACCAGCGCCCGCGCCGACGGGGACGCGTGGGTGCTCGACGGCCGCAAGCAGTGGATCACCAACGGCTCGTACGCCACCCAGGTGCTGGTGTTCGCCCGCACCCGGCCCGACGTGCCCGGCGCGGCCGGGGTCTCGGCGTTCGTGGTGCCAGGGGACGCGCCCGGTCTCGCGGCGGTGCGCGAGGAGGAGAAGCTCGGCCTGAACGCCTCGTCGACCGCCGACATGGTGCTCGACGGCGTCCGGGTCTCGGAGGAGCGCCTGGTGGCCGACGAGGGCCGCGGCTTCATGGTCGCGATGCACACCCTCGACGGCGGCCGCATCGGGATCGCCGCCCAGGCGGTCGGGATCGCCCAGGCGGCGCTCGACGCGGCGCTGGCCTTCGCCCGGGAGCGCGAGACGTTCGGCAAGACGATCGGCGAGCACGGCCAGGTGCAGGGCCTCCTGGCCGAGATGGCCACCAGCGTGGCCGCGGCGCGCGCGCTCACCCTGGAGGCGGCCCGGGCCAAGGCCGCCGGCCGCTCCCACACCCTCGAGGGCGCCCAGGCCAAGCTGTTCGCCTCGAAGGTCGCCCGCCAGGTGACCGGCGACGCGATCCAGGTGCTCGGCGGCTACGGCTACACCCGCGAGTTCCCGGTCGAGCGCTACTACCGCGACGCGAAGGTCACCGAGATCTACGAGGGCACGTCCGAGATCCAGCGGCTGGTCATCGCCCGGCAGCTGCTCGGCCTCGCCGACGCGCTCGCCCTCGCTGACCCGCGCCTGAACCGGCGGACAGCCGGGTAGGTTCCGGGCATGCCGAACCCTCCCGTTCCCGCGCTCGTCGACGAGTTCCTGTCGCTCCCGAACCCGGCGGTCATCTCCTCGGTCAAGCCCGACGGCTCGCCCCACAGCGCCGCCACCTGGTACCTCTGGGACGACGGCCGCGTCCTCGTCAACATGGCCGACACCCGAAAGCGGCTCGACTACCTGCGGCACAACCCGCACGTCTCGCTGACCGTGCTCTCGCAGGACAGCTGGTACCGCCACCTCACCATCGAGGGCCGTGTCGTGTACGCTCGAGGAGGACGCTGACCTCGGCCCGATCGACCGCGTCTCGCAGCACTACACCGGCAGCGCCGTACCGCGGCCCGCGACCAGGTCCGCTGGAGCGCCTGGATCGAGGTCGACCACTGGCACGGCTGGGAGAACGGCAAGCCCTGGCCGCCCAAGGAGCAGCGTTAGCGCCTCAGGCAGCCAGCGGGGCGCCGGCCTCGCCGGCCTGCAACGCCCGTTCGAGCGCCGCGACGCACGCCGGGTCGAACTGCGTGCCGGCGTGCCGGTGCAGCTCGGCCAGCGCCGCGGCGGCGCTCCGCGCCCGGCGGTAGGGGCGGTCCGAGGTGATCGCCTCGAACGAGTCCGCGACCAGGATGATCCGGGACTCGAGCGGGACGTCGTCGCCGGCCAGCCGGTCGGGGTAGCCGCACCCGTCGAGCCGCTCGTGGTGGTGCAGGATCCAGTCGGCCTCGACCGAGAACCCGGCGCCCTGCACGATGTCGTGGCCGAGCCGGGCGTGCCCCTTCATCGTCTCGTACTCGGCGTCGGTCAGCGGGCCCGGCTTCTGCAGGATCGAGTCGGCGATCCCGATCTTGCCGACGTCGTGCAGCAGGCCGGCGAGCCCGAGCCGCTCGAGCTGGTCGGCGCCGAGGCCGAGCTGGGTGCCGATGGCCAGGCACAGCTCGGACACGGTCTGGCTGTGGCTGCGGGTGTAGGAGTCCTTCGCGTCCACGGCTCGCGCCAGTGCGGTGGTGATGCGGCGGCGCGACTCGGCGCCCGAGCGCAGCGCGTAGCGCTCCTCGAACGCCGGCTCGTAGACCAGCGAGAAGCCGTCGTCGCGCTTGGCCAGAGCCAGGGCGAGGGCCGCCCGGCGGACGACCTCGTCGCGGCCGATCCCCGGCGCCGCCAGGCAGATCCCGACCGCGACGCCGCGGCCGCCGCAGGGCAGCGGCGTGGCCAGCCGCTCGAGCCGGGCGAGCACGATGTCCACGACGTGGGGGGCGATCGCCAGGGCGAACTCGTCGCCGCCGATCCGGTAGGCGCTGCCGCCGAGGTTCCGCAGCACCGCGGCGAGCTGGCGCAGCCGATCGTCGCCGGCGTGGTGGCCGTGCAGGTCGTTGGTCTCCTTGAGGCCGACCAGGTCGACCAGCAGGATCGCGGCCTCGCCGATCTCGAGGTGCTCGGGGAGGTCCTCGTGGAACGCACGGTGGTTGCCGAGCTGGGTCAGGCTGTCGGAGCGGGCCCGCTCGGCGAGCCGGGACAGCTCGCGGGCCCGGCCCGAGGCCTCGGCCCGGCGGTGCAGGAGGATCACGCCGCTGCAGAGCAGGATCAGGAGGAGGCCGGTGCCGCCGCCGAGCAGGGCGTCCACGACCACGTCGTGCTCGGTCGACTCGAGCTGGTCGAGGGCCAGCAGGGTGCTCGCGTGGGCGGTGCTCGACGCGGACACGATGGCGTCCAGCATGTGCTGGAACGTGGCCACGATCAGCGCCGTCTCCGGCAGGGTGCGCAGGTCGCTGCCCTTCGCGGCGGCGACCCGGACGGCGGCCTGGCTCCGGAGCAGTGTGCGGTGGTCGGCCCGGACGGTGCGGACGAGGGCGACGTCGACGGGGGTGCCGTCCCTGCAGCAGGCGCTGGAGCGACTCCTCGACGCGCTCGGTCGCGCTGCCCGACAGGCGCGGCGCGTGGTGGTCTGCGGGCAGCCAGTCCGCGGTGATCGCGGTGCGCTCGGCGATGATCGTCCGCTGCAGGGCGTCGTAGCGGGCGACCGAGGCCTCCTGGGCCCGGACGTCGGCGATCCGGTCGTGCGCCCGGACGGTCGCCCAGGCCCCGGCTCCCGTCAGCGACAGCACGACCAGCGCCAGACACGCCGCGGCCAGACGCCCGGCGAGCTTGCCGCCGAGGGCCTGCAGCCGCGGGATGCCGAGGTCGGGGAGAGCGCGGGACATCTTCGTGCTCCATCGGCACGAAGTCGCTGCAGGGTGAACCGTTCTGGGGGATCCGTGCCAGCTCGATGGACTAGCCTGCGAGCGTGGTCAACCTCGACCGGATCTACACCCGTGGCGGCGACGCCGGCGAGACCAGCCTCGGCGACGGCCGGCGAGTCTCGAAGGCCAACGCCCGGATCGCCGCCTACGGCGCCGTGGACGAGCTCGGAGCGGTGCTCGGCGTGGCCCGCACGCTCGAGCTGCCCGACGGCTGGGACGCCTGGCTCGGCCGGATCCAGAACGACCTCTTCGACCTCGGCGCCGACCTCGCCGTGCCCCACGAGGAGCGCGAGGACCGGGCCTCGGCACGCGAGCGCACGCGCCTGCGGGTCGATCCCGACCAGGTCACCTGGCTCGAGGAGCGCTGCGACGACGTCAACGAGACGCTCGAGCCGCTGCGCTCGTTCGTCCTCGCGGGCGGCAGCCCGCTGGCCGCCCAGCTCCACCTGGCGCGGACCGTCGCCCGCCGCGCCGAGCGCGAGATCGTCGCACTGGCCGCGGACGAGCAGGTCTCCGAGGCGGCCCTGGCCTACGTGAACCGCCTCTCGGACCTGCTCTTCATCCTGGCCCGCGCCGCCAACCCGCCCGGCACCGAGGTGCTCTGGGTGCCCGGCGGGCAGCGCTAGCGGGTCTGGGCCGCGTCGGGGGACGCCTCCCAGAAGTCGTCGATCTTGTTCCCGTCGTCGCTCGCGATCCGGCGCGAGACGGCCCACAGGTCGACCGGCTCGTCGCCCTCGTTGCGGTGCGATCGCGGACAGCCGGGTGCCGCCCGGGCGACCGACCCGGCCTCGACCTGGTGGACGTCGTCGCCGAACCGCATCGTCAAGGTGCCGCTGGCGACGATGTACACCTCCTCGAGCTCGTCGTGGGTGTGTCCCGTCCCCTGCTCGAAGTCGGAGTGGGGCGGCACCCGGATCAGGGTGATCGCGAGCTGCTCCGTCCCGAGGGCCCGGGTGAGGCTCCGGAACTCGCCGGGCACCTCGCTGCCCTCGTAGGCGTCCTTGACGTCGTCGGCACGCACGATCGAGTAGTCGGTCATCCGTGATCGATTCCCCGTTTCAGCGGGTCCGCACCGCGCACAGGCTGATGCTGGACACGCCGTAGCGCTCGGCGGCCGCCTGGGCCCGCTCGCTGACGAAGCGGTACTCGTTGCGCCGCGCGGCGGTGATGCCGAAGCCGGCGGCGACCATCGTGTCGACGTAGTCGGGGATGGGGATCGCGCCGGCGATGCACGCCGCCCACAGCTCCGGGTTGCGCCGCGTGGCCTCGCGCAGCGGGCGGTCGGACACGATGTCGGCCACGGCCAGGCGCCCGCCGGGCTTGAGCACCCGCGCAGCCTCGGCGAAGACCCGGTGCTTGACGGGGGACAGGTTGATGACGCCGTTCGAGATGACGGCGTCGAAGCTCTCGTCGTCGAACGGCAGCTCGTCGATGCTGGCCTCGACCAGCTCCACGGTGTGGATGCCGTGGCGCTCGGCCTCGCGCCGGGCCCGGGCGAGCTGGCCGTCGGTGAAGTCGACGCCGACGACGCGGCCGCTCTCGGTGACGCAGGCGGCGGCGCAGAACGCGTCGGTGCCCGAGCCCGAGCCCAGGTCGAGGACGCGGTCGCCGGGGCGCAGCAGCGCCATGTCGAGGTGCCAGCCAACGCCGGCGAACGACGCCAGCGCGGCGTCGGGAACGCAGGCCAGCAGCGAGGCCGGATAGCCGAGCTCGAGCGCCAGCGCGCGGCCGGTCTCGAAGTGCCGGGCCGCGTGCGGGTTCGCCGCGACGTCGCGGTACACGTCCTGGATGTGTCCCTCGAGGACGGTGCGGTCGACGAGGCTGGACGCGTCCGCCTGGGGCAGCGCGGCGGGATGGGTGATGGGGTTCACGGGAGAGCAGCTCCTGAAATGGCAGTCGAAGTCCTACGCCTCCGACGCTAGGCCGCGCCGCCCACGAGCAGATCGGTGGAATCCCCTATCTATTGGAGCCGGGTCAGTCCCCGACGTCGGGCAGCGCGCGCATCGCGGCGACGAGCTCGACGCGGGAGCGGACGTCGAGCTTCCGGTACAGGTTGCGCTGGTGGTACTCGATGGTCTTCGGGCTGAGGAACATCGCCGCCGCGGCCTCCCGGGTCGTCCGGCCGTCCGACAGGAGCAGGCCGATCTGCAGCTCCTGCGGCGTGAGCCGGTCGCGGTCCGGCAGCTCCCGCCGGCGCGCCGTCTCGCCGGTGGCCGCGAGCTCGGCGCGGGCCAGCTCGGCCCACGGCGACGCCCCGAGCCGCTCGAAGTCCTCGAGCGCCTGGCGCAGCTGCGGGCGGGCGTCGGCCCGCCGCCGGGCCCGGCGCAGGCGCTCGCCGTAGATCAGGCGGGTGCGGGCCCCGGCGAAGACGTCCGGGGTCTGGGCGTGCAGCTCGAGCGCCCGGGTGAACCAGTGGTCGATCTCGTCCTCGTCGGCCAGGAGGCCCCGGGTGCGGGCGGCCCGGGCGAGCGACCAGGGCAGGCCCTTGGCCTCGGCCCGGGCCTCGAGCTCGCCGGCCAGGCCGCGCGCGTCGCCGGACCGCCCGAGCCGGACGTAGGCCTCGGCCAGCTCCGGCGCCGGGAAGACGTCGACGTCGGCGACGCCCCGGGCGTGCAGGAACCGGTCGAGCTCCTCGAGGTGGGCCGCGGCAGCGTCGGCGCGTCCCAGGCCGAGCTCGAGGTCGCCCAGCGCCAGGAGTGCCCAGATGTCGGGCAGGCCGAAGCCGACCGTCGCCGCGAGCGTTCGCGCCTCGGCGGCGTGGGCTCGCGCCGCCTCCTCGCGGCCCTGCCGGGCCTCGAGCGAGGCGAGCCCGGCGAGCAGCGCGGCGAGGTCGGTCTGCTGGCCGGTCTCGCGGGCCAGGCGGATGCCCTCGTGGTACTCCGAGCCGGCCGCGGTCCAGTCGTGGCTGCTCGCGTGGTCGCGGGCCACGTGCATCAGCAGGAACGGAAGGACGCCGAGCGCCGTCTCTCCGCGCGCCGTGCTCAGAGCGAGCTCGACCAGGTGCCGGCTGCTCTCGGTCTCGCGCAGGAACAGCGGCCCCATCACCGCCCACGAGAGCAGGTTGGGATGCGACCGCAGCGTCGACGAGGACTCGAGCTGCGCGACGCCGCGGCGGAGGAGCGCCGCGCCCTCGGCGTCGCCGGCCATGATCAGGGCCATGCCGTGGGCCATCACGGCGTAGAAGGAGGCCTCGCTGCCATCGTCGTCCGGCACCAGGGCGTGGGCCCGCTCGGCCGCCTCGAGCATGCGGGCCACGTCGCTCAGGTAGACGCAGGCGTTCGAGGCCTCGGCGAACATGATCGCCGCCGCCTCCGGGTCGCGCGCGGCGGTGCGCTCGGCGGTCGAGACGAGCAGCGCGTAGCCCTCGAGGATGCGTCCCTGGCGGACGGCGATGTGGCCGCGCAGGTGGTCGATCGCCACCTGCAGGACCGTGTCGGCGTCGTGGCGGGCCTCCTCGAGCAGCTGGACGGCCTTGTCGGCGAGCCCGGCCACCCAGGCAGCGTCGGCGGCGGCCCGCAGGAGCTCTGCGCGCCGCCGCTCGGTGGGGTCGAGCCGGGCCGCGCGCTCGAAGGCCGCCGCGGCGACGGTGTAGGCGCTGCGCTCGCGGGCCCGCTCGGCGGCCTGGGCCAGGGCCACCGAGGCCGACTCGTCGGGGCCGACCGCTGCGGCGGCGAGGTGCCAGGCCCGCCGGTCGGCCTCCCGGTCGGGGAGGGCGTCGGCCAGCGCGCGGTGCGCGCCGCGCCGCTCCTGCGCGGAGGCCGAGGCGTAGGCCGCCGAGCGCACCAGCGGGTGGCGGAACTCGAGCGTCCCGCCGGCGACCGTGACCAGGCCGACGTCCTCGGCCGGGCCGAGATCGTCGAGGTCGAGGCCGCGCGCCGCGCCGGCCCGCACCAGGGTGGCGACGTCGCCGCCACCGGCGGCGGCCGCGAGCAGCACGAGCTGGCGGGTCCGCTCCGGCAGCGCCTCGAGGCGGTCGGCGAAGGCCTGGGCCACGCTGGTGACCACCGGCACGGGCGTGTCGACCGGCGCGCTCGCGAGCCGCGGGGCCTCCGGGGCCAGCTCGATCAGGGCCAGCGGGTTCCCGGCCGTCGAGTGGTAGAGGCGCTCGACGACGTCGTCGCCGAGGGGGGACGTCCCGCTCTGGGCCAGCAGCGCGGCGGCGTCCTCGCGCCCGAGCCCGGTGACCCTGAGCGTCGGCAGCCCGGCTCCGTCGAGCGGGGAGGGCGCGCCGTCGCGCGTCGCCAGGATCACCGCCACGGGATCGGCCAGCAGCCGCCGGACGGCGAACACCAGCGCCTCGGCGCTCGACGCGTCGAGCCACTGGACGTCGTCGACCAGCACGAGCAGCGGCTGCTCCTCGGCGGTGGCCGCGAGCACGCTGAGGGTCGCCGCGCCGACGGCGAAGCGGTCGCGGGCCCCGCCGGGCCGCAGCGCCAGCGCGCCGCCGAGGGCCTCGGCCTGGGGCTCGGGGATGCGGTCGAGCGCGCCGAGCGCCGGACGCAGCAGCTCGAGCAGGCCGCCGAACAGCACCCGCGCCTCGGACTCCACGCCCCTGGCCCGCAGCACCTGCATGCCGGTCGCGAGCTCCGCGGCCAGGTCGAGCAGTGCCGTCTTGCCGATCCCGGCCTCGCCGGCCAGCACGAGCACCGCGCTCTCCCCACGGCGGGCCCGCTCCAGCACGTCCATCAGAGCCTGGCGCTCCGGGGCGCGACCCAGCAACATAGGAGCGAGTCTACGAATGCGCACCCTGATGCGAAGCGGTGGACCCCAGGGGACGGACCAGGTGGCCTCCCCGAGGCGGGGCTCGGGGACCGGCCCGTACGGTTCGTGGCCGGCATCCCGTCCGCACCGAGGAGGAGAACGTGGCGACAACCGAAGAGCAGCAGGCTCCGGACCTGGACCGGCTCCACGCGTTCGTGTTCAAGGCCGTCGAAGAGGTCGGCGCGACGCTGAACGCGGCGCTGGTCGTCATGGGCGACAGGCTCGGCCTGTACAAGGCCATGGCCAACGCGGGCCCGACGTCCCCGGCGGAGCTCGCGGCGAAGACCTCGACCTCCGAGCGCTACGTCCGCGAGTGGCTGAACGCCCAGGCCGCCGGCGGCTACGTCGAGTACGACCCCGACACCGGTCGCTACACGCTGCCGATCGAGCAGGCGATCGCGCTGACCGACGAGGACAGCCCGGCCTACCTGCCCGGGTTCTTCCAGATCGCGCTCGGGTCGGTCGTCGACTCGCCGCGCATCACCGAGGCCGTGCGCAGCGGCGAGGGCGTCGGCTGGCACGCCCACTCCCACGACGTGCACGAGGGCTGCGAGCGCTTCTTCCGGCCCGGCTACAACGCGAACCTGATCTCGACCTGGCTGCCGGCGCTCGAGGGCGTCGTCGAGAAGCTCGAGCGCGGCGGCAGCGTCGCCGACGTCGGCTGCGGCCACGGCGCCTCGACCATCCTGATGGCGACGGCCTTCCCGAGCTCGACGTTCGTGGGCTTCGACTACCACGAGGGCTCGATCGTCACGGCGCGCGAGCGGGCCGAGGCCGCCGGGCTGAACGGCCGGGTGCGCTTCGACACCTCGCCCGCCGCGGTCTACGCCGGCTCCGGCTACGACCTCGTGACGATGTTCGACTGCCTGCACGACATGGGCGACCCGGTCGGCGCGGCCCGCCGCGTCCGCCAGTCGCTGGCCTCGGACGGCACCTGGATGATCGTCGAGCCGAAGGCCGGCGACCGCGTCGAGGACAACCTGAACCCGGTCGGCCGGGCCTACTACGGCTTCTCGACGCTGCTGTGCACGCCGGCGTCGCTGTCCCAGGACGTCGGGCTCGCGCTCGGCGCCCAGGCGGGCGAGGCCCGCATCCGCGACGTCGTCCTGAGCGGCGGCTTCACGCGCTTCCGGCGCGTCGCCGAGACCCCCTTCAACTTCGTCTTCGAGGCCAGGCCCTAGCCATGCTGGAAGCGGGCGCGCCGGCGGCACCGGCCACGACGCGGGAGCAGTCGCGCGCCCGCTATCCGGACTCCGAGGGCTTCGTCGAGCGCGACGGGGTGCGGGTCTTCTACGAGGTCTACGGCCAGGGCGAGAAGACCATCCTGCTCCTGCCGACCTGGTCGATCGTGCACTCCCGGATGTGGAAGCTGCAGATCCCGTACCTCGCGCGGCACGCGAAGGTGATCGTCTTCGACGGCCGGGGGAACGGCAAGTCCGACCGCCCGGAGGGCGTCGAGCCGTACCTGGAGCACGAGTTCGCGGCCGACGCGCTGGCGGTGCTCGACGCCACCGGGACCGGGCAGCGCCACCCTGGCGGCGATCTCCTGCGGCGCGCTGTGGGCGACCCTGCTCGCCGCCGACCATCCCGAGCGGGTCGACGGCATCGTCTACATCGGCCCGGCCGTCGGCCTCGCGCCGGGCCATCCCGAGCGCCAGGTGTACGCCTTCGACGAGGAGCACGACACCGACGAGGGCTGGGCGAAGTACAACAGCCACTACTGGCGCCGCGCCTACCGCGAGTTCCTCGAGTACTTCTTCGGCAAGTGCTTTCCCGAGCCCCACTCGACGAAGCAGATCGAGGACTGCATCGACTGGGCCCTCGAGACCACGCCCGAGGTCATGGCCGACACGACCCGGGCGATCTCGATGTGCCGGCTCGAGTCGTTCCGCGCGACCGTCGAGCGCGTCTCCTGCCCGGTGCTCGTCATCCACGGCGACGAGGACCTGATCCGGCCGCACGCCCAGGGCGCCGCCCTGGCCGAGGCGACCGGCGGCGAGCTGGTCACGCTGGTCGGGTCGGGGCACCTGCCCGCAGGCCCGCGACCCGGTCAAGGTCAACCTGCTGCTGCGCGACTTCCTGTGCCCGCCGCCGCCGGCCTCGCGCTGGGTGCGCGGCCGCAGCCGCCGAAAGCGCGCGCTGTTCGTCTCGTCCCCGATCGGCCTGGGCCACGCCCAGCGCGACGTGGCGATCGCCGACGAGCTGCGCCGGCTGCACCCGGACCTGCAGATCGACTGGCTGGCCCAGCACCCGGTGACCGCCGTCCTGTCGGCCCGCGGGGAGCGCATCCACCCGGCCAGCGCGCACCTGGCCAACGAGTCGGCCCACATCGAGTCCGAGTCCGCCGAGCACGACCTGCACTGCTTCCACGCCTGGCGGCGGATGGACGAGATCCTGCTCGCGAACTTCATGGAGTTCCACGACCTCGTCCGCCACGACCCCTACGACCTGTGGATCGGGGACGAGGCCTGGGAGCTCGACTACTACCTGCACGAGAACCCCGAGCTGAAGAGCGCGGCCTACGTCTGGCTGACGGACTTCGTCGGCTGGATCCCGATGCCCGACGGCGGCGACCAGGAGGCGTTCCTGACCGCCGACTACAACGCCGAGATGATCGAGCACATCGACCGCGCGCCGCGGGTGCGCGACCGGGCGATCTTCGTGGGCGAGGCCGACGACGTGATCGGCCACTCGTTCGGGCCGGGGCTGCCGCAGATCCGCGACTGGACCGAGCGGCACTACGACTTCTCGGGCTACGTGACCGGGTTCGACCCGGCGGACTTCGCGGACCGCGAGAAGCTCCGCCGCGAGCTCGGCTACCGGCCGGGCGAGCAGGTCTGCATCGTCACGGTCGGCGGCTCGGGCGTCGGCGCCGACCTCCTGCGCCGGGTGATGGCGGCCTTCCCCGAGGCCAGGCAGCGGGTGCCCGACCTGCGCATGGTCGTGGTCGCCGGGCCGCGCATCGATCCGGCGTCGCTGCCGCAGCACGACGGGCTCGAGGTGCGGGCCTACGTCCACGACCTGTACCGCCACCTCGCGGCCTGCGACCTGGCGGTGGTGCAGGGCGGGCTGACGACGTCGATGGAGCTGACGACCAACCGCCGGCCGTTCCTGTTCTTCCCGCTCAGGCACCACTTCGAGCAGAACTTCCACGTGCGCCACCGGCTGGAGCGGTACGGTGCCGGCCGGGCGATGGACTTCGACACGGACGGACCCAGCGAGATCGCCGCGGCGATCGCCGAGGAGATCGGGCGCGAGCCCGTCTACCAGCCCGTCGACGCGGGCGGCGCCGCGCGCGCCGCGGGCCTGATCTCGGAGCTCCTCTAGGTGCAGGGCCGGCTCGAGGGCCTGCGGATCGCGGTCACCGGCGCCGGCTCGGGGATCGGCCTGGCGTCGCTTCGCCGGGCGCGCTCCGAGGGCGCCCTGGTGGCCGGCCTCGACCTGGACGTCTCGGCCCTGGACGGCGTGCCGGCCGTGGCCTGCGACGTGACCGACCCCGAGGCCCTCGAGGCGGCGATGGGCGAGGTCGCGGCGCAGCTCGGCGGCCTCGACGGCCTGGTCGCGGCGGCGGGCATCCTGCCGGCGCAGGCCGACGTCGTCGTCCCTGCCGCTGTCGGACTGGCACCGGACGCTGGCGGTCAACCTCACGGGCGTGTTCCTGACGGTGCGCGCCGCGCTGCCGCACCTGCGCCGGGCCGGGAGCGGCTCGATCGTCCTGATCTCCTCCCAGCTCGGCCTGGTGGCCCAGCGGGCGCACGGCGGCCTACTGCACCTCGAAGGGCGGCGTCATCATGCTCGGCCGGGCGCTGGCCCTCGACCACGCCGACGAGGGCATCCGGGTCAACGTGGTCTGCCCCGGGCCGATCGACACGCCGATGAACAGCGGCGCGTCCCCCGAGGCGCTCGAGGCGGTGATCGACCGGCTGCATCCCGCTCGGCCGCATCGGCGAGGCCGACGAGGTCGCGGCGCTGATCGCCCACCTGCTCTCGCGCGAGTCGGGCTACACGACCGGCAGCGTCATCGCGATCGACGGGGGCTGGACGGCCCAGTGAGGGTCACTGCGCGGCCGTCCACAGGCCGATCCGGAAGTCCACGAACTCGGCGGGCTTGACCGGCGCGACCCCGACGAGGCACACCAGCCGGCCGTTGTCGATGTCGTTCTGGGTCATCGTCGTGCGGTCGCAGCGGACGAAGAACGCCTCCGCCGCCGTCCTGCCCTGCAGGGCCCCGGAGCGCCAGACGCCGGTGAGCTCGGCCTCGACGCTCGAGACGACGCCGCGCCAGGTGGACTCGTCGTTCGGCTCGAACACCACCCACTGCAGCCCCTGCTCGAGCGAGCGCTCCAGCGAGAGCAGCAGCCGCTGCACGTTGACGTACTTCCACTCGGCGAAGGCGTCGGCCAGCCCGCCGAGCGTCGCGGCCTGCACGTCGGGCGCCGTGAACACCTCCGGGTAGGTCGCGCCGGTGCGGTCGATCCAGCCGGCCTGCAGCCCGGCCCGCTTCGCCCCGTCGAGGTCCCAGGGGTGGACGGCGACCAGCATCGCGTCGGCGGCATCGACGCCGCTCGTCTCGACGGCGTGCCGGTAGGCCTCGCGGGCCGGCTTCCAGCGCCGCACGTCGTCGACCGACAGCCGGCGCTCGACGAGCTCTGCCACCCCGGCGCGCTGCAGCAGGCCGTCGGCGATCGCCGACGCGCCGTTGCTCATCGTGACCAGGCGGATGCCGAGCTCGTGCAGCCGCCTGATCCCGTCGGGCACGTCGGGGTGCACGTCGAGCGTGCTGAACGCCTGCAGCACGGGATCGGCGTACGGGCCGAGATGGGTGCGGGCGATCGCGGCGAACGGGGCGTACGACCCCGCCGCAGCGAGCGCGAACCCGTCCCGCAGCGTGCTCGCGAACCAGCTGTCGGCCAGGCCCGGCGGCGCGCCGAGCTCCTGCAGCACGCCGCGGATCGGCTCCAGGTCCGAGAGCGTCTCGTTGACGTCGAACACGATCAGCGCGGGCCGCGGCATGCGCGACAGCCTACGCGCCGGTCGACCTAGAACACGCCGATCGGGTTGACCGCGGAGCCCGTGCCGCCGGGGATCCGCAGCGGCGAGGCGAACAGCAGGAACTCGTTCGTGCCGACCTCCGCGGTGACCTCGGCGAGCCGCTCGACGTCGGTGGTGTCGAGCATGCACAGGCCCATCGCCACCATCCCCACCTGGTGCAGCGGCAGGGGGAGGCCGGGGTAGCCCGACGGGAGCTGGTCGACGCAGTCGCCCGAGAAGACGGCGACCCGGTGGTCGTGCAGCCACGGCACGCACTCGGCCGTCAGGCCGGCGCGGGTCGAGGGGTCCTCGTCGCCCTGCTCGGCCTCGCGCGCCCCGAGCCCGGTCCGCACGAAGATGGCGTCGCCGGGCTCGACGGACAGGCCCGAGAGCCCCTCCGCGGCGTCCAGGTCGGCGGCGGTGACGCCCTCGCCGGGGTCGAGCCAGGGGACGCCGCGGGCCCGGGCGACGTCCAGGAACACCCCGCGGGTGACGATGCCGTCGACCATCGCCATGATCGAGTTGGCCGTCATCCCGGCCGGCGTGATGTGGTCTGCCGCCCGGCGGCGGTTGTACATCTGGCCGTCGTGGAACACGTGGCCCACCGCGTCGAGGTGGGTGATGGCGAAGCCGTGCGACTGCACCTCGATGGCGTCGAGGGCGCTCCAGGAGTCGGCGTGGCCGGTGTGCAGCATCCGGTAGCGCAGCGGGTCGGTGTTCTTCGGCGAGGCCTTCGGGCTCAGGTCGTGGGCCAGCGACAGCGTCCGCCCGAGCCGGGGCAGCGCCAGCGCCTGCAGCACCTTCGCCGGCGTGATGTGGTTCAGCGTGCCCTTCTCGTCGTCGTCACCCCAGCGGCCGGCGTTCGAGCACCGCTCGAACAGCGCCAGCACCTCCGGCTCGCTCAGCACGGCACGGCCCTCCGTAGGTCGACGTCGAACGACGACGATCCCGCGCATGTGGATGCTCGGGTTCGAACGGCGGCTCGCTCAGCGGGTCGAGCGACTCGAACCGGCGAGCCAGCGCCGCGAGCGCGATCCGGCCCTCGAGCCGGGCGAGCGCCGCGCCGAGGCAGAAGTGCGGTCCCCAGCCGAAGGCCAGGTGCGGGTTGTCGGCCCGCGCCGAGGTCGAGGGTGTCGGGGTCGGCGAACCGCCGGGGGTCGCGGTTCGCCGCGCCGAGCATCAGGAACAGGAGCTCGCCCTTCGTCGATCGGCTCGCCGTCGCAGCTCGGTGCTCGACCGCGACGCGGCGCCAGCCCCGCTGGATCGGGCTCTCGAAGCGCAGGATCTCCTCGACCGCGCGGCTCGATCGCGATCGCTGCCCGAGCGCAGCTGCTGCCAGGCGTCGGGATGCCGGTGGAAGGTGATCGCCGCGTTCCGCGATCAGGTTGCGCGTCGTCTCGTGGCCGGCGACCAGGATCGTCACGCAGGTGTTGACGAGCTCGTTCTCGGTCAGCCGGTCGTCGCCCTCCTGGGCCGAGAGGAGCGCCGTGAGCAGGTCGTCGCGCGGCTCGGCCTGGCGCGCCCGGTAGAGGTCGCGGAAGTACTCCTCGAGCCCAGCACGGCGGCGGCCGCACGCTCGCTCGGCGGCGGGCCGCACGGCGACCCGCTGGCCTGCAGGCCGGTCAGCTCGTCGCCCAGCGGGACGAAGCGTGCCGCGGTCCTGCGGCGGGACGCCGAGCATCTCGGCGACCACCATCGCCGGCAGCGGCCGGGCCAGGTCGCGCACCAGGTCGAAGCTGCCCGGACGCGACGCGGTGTCGAGCAGCTCGTCGACCAGCGCCTCGATCGCGCGGCACCGCCGCCCGCACCGCGCTTCGGGGTGAAGGCCCGGTTGACCAGGCCCCGGATCCGTCCGTGGTCCGGCGGGTCGCACTGCAGGATCCCGCTCGCGTAGTGCTCCCGCAGCGGCGTGACGATCTCCTGCAGCTCCTCGGGCAGCTGGTCGAGCAGCTTCGAGAAGCGGTCGGCGTTCGAGAACCGGGCCGGTGTCCTTGATCGCGGCGGCGACGTCGTCGTAGCGCGTCAGCACCACGCACTGCCAGCGCTCGCTGCGAAAGGCCGGCGCGGTCTCGCGCAGCGTCTCGTAGACCGGGTACGGATCGTCGACGAACCCCGGCGCGGCCGAGCAGGTCGTCGACGGCTGCGCCGGCGGCGGTCATGCTGCCCCTTCCGGCGCCGGGTCGGCGCCGGCCCGCGACGCCGCGAGGTCGCCGGCCATGGCCACGACCCTGCGGTGGTGCTCGCGGCGCTCCTCGACCAGCTGCTCGATGGCCACGGCGACCACCAGGAGCCCGCCCTGGACGATCTGCGTGTAGAACGGGTCGACGCCGAGCGAGACCAGGCCGCTCGAGATCACGGTGAGCAGCAGGACGCCCAGGAAGACGCCGAGCGCGGTTCCCTCGCCGCCCCCGAAGGCGACGCCGCCGAGGATGACCGCGGTGATCACCTGCAGCTCGAAGCCGACGCCGAACTGCGGGCTGGCCGTCCCGAAGCGGCTGGCGGTCAGCACCGCGGCGACGCCGATGATCAGCCCGTTCAGCAGGAACAGGCCGAGCACGATGCGGCGCACCGGCACGCCGGCGGTGACCGCCGCCTCGCGGTGGCCGCCGATCGCGTACACGTGCCGGCCGAGCACCGTGTACTGCAGCAGGAAGTGGATCGCGATGAACGCGATGACCATCACCCAGACCGCGATCGGGATGCCGAGCGGCTGGTAGGAGCCGAGCTTCGCGAAGCTCGCGGGCACGTTCAGCATCCGCTCGCCGGTGCCGACCAGGTTGGCCAGGCCGGCGATCGCCGTGAGCCCGCCGAGGGTCACGATCAGCGGCGAGACCCGGATCCGCCAGACGATCAGCCCGCTGGTGAAGCCGATCGCGCCGGCGATCAGGACGCCCAGCAGCCAGGCCACCGGCGCGCCCGTGGTGGCCGCGCTGACTGCCGAGACCACCGCCGCCAGCGACAGCAGCGAGCCGATCGAGAGGTCGATGTAGCCGGCGATCATCAGCAGCGCGGTGCCGGTGCTGGCGATCCCGAGCTGGGCCATCTGCTGGCCGAGCACCCGCGCGTTGTCGACCTTGTAGTACGCCGGCGTCTTGATCGCCAGGATCAGGAACATCATCCCGAGCCCGATCGAGCAGGCCGAGGCTGCGGCCGAGGCCCTGAAAGGTGCGCCGGCCGTCATCCGGCGATCGCCTCGATCAGGGTCTCCTCGGTCACCTCGGCGGTCGGCCGGTCGAACATCACCCGGCCGCGCTGCATGGCCACGATCCGGTCGGCGATGTCGAGCACGTCGCGGATCGAGTGGCTGATCAGGACGATGCTCGCCCCGCGGGCGGCGACCTGGCGGATGAGCTGGAACGTGGCCAGCGTCTGCTTGATCCCGAGCGCCGCCGTCGGCTCGTCGAAGATGACCACCCGGCCGCCGCCGGTCATCGCCCGGGCGATGGCCAGGGCCTGGCGCTGGCCGCCCGACAGCCGGCGGACGTTCGAGCGTCAGGTCCGGCACCGCCGCGCCGACCTCGGCGAGCGCCTTCAGGCTCGCCTCCTCGGCGGCCTTCCAGTCGAAGATCCGCAGCGGGCCGAGCTTGAAGCGGACCGGCTCGCGCCCGAGCATCACGTTCTCGATCCCGCTCAGGTTGTCGCACAGCGCGAGGTGCTGGTGCACCGTCTCGATCCCGAGCGTCCGGGCGCTCCGCGGCGTGAGCCTCGGCACGACCTCGCCGTCGAACCAGATCGTGCCCCGGTCGGGCTGCTCGACGCCGCTGATGATCCGCACGAGCGTGCTCTTGCCGGCGCCGTTGTCGCCCATCAGGGCCAGGATCTCGCCGGCCCGCACCTCGAGCGAGGCGTCGGCCACGGCGCACACGGCACCGAAGTACTTGGTGATCCCCTCGCAGCGCAGGATTGTCGTCGACGCGGTGCTCATGTCCTCGCAGATGTGTCAATGGGCGCGAGCCGGCCGGCCATCCGGCTCGCGCCCGGTTCTCACCTGACGTTCGCGTGCGGTCAGCCCTTCGGGACCACTCGCCGCGCGGCAGCCGTTCTGGGACGGGGCCGGCGGCTCCGAGCCCGTCACGACGGTGTTGGTGTAGCCGAGGGCCGTGCACCAGACCTTGTTGTTGCTCGGGCTGAACGGGTTCGCGAGCTGCGTCAGGGCCTTGGCCGCGTTGGCCTTCGTGATCAGGTTGCCGGTGATGACCGCGGTCTTCGGCACGGTCTGTCCGAGCAGCACCTTCTCGATGTCCCGCTCCATCGCCGTGAAGCTGTAGCGGAACCAGTAGGACGACACGGCCTGGTAGATCGTGTTCTGCTTGATCTTCTCGATCGTCTGCGTGGTGCCGTCGACCGACGCCACGAAGAACTTCGACGGATCCTTCTTGCCGCGCTCGATGGCGGCCTGGTAGGCGCCGAGCCCGGTCGGGTCGTTGTAGCCGAACAGCACCACGATGTCGGGGTGGGCGACCATCAGGTTGGTGCCCGTCTCGGCGCCGTGCGGGGTGTCGGCGCCGGTGTCCGACGCGGTGTAGATCTTGGCCTGCGGCGCGCCCTTCTTGATCGCCGCGATGAAGCCGTTGGCCCGGGCGTGCAGCCCGGCGCTCGCGGGATTGTCGATGACGCCGACGCCGCCGGACGGCTTGTGGGCCTTGAGCCACTTCGCCGCGACCTGGCCGATCGCCAGGCCGCCGTTGTACTGGTTCAGGGCGTAGAACTCGGTGACGCCCTTGATCACCTCGGAGCTGTGGTTGAAGAACGGGATGTGCTTCTTCTTGGCCGCGGCCACGACGCTGTTCCAGCCGGAGCCGTCGAGCGGCACGGCGGCGATCGCGTCACAGTTGCCCGACGTGACGAGCTGCGACGCCTGCGACAGCTGCGTCGAGGTGTTGCGCGTTGGCGTTCGTCACCTGGATCTTGAGCCCGTTGCCGGACTGCTTGGCCGCGTGCTGCATGTCGGCCCAGGCCTGTGTCAGGAGATCGACGTTGACCGGGTTCGAGATGCACAGCGTCTTGCCGCTGAGCGGGCCGGCGGCGGACCGCTCGACCGCGCCCTGCGCTCCGGCGACGGCCGCCAGGAGCACCGCGGTCACGCCCGCGGTCGCGATCCCGATGCGGGACCGGGTAGCGCTCATCCTCCTCCACCTCCTGATCGACCTCGCCTGGACAAGCGTGGCCAAACGTAACAACCTCCGCCGAGAAATGCAATCACCGATTGACTTGATCGTTACGTGAGCTACGCGGGCTGGACGAGCTCGACCCGGACGCCGCCCGTCAGGTGCCTCGGGAGGTACAGGAAGCGGCGTCCCCGACCCGGCGACGGCGTGGTTCTCGGCCAGCGGCTCGCCGGCCAGGCCGAGCGGCTGCAGGCCGCGCTCGTGCATGCGCGTCGCCGGCGGCCCTGGCGTCGTCGACCTGGAAGGCGACCTCGTACAGCGCGCCGTCCCCGCCGGCCTGCAGCTCGGCCACGCCGGGCCCGCGATGGGGCTCGAACAGCTGCAGGTAGGTGCCGTTCCCGACCGGGAGCATCGTCGTGCGCAGCTCGACGCGGTCGCTCGAGACGGCCCTGGCCGGCGGCGCCGCCGGCAGGCCGAGGGTCTCCTGCAGGCGAGCGGCCAGCGCGTCGACGTCGCTGCTCAGGATGGCGACGTGGTGGAGCTTGACGATCACGGGGGGATCCCCTCCTGGACGGGTGCGAGCGGGTGGTCGAGCTCGAGCTCGGCGGCCAGCTCCTCGAGCCCGGCGAAGGTCGCGGCAGCCAGCGGGATGCCGGCGTCGGCGTAGCGGGCGGCGCTGTCGAGCTCGCGCTCGCCCGGCATCTGGACACCGCTCGAAGCCGCGCCGGGGCGGCACTGCGTGGACGGCGTCGACGAGCTCGTCGGCCTGCGCCGCGAACGCCGCCGGAGAGCGCGTCGCCTCGATGTCGATGGCCAGGGCGAAGTGGCCGACGCCCCACGAGTCGAGGGTGTCGGCGCCGTCGCGCAGGAAGTCGCGGGGCACGTCCTTCGAGAGCGTCGCGCCCGGCAGCACCGCCGAGAAGAGCTCGTAGGCCAGGGCCAGGCCCGAGCCCTTGTGCTCGGCCATCGGCAGGACGAGGCCCTGCATCGCCGCTGCGGCGTCCTCGGTGGCGTTGCCGTCGACGTCGAGCGCCCAGCCACGCGGGATCGGGCGGCCGGCGCTGGCCGCCAGCCGGATGCGGCCGCGGGCCGCCGCGCTGCAGGCCATGTCCACGATCACCGGCGCGCCGCCGGTGGGGAAGGCGTAGGCGAACGGGCTGTTGCCGATCAGCGCCTCCGAGCCGCCCCAGGGCGCCATCAGCGCCGGCGCGTTGCTGGTGAAGAAGCCGATCATGCCCTGCCCGCGCGGCCCGGGCGACGTGCACCGCGAGGACGCCCGAGTGGTTCGAGTTGCGGACGCTCACCGCACCGACGCCGGTCTCGCGGGCCAGCTCGACGGCCCGGTCCATGGCCAGCTGGCCGACGACCAGACCCAGGCCGTTGTCGGCGTCGAGCAGGCGGCTGCCGGCCTTCGTGCCCGACTCCGTCAGCCGCGGCGCCGGGTTGACGTGCCCGCGCAGGAAGCCGCGCGCGTACATCCCCAGCCGGAAGACGCCGTGCGACGGGATCCCGCGCAGGTCGGCCTGGACGACCGCCTCGGTGAACAGCGGGACGTGCTCGTCGGGAAGCCCGCAGCGCGCCGCGACCGCCGCCACGAAGGCGGACAGCTCGCCCGCGCGCACGACCACGTGGCCCGGGCGCTCGGACGCGGCCTCGCGGCTCACGGCCCGGCCGCGGGCGTGCTCTCGAGGGTCACGCCGGCGCTCGCCGCCGACGCCTGGACGTCCTCCCAGACGGCCTCGGCCACGTCGACCGCTCCGCGGGCCTCGGCCTCGCGCAGCAGCTCGAGCTCGACCTGCCCGGGCACCAGCACGCGCTGGTGCCCGGGGGCCGGGGGGGATGACCGCATGTACTCGGCGACCTGTGTGCCGAGGGTGCCCAGGGGGCTGGGCAGGGCGAATGCGGCCGGGTCGAGCAGGAGCAGGCAGAGCCCGTTGACCGGGCGCTCGGGGTCGTCGACGACCTCGCCGCCGAGCGCTCCGCCGAGCAGCTCTGCGAGCAGGCTGAGGGCGTAGCCCTTGTAGCCGACGGGGCCGCCGAACGGCAGGAGCGTGCCCTTCGGCGGGCCGTAGAACGCGGCCGGGTCGGTGCTCGGGTTGCCGTCCGCGTCGAGCATCGCGTCCGGCAGGACCTGGGTGCCGTTGGTCAGCGCGGTGCGGATCTTGCCCTCGGGGATCACGCTGGTGGCGAGGTCCGCGACGATCGGGTCGGGCTCGGCCGGGAAGCCGTAGGCGAAGGGGTTCGTGCCGAGCCGGCCCTGGGAGCCGCCCCAGGGGACGACGTAGTGGCCGACGTGCGGGATCGCGACCGTGGCCAGGCAGACGTACCCCGCGCGGGCGGCGCGCTCGGCGTAGGAGCCGAGCCGGCCGACGTGGTTGCAGGAGCGGGTGACGACGGTCGCCATGCCGGCGGCGCCGACGCGCTCGAGGCCGATCTCGAGGGCCCGGTGAGCGGCGGCGATGCCGAGGCCGAAGCCGCAGTCGACGATCGCCACGGCGCCGCTGCCGCCGACGACCTCGACCTGGGCGCCGACCTGGATGCGGCCGGCGCGGATGTCGTTCACGTACTGCACGGCCCGGATCAGGCCGTGGGAGCGGATGCCCATCTGCTCGGCCCGGACGAGCTCCTGGGCGACCAGCAACGCGTCGGCCGGCGGCGCGCCGAGGGCCTCGAAGACCGCCGCGACTCCGGAGGTCGTGCGCCTGACGTCGAGTGCCAGCACCGCTCAGCCGTCCGCCGGGTGGGTCGTGCCCTGGACGTCGCGCCACTCGCGGGTGAGCTCCTGGTAGCCCCCGACCGGCCCGAACGCCGGCGGCGAGTTGAACCACAGGAGCTCCATCTCCTCGTCCGGGCCGTTGATCGCCCGGTGCGGCACGCCGGAGCCGACGTAGACCGCGCTGCCCGGGCGGACCGGCAGGGTCTCGTCGCCGAGCACGAACGACCCCGTGCCGCGGAGCACGTAGTAGATCTCCTCGACGCCGTCGTGGGAGCTGAGCTTCGGCTGCTCGCTGCCGGCGGGGATCAGCACGAAGCCGGCCGAGACGTTGCGGGTCGGCGTGATGTCGCGCTCGAACAGGACGCCCATGACCCGGTTGTGCGGCGGCTCGAGCGGCACCTCCCAGGCCAGCGCCTCGCTGCGGTGGACGAGGTTGCCGCTCATCGTCACCCCTCTCCTCGTAGGTCGCGCTCGGCCGTGCCCGGGGCGAGCGCCGACACGCCGCCGTCGACCGGGATGGCCGCGCCGGTGATGTAGGCCGAGGCGTCCGAGAGCAGGAAGGCGACGACGTTGGCCTGGTCGACCGCGTCGGCCAGGCGGCGCAGCGGCACCCGGCGGACGCGGGCCTCGCGGTACTCGGAGGGCGTCGACAGGAGCATCGGCGTCAGGGTGGCGCCCGGGCAGATGCAGTTCGCGCGGACGCCGCGGCGGCCGAGCTCGAGCGCGAGCGCCCGGGTGAGGCCGATCACGCCGTGCTTCGAGGCCGTGTAGGCGGTCATCTCGGGCACGCCGGCGATGCCCGCCGTGGACGAGATGTTGACGATCGAGCCGCGGCCGCGCGCGGTCATCGTCCGGCCGAGCTCGCGGCAGGTGAGGAAGACCGAGGTCAGGTTGACGTCGATGACCTCCCGCCAGGCGTCGAGCGACATGTCCTGGAAGCCGACGAACGGCGAGATCCCCTGGGCGTTGACCAGCCCGTCGACGTCGCCGGCGGTGGCGGTCAGCGCCCGCACGTCCGCCTCGGAGGTGAGGTCGCAGCGCACGGTGGAGACGGCGCCCGAGCCGAGCTCGCCGGCGGTGGCGTCGAGCCGGGCCTGGTCGCGGTCGGCCAGGACGACGGCGGCGCCCTGCTCGACGAGCACCCGGGCGATCGCGGCGCCCATCCCGCCGCCGCCGCCCGCGAGCACGATCCGCTTGCCGGTCAGAGGCACGGTCACTCCCAGTGCGTGGATCGGATGCCGCAGGTGAGCCCGCCGTCGACCGGGACGATCGCGCCGGTGATCCAGCGGGCCTGCGGCGAGATCAGGAACGCGATCGCGTCGGCGACGTCCTGGGGCCGGCCGAGCCGGTGCAGCGGCGTGCGGTCGAGCGCCTGGGTGCGGAAGGTCTCGGTGGTCGCGCGCAGCAGGAGCGGCGTCCCGATCACGCCCGGGCAGACGGCGTTGACCGTGATCCCGCGGGAGCCGAGGTCGAGCGCCAGCGCCCGGGTGAGACCGATGACGCCGTGCTTGGCCGAGGCGTACGGGATGGCCTTCGGGATGCCGTTGAGCCCGGCCACCGACGAGATGAGGACGATCGCGCCGTCGCCGTCCGGCAGGTGCGGGATGGCGGCCGAGGCGATGTTCCAGGCGCCGGTCAGGTTGACCTCGACGAGGCTCGACCAGTCGCTGTCCGAGACGTCGCCGAGCTCCTGGAAGACGTTCACGCCGACGCAGTTGACGAGGGCGCCGATCGGGCCCGGCCGAGGCCATGGCGGCGAGGGCGGCGCGGCTGGCCGGGGCGTCGGTGATGTCGAGGGTGCGGGCGGTGACGTCGCGGCCCGCGGCGCGCTCCTCGGCGGCGGCGGTCTCGGCGCCGTCCCCGTTGAGGTCGACCAGGACCACCGACGAGCCGGCGGCGGCCAGGGTGGCGACGACGGCGCGGCCGATGCCCGAGGCCCCGCCGGCCACGACCACTCGCGCGCGCGCGGGGGCGTCGCCGGTCACAGGCGGATCTCCTGGTGGTGGCGGGTGCTGTCGTCGACCAGGTCCCAGTCGATCTCGACGCCGAGGCCCGGGCCCTTCGGCACGTGGACGTTGCCCTGGTCGTCGAGGTCGAGGGGCGTCGTGAGCGGGTAGTGCCACAGCTCGTGCGGGGCGTACAGCTCGAAGAACTCGGAGTTCCGGGCGGCGCAGGCGACGTGCAGGTTCGCGACGTCCATCGCGCTCATGCTGGTGTGGAGCTCGCAGTTCAGCCCGAAGGCCTCGGCGAGGTGCAGGATCTTGAGCGTCCCGGTGACGCCCCACTTCCAGGCCACGTCGGCCCGGACGATGTCGCAGGCGTTCGCCCGGATGAACTGGGCCACCCCGGCCGGGCCGCCGTAGGTGGCCTCGGTGGCGGCGATGGAGATGTCGAGCGTCGCCGCGAGGGTCGTGTACTTGTCGATGAACTGGTCGTGGAACGGCTCCTCGAGCCAGTGGAAGTCGAGCCGCTCGAGCGCCCGCCCGACCTTGACCGCCTCGGTGAGGGAGTAGTCGACGCCGGCCGGGTCGAGCATCAGGGTCATGTCCGGGAACGCGTCGCGGAGCGCCTCGGAGATGGTGATGTGGTGCCGCCAGTCCCCGCCCGGATGGGCCTTGTAGGCCCGGACGCCGAGGTCGTGGTAGCGCCGGGCCTCGTCGAGGTACTCGTCGACGTGGGACATGAACTGGCTCGACGCGTAGACCGGGAGCTGGTCGCGGTAGGCGCCGAGGTACTGGTAGAGCGGCAGGCCCGCGGCCTTCGCGGCGAGATCCCAGAGGGCGACGTCGACCGGGCCCGGCAGGAAGACCGGGAAGAACACGATCCGCCGGTTGAGGCTGTAGAGGTCGTGCCAGATCGCCTCGCGGTCGTGGATGTCGCGGCCGAGCACGACGTCCGCCACGACGTCGTCGAGGTACGCGCGGGACAGCGAGGGCCGGTGCGCGATGGAGGTTGCGATACCCTCGAGGCCGTCGTCGGTGGTGAGCTTCAGGACGACGAACTCCGACCCGTGCGTCGCGCCGCGGATCCGCGCCGGGCGTGCCGGTGCCCGCCCCCGAGCCCGGCGTGATGTCCCGGGTACAGACCCACGTCTCGAGGCTGACGACCTTCGGCACGCGGCCGATGCTAGAGGCCGCACAGGATTACGTCAACCAGTGATTGGTTCTCTATGGGTGGGCTGGGGCCCGGCTAGGCTCGCGACGATGGGCGACGAGCACGCCTTCACCGACGTCGACGCCCAGCCCGACCCGTCGGCCTGGGTTCGCGTGCTGGACACGCTCGGGCGCGACCCGCACTACGCGGCCTACAAGCGCCGCATGCTCGACCTGCTGCGGCCGGCGGCGGGCGGCGCCTACCTCGAGGTCGGGGTCGGCACCGGCGCCGACGCGGTCGCCACCGCCGAACGGTTCGACGTCCGCGTGGTCGGTGTGGACGCCTCCGCGCGTGATGATCGACGAGGCCCGGCGCCGGGGTCTTCGGGAGGCGGTCGTGGCGGACGCCCACGCGCTCCCGTTCGAGGACGAGACCTTCGACGGAGCGTGGGCGGATCGCACCTTTCAGCACCTCGCCGACCCTCGGGCCGCGCTCCGGGAGCTGGTACGGGTGCTGAAGCCTGGCGGGCGGCTCGTCGTCGCCGATCCCGACTACGGGACGCAGGTCGTGAGCATCCCCGACCAGGATCTGGCGCGGCGGGTGCTGCGCTTCCGCCAGGACTTCGGCGTCCGGCACGGGACGCTCGCCCACCAGATGGGCCGGCTCTTCCGCGAGGCGGGCATCGCCGACCTGCACGTCGAGGCCGTGCCCGTCGTGCTCCGCGATCCGACGGCCCTCGACCAGGCGCTCGGCCTGCGCGACTGGGCGCGCTTCGCGCACGAGCGAGCGCTCATCGAGCGTCGAGAGGTTCGCGCCTGGGAAGCGTCGCTCGACGAGGCCGCAGCCGGCGGCCACTTTCTCTCCGCGTTCTCGCTGTTCATCACCGCCGGCCGGAAGCGCTGATCGAGGCCGCACGCGCTGGTCGAGCCGGCCCGGGGGCCGGCTCGACCATGCGGCGCGTGGCTCAGAGGATGCCCTTCAGGCCGGGCAGGGCGCCCGAGCGGATGCGGGCGATGCTGACCTTGATGTGGCCGTCGCGCACCGTGAGGAGCGTGCCCTTCTTGGTGCGCAGCGTGACCTCGAGGCGCGTCTCGGCGACCCGGAAGCCGCCCTTGGTGGAGAACGGCGTGCGCAGCAGCGCCGCCTTCGTGATGGTGATGTAGAAGCGGATCTTCTTCCGCACCGGCAGCTTCAGGCCGGTGCGCTTGCCGAGCGTCACCTTGCCGTCGCCGGGGAGCTTCGTGAAGAGCGGCGCCGCGAACATGCGCTTGCCCGAGCGCGTCAGGATGACCGCGGTCGCGCGGCACGGGTTGCTGCACGCGGCTCGCACCTGGTAGAGCACCTGGATGCGGAAGCCGTGCGGCCCCTTCGTCAGCGTGACGTCGGCCGGCCCGGGCGCCGGCGTGGCGGCGACGATGCGCACGGCGATGCTGGTGGCCGTGCCGGAGCCGCCCAGGTTGATGGCCGTCACCTGGCAGGTGAGCGACGTGCCCGCGTCGGTCGTCGTGGTCTTGTACGTGGCACCGGTGGCGCCCGCGATCGGCCGGCCGTTGCGCAGCCAGACGTAGGTGTAGCTGGTCGGATCGTTCTGCCAGGTGCCGGTGTTGCACGTCAGCGTGGAGCCGAACTGGGGCGTACCGGTGATCGTCGGCCGGGTCGTGTTGACCGGCGGGCCGATGATGACCACCCCGGCGCTGCCCAGCGAGAAGGTGCCGCTGGGGTAGGTCGCCGTCTCGGTGCAGGTGATCGTCTGGCCGATGTCCGCCGTCTGCGGCACGTACGTGGTCGCGTTGGCGGTCGGGATCGGAGCGTTGTTGCGGTTCCACTGGTAGGCGCGCGCCGCGGTCTCGCCGGCCGGCCAGCTGCCCGGGTTGCAGGTGAGCGTCTGCGTGGTGTACGGGTTGCCGCTGATCGTCGGGGCCGACGCGACGATCACCGGCGCCGTCGGCCCGGTCGGCGTCACGATCGTCGACCCGGCGGCGTCGGCGTCCGCGCTGTCCAGGTAGGTATCGACCGTGGCTGGCGGCCCTCACGCCGAAGTGCACCTGCACGGTGCCGGCGACGGCCATCGGGAACGGCCCCGTCCAGGTGAGGTCCTGGCCGCTCTGCGAAGGGTCGGCCGTCGTTGCGCCGGAGGTCGAGCCGGCGACGTAGGTGAAGCCGGCCGGCAGGTGCTCGGTGATCGAGTTGAGCGTCGCCGGGTCGCTGGTCGTGTTGGTCGCGGTGATGGTGTAGCCGTCGCTGCCGCCCGGGGTGGTGATGGGTGCGTCCGCCGCCTTCGTGAGCGCGATCCGGTTGCCGCTCGGCGAGAAGACGGTGTCGTGCGAGAACGTCGCGCTCGCCCCGGCGCCGAGCGAGAGCGGCCACGAGAGGCCCGCGCCGTTGTCCAGCTCCGAGGTGCAGGTGCAGGTGTTGTCGAACGGGAGCTGGTCGCCGATCCGGCGCCAGACGTCACCGTAGTAGGCCTCGAGGAACGAGCTGCCCGCCGTGGTCGGCACCCACTCCTCGACGCGGTTCGGGCTGACGCTGTCGGACCGGGCCTCGCAGGCGACCACGCCCTGGGAGGGCTTCGTGATCCCGAGCCCGACGTCGGAGTCCTGCAGGTAGCAGTCGCCGGCGCGGTACACGATGCCCGTGATCGGCCCGCCGGAGGTGTTCTGCACCAGCACGGCCGTGTGGTACTGCTCGCTGCCGGCGACGTAGGTGTCAGTCTCCGTGACCTTGACCTGCGCGCCGCCGGTCACGACGGTGACGACCTTGAACGGATCGGCCGCCGTGCCGGTGCCGGTCGGCGCCGTCTGGCTGACGAAGGTCCACGGCGTCTCGCGCGACGTGGCGTTCCCTCCGGCCGGCACCGACGCCGGCCCGTACAGCGTGCCCGTCGGCGCGCCGACCGCGACGAACGTGCCGCACGCGGTGCTGCCGTAGAACTCACCGCTGGAGTCGCCGACGTGGGTGACCGCGCAGTTCAGGCTGGTGCCGCCGGTCAGCCCTGTGATCTCGATCGACGTCAGCGGCGACGTCGGGCTCGAGATGGTGGCGTCCGCGAATGCGGTGGACGCCGATAGCACGAGGAGCGAAAGCGCAGCGAGCAACAGGCGCGGCACACGCCAGGCACGCGGCCGCGCGGATACGGTCGTACGCAACAGTGGTCCCTTCCCCTCGATGTCCTACCGACTCCGCGCGCCACCAAGCTACGGCCGCGGGGGGCGAGTTGTCCACTGCCGCGGCTCGAGCTGCCGCCACCGGCCGCCTGCCAGTGGCTTCCAGCTCACCGCGTCGCGCCCGCGCCGCTCAGTCCGTCGCCAGCTCCGCCGCGTAGCCCTCGACCGTCGCGAGCAGCCGTTCCATCGCGGCCGACGCCGCGGCGCCGTCGCCGGCCCGGATCGCCTCGAGCACCGCCGTGTGCTCGGGCACCGAGCGTTCGCGCCGGGCCTCGGGGTGCACCAGCGGGCGGTGCGCCGTCAGGAACGCGCGCTGCAGGGGTCCCGCGATCCGGTACAGCGCCCGGTTGCCCGCGGCCCGGGCGAGCGCCTCGTGGAAGCGCAGGTCGGCGTCCAGAAACGGGTCGCCGTCGTCGGTCGTCACGTCCGCCGCGGCCTGCATGTCGTCGAGGGCTGCGGCGATCGCCTCGATCTCCTCGGGCTTCGCCCGGGTGGCGGCGAGCTCGGCCGCGTGCATCTCGAGCAGCTTTCGGCACTGCAGCACCTCGAGCAGCACGCCGCTCCGCTCGGGGCCGTTGATCAGCGCGTTCAGCACCGTCGGATCGAGGATGTCCCAGCGGTCCTGCCCGTTCACGATCGCTCCGTGGCCGTGCCGGACGGTGACGACGCCGCGCTCCTCGAGCCCGCGCAGCACCTCGCGGACGACGCCGCGGCTGATGCCGAAGCGCTCGGCGAGATCGGTCTCGCGCGGCAGGAGCGAGCCGGCGGGCCAGTTGTTCAGGACGTCGGCCAGCAGATGGCCGATCACCTGGGCGCTCAGGCGCGGCGACCGCCCGAAGCGCTGTGGCTGCACTGCCTGATCCATGGACCTCCTCCCGCGCCGCGACTGATCCTATGACCAGGACATTTTATCACCTGCTCACCCGGCGTCAGGCCGGCCGAGGAACGTTCCATCCAGTGTGCCGCGCGCCGCGGACGGGCGCCACATCCGCGCCGCACCGCCGGCGCTGCTATGACCCCGCGGATGGGGACGGGCCTGGTCACCGTGGGCGAGACGATGGCGCTGCTGACGGCCGCCGAGCCGGGGCCGCTGCGTCACGTCGGCTCGATGAACGTCGGGATCGCGGGCGCCGAGTCGAACGTCGCCGTCGGCGCCGCGCGGCTCGGGCTGCCGGCCGCCTGGATCGGCCGGGTCGGCCGCGACGAGCTGGGAACGCTGATCCTGAGCCGCCTGCGGGCCGAGGGGATCGACGTCGGCGGCGCGATCGAGGACCCGTCGGTGCCGACCAGCCTGATGCTCAAGGAGCGGCGCGCCGCGGACATCGTCCGCGTGACCTACTACCGCCGCGACGGGCCGGGGGCCCGCCTGCGCCCCGACGACCTCGACCACCAGCGGATCGCCGCGGCCGCCGTCCTGCACGTGACGGGGATCACTCCGGCGCTCTCGCCGTCGGCCCGGGCGACCGTCGAGGCGGCCATCGACATCGCCCGCGGCGCCGGGGTGCTCGTCTCGTTCGACCTGAACTACCGCGGCGCGCTGTGGACGCCCGACGAGGCCGGCCCGGTCCTGCGAGCGCTCGCCCGGCGGGCGGACATCGTCTTCGCCGGCGACGACGAGGCCCTGCTGGTCGTCGACGAGGGCCCGCCCGACGTGCTCGCCGCCCGCCTCGCCGAGCTGTCGTCCGGCGGCTGCGGGGTCGTCAAGCTCGGCCCGCACGGCGCCGTCGCCGCCGTCGGCGGAGCCACGCTCGAGCTCGCCGCCCTGCAGGTCGAGAGCCTCGATCCCGTCGGCGCCGGCGACGCCTTCGTGGCCGGCTACCTGGCGGAGCTCGTCGCCGGCGAGCCGCCCGAGCGCTGCCTCGAGACGGCCACCGGCTGCGGCGCCTTCGCGGTCACCGTGCGCGGCGACTGGGAGGGCGCGCCGACCCGGGCCGAGCTCGGGCTCCTACGGCGGCCGCGCGGCTCCGTGCACCGCTGAACTGCGTATTCCCTTTCCGGCGCACCACCCCTACGGTCGTCGCATGCATCCCGCCGAGACCACGGAAGATCGCTTCTTCGCCGCCCTGCTCGCCGCCGACGGCCCCGCCCTGCAGGAGCTCCTCACGCCGGACTTCACCATCATCGACGTCATGGCCGGGTCGCTCGTCGACCGGGACCCGTTCGTCGCCGCCATCCGGGACCGCGTCGTCGGCTTCGACTCGATCGAGGTCGAGAAGCGCACGGCCCGCAGCTACGGCGACGACGCCGCGGTGATCGTCGGCAGCACCCGGATGTCCGGCGCGTTCATGGGCAGCCCGTTCACGGTGCACAGCCGCTACACCCACGTCGTCGTGCGCCAGGACGCGTCCTGGCGGCTCGCGAGCGCGCAGGGCACCTCGATCGCCGACCAGTAGGATCCCCGGCGTGACCGACTCCGGCGCCATCGCTCCCGTTGACCGGCGGCTGCGTCTGCGGCGGCGTCCGCTACGAGATCGACGAGCCGCTGGCCGGGTCGGGCTACTGCCACTGCACCCGCTGCCAGCGCCGCACCGGCACCGCCGCGTCGGCCAACGGCGAGACGGCGCCCGGTTCGCTGCGGATCGTGCAGGGCGCCGAGCTGGTCTCGGAGTGGACGCCCGACGGCGGCTTCACGAAGGCCTTCTGCTCGCGCTGCGGCTCGGCGCTGTGGAGCCTCGACCCGGCGAACCCGGGCCGAAAGGGCGTCCGGCTCGGCACGCTCGACGCCGACCCGGGCATCCGGCCGACCTACCGCCAGTACCTGGCCTACGCGGTGGCCTGGGAGGCCGTGCCGGACGACGGGCTGGCGCAGCATCCCGAGTCGCGGCACGGCTCCTAGCTCACCCGGCGCAGACCACCCGGGCCTGGATCGTGGTGGGCGTGAACGGCATCCCGTTGTCCTCGAAGACGCCCCAGCCGGCCGACTAGCCCTTCGGGGCCTTCGCGCAGATCGCGAACACCTCGAAGCTCGACCCGAAGTTGGTGTTCATGTTCATGTCGGTCCGCCAGCCGTTGCCGGACGGCAGCGTGTCGTTGATGTTCGCCGCCAGGCTCGAGGTGTTGGACTCGCTGCCCCCGCCGAGGATCACGGTCCTCGCCGGGCAGTTCGCGAACCCGGCGTCCTGGCTCTCGGCGGGGTTGACGATCGCCATGCTCTCGACCTGGACGTAGCGCTTCGGCGCCTTCCCGCAGGTCGCGTAGACCGTGAGGATCGTCGAGTCGCTCGAGACCTCGTTCACGTCCGCGGCCCAGCCGTTCGAGAGCGGGAACGAGCTGTGCAGGTTGCCGTTCAGGTGCGAGTCGCCGACGAACGCCCCGCCGCCGAACGGCACCAGCCCGGCCGGGCAGGTGACCGTCCCGTGGGTCTGATGCTGGCCCGGCGCGACGACGGTCGCGTGCACCTGCACGTAGCCCTTCGGCGGCTTCGCCGCAGCCGCCTGGGCGCCGGTCGCGGCCAGCGCGAGGCCGGCCAGGGCCGCCACCAGCGGCCTCGCCTTCGAGGTCATCTCGACTCCCTCTCGGCGGGCCGCCGGCTCCCACGCGGGCGGCTTCCGGCGCGAGTGTACGGACCGCGTGCCGGAATCCAACTGACCGCCTGGAGGAACGGCCCGCCAGGCGCCGGCTACCATGCCGGCAATGTCCACGACCGATCGTTCGGAGCGCGACGTCCCGCACGAGACCCTGTCGGGGATCCCGATCGAGCCGTACTACGGCCCCGACGAGGCGAAGACCGATCCCGAGCGCGACCTCGGGCGGCCCGGGGAGTACCCGTTCACCCGCGGGGTCTACGAGACCATGCACCGCGGGCGTCTGTGGACGATGCGGATGTTCGCCGGATTCGGGACGGCGGTCGAGACCAACGAGCGCTTCCGCTACCTGCTGGAGCACGGGCAGACCGGTCTGTCCACCGCCTTCGACATGCCGACGCTGATGGGCTGGGACTCGGACCAGCCGCGCGCCGAAGGCGAGGTCGGCCGCGAGGGCGTGGCCATCGACACCCTCGCCGACGTCGAGGACCTGTTCGCGGGCATCCCGCTCGAGCAGGTCACCACGTCGATGACCATCAACGCGCCGGCGGCGATGCTGCTCGCGATGTACATCTGCGTCGCCGAGCAGCAGGGCGTACCGCCCGAGGCGCTCGGCGGCACGATCCAGACGGACATCCTCAAGGAGTTCATCGCCCAGAAGGAGTGGATCTTCCCGCCCGAGCCGTCGATGCGGCTGGTCACCGACATGGTCGAGTTCTGCACCGCGCGCATGCCGCGCTGGCACCCGATCTCGATCTCGGGCTACCACATCCGCGAGGCCGGAGCCACGGCGGCCCAGGAGCTCGCGTTCACCCTGGCCGACGGCTTCACCTACGTCGAGTGGGCCATCGAGCGCGGCCTCGACGTCGACGCGTTCGCGCCGCGGCTCTCGTTCTTCTTCAACGCCCACCTCGACTTCTTCGAGGAGATCGCGAAGTACCGCGCGGCCCGCAGGATCTGGGCCCGCGAGCTGCGCGAGCGCTACGGCGCGCGCAGCGAGCGCTCGCTGCTGATGCGCTTCCACGCCCAGACGGCCGGCGTCTCGCTGACCGCCCAGCAGCCCGAGGTCAACCTCGTCCGCACCGCGGTCGAGGCGCTCGCCGCGGTGCTCGGCGGCTGCCAGAGCCTGCACACGAACTCGTTCGACGAGGCCCTCGCCCTGCCCACGGAGCACGCCTCGAAGCTCGCCCTGCGCACCCAGCAGGTGCTGGCCAACGAGGTCGGCATCACCTCGACGCCCGACCCGCTCGGCGGCTCGTACTACGTCGAGGCGCATGACCAACCGGCTCGAGCAGGAGGCGTACGCCTACTTCGACCGGATCCGCGAGCTCGGCGGGGTGATCGCCGCGATCGACGCGGGCTTCTTCCAGCGCGAGATCGCCGACGCCGCGTTCCGCTACCAGGAGGCCGTCGACAGCGGCGAGCGGGTCGTCGTCGGCGTGAACCGGTACGTCGAGGAGGACGAGCAGCCGCTCGCGATCCTCAAGGTCGACCCGGCGCTCGAGCAGGTGCAGGTCGAGCGGCTGCGGGCCGTCAAGGCGCGCCGCGACAGCGCCGAGGTCGAGCGGACGCTGGCCGCGCTGCGGGCCGCCGCCGAGGGCCGCGACAACCTGATGCCGCCGCTGATCGAGTGCTCCCGCGCCTACGTGAGCGTGGGCGAGATGTGCGACGTCCTGCGCGGCGTGTTCGGCCTGTACCGCGAGACGCCGTTCTTCTGAGAGTCGGTTTCAGAATGAGCCCGTGCCGCCTGGCGAGTGGCTCGCACCGCCAGGCTTCACCCGGCGGCGCAGCGCGTATGCGGGCCAATACGTGCAAGCCGCCGGGTACGACCTGGCAACGCGAGACGCCGCCAGGCGGTGGCGGGGCATGCTGAAACCGGCTCCGGGCGACCTGGCCTTTGGCGTTCCGGAGCTGCTGGCCGCCGTCGACGGGCGCCGGCGGGTGCTCGACGCCGGCTGCGGCAGCGGCCGGCTGACGGTCGCCCTCGCCCGGGCCGGGCACGAGGTCACGGGTGTCGACGGGAACGAGGCGTCGCTGCAGCGGGCGGCCGAGCGCGCCCGCGACGCCGGTGTCGAGCTCACGCTCCACAAGGCGGACATACGGGAGCCACTCCCGCTCGAGCCAGGCGCGTTGGACGCCATCGTCAGCCGGCTGGTGCTGATGATCCCGGGCGACACCGCAGCGACAGTTCGGACGCTGTGTCAGCCACTTGTCGGACGGCGGTGTCGTTGCCACGATCGTCTGGGCGCACGTCGACGAGAACGCCTGGTTCTGCGAGCCGCGGGCCGTCGTCGGGGAGGTGCTCGGCGCCGACGACGCCGCGTTCGCGCGGCCGTTCGGCCGCCTGGGCTCCGAGCAGGAGCTCGCCGAGGCCCACCGCGACGCCGGCCTGACGGTGACCGGGGTCACAACGCTGCGTGATCCCGTTCACACCCCGGACGCCGCGACGCACTGGGCCTCGCTCGTCCGGGACAACGGCCACTACCGCGCGCTCGACGCCCGGCTGAGCGCCGACGACCGCCAGCGGCTGCTGGCCGCGCTCGAACGCCGGCTCGAGCGCTACCGCGACGGCAGCGAGCTCGTCCTCTCGCGGACGCTGACCTTCGTGACGGCCGAGAAGCCCTGAGCTAGCAGGTGACCGGGTCGCGGTCGCAGATCCAGGCGAGCAGCTGGTCGGGCGGCATCGGGCGGGCGAAGTGGTAGCCCTGGGCCTCGTCGCAGCCGGCCTCGCGCAGGAGGTTGCAGATCGACCCCGTCTCGACGCCCTCGGCCACGACCCCGATCCCGAGGCTGTGGGCGAGCTCGATCGACGAGCGCACGATCGAGGCGTCCCGCGCGTCCACGGTCATGTCGCGGACGAACGACTTGTCGATCTTGAGCGCCCGCGGATGGATCCGCTTGAGCGCCGCGAGCGACGAGTAGCCGGTGCCGAAGTCGTCGACCGCGAACGTCAGCCCGCTGCCCTCGAGCTCGGCCATCGCGTTGCGGACGGCGTCGTGGTCCGACAGGACGGCCCGCTCGGTGATCTCGAGCTCGAGCCCGTGCCAGCCGAGCGACGACGCGGTGACCAGGCTCGCGATGCGGCCCGGCAGGCCCGGGTCGTGCAGCGCGGCCGGGGAGATGTTGACGGCCAGCGGGACGCGGACGCCCTTCGCCGACCACTCGCGGTAGTCGGCCAGCGCGCGGCGCAGCACCCACAGGGTGAGGTCGCCGATGAGCCCGGACTGCTCGGCCAGGCCGATGAAGGTGTCGGGCGGCAGCACGCCGCGCGTGGGGTGGTTCCAGCGGACGAGCGCCTCGACGCCGCAGGTGCGGAGCCCGGCCAGCTCGACCTTCGGCTGGTAGTGCACGAACAGCTCGTCGTGGTCGAGCGCCCGGCGCAGCTCGTCGACCAGGCCGGCCAGCATGACCTGCTCGCCGTCGAGCTCGGAGTCGAACAGGGCGAGGCCGCCGCCGCGCCGCTTGGCCCGGTACATCGCGGCGTCGGCGCGCTCGATCAGCATCTGGCCGTGGGCCCCGTCCTCGGGGTACACGGCGACGCCGAGCGACGCGCCCAGGCGCACGGTGCGCCCGTCGATGGTCAGCGGCGCGCGCACGCGCTCGAGCAGCTGGGCGGCCACGTGGCGGGCGGGCGTCCGGCCGAGGCCGGGGAGGACGACGGCGAACTCGTCGCCGCCGATCCGGGCGACCGTGTCCTCGGCCCGCAGCGCCTGGCGGGCGCGCTCGGCCAGGGCCTGCAGCGCGGCGTCGCCGGCGGCGTGCCCGAGGTTGTCGTTGAGCGCCTTGAAGCGGTCGAGGTCGAGCAGGAACAGGCCGACCTCGCCGTCGCGCCGCTTGGCCTGGCGCAGCGCCTGCTCGAGCCGGTCGTGCAGCAGCGTGCGGTTCGCGACGTTGGTCAGCGGGTCGCGCAGCGCGCGCTCGCGCAGCGCCTGCTCGGCCCGGTCGCGCTCGATCGCCAGCGCGGCCAGCGCGGCCAGGCGGTCGACGAGCTCGTGCAGCGCGGGGCTCACCCGGCGCGACTCGGGCCGCTCGATGACCAGGGTGCCGAGGCGCACGCCGCGGGCCGAGGTGACCGGCATCTCGAGCGGCACGGGGCCGTTCTGGGAGCGCCAGCCGGGGCCGGTGCCGCGGTCGTCGCGCACGGTGAAGCGCACCGGCGCGCCGACGGCGTCGGAGATGACCCGGGCCGCCTCGCGCAGCGTCTCGTGCAGCGGCCGTGCCGTGCGCGATCAGCTCGAGGATGCGGGTCTGGGCGGCGAGCAGCTCCTCGGCCTGGCGGCGCTCGGAGATGTCGATGATCGTCCCCGAGTTCGAGACGATGTTGCCGCCGTCGTCGCGCTCGGCGCGAGCCCGCAGCTCGATCCAGCGGCTCTCGCCGTCGGACGTCAGCAGGCGGGTGACGTGCTGGCAGATGTCCGCCTGGCCCGAGGCCACGACCTCGTAGCGGCGCAGCGTGTCCTCGATCTCCTCGGGATGGAGGAACTCGAGGAACGGCCGGCCCAGCGAGTCTGGATCGCGAACCCGGTGATCTCCTCCCAGGCGCGATTGAGGTACGTCCAGCGTCCTTCGCCGTCGGTGTGGAAGACGATCTCGGCGAGTCCGTCGAGAACGGCTCCGTTCTGCCTGGCGTGATCGGTCGAACTCCCCGTACTCATGCAACCCCTCAGGCCCTGCAATTACGAGACGGAGGGGTAGTACCCGCCTTCCACAGGTTGGAACCTACCCGAATGGCCAGGATCCCCTTGGTTACTCTCCGGCGCCCGCACGGGTATCTCCCATTCGTCCTAGAGGAGGCAAACACCGTGCTCGCGAAGCCCAGATCCATCGTGAAGCTCGTCCTGTTCGTCCTCGTCGCCGTGTCCGCCATGACCCCAGCCGCCCAGGCGGCCCGTGCGCACGTGTGCCCGGACGGCACGAGCGCGTGCGTCAAGACGACGATCGACGACATGACGACGCGCTACAACGCCCAGGCCCAGCGGTGTGACCACGCCGCGATCTTCAGCCTGTCGTACCTGCTGACGACACAGCAGTACAAGACGGTCACGAAGGACCCGTCCTTCTTCCAGGACACCCCGTGGGTGAACAAGGAGGACTGGAACTTCGCGAAGCTCTACCTGAACGCGATGGACGCCTACCGGCCGCACCAGACGACGCCGGGCGTCCCGGCGGCCTGGCAGATCGCGCTCGACGCGGCGCACGACCAGACGGTGACGGGGGCCGGCGATCTCCTGCTCGGGATCAACGCCCACGTCAACCGCGACCTCCCGTTCGCCCTCTACCAGATGGGCCTCGTGGCGCCCGAACGGCACGAGCCGGCACGCTGACCACGTGAAGGTCAACGTGATGCTGCGGCAGGTGCTGCCGAAGATCCTGCAGTACGAGTCCAAGCGCTTCGATCCCACGATCCCGGGCGACGTCGTCATGGGCACGGACATCGACATGGACGGCCTGATGAGCCTGCTCGTCGCCTGGCGCGAGGACGCCTGGGACAACGCGGTGCTGCTCGCCACCGCGCCGAACGACATCGTCCGCAACACCGTCGCGGCGACGATCGAGACGCCAGGCGGCCACCGAGGCCAACGCGCTCAAGGCCGCGAGCCTGGCCCTGCCGGCGCAGAAGACCGCGCGCAACGCCTACTGCGCGACGCACTGGAACGCGAAGTAGCTCGCGCGCCTACGGGCGCGGGGCGAAGGTC
Organism: uncultured Actinomycetes bacterium; assembly: GCA_963794695.1. GTDB lineage: Bacteria > Actinomycetota > Thermoleophilia > Gaiellales > JALYLC01 > CAWCFJ01. The sequence continues at coordinate 74,567 of CAWCFJ010000001.1, read as the reverse complement.
GACGTCACGAGGTCGCAGGCCTCCTTCGTCGCGGTCGGGCTGCGAGCCCGCGTGGCAGTTCACGAAGTACTCGGTGGCGTTCTGGAAGGCCACGTAGAACGTCGAGGTGGCTCCCTGCCCGCGGTAGCGGTAGATGCGGGCGGGGAGCTCGCCGAGCTTCCCCGTCGCCGGCGCGTCGATCCGGGTCATGCCGGCGGCCTTGCCGATCTGCTCGAGGCGGACGTCGATGTCGCGCTGCAGCTCGACGCGCGGGATGGCGCGGCCGCTGGCCCGGTCGACGGCGGAGCCGTCGGGCTTCACGTCGAAGCGCACAGCGTACGTCTGGGCGCCGATCAGGTCCTGCTGGTCGAGGCCGAGCTCCATCGAGTACGTCGGCTTGTTGAGCGCGGCGCCCGGCTTGACGCTGATCTCCTTCCAGCCCACCGGGTAGTGGAAGGTGAACGGCGCGCCGGGCCGCGCGAACACGCGCTCGTCGCTCGAGGTCCCGCCCGAGCCGCCGCGGTTCTGCAGGTAGAGGACGGTCGGCACGGCGGCCACGGCGAGCACGCCGACCAGGATCACGCCCTTCTGCAGCCGCGTCCGCTGGCGCCGGGGGCGGCGCTGGGCGAGCTCGTCGGCGAGCTCGGCCTCGGCCGGCTCGCTGGACTCCCACTCGACGTGCTCGCGCGGCGGGTGGCGCCACGCTGGGCGGGGCCGCGGCCGGCGGCGGCTCGGCGATCGGCGGCTCCGGCGTCGCCAGGCTGGGGTCGGCGGCCTCGTCGGCCGTCAGCAGCGCGTCGACGTCGAACACCATGTGCTGCGCGACCTCGGGCTCCGGCTCGTCGACCGGCTCCTCGTCCCGCTCGGCGGGTGCGCGCTGAGCGGCCTCGGCGGCCGGCGTCGGCGGTCCTCCCGGACGGGCTCCTCGACGCGCCGGCGCGGTCGGGCTGCCGCCGTTGGCCGGCGCGACCGGCGGCTCCGGGACGACGGCGGTCTGCGTCGCCGCGGGCTCGGGCGCAGGCGCGGGCGACGCGGCGCGGCGGCGGGGCCGGTCCCGCCGAACGGCACCGGCCCGAGCGCGCCGGTCCCGGAGGCCTCGCCGGGCCGCGAGGCCTCGATCTGCTCCATCGCCGCGGTGAGCTCGCTCAGCCGCCGGGCGGCCTCCTGCTGGATGGGCTCGCTGGCGCTGGCGAAGCGCTCCGGCTGGAGCACCTGCACGCTGCGGCGGTACGAGATGCGGATCTCGTCCAGGGAGGCGTCGCGGCGGACGCCGAGCGTCTCGTAAGCGTCGGGCACTGGTTCTCAGTATTGGCTAGATCAGTCTCTTCCTGCACGGTCCACGGCGATCCCGCCACGCCCGACGACGGGTAGAATCGCCTGCAATGGCCGCACCGATCAGGGTAGTCGTGGCGAAGCCCGGGCTCGACGGACACGACCGCGGCGCGAAGGTCGTGGCCCGTGCCCTGCGCGACGCCGGCATGGAGGTCATCTACACCGGCCTGCACCAGACGCCCGAGCAGATCGTCGAGACCGTGATCCAGGAGGACGCCGACGCGATCGGGATCTCGATCCTGTCCGGCGCCCACATGACGCTCGTGCCGCGGATCCTCGACCTGCTGGCCCAGAACGACGCCGACGACGTGCTCGTCGTGGTCGGCGGGACGATCCCGACCGAGGACGCGGCCCAGCTGAAGCAGCGCGGGGTGGCCGAGGTGTTCACGCCGGGCGCCCCGACCAGCGCGATCGTCGACTACCTGACGGCCAACGCCGCCACCCGCTGACGGCCCGGCGTCCGCGGCGCCCGTGCGGCGCCGTCGGCGTAGGCTCCGACCCATGCCTGCACCGACTCTCCGAGGACGTCCATGATCGACCTGCGCGTCGACGACCGCGTGGCGGTGGTCACGATCAACCGGCCCGAGGCGCTGAACGCGCTCTCGACGGCCCTGCTCGAGGAGCTCGAGAGCGCGCTGAGCGACCTGGCCCGCGACGCCGAGGTCGGCGCGGTCGTGCTCACCGGCGCGGGCGAGCGGGCGTTCATCGCGGGAGCGGACATCGCCGAGATGGCGACCAAGACCCCGCTCGAGGCGCGCAGCTACGCCGAGCTCGGCCACGACATCGCGCACCGGCTCGAGACGATGCGCAAGCCGACGATCGCCGCCGTCAACGGGTTCGCCCTCGGTGGCGGCTGCGAGATGGCGCTGGCCTGCGACGTGCGGCTCGCCGCCAGCAACGCGCGCTTCGGCCAGCCCGAGATCACGCTCGGCCTGATCCCCGGCTGGGGCGCCACCCAGCGGCTGGCCCGGACGACGTCGATCGGCTTCGCCAAGGAGCTGATCCTGACCGGCCGCATGGTCGGCGCCGAGGAGGCGCTGCAGCGCGGACTGGTCAACGCCGTCCACCCGCAGGAGGAGCTGCTCCCGAAGAGCCTCGAGCTGGCCCGCTCGATGGCCTCGAAGAGCCCGCTGGCCCTGGCCTACGCCAAGGAGGCCGCGAACCGGGCGCTGCACGGCGACCTCGGCGCGAACCTGGTGCACGAGGCCGACCTGTTCGCGATCCTCTTCTCGAGCGAGGACGCGCGCGAGGGCATGAGCGCGTTCACCGAGAAGCGCGAGCCCCGCTTCGTCGGACGCTGACCGCACAATCTCCACTCCGCCGCCGCCGCCGGTCGCTGACGAGCCCGCTGCTATGCTCGGCCGGCGCCGTCTGCGGGCGGTGCCGACCGTGTTACGAACTCCGCGGCCGTCGGCGAGCGGAGCCGCTGGCCTCGGATCATCGAGGAGGACGTGGGTGAAGATCGCCGTCTGCGTCAAGGAGGTGCCGGACGCGACCGCTGCGAGGCGGCTCGACCCGGCGACGAAGCGGCTCGACCGCGGGGGCGAGCAGACGCTCAACCCGTTCGACACGCACGCCATCGAGGAGGCGCTGCGGCTGAAGGAGGGCCCGGCAGGGGCCGACAGCGAGGTCTCCGTGGTCTGCATGGGCCGCGAAGGCGCGATGCGCTCCCTGCACAAGGCGCTGTCGCTCGGCGCCGACAAGGCCGTCCTGGTCACCGACCCGTCGCTGGCCGGCGCCGACATCAACCTGACGGCGAAGGTGCTGGCGGCGGCGCTGAAGCGCGAGCAGTACGACCTCGTGCTGCTCGGCCAGCAGGCCGCCGACTCCGAGTCGTACGTGATGGCCGCCGCGGTCGCCGACCACCTGCAGCGGCCGCTCGTGACCCAGGCGGCCGAGGTCACCCTGCAGGACGGCAGCGTCCGGGTGAAGCGGCAGACCGAGGCGGGCTACGACATCATCGAGGCGCCGCTGCCGGCGGTGCTCTCGGTCTCCGACGCGATCAACGAGCCGCGCTACCCGTCGCTCAAGGCGATCATGGGCGCCAAGCGCAAGCCGCAGGAGACCCTCTCCGCGGCCGACCTCGGGGTGAGCGGCGAGCCGCGCACCGAGGTGCTCGAGCTCTCCTCGCCGCCCGCGAAGGCCGGCGGCACGAAGATCGAGGACGAGGGCGGGGCATCGGCCGAGCAGATCGTCGCGTTCCTCGTGGAGCGGAAGGTGATCAGCTGATGGCGAAGGTCCTGGTGTTCTGCGAGGCGCACGGCGGCGAGTTCACGCCCGGCTCGCTCGGCCTCCTGCGCGAGGCGAAGCGGGTCGCCGGCGAGCTCGGCGGCGAGCGCCGACGCGGTCGTCGCCGGCGGCGGGGTCGACGAGGGCGCCGCGGCGTCGCTCGGCGCCCACGGCGCGGGCACGGTCTACCTGGCCGACGACCCGGCGCTGACCGGCCTCTCCCAGCCCATCGTCGACGCGCTCCAGGGCGTGGTCGAGGCGAAGGGTCACGACGTCATCCTGTTCGCCTCCTCGGTGGTCGCGGCGGACGTCGCCGCCGCCCTCGCCGCCCGGCTGGACGCCGGCATCGTCGTCGACGCGGTCGAGCTGCACGCCGAGGACGGCCGCATCGTCACCCGCCGTCCCGGCCTCGGCGACTCGGTCTACGCCCACTGCACCTACAAGGGCACGGGCGTGATCGTCACCCGCGCCAACACCTACGCCGCGGGCGAGGCCAACGGCGGCAGCGCCACGGTCGAGAAGGTCGACGTGCAGGTGCAGGACTGGTCCCGGGCGGCCAGGCTGGTCGGCCACGAGGAGGCCGAGCGCGGCGCCGTCGACATCACCCAGGCCGACGTGCTCGTCGCCGGCGGCCGCGGGCTCGGCGGCCCCGAGAGCTTCGCGCTCTGCGAGCGCCTGGCGAAGGCCCTCGGCGGCGAGGTCGCGGCGACCCGCGCGGTCGTCGACGCCGGCTGGTACCCGTACGCCGCCCAGGTCGGCCAGACCGGCAAGACGGTGGCGCCGAAGCTGTACATCGCCTGCGGCATCTCCGGCGCGATCCAGCACAAGGTGGGGATGGTCGGGGCCGAGACGATCGTGGCGATCAACAAGGACCCGAACGCGCCGATCTTCGAGTACGCCGACCTCGGCGTCGTCGGCGACGTCCAGCAGGTGGTGCCGAAGCTCGCCCTCGACGCTCGTCGAGGGGGGCCCGCAAGCCGGTTGCGCCAGCGCGGCGGAACGACTAGAGCTGCCGCCGGCCGCGGCACGATCTGTCGTGCTCGACCTCCGGCTCGTCCAGACGCTGCGCGAGGTCGCGGCGCACGGGTCGTTCTCGGAGGCTGCCCGCGCGCTGCACTTCACCCAGCCCGCCGTCTCGCGCCAGGTCGCCCAGCTCGAGCGGGAGGTGGGCGCGCCGCTGGTCGTCCGCAGCCGGGCCGGCGTCACGCTGACCGACGCCGGCCGGCTCGTGGTGGAGCACGGCGACGCGATCGGAGCCCAGCTCGCGCGGCTCGACGCGGCGCTCGAGCAGCTGCGCGGCGGCGGGCCCCGGCGGGTCGCGCTCGGGGCCTTCCCGACGGCGTTCCTCGGGCTCGTCCCGGAGATGCTCGGCGCGCTCCGCGACGCGCACCCGTCGACCGAGGTGCGGCTGCACCGCTGCGGCCACGACGAGGCCCTCGCGCTGGTGCGGCGCGGCGACCTCGACCTCGCGCTGGTCTTCGCCCGGCCCGAGCTCGAGAGCGTGGGGATCGGCGTGCGGCTCGTCGAGCTGGGCCTCGAGCCGATGCTGGCCCTGCTGCCCGCGGGCCACGCCCACGCCGGCGCGGCCGAGGTGCCGCTCGCCGCGCTGCGCGACGAGGGCTGGATCGTCGGAGCGCCCGACCCGACCTCGTCGGTGATCGTGGCCGCCTGCCAGCGCGCCGGCTTCGAGCCGCGGGTGGCGTTCGAGACCGACGACGCGCTCACCACCCAGAGCCTGGTCGCGGCTGGCCTCGGGGTGTCGCTGGCCTCGCCGTGGATCGAGTCCGCCCGCCGGGACGACGTCGTGCTCGTCCGGCTCGCCGAGCCGGTGCCGACACGGCGGCTGCAGGCGGCCGTCCCGGATCCGCCCGGACCCGCCTCGGGGCTGCTGCTCGAGCTGGCCAAACGGGCCGCGGGCGTCGGCCTGCCTGCCCGCCTGATCAGGCCGCGGTCGGGAGGACTTCCGAGAGCACGCGCCGGGTCGGCGCCGACAGGCCGCGGCGGTGCGCCGGCACCACCTCGACGCGATACCCGCGGTCGAGCAGCGACACCAGCAGCGCGCGCAGCGCGCTCGCCGCGTCGTCGGCCAGGCGGGCGTGCAGCACGACGCGCTCGACCTCGCCGCTCTCGATGGTGATGGGAAGCGTGCCCGTCATCAGCGCCAGGGTCACACGTTCGACGGACGCCGCGCATCCCCTGGCGGAGTGACGTCGAGCCCCTCGCGCGCGCAGCACCGCGTCGCGGTCGAGCTCCCCCAGCGAGCCCAGCGTGACCCGGGCCAGCGCCAGGGCATCGGCCGCCGGCGGGTAGTCGGCGTTCGGGATCGCGATCACCCCGAAGCCCTGCCGCGTGGGCCGCCCGCAGCCCGTTCGACGAGTCCTCGACGGCCACCAGCCGGGACGGGTCGATGCCGATCTGGCGGGCCGCCTCGAGGTACACGTCGGGGGAGGGCTTGCCGCGCGGCACCTCCTCCGAGGACACCGTCGCGGCGAAGCAGTCGGCCACCCCGAGGAGCTCGATCGCGAGGTCGATCAGCGGCCGGTTCGACGACGACGCCACCGCCAGGCGGAAGTCCGCGGCCAGCCGGCGCACCGCCTCGCTCGCGCCCTCGATCGCCGGGAGCTCGCGGCGGTAGGCCTCGGACAGCCGCTCGACGACCTGGGCGTTGATCTCCTCCGGCGCCAGCGGCACCTGCAGGTCGTCGTGCATGAAGCGGCTCCACTCGCCCGAGCTGAGCCCCATCATGGCCTCCTGGGCGCCGGGCCGCCAGCGGCCGCCGGCCTCCTTCGTGAGCTGCTCGCGCACCTGGTCCCAGACGTGCTCGGTGTGGATCAGCACGCCGTCCATGTCGAAGACCACGCCGTCGACGGTCACCCGCGCACCTCCTCGAAGACCGGGTCGACCCGCTCGTAGACGACCCGATCGGCGCCGCTGAAGCGGGCCAGCTCGTCGATCGCCTTCGCCACCGCCGGCGCTGCCGTCCTCGGCGCGTCCGGCTCGGCCAGCAGCGCCTCGACGTGCAGGGTCCTCGTCTTTCGGTCGACGCGGGGGTCGGCCCGGCCGATCAGCCGGTCGCCGTGCACGATCGGCAGCACGAAGAAGCCCCACTCGCGCTTCTCCTTCGGCACGTAGATCTCGAGCTTGCAGCGGAAGCCGAACAGCTCGAGGGTGCGCTCGCGGTCGGCGATCAGGTTGTCGAACGGGGACAGCAGGGTGGTGCGGCCGCGGAAGGGCTCGTCCACCAGCGGCAGGAGCTCGGCCAGCAGGTACCAGGTGCCGCGCAGCCCCGTCGACCGTCGACCGGCACGACCGTCGCCCGCCGCCTCGAGCTCGGCGAGCCGCTCCTCGAGCGCCGGATAGGCATCCCGCATGAAGTAGCTGCGCACGTGCCTGCGCAGTCGCCGGGCCCGATCGCCCGCAGGGCCCGGACGATCGCGCGCCGGACGATCTCCTCGTCGGGGAGCTCCTCGCGCGGCACGTCGTCGGGCAGGCAGCGCTCGCCGAGGTCCCACAGCTTCTGGTTGCCGGCCCGGCCGGCCGGCAGCACGGCGCCCCGCACCGACAGGAACGTGAGCAGGCGCTCGACGTTGCGGCTGTTCGTCCAGCCCGTCGAGGCCCACGGCCGCACGGCCCGGTCCTCGATGTCGCGGCCCCTCAGCGGGCCGCGCTCGCGCAGCTCCGCGAGCACGTACTCCGGAACGCGGCGTTCTCCTCGAGCCAGCGCGCCCACCCGCGGGTGGGGCGACGCCCGCATCTGCAGCCGGTGCAGCGGGTAGTCGTCGGCGAGCACGAACGAGGCCTGGTGGGCCCAGTACTCGAACAGCCGGTGCTCGTCGTAGGCCAGGCGGTCGAGCAGCGCGGGGTCGAACGCGCCGAGCCGGCTCCACAGCACCAGCAGCTGGTTCCGGGCCACGACGTTGGTCGGGTCGATCTGCAGGCAGGTGATCCGCTCGACCACCTCGAGGATCCCGGCGGCGGTCGGCTTCGGACGCGGGCCCGCGAGCAGCTGGCAGCGGAGCGCGAGCCGGCGCGCCGCCGCCAGCGGACAGCTCGGTCACGTCGCCGTGTACTCCGGCCCGCTGCCGCCCTCGGGCACCGTGAGCCGGCCGCCCTTCGCGGTGATCGCGCCGCACTGGACGCAGTTCGACGGCGTCACCTGCAGCTCGACCAGCCCGTCCGGGCCCTCCTCGCCGACCTCGTACACCTGCGCCGGGCACATCGAGGCCCAGGCCGTGGCGACGTCCTTCGCCACCCGGTGCTGGATGCGGATGTGGTCGGGCTGGTCGTCGCGGCTGCGGTTGCCCGAGGCGAAGACCGACGAGAGCTTGTCGAACGTCCTCTGGCCGTCCGGCGCCGGATACTCGCGCTGCCCGTTCAGGACGACGGCGGCGTCGGCGTCGCGGTGGGTCTTCCAGCGGCCGCCGGGCGCGGCCCCGCCGCTGACGTCCATCGATCCGGCGATGCCGGCGCCGACCACCAGGCCCTTGTTCAGCGCCTGGCGCATGTTGCGCACCTGGTAGAGGTCGTCCCAGATCTCGCTCTGGCGGACCTGGACGTCGTACAGCCGCAGCGCGTCGGGCGCCGCGAGGCCGTCCGTCGTTGTCGCGCAGGGCGTGGTAGATCGTGTCGGCGGCCAGGATCCCCGAGCGGATCGCGTAGTGGACGCCCTTCAGGCGCGGCACGTTGACGAACCCCGCCGCGTCTCCCGCGAGCAGGCCTCCCGGCACGACGAAGCTCGACGGGAGCGACCAGAAGCCGCCCTCGGGGATGCACTTCGCGCCCCAGCCGACGCGCTCGCCGCCCTCGAGCAGCCTGGCCACGAACGGGTGGAGCTTGAAGCGCTGCAGCAGGTCGTGCACCGAGAGCGTGGCGTCGGCGGTGTCGAGCCCGACGACCAGGCCGAGGCAGAGCTGGTCGTCGCCCATCGGGTAGATGAACGAGCCGCCGACCTCGTGATGCTTCGCGCGCGCGCGAAGCGGCCAGCCGAGCGTGTGGATGACCCGGTTCAGCCGCTTCGGCACCTTCCAGATCTCCTTGACCCCGAGGGCGTAGATCTGGGGGTTCTCGGCGGTGAGCTCGAAGCGGTGGCGGGCGGCGTCGGTGAGCAGGCCCTGGACGCCGTCGCACAGCACCGTGGCCTGGGCCGTGATCTCGGCGCCGGGCTCGAAGTTCGAGAGCTCCTGGCCCTCACGCCCACGGCCCTTGTCGCCGGTGCGCACGCCGCGCAGCACGCCGTCCTTCACCAGCAGGCGCTGGGCGTCGGTCTCGGGGAGCAGCATGACCCCGAGCTCCTCGGCCTGCTCGGACAGCGCCCGCACGAGCCGGGACAGCGAGAAGACGTGGTTGCCCTTGTTGTGGAACGGCGGCGGGGTGGGGAGGCGCAGCGCCCGCGAGGCGGTGAGGAAGTAGACGCCCTCGCGGCGCACCTCGCCGTACGAGCTGAGCTGGTCGAGCGGGACGTCCGGCAGCAGGTCGCGCAGCGGGCCCGGCTCGACGACGGCGCCCGAGACCTGGTGGGCGCCGAACGCGCGGCCCTTCTCGAGCACCACGACGGGCACCTCGCCGAGCTTCTCGGCGGTCGCCGGGTCGCGCTCCAGGTGCTGGGCCAGGCGGATCGCGCCGGCGAGCCCCGCAGGGCCGCCGCCGACGAACGCCGCGCCGACCTCGATCTGGTCCTCGGGGTCCGCCTCGGGCTCGGCGACGAACTCGGCCGGGTCGTAGGGAGGGGGGAACTCGGAGGGGGCGTGCGGCATCGGCGCAGCCTACTAATCCGCTGACGCGCGGCTCTCACCGGCCGGAAGGCCTGGCTCCCGCTGGTAAGCTGAGGCCATGCAGAAGGACATCCACCCGACCTACGAGCTCGCGACGGTCACTTGCTCGTGCGGCGCCAGCTTCACCACGCGGGCGACCAAGAGCGAGATCCACGTCGAGATCTGCTCGGACTGCCACCCGTTCTACACGGGCAAGCAGAAGCTCGTCGACACGGGCGGACGGGTGGAGCGCTTCCGCCGCCGGCAGGCCGCGGCAGCGGCCAAGCCGTCCGGCACGTCGTAGGCCAGTAGTCGAACCACGAAGGGCGGCCGTCCAGGTGACGACCAACGTCGGCGGCCAGGCCGTCCTCGAGGGTGTGATGATGCGCGGCCCGTCCAACTGGTCGGTGGCCGTGCGTCGCCCCGACGGGCGCATCAGCGAGGTGTCGCACCCGGTCACGAGCTGGGCGGCGAAGCGCCGCTGGCTGCGCCTGCCCGTGATCCGCGGGATCGTGGCGCTCGGCGAGTCGCTCGCCATCGGCTTCAAGGCGATCGCCGTCTCGGCCGACTACGCCGCCAGCTCGGAGGGTGAGGAGGACGCCTCCGAGGGGCTCAGCACGGGCTACCTGGTGGCCTCGTTCGCGGTGGCCATCGTGTTCTCGATCGCCCTGTTCAAGGTGTCGCCGCTCGTCCTGACCGACCTGCTCTCGGGCTACAACTCGCACTCCTGGCAGTTCGTGATCATCGAGGGCTGCCTGCGCGTGCTCATGCTCGTCGCGTACCTGGCGCTGATCTCGCTGGTTCCCGACCTGAAGCGGGTGTTCCAGTACCACGCCGCCGAGCACAAGGCGATCAACGCCTACGAGGCCGGCGACGAGCTGACCCCCGAGGTCGTGCAGGGCCACAGCCTGATCCACGTCCGCTGCGGCACCGCGTTCCTGCTCTGGGTGATGGTCATCGCGATCTTCCTGTTCGCCGGGCTGAACGCCGTCGTGAAGCTCGACTTCCAGTGGCTCATCGTGTCGCGCATCGTGGCCCTGCTGCCGATCGCCGGGCTGGCCTACGAGGTCATCCGGCTGGCCGGCAAGCACGGCCACAACCCGATCGTCCGGGCGGTGCTCGCGCCGGGCCTGTGGCTGCAGCGCCTCACCACCCGCGAGCCCGAGCTCGACCAGGTCGAGGTCTCGATCCGGGCCCTGCAGCGGATCCTGGAGCTCGAGGAGGAGCGCGCGGTCGCCGGCGCCGAACGCGTCGAGGTCATGGCCTGAGCACGAAGACCGCCCAGCCGAGGTAGCGGCGGCGGTGCTCGACGTAGGCGCGCCGCGAGCGGTCGCGGAAGTCCCTCACGTCACCTGACCGGGGGTCGCCCGGGTGCTCGGCGAGCCAGTCGCTCTGCGCGAGCCACTGCGCCGCGACGTAGCGGTCGTGGTCGTCGGTCGAGGCCGCGACCAGCTCGACGAGCTCGGCGCCGGTCGCCTCGATCCGGTCGAGCGTGCCGGCCAGCGAGGTGAACTCCTCCTGCCCGAAGCCGAGCGCGGCGTAGGCCGCCGCCGGCGGCGCGTCGAGCCAGAACGGCTCGCCGACCAGCAGGAACCCGTCGCGGCGGGCCGCCCGGCGCAGGAGCTCGATCGTGCCGGCGAGCCTCCGCCGATCCAGGTCGCGCCGATGCAGCAGGCGACGTCGAACGCCTGGGCCTCGGCCTCGTAGGCGCCGGCGTCGCCCTGCAGCAACGACACCCGGCCGGACACGTCGAGCCCGGCGGCCCGGGCCCGAGCGGCCGCGAGGAACGTCTCGCTGATGTCGACGCCGACCCCGTGGGAGCCGAACGCCTGGGCCCAGCGGCACAGGAGCTCGCCCTTGCCGCAGGCCAGGTCGAGCACCCGGGTGTCCCTCGCCGCGCCGCAGATCCGGCCGAGCAGCAGCAGCTTCTCGTCCGAGAACGCGTTCAGGATCCGGTGCCTGGCCTCGGCCAGCTCGTGCAGCCACAGCTCCGTCATGGGAGGCATTAAGGCAGGTCTTGGGCGCGTCTTCGCGAAGGAGCAGCCATGCGGGTGCGGCGCATCGGCACCCTCGCCGTGGCGTTCGCGCTCCTGGCTGCGGGGGTCGTGTCCCCGGGCGAGTCGGCGCCCGGTCCGCACGTCGTGCTCGGACCGCGGCTCGACGCCGGGGCGCTGCCCGAGCTCCCCGACACCGGGCTCGCCGTCCAGGTCGGGGACAGCGTCGTCCTCGTGAGGGTCGGCGGCGTCGTGATCGGCCGGCTCGACGGCTACACGATCGACGGGAGCCGCTCCCAGGCGGCCCCGGGGCCGCTGGTGCTGGTCGACCGCTCGGCCCGGCGCCTCCTGCTCGAGCCGAAGCGCCACCGCCTGGTCGCGATGGCCTCGGGCGTGCGGGTGCCGCTGGCCTACGGTGCCGAGCTCGTCCAGCGGCGGGCGGGGGAGGGCTGGCAGGTCGTGCGCCGGGGGATCGTGCTGCTGCGGATCCCGCGCGGCGGCGTGCCCGTCGTCTCGGCCGCACGCGACGTGGTCACCTCCCAGGCGCTGGCCGACGCCCGCGGCGACCGCCGAAAGGCGGTTGACCTGCGCACCGGGAAGCTGCGGACGCTGCCGAAGGGCTGCGTCGTCGGCGCCCGGCAGGGCGATCGCTGGTTCCTGCTCTGCCTCAAGCCGGAGCCGGCCGTCCCGAGCTCGGCCTACCTGCCGCGGGTCGTGGCCCAGCTCGGTCCGCACGGCTGGCGCGGCCTGCTCGGCCCGCCGTTCGCGAGCACCGGCGCCGCGCCGCCCACCGGCTACTACCGCACGCTCGCGGTCTCGCCCGACGGCACGCGCCTCCTGGCCCAGTGGGCCGGCGAGTGCGACCGCCCGACGGCCGTCCTCGCGGACATCGACGGGAGGCACGCCCGCAGCGTTGGAAGGGGCGCCTCCGAGGCCCTCGGGTTCCTGCCCGGCGGCGCCGCGCTGGTGGCGTTCTCGGCCCAGGCCTGCGCCGCGCCGGGACTCACGCCGGGCGTGTACCGGGTCGACGGCACGAGGCACGTGCTGGTCTATCCGCTGACCCGCCGGGTCAGCGCCGTCGCCTTGTGGCGCTCCCTCTCCTAGATTGCCGGGAGTGGACGACCTCGTCTCCCAGATCGAGCGCTCCTTCGCCGAGGTCGAGCGCGACCTCGCGCAGCCCGACGTCGCGTCGGACCTGAACAAGCTCGCCCAGCTCGGCCGCCGCCACAAGGAGCTCGCCGAGGCCCACGCCCTGGCCCAGCGCTGGCGCACCGCCCGGGCGGCCGTCGAGGACGCCCGCGAGCTCCAGCACGACGGCGACGCCGACCCCGACATGAAGGCCTACCTCGACGCCGAGATCACCGAGAACGAGGCAGTGCTGCTGCAGCTCGAGGAGGAGCTCCGCGCCGCGATGCTGGAGCGCGACCCGAACGACGGCCGCGACGTGATCGTCGAGATCCGGGCCGGCGCCGGCGGCGACGAGGCCGCGCTGTTCGCCGGCGACGTCTACCGCATGCTCACCGGCTACGCCGCCCAGCGCGGGTTCAAGGTCGAGCAGCTCTCGTCCTCGCCCAGCGACGCCGGCGGGTTCAAGACGGTCACCTTCGAGGTCAAGGGCGACGGCGCCTACTCGATCTTCAAGTGGGAGTCGGGCGTGCACCGGGTCCAGCGCGTGCCCGCGACCGAGACGCAGGGCCGGATCCACACCTCGACCGCGTCGGTCGCGGTGCTCCCGGAGGCCGAGGACGTCGAGGTCGCGATCGATCCGAAGGACCTGAAGATCGACGTCTACCGCTCGACCGGCCCCGGCGGCCAGTCGGTCAACACGACCGACTCGGCGGTGCGCATCACCCACCTGCCGAGCGGCGTCGTGGTCGCCTGCCAGGACGAGCGCTCCCAGCTGCAGAACCGCGAGCGGGCCATGAAGATCCTGCGGGCCCGGCTGCTCGAAGCAGAGATGGAGCGCCAGGCGGCCGAGACGATGGAGGCCCGCCGCTCCCAGATCGGCTCCGGCGACCGGGCCGAGAAGATCCGGACGTACAACTTCCCCCAGAACCGGATCACCGACCACCGGGTCAAGCACACGTCGCACGCGGTGGAGCAGGTGCTCGCCGGCGACCTCACGGGCTTCACCGAGGCGCTCACGGTCGAGGACCGCCGGCGCCGCCTCGCCGGGGAGTGAACCCTGAGCCAGCTCCGCACGATCCGCGAGCTGCTGCCGCAGGCCACGTCCTACCTCGAGGGCCGTGGCGTGCGCTCGCCCCGCCTCGACGCCGAGCACCTGCTGGCCCACACCCTCGGCCTGCAGCGGCTCGACCTGTACCTCGAGCACGACCGGCCGCTGATGCCGGCCGAGGTCGACGCGTTCCGCGAGCTGATCCGCCGGCGCGGCAAGCGCGAGCCGCTGGCCTACGTGCTCGGCTCGTGGGGGTTCCGCACCCTCGACCTGCGCACCGACGCCCGGGCGCTCGTGCCGCGGCCCGAGACCGAGCTCCTGGTGGAGCACGCGCTCGCGCTGATCGAGGGCCTCGAGGCGCCGCGCTGCCTCGACGTCGGCACCGGCACCGGGGCGATCGCCCTGGCGCTCGCGAAGGAGCGGCCGGACGCCCGGGTGTTCGCCACCGACGTCTCCGAGGACGCGCTCGCGCTGGCGTCCGAGAACGCCGAGCGCAACGGCCTGGCAGACCGGGTCGAGCTGCGCCGCGGCGACCTGCTGTCGGCGTTCGGCGGCGAGCGCTTCGACCTGATCGCGGCGAACCTGCCGTACGTCGCCGAGGGCGACCAGGTCGACGACGAGCTGGCCCACGAGCCGGACGTCGCGCTGTACGCCGACGGGGACGGGAAGGTGCTGCTGGCCCGGCTCGCCGACGCCGCTCCCGAGGCCCTCGAGCCCGGCGGCGCGGCCGTCTTCGAGGTCGGCGTGGGACAGGCCGGCTGGCTTGCCGAGCGGCTCGCCGGGCGGGGGCTCGAGGACGTCCGGGTGGTGCTGGATCTGGCCGGGATGGAGCGCATCGTCCTCGGCCGCCGCACCGCCTCCTAGCGATCACGGCTTCTTCACCGCTTCGCTACCTCGGGTCCACCGCGACCCGCCATACAGTCGCCACGCGGAGTCGGGCCGCTGTATGCCCTCAGACGAGGGCGAGGAAGGAGGAGGATGGTGAAGCTGAAGGCCTTCGCAGTCCTGGGGGCCGCGCTGGCCGCGTGCGGCACTGCCGCGACGACGGCAGGAGCCGCGGGCAAGCCGAAGACGAGGACCGCTGCAGCGGCCGTCGTCGAGACGACGACGCCGATCCAGCACCTGGTGGTGATCTTCCAGGAGAACGTGTCGTTCGACCACTACTTCGCGACCTATCCGAACGCTGCGAACCCGGGGTCCGACGAGCCGACGTTCACGCCGAAGCGCTCCACCGGCACGGTGAACAACGAGAACCAGCCGTTCAGCGGCGGGAACAACGAGAACGCGGCGCAGCCGTTCCGTCTCGACCGCTCGCAGTTCGAGACGTGCGACCAGGATCACAACTACAACGACGAGCAGGCGGCCGCCCACGCGGGGCTCATGGACCTGTTCGTGGAGAAGGTCGGTCGCGGTGGCTCCGTGGCGCTGAACAACGGCACCACGACCACCATTCCGTGCGACTACGGCAAGGGCCCCGGGCTCGTCATGGGGTACTACGACGGCAACACGGTCACGGCGTTCTGGAACTACGCCCAGAGCTTCGCCATGTCGGACAACTCGTACGACACGGTGTTCGGCCCGTCGACCCCTGGGGCGATCAACCTGGTCTCCGGGCAGACGCACGGCTTCGGGCCGGACTTCAACCCGATCACCGGCACCACCGGCACCGCGGTCACCGCGGCGACGACCATCGTCGGGCGACCCGCAGCCCGCGGGCGACATCTGCGACACCCGTGACCAGACGCAGGTCCAGGACACCGCCAACATGAACGTCGGCGACCTCCTGAACCTGAAGGGCGTCACCTGGGGCTGGTTCCAGGGCGGCTTCCGCTCCACCGGCCTCGACAAGACCGGCGCGCCGACCTCGAACACCTGCGCGGTCGCCCACGCCGACATGGCCGGCGTCGTGAGCGCGGACTACATCCCGCATCACGAGCCGTTCCAGTACTACCCCTCGACCGCCAACCCGCAGCACCTGCCGCCGCTCTCCGTGTCGGCGGTGGGCTCCACCGACCAGGCGAACCACCAGTACGACCTGTCGGACTTCTGGGGCGCCCTGAAGGTCGGCAACCTGCCGTCCGTGAGCTTCCTCAAGGCCCCGGGCTACGAGGACGGCCACGCCGGCTACTCCGATCCCCTCGACGAGCAGGCGTTCGTCGTCGACACCGTCAACAAGCTCGAGCGCAGCCCGTTCTGGAAGAGCACGGCCGTCGTGATCGCCTACGACGACTCGGACGGCTGGTACGACCACGTCTCGAGCCCGATCGTGAACCAGTCCCAGGATCCCTCGCAGGACCTGCTGGCGAACACCGACACCTGCGGCACGCACAGCGACGCCGCGCACGTCCTGGGCATGTTCCAGGACCGCTGCGGCTACGGCCCGCGCCTGCCGCTGCTGGTGATCTCGCCCTGGGCGAAGCGGAACTACGTCGACCACACCACGACCGACCAGACCTCGATCCTGCGCTTCATCGAGACCAACTGGGAGACGGGTGCGATCGGCAACTTCTCCTTCGACGAGAAGTCCGGCCCGCTGGACAACATGTTCGCGTTCGACGCCGTCGGCCCGGTCGACGCCGCACTCGCGGCTGATCCTCGACCCGGTCACCGGCAACCCGAAGCGCTAGACACGATCGCTGCCGGGCGGCGGGCCTCGGTCCGCCGCCCGGTTCGATCTGCGGACAGTCGGGTAGGCTGCGGCACCCCACGGAGATCGCCGGCCAGGACGGCCAGACTTCCATGCCGCTCGCTCTCGAGGACCAGCTACTTGTCGCCTGCTGCCGCGGCGACCTTCCGGACGACGCGCGCGCCCGCGCTCGGCGGCTGCTCGACGCGCCGCTGAACTGGTCCTACGTGCTGGACGGGTCGATCCGGCACGGGGTGGCACCGCTGCTCCGGCACGGCCTGATCCGCGTCGCGGCCGACTCCGACACGGCGCCGCCGCCCGAGGTTCGCCGCGAGCTCGACCGCCGGTACGCGGCGAACGCGGCTCGCAACGAGCACCTCCTGGGGTTCGTCTCGGAGCTCGCAGGCGCCTGCGACGCCGCCGGCGTCGACCTGATGGCGATCAAGGACGTGCAGCTCGCGGTGGAGGTCTACCCCGAGCCGGCGCTGCGCCCGCTGGGCGACCTCGACGTGCTCGTGCGCCGGGAGCAGTACGAGCACGTCGCCCGGCTGCTCGCCGACCGCGGCTTCTCGGCGGTGGAGCGCACCAACGGCCCGCGCCAGCTGACCTACGGCACCGGCCACCACTTCCGCCGCGACCAGGACGGGCTCTGGGTCGACGTCCAGTGGAACGTCATGCAGCGCGAGTGGGACCTGCACGCCGACGGCTCGTTCAGCTTCGACCGCAACCACCTGTGGCGCGGCGCGCGGCGGATGGCCGTCGGCGGCCGCTCGCTGCTGGTGCCGTCGGCGACGGACATGCTCTTCCACCTGTGCGTGCACGCCGAGGGCCACCAGTACATGGAGCTCGTCCTGTTCTGCGACATCGCCGAGCTCGTGCGGGTGTCGGGCGGCGAGATCGACTGGGACGACCTGTGCCGCATGGCGCGCGGGCTACGGCGCGCGCAGCGCGGTCTACTGGGTGCTGCTGCTGACGCGGGAGCTGCTCGGAGCGCCCGTCCCGGACGGCGTGCTCGAGACGCTCACGCCGGCGTTCTTCGACGCGCCGGTGTACGGCCCGATCTTCGGCTCCCTGCTGAGCCTGCACGCGGCGCTCGACGACCTCGACGAGCGGCTGGGCGCGCCGCCCGAGCTGCTCGCGGCGCTCGAGACCGACGTGCGCCGCCACGCCGCCCGGGCGCGCCGCCTGGACGCGGAGCTGCGCGGCGTCGCGGGGCGCTTCGCGGCCATGCCCGGCGCGGGCCCGGTGGCGGTGCTGGCCGGCCCGTCGCTCCGCCGCTTCCCCACCCGCGCGCTGCCCGCCTTCGAGAACGCCCACCTGCTGGTGCTCGACGAGCAGCTCCCGCTGCATGGAGCAGGCGCTCGCCGACGCCGGCTTCGCGCGCCGCGGCGCGGCGTTCGAGCGTGACGTCGAGTGGCGGTCGCGCGACCCGGTCGCGGCCGCCCGGCCGCTCGGCCTGCGGATCCGCGCCGAGCGGGCGCCTGCGGCGACGCTCGGCCGCGACGTGCCGCCCTCGAACGCGCAGGTCGCGCTGCGTTCCCTGCGGGAGCGCGTCGCCGGCGACGACGCCCCGGTCCGGCTCCTGCTGCACGGCCTGTCGGCCGAGGAGGCGCTCGTCGAGCTGGCCGTGCGCGTGGTCCGCGGCGAGCACGCCCTGTTCGCCGCGGTCAGCGTGCTCGACTGGCTGCGGCGGTTGCCGCAGCCGCCGGACCCGGACCTGCTGCGGGCCGTCGCCATCGCCCGCGGCGTCGAGCGCCAGGCCCTGCCGGCGCTGGCCGCCGTCGAGGGCCTGTGGCCGGGGATCCTCGAGCGACGGCGCGCGGGCGAGGCGGCCACCCGGCTGTTCCGCTGGGCCCGTCACGGGCCGTCGGCGCTCGAGCGCCACGGCGGCCTCCGCGACAGCTACCTGTACGCGCTCGCGCTGCGCGAGCTCGACGGCCCGGCGGCCCGGGCCCGCTTCCTCGGCCGTTCCTTCTGGCCGCGCGCCGGCCACGCGCCGGTGGCGGCGCGCCTCGCGCGCGACGCGGCTGCGGCGCTGGCCTCGGAGGCCCGCCGCCGCGCGGCCGCGGGCCTGGTGCGCGGGCCGGAGCCGACGCCGTGAGCGGGCTGAGCGGCCGGCTGCGAGGCGTCGCCAGGGCGGCCCGGGTGCGGCCGGCGATGGAGGAGGGGCTGGACTTCCTGCGGCTGCAGGTCGACGCCGTCTCCGATCCCGCCTACCAGCCGTCGTCGCTGCCGTCGTGGCGGCGGGCGTCGCGCGAGGACGCGGTGCACTCGCGCTGGCAGGCGATGCTGCCGGTCCTGGACGAGCTGCAGCCGGCGAGCGGGCTCGACATCGGCACGCAACGCGGCCTGGTTCCCGCTGCAGCTGGCGGCGCGCGGCATCCCGAGCGTCGGCGTCGAGGGGCACGCGCCGTACTTCCGCACCGCCGCCTACGCCGTGCGCCGGTCGGGGCGCGACGACGTCGGGCTGCTGCGGCTCGGCGTCTCGCCGCGCACCGTGCGGCTCCTGCCGCACGCCGACTGCATCCTGCTGCTGTCCGTCTGGCACCACCTCGTCCGCGACTTCGGCCTGGACGGCGCCAGCGAGCTGCTCTCGGCGATCTGGGAGCGCACCGGATCCGTGCTGTTCTTCGAGACCGCCGGCGACCGGGAGATGCCGGCGTCCTTCGGCCTGCCGCGCATGGAGCCCGACGCCCGGGCCTGGGTCGAGGGCTACCTGGCCGAGGTCTGTCCGGGTGCGCAGCTGCAGCATCTCGGCGACCACCGCAGCGGCGAGCCGGACGCGCCGGTGCTGCGCGACCTGTTCGCGGTGCGGCGTCCGCGCATCGATTGATCCATCTCTTCACCAGATCGTCACCACCCCGCTATGGTCTGCGCCGCGGAGTAGGGTCCGCGAACGCTCTCGCGACGGGGGCAGAAAGGGGGACGATGGTGAGACTCAGGACCATCGCGCTGGTGGGGGCGAGCCTCCTGGCCTGCGGCACGGCGGCGACCACCGCCTCGGCGGCGGGCGCGAAGGGCGCGGCCCCGGCGGTCGCGACGACCACGCCGATCCAGCACCTGGTGGTGATCTTCCAGGAGAACGTCTCCTTCGATCACTACTTCGCGACCTACCCGCACGCGACGAACCCGGCCGACGAGCCGGCGTTCACCGCGAAGCGCTCGACGCCGACGGTGAACGGCCAGGGCACGCCGCTGTCGGGCGGCAACAACGTGAACGCCGCCCAGCCGTTCCGGCTCGACCGCTCGCAGTTCCAGACCTGCGACCAGGACCACAACTACAACGACGAGCAGGCGGCCGCCCACGCGGGCCTCATGGACCTGTTCGTCGAGAAGGTCGGCCGCGGCGGCTCGGTCGCCCTGAACGACGGCTCGGGCCTGTCGATCCCGTGCGACTACGGGATGGGCCCGTCGCTGGTGATGGGCTACTTCGACGGGAACACCGTCACCGCGTACTGGAACTACGCCCAGAAGTTCGCGATGTCGGACGCCTCGTTCGACACGATCTTCGGGCCGTCGACCCCGGGTGCGATCAACGTGACCACCGGGCAGACGCACGGCTTCGGCCCGGACTTCAACCCGGTGACCGGGGTGACCGGCACGGCGGTGACCGCCGGCGGGACGATGGTCGGCGATCCGCAGCCGGCGGGTGACATCTGCACGACCCGCGACCGCACGTCGGCCGTCGACCCGAACAACCTGAACATCGGCGACCTGCTGAACCTCAAGGGCGTCACCTGGGGCTGGTTCCAGGGCGGCTTCCGCGAGACCGGCCTGGACGCCCAGGGCAACCCGACGAGCAACACCTGCCTGGTGGCCCACAAGAACATGGCCGGCGTCGCGAGCTCGGACTACATCCCGCACCACGAGCCGTTCCAGTACTACGCCTCGACGGCGAACCCGCAGCACCTGCCGCCGCTCTCGCCCTCGAGCGTGGGCTTCACCGACCAGGCGAACCACCAGTACGACCTGTCGGACTTCTGGGCGGCGCTCGACGCCGGCAACATGCCGGCCGTCAGCTACCTCAAGGCGCCGGCCTACCAGGACGGCCACGCCGGCTACTCGGATCCGCTCGACGAGCAGCAGTTCGTGGTCTCGACGATCAACCGGATCGAGCGGGGCCCGTTCTGGAAGAGCACCGCGGTGATCATCGCCTACGACGACTCGGACGGCTGGTACGACCACGCCATGAGCCCGATCGTCAACCAGTCCCAGGATCCGTCCCAGGACCTGCTGGCCAACACCGACCTGTGCGGCACGCACACCGACGCGGCGCACGTCCTCGGCGGCTTCCAGGACCGCTGCGGCTACGGGCCGCGCCTGCCGATGCTGGTCGTCTCGCCGTGGGCCAAGCGCAACTACGTCGACCACACGGTCGTCGACCAGACCTCGATCCTGCGCTTCATCGAGGAGAACTGGCAGACCGCGCAGATCGGCAACTACTCGTTCGACGCGAAGGCCGGCTCCCTGAACGGGATGTTCGCCTTCGAGCCCGTCGGTCCGACGACGCCGCACAGCCGGCTCATCCTGGACCCCGTCACGGGCAACCCGAAGAACCCGCACTGACCCGGGCGCCGGGCGGCGAGCACGCGCTCGCCGCCCGGCGCGCGGTCATGAGCCGGTGATGATCGCGGCCGACACGCGGGAGAGCGGCTCGGCCAGGGCGTCGACCACGGCGCTCAGCTTGCGCGTGTCGGCCTGCGTCAGCGTCGTGTAGCTGACGAAGGTCGTGCCCTTGCGGTAGTGGTCGAGCGCCTGGTCGACGTCCGAGAAGCGGGCGGTGATCTGCTCGGCGAGCTCGCCGTCGCGGTGCGCGAGCAGCGGCCGCACCGCGATGAACGCCTGCTGGGCGCCGCGCACGTTGGCCTCGAAGTCGACGAGGTCGATGTGCGAGTAGCGCTCCTCCTCGCCGGTGATCTTGTTCGCCGAGACCTCGTTCAGGAGCTGCACCGCGCCGTTCGCGATCTGCGCCGGGGTGAGCTTCAGCCGGCCGGCGACGCTGTTGACGGCGGTGACGTCGGCGACCAGCCGGGTCGCGAGCGGGGCGCCGCCGTTCGTGGTGCCCGAGACCCAGAGGAGCTTCTCGAGCGGGTGGAAGCCGGTCCAGCTCGCCGGCCGGGACGTCGCCCGCGCGGGCGTCGATCTGCTTGTCGAGGGTCGAGAAGCTCTCGGCGATCGGCTCGACCCGCTCGTAGTACACGCGCGCCGCCGGGTACAGCGCCCGCGCCCGGGCGAGGTCGCCGGCCCGCACCGCGTCGGCGAACGTCAGCGTCGAGTTGACCAGGTGCTGGGCCTGGCCCTGGACCCACGTCCGGTAGCGGGCCACCGCGGCGTCGGCGCCCGGGTTCGGGGTCGTGTGCAGCGTGCCGGTGACGGTCATCGGGGTGAGCGTCCGCGTGCCGCCGGGGCAGTAGAGCTCGAGCTTTCCGGGCGGCACCACCAGGGTGAAGCTGGCCCGCGAGCGGCTGATCGAGAGGTTCTCGAGCTCGGCCATCACGATCGGCCGCTTCAGGAGCTCGACCTCGGTCACCCGGTTCTGGTCGGCGATCAGGATCTGGAACGTGACCGGCCCCGCCGCAAGGCGGGTGGTCGACGGCGTGCAGCCCGCCGACGAGACGTTCACGGTGACGTGCGCGGTGCCGGCGGCGGTGGTGGTGGGTGCGGGCGGCGCTGGTGCTGGCGGCGTGCGTGCCGCCGCTGCGGCCGCACCCCGCGGCCGGGGCGAGAACGGCGAGCAGGAGCCACGGCCGGAGGGTTCGGGTCATGGCTCGACGCT
Source organism: uncultured Actinomycetes bacterium (assembly GCA_963794695.1). Taxonomy (GTDB): domain Bacteria; phylum Actinomycetota; class Thermoleophilia; order Gaiellales; family JALYLC01; genus CAWCFJ01. The sequence goes on along the minus strand of CAWCFJ010000001.1, from coordinate 52,705 downwards.
ACTCGACGTCGCGGTGAACGCCGGGTGAGCGAACGGTGAAAAGGTGGTCTGCGGTGTCAGGCGCCACAGCGCTCGGCGATCCAGTCGAACAGGGTGCCGATCCGGCTGACGGCCATCGTGACGTGACCGTCGTCGGGGAGCAGGTGCAGCTCCGCGGACGGGATCCGGGCCGCGAGCCAGGGTGCGTGGTGGTGCGGCACCATCAGGTCCTGCTCGCCCTGCCAGATGCTGACCGGCACCGCCAGGTGCTCGAGGTCGAAGCCCCACGGGCGGGTGAACGCGAGGTCGTCGTCGCGCCAGCCGGCGATGCCGTTGCGCAGGCCGTCGTGCGTCGAGGCCAGCAGGTACTCGGCCGTGCGGCCCGGTCAGGGCCGCGCGGTCGGGCGGGGAGAGCAGCGTCTCCATCGCCGCGATCACCGTCTCGGCATCGGCGGCGGCGATCGACGCGGCCTCCTGGCGCAGGAACGGCTCGAGCTGCTCGGCGCCCTCGAGCGCCAGCCCGAACTCGACGACGTTGGCCTCGCCCATGCCCCGCATGAAGTCCAGGTCGGGCTCGCCGTACGGCCCGACGCCGGCGACGCTCGAGACCGCAACGACCCGGTCGGGAAGCAGCGCGCCGGTGGCCAGGGCGTGCGGCCCGCCGCCCGAGAAGCCGATCGTGGCGAAGCGCTCCAGCCCGAGCTGGTCGGCGAGCAGCGCGACGTCGTCGGCGACGTCGGCCACGCTGCGCCCGGGACGGGCAGCTCGCTCGCCGTAGCCGGGCCGGTCGAAGCCGATGACCCGCAGCCGCCGCTCGGCGGCGGGCTCGTGCCACCAGGCCGGTAGGAGGCGGCTGCCGGGCGTGCCGTGGTGCATGATCAACGGGAACCCGGCGGGCGAGCCAAGCTCGTCGACCGGGATGAGGTCGTGCGTCTCGGTTGCCACGCGGAGACTCTAACGAGCGCCAGAGACCCGAGCGTCTAGGATCAGTCCGCAGTGCCCTCGCCGATCCGTATCGATCTTCGCGACGACGGCGCGGACCTCGAGCCGCTCGTCGCCGCCCTGTCCGCCGGACGTGTCGTGGTGCTGCCGACCGACACCGTCTACGGCCTGGCGGCGGCGGCCCACCTGCCCGACGCCTGCGACCGTGTGGCGCGCCTCAAGGGGCGCGACCCGCAGCAGCCGACGGCGCTCGTCGCCGGCTCGGTCGAGACCCTCTTCACGACCGTCCTTCCGGAGCTGCACGGCCGCGCCGGCCAGCAGGCGAGCCGGCTCCTGCCCGGCCCGACGACGGTGATCGTGCCGAACCCCGGGCGGCGCTTCCGCTGGGTCTGCGGGCCGACGCCCGAGAAGCTCGGGCTGCGCGTCCCCGACCTCGACCCGCGCGTGGCGGCGGCCATCGACCGGATCGGCGCGGTGCGTGGCGACGTCCGCGAACGTCCACGGCGGCCCCGATCCGGCGACGCTCGACGACGTGCCCGAGGAGCTGCTGTCCCAGGCGGCGGTGGTGGTCGACGCCGGCCGCCTGCCCGGCACGCCGTCCACGGTCGTCGACCTGACCGGCCGAGAGCCGGTCGTGCTGCGCGAGGGCGCCCTGTCTGCGGGCGACGTCCTCAGCCGCCTCGAAGCCCTTACCAATACCCGCTAGGAGCCGCGCATGGCCACGACGGAACAGTCCCTCGACCAGCTCGTGAAGGCCGGGCTGACCGAGGTCGACCCCGAGATCGCCCAGCTGTGCGACGACGAGCTCGAGCGCCAGCGCGACCAGCTCGAGCTGATCGCGTCCGAGAACTTCACCTGGCCCGCGGTGCTCGAGGCGGTCGGCTCGGTGCTCACCAACAAGTACGCCGAGGGCTACCCCGGCAAGCGCTACTACGGCGGCTGCGAGGTCGTCGACGAGGTCGAGAAGCTGGCCATCGAGCGCGCGAAGTCGCTGTTCGGCGCCGAGCACGCGAACGTCCAGCCGCACAGCGGGGCCTCGGCCAACATGGCCGCCTACGCCGCGGTGCTCGACCCGGGCGACGTCGTGCTCGGGCTGAAGCTCGACCACGGCGGGCACCTGACCCACGGCCTGCGGGTCAACTTCTCGGGCAAGCTCTACCGCTTCGAGCACTACGGGGTGTCGCGCGAGACCGAGCGGATCGACCTCGACGAGGTGCGCGAGCTCGCGCGCCAGCACCGGCCGAAGCTGATCGTCGCCGGCGGCTCGGCCTACGCCCGCGAGATCGACGCCCGCGCGTTCCGCGAGATCGCCGACGAGGTCGAGGCGCTCCTGATGGTCGACATGGCCCACTTCTCCGGGCTGGTCGCGGCGGGGCTCCACCAGAACCCGGTCGAGTCCGCGGACATCGTCACCTCGACGACCCACAAGACCCTCGCCGGGCCGCGCTCGGGCTTCGTGCTGTGCCGCGAGGAGCTCGCCACGAAGATCGACCGGGCCGTCTTCCCCGGCCTGCAGGGCGGACCGCTGTGCCACGTCACCGCGGGCAAGGCGGTCTGCTTCAAGATCGCCGCCAGCGAGGCCTTCCGCCAGTACCAGGGCCGGGTCAAGGCCAACGCCGCGGCGATGGCCGAGGGGATCCACGAGGTCGGGGAGCGGGTGCTGACCGGCGGCACCGACACCCACCTGGTGCAGCTCGACCTGCGGCGCTCCGACGTCACCGGCAAGGACGCCGAGGAGCGGCTGGCACAGGTGCTCATCACCGCCAACCGCAACACGGTGCCGTTCGACGAGCGGCCGCCGACGGTCGCCTCGGGCGTGCGCATCGGCTCGCCGGCGGCCACCATGCGCGGCCTCGACGAGGACGACTCGCGGGAGGTCGGACGGATCGTCGGCGAGGCGGTCAAGCCGGCCGCCGACCTGCGCGCGCTGGCCGCCCGGACCCAGGCGATCCTCGACCGTCACCCGCTCTACCCGGGGCTGGCCTCGGGGCACACCGTGGTGCGCCGTGCCGGCTGAGGCGGTCGCCGAGAAGGTCGTCATCGAGCTCGACCACCCGATCGTCCGGGACAAGCTCGCGGCCCTGCGCGACCGCACCACCGACGTGCCGGCGTTCCGCCGCCTGGCGAACGAGCTCGCGCTGCTCGTGGCCTACGAGGCCACCCGCAACCTCGAGACCGAGCCCGTCGACATCGACACCCCGCTCGAGCGGATGCAGGCCCAGAAGGTCAGGGCCGACAAGGTCGTGCTGGTGCCGGTGCTGCGCGCCGGCCTCGGGATGCTCGACGGTGCGCTGCAGCTCCTGCCGCACGCCCCGGTCGGCTTCATCGGGGTGTACCGGGAGGAGGAGGCGCTGCGGCCCGTGCCGTACTTCCTGAAGCTCCCGGCCGGCGTCGAGGAGCGCGACGTGCTGCTGCTCGACCCGATGATCGCCACCGGCGGCTCGGCGTCCTACGCGGTCCGGATGTGCAAGCAGGCCGGCGCGCGGCGGGTGTCCCTGGCCGCGCTGATCGCCGCGCCCGAGGGGCTCGCCCGGGTGCACGCCGACTATCCGGAGGTGCCGATCTACACGGCGGCGATCGACCGCGAGCTGAACGAGAACGGCTTCATCCTCCCCGGTCTGGGGGACGCGGGAGACCGCCTGCTCGGCACACAGTGAGTCCATGAAGGCGCCGCCGTTGACCGGCGGCGCCCAGACGTCGTAGCTTGGCGCTGCGCCGCGTCGTTCGCCGCCGCTCGCTGCGGCGCTCCCCTGCTGCCGGCTCGGCGGGCCCGACGGCGGCCACCCTCGTCGCGGCGATGGAGATCGCCTTCTCGAGCTCCAGGGCCTGACCGGCGCGGGCGAGGTGTTCTCCTGCGCCCGGGCAAGGCGCCGCTCGACGTGACCGCGAGCCCGTACGCCGACGAGCGGTGGTCCGGCGACCCGACCGGCCGTAACGTTCGCCTTCTGGAGCGCCCGTGGCGGCGACGGGCACGTGTTCCTGGCGGCGCCGGACGGCACCGGGCGCGGCCGCGTGGCCGGGCCGACGCAGCGCTGGGACCACCCGCCGACAACCTGAGTTCTCGCCCGACGGCGCCGCTGCTGCTCGTCCGGGCGCGCTCGGGACGAGGCGATCACCGTCGCAGGTCGCTCGTCGACGTGCAGCGGGGACGGCGCGCCTCTTGCCGGGCGCTGCGACAGGAGCTCTCTCGCCCGACGGCCGCCTGATCGCCTGCCGCCACCAGGCCGGCCGTCCTCCTGGACGGGGCGGGCGCGGCGCCTCCGGGCGCTCGCCGCCGCCGCCGCGTGGTCGCCGCGCGGGCTGCTGGCCACGGAGGAGGACTGGACACGAGATCGTGAACGAGCGCGGGCGGGTGGCTGCACCGCTACCCGTGGCAGGGCCGACGCGCTGGCCTGGTCGGGCGAGCACCTGGCTCGCGCTGTGGCGCAACGGGCGTCCTGCTGGTGCACTGCAGCTGGACGGACGCGAGCGCGTGGCACGCCACCTGCCGTCTGGGCGGCGGCCGGCGCCCGGCGCTTCACGCCCGACTGCCGCGGCCTCGGCTACCTCGTCGACCGGCACCCGCCTGGTCGACCTCCGCAGCCGCCGCGTGCAGCGCCTGCCGCGGTCGACGGCCAGTGGACGCCGGACGGCCCGCTTCGCCTTCCTGCAGTTCGCCGCGATCGCCGGGCCAGGACTCCCCTGGGCATCGTCATCGGCGATCGCCCCGGCGCGCACGCGACGGAGGTCGGGCAGCCTTCCCCGTCGGGTCGTATCCCGCTCTTCACTGGCTGGCCGATGGCTCCGGCCTGCTGTGGGACTCGGAGCGGCGCCGAGCTCGCGACCTCTACTCGATCCAGGCCGACGGCAGCGGCGAGCGGCGGCTCACCTCGGATCCGCGCGCCGAGCTCGAGCCGGCCTGGTCCCCCGACGGGCAGCGGCTCGTGTTCATCACCTGCGATCGGCCCCGGCCGACCCGGCTGCGGCGGCTCCGCGCTACACCGCTGTGGACCGCCGACGCCTCCGCGACGCACCCCTTCACCGCGGTCAACACGACCGGGGGCAGACGTTCGACGACCACCCGGTCTTCGCCCGACGGCGACCGGCTGGCGGTCGACTCCGGCGACACGATCGGCTTCACCGTCTCGATCGACATCGCTGTCCGCCGGCTCGACGGTTCCCGCACCACGGCCGTTCGCCGCTACTCGGCCGACCCGGCCCGCCTGGTCACCGGACGGCGCCCCCATCGCGTTCGTCGATCGCGGCGGGATCGAGAGCGTGGGCCGTGACGGCGCGCCGGGAAGACAGCTCGCCCGCAGCGACACCGGCGCGGCCCTGCGCGGCCTCACCTGGTCGCCGGATGCGGGACAGCTGGCCTTCGTGCGCAGCACGGGCCTCTACGTCGTCGGCCTGGACGCCCCGCCCCGCCTGGTCGCCCGGATCGACGGCGCGAGCACCGTCGTTCTCCCCCGACGGGAGCCGGATCGTGATCTCCGCCTGACCCGACCTGTACGTGGTCGGCCTCGACGGGAAGCGGCCTGAGCGCGATCACCCACACGCCGCTGCTGGACGAGGCTGCGCCCGCCTGGCGCCCGATCGGGTAGCGGAGGCCGGGAGCCTCGCCTCCCTTCGGCTCGATCCGCGTCACGCTCGGACAGCCGATCGAGCAAGCGGTCGAACGTCGCGACCCGGTCCGACACCAGTCGCCTCTGCGCAGGCCGCGAGGTACGCCTCGGCGAAGTCCAGGCGATCGAGCTCGTACACCTCGAGCGCGCGCAACAACACCGGCTCGCCGACCACCCGCACCGAGGGGAACCCGATGACCGCGCGCGCCAGCTCGGCCACCCGCGCCCGCGGCTGCTCGTAGAACGACTCGAGCACGCAGACCAGCTCGGCTACCACCAGATCGGCCAACAACAGCTCGTCCGCCGCCGCCAGGAACGCGGTCGCCCGCGCCGCCTGCTCTGGCGGATCGCCGGTCAGGTGCCGCACCAGGACGTTCGTGTCGACGATCGCGCTCACACCGCGCGGCGAGCTCGCGCGGCACGCGTCTGGCGCCGCACCTGATCCCACGACGTTCCACGCTTCGACAGCGGGACCGCCACGACTCCTGCCAGGTCGAGCAGGCTCGGCGTCCGGGCGATCACCGCCCGCTCGCCTTCGACCCGGAACACGACCTGGTCGCCCTCGCGCAGCTGCAGCGCGTCCCGCACCGGCTTCGGCACCGTCAGCTGGCCCTTGGACGTCATCCGCGCACGACTCTCCATCCTTACCTCCTCGACAAAGTAAGGATAGTGGACTCGCGGCCGTGAGCCAGCGATTGGACGCTCGTTGGACCCGCGTTGGATGCCTCGACGACGGTCTTCCGCATGCACCGCGCCAGCGCCTCCTCCCACGGGTCATGGCCCGGTCGATCCTGCGACGGCCTGACGCGCTGGTCGTGCTGGCGCTGGTCGTCGCCTGGCTGCCGCAGAGCGTGGCCTCCGATCTGCGCGGGCTGCGCCGCGACCTCGCTCTGCCCAACCCCGCCGATGCTCGCGGGCCGGCGGCAGCTGCCGGCACGGACCTCGACCTGATCCACGCAGCCCAGGCGCGCATCCCGCGCGATGCCGACTTCGCCATCGCGCTCGGAGGCCGCTGGGCCGGGCGCCGGCTGCCCGGCGGCCTGCAGCTCGCGCGCCAGGCCGGGGCATCCTGGACGCAGTACTCGCTGGCCCCTCGCTTCCAGGTCGAACCCGAGGACGCACGGTGGCTGCTCGTGCTGGACGCGACGCCCGCGTCGCTCGGCCTCGAGCCTGCCTGGGCCTTGCGCAGCGGTCGCAACTGGCTCGTACGCCAGCGATGAGCTGGCTCGTGGGCCTGACGGCGCTCGACGTCCTCCTCGCGACGCTCGGTGCGGGGATCCTCATGGCGTGTGGCGCCTGGGCTCGGCTGCCGCCGGCGTCGCGCGTCGGCCCGGCCATGCTCGCCGGACTCGCCGCGGCCGCGACGCTGCTCGGGCCGCTGCTGTACCTGGGTGTCTCGCCCACGCCGCTGACGGCCGGGTGCCTTGCCCTGTTGTCGCTCGGCGGCGGGCTGGCGCTGCGCGGCCGCTCCGCTCGTCCGCCGCGTGCACCGTCAGGCGGCGGGCTCGTCGCCACGCTCGCGGTCGGCCTCCTCGCCGCACCGCTGGCCGCCCGCGCCCTCGTCGAGCCCCTCGTCAAGCTCGACGCCTACTCCGACTGGTCGCTCAAGGCACGCCTCCTGTACGGCCACGGCGGTCTCCTGCTCGGCGCGCTCGACGGCCGGCTCCTCGGCGCGCCGTACGCCTCCTCGCACCGCGAGTATCCGCTCGGGCTGCCGGCGCTCGAGGCGCTGAGCTTCCACGCCGCCGGCGAGACCGGTGCCCGGGTCGTGCACGCGCAGATGCTCGTCTTGCTGGCAGCGTTCGCGGCCACGCTGTGGAGCCTTCTCCGGCCGCACGTCGACCCGCTCCTGCTCGGCTGCTGCCTGTGTCTGCTGGTGGTGGCGCCTGGCCTCCACACGCAGCTCCTGGCCGGCTATGCCGATGTTCCGGTGGCCTGTCTCTGGGCGGCGGCGAGCCTGGCGCTGGTCCTCTGGCTGGTCGCCGGGGGTTCCGACCACCTGCTGCTGGCAGGCGTCTTCGCGGCCGGAGCGCTCGCACTCAAGCAGGAAGGCCTGCTCTTCGACGTCGCCCTGCTACTCCCCGTCGCCGGTGCCCTGGCAGTCGCGCGCGACGCGAGGCGCCTGCTCGGGCTGGCCGCCGTGGCGGGCGGTCTGGTGCTCAGCGCGCTGCCGTGGCGGATCTTCGCCCACGTCCACGACCTCCACGACGCCGACATCGCGCCAGGCCCTCGCCGGATGGCCAACCAGGCCGGGGAGCTGCCGGCGATCACTCGACGGCTCGTGGCGGAGCTCGTCTGGACGCGCTGGCCAGGCATCGTGCCCCTGGCCGTCCTGTGTGCGCTCGTCCTGCTCAGCCGGCGCGCCACGCGCCTGCTCGGCGCCGTCTTCCTGCTCGTCCTGGCTGCGGGGTTCCTCGGCCTCGCGAGCGTGTACTGGAACGCGCGCGTCGGCATCCCCGGGCTGCTCGACACGTCCGCCGAGCGCGTCGTCGTCGCGCCGATCCTCGCGGCGGCCGCCTTTCTTCCGCTCCTCCTGGCCCGGCTACGTCCGAACTCGAGCCACCGGGAGCGCGGCTGGACGGCCCCGCCTGGCCGGGGAGCCCGACCGCTACGATGCTTCGCGTGAACGAGCTGGCCGCCCGCGTCGTCGAGGTCGCCGGGGGCCACGACCAGCGTTCGCGCGCACTGGCTGCGTTCGCGGTCGCCCTGGCCCTGGCGCTGGTGCTCGCCCCGCTGGCGGCGAGGATCGCGAGCCGGCTCGGGCTCGTCGACCGCCCCGGCGGACGGCGGATCCACATCACGAACGTCCCGCTCGGCGGCGGCGTCGCCCTGACGCTGGCGGTGCTCGCGCCGAGCCTGCTGCTCCTGCCGTCGATCCCCGACGGCTACCGGGCGCTCCTGATCGGCGCGGTGCTGGCCTGCCTGCTCGGCCTGGTCGACGACTGCCGGCCGCTCAGTCCGCCGGTCAAGCTCGCCGGGATGGTCGCGATCGCCGCCATCCCGGTCTCCCAGGGCGTGACCGTCGACCACTTCACCCTGCCGATCGTCGATCCGTTCTCGCTCGGCGTGTGGCAGTACCCGGTGACCATCCTGTGGATCGTGCTGCTCATGAACGTCGTGAACTTCGTCGACGGGATGGACGGGCTGGCCGCCGGGATCGGGGTCATCTCGGGCGGCACGTTCGCGATCCTGTCGCTCTCGCTCGGCCGGGTCGACGCGGCCATCATCGGGGCCGCGCTGTGCGGCGCGTGCCTCGGCTTCCTGCCGTCGAACTTCCACCCGGCCCGGATCTTCATGGGGGACTCCGGCGCGCTGATGCTCGGCTTCGTGCTGGCCACGGTGTCGGTGCAGGGCGTGCTGAAGACCGCCGCCGCGGTGGCCATCGCGTTCCCGCTGCTGGTGCTGTTCGTGCCGATCCTGGACACCTCGTTCGTGGTGCTGAAGCGGCTGAAGTACCACCAGCCGCCCTGGCAGGCCGACGCGAACCACCTGCACCACCGGTTCGCCGGGGTGGGGTGGGGGCAGCGCCAGGCCTCGATCCTGCTGTACGCCTGGTGCGCCGCGCTGGCCGGCTTCGCGCTCGCGGTGCACTTCGTGCACTACCGCACGCACGGCAACTGGCATCCCGGCGCGACCGTGCTGCTTGACCGGGCTCGCGCTGCTGGCGCTGGCGTTCACGGTGTACGTGGTCTACGTGCTCGAGATCCTCAAGCTGCGCCACGTGCAGCTGCTCGGCCTGGCGCGCGGGCGCGACGAGACCGGCTCGACGCCGCTCGTGGCCATGCGCCGCGCCCGGCGCGCCCGGATCGCCGCCGAGCGCGCCGACAGCACCGCGAACTCCTAGAGGACGAGCTCCTGCGGCCGGTGGCGGCGAGCTCGAACAGCCGCTCGAAGCCCGGGCTGACCTGGGCCTTCTCGTCCTCGGGCAGCTCCTGCAGGGAGATCCGGAACTCCTCCGGCAGCCCGAGGGTGGAGGCGGCGTCGGCCGTGATGCGGACCTTGATGACGTCGCCGTCGCGGACCAGCGACTCGAGCCCGCCGTAGATCCGCGACCCGTCGCCGACGGTGATGTCGTAGGTGTCGAGCCCGAGCGCGCGGTCCTGCTCGTCGTGGCTGCGGTTGACGCTGAAGACCAGGGAGCCGCCCTCGCCGCCGCGGCCCTGGCCGAACGCCACGATGTAGGTGTCGGTGGCGTCGTAGTCCTGCGCGGCGGCGCGCTGCACGGTGAACTCGGCGATCTCGTTCGTCACGGCTTCCTACCGATCTTGCCGGCGATCCAGCGTCCCCCCGGCCACTCGTAGATGATGACCGCGCCGCTCTCCTCGGCGGCCCGGTTCATGGCGCCCCTGCACTGGGTGCACGGCGGCAGCTCGCCCTCGAGGATCACGGTGTCGCCCTCCTCGAGCTTCTGGCCGAGCTCGGACATCGCCTTGCGCTCGCTGTGGGAGCGCATCATCCCGTTCGGGAAGTCGTCGATGTCCTCCTGGCTCATCCCGCCGCTCGGGAAGTCCTTCTGGACGACGACGCGACCGTCCTCGTCGTAGATCGTGACCTCGGCGTTGTGGCCCGGGGTCGCGGGTCTGGCGGACGGCGTTCTCGAGCGAGCTCTCGCCGGCCTGCTCGGCCTGGCCGCTCTTCTGGATGGCCTTCGAGCCGGTGGCCCAGGCGTCGGCGGCGTCGAGGCCGCCCTCGCGGGCGGCGACGCCGGCGGCGTTGCGGATGTCGTCGGCGCCCTCGCGCGCGGCCCCGACGAGCGCGCTCTCACCCTCGGCGACGACCTTGCGGCCGGCGATCCGGACGACCTGCTTGCCGATCGCGGCGAGCGCGCCGCCGGCGAGCAGGAGGTAGTCGGTGTCGTTGGTCGCCTCGAGGCCCGGCTCGGTGACGTGGGCGAACGGCTTTCCGACGACCGGGGCCGACATCTGGAAGGCGAAGAACGCCTGCGCAGCCGCGTGCTCGGCCCGGTCGAACTGCAGCTTCAGGAGCGCCGCCTGGCCCCGCAGCGCGGCGTCGCGCTGGGCCAGGCTGACCGGGGCGCCGACCGCGGCGGCCTCGGGCGGCGGGTTGTCGAGCTTCGAGGCCAGGTCGCGCAGCTGCTGCTCGATGTGGTCGCAGGTGTCGGCGAACGTCCGCAGCGCCGTCGCCGCGTCGCCGAACGCCCCGCCTGCCACGTTCATCGCGCCGGCGAGGTTCTCGCAGTGGGTCAGGGCCGCCTTCTGGGCCTTGCCCGACCAGCCGCCGCCGAGCGCCGGCGCGACCGCCCCGGGGAGCCGGCGGTACTGCACGCCGAGCTCGCCGCCGGCGTGGTCGATCTTGCCGGCCAGGGCGCGGATGCCGGGGGCGTCGACGCCCGGCATGATCTGGGCCACGAAGTCGGTCATCCGTGGTGCCCCGCATGGTCGGAGCGGTCGTAGTTTCCCGCCGCCGTGGCGAACGCCTTGCTGGTCGCGTCGGCGCTCGAGGCGATGTCCCTGATGCTGCGGTCCCAGGCGCGCAGCGCGTTGCCCAGGGCGACGGCGGCCGGGCCGTTGCCGAGGGCCGAGGTGTTCGGGCAGACCAGCGGGGCGAACGCGTCCTCGACCTGCCCGCCGATGCTCGAGAGACCCGACGCCGCGCTCTGCAGACGACCGGTCTCCACGGTGAACGAGCCGCTCATGTCAGACCTGGAACATGCGCGCGTTGACGTCCTCGGTGTGCTCGTACAGCGCACCCTGCGCGTTCAGCAGCCGCGCGATGCCCTCCATCGCGTCGTGCATCAGCGCCGCGCCCTTCTGCCATTCGCCGTAGTAGTGGACGAACTGCGCGTGCGCCGCGCTGTCCCAGGTCGCGGCCAGGGCCGAGACCTCGGCGCCGACCGTCGACAGCGTCGTCTGGACGTCGCGCGCGGCTGCGCCGACCTTGCCGGACGTGCTCACGAGCGTCGCCGGCGTGACGCGGATGTACCCCATAGCCCGCTCCTTCCCGTCGCTGTACGGGGCCTCAAAGGTACCGCACGACGGCCGCTCCGAGGAGCTGCGCCGGTGAAGATCCGGTCAGGACCTGCGCGACCACTGCGTCGTGGGACGCTCGACCGCCTCGCCGTCGACCTCGAGGTCGACCCGCTCGTTGAAGAAGCACAGAAGGTCGCGGACCGGCTCACCGTCGCGCCAGGGATCGGGATAGCTCCAGACGACGTCGTCCTCGACGCGGTCCGGGAGCTGTACCGACCAGTAGCGTGCGATGCCCTTGTAGGCACAGCCGGTCTGACGGTCGCTCGGCACGAGCAGTTCCCGGCGGACGTCGTCGGCGGGGACGTACCAGCGCGGCGGCAGGCCCGTCTCGAACAGGACCCGCGCGCGCGTGGTGTCGGCGAGCTCCACGCCGTCCAGCGAGATGCGCACGCGGCGCGAGGTGGGGAGGACGTCGATCCGGTGGAACGGGTCGCGCGGATGGATCGCGATCTCCTCGTCCTCCTCGGTCCAGCGGTCGACCTTGCCGAAGTAGAAGGCGACCAGGCCGTCCAGCCACGGCGCCGGCTCGAGCGGCTCGGGGTAGTACCAGACGGCGTCCTCGATCAGCCGGTCGCCGACCCGCAGGTGGTGGTAGGAGGCGTCGCCCTTGTACGGGCAGTGGGTGTGGGTGTCCGACTCCTCGAGCAGCTCGGCCCGGACGTCCTCGCGCGGGAAGTAGTAGACCGGCAGGTGTCCGGACTCGTGCAGCAGCGCCGCGCGCTTCGAGGAGACGACGAGCTCGTCGCCGACGTACCCGCGGACCCAGCGCGGAGAGGCGTCGAGGAAGAGGGCGCTCTTCGGGCCCTCGCGGTGGAAGTTGGTCGGGCCTGGCTGACGGCTCAGCGGGCCTGCGCCGATCGTGAGAGACATACGGGTGGCAACGCGGGCGACCGCCGGACGCTTCCCGCCCTGGTTACAGCCGCCCACGTGCTTGCCGCACCGGTACCAGCAGCACTCGTACGAACCATCGCCGCGCTGCGGCGAAAGCTCGGGTTCCGAACCGACCAAGGGACGAAGAACCGGGCCCAAGAACAGTCGATGATCCGACTCCCGGTCGAGCAGCGTCCTCGGGTTCGGAGCGTCCCTCGTCGTCGGATCACCGACGGGCCCGGTTGATGGGGCTTCGCCCTTCTTGCCGAGTCCTCTCCGAGTCTCGCTGGCCGGTTGCCTCAGGGACGCCCCCTTGTCCTCTCCGGGCCGTGCCGGCCACTTGCCGGGCCTGTGATCTCATGCGGACGGACACGCACAAACCTTCCTGGTCGGGGCTCCCGAACGGAGCGATAAACCCGCAGATCATCGCCAAAAGCGGTGCTCGCGAGACGCGCGGTCGAGTGTCACGAACTCCGCGGAGCCTCTGCTATAGTCGGCGGCGCTGCCCGGAGTCGACCGGCACACCCGACGCCGTCGGGGTGCGGCGTCCCGTGGGCAGCGAGGCCATCAGGAGGGGCGGGATCGACCAGGGATCGACTACAGGGCCGGGTGCTCGAAAGCCGCGCGTCGCGGACTCGTCGGGCATGGCGGCGGGATTCATGATCGTCAGCTCGATCGTGGTCTTCGCTGCGCTCGGAGCGGGTATCGGGCTCCTGGTCGGCGCGGTCGCCCCGCTGGCCCTCGTGGGCGCTCCGATCGGTCTGGTGGTTGGCTTCTACGCCGTCTGGGTGAGGTTCTTCAAGCAGCGATGAGTGCGATCAAGGACGACTACTACACGCCAGCTCCGCGTCCGCCGGTGACGCCGGCGCTCGCGGCCCTGCAGTTCCTGGCGGTGCCGATCGCGCTCCTCGCCCTCCCGATCTTCATCGCCGGCGGCTACCCGATGGACGGCTGGTACCTCGGCGTCGGCCTCTGGGTCGTGAACCGCGCGATCCAGTGGAGCGCGCTCAAGTTCATCATCGGCCTGCCCCAGACGATCGCCGTGGCCGTCGCCGGGATCGCCTTCCTGACCCGGGCCTGGGGCTCGATGATCGTCCTGCTCCTGACGGTGCACTTCGCCGGGAAGGACACGGCCGTCCCCGCCGCCATCCTGTTCACCGTGCTCTACACCGCCGACCTCGCAACCCGCGGCCTGCTCTACGCCCAGAGCCGCCGCCGCCCCCCGGAGCTTCCGTGACGCTGCGCCGCGTGCTTCGCCTGAGCAACCGCGACCTGATCCCCCTGGCGTTCGCCCTCCCGCTGCTGCTGCCGGCGCTGGCCGGCGCCGCGACCGACCTGCACGGGGCGAACCCGATCGACGACTTCAATCCCGCGGCGAGCGAGATCGTCCACTTCGAGCCGTTCTCGTGGCTCGACCTGTCGATCAACAAGCCGGTCATCTACCTGATGCTGGCCGCGGTGATCTCGGTGCTCGGGACGATGCTCATCATCCGCGGCGGCATGAGGCTCCGCCCGAAGCGGCTGCAGATGTTCACCGAGCTGGTCTACGACTTCACCGAGACCTCGATCGCCCGGGCCTCGCTGCCGGACAAGGTCTTCACGACCTGGTTCCCCTACCTGGCCGCCCTGTTCGTCTTCATCTGGGTCTCGAACCTGGTCTCGTACATCCCGCTCCCCGTCGACACCGAGCACAAGTGGCACGGGATCCCGGGGTTCTCGCTGTACGCCGCGACGGCCAACATCTCGGTCACCCTGATGCTCACGATCGTGACCTTCGTGTGCTCGCACTACGTCGGCATCAAGGAGAACGGCGCGGTCACCTACTTCAAGCACTGGGTGCCGCCGGCGCCCGGCCCGCTGCGCCCGTTCCTGGCGGTGCTCGAGGTGCTCTCGCAGCTCCTGCGCCTCGTCTCGCTCAGCGTCCGGCTCTTCGCCAACATGTTCGCCGGCCACCTGCTGATCCTGATGTCCGCCGCGCTGATCATCATCATCGGCAACGTCCTCGTCGGCATCGCGACGGTGCCGGTCGGCGTCTTCTTCTACCTGTTCGAGGTCCTGCTGGTGGCCAACCTGCAGGCGTTCATCTTCGCGATCCTGTCCGGGATCTACATCGGCTTCGCGGTCGAGCCGCCGCACTAGCGCTCTCTCACACGGGCCCCACTTCCAGGAGGAAGAACCGCACATGGCACTCGAAGGCAACGTCACTGACGCCGCAAAGGTCATCGCACTCGGCCTCGGCACCGGCTTCGGCGCGATCGGCCCGGGCGTCGGCGTGGGTTACCTGATCGGCAAGACCATCGAGGGCGTGTCCCGCCAGCCCGAGCTGCGCGGCGACCTCCTCGGCCTCATGTTCCTGGGCCTGGCCCTGACCGAGGCGATCACGTTCTACGCCCTGCTCATGTCGTTCGTCGCCTTCTTCATCGGCTAGGACGACCTCGCCATGCCGGCACTGCTTCCCTTCGCCGCCGAGAACAGCGGCAACTTCCTGATCAGGGTCAGCCCCGGGCTGATGATCTGGACGCTCGTGATCTTCGGGATCACGTTCTACCTGCTCCGCCGGCTCGCGTTCGGCCGGATCGCCGACGCCATCGACGAGCGCCGCCGGGTGGTGCGCGAGAACCTCGAGTCGGCCGAGAAGGCCCGCGACGAGGCCCAGAAGCTGCTCGAGGACTACCGCAAGCAGCTGGCCGAGGCGCGCCGGGAGGCCTCGGAGATCGTGGAGCGCTCCCGTCGCACCGGCGACGAGCTGCGCCGGCAGATGCAGGAGGACGTGAACGCGGCCCGCGAGAAGGGCCTGCGCGACGCCCAGACCTCGATCCAGGCCGAGACCCGTCAGGCGCTCGACCAGATCAAGAACGAGGTCGCCGACCTGACCCTGCTGGCCACCGAGAAGGTCGTCGGGCGGGCGCTCGGCGAGGTCGAGCAGCGCCAGCTCATCGAGCAGGCGCTCTCCGAGGTCGACTTCTCGCGTCTCGCGGCCGAGGTCGAGGAGGACCGCTAGTGCCCGTCCACGCGGCAGGCGGCGTCTACGGCCAGGCCCTGTACGAGGCCGCCGACGACAGGGGCGAGCTCAAGCAGGCGCACGGCGACCTGCAGGCGATCGGCCGCGCGATGGCCGAGAACCGCACCCTGTCGCGCGTGCTGTTCAACCCGGCGTTCCCTCAGGCCGGCAAGAAGCAGATCCTCGAGAAGCTCACCGCGGGCAGCAGCCCGGTCGTCCGCCAGGCCGTTCTCGTCCTGGTCGATCACGGCCGGATCACGGCGCTGGCAGACATGATCGACGCGTTCGAGGAGCGCTACGCGCGCCAGCAGCGCCAGCTCGAGGTCGAGCTGACCACCGCCATCCCGATCGACGAGGCCCAGGCCGAGCTCCTGCGCGCCCGGCTCGCCGCCCAGACCGGCGCGGACATCGCGCTCACCCGCAAGGTCGACCCGCTGATCGTCGGCGGCCTCGTCCTGCGGGTTCGCGACCTGCTGATCGACGCGTCCGTGCGCGGCAAGCTCGACTCCCTGCGACTCTCACTACGCAAGGCTCGTCTGACTGCGGGCCCCGCGACCCCCGGAGGAACGACGTGAGGCTGAGGCCCGACGAGATCACCTCGATCCTGCGCGAGCAGATCGAGAAGTACGAGGTGCCGACCGGGATCGACGAGGTCGGCACGGTCATCCAGCTGTCCGACGGCATCGCCCGCGTGTACGGGCTCGAGAACGCCGTCTCGATGGAGATGCTCGAGTTCCCCCACGACGTGACGGGCCTCGCCCTGAACCTCGAGGAGGACAACGTCGCCGTCGTGCTCTTCGGCGAGTGGGACAAGATCAGCGAGGGCGACACCGTCCGCCGGACCGGCCAGGTCATGCGGGTGCCGGTGGGCGAGCAGTTCCTCGGCCGCGTCGTCGACCCGCTCGGCAACCCGCTCGACGGCGGCCCGCCGATCGAGACCACCGAGTTCCGGCCGCTCGAGTTCAAGGCGCCCGGCGTGGTCGACCGCCAGCCGGTGAAGGAGCCGCTGCAGACCGGCCTCAAGGCCATCGACGCGATGATCCCGATCGGCCGCGGCCAGCGCGAGCTGATCATCGGCGACCGCCAGACCGGCAAGACCGCGGTGGCGATCGACACGATCATCAACCAGCGCGGCGGCGACGTGGTCTGCATCTACTGCGCCATCGGCCAGAAGGGCTCGACCGTCGCCCAGGTCGTCGAGAAGCTGCGCGAGGAGGGGGCGATGGAGCACACCATCGTCGTCACCGCGCCCGCCGCCGAGGCCGCCCCGATCAAGTACATCGCCCCGTACGCCGCGTGCGCCATGGGCGAGTACTTCTGCTACTCGGGCCGCGCCGCGCTGCTGGTCTACGACGACCTCTCGAAGCAGGCCGACGCGTACCGCCAGATGTCGCTGCTGATCCGCCGCCCGCCGGGCCGCGAGGCGTTCCCGGGCGACGTGTTCTACCTGCACAGCCGGCTGCTCGAGCGCGCCGTGAAGCTGTCCGACGAGCTCGGCGGCGGGTCGCTGACCGCGCTGCCGATCATCGAGACCCAGGCCGGCGACGTGTCCGCGTACATCCCGACCAACGTGATCTCGATCACCGACGGGCAGATCTTCCTCGAGTCGAACCTGTTCTTCTCGGGCGTCCGCCCGGCGATCAACGTCGGCATCTCGGTGTCCCGCGTGGGCTCGAACGCCCAGGTGAAGGCGATGAAGTCGGTCGCCGGCCGCCTGAAGCTCGACCTGGCCCAGTTCCGCGAGGTCGAGGCGTTCGCCCAGTTCGGCTCCGACCTCGACCAGGCGACCCAGCGCCAGCTGGCCCGCGGCGAGCGCTTCGTGGCCGCGCTGAACCAGCCCCAGTACCAGCCGTGGCCGGTCGAGGACCAGGTCGCGATCATCTGGGCGGCGACGAACGGCTACCTCGACGACGTCCCGGTCGAGCAGGTGCCGCGCTTCAACGAGGAGCTGCGGGCCCACCTGCGCGCCGACAAGGACGTGCTCGAGGCGATCCGCTCGACCGGCGCGCTCGGCGACGACGTGACCGCGAAGCTGAAGAAGGCGATCGACGAGTTCAAGGAAGGCTTCGAGGTCCGCGACGATCGTCCTCGATCGCCGCCGACTGATCTAGCCGATGGCATCCCAGCAGGACATCAAGCGCCGCATCCGCTCGGTCCGCAACACGCGCAAGATCACGAAGGCGATGGAGCTCGTGGCGGGCGCCAAGCTGCGGCGGGCCCAGACCCGGGTCGAGGCGTTGCGGCCGTACGCCGATCGCCAGTGGGAGCTGGTGATGGAGGCGGCCGGCCGGGCGAACGTGCACGGCGAGCCGCTGCTCGACCGGCGCGAGCCGGGGAAGGTCGCGGTGCTGGTGCTGAGCGGCGACCGCGGCCTCTCGGGCGCGTTCAACTCCCAGGTCGTGCGGCGCTCGCTGCAGGTCCTGCGCGAGCAGCAGAGCGACGGGCACGAGGTGCTCTGGTACGTCGTCGGCCGCAAGGGGCGGGGGACGCTGCGGTTCCGCGGGATCGAGGTGTCGCAGGACTGGACCGGGTTCACCGACCAGCCGCGCTACGCCGACGCCGACGAGATCGCCGAGCAGCTCGCGGACGGCTACCGGGACAAGGAGTACGACCTCGTCCTGCTGGTCTACAACCACTTCGAGTCGGCGTTGACGCAGCGCGTCGAGGTCGACCAGCTGCTGCCGATCCCCGAGGGCCGCCTCGCCGACCTGTCCCCGCGCGAGCGGGCCCAGGAGGGCGTGCTGCTCTTCGAGCCCGAGGCCGAGGACATGATCGACCAGCTCCTGCGCGACTCGCTGGCGATCGCGATCTACCGGGCGCTGCTCGAGTCGGCGGCGTCGAAGCACGGCGCGCAGATGACGGCGATGGGGAACGCGTCGAAGAACGCGAGCGGCCTGATCGACGCCTACACGCTGGCGATGAACCGGGCCCGCCAGGCCGAGATCACCCAGGAGATCCTGGAGGTCGTGGCGGGCGCCGAAGCGCTCGAGTAGGAGCCGGGGGAGGGCCGGCCCGCGACCCCCGCGCTCAGCGCGCCGGCGGCCGCGCAGTGACGGCGTACGCCTCCCCATCCTCGCTGCTCCGGCGTTCGGCGTCCCCACCAGGATGTCCGGGACGCCGTCGCCGTTGACGTCGCCGCCGGCGGCGACCGCGTACGACTGCTGGTCGGCGGCTCCCATGCCGTCGATCCGGTAGCCCTGGGTGTTCGACGGGGTTCCGATCAGCCGCAGGTCGATCTCGGCCGGGGTGCGCCGCCCGTAGACCACGAACACCGAGCCTCGCTCGCGGCCGTGGCGGACCGCCGTCTGGGCGCCGACGATCAGGTCGGCCAGGCCGTCGCCGTTCACGTCGCCGGCGGCGGCGAGCGCGCCTCCGGCCTGGTCGCCGCAGGCCACGCCGAGGCAGAGCCGGCCGGCCGAGCCGTCGATGCGGTAGCCGTCCGGGCTGCTTCCGCCCATCGTTCGGAGGTCGACGATCCCGGTGCGCTGCCGCCCGAAGATCACGTACGCCGCGCCCGAGCGCGGCCGGCCGAGGTTGCTCGCGTGCGGCGCGCCGACGGCCACGTCGCGGCCGCCCGTCGCCGTTCACGTCGCCGATCGCGGTCACCGCCTGGCCGGCTTCGTCGCCGCTCCTGCGCCCCGTCGATGCGGAAGCCGTGCTCGTTGGTCGTCAGGCCGACCTTCGCCAGGTCGATCGCCCGGTTCCCCTTCTGGCCGTAGATCACGAACGCGCCGCCGGAGGCGACCCGGCTGCCGATCGACATGTCCGGCATCCCGATCATCGCGTCCGGCCGGCCGTCGCCGTTCACGTCCCCGACGCCCGCGACCTCGAGGCCGGCGGTGCCGAGACCGACGCTCTGGATCCGGTAGCCCTGGGTGTCGCCCTTGCTCGAGATGCTCGCGAGCTCGATCGGCTTCCGGTCGCGCTTCCCCCACAGGATGTAGACGGCGCCGGTGCCGGCAGGCTCGTCCCGCACGAGGCGCGGCGCGCCGACGACCAGGTCGTCGATGCCGTCGCCGTTCACGTCGCCGGCGTCGGCCACCGAGTAGCCGGTCGCGTCGCCGGCGAACGCCCCGTCGATGCGGAAGCCAGCCGGGCCGCCGGGCTTGTCGAGCCGGCCGATGTGCAGCGTCCCACCCTTCGCGGGCGCGTACACGACGTACGCCTCGCCGGTCTGGATGCCCTGGGCGTTGGCCCCGTTGGGCGCGCCGATCAGGTAGTCGCGCCGGCCGTCGCCGTTCAGGTCGCCGACGAGGGCGATCGACCAGCCGAGCTCGTCTCCGGGCAGCCCGACGATGCGCAGGCCGATGCTCGAGCCGGAGCCCGTCGCGCTGGCCGCGGTCAGCTCGGGCGCTGGCGGTGCCGTGCACGAGCTCGACGGTGCCGGGGTCGAACCCGGGCGCGGGCATCCCGAGGAGCCAGTCCGCGCGCCCGTCGTGGTTCACGTCCCCGATCCCGAGGACGGCCTGGCCGGCCTGGCTGCCGTTGTCTCCGAGCACGCGCGTGGTGCCGGCGCCGTCGGCGTCGACGCTCACCGCGGGCGGGGGCGGCTTCGGCTTCGTCGCCGTCGCCGACGCGTAGGCCAGCGGCGCGACCCCGATCGCCAGGGCCAGCGGCCAGGCCCACAGCGCGCGCTGCCGGTCGGCGGCGGCGATCGCGCCGAGCGCCAGGTACACGGCGATGGCGACCGCCATGCCGATGACCACCGCGCCGGCCGAGAGCCGGTCGACCGCCCGCGGCAGCACGTACAGCGCCGTGATCCAGAACACCACGGCCACCGGCAGCACCCGCACGACGCCGCCCAGACGGCGGGTCGCCCACAGGTCCGGGCCGTAGCCCGCGCCGGCCGCGAGCTGCAGCGCGACGCCCAGCAGGATGAAGGCGTAGACCCCGCCGAACCCGAGCGTCAGCGCGGCCGCTGCGGGGGCGACGACGGCCGAGACCGCGATCCCCAGCCCGCGCCGCCAGCCCGCGGCAGAAAGCCGCGACTCGCCGGTGACCGCTCCCACGCGAAGAATGTACCTCCGAGGGCACCCCTGGATTTGTGAATCGACCATTAAGCGCGTCTCGGGCGGCGATTAAGACCGTGATCCCACGCACCGGGGTGACATCCGCTGCGAGGGCCGTCGAGAGGCCGAAAACCGCGTGGTTGACCGCTCGTGCGAGGGGCGAGGCAACAGGTGTTCGACGCGTGGCGGAAGTTGCGATCGCGCAACCTGCGTGTACATTTGAACCTCATGAACGTCGCTCTCTCGCCGCGGTTTCGGTACCGCTACCTGCCGCGCATCGCCTGGGGCGTTGGCGCGCTCGCCGCCATCGGCATCGTCGTCGGCGGCATGCTGCTCCTCTTCCCGAGCAAGGACGATCCGGGTCCGGGCACGCTGTCCAACAAGCCCGCCGACATCGTCCACACCGACGACACGAACGTTCCGCTCGCCAAGAACGTGACGAAGGTCGCAGGTCAGTTCATCACCTCCACGGTCACGCGAGACCATCTCGACCAGGGTTGGAAGCTGCTCGGCCCGTGCAAGAAGGACGTGCCGTGCCTCAACCAGAACATGACCAAGAAGGAGTGGATGTCCGGCGACATCCCCGTGGTGCCCTACCCGGCCTACGGTGGCGTGAAGTTCCGGATCGGGTACTCGCGCAAGGACGACGTGCTGCTCGAGGTGGCCGTCTTCCCGCGCAAGGGCTCGACCATGAAGCCGGCGGTCTTCGACATCGGCCTGCACAAGTACGGGAAGCGCTGGCTCGTGAACTACTGGGCGCCGCGCGGCCAATCGGCCGTCCCGTCCAACTAGAGCACCCCTGATCAGCGGACTGGTGGGTGGTACGTTAGTGTGCGGCCCGTCGAACGGCCGCATCGCGCGTGCCGACCCGAGGCGACGGCGCGAGACCTCGAGGAACTGACGTGGCAACGAGCAGAGAGCAGAACAAGGACGTCCTGTCGTCCGGGGCCGGGCTAGCGGCTGACGTCGCTGCCGAGTCCGGCGGCGTCGACCCGCTGCTGACGTCGCCCGCGCAGGGTGCTGTCCAGGCCCGCGGCTACTGGGAGCAGGTCTGGCGCCGGTTCCGGCGCGACCGCCTGGCCCTGGCCAGCGCCGTGTTCATCATCCTGTTCGTCTTCACCGCCATCTTCGGCGGCCCGATCGCCGCGCACTTCCTGGGTCATGGCCCGAACGACATCTTCACCGACGGCACGGACCCGGCCACGTACCTGCCGAAGGGCCCGATGTCGGTGATCCACTACCCGGACGCCGAGGGGAACATCCACTCGACGCTCTTCATCCTCGGCGCTGACTCGACGCTCGGTCGTGACGAGTTCCTGCGCCTCCTGTACGGCGCGCGCGTCTCGCTCGAGGTTGCCGTTCTGGCGACCATGCTGGGCGTCGGCGTCGGTGTCGCGATGGGTGCGATCGCCGGCTTCTTCGGCGGCTGGATGGACGTCGTCGTCTCCCGCCTCACCGAGGTCGTGATGGCGTTCCCGCAGCTGCTCTTCATCATCGCGATCGCCGGCACCATCGGCCCGCGCCTCAACTCGGTCACGCTCGGCATCTTCCCGCCCGGCATCCTCACGCTGGTGCTGATCATCGGCGGGTTCTCGTGGTACTACCCCGCCCGCATCATCCGCGGCCTCGTGCTCTCGCTGCGAGAGAAGGAGTTCGTCGAGGCCGCCCGCATGGTCGGCGCCGGCGATCGCCAGATCATCAAGTCGCACCTGCTGCCGCACCTGGTCGCTCCGACGCTCGTCTACTCGACGCTGATCATCGCGACCAACGTGCTGGCCGAGGCCGGCCTCTCGTTCCTCGGCCTGGGCATCCCCCTGCCGACGGCGAGCTGGGGCAACCTCCTGAGCACCGCGCCGCAGTACTACACGACCCAGCCGTGGCTGATGATCTGGCCCGGCCTGGCCGTGCTGTTCACCGTGCTGGCGTTCAACCTGCTCGGAGACGGCCTGCGCGACGCGTTCGACCCACGCGGCGTCCACTGAGCCTCGTCGTCTGAGGCCTGCTGCGGGCAGGCCGGGCGGCGGCTGCGTGCGTTCGTCTGGGGCGTTCGGAGGGCGAAAGAGTTCCTCTTTTGCAGGAGATTCCTCCGATCGCCCAACATCCCGCACACCAAGCCCGAACGCCTCCTAACCATGACCTAACCGTGGCGTCTAAGGACGCTGAGGGGGATTCGCCCCAATTGTCCGAGGCTGCGGACCTCGGCAACGAAAGGAGCAAGGTTGCGTAAGCGAAAGGCAGCGCTCACCGGCGCGGTCGTCTTTGCGATGACCGGACTGGCGATGAACGCAGGGGTTGCGGGTGCTGCGGCGCCCACGAAGGGCGGCACGATGAAGATCGCGCTGCAGAGCGACACGGACTTCACGGATCCTGCGCTCGACTACTACCAGCTTGGCTGGGAGATCGAGTACTCGACCTGCGTGAAGCTCCTGAACTACCCCGACGCCGGCGGCGCCGAGGGCTCGAAGCTCGTCCCGGAGGCGGCCGCTGCGCTGCCGACGGTGTCGAACAGCGGCAAGACCTACACCTTCACGGTGCCGAAGAAGTACCAGTTCTCGCCGCCGTCGAACCAGTACGTCACGGCGAACACGTTCAAGTTCGTGATCAACCGCCTGGCGAACCCGAAGATGCAGTCGCCTTCGGTGCCGTTCCTGTCTGACATCGTGGGCGCCCAGGCCGTGCTCGACGGCAAGGCGACGTCGGTGTCCGGCGTCAAGGTGAGCGGCAACAAGCTCACGATCCGTCTGACCGGCGCGCACCCGGACTTCCTGGCGCGCATCGCGATGCCGTTCTTCTGCGCGCTGCCGACGAACACCCCGATCGATCCGCAGGGTGTCAACACGCCGTCCGGTGCCGGCCCGTACTACATCCAGAGCCGCACCGCCAAGCGCCAGATCGTGCTGCAGCGGAACCCGAACTACCACGGGAGCCGCCCGGCCAACCTGGACAAGATCATCTACACGATCGGCATCGCGCCTGACGCTGCCCTGCTGCAGACGAAGGCCGGCCAGATCGACTGGGGCGCCGACGAGGTCTACCCGTCGGAGTACGCCAACCTGTGGAACCAGTTCGGCCCGACGTCCAAGCTGGGCAAGAGCGGCAAGCAGCAGTTCTTCGTGAACCCGCTGCTCGGCGTCTCGTACCTGGCGATGAACACCTCGCGCGGCGTCTTCGAGAACAACACGAAGCTGCGCCAGGCGGTCAACTACGCCGTCGACCGCCCGACGATCCTCCGCCAGTCGGGCGCGTACGCCGGCAAGGTGACGGACCAGGTCCTGCCGCCGGGCGTGTCCGGCTACAAGGCGCTGAACCTGTACCCGCTGCAGGCGCCGAACGTGGCCAAGGCCAAGTCGCTCGCCGGCTCGATCTCGAACCCCGAGATCACGCTGTACACCAGCACCCGCCCGAACGCGACGGCGGCGGCTCAGGTGTACCAGCAGAACCTGGCGGCCATCGGCTTCCACGTGAACGTGCAGCAGTTCGCCCGGGCCACGCAGATCCAGAAGGAAGGCACCAAGGGCGAGGCGTTCGACCTCACCACCGAGGGCTGGATCGCTGACTACGCCGACCCGTTCGACTTCATCAACGTCCTGTTGAGCGGCGACAGCATCCACGACAACAACAACAACAACGTCGCGTACTTCAACGTCCCGAAGATCAACCAGGCGATGACGTCGGCCGGCCTCCAGACGGGGGACAAGCGGGCCGCCGCGTACCAGAGCCTGGACAAGTCGATCATGACGGACTACGCGCCGTGGGCCCCGATCGACAACCCGACCGAGCGCGACTTCTTCTCGGCTCGCATGGGCGGGGTGCTCTTCCACCCGATCTACACGGTGGACCTGGGCGCGCTCTTCATCCGCAAGTAACTGCGGACACAGCACGCGGTATAGAATCACCGTGATTCTGAGCGAGGCGCCGGGCTCCCGCCCGGCGCCTCGTCGTTCCCTCTCACTAGGGCCAGGGCGGAGGAATGGTTCGTTATCTGATCCGACGGCTGTTCTGGGCGGCGGTGCTGTTCATCGTCGTCACGTTCGTCACGTACATCATCTTCTTCGTGATCCCCGCCGATCCGGCCAAGCAGGCGGCCGGCAAGGTCGCGAGCCCCGAGCAGATCGAGCGGGTGCGGCACTACCTCGGACTCGACAAGCCCGTCTGGTACCAGTACGGGCTGTTCCTGAAGCGGTTGGTCATCGACGGCTCGCTCGGTCACTCGTTCGCGAGCCGCGCCAGCATCAACAGCATCATCAAGGCCGCAGCACCGGTCACGGCGGCCCTGGTGTTCGGCGGCGCGATCCTGTGGATGCTGATCGCGCTTCCCGCCGGCATCCTGTCGGCGCTGCGGCCCCGCTCCGTCGGCGACCGCATCGTGATGGGCTTCGTGCTCGTCGGGATCTCGGCCCATCCCGTGTGGATCGGCCTGATCTTCTCGTACTTCTTCGGCTACAAGCTCGGCGTCACGCCGATCGCCGGGTACTGCAACTTCTTCCCGGGCGAGAACGACCTGTGCGGCGGGCCACAGGCGTGGTTCAGCCACATGATCTTGCCCTGGTGCACGTTCGCCATCCTGTTCGCCGGCCTCTACGTGCGGATGATCAGAGCGAACGTGATGGAGACGATGAACGAGGACTACGTGCGCACGGCGCGCGCGAAGGGCGCGCCCGAGTGGCAGGTGATGCGCTCGCACGTCCTGCGCAACGCGATGCTCCCCGTGGTCACCATGCTCGGCATGGACATCGGCCTCGCGCTCGGCGGCGCGATCTTCACCGAGAGCGTCTACGGCCTGCCCGGCCTGGGGCAGACCGCCCTCGAAGGGCTCACGAACTTCGACCTTCCCCAGACACAGGGGGTGGTCGTGTTCGCGGCCCTGATGGTGATCATCTTCAACCTCATCGTCGACCTCCTGTACGCCTACATCGACCCACGGATCCGACTCAGCTGATGCCCCTTCTCGACGTCCGCGACCTCAAGACCCACTTCCGCACCGACGACGGCATCGTCCGCGCCGTCGACGGGGTCAGCTTCAGCGTCGAGAAGGGCAAGACGCTCGGGATCGTCGGCGAGTCCGGCTCCGGCAAGAGCGTGACCTGCCTGACGATCATGGGCCTGAACGCCAAGCGCAACACGGTCACGTCGGGTCAGGCCCTGTTCAAGGACCGCGACCTGCTCACGATGTCGGCGAACGAGCTGCGGACGATCCGCGGGAACGACATCGCGATGATCTTCCAGGATCCGATGACGTCGCTGAACCCGGTGCACACCGTCGGGCGCCAGCTCGTCGAGGCGATCCGCCTGCACCAGGACACGTCGAAGGAGGGGGCCAAGAAGCGGGCCCTCGAGCTTCTCAAGGCGGTCGGCATCCCGCGCGCCGACCGCCGGATCGACGACTACCCGCACCAGTTCTCGGGCGGCATGCGCCAGCGCGTGATGATCGCGATGGCGCTCGTCAACGACCCCGACCTGCTGATCGCGGACGAGCCGACGACGGCGCTCGACGTCACGACCCAGGCCCAGATCCTGATGTTGCTGACGCGGCTGCAGAGCGAGTTCGGCTCGGCCATCGTCATGATCACGCACGACCTCGGCGTGGTGGCCGAGATCGCCGACGACGTGGTCGTCATGTACGCGGCGGAGATCGTCGAGAAGGGCACGGTCGACGAGATCTTCAAGAAGCCGCGCCACCCGTACACCTGGGGGCTGTTCGGCTCGCTGCCGAAGATCGATCAGGACGTCGAGCGGCTGGTGCAGATCAGCGGGTCGCCGCCGTCGCTCCTGCGGCCCCCCAGTGGGTGCCGGTTCCATCCGCGCTGCCCGTACGCGTTCGCCCCCTGTCCCACGACCGACCCCGAGCTGGCGCCCGTGCCCGACCAGCCGGGTCACCTGCAGGCGTGCCTGCTCGACGAGGACACGAAGCAGCGCGAGGCCGAGAAGCTCCTTGCCGGCACGCTGGCGGAGGCCACCTGATGGCCGACAACCTGCTCGTCGTCGAGGATCTCAAGAAGCACTTCCCGGTCACCCAGGGGATCTTCTTCCAGAAGCAGGTCGCCTCGGTCAAGGCCGTGGACGGCGTGAGCTTCTCGGTCAAGCAGGGCGAGACGCTCGGGGTGGTGGGCGAGTCGGGGTGCGGCAAGTCGACGATGGCCCGCTGCGTGATGCGGCTGCTCGAGCCGACCGGCGGCAGGATCGAGTTCGAGGGCCAGGACATCACGAGCCTGTCGCGCGCGGCGATGCGCCCGATCCGCCGCGAGATGATGATGGTCTTCCAGGACCCGTACGCGTCGCTCAACCCCAGAAAGCGCGTCGGGTTCATCATCGCGGAGGCCCTGCAGATCCACAAGATGGGCACCGATGCCGAGATCAAGCGGCGCGTCCAGGAGCTGCTCGACATCGTCGGCCTGAACCCCGAGCACTACAACCGCTTCCCGCACGAGTTCTCGGGCGGTCAGCGGCAGCGCATCGGCGTCGCCCGGGCGCTCGCGGTGAACCCGAAGCTGATCGTCTGCGACGAGCCGGTCTCGGCGCTCGACGTGTCGGTGCAGGCCCAGATCCTGAACCTGCTGAAGGACCTGCAGCGGGACTTCGGGCTGACCTACGTGTTCATCGCCCACGACCTGAACGTCGTGCGCCACATCTCCGACCGCGTCATGGTCATGTACCTCGGCCGGGTCGTGGAGCTCGCGGCGAAGTCCCAGCTCTACACCGAGCCGAAGCACCCCTACACCGGCGCGCTGATGTCGGCGGTGCCCGTGGCCGACCCGGATCACGCCCGGACGCGTGCGCACATCGTGCTCGAAGGCGACGTGCCGAACCCGATCAACCCGCCGTCCGCCTGCCACTTCCATCCGCGCTGCCCGCGCTTCCACGAGGGGCACTGCGACGTCGAGAACCCGGAGCTGGTCCAGCATGGCGGGCCGGGCCACCTCGCGGCCTGCCACTACCCGCTCGAGCGCTGGCCGATGACGGACGCCGAGATCCGGCAGATCGTGCCGGCACGGGCGGCGGCCTCGTAAGGGACGCTCGACGTGAGGCTGTTCGCCGCGGCAGTCCTTCGCTTCGCGACGCTGCTCGCCGGCTTCTCCGCGATCATCGTGGCGCTCACGGTCCCGGTCGGGCTGCTGTCCGGCGGCCCGCTGTACCGCAGCGTCTCGATCGGCTTCTACCTGTTCGGCAGCTTCCTCTGCGTCATCGGGTTCTTCGTGGGGAACCGCGGGCCCGTCCGCCAGAACGACGGCAAGCAGGCCAGCTTCCTCGGCATGCGGTCGCTGCACTGGGCGTCGCCGACGGAACGCGAGGACACGCTCAACAGCTCCGCCATGTTCGTCGCGCTGGGCTTCGCGCTCATCGCGCTGGGATCTGACGGACGGGCGGTACCCCATCCTCTAGCTGGGCCCCGGCCCCAGCTACGTAGGGGGAGGTGCCTCCCCTCACGGGCTCCCCTCTGGCACCGGGGCGTACGGCGCCGGCAAGCCGGCGCCTTTCGCGAACGGCCGGCCACGGGCCGGCCGCCGAACGAGGAGCCGGCGCACGTGCGCGGTGGTGGGGCTGTTGTTGCGCGCCTGCGTTTCCGCTCGCGTGGCGGCGTAGGCTTTGCTCGTGCTCGCGAATCCCATCACGTCCAGAGCCTGAGCGATCGATCACGCCGCACGTGATGCGGCGCTCGCTCTGGCCGTCGAGCGGCGGCGGCTCCTCACCGAGTCCGACGCGCTGCCCGCGCGGCGGCGCGTGTCGCTGCCCTCGTGGCTGCGGCGGCGCCGCGCGCCGGCTCCCGTCGCCGAAGGCTAGACTCGGCGTGCCGTGAGGCCGGTTTTGCATACAACGTGGGTCCTGGCTGCGATGACGACCGTCCTCGCCGGCTGCAACGCCTCGACGGGGGCGGAGGGGCCGAACACGCCTCCGACCACCGTCACCACGGTCAAGGGCCAGGGCGGATCGGTCGTCGTCGCCAGCGACGGCACGCTCGGATCGCTCGACCCGGCGCTCGCGACCCAGCCGCTGGCCCGGGCCGTCGCGTTCGCCACCTGCACGCCGCTCCTCACCTACGCCGACGCCGCCGGGGACGCCGGGCGGACGCTCGTGCCGGGTCTCGCCACGGACATGCCGGACTCCAACCCGAGCATGAGCACGTTCACCTTCAGCATCCGCAGCGGCCTGAAGTTCTCCGACGGCACCCCGCTCACCACCGCCGACATCCGCTACACGTTCGAGCGCCTGCTGCGGCCGGCCATGCACTCGCCGGCGGCGCCGCTGTTCGCCGACCTCGTCGGCGCGCAGGCCTACCAGATGGGGATCTCGCCGAAGGTGCGCGGCATCGTCATCTCGGGCCACGGCGTGAGCTTCCACCTGAAGGCCGGCGACCCGTCCTTCCTGGCCCGCGTCGCGCTCACCGCCACCTGCCCGGTCAAGCAGGGGACGCCGGTCGCCGACCAGGGCCCCGCGCTCCTGCGCCACGGCTCCTCCGGGCCGTACCGCGTCGCCAGGGTCGGCGGCGGGCAGGTCGTCCTCGTCCGCAACCCGTACTACGCGGCCGAGTCGATGGGCCCGCGCGGGTTCGCGAACCGGATCGTCGTCCGCAGCGGCGTCGACCCGGCCGAGCTCCGGGCCGGCCTCGCGAGCGGGAAGGTCGACCTCGCGCTCGACTCCACCGGCCAGCTCGGAGACGGGCCTGCCGGCTCCACCGAGACGACCGAGCCGGGCTCCACCCTCGGCGTCCTGGCGATCGACCAGACCGTCGCACCGTTCGAGAGCACCCGCGTCCGCCAGGCCGTCAACCTGGCGGTCGACCGCGCGGCCCTGGCCCAGGCGCTCGGCGGCCCGCGGGTGGCCACGCCGGCCTCGGACTACCTGCCCCCGACGTTCACCGCCAGCGACCCGGCCGGCGACTACCCGACGCACGCCGACGTCGCCCGGGCCCACGAGCGGCTCCTGCAGTCGGGCTCCCCGCTGCCCGTCCGGGCCTCGCTGGCCGTCCCGCCGGGGGATTCCTGGCAGGCGATCGGCCGGCTCGTCCGCGACCAGCTCGACCGGGCCGGGTTTCGCGTGAAGCTGCTGCCGCGCGGCTCCCACGAGCAGGCCGCGCTCCGCCTCCGCACCTACACGCCGGCCTACTTCGACCCCGAGGCGCCGGTCGCCGCGCTGGTCACCGGGACCGCCCGCGAGCCGGGCACGCTGCGCCCGCAGCGGCTGCTCGACCCGCGCCTCGACCGGGCCCTGCGGCGCGCGCGTCGTTCGGTCGCACCAGCCCGCACCGACCTCTTCGCCCGACTTGCGGGCCAGCTCGGCCGCGAGCTCGCTCCGGTCGCCGTGCTCTGGCATGCAAACTTTCAGGCAGTGGCGTCGTCAAGATTGGACAGGATGGTGGCCCACCCGATCTACCTGGTCGACCTGCCCGCTCTCGAGCCCGAGCGCCGGTGACGAGCGGCCTCGACCCCCGTTGCCAGGCCGCACGCGTCTGGATCTCGGCCGCCGTCGACGACGAGGCCAGCGACGCCGAGCGCGCCGCGCTGCGCCTCCACCTGTCGGAGTGCGCCGCCTGCCGTTCGTGGGCGGCGCTGGCCGGGTCGGTCTCGCTGCAGGTCCGCACGGCGGCCCCGATCGAGCCGAGCGCGCCGTTCGTCTTCCCCGAGCCCGAGTCGCTGCCCCGGCCCACCCGCCGCGCCCGGCGCTCGCCGCTGCGGGCCCGTGCCCGCGCCGCCGCGTTCGCCAGCCCGCTGCTCGCCGCGGCGGCCGTCGTCGGCGTCCTCCTGAGCGGCGCGCTGCAGAGCGCGCCCCCGACGAGCCCCGAGCGCTCGACGCGCGAGCCGGTGCTCACCGTGGCCCAGGTGAACGCCGAGGGCTTCGTCGCCGGCAGCAGCAACCCGGGCGGCTGGGACATGCGCCCGCGCGACACCCAGCAGCAGCAGGCCGCCCAGGTGCCGGTTCCCCACAACCGCGACCTGCCGACAGACGCCGTTCCCTGACCTTGTGACGCCGCCTCCAGCGGCGCGGTGAGGCCCGATGCGGCCTGAAATGCGGAAGAACGCCGTGTAGCGGGGCCCGAGTCGGGTAGAGTTCGTGCGTCTGCGGCGCCGCCCGAGTCCCGGCGCCACCGCACGCCATACCAAGGAGCCTGGCTTGTCCGCCGAGACCCGTCCCGTCGGCAAGATCGTCGAGATCAGAGGCGTCGTGATCGACGCCGTCTTCCCCGGTCACCTGCCGGGGATCTACAACGCGATCGAGATCCCAATGCCGGCCGGCGAGGACGGCGAGGAGCGCAGCATCATCGCGGAGGTGCAGCAGCACCTCGGCGACGAGCGTGTGCGCGCGGTGGCCATGGACGCCACCGACGGCCTGGCGCGCGGCACGAAGGTCTACGACACGGGTGCGTCGATCTCGGTGCCCGTCGGCGAGAAGACCCTCGGCCGGATCTTCAACGTGCTCGGCGAGGCCATCGACAAGAAGGGCGAGGACGGCCTGGCCGACGCCCCGCGCTGGGAGATCCACCGCGAGCCGCCGCGCTTCGAGGACCTCTCCCCGAAGGCCGAGATCTTCGAGACCGGCATCAAGGTCATCGATCTCCTGGCCCCGTACGTGAAGGGCGGCAAGATCGGCCTGTTCGGCGGCGCCGGCGTGGGCAAGACGGTGCTGATCCAGGAGCTGATCAACAACATCGCCACCCAGCACGGCGGCCTCTCGGTGTTCGCCGGCGTGGGGGAGCGCACCCGCGAGGGGAACGACCTCTACCTCGAGATGTCGGAGTCCGGCGTCCTCGAGAAGACCTCGCTGGTCTACGGCCAGATGAACGAGCCGCCGGGGCGCGCCTGCGCGTCGGCCTGACGGGCCTCACGATGGCCGAGTACTTCCGCGACGAGGGCGGCCAGGACGTGCTGCTCTTCATCGACAACATCTTCCGCTTCGTCCAGGCGGGCTCCGAGGTCTCGGCGCTGCTCGGCCGCATGCCGAGCGCCGTGGGCTACCAGCCGACCCTGTCCACCGAGATGGGGCAGCTGCAGGAGCGCATCACCTCGACGAAGAAGGGCTCGATCACCTCGGTGCAGGCGATCTACGTGCCTGCCGACGACCTCACCGACCCGGCCCCGGCGAACACCTTCGCCCACCTCGACGCCACCACGGTGCTCTCTCGCTCCATCTCCGAGAAGGGCATCTACCCGGCCGTCGACCCGCTCGACTCCACGTCGCGCATCCTGCAGCCGGGCTCGGTCTCCGAGGATCACTACGACATCGCGACCCGCGTCCAGCAGGTGCTGCAGCGCTACAAGGACCTGCAGGACATCATCGCGATCCTCGGCATGGACGAGCTCTCCGACGAGGACAAGCTGATCGTGCAGCGTGCCCGCAAGGTCGAGCGCTTCCTGTCGCAGCCGTTCCACGTCGCCGAGGTGTTCACCGGCCGGCCCGGCAAGTACGTGCCGCTCGAGGAGACCATCCGCTCGTTCCGCGAGGTCCTCGAGGGCAAGCACGACGACCTCCCCGAGCAGGCGTTCTACCTCGTCGGCGGCGTCGACGAGGTGCTCGCGGCGGCCCGCGAGCTCAGCGGCGAGCCGGAGGACGACGCGGCGAAGGCCGAGGACGAGGCGAAGGACGAGCAGCAGCAGCCGGAAGCGGTGGCGTAGAGCATGAGCGCCCAGGAAGGCGGGCCCGCGCGGCTCCGCGTCGAGGTGATCACGCCCGAGGGGCCGGTCTTCGCCGACGAGGCGCGCATGGTCATCGTGCCCGGCGCCGACGGCGAGCTCGGCGTGCTGGCGCGCCACGCGCCGCTCATCGCCCGGCTCGAGCCGGGCGAGACCCGGGTCATGCAGGGCGAGAACGACTGGATCTCGCTGGCCACCGGCCCCGGCTACTTCAAGGTGCAGCACGACATCGCCCTGGTCCTGGTCTCGAGCGCGTTCAAGTCCGACGAGATCGACACGGCCAAGGCCCAGAGCGACCTCGACGACGCCAGGGCCCGCCTCGAGCAGGCCGAGCAGGACGAGGACGAGCGCGCTGCCCGCCGGGCCGCGCGCGACGTCGCCGACGCCGAGAACCGGCTCTCGGTCGCCCACTAGCGTCAAGCCCCGTGAGCGAGCGCCTGGTCGAGGTCACGATCCGCCCGCTGCGGGCCGACGACGCGCCCGTCATGGCCCGGCTGTACCGCGAGAACCGCGAGTTCCTGCGCCCCTACGAGCCGATCCGGGACGAGACGTTCTACACCGAGCGCGGCCAGCGCGAGCTGTGGGACGCGAACGAGGGCCGACGCATCCTCGGTCTCGACCACCTGTTCGTCATCGAGGCCGACGGCGAGCCCGTCGGGCGGGTCAACCTGAACAACATCATCCGCGGCGTGTTCGGCTCCTGCAACCTCGGCTACTTCGTCTCGCAGCGCTGGAACGGCCGGGGCATCGCCCGCCGCGCGATCGGGCTCGCGGTGTACCGCGGCTTCACCGAGCACGACCTGCACCGGGTCGAGGCCGGCACCCTGCTCGACAACCTGCGCTCGCAGCGGGTGCTGGTGCACAACCAGTTCCGGCTGTACGGGATCGCCCGGCGCTACCTGCGGATCGACGGACGCTGGCAGGATCACGCGCTCTTCCAGCGCACGGCCGATCAGAGCCCGGACGACGAGGCCGCGGAGGTCGCGCTGGTGACCCTCCGGGCCCAGCTCGACCGGGCCGTGTAACGCTACTGAGTCGATGACTGCGACCCTCGGAGATGCGCTGCGCCTGCTCGGGCTGCCGCTGGACGAGGTGATCGACGAGCAGCGGCTCGTCGGCGCCTACCGCGACGCTGCCCGCGCCCACCACCCGGATGCCGTGCCGGAGGAGCTCCGCGCGATCCAGACCGAGCGGATGCGTGAGATCAACGTCGCTCGCGACCTGATCAGGAACCACCTCGGCCGGCTCGCCGAGGAGCCGTTCGCGAGCGCCTTCGAGGACACGCCGGGCGTCGAGAACGACGCCTGGTGGAACGTCGGCGCCGAGGACCTGTCCGAGCTCGGCATCCGCTGGAACCCGGCCGCCCAGCGCATCCCCTGGGCCCGGCGGGTCAACGCGGCCCGCCTGTCCCTCGGCGTGGTCGTCGGCGACCAGGTGTCGATCGACGACGACGGGATCCTCTCGGTCGGCAAGATCACGGCGTTCGACGAGTCGACCCGGGTCGGGCTGCGCACCAACTTCCAGGGCATTCCCGTCGAGGTGCGCCGGGTCGGCCTCGAGGTCGAGCAGCTCGGCGAGCGCCGCATCGTCGACGCGGCCCACGTCCAGGCGGCCGGCTGGCGCTGCCCGGTCTGCCTGCGCACGAGCCCCCACGGCCTGCCCCGGGAGCGGCCCTGCCCCCGCTGCCTGCGCCGCTTCCGCAGCGGCTTCGACCGCTGGAGGGACGCCGCGAAGTCCCGCCGCCGCCTGCGCCGCCGGCTCGCCCGCCTGACCAGCGAGGCGGCGCCGTTCGCCCCGCGCCGCTACCCCGCCTACCGCGAGGCCGAGACCCTGCTCGACGGCGCCAGGACCCGGCGCGACTCGCTCGAGGCCACCCGCGCCGCGCTGCAGGCCGCGCTCGACGACGCCGAGGCCGCCGAGGAGCTGGCCGCCACCCGCGAGGCCCGGGCCCGCAGCGAGTCGGGCGTCGAGCGGCGACAGCGCGAGCGGCTGCTGCACGCCACCGAGGCCCGCAGGGCGCGCGCCGCGCTGGCGGCGATCGACGCCGACCTCGAGGCCGCCGCGGAGCGCATCGCCGAGCTGGCCGCAGAGCTCGCGCGGATGGAGCGCGAGCTGCAGATCCGCCACACGGCCTCGGAGCGGGCCCGGGAGGCGGGGGAGGCCCGCCGCAGCCAGGAGACGGCCCTGGTCGAGAAGGAGCTGCGCCAGGTCGAGCTCGAGCTCGCCGCGCTGAATCCGGACGCGCCCGTCCTGCTCGACGCGTTCGAGTCCTGGGGCGAGGATCCCGAGCGCTGGCTCGCGGGATAGGGAACCGTCACGGATTCGCCCTGGTCACAAGGACACGCCCGGCGTACATTCGAAATTGGGCGCACACCAACCAGGAGGAGTTTCCTTGCACCCTGTCCAGTTCATGGCGCAGTTCGCGCAGAGACGCAGCCGGCTGACCGTCTTCTTCCGGCTCATCCTGGCGATCCCGCACCTGATCGTGGTGAGCCTCTGGGGCATCGCCGCGGTCGTGGTCACGTTCATCGCGTGGTTCGCCATCCTCATCACCGGGCGCTATCCGATCGGCATGTGGCGCTTCGTCGCCGAGTGGTTCGCGTACGCCCAGCGGGTGCAGGGCTACACCTGGCTGCTGACCGACGCGTACCCGCCGTTCGGCAACGCCGGATCCGACTACCCCGTCTACGTGGGCATCGAGTACCCGCAGACGTCGTCGCGCCTGAAGACGCTCTTCCGGGTCATCCTGGTGATCCCGTTCGCGATCGTCGTCTACGTGCTCAACTGGGTGGGCGAGATCGTGCTCTTCCTCAACTGGCTGATCATCGTGATCATGGGCTCGCTCCCTGGCGGCCTGTTCAACTTCATCCAGATGGTGCTGCGCTTCGAGGCGCGCGTCAGCGCCTTCTCCCTGCTGTTGACCGACGCCTGGCCGAACTTCTCCGAGCCGCAGCAGCAGCCGAGCGGCAACCCCGCGTACGTCTAGCTGACTCCGGGGCACGACCGGTCGAACCGCAGCGCGCGCCGCTGCGAACACCGGTCGTGCCCCGTCCCCTGCGCACCCTCGCCGCCGCGGGCTGCCTCGCGGCCGTCGTCACCGCGGCGGCCCTCGTCGGCAGGCCCGGCGGCGACGGTGCGGGGCCACGGAGCGCTCCGGCGGCGCCGCCCACGCCCGGCGCGGTCACCGCGACCGACGGCGGCGGCTCGACCGCCGCGGCCGTGGCCCAGCTGCAGGCCCGCCTGCGCAGCCACCCGAACGACCTGCTGGCCCTGGACTCGCTCGGCGCCGCCTACCTGCAGCGGATGCGCGAGACGTACGACTACTCGTACCTGACGCGCGCCCGCACGGCCTTCCGCATCGTCCTGAAGCAGAAGCCGGACGACCTCTCCGCGCTGCTCGGCACGAGCTCGCTCGCCGGCACCCAGCACCGCTTCGAGGCCCAGCTCGCCGACGCGCGCCACGCGCTGAGGCTCGCGCCCGCCTCGGCCGCCGCCCAGGGCCTCGCCGGCGACGCGCTGGCCGAGCTCGGCCGCTACGGCCCGGCGTTCGGCGCCTACCAGGCGAGCGTCGACCGCCGGCCCGACCTCTCCTCGTACGCCCGGGGAGGCCAGGCCCGCTACCTGCAGGGCGATCTCGCGGGCGCCGGCCGCCTCTACGGCCTGGCCATCGCCGCCGGCGGCCCGGTCGCCGAGAACACCGAGTGGGCCCGCGTCCAGCTCGGCCAGATGCTGTTCAAGCAGGGCCGGCTGGCCGCGGCCGAGCGGGTCTACCGGCGGGCGCTGGCCGACCTCCCCGGCTACCACCGGGCGCTCTACGGCCTCGGGCAGGTGGCCGCCGCCCGCCGCCACTGGAAGGTCGCCGCGCGCTACCTGCAGCAGGCCTCGGACGCCGTCCCCGTGCCCGACTACCTCGTGCTGCTCGGCGACGTCCAGACGGCCGCCGGCAACCGCGCCGCGGCGGCCGACGCCTACGGCCTGGTGCGCGTCGAGCAGCGTCTGTTCCGGGCCAACGGCGGCCGGCCCGGACCTCGAGCTGGCCCTGTTCGACGCGAACCACGGCCGGCCCGCGCTGGCCGTGCGCGAGGCTCGCACCGCCTACGCCTACCGGCCGTCGGTGCAGGCAGCCGAGACCCTCGGCTGGGCGTTGGCGCAGGCCGGCAGCTGCCGCGCCGGCCTGCGCTACGCCACCGCGAGCCTGCGGCTCGGCACCCTCGACCCGCAGCTCCTGTACCACGCGGCCGCCGTCGAGGCCTGCGCCGGCAAGACCGGGCCGGCGCGCACGCACCTGCGCCAGGCGCTGGCCCTGAACCCGCAGTTCGCCCCGCTCGACGCGCCGCGGGCACGGCGCGCTCGCCGCATCGCCTAGCGTCCGGGAAAGGCACCGCCGTTGACCTGCAGCAGCTGCCCCGTGACGTAGCCCGCGCCGGCTGACGTCAGGTAGCGCACCGCGGCGACGACGTCCTCCGTCTCGCCGCCGCGGCCGACCAGCGTCGCGGCGACCAGCCGGGCCCGGCGCTCGTCGCTCATCGTTCCGCCGAAGAACTCGGTGCCGTCGACGAAGCCCGGCGCCACCACGTTGACCGTGATCCCGTCGGGTCCGAGGTCGGCGGCCAGGTCGAACGCGTAGCCGTGCAGCGCGGCCTTGGCCGCCGAGTACGACCCGCCGCCGCCGCGCAGGGCCGCGATCGACGAGAACAGGACGATCCGGCCGCCGGGCCGGCGCAGGCGGTCGCGCAGCGCCTGCACCGTCAAGCACCGCCGTCAGCACGTTCATGTCGAGGTCCGCGCGCCAGGCGTCGGCCAGCCCCGCGAGGCTGTCGCGGTCGACCGTCCGGTCGATGCCTCCGGCGGCCAGCACGAGCACGTCGAGCGGGCCGTCGCCGAGGGCCTCGGCCAGCCGCTCGACGTCCGCGGCCGACGAGCAGTCGGCCGCCACCGCGCGAGCCCGGCCCGGCCCGTGCTCGCTCGAGCTCGGCGGCCGCGTCGCGCACCACGCCGGCACGCCGGCCGACGAGCACGACCTCGTCTCCGTCGCGCACGAACGAGGCGGCGATCGCGCGGCCCATGCCGGTTCCACCGCCGGTCACCACCACGCGCCGTCGCCGCGTGTCCTGGCTCATCCAGAGCCCCCCTTCCCGGTTCAGGGCGTGCATCTCGACGGCATCGTGCTGTACATTGGGGGTACGTGCAGCGATTTGTTCCGGCCGCTTGCGAGCACGTTAAACCACGCTAAAGAGCCGGGTCGGCGAAGACCGTGCTCGGATGAGGTCGTCGGCGCCTACCCGGAGTTCGATGGGAAGAGGGCGCGATGACGAACGAGAGCACCATGACGCGAAGCTCCACCAGGGAGGCCGCTGCATGAGCCGCTCGGACCAGTACCTCGAGCTCCTGCGCCAGCGCACGCTGGTGTTCGACGGCGCGATGGGCACGCAGATCCAGGACGCCGAGCTGACCGCGGGCGACTTCGGCGGCAAGGAAGGCGCGAACGACTACCTCACGCTCACGCGCGGGGACTTCATCCGCGACATCCACCGGGCCTACCTCGAGGCCGGAGCCGACGTCGTCGAGACGAACTCGTTCCAGGCGACGAGCCTCAAGCTCGAGGAGTGGGGGCTCGAGGAGGTCACGTTCGAGCTCAACTCCGAGGCCGCGCGGCTCGCCCGCCAGGCCTGCGACGAGTACTCGACGCCCGTGACCCCGCGCTTCGTCGCCGGCTCGATGGGCCCCACGGGCATGCTCCCGTCGGGCAACGACCCGACGCTCTCGCTGATCGGCTTCGACGAGCTGGCCGAGCTCTTCTGCCAGCAGGCGCACGGCCTGATCGTGGGCGGGGCGGACCTCCTGATCATCGAGACGATGCAGGACGTCCTCGAGCTGCGGGCGGCGATCCACGGCTCGCGCCTGGCCTTCGCCCAGGCCGGCCGGGCGGTGCCGATCCAGGCCCAGGTGGCCCTCGACGTGACCGGCCGGATGCTGCTCGGCACGGACATCGCCGCGGTGGCCACGATCCTGCGGGCGATGCGGGCCGACGTCATCGGCCTGAACTGCTCCGTCGGCCCCGAGCACCTGCGCGAGCCGGTCCGCTGGCTGTGCGAGAACGTCACCGAGCCGATCTCGGTCATCCCGAACGCCGGCATCCCCCGCAACGTCGACGGACGCGCCGAGTACCCGATGGGGCCCGAGGAGCTGGCCGAGCGGCTGGCCGCCTTCGTGCGCGACTACGGCCCCGAGGTCGTCGGCGGCTGCTGCGGCTCGACGCCCGAGCACATCCGTCTGCTGGCCGAGGCCGTCCGCAACACGCCGCGCAAGCAGCGCCGGCCCGAGAGCGAGCCCGCCGTGGCCTCCGGCATGCGGGCCGTCTCGCTCGACCAGCGGCCGAAGCCCCTGATCGTCGGCGAGCGCGTCAACTCCCAGGGCTCGCGCAAGATCAAGGAGTTCCTGCTCTCCGACGACTACGACGGCATCCTGCAGGTCGCCCGCGGCCAGGTCGAGGGTGGCGCGCACGTCCTCGACGTCTGCGTGGCGCTCACCGAGCGGGCCGACGAGGCCGAGCAGATGCAGGCCGTCGTCAAGCGGCTGTCGATGGGCGTCGAGGCGCCGCTGATGATCGACACGCTCGAGCTCGACGCGCTCGACGCCGCGCTGGCCACGCACCCCGGCCGGGCGATCATCAACTCCATCAACATGGAGAACGGGCGCGACCGCATCGAGAAGTACGTGCCCCTGGCGCAGAAGCACGGCGCCGCCGTGGTGGCCCTCACGATCGACGAGGAGGGCATGGCCAAGACCGCGGCCGAGAAGCTGCGGGTGGCCAGGAAGATCCACCGCATCTGCGTGGGCGAGTACGGCCTGCGGCCCGAGGACCTGATCTTCGACGCCCTGACCTTCACCCTGGCGACGGGCGAGGCCGAGTGGCGGCCGTCGGCGGTCGAGACCATCGAGGGCATCCGCGAGATCAAGCGGGCGCTGCCCGGCGTCTGGACGTCGCTGGGCGTCTCGAACCTCTCGTTCGGCCTGGCCACCCACGCCCGCGCCGTGCTGAACTCGGTGTTCCTGCTGCACGCCGTCGAGGCCGGCCTCGATCTGGCGATGGTGAACCCGGCGCACATCGTCGGCATCGGCGAGATCTCCGCCGAGGAGCGGGAGCTCGCCGAGGACCTGATCTTCGACCGCCGCGAGGACGCGCTGACGCGCTTCATCCAGCACTACGAGACCCACAAGGCGGTCCCGAAGGAGGAGGCCGCCGCCAAGTTCGCCGCCGAGCCGGTCGACTCCCGGATCCACCTGAAGATCCTGCACCGCCACCGTGACGGCATCGAGGCCGACATCGACGAGGCGCTCGACCAGCGCGGCGCGCGCGAGAACGACGAGGCCGTCGACCTGCTCAACAACGTCCTCCTGCCAGCCATGAAGGACGTCGGCGACCGCTTCGGGGCCGGCGAGCTGATCCTGCCGTTCGTGCTGCAGTCGGCCGAGGTCATGAAGCGCGCCGTGGCCCACCTCGAGACGTACCTCGACGTCCAGGAGGGCTACACGAAGGGCGTGGTGGTGCTGGCCACGGTGTTCGGCGACGTGCACGACATCGGCAAGAACCTGGTCGGCACGATCCTCTCGAACAACGGCTACACGGTGCACGACCTGGGCC
Organism: uncultured Actinomycetes bacterium; assembly: GCA_963794695.1. Taxonomy (GTDB): domain Bacteria; phylum Actinomycetota; class Thermoleophilia; order Gaiellales; family JALYLC01; genus CAWCFJ01. Next base: position 13,041 of record CAWCFJ010000001.1, on the reverse strand, counting down.
GCCAGGTGCCGATCAACGCGATCCTCGAGAAGGCCGAGCAGGTCAACGCCGACGCGATCGGCCTGTCGGCGCTGCTGGTGTCGACGTCGAAGCAGATGCCGCTCTGCCTGTCGGAGCTGCAGGCCCGCGGGAAGTCGTTCCCGGTGCTCGTCGGCGGCGCGGCGATCAACCGCTCCTTCGGCCGGCGGATCACCTTCCTGGCCGACGGCACGCCGTACGAGGGCGGCCTGTACTACTGCAAGGACGCGTTCGAAGGGCTCTCGGTCATGGACCAGCTGTCCAACCCCGAGCAGCACGCCGCGATGCACGCCGAGCGGCTGGCCGAGGCCGAGGCGTACCGCGACGAGGTCGCCAGCGGCCGCCACCGCGGCACGGTCTCGAACGCAGCCCGGCGGCCGCGCCAAGCTGCCGCGCGTGCCGGTGCCGAAGCCGCCGTTCCTGGGCGCGAGGGCCGTCGAGGGCATCGACCCCGCGGCGATGTTCGCGGCGATGGACGAGAAGTCGCTGTACAAGCTGAGCTGGGGCGGCAAGGGCGTCCGCGGCGACGCCTGGAAGCAGCTCCTGGCCGAGGACTTCGAGCCGCGCCGCCGGCGCCTCGAGCAGGAGTCCATCGAGCAAGGGCTGGATCGTTCCGGCCGCCTGCTACGGCTTCTTCCCGGTGGCCGCCGACGGCGAGGAGCTCGTCGTCTTCGACGCCACCGGCAAGACCGAGCGCGGGCGCTTCGGCTTCCCCCGCCAGGACGGCCACGACCGGCTGTGCATCGCCGACTACTTCCGCGAGGTGGACGACGAGGACGGCCTCGACGTCATCGGGCTGCAGATCGTCACCGTCGGTCGCGAGGCGACGGAGCACATCGACGCGCTGCAGGCGAAGGGCGAGTACGCCGACGCCTACTTCGCCCACGGCCTGGCCGTCGAGGCGGCCGAGGGCCTGGCCGAGATCGTCCACCGCCAGGTGCTCGACGACCTCGCCCTGCCGCACGGCCACGGCCGCCGCTACTCGTGGGGCTACCCGGCCTGCCCGGACCTCGAGGCCCACGAGCTGGTGCTGGAGCTCCTGGCCGAGCCGGCTGCGGCCCTCGGCGTCCAGCTGACCGAGGCCTGGCAGTTCGTCCCCGAGCAGACCACGGCCGCGATCGTCGTCCACCACGGGGACGCGATCTACTTCTCGGCCCGCCGCTCGGAGCGCGCGGTCGCCCGGGAGACCGCATCCTGAGCGGGATTGCGCGGAGAGGTCGGCTTTGCCGGCCTCTCCGCTAGAATCGAAGGAGTTCGCGCCCCGCCCCAAAACGGGGCGTTCGTACGTATGAGTGAGCTGCAGGCCCCACCCGCCCCGACCCCCGATGAGCCCTTCGCCTCCGATGGCGGTGTGCCGCCGCTGCGTCCGCCGATCACCGTGTACAAGGCGCGGCGGCCGCGCAAGCGTCGCCCGCTCTGGGTCCGGCTGGCGCTCTGGACGCTGCTGGCGCTCTTCCTGATCGGCGCGGCAGGCGCGGGCGGCGTCCTGTACTTCAAGGTCTACCAGCCGCTGCAGAACGTGACCTCGCTCGGCGGCAAGGACGACGTCGCCGACCTGCAGCACGCCCAGACCGAGATCGACGCCCCGCCGCCGGCCGGCGCTCCCGCCACCGCGCTGGTGATCGGCTACGACCACCGCGTGACCGACGGCGCCGGGGCGCCGTCGCGCTCGGACACGCTGATGCTGGTGCACATCGACCCGAAGCGGAAGACGCTCACGACGCTCTCGATCCCGCGCGACACGAAGGCCTACATCCCCGGCCACGGCTACGGGAAGATCAACGAGGCCTACTCGCTCGGCAAGGCCGCGCTGGCGATCGACACGGTCAAGAACTTCCTGCCCGGCGTGAAGATCAACTACGTGATCGCCGTGAACTTCCACGGCTTCACCCAGACGGTCAACGCGTTCGGCGGCGTCTACATGGACATCGACCGGCGCTACTTCAACGAGAACGTCGGGACGATCGACGAGCGACTACGCGAACATCAACCTGCAGCCCGGCTACCAGCTGCTCAAGGGGCCCGCGGCGCTGTCGTACGTGCGCTTCCGGCACAACGACTCGGACGTCGTCCGCACCGTCCGCCAGCAGGCCTTCGTGCGCGAGTTCAAGCCCCGGGTCGACGCCCGCATCAAGAACTACGGCACGCTCCTCGACCTGATCCAGATCTTCTCGAAGAACATCAAGATCGCCGGCCGCACGGGCCACACGCCCGGCCCGACGACGATGATCCGCTACCTGCAGCTGATCAAGGACATCCCGCGCCAGCGGATGCTGCAGGTGCACCTGAACGGGCAGTGGCTCGACCCCTACATCGAGGTCGCGCCGCAGGCCGTCACCCAGGCGATCCACGACTTCACCGTGCCGGACATCGCCGCCGCCGACGAGGTCTCGAACCGCGACGTCGGCGGCACCCAGCTCGGCAAGAAGACCAAGAAGTCGAAGACCAAGCCGCTGCCCGTGATCCCGGCCAAGAAGCTGAAGCTCTGGACGCTGAACGGCTCGGCCATCGACGGCCAGGCGAACGAGGCGGCCATCGCCCTGCGCAACGCCGGCTACCCGCTGGCGACGGTCGGCGACCTGCCCGGAAACGCCGACCTCGGCGTGTCCGGCAACGCCTGGAACCAGAACTTCTACGTCACCAAGATCTACTACGCGAACGCCCGGGCGAAGGGCGCGGCGCGCAAGCTGCAGGGCGAGCTCAGCGACGCCGATCCGCTGCCGTTCCCGGCCCAGCTGAAGAAGGTCGCAGGGCAAGGCGGACGTCGTGATCGTCACCGGCCACACCTACAACGGCATCCAGCAGCCCGTCGTCAGCCCGGCGGTGCCGAAGAAGACGGCCGCGCAGGTCGCGGCGGTCCCGACGAGCATGATGTCGACCTGGATGGCGATGGCCAGCAAGCTCCACTATCCGGCCCTGGTGCCGACGGTGGTGCCGAAGGGCACGGTCTTCGGCGAGCCGGTCGAGGTCTCGTACCCGACGCCGCGGGTGTACAAGCTGAACGGCCAGTGGGCCGCCCACGTGACGGCCTACGCCGGCTACCGCTACGACCCGTCGCACGTCTGGGGCATCCAGTGGACGCGCTGGCCGACCGCGCCGATCCTGCTGAACCCGTCCGACGTGCGCCTGGTCAAGGGCAAGTCGGGAAAGCACGTCTGGAAGCTCTACTACAACGGCGGCCAGATCCACCGGATCGCGGTCTTCTACGGCAAGAACGACCGCTTCGTGACCTGGGTCGACAACTCCCTCGGCGACGGCTTCTCGAACAGCACCATGATCGCGATCGCCAGGGGCCTGAAGCCCGTGGCTTCGTGACCGAGGCAGGGGCGGCCCGCGAACCGCTCGGGGTGATCGGCGTCGGCTGGGTCGGCCTGGTCACCGCGGTGTGCTTCGCGGACGTCGGGCACGAGGTCTGGTGCATCGACGTCAACCCCGAGAAGGTCGAGGCGCTGAGCCGCGGCGAGGTGACGCTGCACGAGCCGGGGATCGCCGAGGCGGTGGCCCGAAACCGCGAGCGCCTGCACTTCGGCACCGAGCTGGCCGACCTGTTCGCGAGCGCGCGGCTGGCGTTCGTGTGCGTGGACACCCCGCCGACAGCCTCGGGCGACGCCGACCTGAGCCGGGTGCAGTCGGTGTTCGACGCGCTGCCGCCGGCCGCCTCGGGCGCGCTCCTGGTGATGAAGAGCACGGTGCCGGTGGGAACCGGACGGACGCTGCGCTTCGAGCTCGACAAGCGCGGGCTCGCAGTCGGTGGGCTACGCCTCGAACCCGGAGTTCCTGCGCGAGGGCTCGGCGCTGGCCGACTTCATGCATCCCGACCGGGTCGTGGTCGGCGCCGCGGACCCGGTCTCGGCGTCCCGGCTGGCCGAGCTGTACGCGCCGATCACCGACGAGATCGTCATGACCGACATGGCCTCGTCCGAGCTGATCAAGCTGGCCTCGAACGCGTTCCTGGCGACCAAGATCTCGTTCATCAACGAGATCGCGAACGTCTGCGAGGAGGTCGACGCGGACGTCGCCGAGGTCGCCCGCGGCATGGGCCTCGACACCCGCATCGGCGCGAGCTTCCTGCGGCCCGGCATCGGCTACGGCGGGTCGTGCCTGCACGGCGAGGAGACGGTGCTGGTGCGCCGCGACGGCCGCGTCCGGCGGCGCGCGCTGCAGGACCTGTTCGCCGAGCTGGCCGACGAGGCGGGGGTCGCGGACGGCCTGGTCGAGCCCGACGGGCTCGAGGTGCTGACCTGGCATCCCGACGTCCCCGAGCCCCTGTTCCTGCCCGGTGGCCGCGGCCACCCGGCGCCACCACGCGGGCGAGCTGGTCGCGCTCGAGACCGAGCTCGGCCGGCGGCTGCGCTGCACGCCGGACCACCCGCTGGTGGTCGACGACGGCGCCGGCGGCGTCGAGGTGCGCGAGGCGGGCGGGCTGCTGGCGGGCGACCGGCTCCCGCTGACGGGCCGCTCGTATCCCCCGAACGGGGGCACCGGTGCCGGGTCCGCAGGCGTAACGTGGACGGGGGATGGGGAAGGCCACGAACAACCGGCGACGGACGTCGCGGCGTGGGGGACGCACGGCATGGCGCTGACGGCCGTCGCGCCCGAGACCGGCACGACCTGGGTGCGCGTCGTGGCCAGCGAGCGCGAGCCCTTCGAGGGGCCGGTGTACTCGCTCGAGGTGCCCGGCACCGAGACCTTCGTCACGACCGGCGGGCTGGTCGTCCACAACTGCTTCCCGAAGGACGTCGCGGCGCTCAAGCAGCTCGCCGGCAACAGCGGCTACCACTTCCAGCTGCTGGCGTCGGTGATCGAGGTCAACGAGCTGCAGAAGCGCCGGGTCATCGGCAAGCTGAAGCGGCACCTCGGCGAGCTGCGGGGCAAGAAGATCGCGCTCTGGGGGCTCGCCTTCAAGCCCGACACGAACGACATGCGCGAGGCCTCGAGCATCGTGCTGGCCCACCGGCTCACGGCCGTCGGTGCGCAGGTCGCCGCCTACGACCCGGTGGTCACGCAGGCCCAGGTGGGCCGCGACCTGCCCGAGGTCGAGATCGCCGCCGGGGCCCTCGAGGCCGCCGAAGGCGCCGACGCGGTGGTGATCGTCACCGAGTGGCCGGAGTTCCGGAGCCCCGTCCTCGACGGCACGCTGAAGGGCCGGATGGCCTTCCCGCTGGTCGTGGACGGCCGGAACATGCTCGATCCCGCAGCGGTCCGGGCCGCCGGGTACGTGTACGAGGGCGTGGGGCGGCGCGCGTCGATGCGCGGCAGCCACGTCGGAGACGTGGTCAGCTAGATCGTCAGGGGAGTCGCTTGGACGCCGTCATTCTCGTCGGGGGCGAAGGTACCCGCCTTCGCCCGCTCACGCTCGCTCAGCCGAAGTCGATGCTGCCGCTCGTCGACCGGCCGTTCCTCGCCTACCCGTTCCAGCAGCTGCGGCGGGCCGGTGTCGACCGGGTCATCCTCAGCTGCGGCTACCTTCCCGACGCCATCCAGGCGACGTTCGGCGACGACGGCGGCATCTGGGTGGACGGCCTGCGCATCGAGTACGCGGTCGAGCCGGCGCCGCTCGACACCGCCGGCGCGATCCGCTTCGCGGCCGCCGGCCGGGTGACCGAGGCGTTCCTGGTGCTGAACGGCGACGTGCTCTCCGACTTCGACCTGGGAAGCCTCGTGGCGCGCCATCGCGCCACCGGCGCCCGGGCCACGATCGCCCTCACGCCGGTCGAGGATCCGAGCCGCTACGGGCTCGTGCGCACCGCGGCCGACGGGTCGGTGCTGGGCTTCCTCGAGAAGCCGAAGCCCGAGGAGATCGACACCAACCTGATCAACGCCGGCGCGTACGTGCTGGAGCCCGAGGTGCTCGACGCGATCGCCCCCGACCGGCGGGTGAACATCGAGCGCGAGATCTTCCCGGCCCTGATCGGCAAGGGCCTGTACGCCCACGCGATGGAGGGCTACTGGGTCGACATCGGGACCCCGGCGAGCTACCTGGCGGCCCACGCCCACCTGCTCGACAGCATGGGCCACGTGGCCAGCGACGCGGACGTCGCCGACGACGCCGAGCTCGTCGGCCCCGTGTGGATCGGCCCTGGCGCACGCGTCGCCTCGGGCGCCCGGATCGGACCGTGGGCCTCGGTCGGCGCCGGTGTGGTGGTCGGCGAGGGCAGCGTCGTCGAGGCCGCCGTGCTGCACGGCGACGCCTCGCTGGCAGAGGACTGCAAGGTGTTGCGCAGCGTCGTCGGCGCGGGCGCCGCGCTTGGCGCCGGCTGCTACCTCGACGAGCTGGCCATGGTCGGCGCCGAGGTCGAGGTGGCCGGCGGCACGATCCTGCGCAAGGGCGCGACGCTGTTCCCGAGCGGAGCCGTCCTGTGAGCGTCGTCGAGGCCGCCGTCGAGCAGATGTTCGGCGACATCGCCGGGCTCGGCGACCAGCTCCGCCAGAGCGAGGCCGAGGCCCGAAAGCTCCCGGCCCTGCGCGAGTCGAGCGCCGTCTGCATCGCGGGTCTCGGCGGCTCGGCGATCAGCGCCGACCTGGCCGAAGGGCTGTGGGGCGGTGCGGGACGGGTGCCGATCGTGGTGCGCCGCGACAGCACGCTGCCGGGGTTCGTCGGCCGAGACTCGCTGCTGATCGCCCTGTCCTACTCGGGCGAGACCCTCGAGACGCTGCGCTGCGCCGAGGCCGCCGTGTCGCGCGGCGCGCAGCTCGTCGCCATCACCGGCGGCGGCTCGCTCGCGGCCCTGGCCGAGAGCGTCGGCGCGCCGATCGTCCCCCTGCAGACGGGCCTGCAGCCGCGCGCGGCGACGGGCTACCTGTTCGCCGCCCTCGCGGTGGCCCTCGAGCAGGCCCGGGTGATCCCGGACGTCTCGGCCGATCTCGCTGCGGCCGCCGCGGCCTGCGACGCCGTGGCCGAGGTGCGCGGCGGCGAGGGCGCCCGGGAGCTCGGCCACGAGCTTGCGACCTGCACCACCTGGGTCTCGGGCTACGGCCCGCTGGCCGCCGTCGCCCGGCGCTGGAAGACCCAGCTCAACGAGAACGCCAAGGGCTTCGCCTTCCACGGACCGCTGCCCGAGGCCGACCACAACGAGATCTGCGGCTGGCCCGGCGCCACCCGCGCCGGCGGCCGCGCCGCGGCCATCCTGCTCACGGATCCCGAGGATCCCGAGCGGATCGGCGTGAGCGTCCGCTACACCCTCGAGTCGGCCGACGGACGACACGGCCGTCCGCCAGGAGCTGACCGGTCAGGGAGACACGCGCGCGGCGCGGGCGTTCTGGCTGCTCTCGGTCGGCGACCACGTCTCGACCTACGCGGCCGAGGCGGCGGGGCTCGACCCGTACGACATCGAGCGCCTCAGCACGCTGAAGGCGCTCCTGCCGCGCGGCTAGCGGGCCTTCGGGCCGGCCGAAGCGCTCTACACTGGTCGAAGTCCGCAGACGAACGGAAGGATCAGCCATGTCCACCGCCCTGGACGCGACCGGGCGTAAGCACGACGTCAAGGATCTTGCTCTCGCCGATGAAGGCGTTCGCCGCATCGAGTGGGCCGACCGCCAGATGCCGGTGCTCGCCGCCATCCGGGAGCGGTTCGAGCGCGAGAAGCCCCTCGACGGCATTCGCATCTCCGCCTGCTTGCACGTCACCACCGAGACCGCCAACCTGATGCGCACGCTGAACGCCGGCGGCGCTGACGTGGTGCTGTGCGCGTCGAACCCGCTGTCGACGCAGGATGACGTCGCTGCTGCCCTCACGGCCCGCTACGGCGTGCCGACCTTCGCCATCCGTGGCGAGGATCACGACACCTACTACTCGCACATCTACGCGGCGGTCGACCACCGCCCGCAGATCACGATGGACGACGGCGCCGACGTCATCGGCGTCCTGCACGCCCATCGTCGCGACCAGCTCGGCGACATCATCGCCGCCACCGAGGAGACGACGACGGGCGTCATCCGCCTGAAGTCGATGGAGGCCGACGGCGTCCTGGGCTTCCCGGTCATCGCCGTCAACGAGGCGCTGACGAAGCACATGTTCGACAACCGGTACGGCACCGGGCAGTCGACGCTCGACGGCATCGTGCGCGCCACCAACATCCTGCTCGCCGGCCGCGTCTTCGTCGTCGCCGGCTACGGCTGGTGCGGCAAGGGCCTCGCCTCGCGGGCCCGGGGCATGGGCTCGCGCGTCGTGGTCACCGAGATCGATCCGCTGAAGGCGCTCGAGGCCACGATGGACGGCTTCGAGGTGCTGCCGATGATCGACGCCGCGAAGATCGGCGACATCTTCTGCACCGCCACCGGCAACAAGGACGTCATCCGCGGCGAGCACGTGGACGTGATGAAGGACGGGGCCGTCCTGTCCAACACCGGCCACTTCAACGTCGAGATCGACATCCCGGCGATCCACGACCGCTCGACGGGCAAGCGCGACGCGCGCACGAACGTCGAGGAGTTCCTGATGAAGGACGGCCGGCGGATCTTCCTGCTGGCCGACGGCCGCCTCGTGAACCTGTCGGCCGCCGAGGGTCACCCGGCCGCCGTGATGGACATGAGCTTCGCGAACCAGGCGCTGGCCGCCGAGCACGCGAAGCAGCACGGCGCGAGCCTCGAGAAGAAGGTCTACGTCGTCCCGCAGGAGATCGACGCCGAGATCGCCCGCCTCAAGCTGGCGACGATGGAGGTCGACATCGACGTCCTCACGGACGCCCAGACGTCGTACCTGGCCAGCTGGGACCAGGGCACCTGAGTCACGGTGAGCGGGCTCCCCTCGGGGAGCCCGCTCGCGTCTCCCATGCTTGAACCCCGCGACGTCATCCGGCTCGAGCCGGGCGCGGTCGTGATGCTCGACCAGACGCGGCTGCCGCTCGAGCGCGTGGACCTGCGCTGCGACGGCGTCGAGTCGCTGGTCGACGCGATCCGCCGCCTGTCGATCCGCGGCGCGCCCGCGATCGGGATCGCCGCGGCGATGGGGATGGCGCTGGCCGCCGAGCTCTCCGACGACGACGATCCCGCCGCGCTGCGGCGGACCCTGGCCTCGGCCTCGCAGGCGCTGGCCGAGTCCCGGCCCACGGCCGTGAACCTGGCCTGGGCGCTCGGCGAGTGCCAGGCGCTGCTCGACGACCGGCCCGAGGCGAGCGCCGCCGAGCTGCGCGCGGCGCTGCGCGAGCTCGCCGAGCAGATCCACCGCGACGAGGTCGAACGCTGCCGGGCGATGGGCGCCCACGGCGCCGACCTGCTGCCTGCCGGCGCCCGCGTCCTCACCCACTGCAACACCGGTGCGCTGGCCTGCGGCGGCTACGGCTCGGCGCTCGGCGTGATCCGGGCGGCGCACGAGCGCGACCCGTCGGTCAGCGTCTGGGTCGACGAGACCCGGCCGCTCCTGCAGGGCGCCCGGCTCACCGCCTGGGAGTGCGCCGAGGACGGCATCCCGCACACCCTGATCGCCGACTCGGCCGCGGGGCAGCTGTTCTCGCGCGGCCTGGTCGACGCGGTGATCTTCGGCGCCGACCGCATCGCGGCCAACGGCGACGTGGCCAACAAGGTCGGCTCGTACACCCTGTCCGTGCTCGCGCGGGCGCACGGGATCCCGTGCTACGTCGCCGCGCCCACCTCCACGATCGACCAGGCCCTCGCGAGCGGCGACGCGATCCCGATCGAGCAGCGCGCGGCCGGCGAGGTCTCGGGCTACGGGTCGGTCCGCTGGGCCCCGCCCGCGTCCCCGGTCGCGAACCCGGCCTTCGACGTCACCCCGGCCGCGAACGTGACCGCGATCATCACCGAGCGCGGCGTCCACCGCGCGCCGTACCTCGAGAGCCTGGCGTCGCAGCCGGTGGCCCATGCCGTCGGCTGACGCCCTGCGCGAGCGGCTGGCCCGGCACGGCCAGGAGCACGTCCTGCGCTTCTGGGACGAGCTCGACGAGGAGGGCCGCGACCGGCTCGCAGGGCAGCTCGAGGCGCTCGACCTCGACCAGCTCGACACCCTGGTCGAGGAGCTGGTGCGCGGCGAGGCCGCGCCGCCGATCGACCCCTACAGCGCCGAGGAGCACCCGGTCGTCAGGCTCGCCGAGCAGACGCCCGAGCGGCTCGAAGGCCCGCGCCGGCTCGGCGCGCAGGCGCTCGCCGCGGGCAAGGTCGCCGCCCTGTGCGTCGCCGGCGGCCAGGGCACGCGGCTCGGCTACGACGCGCCGAAGGGCACGTTCCCGATCGGCCCGCTCTCCGGCGCGAGCCTGTTCCAGCTGCACGCCGAGCGGATCGTGGCCCTCGAGCGGCGCCACGACGGCCGGATCCCGCTGCTCGTCATGACCAGCCCCGACAACCACGAGGCCACCGCGGCGTTCCTCGCCGAGCACGCGAACTTCGGCCTCGACACCGTGCGGCTGTTCGTCCAGGGCACGATGCCGGCCGTCGACCGCGAGACCGGCAAGCTCCTGCTCGCCGGCAAGGATCGGCTCGCGCTGAGCCCCGACGGCCACGGCGGCACGCTGCGGGCCCTGGCGGCCAGGCCGGCCGGTGGCGGCCCGAGCGTGCTCGACGAGCTGGTCGAGTGGGGCGTCGAGACGCTCTTCTACTTCCAGGTCGACAACGCGCTCGTGAAGATCGCCGACCCCGGCTTCCTCGGCCTGCACCTCGATGCCGCGGTGAAGCTCTCCTCGAAGGTCGTCGAGAAGACCGACCCGGCCGAGAAGGTCGGGCTCGTGGTCGAGAGCGGCGGGGTCTCGCAGATCATCGAGTACAGCGACCTGCCCGACGACGTCGCGCAGCGGCGCCGGCCCGACGGCGGCCTCGCGCTGTGGGCCGGGAGCATCGCGATCCACGTCCTGCAGCGCTCGTTCGTCGAGCGGCTGGTGTCCGGCGACGCCGGCACCTCGCTCCCGTTCCACCGGGCCGACAAGAAGGTCGCCTACGTCGACGACAGCGGCGAGACCGTCGAGCCCGACGAGCCGAACGCGGTGAAGTTCGAGCAGTTCGTGTTCGACGCGCTGCCGCTGGCCGGGCGCTGCCTGATCGTCGAGACCGACCGCAACGAGTTCGCCCCGCTCAAGAACGCCAGCGGGCCCGACTCGGCCGAGAGCGCCCGCGCGCTGATGTGCGGCCTGTACGCGGGCTGGCTGCGCGAGGCCGGGGCGCAGGTCGAGACCGACGAGGTCGAGATCAGCCCGCTCGTCGCGCTGGACGCGGACGATCTCTCGGGCCGGATCCCGCCCGGGCTGAAGGTGACCGAGCCGCTGTACCTCGACCAGGCCGCGCTCGCGGCCAGGGCCCGGTAGACAGGCGTGACGGCCGCACGGGTCAGCGTCGTCATCCCGGCCTACAACGCGGCCCGCACGCTCGGCGAGGTGCTGTCGGCGCTGTCGGTCCAGCAGCCGGCGCCGCTCGAGGTGGTCGTCGTCGACGACGGCTCGACCGACGACACCGCGGCGATCGCCCGGGCCGCAGGCGCGCGGGTGGTCGAGACCGGTCACAAGGGCTACGCCGGGGGCGCCAGGAACCGCGGCTGGGACGCCGCCGAGGGCGACGTCGTGGTCTTCATGGACTCGGACGTCGTGCCCGACCGCGGGCTGGGGCGCGGGCCTCGAGCGGGCGCTGCGCGAGTACCCCGGCGCGCTCGTCGGCTGCGCCCGCACCTTCGCGGCCCGCGGGCCGTGGCAGTGGGTCGCGCACCTGCAGATCGAGACGCCCTACCTGCCGCGCGGCGAGCCGCGCGAGGTCGCGTTCCTGTCCTCGTACTGCCTGGCCGTGCCGCGCGAGGCGCCGATCCGCTTCGACGAGAGCTACGGCGGCGAGGACGCGATCTTCTCCATCGACGCCCAGGACGCCGGGCTGCGCCTGGTGTTCGACCCCCGGTTCACCGCCGCGCACCACCACGGCCGCGAGCGCTTCCGTGACCTGCTGCGCCAGCAGGATCGCTTCGCCTACGGGATGCGCCGGCTCGGCCCGGTCCAGCGCGAGGGGCTGCAGAAGCGGCTCTTCAGCCGCCTTCCCCTGCACTACTTCGCGCTCGTGCGGCTGCTCCTGATCTGGCGGCGAGTGCGCGACGACGAGCAGCTACGGCCGCTCTTCGTCCGGCTCCTGCCGCGCCTCATCGTCGCCGAGTGGGCCCTCGGCGGGGCCGCGATGAAGTACGCCGTCCGCCCGCGCCCACCCCTGCGTGGGCAGACGGGCAGTGGGTTCCGCTACCCCAGCAGCGCCGAGCGGCCCTCGTCCTCGGGCTCCTCGAGTGGTGCGTCGGGGTAGGTGTCGATCACCATCGGGCGACTCCTTCTGGTTCGGCGAGTGGACGGCGCCGCCGAACGCGGCGCCGTCTGGTTCCCAGGCTAGGCGCGGGCCGCGGCGGTTCGCATCGGGGATGTCCCTCGACGTCTCCGGGGGGATCCTCGCGATCCGTGACCCTTTCGCAACGGTGCGTGCACTTTCGTCGCGGTCCGTGACGAAGGTGTTGCACTGATTCACCCTTCTGGCACGGTCCGTAGAGGACACGTAACGGTCTCGTGCCCTAGCGTCGAGCCGTGGCCCTCGACGCCCTCTCCCTCGTCTTCCCGCACCGCTGCGCAGGCTGCGATGCGCGCGGTGCGCCGTGGTGCGTCGACTGCGACGCGGCGCTCGCACCGCTGTCCGGCGGTGCGCTGCGAGCGCTGCGGGTCGCCGACGCGCTGGGCGGTCCCGCGCTGCCGGCAGTGCCTCCAGGGCAGGCACGTCGTTCGCGCGCGCGTGGTCCGCGGTCGCGCACGAGGGCCCGGCGGCGGCCCTCCTGCGACGCTGGAAGGATCACGGGCTCGACCTGTCCGAGGTCGCCGCCGCGGCGATCCTGCGCCAGCTCCCGAGCCCGCCCGAGCCGGGGGCGGTCGTGGTGCCCGTCCCGGCCGACCAGGGGCGGGCCCGCTGGCGCGGGGTGGACGGGCCGGCGGCCCTGGCGGCGCACCTGGCCGACGCCTGGGGGCTCGAGCTGCGCCGCGACCTGCTGCTCCGGGTGAAGGGCACGCCGCCCCAGCGGCGCCTGTCCGCGCCCCAGCGGCAGCGCAACCTGGCCGGGGCGTTCACCACCGG